>CAWBMS010000008.1:0-592603 GCA_963790045.1 Ignavibacteriota bacterium | reverse complement strand
GATATATATTGAAGTGGTTCCCAAGAAGTATTATCGCAGAAAATAATTATTTTCCCCAGCGTGTCGGTTCGTAAATTTTGTAGCGAACCCATTGCGAGAAAAATTCTAACCCGTGGCTGCGCCAGCGGTTGCGCGGATGTTCAACGTCAACATTCGCGGGAGGCAGAATCATTCAGTCCGTCCGAGCGCTGCATCGCGCTTGTTTGTTCCACTAATCGCAATGCTTCGTATCTCCGGATGACCAAGGTGCATCAAGAATCGTCGATCGGCGCTTTCAAAAATCGAGTAGCCAGCCATGTTCCGAATGTGCCAGCAAATTAAATCCGTCCATCCATCCGTGCTTCCTCTTTTAATACTTTGTCGGAAATTCCCGAATGTCTGCTTTGCGGACACCAGAACACATCGTCCATTTCGCCTGTGATCGGATGCGTGCGATCAAGATTATACGTTTCGAACATGCCGAAAAGTTTTTTCGGGTTAGTTTCTTTTTCAATATCCAGCATTTTGGCAAGCGCCAACCCGCCCCAACAAATGCCGAGCGTGGAGGTGATATTGTTTTTAGCGTAATTCAAAATGGTCGTAACTTCATTCCAATAATTCACATCTTCATACCGCAATTCTTCGACTGGTGCTCCGGTTATTACTAATCCGTCTAACGGTGCATGCGCAATCGTGTTTTCAAAATAGTCGTAGTTCTTATCAAGATGCGATTGATCCGTCGTTTTATATTTGTGCGTGTGCAGCCGCAGCCAGATAGGTTCGATTTGGATAATCGTTCTGCTTAACGGAAAGAGGAGATACGGCTCGTACAGTTTCGCCTTTGGGCATAATATTGAGGATGCCGATGCGCAGCGGTCGAATATCTGCGCGGTTTGCTTCGTCATCTGAAAGACAGATGACGCCGCGCTGTTCCAATGTTGTGCGGGCATGATCAATTTTGGGAATGACAACGCTCATACAATCCTCAATTGATAGAATGCGATAAGAACAACAAATCGTTAAAAATTCCGGCGGCAGTCAACGGCGCGCCCGCGCCTCCGCCGCGAACCACCAGCGGCATGCGATACAACGTGCGTGTGGTCAGCGCAACGATGTTGTCGTTGCCGGTCAGATGTGCGAACGGATGGTCGTTCGGAATTTCTTCCAGGCCGATGGTCGCTTTGCCATTTTGAAATCGTGCAAGATACACAAGTTGCATTTGCCCGATTGTTCGGCGTGTACTTTTGCGCTGTTGCAAATGCTTCATCTGCACCTTGAACAGCGGCGGAAAAATCATTATTGGTGAACACGGCCTCCGGTAAATATGGTTCGATATGAATATCTTCGTATTCCATTTGGGAATCCTGCTTCGCGAATCAATATCAACAGCTTGCGAGCAACATTACCCGTTCCGCTCAAATCGATCCGCGGATCGGGTTCACTATATCCGCGCTTTTGTGCTTCTATCACCGCTGTACATAAACAAGGTCCCTGCCTTGAACTGATTGAAAATAAAACTGAGTGTTCCCAAAAGTGCCCGCTTCAATCTTCTCGATGGTATCGCCGTTGTGAATAATGTTCTGAATCGATTCGATGACGGGCAAAGCGGCGCAGACGTTTGTGCTGTACGGAATTGAACGCCATGGCGCTGCGCAGATTCACGCAACTGTTGATAGAATTTGTACAAGATTTTGTATTGGCGATCTTGCTTGGTGTTACAAGGGAAACACTTGCTTCCAAAAACGGAAGATAATGCTGGCCCGGCAGGTTCGATACCCGTGCAATCGACTACAACAGAATTTGCCGCATTCATCTGTTTTACTCTTTGTGTAAAGACAACAAGAGATTCGGATTGCTCACTGCTCTTTGTGAGCAACGAATGCCAGTCAGTAATATCGATTCCTTGTTCATACAAAAACCATCTTCTTGCTGTTGGCAATGCCGATGACGTTGATATGCGTTCGCAATGCCATGCGTGTATAGTCGGATTGTTCCCGCAATAAATTGAGCAGCGCTGTTTCCACCAATCCGGGACCGAGAAGAACAGATTGAGCGTTTTATAATTGGAAAGAAACAATTGATCGTGCAGTGCCGACATTGCTTTTTTCAGATCGCGCTGTGCAATAACGAGTGCGAGGATGCGGTGGCGGAAGAAAGCGTACCTAAAGCGCATCCGGCGTAATACCGTTTCGCCCCAACGCGGAGAAAACTTTTCCGATTACGTCCGGGACATTTTGCACGTGGTTGCCGACGATGGCGATGACAGAATGATTGTCTTCCGATGTGATGGCATGAATTTGCCTGCTGTGAAATTGTACGCGGAATTCAATTTGCAATAATTCGCGGGCGGTGCGCGCGTCTTGCGGCGCAACGGCAATGCAGATGCTCGGTTCGGAAGAAGATTGCGTCGTCAGCAGTACATGGATTTTCTGACAGCGCCAGCGTTTCAAAGATGCGCGATGCGATGGAGGAAATTTGCAGCGAGCTTTCGCTGCTGACTTTCAACAACAATACAGTAATATCGATGCAGGCAATGCCTTTCACAGGGAAGCGGTCGGATTCCTGCGCCTGTTTGGAAATCACCGTACCGGGAAATTCTTTTTCAAACGTATTGCGGATGCGGATGGGAATATTCTTTTCCATGGCGGGCAGCATTGTCGGCGGATGGATAACTTTTGCGCCGAAATGGGAAAGCTCAATTGCTTCTTCAAAGGTCAGCGATTCGAGAGAGAAGGCATTGGAAACTTTTCTCGGATCGGCGGTGAGAACGCCGTTCACATCTGTCCAGGATTCAATCTCATCTGCTTGAAGCGCGGCGGCAAGAATGGAAGCCGTATAATCCGAGCCGCCTCTGCCGAGCGTTGTGGTTTCGTTGTTTGGACCGAGTGCGATAAATCCCGTAACAACCTGAACGGATTTTTTATCCCGAAAATAATTCAGAATATTCCAGTTCGTCAAATCAAAATTGACCGATGCGGAACTATAATTCAAATATCTATGATGAGTTTCCGGCTATCGACATACTCTGCAGGAATATGGTGCTGCGTTAACGCTGCTGCAAGAATATTGCACGAAAGCTGTTCGCCGTAGCTGACCACATAATCTAATGTACGGTTTGTCAGTTCTCCTAAAATCCAGATTCCCTTTATAAAATCTTCTATCTCGACAAATGCTTTATCGATGAATGCGAGGGCTGGCGAATCTTCTGAGCCAAGAAGCGTTGTGGCGGTACTGCTATGAAGAAGATGCAGGTTGTTCAGCGTTTGAATGTACCGATTCATCGCCTTTGTGCGCAAGGCGGCTTGCTTCGATCAATTGATTGGTAACACCGGACATTGCCGACGCCACGACAACAACGCTGCCGCGCTGCTGCGCTTCTTCTATAATGCCGACAGCTGTGAGAATGTTTTCCGCGCTGCCGATAGAAGTGCCGCCGAATTTTAAAATTTTCATTGTTCGCAGCTTTCTTTGAATAAAATCTTTTTGTGTTCACTGCGCCCGTGCAGCAAACAAACGGTTACTTTGGTTCTCATGCGATACTCCTGCTTTAGATAGAACTTCTCTAAAACGAAAATGCCTCGTCGGGAAGATTTCCTGAAGAGGCGTTTGAGCATCTTCTCTTATCGTTCCCACGACGAATGCCGGGGCAGGTTTTAGCACCAGCATCCCGATTTTATCGGGACCGGTTGCTAAGGCATCAACGGGCCTGTTCCCTCTGCCTTTCTCTATAAGAGGCTATTTTCGAATTAAGTTTTCAATTCGTGTAACTTGCTTGCGCAACTTACACCTTTAATATAGCAAGACACAGACCGTTTGTCAAGCCGTACAAACCTTGCGAAGGTTCCCAACCTTCGCAAGGTTCTTTACCAAAGGTAGCCGCAACATTTACGGTTGCGAGCGCAGGAATAAATTTACCCGCCGTTTGGCTGGTCCTGCGGCTACCGTAGTTATTGTTCATATCTCTCGTCTTGTTCCCAACGCCCTCAATAGAAACGCAAATGAATCTCACTCGCTGCGCTTGCTCGCAAAGACTATGCTCAACTGAACGCTAGGAAATCTTTTCAAAGTATCCGTGCAAAAGCAGAGCTACTTTGAAAAGGTGACACCAATGCACACCGAACTGAAAAGGAAAAGTTAAAGACGGTTTTACGCTATACCATCTCCACTTAAATAAAAGCGGATTATTCTATAGGCAATATCACACGCTATGACGGAAGTCTGCTTTCTCTTTTTATCTCTCAACTATTATAACCCACGGTAAGAGCAAAGCCGGAAGAAAATCAAGTGTTAAGAAGAAATAAAAATCAGTGATAGATTGAAAGATATAAACCAATGAAATTTAATTTGCGTTTTTAATTAGAATTGCATAAAATCATTTAAGGATTCACCAAATAAATTTAGTTCAAACAGATTATAAAGGGTTACATGGTGAAAAAGGAGATAGGGAAAGTGGGAGCTAAAGATTAAAATATTTTCATACAAAACTACCCGAACGGGTAGGTGCAAGTTTGAAAAGTATTTTGTAGGATGATTCGGTGAATACTGCAATAAAAATATTATTTCTTAGCATCATATCGTTTGGTACATCTCTGTATGCTCAACCGAAGATTGATTCAACAATTACGATTGAACAGATACTTGCCATGCCGGAAGACAGTATTGATCTCGGAACTGCCTGTCTTGTTCTGGCAAAAGATGCTTATCCGCAGTTAAATATCAATCGCTTTAATTACATCATTGATTATATGGTTGCCAGAATTCAAGATTATAGTAAAGGCGTTACCGATCCATTGACTCGTATATCGTTGATGAACTCTTATCTGTATCGCGCGGGATGGTGGAATGATTCTATTACTTTTACCTACAATCTTGACGACCTTGATGCAGACAGCACCATTGACCAATTCCTGAATGGATATATTGCCACCAAGCTCGGCTCATGCGTTACGATGCCGATGCTTCATCTTGTTTTGGCACAACGGCTTGGCTGGCCGATCAAACCCGTGAGAAGCGCCAAACATTTTTACTGCCGCTATATTCAAAAAGGATTAAAGGAAGATAATATTGAAGCGACCTGCGGCGGAGGATATATCCCAACGTGGCGATATGCAAGAGATGCAGGAGAAACAAAGAAAGCGATAAAAAATGGAGTGTATGAAAGAACACTTACCAATAAAGAATATATCGCATCATTACTTGATGCAAATGCGCGATATTTTAAAGAGAAGAAAAATGATCTGGATAAAGCGATCTATTACACGCAGTTAATTTTAAAGTATGATACAACGTATGCCGGAGCATACTGGAATCTGGGTGAATATTATCGTGAGAAAGCGATAGAATTAGACAGCACTCGATATGAGAGAATACAAGAAGTAAAAAGAGAATATGGTGTTGTGAATCGGCATTCGGAGAACCAGTTTTCGCCGCAAGTTAGAGCCAATCCGAATCTTCAACCGAAGCAACCTGTCATGTCGTTAGACCAATACGTACAATTAACAAAGAGTGGTAATCCTATACCCCAAACTCCTGCATCGAAAATATTAGATAACATTGACGCAACGATGGATGCACCGCAAGTTACCAATCATATATCTCCCGACATACAACGCCAGAATGATGAAGCGGAGATGATGGGAGAGATTGTATCCATCGACAACAGTTACGGGAAGCAGATATTGCAGATAATAGACCTTTCACATAAATTAAAGGCGAAAGCGAAGCAGATGGGAATTGTTTTGAAGTTTCCGAAAGAGTTTTTTATCAAACAGGCGGTATCGATTGAAAAATTTAAACGAACGGGACAATATTAAATAACGGGAAGGAGTTCACACTTGAAACAAATAAAATATTTATTCTTTGTTGTTCTTTTGGCAAGCTTCACTGCTCAAGTAGGATATGCTCACCGATATTTTGATTCTTGGTCGGCACGGTGGTGTACACCGGACCCGTTGATGGCAAAATATCCTTCATGGTCTCCGTATAATTATGGATTGAATAATCCAATAAAAAATGTTGATCCGAACGGAGATTCAGTCGCAGTGGTTGGACAATATGCAAATCAAGGACTATCATATTTACAATCGCAGGCTGGCTCGGATGCAAAAAGAATCGCATTGGTTAATGGATTTGTTCAAATTAACAGAGACGGTTACAAGAGTGGTAGTAATGCTTTTCTTGATAAACTTATTATAGGTGTAGATGGAATAAAGAAAATTGGGCTTGAAATAACGGGAAAAGAAAATTTAAACATTAGTACAACTGAAATATTTGCAAAGTCAAAAACTCCGGTGATTGAAGGAGCCACTTCTAATGCTTCAACGACCTCACGTTATGCAGGTACAGCAATGGAATCTATAGCACCGCATGGTTTAAGGCCTCCACCGGGATACGAGGGATATGTGCAAGTTTCAAATGCTGTAGGATGGCTTAGATCGAATGATGGATCAAATCTATCTACCGGACAGATTGTTGGGCATGAACTTATTGAAAATATTGAAAGGACAATAATGGGTGAAGGTTATCAACAAGCCCATACAGAAGCTAATAAAACCTGTTTCGGTGGTACATCGACAGATCCTGTGATACCTATTCCTTAGAAGGAGAAACACCAAATGTCGAAACGTTATTTGTTGATAATTTTTATACTCTTTACATCAATGGGATATTGTCAAGATAAAAATACTATAACGTTTGAAGATCAAACAACAAAAGTATTTTTTAGGATGAGTGCTGACAAGACCATTTTAAAAGTTGGAGATACACTTATTCTTTCTCTCGATATTAAAAACAGAGATAGTGCTCGATCTGTTTTTTTGTTTAAACCTGATCATTTACATGCTTGTTCTGATTCTGTATGTTGGTTTGTCATAGATGAAGGAGGAGACTGGATGGTAGAACTCGGTCGCATACAACCCCTTTCTTTATTTAGTCTTATTCCGAATCATGATTTCCATTTTAAATATAGAATCAAAATAGAAACAATGCAGGAAAAAGAAAAACAGATTTGCAGAGTTCCTATTGCAACAGAAGATTATAATAATATCGCATCGCGTTATCTTTTAATTTACATAGGATATTATATTGATGATGGGTTATTTACAAATGTAAATTTTAAGGAATTATACAAATCGGGGTTTAGCGAAAAAAATGCTTTTAAATTTGAACAGGGATTGAAACGATTGGTATTAGGTCCTTTACATGTTCTTGTAAAATGAATGATGCTTTTGTTATCCTCGTCACCAAGCTCCGCTTGCCCGACGTCTGTGTGGCGGGTTTATTCGCCATCTGTTTGGCGGAGCTTTGCGGGGACATCGATGGTACCGAGTTCTTGATGACACTTGAGATTGCTTCTCCCGACTGCGTCGGGATCGCAAAGACATCTATTGATTTACAAATATCCTTATCTTACAAAAGAATGAGATCGCAATGATAAGAAAAAAGCGTGTGAAAGGATTATTATGAACTGGCAAATATTATTATTTCCGCTTATCATAACAGGCGTGATAGTTTATAACATCTGCCAAAAAAGTATCTATTACACGAGGTGGAGATGTTCCGTTGCCAGTAAATCCAATTCCTGTAAAAAGCATTCAAGAAGTTGTGAAGTCACTAAATTAGTTTGAGGTTAAGTATGAAGAAAATAATATTTTGTATAGTATTTATTTTTTTAAACCATCATTTATTCGCGGCGCAAGCAAATAAAGAAACAACTATAGCTGCGCTTGACATTGCTTCACAAAATACTACGATTAAAAAAGTAAATATATTCTTAAACAATTATGATCAACTTTCAAACGAGGATCGAATTTCAATTAGACGAGATATAAACGTCGTTAAAAAACTTTTGAAAGTTGATAAATCCTTATTGAAAGGATCTCCTTCTACCTCACTATTTTTTATTCAGATACGAATAAATAATATTTTTAAAATTAACGCTGAAGTGTCAGAAAAATTAAATATTGATTTTTCAAGTTATTTCTGTAGGGATTTGAATAAGTCTCTTAAAACATTGGATGAGATTAATAATGATGATATTGTTCATCAAATAGTTGATTGTGTGTCATTCGTCGAAGGCAATAGTAATAAAGTATTGAGCTATATAAGAGATCAAAAACTAACATCAAAAAAGTATTTCAAATACTTTAAAGAAAAAGAAACAGACTAATTTTGCTTTATGAAGATTTTAATACACAGATCATCTCGGCAGCATAAGAAAGGTTTTCAATTATATTAATACAGTCGATGAAAACAATGAATATATTCCGCAAGTAAAATAGTGTCGCAACTCGTGGTGGTAATAGCGACATATTATAAGGGTGTTTTTATGAAGTCGGTTAAATATGTTGCAACAGTTTTTATTTTCGCATTTACTTTCATGCAAGTAAGTTACGCGCACAGATATTTCGATTCGTGGTCTGCGAGATGGTGCACACCCGATCCATTAGCTCAGAAATATCCTTCTTGGTCGCCATATAATTACGGATTATGTAACCCGATAATGAATATCGATCCGAATGGAGACAGCGTTGATGTTGCAAGAGCTCAACAACAAGATGCACAATCATTAAATAATATCATTGCAGATGCACAACATAAAACAGGGCTTACGGTAACTACAGCTTCTGGTAGTAACGGAACAGTCCTTTTACAATATGCAAAGGACAGCAACGGAAATCCTATAATTGCAACAGATGAAAATGGAAATCAAATAGGTAGTGCAGAGGCAAGAAATTTGCTAATAAGTGGTATAGATGCACCAGACGTCGCACATTTATCGTTTAATTCAGATAAAAGTTCGCGTGCTCAAATTGGCGGTTTAATGATGTCAATAAATCCGGCAGAAGTTCAGTCGTTCATTAATGGTTCTGTTGGCGTCAATTCAACAACAATGGGTTGGGCAATGACGTTTTTCCATGAATTATCACACACTCTTGTAGGTGGTGGACTTTCTGACGGAACAAAGGCGTGGGGAAGTTCCCCCGGGCCCGTAGAAGATCGAATGAATATTATCCGTAGCCAGTTGGGTGGTGTTTATGGACAAAGAATGACATACCCTGCTATGTCAATTGGTGGGGCGGCATATATACCATTGGGACCCGCTTCATTTAACATGATAAGTCATGGGTTGCCAGCAACAAGTAACGTTATTAGATTTAACCCCACTTGGATAACACAATGAAATTAATAAAAATATTTTTAATAATTTTATTCTATTTGTTTTTTGGGTCAACTTTATTCGGACAAGATCAATCTTTTTATTATTTCAAAGCAATAGAATGGATACGTAAGTCTCCTGAAATTAAGAGGGAAATAAAAGAACATCTAAAAATAAATCCCCCTACGACAAATGGTTTATTAGTGTTTGCTGTTTCTGACACTTTAATGCCAATCGAACCGTATGATTATGACGATCATTTCGATACCACTGATTGTCTTCAAATTACTAATAAAGATGTTATGGGAAAATTATTTAATTCAAAAGAAGATACAATATTAGATTCTGGCAGAATAGATTTTTATAAACCATTAATGAAATTATGGAACGAAAATGATTTACTACTAGTAACCTTTGGACATATATTCCATCGACAATTACGTGCAGATATTTATTTGCGTTTTTTTCCAACCCAGCTGGAAAACAATAAGATAGTTACCAATAAATCAGGTATTTATTCGTCGTGGCATCCTCGAGGAAGAGCATATAATTGGATGGCTGGGTGTATTGGTGTATCCATGTGTTTTGACACTACAGGAAATATTTGTAACGTAAGATTATTTAAAATCGAAAACTAAGGAATATCAAATAGGCAGGTTATTTAGTAGAGACGACCGCACATGAACTCTATGGACATTTGCAGCCTGTTCCACCACTAAGGCCATTAGAATTTGCTCCATTAAATGCAATAATAAATAGTTTGTACCAATAAGACGAAAGAATGTTATTATGAAAATGTCTACAGCGATTTTTTGTCTTTTTATTCCTTTTTTATTGTTATCACAAGAAAAAATATCATCTTTGAAAATTACAAACACAAAAGATCAAATATTTGCCATTGTTAAAAAGAGCTATTATGATACCCTTTCATTAAAACCGAATTCGAAAAATACTGAAGCTTTATCTGATTTTTTCTTCCATTCAAAAGAATTTAAAAATAAAATCAGCATCTCAGTAAGACTGGTGGCCACAGATAATGTTTATTTTATGAAAAAGAAAATAGATTTTTTGCCGAATACACCTTTTATATATTTTTTTGTTAAAAATGGTAACTTAAATATTCGAAGAATTAATGGAGTTCAAAGTTGGTCATATCTTCTACAGGAGGGAGAAAAATTTTATAAACAATAAACTGTATAAAGCTCTCAGTTTCAACGTGCTATGAGAAAGAACTTACACATGAAACAAATAAAGTATTTATTCTTTGTTGTTCTTTTAGCATGCATAGTTGTTCCATCAAGTTATGCTCACAGATATTTTGATTCTTGGTCGGCACGGTGGTGTACACCGGACCCGTTGATGGCAAAATATCCTTCATGGTCTCCGTATAATTATGGCTTGGATAATCCAATTAAAAATATTGATCCGAACGGTGATAGTATCGATGTTAGTCAATTAAATGCATCGCAATTAAAGGGTTTCAATCAGAATATTCAAAACATGCAGCATTCTCAACTCTTCTCAAAGATTTGGAAAACTTTATCTGATTCAAAGGCAGTCTATAAAATTTCAGTTGATCCGAATCAAAAAGAAACTGCTCAATATCAACCTAATAGTGATGAAACAGGTTCTGGTGGAATACTTTCTTTCCAGAATACCGATGCAATGTCAGAAACCTTTACTTTTTCTCATGAAAGTTTTCATGCTTATGAAAGCGATCAATATTGGCCAGGGAGTCAAACAATAGGAAGTGAGGTGTCTGCTAATGTAGCTGCAGTCGTTGTTACCTCGCAACTTAATTTGCCAGGAATTACCGGTAGTCCAAATGAAAATCCGGCGTTCTCTTCAGCATTTGATAAACTAGTATTTGGTAACCAATTTAATGGAGGTGCATGGAAAACCGCAAACCAATTATTTAAAGTATCTGGATTTAACCAAAGCCATAAATATGATAACTTTAATCTAAAATTATATAATCCTGTTATTAAATATTTATATCCTCTTAACCCTTAAATATAGGGAATAGAAATATGCGCTATAAGATATTCTTTACTCTTGCCATCAGATTTTGTCCATTTTGTTTTTCACAGAATCAAAAGAATACTGTTCAATTGTCTCATTCTAAAGATAGTCTTATAATACACGATGCTTATTATGAAACACCTAAAATAATATATAAACCGGTTATTAGTTATCCTTCTGATGTCAAATCAAAAGAGAAAGAAAAAGTAAACATTAAGGCTACTATTGACACATTAGGAAATGCGAGTGATTTCAAAATTATGAAATCAACCAATAAACTGTTTAATAAAAAGGCGCTCGAATTAGCGAAAAAATATAAATTCACACCTGGAAAAGAAGACGGTAAAATTATAAGTATGTATATAACTTGGGCAATTATATTTGATCCAAACATCAATTGAGTATTCACAAAATCAACACTAAGGTATAGTCATTTTAAAAAGGGCAAAGTCAAGTAAAGGATATTCTCACTAACAGTATTTATAATATTTAATATAATGGTAACTGCGACCTTCACGGTCGCGAGCAGCTGGAAGCATAAAAATGGTAAACGCGAAAGCGTTTAATCTCTATTCTGCTTGCGGCTACCGCGGCGTGAATTGGTAGGCGCAACCTTTATGGTTGTGTACGCAGGAATAAATTTACTCGCCATTTGGCGGGCTTATGGGTTGTTGCAGGGCCATTCATTACTTTTTGAAAAATCCATGTTTTCCAAATCTTTTAAATTGTACACCGGGCGTTCTATATCGGATGGAATTGGCAGCCGACTGAACTGCTGAAAATAAAGCAAGCAGCCATCTTTCCATTCCTGCGCATTGATACCTTGGTTTCTAAGCTTGTTTTGAATAAGCTTAAATCTTTCCGGATCGATGTAGGGCTGTACTTTCTCCCAGACTTTCTGAAATTTCTGTACTTGTTTTACACCGGTTTCGTAACGGTAGCATAGTTCTTCCCACAAGGAGTGTCCACTTTTCATTTGATAATTCCATGGAAGGTGGTGGAACCACAACAAATACATTTCCGGGCAAGTGTTTACATCATTAAATTTTGAATTCAGCGGCTCATGGTATTGGCTTACAGCATTGCTGCCGGTTTGTGTACGGTCAAAACCGATTCCATTTGTATCTGCTTTATGATAGTACGGCGGAGTCCAATCTGGCCGCAACCCTTTTGGTGCATACCATGGCCCCGGTCCATAATGATTATTTCCTGCAAAAATATGATGTAATCCCAGAGGCATCATATAGTCCACAGCAGCTTCGCGGCTCTCAAGCATCATTTGTTTTACCGGTTTCAGAAAACTCAAATTCCATTTCATTGGAAGAGCCGTTGTCTCTGCATGTTTTTCTAATGCAATGGGTTTAAACGTCAGGTTCAGCCACTCCTCGGCAATGTGTCCACTTGTCAAACGGTTGTTCCATGCCAAACGACCAAATGCATACCAGTTTGCCTGTGCAAATGGATGGCCGCACCAGTTGGTATCTAATCCAATATTCGCTACACCGGCAATGGCCGTATTGTTCTGTGGATAAATACTTCCATCCGTACAGCGGGCAATTGTGCTGCCAACGCCTTCCTGATACGTGTCGCTTTGCAAGAACTCTTCCCACATTGTTGATAGAAATACAAGGTGAATTGCTTGCCCCAAATATTCTTGGGTTATCTGAAGTTCGGGCATGACAGAAGTCTTTTTCATGGCGCCGAAGAGAGGGTTGAAAGGTTCGCGAGGTTGAAAATCCACCGGACCATTTTTTACCTGAATAATGACATTATCATGAAACTGTCCATCAAGCGGTATAAATTCCGAATATGCCTGCATGGCGCGATCCTTTTCCTTTGGACTATATACAAAAGCTCGCCACATAACAATTCCGCCATAGGGTTTTAAAGCATCAGCCATGACATTGGCTCCATCGGCATGTGTGCGTCCAAAATCCTGCGGACCCGGCTGACCTTCGCTATTGGCTTTAACTAAAAATCCGCCAAAATCCGGAATCAAATTATAAATTTCTTTAACCTTTTCTTTCCACCAATTGATTACTTCAGGATCCAACGGGTCGGAAGTTTTTAATCCGCCAATGATGGCCGGCGAAGAAAAGTTAATTGAAAGATAAGTTCTTATGCCATAAGGACGAAGTGCGTCAGCTATTTCTTTCACTCTGTTGAGAATATCTCCTGTCAGCATTTTCGGAGAAGCATTGACATTATTTAAGACAGCCCCATTAATCCCGATGGAAGCATTAGCGCGTGCATATTCCTGCCATAATAGTTTATCTTTTTCTGTAACAACGAGAGAATCTTTTCCTTTGCGCCAGAAGATGGAATGTCCCGCATATCCTCGTTCTATTGTTCCGTCAAGGTTATCCCAATGATTCAATATACGCCGTTGATAGGAAGGATTGAAAATTTCTTTCTTGATCGGTTCTCCGGTTTGTTGTCGGCGCAGCAGTTCGTATGCACCGTATAAAATACCTAAATCTGTATTTGCCTGAATTTTGCCGGCGCTTAATTTAAAACCATCACCTTGAATGAGCGGATCGGATTTGATGATGAGTGTAAGAGATGCACCTGATTTCCCTTGCCAGAATATTTTTAATTCCTGCTGTGCGATGTTGAGAGCAGCTGAATTCTTTGAGCAGATAATGTGCACGGTTCCTGTGCTTTTGCCGCGCAGCCAAAGACTATGGCCATTTTCTGCAAATATATTTACCGTTACCAACAAAATACCTATTGTGATTATTGCTATCTTTTTCAAAACGGGTCAATCCTTTTGATGATTACAAAATGAATAAAAACATTTTAAAATAATCCGATTTTCATCCTTATAAATTTTCTTATTGAATGGTAATTTTTGTTACCATTAAATCTTTTGGATCGGAGCTGCTGCCATACATAACCTCATACTCTCCCGGAGTTACACCTACTTTAGAAGTAGCTGTATCGAAAAAACCGAAAGCAGATGATGGTAGAGTGATTGTTACTTGATTTGTTTTTCCGGCAGCAACATCAACCCGTTTAAAACTTCTTAATGTTTTAATCGGTCCATCTACATCATTCACCTTGTGCACATAAACCTGAACGATTTCCGCTCCATCGCGTTTGCCGGTATTTGAAACCGGTATTGTAAGATCGATGCTTTCGTCATTTTTTATTGTAGTCTTACTTACTTGAGCGTCGCCGATAGAAAATGTCGTATAGCTCAATCCGAAGCCGAACGGAAATAACGGATCGGACATGTAACGATATGTTCGTCCTTTCATCGAATAATTTTCAAATGCCGGTACTTGTTGGATATTCTTATAGAAGGTAATAGGCAAATGTCCGGATGGATTATAATCGCCGAACAATACATCGGCGATGGCCTGTCCGCCGGCTTCACCTGCATACCATGCTTGAAGAACGGCATCACACGTTTGTGTTTCCGGTACCAAACCGATTGCTGAACCGGAGCAATTCACAAAGATTATTTTTTTGCCGGCGTCCTTCAATGCTTTAATACAATTGCGCTGCACGGCAGGAAGCTCAATATCGGTTCGGTCGCCGCCTTGAAATCCCGGCAGATGCACCGCCATCTCTTCGCCTTCCAATCGTGAAGAAATGCCGCCAACAAAAATAACGACATCGATGCCATTTAATTTTTCGATAAGTGTGTCGTAATTCAATGCAGTTTCTTTGCCGATGTTCATACAAAAGCTTGCGTCCGCCCAATCCTGTGCTTGCACAAAACGAACTTCAATGTTGTACGTCTTTCCTTTTTCAACTTTCAAAGGAATGCGGGCAGGGACCATTCTCCATGCATTGCTGCTGTAGAGCGATTCTCCGTTTACGAACACCTCATACGTGCCGAACACTTCCAATCGAATGACAATTTCATCGGAGCGAGCCGGCGTGTAGGCGGTTTGGTATGTTGCCGAGAATCCTTTCAGATGAACGCCGGTACTGAATTCGTGCTGTCCCGCTGTTGTCAGTGTAATGGAAGTAGTCATCCGGTCTGTGGCAACGGGCGCTCCTTTAAAATCACCGTTGTTCCAATACGTGGCTTTTATTCCCGGCTTGCCGTCAATTGAGCATTCTGAAATAATGCTTTCGGTTGTCGTAGCTTCGACCAAATCGCAGCCCTTGTTGTATATTATTTTATCTTCCGGCAGTTTGGAACGAATGCCTTCCAGAACAGTAATTGTATGGGTTGGAACACTGTTATAATTTCCCCACATCACCGGTTCAGCGTTTGCATTCGGTCCGACGACGGCGATTTTTTCTCCTGATTTTTTTAAAGGCAAAATAGTATTGTTATTTTGAAGAAGCGTCATGGATTCGCGAGCCATCTCTATCGCCAGCTTTTTGTGTGCATCGCAATTGACGACGGACATCGGTATCTTTGACCATAACACCAGCGTATCATTATCCATTTCTCCCAGATCGAACCGTTCGATCAACAAACGCATGACGTGCTTATCGATTTCCTGTTTGGTCATCAATCCTTTTTCGATTGCATCCGGCAATCGAGAGAATGCATAGTCGAAGCCGCATTCGACATCGGTGCCGGCTAAAACGGCTTTTGCCGCCGCATGAACGGGATCCGGCGAGACTTTATTCAACCAGAAATCTGAAATCGCTCCGCAGTCGGAAACGACCATATAGTTAAATCCCCAATCCTCGCGAAGAATTTTTTGCAGCAGGCGGTTGTTGCCGCAGCACGGTTCGTCGTCTATTCGTTGATACGCGCACATCACTTCGCGAACATCGGCTTCCTGAACAAGCGCTTTGAATGCCGGCAAATACGTTTCGTTTAAATCTCGTGGACTCACGTCGTTCAGGTTGAGGGTATGACGGGACGATTCCGGTCCTGAATGAATAGCAAAGTGTTTTGCGCATGCTAATAATTTTTTGTAACGGGAATCTTCCGGGCCTTGTAATCCCTTGACGACGGAAATTCCCATACGCGACATCAAATACGGATCTTCGCCGTATGTTTCCTGTCCGCGCCCCCAGCGAGGGTCGCGAAAAATATTTATGTTCGGAGTCCAGACGGAAAGGCTAAGAAAGCGCTTGTTCTCAACGCCGTTCTTTTGGGATTCATTGTATTTTGCACGCGCCTCATCGGAAACAGCATTGAAGATATGATAGACCAATTCATCATCGAACGAAGCAGCCATGCCGATGGGTTCGGGAAAAACCGTCACGTCTGTATTGTTTGCGTACCCGTGCAACGCTTCGCTCCACCAGTTGAATTTTTTAATGCCCAAACGCGGAATCGCTTCCGAGATGTCGCACATCAACGCGGCTTTTTCTCTTGAGGTCAGGCGCGAAACCAGATCCGTTGCACGTTCCTCAGAACGTAATTGCGGATTTTGATACGGCAACATTTGCCCAAATGAATTCAAGGAGAATAGAAAAATGACAATACATAACCAATTTTTTTTCATAAACGAACATCCTCTTTTATTAATATACCGCGGCATGAAATGCACTGGGAACAACATTGCAACGCACAAAAGCTACTTACATTTATTTAGAATGGCAATAGGGTAAAGCATCGGCACACAACTCGGCGCGCGCCTTGCCGTGAAAAAAGGAATCCGCATTATCCGTCCGCTCTATATTATAGAGCGTGCTTGCAACCAATGCAAAGCTGCTCTGTGGAAGATTTTTTAAATCGGCGGATATAAGAATGTGAACGATACTGGGAATCGTTCGTCGATTCTAAAAAATACTACAAGCCATCTCAAAGATGGTCATATACATAAACATCCGTGTCATGCCCGCGGATGTTAAGCGGGCATCCAGAACTCTGGACTCCCGATAAAGGCATTCGGGAGTGACAATTCGTTTTTGAGATAGCTTCTAATTATATCTTTTCTACTTTTACCGCAGTTCCGTAGGCAAGCACTTCGCTCACGCCGCCCATAATTTCTGTCGTATCATACCGGAATGCAAGCACCGCGTTGGCACCGATTTGCTCTGCGTGCTGAATCATCAACTCGTACGCATCGCGGCGAGTTTGTTCACACAGATTGGTGTAGAGCGTAATATTGCCGCCGAAGAGAATTTGAAATCCCGCACCGATGTTGCCGAACAGGGAACGCGAGCGCACCACAATGCCGCGCACAACGCCGAGATTCTTTACGACTTTGTAGCCATCGAGCTGGATGTTGGTGGTCACTAATGAATGATCCATAGTACATACCTCATGATGTTGTTTGTGATTTGTTATATGTTGTGTGTACGTAATTTGGTGTTAGAAGTTTCATACGGTTTGTTGCTTTATCTTATAATATGCCGGTATGTTTTCCAGTTCCCCACACCGAAAGAAAAAGAATCACGAGCAGCAGCAACGACTGAACGAAATAAAATGTTGAAAGATTTTTCCCATAAATCTTCACCGTCTCTTCTGCATCAGCGGGAGCCGTTTGTGCAGCGATGGATTGAATCAGTTTGGTTCGTTTGCGGCTCAGGATGGGGCCGAAGACTGCACCGTTCACTAACATAAATGCAAAGAGAATTATTTTTGCATCTAACCATCCGACAGAATAGAGAACGCTCAGCGATGTGCCGAAGACGTTCATAATATTTGCAATTCCTGTGATGAGCATTAGGAAGGATGCGATAGGCGAAAGTAATCCGATGGTACGGCTGGCGGAAAGCAGGAGCAGTTTTTGATTCCCATCGTTCGTCTTTCGGATATGGCGTTCTAAAATCCAGCCGGCAGTCAGCGACGTGGTGATGAAACCGAATCCCAGTAAATGGAAGATGAATGCAAACGAAACCATCCTACGTTCCTCTTTAATATTGTTCTCGATAAAAAGATACGCAAAGAATTTATAAAAAAGAAAGTATCAGAAAATGAATAGTGTTGAGAATGATGGTTATAAGTTACTTTTTCAAAAATCTTTGGTTTTCAAGGACGAATTTCCAATCTTTTATGACTGCGAGATTTATTCCCATCAGAATCATCATAAGATTTTCAAAAATTTTCTGCCAGCCGATTTTAGCCGCAGATGAATCCTGCGTAAAACATCCGCAGCTAATGTCCAGCCCACGGATCATCGCAGAACTCACAAGCACGGTGAAGATGATAAGCAGCGCTGTGATCATGAATGCACTCGTGCGCGGATAAATTCCGAGGATCAACCCTATGCCGCAAAGAATTTCTAACCATGGAAGAATTGTCGCAACAGAAGTGGCAATGCCGGTTCCAACAATTTGGTAATTGAGAATGGCATGAACGAACGCATTCATATCCGCAATTTTATCTAAGCCGGAAATAATAAAAATGCTGCCGAGCAAAACACGAAGCAAAAGTATAAACAGTGGATGTAAAAAAATGAATTTGAGAATCCGCATCGTTATTTTGTTATACCGTTGTGAGAATGATCGTTCGATTGTTCTATCGGATATCCTGCATTCGTCCAATCCTGCCATCCCCCGTAAAATACTTCGACGTGAGAAAATCCGTGTTCCAATAATTTTGCGGCAAGTTCAATGCTGGAATTGCATGCAACGCCGTCGCAATATACGATCAAACGGTTTTCTTTCGACATGTGATCAAGAAGATTGGCGTGCTGGTCCAGATGAGTTAAGGGAATATTGATGGCGCCTTGGATGTGCCCCTCTAAAAATTCAAATTCATGTCGTGCATCGATGAACGTTGCCGAGTGCGCATCGAATGCCGCTTTTGCTTCCGGCAACGAAACGATTTTCAAATTGGATTGTTCGGCAGCAACAGGTGGTCTTGAAAAATAACCTTGCTTTGTGAAAAACGAATAACCGAATCCAAGAATTGCGGCAAGGAGAAGCGTGAAAAATAGTTCCCGCCACATTTGTCGATCCATTATTTTTCTTCCTTGCCAATAAACGGTACACGTATTTCTATGCGCGGTTCATCGTTGCTGTTCGTCTCGATCCAAACGTATTCGATGCCGTAACCGGCTTTAGCTGGTGTGTACGTGATTTGTAAACTCATCGTTTCGGCATCGCGCAACGTCGGTGTTGTGGATTTTGCCTGAAGAATCGGCGCAGAACAAATAATGTTTTTGATCGTCAACGATTTGCCGGAAACATTTTTCAACATAACGGTTTTCGTCGTCGGTTGATTGACGGGAATTTCTCCGAGCCAAAAATTCCGATCCGTTAATTCCAAAATTTCTTTGATCAGCACATGAAACCTGACCGAGATGGTGGGTGATGAGGGATCGTTTGTCGTAATCTGCACATATTTTTCCGTGTTACCTGCATGGTAGCCGGATGAATTGAATTCGATTTCGACAATATCGCTTTGTCCCGGAAGAAGCAATTCTTTTGGTTTCTTGATTGTCGTGCAGCCGCAAGATGGATCGACGGAAAAAATGCGTAGCGTATCGTTGCCGATATTCTTTAATTGTACATGTCCATGTTTCTTTGCTCCAGCAAAAACAGAACCGAAATTGATATCTAAATTATCAACAGAAAGTTTGGGCTGGGCTGAAAGAAAAGAACTTGCGGAAAACGCAATGCAGAAAATTCGAAAAAGATATTTCATACTGAAATCTCCTCTATTAATATAAGTGTCGTTATGATCGGTTCCACCACTCACCAGTGGCAGCCATTTGACGCAGCAGTGGTGCCGGACGATATCGTTCTTCCTGCATATCTGCATGCAGCGCTTGGACGACGGCAAACACCTGCTTGATGCCGATGCGATCCGCCCACTCAATGGGGCCAAAGGGAAAATTCATTCCTAATTTTAATGCCGTATCAATATCTTGCGGTAAAGCGATTTCTTCCGCTACAGCAAATACCGCTTCGTTAATAATCTGGCAAAGAATTCGCGGCAGCACCATACCAACACGATCTTGGACGATTTCCATGTGTTTGTGAAGCGTTTGAAAAAATCTTGAAACGGCATTGAGCGTTTCCAAGGGTGAATAAATGGTTGGTGCGACTTCGATCAGCGGTTTTTCTAAAAGTGATGGAAGGGCGGCTATTCCAACCAATCGATGTTTGCCGGAAATCCATGTCGATTGTTGTGTTGCCGTTACGGTAATGGAAGAACTAATTATTGGCGTAGTGTCCGGCAATGCTGCTGCTAACAATTCCAAATTCTGTTTTTTTCTTTCGAGATCGATGTTGGTCAGTTCGATGCCGATGGCCGTTTTGGGATCGATGGAGTTTGTTACTTTGAGTTGGTTTGTAAGTTTTGAAATATCGGTCGCCGGTTCGTTCAACGTAATATGAACTTCATATCCGCCTGCAACACAAACGACGGCGAATTCTTCCACCATCGGCGATTCACCAAGAATGTGGACAATGGTTTTTTCTGACGAAGGAATTCTTTCAGTGCTTGCCGATTTAATTTGGTTATTTTTTTGGGGAGATGTTTTCTTTGCCACCGTTATTCTTCCTCGTATGTATAAAAACCTTTGCCTGATTGTTTTCCTAACAATCCGGCATCGACCATGCGCTTTAGGAGCGGATGCGGACGAAAGCGTGGTTCAAGAAACGTTTGTTCGTATAACGATTTAACAGTGGTGAGAAAAGAATCGAGCCCTTGTTGATCCAATGACTCAAATGGTCCTGTGGAAAATCCACCGATGGCTTTTGTAATCCGGTCGATCTGTTCTGCATCAGCCGTATGCTCGCCCAGCAAACGCAGCGCTTCACTGTAAAATGGAAACGAAGTGCGTGTTACAAGAAATCCCGGTGTGTCTTGCACGAGCAGCGGCTTTTTTTGAAGAGCAGATGCAAACGCTGAAGCGATTTCTACAACGCCTGCTTGTGTACGATTACCGCGAATGATTTCTACAAGATGCGTGGTTGCTACCGGCTGAAAAAAATGCAAGCCAATGATGCGTTCTGGAATTTTAACATACGATGCCACCGAAGAAATAGAGAACGTAACTGTACTGGTCGCCAAGATCGTTGTTGGCTTTGCATTGGCGTCGAGATGTTTAAATAAATCTTGCTTTACCCGTAAATCATCAACCACGGTTTCGAGAATCAGATCGCAATGTCCGATATCGGAAAGCGCAGTACGGGTTTTTAAAAGATCGAGCGCGGCAATGGATTCTTCCGGTTTCATTTTTTCTTGTTGCACGCTGCGTTTAAATTCTGTTTTGGTGCGCTCGATACTGCGGCGCAGGATCGTTTCGTTAATGTCGTAGAGAAGAACTTCTACATTATTCAATACGGCGAGTTTGGCAATAGCTGTGCCCATCGTTCCTGCACCGACAATTCCTAAATGTTTAATGATATTCGACACAAACTTCCTTTTGCTATGGTATTATGTATGCGCCATTAGAAAACACATCAATAGCAAACGTACGAAAGAGAGTGTGAAAAAACAATGATTCGTTTTTATTTTTTGAATGGAAAAAAGTTCAGTGCAAGTGGTAAAGTTTTTTAATATTTTAATTTACGTGATCGGAAGAGAAACAGAAAAATTTATGAAACGGTTAGTAAAATTTGTACTGCAAGAAAACATTCTCGCTGTATTTCTTAGTTTGATTGCATTTGCCGTGTACTGCACAACACTGTGTCACACAGTCGGAATTACGGATGCAGGTGAACTTGCAACCGTATTGTACACGCTCGGCATTGCGCATCCGACCGGTTATCCATTGTTCACCTTGATCGGGCATGTGTGGATGCTGTTGCCGTTTGGCGGGGAAGAAATAATTCGTGCAAATTATTTTGCTATGCTGCTGACATCGATTGCCGTTGGTTTGTTTTTCAAAACGACATTAGAAATTGGGCGAAGTAAAAATATTTTTCCGGAAAAGAAAAAAAGAAAAAATGAAAGCCAAACGGTGCAAAATATTTTCATTGCAGCGGCTGGAAGTTTAGTGCTGGCATTCTCGACGACATTTTGGTCGCAATCCAACAGCATCGAAGTGTATGCGCTGCACTTAGTTCTTGTCACTTTGTGCGATTTTCTTTTTTGTTCGTGGAATGAGCGAGCAAGCTGCGAATCAAAATTCTCTCGCTCGAAATTTAATATTTTTTGCCTACGTACTCGGATTATGTTTTTGCAATCACATGACAACCGTGCTGACAATTCCGGCGTTTGTGTGGTTGTATTTTTATGTCTTTAATTTCAAGCGGCAATCGTTCGAGCGATTATTCCATCTTCTTCCATTTTTCTTGCTCGGACTTTCAACGTATTTCTATTTTCCGATCCGAGCATCAGCGCATCCGATTCCGGATTGGGGACATCCGGCGACCTTGGAGCGCATCTTCTGGCATGTGAGCGGCAAACAATTTCGCGTGTGGATGTTTTCCGGTTGGGATGTTGTGCAGAAACAATTTTTGTATCTCGTTTCTCATTTCACCGACGAGTTCCATCCTGTTCTTGTTCTTGTTCTCGGTGTTGGACTAATGGTAACGTTTATTCAGTCGCGTACACGATTTTGGTTTTTTGTTCTTTTGATGTTGACCGACATTGCCTATGCGGTGAATTACAGTATCTTTGATATCGATTCATATTTTCTCCTTCTTTTTTATAACATGCGGCTGGCTGTTTGTGTTTGGAATCGAATTTCTTTTTCAAAAAATAAATCCGAAAGAATTATGGAAAAGAGGATCTATTGCCGTTGCGATAGTTTGTCTCATTATCGTTCAAATTATCAGCAACCGCAAAAATGTCGATGAACCGGTGAACAAGCTGCCGGAAGAATTTGTTCAGCATGCTTTCTCGGAATTTGCACCGAACGCCATCGTCATCAGTGGCATCTGGGATTATTTTATTTCGCCTTCTTGGTATAAACAATTTGTGAAGCAAGAACGGCGTGATGTGACGGTGATCGATAAAAGTCTTTTACAGGATCGAAGCTGGTATTATATTCAATTAGAAAAAACAGCACCGGATGTTGTCAAACGTTCACGGGCAAGCATTGATGCATTTCTTGTGGAACTATCAAAGTTTGAACATGACGAACCATTCGATGGTGCCGTGATTCAAGCGCGCTGGTCGGCATTGCTTGCCGATATAACTGCCAAAGCGTTGCCCGATCATCCGGTGTATGTTGATGCGCGAATTGCAAATGAATTTCCTGCAAGCTACCGTCGTGTACCATCAGGTTTATTTTTTCGATTGGTCAATAATGTCGATTCATCGGCCGTTTCGTTTCCTGTCTATCACTTCAATAATATAGATCAAGGAAACCCTGTGGGAAAAGATTTCGTCCAATATTATACAACGGTGTTAGGATTTGAAACCGAAGGGTGTATAAAAAATAGAAACAAAGAACTTGCTGTTGAATCTTTAAAAGAATTTGTACGGCTCAATCCACAAAATTATTATGCAAGGCAAATGCTGGAGAATCTATCGAACAAGTGATTTTCAATACTTTCCCGTTGACTCTGAAGGAATTTTTTCGCTATTTAAAGTTTACCGATTTGGAGAGATCAGCGTGCAAATCTTCTGATCAAAGGGAGAGATGGCGGTCAATCCATTGTTTATAATGCTGGCGTAGCTCAGCTGGTAGAGCAGCTGATTTGTAATCAGCAGGTCATCGGTTCGAGTCCGATAGCCAGCTCAAATGGTCGAATGTTCTTTACAATGATGGGCAGGTAGCGAAGTGGTCAAACGCATCAGACTGTAAATCTGACGGCTCACGCCTTCGAAGGTTCAAATCCTCCTCTGCCCACCAGTCGCTTGCGGGAGTAACTCAGTTGGTAGAGTCACAGCCTTCCAAGCTGTTGGTCGCGGGTTCGAGTCCCGTCTCCCGCTCTAACGTGAATGCTTGCTTGCGTAGCTCAGTTGGTAGAGCACTTCCTTGGTAAGGAAGAGGTCATCAGTTCAATCCTGATCGCAAGCTCAACATTATTTCCTCGTCATAACTTTTTCCCATAGCTTAGACATTAAAAGAAATCACTTGCATAATTTTTATGTAAGGCGTTCCTATCTTATATATTTGTCGGCATACTTAAAAATGCTGGTCAATTCGGTTCTGTAGGATGTCCTCCTTTTATGTTGGCGAAAAGCAATTTCACCATCGGTCAAAGAAGTTGCATAGGTGGAAAAATAGTTGTTCCCAATCCTTTCTTTCGAAGCAGTTCGGAGATGCTTTTGCTTCGTCGGTGTTAGCGGCATCAGGCGTCTTTGGATTTCCGGAAGGATTTGCCGCAACGAATCGATATGCAGTTGCGCCAGCATCGACATGTAATTTTCATTTGCCAAGGTTTGAATGCTGTCCATCTGTTGTTTTGTTGATTGCGTTGATAAAGTGGAAAAAGGCGATCGATGCACAAAAACGTACATGAAATATTTTTTCATGATAAGATTAATAGAAAAAGAAAATTTTTAAAATCCAAGTTCTTTCATCGTTTTAGTCAAAACTTTGTCAGCAGTTTAACACTTGCTCTGCGGGAATCGTTTTTTTTCTAATCGGGTATATGACTGTAATATTCGTATCGCACAAGTAAGTTGTCCGCATTATTGTTTTCCCTTGTGATATTGGCAATTGACGACAGACAAAAAAAGAGAAGATTAATAACATTGTCGCACTTTGTTGTGATGATGTGAAATAAGCTTCCGGAGTTGCACTTGGACGGTCGATGAAAAAAATAAAAAAAACTCTTGCTTTGTTAAACAGATTTAATTATAATTTCGTCGGTTCGAGTAAGATGATTTGGCTGTTTATAAAATTACAAGATTTTTAAAGAGTTAAATTGGATAAATAGATTCTTATGAACATCCTGTTTGTTACGGTAGATTTTTTGAGGAACATATAATGAAGTTAATGCACGGATGTTGCAATGTCTCATCGTTCTATTTTTTAATCGGAGACAATGTTGCAAGATTCGTAGCGTACAGGCAGGTTGTCCGCATCATTTTTTTATGGCAGCTATTAACGGAAGATTTAATGTAAACTCCTCGGAGCCGCATTTGGATCGTCGGCAAAAAAAAAATAAAAAAAACTTGCTTTGTTAAATAGAATTAATTATAATTGGAACGATTCAAATACATTAATTTTGTCGTTTCTATTTGTAGAAAGAAATTAAGTATAAATGAATTCTCTTTGTGAGAGCCTATAAAGTTGCGGTACATCTTTACAAAAATATAAATAATTAGCATAGCGATATTTGTTATAAAGTCGTCATTTAATAACTAATATAGTGAGAGTCAAACATGAAAAGTTCTAATAGTTTTTTTGCGTTCATTGTCCTTGTATTGCTAAGCAGCTCTTGTCTATTTGCTCAGCAAGATAGAGGACGAATCCATGGTGTTGTTACGGATGTTACAACAGGTGATGCGTTAATCGGAGCTAACGTAACATTAAAAGGTACAAGTTTAGGTGTAGCAACGGATATTGACGGTGCTTTTACTTTAAACGGCGTTCCCGCAGGGTCCTATACGATGATAGTTCGTTATATTGGTTATAAAGGTAAAGAGTTCTCGATTGATGTAAAGGGCGGAGCAACTATTGAACAAAATATTTCTCTCTCCGCAGAAACCATAACAGGTGAAGAAGTCATTGTGACTGCACAAGCAAGAGGACAGAATGCGGCAATCAACCAGCAGCTTTCTTCCAATACAATAACCAATGTCGTTTCGGCTGAAAAAATCCATGAACTTCCCGATGCTAGTGCAGCTACTGCATTGAGCCGTTTACCCGGTGTTTCCCTTATGAATGGAGATCAGGTCGTTATCCGTGGAGTCGAAGCTAAATTGAATCAAGTCCTTATAAATGGTATTCAACTACCTTCAACGGACATGAACAATCGTTCGACAAATCTTGGTTTTATATCGTCAAATTTACTCTCCGGCATTGAAGTCATAAAAGCGATTACGCCGGATATGGATGCAAATACAATTGGCGGTGTGGTTAATTTAAAATTAAGAGAAGCCCAGTCGGGTCTTCATTTTGATGTGCTGACTCAAGGAACTTACAATGAATCAGATCATGTTGCAGATAATTATAAGTTTTGGTTAAGTGTCAGTGATCGTTTCTTTGGTGATAAATTAGGTGTTTTCATTCAAGGGAATATGGATCGTACTGACGGAGGAAACCAAAGCGCTTCCATTTCGCCAGCATATTATTCTCAAGGAAACGCTACTAAAGATGCTTATGGTCAGGCTGTTTACCAGACTAGTGGTGCAAATTTCGAATATGACGACGATGTCGCCAAAACCAGCGGCGGAAGTCTTATCCTGGATTATCAACTTCCGAATGGTAAAATAGCTTTCCAGAACACCTATGCCGGTACTCTTATGGATCAAAATCATAACCAGGTTCAATTAAGTTTTGATAATACCACGGCAGATTTCACTGAAGATCGCGAGTTGTATGGAAAAGATTTATGGATTAATGCGCTTCAGTTCGAAAATACTTTTGGCAGCATCAAAGTAGAAGCAAGCTTGTCGCACTCCTTTGCACAACAATATACAAGATTTGGACATGGATTAAATCCATGGACGGATTTTAATAATCAGACTGGTACCAATGATCCCTTTGGTTCTTCCGGGATTGATTCTCACGGTAAGGTTATACCCGTTAGGTATAATTATCAAGAGCAAGGGTTAACGCTTAATAATGCGTGTGATATTTATAACAATCTTAATCCGGCAGATGTTGATAGTTCAACATTACAAGGATGGGTGTCTGATACTAAAAATCAATTTAAACAGCACTTGTATAATTCGTCTTTTGATGTAACGATCCCGGTTAGTTTTTCAGATGAGTTCTCGGCAAAATTTAAACTCGGCGGAAAGTATGATAGAACAACACGTGAAAATAATATTGATGTGAATTATGCCCATGGTCCATCGGATGTGTATGGAAGTGCGGCTGCGAATTCTTACTTTCCTGGTCCAACGCTCAATTCTACAAACTTGCTAAGATTGACACAGGTTATGAAAACTGATTTTACGAGAGGGCAATATTTCCTAAATAGTTTTTATAATTTTACAAATGGCGGCTTTAAATATGTTATAGATCCGAACAAATATGATACCTGGTTGAAATTGTCGGAACAAGCATGGCCATTCCCAGAAAACCAAGATGATACATGGAAAGACGATTGGAACGGTTCAGAACAATTTTCAGCAGGTTATTTGATGGGTACTTTTAATATTGGACCAAAGTTGACAGTACTTGGCGGCGCTCGTTACGAAAGCTATAATATGAACTACCATGCCAATTTTACATTTGTTATTCATAATGTTTACGGTGACGCAATCTGTACAAATGGAAACGGTATTACTGACAATGATTCTGCTCTGGCCCACACCGTTCCATGGAGTAGCCATAACGTTGACCGGACAGATGTAAATGTTTTCCCCAGTGTGCAACTTCAATACAAATTTACCGATTGGGCCGATGGCAGGGTTGCCTATACAACCGGCATTTCCCGCCCTGATTATACGGCAATTATTCCTAAATTGGCGGTCAACCCGGATATGAATTTTGAAGCCGGAAATCCAAACCTACTACCTGCTACAGCCCAAAACGTTGATGTTGTTGCGAGTTTCCATGATAATACAATAGGTTTGTTTACAATAGATGCATTCTATAAGGAAATAAAAAACCAAATGTATAGTACATCGATGTTCTACGGAAATCTTTCTCAGTTTTCCAATGACACCTTTATTCCTGATTCGGCATTTTTAATGGACAGATTTTCTTACCAAACAAGATTCCAAGACCCTGTTTATTTATCTTTAAATAATCCGAACATGGGCTTTATTCGAGGTGTTGAAATTGATTGGCAGACAAATTTCTGGTATTTGCCTAAACCGTTTAATGCTCTGGTGTTAGATGTAAACTATACAAAAGAAGGGTCAAATACAGTTTATAACATTATTTCAAGTAGGACGGATACTACCTATGTAACCATGCCCCATCATCCTAATCCCGTGCCTCAACTTCATTATGTGAATTTTGATACGACGTTTCAGGGAAGATTGCTTCACCAGGCAAACGATGTGGTGAATATCGCACTTGGAATCGACTATAAAGGATTCTCTGGCCGTATCTCATTTAGTATGACCGGTAATGTGATAAACTCCATTGGTTCAAGGCCTGAAGAAACTTCATATACCGGAGATATTTATAGATGGGATTTTACGCTCAGGCAAAATCTACCTATTGATGGTTTGAGTGTTGCTTTGAACGGAATAAATATTTTTAATAATGGAATAAGTTCCTATAGAGATTACAGATTGACTCCGACTTCCCCGGTAACTAAAAACCTGGTTTCGGTTTTATATTCGCCCAAAACAATCGAAATGAATTTAAGATATTCTTTTTAATGGTCGATTCTCATAATATTGTACTGATACAGAAGGAGGTGGAAAGGAAAATATAACAGAGAAAAAAGTGTATGTAACTAATTCACAATTTTTTTTTAAAACCAAATTTTTAATGGAGTTTAAAAATATGAAACGCGCGATATTACTTTTTAGTATGGTGTTGTTTGTAGTATCTTTAGGGTTTGCACAATCGTATGATCCACAGTACGTTTTGAAGACACACGGCGACAGTCTTTGGGTAAAAGATGATGCTGCTTTTGGTGGAAACAATACTCTGTATAATCTTATGGAATCAGACTCGAATGCACCAGCAACTCGTGTATATGTGCTGTTAACTGGTGGAGTATATTCGATTGTTAATAATCCAACATCGTCAACCAAACAACAAACTATTGTTATGGGCGAATCAAATGCACTCTTAAAAAACAATCAAGGTGATGTACCACCGGTTCTTCAAGGTGCTGTTGTTTCGAGTGGTAACACCACAGGAGGAATCAACACCGGTTATGACTTGCTTTTAAAGAACTGCGAAATTGAACTTGGTAATTCTGCAGGCGGCGAAGGATGGGGCTTCTTTGGCGGCAGCGCTGGTGATAGACTTCAAGTTGAAAACTGTATTGTCGAACATAATCTATGGTGTACAATAAATCCCGCAGGCCTGATGAGATTATTCTTTAAGAATGATTACTTTGTAAATCTCGACGGTTATACTTGCAGGCGTAACGGCGGCGTTCTTGATTATTTTAATCACCTAGATACGCTTTGTGTTGAAAATTGCACCCATGTGAATACTCAGGGAAGTTTGTATAAAACACGCCCCGGTGATCAGGTCAATAGAGCTATTTTCAATCACAATGATTTCATTGATTGCTCTGGTTTTGTATTCATGAATTCCGGCGGCAATCAAACGAACTACAGCGTGACAAACAATATTTTTGTAAATGTTCAATTACAACCTTTTGCTCCAGTTCTTTTCGCTAAAGATGCAGGCGAAGTCGATGTGGATTCCTTGGCGATGGGTATTGTTAACATAAAAGCAGATTCTACTTTTCTTGCTAACGGTGCAAGCTTTTATGCCGATAAGAACTTAGTGTATTGGGATGCATCACTTTCTGATATTGCCTCAACAGTGAATAGTAACAATACCGATAATGTATCTAACTGGGTTTCTCAGATGATTGAAATGAACGCAAGAACCCAGGCCGTAATTGCGAATCATACAACATATCCAAAAGTTAATGTTCTCGGTTGGATCGAAAATACATTACCAAAATTTGCAAACACAGATGTTTTGTTTACGACAAATCTTGCGAAATTGAAAACTTATTCAATAGCTACAGTTGATACAGCTTTCACAGGTACTTTGGCATCTTACCGTACACCGGCTGATGATGAAGCAGATTATTTCTCTAATGCTGATTGGCCGATTCCTATTAATCTTTCTTATACAGATGCAAGTTTGTTGACTGCCGGATTGAATGGGTTCCCCGTAGGCGATTTAGCATGGTTCCCGACTCAATATGCGGCATGGCAAGCTCAAGAAGCTAAAGAACTTGCTCACCTTCAGGACGTCTTGACAACAGGAAAACTCACTGCTGTTCGTGCATCGGAAGCTCCTCTGAGTCTCAAATTGAATCAGAACTATCCGAATCCGTTTAACCCAAGCACAAGAATCAGCTATACACTTGCTAATTCTGGAAATGTTACATTGAAGGTCTATAATGTGCTAGGTCAGGAAGTTGCTTCATTGGTAAACGGTTACCAGGCAGCAAACACCACCTATAACGTCAATTTCAATGCCTCTAACTTGGCAAGCGGTGTTTACATCTATGAGCTAAGGTCAGGAAGCAGTGTTATTTCTAAGAAAATGACCTTGATGAAATAAAAAGTATTGATATTTCTAAATACTTACTTGTTACATTCAAAGCCCCGGTCGATCCGGGGCTTTGAGTTATGTGCACGAAAGCGGGTTTTGTTTTTATACTCCAGTCTTTCAATCGAAATTCGATTATTTTTCAAGTTTTGGAAATATATTTTTTCATATTGAAAAATTCGCTTGCATTTTATCTATGACACTTTATATACTCGATATTTCTGCATATCCATCGAATGAACCGTTACATATTGTTTATTATCTAAAAAAATCCCCACTCTTATTTACCTCGGTTTGCCATAAGAATATTTATTTATCTGCTTTACTCTTGTGTTTCTTTTTATTTTATTAATTAATTTATTGAAGATTATGAGTGAGATGCAATGGAGCTATTTATGAAATTGATAAAATATATGTTGTTTTTTACAATATTTTATGCATTTGTTTGCAGTGCAAACGATAAATCCAATAGTGTTGACGATAATAAAGTGGTGGCTAACATCGATAGCAATTATTCAGTAACCCTAAAGGACTTGAGGCAATATGTATATGACTGGAAGTACAGATACTAGGTTCCATAATAAATCCGATAGTTACAAAAATGCTTTGAACGATCTGATAAAATATCGATTACGAATTTTTGATTTTTTTGATAGAAGATTAAATGAGAATCAAGAGTTGATGAGGAAAATCCGTCGTAATATTAATAATGAATTAATGAACGCTTTCTTTGACAAAAGTTTTGTAGAAAAGTATACTAATGAAAAGACGGCAGCCGAAGTTTATCAAGAGATGGATAAAGAAATAATATGTATCGATCTTATACTGTTGACTCCCGCACAACCGACGAAAGAGAAGCTTGACTCGCTAAAAGCAATTGCAGCAGCAATAGAAATCGGTCTTAGTAAGAATTATGATATCAGTAGTTTCTCGAAGTCTTATTCATTAAAGAATTTCAAGATAAACTCCAATAGGAAGGTGATTTGGTCGGAAACTATGACGGACCCTGTGGCTGATGTTATTTTTAGACTTCATAAGGGATTCACTCGGATTATAGAATCTGCGGATGGTTTTCACATCGTAAAGGTGCTAAGTATTAATAAAATAAAATTGAAACCATTTAAAGAAATGAAAGACGACATAGTAGCGCAGCTTGAGAAAGGATTCTATGACACCTATAATAATGCCTATGACGACTTCAGACATGGACTTGTCGATAAAAACTCTGTAAAGTGGAATCAAAGCGGATTAGACCAAATTACGAAATGGTCGGCCGAAGATGAAAACTTTTATGGGGGCGCTTATAAAGATACTATTCAAAAGACCATTTCAAATGGCCATAATTTTGAAATACTTTCGTACAATAATGGTAAGGTCGATTTGAAAGAATATCTCAGGTTGCTGGAAGAAGTTGTCTATATGAATCCACACAATGTACTAAACTCCGTCAGTGCTAAAGATTTTATATTAGAAGCTTTATATGATAATAGTGTTGTTCTGGCTGCAAAGAAGCTCGGATTGGAAAAAAAATTATTAGATCCGTATGTACAAAATCCCGTTATTGAAAACAGTCTTAAAAATTTGTACAATCAGGCAGTTATTGAAGGTAGCATACCAAAAGACTCTCCGGAAACATTATATAAATTTTATGAAGATCATAAAGACCCAATATTTTATCAACTAAAGAAAGTGTTCATATATGCAAGGATCTATTCGGATAGTATAAATGCGGCTGCAGATATAAATGAAATTCAAAAAGGAACTCCATTTGAAAAGGTAACACCTAAATGGTGGATTAAAATATTCATTCGTGAACGCGACGGATCGCTTAAGACTTATCGGACTCCAGGCGGAGACTATTTAGCGAAGGCGTCATTTAACTTGAGTTTAAATGAATCCGCCGGACCAATAGAATATGACGATTCTACAAATGGAAAACAGTTTGCAGTTATTAAATGCTTTCGAATCGATCCGGAAAAGCAGCTTACATATGACGAAGTAAAAGGTGAAAAAATTGAAGAAGAGTTCAAAAATTATAATCGTCAACAAATTGCAGATGAAGTCGATGCCGGGTTAAAGAAAAAATACAAGGTGAAAATATTTGATAGCATTCTTTCCAAAGCAATCGCATCCGCTTCGAGATGAACAATGTTAAACATGTAAATTTCAGTATTCTTGTTGTCTCAGCAGTTGTTCTTTGCTTTGAGATTATCTCCACAAGAATTTCTTCTCTCATCTTTGTACAAAATTATGCCTTTATAATTTTGTCATTGGCCATTTTGGGGCTGGGAAGCGGCGGAATTTATTCCTATTACAAAATAAAACCTGAAGAGGGTTCGACTAAAAATCCAAAAGTGTTCAGCCGGTACATTCTTTTATCAGGGGGTTCACTATTTCTTTTTATTATACTGGAAATATTTTTTTTCATAACAAACCCGTATCTCTATTTTTTCCTTCTTTTTTTTCCGTTCTTTTTTGCTGGAATCGTCTACGCTGAGTTTTTTAGCAATTACGCAAGTGCAGGTTTTAGAGTCTATGCTTCGGATCTCATTGGCGCAGCATTAGGATCTGTCTTTTCAATATACATTTTCAATTTATTCAATGCTGCAAATGCCGTTCTATTTTTGGCTCTCGTTCTATTTATTTCATCCATTAATTATTTGAATGTTAAAAAGGATAAAAAATATTTACTGTATCTTTCTCTTATAAGTTTGGCTCTTCTTTTGACAGTCTTTGGAAAACAAGAGTTCCTAGGAAAAATTCCGATTGGACACTTTCCTGAAAAGGATATGTATTATACCTACGACAATCCAACTATACATCCCGATATCATCGATAGCAGGTGGAGCATCAATGGAAGATCAGATTTGGTTGAATATAACAATCAAAATATTGTTAAGGATCTTTTCATCGATGGTGCGGCAGGGTCCCAAATGTACAAGTTCAATGGAAGCATTGCACATCATGATACACTTCTTGACAAGATGTTGCTTCAGCATTCAACGACAATTCCGTTTCTTTTTCTGACGAAAGAAGAAAAGAAAAATATGCTGGTGATAGGTCCTGGCGGCGGGGGAGAAATTCTTGCTGGAATTCTTGGAGGGGTTCAAAAAATTACCGGTGTGGAGGTGAACCCGGATTTTGTAGCGATCGTAAAAAATAATAGTGACTTTAACGGAGGTATTTATACAAATTTTCCACAAGTGAATATCGAAGTGGCGGAAGGCCGCCATTTCATCAAAAGCACCCAACAGCATTACAATATCATCGTCCTGGCCCTTCCTTCTACAAAACAATTGCAGAATATTGACGGGCTTGCTTCCAATGAAAATTTTCTTCTCACCGTGGAAGCGATGAAAGATTACTTGCAAAATCTAACTCAAAACGGCCAGCTTATTTTTACTTTACACAATAGATGGGAACTTGTTAGACTTATTGTTACGACGTTATATGCTTTTAAAGAAAACGGGATTGATAATGCCGACGCCGTGAATCACTTTTTAATTTTGGGCAGCGAGTATGCGCCAACAATCGTAATTAAAAAATCTGCTTATACGATTGATGAAATAAATGCTATAGGAAAAACCGCAAACTCCTTTCCTGCCGATTTCCCTCGTGTAACCTATCTTCCGTTTCTCGATAATCCCATTAACGATGAAGTTGAAAATATTTTGTTACAGAATATCAAAGATAGGCAAAGTTCTCTCGAAAAAATATTAGCAAGTAACAGCTCTGATATATCTCCTGTTCGTGATGACAACCCGTTTTTTTATAAAGTAGATAAAGGTGTGCCCGGTGACTTTGTGAATCTTCTAGCCGCAACATCGGTGGCTGCCTTGTTGTCGGTCATAATCCCTTTGAAGAAGATAAAATCAAAATTGAAAAATAATAAAAAGGGCAAAGAGAAAAGTAACGGTTTACCTTCCTCTCTTAGTTTTTATATGCATTGGTATCGGATTTATGATTTTAGAACTATCACTATTCCAAAAGTTTATTCTTTACCTTGGCTCGCCAACGATTGCTTTATCCATTTTGCTTGGTTCGCTATTGGTCGGAATGGGGATCGGAAGTTTTTTCGGGGGAAAAATTTATTCGCATGACAATGTGAAACGGTTGAAAAATATATCGGGTTTCATAGTCATTGCCGGTGTGGTTCTATTTGTTGTACATCCGTTTATACTCAATGAATTGCTGGCTTATGGATTATTTGTTCGAGCGATTGTTTGTTTTGTTTTACTGTTGCCATTCGGCTTTTTATTAGGTATTCCTTTTCCCACCGGGATACAAATGTTACAGCAAAATAATCTAGTAAAATATATACCATGGATGTATGGAGTAAACGGGATTTTTACCGTTCTCGGTTCGATAACGGCAGTGATCCTCTCCATGACTTTTGGGTTTACGGCATGCTTTTTTGTTGGATTAAGTATGTATTTACTTATCTTTATTTTTTTGAGTTCGGGTTCTACAACCAGTAAACAGGGCTAGTATGAAAATATCCAAAGAAATAAAGGAGCAGCTTTTAAACGATAAAGATCGTCTTTCACTAAGTGAACTTTCAAAAAAATATCATCTTCAACGATCGGAAATAAAAAAAATAGTTGAGTCAACAGAAAAACCACCCCCTAAATGGTTTTATGCAGTATTGGTATTGCTGCCAATAATCTTTTTAGTCATTCTTGAAATTTTCTTAAGGATCATAAATTATGGTAATAATTTTGATCAATGGGTGAGTGTTGGGGAAGGTAAATATGTAATAAACGAGAACAGCGGAAAAAAATATTTTACGAGCGGCAGCTTTAACCCTACGACAAGTGCAGATGAATTCGATATGCACAAAAAAACAACTTCTTTTAGGGTGTTTGTCTTAGGTGAAAGCAGTGCGGAAGGTTTTCCATATAGCCCGATGGGATCGTTTTCCCGGTATATACGGAAGAGGTTAGAATTGGTTTATCCTCATACACCAATCGAAGTTATTAATTTAGGTATGACCGCGATAAACTCGTACACGTTGTTAGACCTTTTACCGGGAGTACTGAATCAAAAGCCGGATTTAATTTTAATCTATACCGGACATAATGAATATTATGGCGCATTGGGTGTCGGGTCGGTTCAATCGTTTGGTGCGTCCCGAACTCTCATCAGATTCATGTTGTATTTGAATGACTTCAGGATAACGCAACTCGTGCGCAATTCATTGCACTGGGTATCGTCATTGTGGTCATCCGGGAATAATAATAAACCCTCAGGTACCATGATGTCTAATATGGCAAAAGACAAATCCATTCTTTTGAATTCTAAGTTGTTCGACGAAGGAGTTGAACAATTTAGGGAGAACATGACCGATATTCTAAAGATGATTAAAGATAAAGGAGTGCCGGTCATATTGGGCAGGTTAGTCAGTAATTTAAAAGATCAAAAACCGTTTATTTCGGTAAGTACACCGGGAAATCAAACCGCAGATCAAGCTTATGAAGAGGCGGAGAAGGAGTTAAAAAGTAATCATATTGCAAAAGCTGATTCCCTTTTCAAATTGGCAAAGGATCTGGATGCACTGAGGTTCAGGGCGCCCGAAAAGATAAATAAACTCATCGACGATTTGGGTCTAGAATTTCATGATTCTGTTGTTCAAACGGACTCAATATTTGATTCCGCAAGTCCAGATGGAATAGTTGGTGACAATCTCATTGTTGATCATTTGCATCCGAATGTAAAAGGATATCAACTTATGGGAAAAGCTTTTTACGATTGTATGGAAAAAGAAGGATATCTACCGAAAACAGAAGACCCTGAAATTCCGTTTGGCGAGCAGGATAGTTTAACACGTGTTAATTTTATATTTACAAAACTCGATTCAATCATTGGTAATGATAATATTACTTTACTGAAAAATAATTGGCCGTACGTAAAAAAGAGTAAAGTAATGTCGGAATTTCAAGAGAAGGATTTTGTCGAGTTACTTCACCCAAAGGATTTAATCGATTCTATAGCAATGTACAAAACAGAAGGAAGTTTATCCTGGACTGATGCCCATTTATTTGCCGCTGCAACGTATTTGAAAAGAGATGATATAAAAAATTATTTAAATCATATTAATCTTTTACTCTATCAGTACCCTGCTCTAAAGGATTTCAATACTCTTCTTACATATTTTTATCATAAAAATAAAATAGATATGTCGGATTATACTTCAAAGAGAGTTGGAATAATACAACTGTATAGAGAAAGGTACGATGATGCAGTTAGATATTTAACTGAAGCGTATAAATTAAATTCCAAGGATCCATCAGTGTCATACAATCTTTCGTTGGCTTATTCCCAAAAGAAAGATTTTAAAGCAGCTTTGGCAATGATACAAAAATGCTTATCGGTAAAACCCAATTATCCCGAAGCAAATAAACTAAAACAACAAATACTAAATGCTTTAAAATGAATTCATCATCAATAGTGCTGACTATTAGCGGTGGAAGAGAGGTCTTAATCAAGTATTGACTTCAAGTTACCATTGAACTTGACAGTAAATGAAAATAGTGTAAATTAGGGGATTATAGGTGCCGGACTTTAAACTGGCAAAGACAAAAAATCTGGTAATTTTAATATAAAGATAGGATTTTAAACTTAAACACAATCTACCTTTTCATGATTTGAGCGTAAATTCGAATGAAGTAAATGTTTTTTATAACGTGTCTTATATCTTTTTCATACTATGGAACCGATAGATGAATGAAGAGAAAAACAACGGATATTTTTTGCAGATGGTTTATAAAAACAATTTCTTTATGGAGGTTCCAAATGAAAAGTATAATAATGCTTTTTATCATGGTTGCTCTTTCTATATCATTGACGTTTGCACAGGATATGCAGTATGTCTCGAGAGTAAGCGGCGATACTCTTGTGGTAAAAGATAGTTATGAATTTGGAGATAATACTCTGTATCTTCTCATGAAATCAGACAGTCTTGCTCCCGCAACCCGTGTATATTTTCTGAAAGCCGGGGGAGTTTATGGGTGCGACAATAATTCTTCCTCTTCCTCCAAATATCGGACCATCATTATGGGACCGGAGCAAAATTTGAAAACAGTTTCACTTACAATGCAGCCGCCGATTGTTACGGGTAATGTTGTTAGTGTAACAGGGGTTAACGTCACTGGAGGTATGACCATCAATAAAGACCTGCTTGTTAAGAACGTCGATCTTGAATTAGGTAATGCACAAAACAACAGCGGAGGATGGGCATTCTTTGGTTTTAGTGGACCCGGTCTGAAACTACAAGTGGATAATTGCATTATGGAGCATACTTTGTGGACATGGGTTGGCGGTCCTCCGGCAATGTCGGTTATAAAATTTACAAATGATTACTTTGTAAATTTGGATGGACATTCATGCCGTCGTAACGGTGGTGTTACAGATTTCAATAGTGGTTCGGCATTTCAGCAGGATACTCTTTTAGTTGAAAACTGCACACACGTGAATACTCAGGGTGATTTGTACAGATTCAGGAATGGATACACGGTGAATAGAGTGATTTTCAATCATAATGACTTTATAGATTGTGCAGGTTATGTTATGATGAATTACGGAGATCAGACGAATCTCAGCATAACCAATAACATCTATGTCAACTGCCAGCTGCAAGCCTATTACCAACCTTTTGGTGTGGAGGATGCTGGTCTTAGCGCAGACACCTTACCAATGGGTCTTGTTAACCTGCGTGTGGATTCCACTTTCACGGCAAGAACATATGGCGTTTATGTAGATAAGAACCTCGCATATTGGGATACATCACTTTCCAATATCGTTCAAACATTAAATACGAACCATATTGATGGTAGTGCTCAATGGGTCTCCCAGATGATTTTAGCGAACGCAAGAACTGAAAGCTTATTTGCCAATAAAGCATATCATGATCTTACGAAGCTTGGTTGGATATTGAATAAATTACCTGCTTTTAAAAAGACGGATGTGTTGTTCACAACCCAGCTTGCAGTTTTAAAAGCTTATGCAATAGCATGCGTTGACACAGGCTACAAAACTCCAATGCAATCATGGCGTCAAGCGGAAAATCCAGAAGCTTTAAATTTCGTTCATGCGGATTGGCCAATTCCAATCGATCTTTCCTATACCGATGCTGATTTGTTAACAGGAGGATTGGGTGCGTTCCCTGTTGGCGATTTAGGGTGGTTCCCAACTCAGTATGCATTTTGGAAGGCGCAAGAAAGTGCTGAATTAGCTTTGATTGGTGGCAGTCTTTCGCCTCACCCTTATCTTTGGGATTTTGTTCGCACACAGGGGCAAGTTCCCGATAAACTCCAAGTGGAACAGAACTATCCTAATCCCTTCAATCCAACAACAGTTATTAATTACCAGTTGCCGGTGACCAGTAACGTCACATTGAAAATTTATGATGTGCTCGGGAGAGAAGTTAAGACTCTGGTAGATGGACGGCAAACGGCGGGTAATCACTCGGTCGGATTTAATGCCGATAAATTATCGAGCGGAGTTTATTTCTATTCCATTACCGCCGGCACTTTCCACCAGGTGAGAAAAATGGTATTGGTGAAATGAGGTTAAGTGAAAGTGATTGCAGAAAATTATTTACTAAGTAAAAAAGAATGAGTACTTTAAAAAAGACGTTATGTTTTACTAATTACATTGGAGTCATGATGAGCGATTCGATTAAATATAATAAATTATACAGATTGATTGTAGTTTCTGTTTTTCTTTTCGGGTTATTTGACGTGCTTCATGCACAGATTGTTACCAATGGAGGATTTGAAAATTCTGATACGGGTATTGTAAATTCTGTTAAAGGATGGGTTATCCAAGTGGCTGACACGGTAAAATCGAGACCGGTATTCGAAATTGTCAGTGACACAGTGGAACAAGGAAACCGCGCATTGAAAGTTACAGTTCATGGTCTTGGTGTCAATCAATGGGATATCCAGGCAATTGCAGAGAGTTTGCAAGTGATGCCAGGGGCTAGACTTACAATTATTCTATTTGGGCGAAAAGCGCAAATGCCGGTGAGACCGTTAATTTCACTACTATGGAGTCAGGCACGACGGAGAATATGCGAGCAATACGCCCAGCTACTCTCACGACGCAATGGAAGCAATACACGATGCAGTTTACTGTCACCGATACTTCCAGATACATCCGAGGGCCTGTTCACTTCTACGGAAGCGTGGATACCGGGAATGCTATTTGGATCGATAATCTACAGATCGTGGACGCGAATGCAAGCAAGAGACCTTTAATAGTGGAAGGAGAATCGGGAGGGGGCGGCAGCGATTTCTCAGTCCTGCAAGATAGCGGTGAGATTTATGTTGCTGTGAATTCCAGCCCTGTAAATACCGGAAATCCTGGCGACACGAGTCGTGTGATAACGTATCAGATGCAATTCCCCGATTCGGGAGCTTACAATCTTTTTGCACGCGTCCGAGTCGATTCAGGCAGCGGCACCTTTTTCTATGGCAATGGATTCGGCATGAAAGACGCCGCGCTGGATAGCGATTGGATTGCCGTAGCCGGCCTTGACACAGCCGGTTTCTCGCAGCCAACTTATTTTGTGGATGGTCCTGGCACAGTCGGCGCAGGAGTGTGGAAGTGGGTCAACCTGACTGAGAACGCCTATCGGGGTGCAATGGGAAATCCGTTCGTCGTAAGTATAGACAGTTTAACGAGGACTTTCCAAATCGGTGGTGGACGCCGGGGATTGGATATCGATAAGCTCGCCTTTGGTAAATCATATCTTCATTTTACTGTAAGTAATCTTGATAATGAAGGATTGGGTATAATAAATCCTGGCAGGAGTCTACAATGGCCCTGCACTGGCTGCTGGTATGGCTAAGTTCTTAGGGAATGCAGACGATTCCCCCGATTCAAATTTCGCCAATTTTTGGAACCAGATAACCCCCGGAAATGCAGGTAAATGGGGTTCAATCGGGTATTTCACAAGATACAACACAATGGAATTGGAGCGGACTGGATGAAGTATATAACTACGCGCTGAGCCATCATATGGTGTTCAAAGACCATAATTTGATTTGGGGACAGCAGCAGCCTTCATGGATCTCCGGCCTCGATTCTGCGACACAGTATCATTACATCGACACATGGATCAGAGAAGTGGGACAGCGATATCCGAAATTAGATATGGTCGATGTTGTAAATGAGCCTCTGACTGGACATAATCCTCCGGATGGCTCCGGCACTAATGCTAATTACGAAAAGGCCCTTGGTGGTAAGGGGGCAACGGGGTGGGACTGGATAATAACCGCTTTCAAGCTGGCGAGGAAGTACATGCCGAGCGATACGAAACTGCTGATTAATGATTACAACATCATTAATGACAATTCAGCCACAACTTCCTACCTGCAAATCGTCAATTTGCTGGAGCAACAGGGACTGATAGATGGTATTGGCTTGCAATGCCATAGTGGTGAAATAGAGTCTGCCGATACGAGCATATTGAGGAGTAATCTGGACCGACTTGCGGCGACCGGTGTGCCGATCTACATATCTGAGATGGATTTAGGAAATCTGAACAATGCTGGAACGCCTGACGACAACCTCCAATCGAAAGAATATCAAATGATATTTCCGATATTCTGGCAAAATCCCGATGTGAAAGGCATTACTCTCTGGGGATACAAAGAGGATGAAATGTGGGCGCCAATTTCCTCGAGTTACCTGGTTCGTTCAGATGGCACGGCAAGACCGGCACTTTTGTGGATGGCAAACTATATTAAGAACAACCCGACAAGTGTTGAAAAGAGTATTTCAAATTTGCCTTCGACTTTTAAACTGGAACAGAATTATCCCAATCCTTTTAATCCGACAACTCGAATCGAATATTCGATTCCAAAAACAGCCCAAGTAAGTTTGAAAGTTTATAATATTTTAGGTAGAGAAGTACAACACTAGTAAGTGGAAAGCAATCTGCTGGAACATATTCGGTAACCTTTAATGCATCGAATCTCTCCAGTGGTGTGTACTTCTATCGGTTTACTGCAGATTCTTATAAAGAGACGAAGAAGTTAGTGCTCATAAAATAACAGCGCTTCTTCCACGTTATCAATAAATCATAATGAAGTCATCCTGCATATATCAAAGGATGACTTCATTTTATTTTAGCATCAACTATGCTCTTTGGGATTCAATAAAAAACGAAACAGATGAAACTAATTTTTGTTAAATTTGCTCCTTCTTTCCGCTTCTGTCATTTATTTTGAAATCCTTTCAAAGCGTATTTCCTTGGTCATTTTTGCAAGCGACTATGCGTTTTTTATTTTATCGCTTGCCATTCTCGGGTTGTGCAGCGGCGGCATTTATTTCTGGAAACCCAAATTTGTGTAGACGGTAAAAGTATTTTTCTTCTTATGCCGTGGGAATAAAAAGAGAGGGTGTACTACTTTTGAACAATATCATCATAAAAACATGTAAACGATTGCTTTAAGAGATTGCAAAGAGCGGTTTATAGTGAAAAAACCCTGTAACATGGATAAGGTGCAATAGTTTTTCATGTTTTTATCCAATTTATTATTGACTGTTTCCTTTTATTGTCTTATCTTTATACTCTTGAAATACTATTAGAGCCGCATTGGTGGCTAAAACAACACGAGAGAAAACAGTCGACTTCGGTGAGTTTGTCATTGAGTGAAATGCTGAATTTTCTTCATTGGTCTATTAAAACAATAGCCGAAGATTGTGTAAAAATGGTCACTGATTTAATCTCGGTCGCAAGCGCGATGAGGAAATAGTTAAAAGGAATAGACGATGAGAGATATTATCACTTTAGAATGTACCGATTGTAAACGGCGCAATTATTCCACGACAAAAAACAAAAAAAAACAAACCGGGCGTGTAGAATACAAAAAGTTCTGCCCGTGGTGCAATAAACGCACATCGCACAAAGAGACGAAGTAAATTGCTCGGTGCTGAAGTGCATGGACGACCGGCGTAATCAATACGTGAGTAGCTTAATTGGTAGAGCAGCGGTCTCCAAAACCGCAGGTTGGGGGTTCGATTCCCTCCTCACGTGCGAAATGAACACTGAAGAAATGGACGAGTGCAAACGATGAAAGAAAAAATACTTAACTTTTTTCGAGATGTTGTGAAAGAGATGGAAAAGGTTACATGGCCATCCCGTGAAGAATTGATGGAATCGACTAAAATTGTCATTATCGTTACGCTGGTGATCGCCTTCTTTACGTGGGGTGTGGACACCATCTTGAGCGAAGTGTTGAAAAGAATTTTATAATTATTATTGGAAACATGACGTTGGAAAAACGCTGGTACGTTGTACGAACATACTCGGGACATGAAACAAAGGTAAAGTCATACCTTGAAGCCGAAGTAACGCGTTTGGGATTGCAGGAAAAAATATCCAGCGTTCTCATTCCCGCCGAAAAAGTTTTTGAAATTAAAGAAGGAAAGAAAAAAGCAAAGATCAAAAACTTCTTTCCCGGTTATGTGCTGGTTGAAGCGATTCTTGATAAAGAATCCTCGCATCTGATTCTTGAAGCGCCGTCAGTGATGGGGTTTATTCCGGATCGGAACAATCCAGCGCCATTGCATCCTGATGAAATTCAGCGTCTCGTCGGCAAGCTGGAGCAGAAAGAAGAAGAAAGCGGTGTCCATGTCGTAGATGTTCCCTTCCATGTCGGCGATGCAGTCAAAGTCAAGGAAGGTCCATTCAATAACTTTAATGGTTTTGTACAGGAAGTGAATTCGGAAAAACTCAAAGTGAAAGTGATGGTCAGCATCTTCGGACGCAAAACGCCTGTCGAGTTAGATTTTTCACAAGTGGAATTAGAAAAGTAAATTATTTGTTTTGTAAATAGAAGGTCATTCGTATGGCAAAGAAAATAACAGGATATATCAAATTGCAAATTCCTGCTGGTCAAGCAAATCCAGCGCCTCCAGTTGGTCCCGCGCTCGGTCAAAAAGGCGTGAACATTATGGAGTTTTGCAAACAGTTCAACGCAAAGACCAAAGAGCAGCAGGGGCTTATCATTCCGGTTATTATTACGGTATTCAGCGATAAATCGTTCACGTTTATCACCAAAACTCCACCTGCGGCTATTCTATTGTTGAAAGCTACAAAGTTAGAAAAGGGTTCCGGCGAACCGAACCGCAATAAGGTCGGGAAAGTTTCAAAGAAACAGGTGCGCGAAATCGCAGAGTTGAAAATGGCAGACCTCAATGCAGCGAACATCGATTCGGCTGCAAGCATGGTCGCCGGTACTGCTCGCAGTATGGGCATCACGGTTGAAGGTTAAGATTCGAAATATTGGAGTTGTGAAATGAAAAAGCGAAGCAAACGTTACAAAATTGTTGCGACGAAAGTTCAACCGAAAGCGTTGACAGTTGCCGAAGCGGTCGAAGTGGTAAAGCAAACAGCAAGCGCAAAATTTTCCGAAGCTGTCGATATCGCCGTACGTCTCGGTGTTGATCCGAAAAAAGCGGACCAGGCGATTCGCGGCACGGTGGCATTGCCGCATGGAATTGGAAAAGAAGTTCGCGTGTTGGTGATTGCGAAACCGCCGAAAGATGACGAAGCAAAAGCGGCTGGCGCAGACTATGTTGGATACAAAGATTATCTTGAAAAAATTCAACAGGGCTGGGCAGATGTCGATGTGATTATTGCCGCACCGGATGTGATGGGCGATCTTGGAAAGCTTGGAAAAGTTTTGGGACCTCGCGGCTTGATGCCGAATCCGAAAAGCGGAACGGTAACACCCGATGTTGCCAAAGCGGTGAAAGAAGTAAAAGCTGGTAAGATCGAGTTCCGTGTTGACAAAGCCGGAATCGTTCACGCCACCGTTGGCAAAGCAAATTTTGAAAAAGAGAAATTGGTCGAGAATGTGAAATCATTCTTAGCGACCATTGCTCGCATGAAACCTGCGACGGCGAAAGGTCAGTATGTCCGAAGCATTGCCATCTCCACTACGATGGGGCCTGGCGTGCACATCGATCGCACGGAAGTTGCAGTACAATAGAAATTACGCACTCAAGTTCTGAAACATTGTTGAATGTCTCGCGGAAGCGGGAGCTTCTCATTCAGCAGCACAAAGAACGGAATTAAAAGGATAACTATGAAACGCAGTGAGAAAGAAGCGATCGTTGCCGAAGTTGCCGAACGGGCATCACGCGCGGTAGCGATGTACTTTGCCGATTTTGCCAAACTCACCGTCGCAGAAGAAACTGCTCTGCGCCGCGAGTTCCGCAATAGTGGTGTAGAATACACCGTGGTAAAGAACACGCTTGCCCGTAAAGCTCTTGAAAAGCTCTCTGGGTACGATCGTGTGTTTGATAAACTTGTTGGTCCGACGGGTATCGCCTTTTGTACGACGATCCGTCCGCACCAGCAAAAATTATCAAAAAGTTCTCCGAGAAAAGCGGCAAGTTTCAATTAAAAGCAGCTGTTGTAGAAAAGCAAATCTACGATGGTTCGAAATTGAGCGAGCTTGCTGAGCATGCCAACACGTAAAGAAGTTGTTGCATCTATTCTCGGTAGCTTGCAGTCTCCGATCTCCGGTGTCGTTGGCGTGATTAATGCTGTGCCGAGAGACCTCGTCTCGGTCATTGATGCCGTTGAGAAAAAGAAAGCTGCATAATAAAAATTTTGAAAACAAATATTCTTAAGGAGAATTACCATGTCAGTCGTTGCTGAAATTGTTGAGAAAATAGAAAAGCTTACGCTTCTCGAAGCTGTCGAATTAAAGAAAGCTCTTGAAGATAAATTTGGTGTTACCGCTGCCGCGCCGATGATGATGAGCGCAGCACCTGCGGCTGGTGCAGCACCCGCTGCCGCTGCAGAAGAAAAGACAGAATTCGCTGTTGAATTAAAAACGAGTGGTGCACAAAAGATCAATGTGATCAAAGTTGTCCGTGCCGTTACCGGACTCGGATTGAAAGAAGCCAAAGATCTCGTCGATGGTGCACCGAAAGTTGTGAAAGAAGGCCTCAATAAAGAAGAAGCTGAAAAGCTGAAAAAAGAATTAGAAGAAGCCGGCGCAACAGTCGAACTCAAATAATTCGACAGTACAGCTTCTGAGAACTTTTGATTCCTGTAAAATGTTCTGAGAAGAGATGGATACAGATTTTAAGCCGATGGTTTTCCAGTAAAAAGTGGGAACAAAATCATCGGCTTATGCTGTCTATGGTAGAGTGGAGAAACACCCGACGATAAATGCAGGAAAGAACAAGAATTGAACCTCTCGCCACAAGCGGGATTACACAACTAACTTCAACAAGGAGTGGTGACGTTGAAAAACCAATCCGGTGACAATCGCAGCCGCGTTTCGTTTGCAAAAATTCCGACCGTAATCGAAACGCCGGACCTCTTAAATGTACAACTCGATTCGTTCGACAACTTTCTTCAATCCGATACACCGCCGCATCGGCGAAAGAAGATCGGGTTGCAGCAAGTGTTCGAAATGAATTTTCCCATCAGCGACGCACGCGAGAATTTTTTACTCGAGTTCGTTGAATACTATGTGGAAAAACCGAAATATTCTGTGGTCGAATGCCAGGAACGCGGATTGACGTTCGCCGTTCCGCTGAAAGCAAAACTACGACTGTCGTCCAAGCGCGAAGGCGGAAAAGATTATACCGATACCATCGAGCAGGAAGTATATCTCGGCAATCTTCCCGCGATGACCGATCGTGGAACATTTATCATCAATGGCGCTGAACGCGTTGTGGTGAGCCAGTTGCATCGATCACCGGGTGTGTTTTTCGGCGAATCCGTTCATCCGAACGGAACGATGATGTATTCGGCGCGTATTATTCCATTCCGCGGTTCGTGGGTGGAATTTACGACGGATATCAACAATGTAATGTACGCATACATCGACCGGAAAAAGAAATTTCCCGTAACAACCTTATTGCGTGCGCTTGGATATTCTTCCGACGATCAAATTATGGATTTGTTCGGATTGGTGGAAGAAATCGATGTTGCCAAGGTCGATTTGAACGATTACATCGACCGGAAAGTTTGCAGCGATGTCTTCGATAAAAAGACAGGCGAAATTTTTATCAACAAAGATTCCAAGTTAACGGAAGAACAAATTAAGCAAATCAAAAAAGCCGGCATTAAAAAACTTCGTTTATTGAAAACGGAAGATATGGATTCCGGATCGGTGATCGCGAATACAATTTTGAAAGATGCGTCGCGTTCATCAGAAGATGCGCTTGAAGCGATCTATACGCAATTACGTGCCGGCGAAGCGCCCGATCTTGATACGGCAAAAAATCTTATTGATCGTCTCTTCTTTAATCCGAAGCGATATGATCTTGGCGATGTCGGCCGCCATCGCATGAATATTAAATTAGGATTGGACATCGCAGAAGATGTTACAACGTTAACGAAAGACGATATTGTTTCGATTGTAAAATATTTGATTGAATTGCAGCAAGGAAAACGCGCCGTGGACGATATTGATCACCTTGGCAATCGCCGCGTGCGAACGGTGGGCGAACAGCTCGCACAGCAATTCAATATTGGGTTGTCGCGTATGACGCGCACGATTCGTGAACGCATGAATTTGCGCGATGCAGAAACTATCGCGCCACAAGATTTAGTAAATGCGCGAACCATTACAAGTGTTATCAACGCGTTCTTCGGAACGAATCAGCTTTCGCAATTTCTCGATCAGACGAATCCGTTAGCGGAGATGACGCACAAGCGTCGAGTGTCCGCTCTTGGACCCGGCGGTCTGACGCGCGAACGAGCAGGCTTTGAGGTTCGTGACGTACACTACACGCACTACGGTCGTTTGTGCCCGATTGAAACACCGGAAGGACCGAACATCGGTCTAATTTCGTCGTTGTGTATTCACGCACGTATTAATGATTTTGGATTTATCGAAACGCCGTACCGCAAAGTAAAAAACGGAAAGGTTATTGAGGAGATTGAATTCTTAACAGCCGAACGCGAAGACGAAGTAACGATCGGTCAGGCAAATGCGCCGATTGACGAACGCGGAAAATTTTTGGAAGAACGTGTGAAAGCGCGTTTCCAAAGCGATTATCCCGTTGTGGAGCCGGATAAAATTCAGTACATGGATGTTGCTCCGAATCAAATCGTGAGCGCCGCTGCTGCGTTGATTCCGTTCCTTGAGCACGATGATGCAAACCGTGCGTTGATGGGTTCGAACATGCAGCGCCAAGCAGTTCCGCTGTTGAATCCTGAAGCGCCGATTGTCGGCACGGGTCTCGAAGAAAAAATCGCCCGCGATTCCCGTACAGTAATTGTTGCGGAACGCAGCGGGGTGGTTGAATCTGTGAGCGGCGACAGCGTGGTGGTGTTGTATGATATTGACGAAAACGGTCCTGAAGCGATTGTAAGTTTTGAAGACAAACATCGTGTGGAATATAAAATCACAAAATTCTTGCGCACGAATCAAGACACCTCCATCAACCAAAAACCGGTGGTGCGTGAAGGACAGCATGTAAAAAAGAATGATGTGCTCGTCGATGGCTGCGCAACGGATAACGGCGAGTTGGCGCTTGGTCGTAACGTACTTGTTGCCTTTATGCCATGGCGCGGATACAACTTCGAAGACGCTATTATTGTCAGCGAGCGCATTGTCTCGGAAGATGTATTTACGTCGATTCATGTCGAAGAATTTGAATTGCAAGTTCGTGACACGAAGCGCGGCGAAGAAGAGTTAACGCGCGAAATTCCTAATGTCAGCGAAGAAGCGACAAAAGATCTGGATGAGTTCGGAATTATCCGCGTTGGTGCCGAAGTGAACGAAGGGGATATTCTGATCGGCAAAATTACGCCGAAAGGTGAAACCGATCCGACGCCGGAAGAAAAATTATTGAAAGCAATCTTCGGAGAAAAAGCCGGCGATGTAAAAGATGCATCATTGAAAGCGCCTCCGGGCATGAAGGGTATCGTTATCTCGACAAAATTATTCAGTCGCAAGAAAAAAGATACCGAAAGCAAAAAAGAAGACAAGAAAAAACTGGAATCGCTGGACCGAGCCCACAGCCGCGATCTGGTAGATCGCAGGAAAAGCTTGCGCACAAGCTTGGGCAACTCCTTGTCGGCGAACAATCAATCGGTGTGCGTGATGCTGACGGAAAAGTCGTGATTCGTTCCGGTGTTACGTTCAAAGAAGATACGTTCAAAGGGATTGAAAAATTAGATACGTATAATTTCAATGAACCATGGATCGATGACAAACGAAGACAAAACAACATTATTCGCATCTACGAAAATTTTCAACAGAAACAAACCGAGATCGAAGAACTGTATCGCCATGAAAAAGAATAAGATTCAATTAGGCGATGAACTTTCTCCGGGCATCGTGCAGCTTGCAAAAGTGTATGTTGCGAAAAAACGCAAACTGCAAGTGGGCGATAAAATGGCGGGACGCCACGGAAATAAAGGTGTTGTTTCAAAGGTTGTACCAATTGAAGATATGCCGTTTCTTGCCGATGGCCGGCCGGTCGATATTGTGTTGAATCCGTTAGGCGTGCCTTCCCGTATGAACCTCGGCCAGTTGTTTGAAGTTGCTCTTGGATGGGCCGGCAGCAAATTGGATACGAATTTTGCTACGCCGATCTTTGACGGCGCAAAGTGGGAAGAAGTTGAAGAGTGGCTCGAAAAAGCAGGGCTTGCGAAATCTGCAAAATCCCGTTTGTATTGATGGACGCAGAGGCGAATGGTTCGATCAGAAAGTTTCCTTCGGGTATTTGTATATGATGAAACTTTCCCACATGGTGGATGATAAAATTCACGCGCGTTCCATCGGGCCATACTCACTGATTACGCAGCAGCCGTTGGGCGGTAAAGCGCAATTCGGCGGCCAACGTTTTGGAGAAATGGAAGTTTGGGCGCTTGAAGGTTACGGTGCAGCGAATGTTCTGCAGGAAATTCTCACTGTTAAAATCGGACGATGTGCTTGGCAGTGCAAAAGTGTATGAAGCAATCGTTAAAGGTGAAAATTTACCGGAACCCAATGTTCCAGAATCGTTCAATGTTCAGTACGTGAGTTACAGGGACTTGGCTTGGAAGTGAAGATTGAGTGATGGTAGGAAGTTGCATTATTCCTAATCACAAAAGTTATAACGTTAAATTGATAAATGGAGGCGGTATGCCTGCTACAGAAACATCAACACGAAAAACATTTTCAAAAATATCGATCAGACTTGCATCGCCGGATATGATTTTAGCCGGTCGCATGGCGAAGTCACGAAACCGGAAACAATCAACTATCGCTCGTTCCAGTCCGGAAAAAGACGGATTATTTTGCGAGAAGATTTTTGGACCGGTGAGGGATTGGGAATGCCATTGCGGAAAATACAAACGCATCCGGTATAAAGGAATTACCTGCGACCGTTGCGGTGTTGAAGTAACGCAAAAGAGCGTTCGCCGCGAAAGTCATGGGACATATTTCGCTGGCGGTTTCCATCGTCCATATTTGGTTTTTCCGTTCTGTACCGAGTAAGATCGGACTAATTCTGGGCATCGGCTCCAAGGAACTCGAAAAAATTATTTACTACGAATCGTATGTGGTGGTCAACCCAGGACCGACCGGTTTGCAGAGAATGGATTTGATTTCTGAAGATCAGTATTTAGAAATTCTTACATCGCTGCCTGAAGACAATCAGAACCTTGACGACGATGATCCGAAAAAGTTTATTGCAAAAATGGGCGGCGATGCCATAAAAGATTTACTCCAACGTGTCGATGTCGAATGATACTTTGGCAACCGAACTTCGCTCGCAAGCGGCAATCGAAACATCGGTTCAGAAAAAACAGGATGCATTGAAACGATTACGTGTGGTTGAGTCGTTCCGTCAGGCGGATGCAGGCATGCAAAATAAACCTGAATGGATGGTGATGGATGTGATTCCGGTGATTCCGCCTGAACTTCGTCCGCTTGTTCCGTTAGAAGGCGGCCGCTTTGCAACATCTGATTTGAATGATCTGTATCGACGTGTCATTATCCGCAACAATCGTTTAAAACGGTTGATTGAGATCAAAGCGCCGGAAGTGATTCTTGCGTAATGAAAAAAGCATGCTTCAAGAATCGGTTGATTCCTTGTTCGATAATTCACGTCGTGCTGAACGCCGTTCGTTCCGACAACAATCGCGCGTTGAAATCTCTATCCGACATGTTGAAAGGCAAACAAGGACGGTTCCGTCAGAATTTGCTGGGCAAGCGTGTCGATTATTCCGGTCGTTCGGTTATCGTTGTCGGTCCAGAATTGCAATTGCATCAATGTGGGCTTCCAAAAGATATGGCGGTGGAATTATTCAAGCCGCTTATTATCCGTAAATTGATCGAACGTGGATTGGTGAAAACGGTAAAGAGCGCCAAAAAAATGGTGGACAGAAAAGACCCGAGGTCTGGGATATTCTGGAAAATATTATCGATGGGCATCCGGTGATGTTGAACCGCGCACCGACACTGCATAGACTCGGCATTCAAGCGTTTCAACCGGTGTTGGTGGAAGGCAAAGCATTGCGAATTCACCCGATGGTATGTACAGCATTCAACGCTGACTTCGACGGCGACCAAATGGCGGTGCACGTACCGCTGTCGTACGAAGCACAGCTTGAAGCACGCATGTTAATGTTGTCAAGTCATAATATTTTATCACCAGCAAGCGGTGCGCCAATCGTTACACCGACGCAAGACCAAGTGCTTGGCTGCTACTATTTGACTAAATCGCGTTCCGGTGAATTGGGCGATGGAAAATCGTTTAGTTCGCCGCAGGAAGTGATCATTGCATACGATCAAAATGTGGTCGGGCTTCATGCAAGAATCAAAGTGCGCATCAATGGTGCGATGATGGAGACGACAACAGGCCGTGTCATCTTCAATCAAATTTTACCGCCGGATATTCCGTACGTAAACGAGTTGCTGAACAAAAAACGATTGGTGCAAATTATTGCGACAACGTTCCGTCGTTGTGGAAATTTGGTGACGGCAGAATTTTTGGATAAAATGAAATCACTCGGATTTACATACGCTACAAAGGGTGGACTTTCGGTTTCCGTCGGTGATGTTGTTATTCCAAAAGAAAAGAACGAGCTTATCGGTAAAGCTCTAAAGAATGTTGAAAATGTCGAGTCGCAATATTATCGCGGTTTCATCACGAACGGTGAACGGTATAATAAAGTGATCGATATCTGGACCCGGTCACGAGCCGTATTGCCGATCGTTTGTTCGAGGCATTACAGAAAGATCGTGATGGATTCAATTCGCTCTATATGATGGTCGATTCCGGTGCACGTGGTTCGAAAGAACAAGTTCGCCAGCTTGCCGGTATGCGCGGATTGATGGCGAAACCGCAAAAAAGCATGTCCGGTGCCACGGGAGAATTGATTGAGAACCCGATCATCGCAAATTTCCGTGAAGGATTGTCGATTCTTGAGTACTTTATTTCGACACACGGCGCTCGTAAAGGTCTTGCCGATACTGCTATGAAAACGGCTGACGCTGGATACTTAACGCGTTGTCTTATCGATGTTGCGCAGGATGCGATTATTGCCGAAAAAGATTGCGGAACAATTCAAGGCGTCAAGACGACGGCGTTGAAAGAAGCAGAAGATATTAAAGAGCCGTTGTCCGAACGTATTCTCGGACGTGTTTCGTTGTACGATATTGTTGATCCGTTGACGAATGAAATGATTGTGAAGTCCGGCGACTTGATTGATGAAGACAAGGCGCAGCAAATTTCCGAAACATCCATCGAGACGGTTGTTATTCGTTCGGTGCTTACATGCGACTCGCGTCGTGGAGTTTGCGCAAAATGTTATGGACAGGATTTAACGACCGGTAATCTGGTTGAGCCGGGTACGACAGTCGGCGTTATTGCTGCACAGTCGATCGGCGAACCTGGCACGCAGCTGACACTGCGAACATTCCACACAGGTGGCACGGCGAGTTTGATTGCCGCGCAATCGCAAATCATTTCGAAGTTCGACGGTAAAATTAAGTATGACGGCGTGAAGGCGATCGATTCCGATAAAGAAGGCGAGACGCGCTTTATGGTATCCGGCCGCAGCGGCGTCATCAATATAATTGACGATGACAATCGCGTGTTAACGAAATATGATGTTCCGTACGGTGCATCGTTGTTGGTAAAAAATGGCGCGAAGATTTCTCGCGGCGAGTTAATTTACGAGTGGGATCCGTACAACGCGGTGATTGTTTCCGAACATGGTGGTAATGTTCAGTATGTCGATATGAAAGAAAATGTTACGTTCCGTGAAGAATCGGATGAACAAACGGGACACATTCAGAAAGTGGTTGTCGATAGCCGCGACAAAACGTTAGTTCCGGGTATTGCCATCATCAATAAAAAAGGTCAAAAAGTTGCAACCTATCCAGTACCAACTCGCGCGCATTTAAGTGTTGATGACGGCGAAGAAATTCAGCAAGGTGCAATCCTTGTAAAGATTCCGCGTGACATTGGAAAGACGCGCGATATCACCGGCGGTCTGCCGCGGGTGACGGAATTATTCGAAGCTCGTCATCCAAGTGAGCCGGCGATGGTGGGTGAGATTGACGGATTAGTGTCTATCGGCCAAACGAAACGCGGCTCTCGTGAATTATTTGTGACGAGTCACGATGGCAAAGACAAACGCACATATTTGATTCCGCTTGGAAGACATTTGCTGACGCAGGAAGGCGATATTATTCGTTCGGGCGAGCGATTATCTGCCGGCTCGATTGATCCACATGATATTTTGCGCATCAAAGGTACGACGGCGGTGCAAGAATATCTTACGAATGAAATTCAAGAAGTGTATCGTATGCAAGGTGTAAAAATCAATGACAAACACATCGAAGTCATCGTGCGACAAATGATGCAGAAGGTGCGTATTGTCGATCAAGGTGATACGCGTTTTCTTGAAGGCGATCATGTAGATAAAAATCAGCTTCAAGATGAAAATATCGGACTTTCCGATAAAGTCCTTGTCGTGAGTAAGGGTGATTCGAAGTTTAGAAACGGTCAGACAATTTCCAAGAAACAAGTGCGCGAAATTAATATTGACCTGAAAAAGAAGAACAAAAAAGTTATCGAATATCGTGATGCACTTCCGGCAACGTCTGAGCCGATCTTGCTTGGAATCACTCAAGCATCGCTTACAACAGAAAGCTGGATTTCTGCTGCATCGTTCCAAGAGACGACTAAGGTGTTGACGGATGCAGCCATCGAAGGAAAAGTGGATCACTTGCTTGGTTTGAAAGAAAATGTAACGATGGGACACCTGATTCCGTCTGGAACAGGACAAAAACGATTAAAGGATTTGGTTGTTGTCAATACGAGCGAAGAACCGATGTCAGTTCTTGAAACAAAAGGAAGTGACGTAGAAGAACAGATCGTGATTGATGAACCGAAAAAAGTGAAAAAGAAAGTTCGAGTTCAAGAATAAGTAAAATAAATGCAACAGAAGCATTGACTTAAAAAAGAAAAGTCGTTATATTGTAAAACTTTCGTTCTATTAAAAATAGGTAGTGGAGTAAAATTTTGCCGACGATAAATCAGCTTGTAAGAAAAAGTCGAGAACAAGTTTCTTGGAAGAGCAAGTCGCCCGCATTGAGCAGTAATCCTCAAAAGCGGGGTGTCTGTACGCGTGTTTATACGACGACGCCGAAAAAGCCGAATTCAGCATTGCGAAAAGTGGCACGTGTGCGCTTGACGCATGGAATTGAAGTAACGGTGTACATTCCCGGTGAAGGGCACAATCTTCAAGAACATTCGATTGTTCTTATTCGCGGTGGAAGAGTGAAAGATCTTCCAGGCGTTCGGTATCATATTGTTCGCGGTACATTGGATACGCAAGGCGTGCAAGATCGCAAGCAGGCGCGTTCCAAATACGGGGCAAAGAAACCTAAACAAGCATAAAAGCTATGAGAAAAAAGAGTTCAACACGGCGGAGAATTACTCCAGATCCAAAGTTTAACGATGTATTAGTTGCACGCTTTGTCAATAGTGTTTTAACACAAGGGAAAAAGAATCGCGCACAAGCCATTGTCTATACCGCTCTTGATGAGGTAGGTAAAAAGACAGAAAAGTTGCCGCTGGATGTGTTTAAGAAGGCGGTTGAAAATGCCTCGCCTCTCATTGAGGTGCGCGCAAGAAGAGTTGGTGGAGCAACCTATCAGGTTCCTACAGAAGTTCGTCCCGAGTGGCGAACCGCTCTAGCAATCCGTTGGCTAATTTTGCATGCCAAAGAACGCTCGGATAAATCTATGGCACAGAAACTCGCAGCAGAGTTGATGGCTGCATCTGTGGGCGAAGGCGGAGCGGTGAAAAAACGAGATGATGTTCACCGTATGGCGGAAGCCAACAAGGCCTTTGCACATTTCAGGTGGTAATAGAAGTTTAGTATAAATATAGAAATTAGATGTATCTCTGTCTCCTATTTTGAAGATGAGGCAGTGTTGGATTTTGATTTATGTCAAGAGAATACTCTTTAGAAAAAACAAGAAATATTGGTATCATGGCGCATATTGATGCCGGTAAGACAACGACGACGGAGCGAATTCTGTTCTATACCGGTAAGCTGCATCGCATTGGCGAAGTTCATGATGGCGCTGCAACAATGGATTGGATGGAGCAGGAGAAGGAACGAGGTATTACGATTACCAGCGCTGCAACGACATGTTTTTGGCGTCAACATCGGATCAATATTATTGATACTCCGGGTCATGTTGATTTTACTATTGAAGTAGAGCGTTCTCTTCGCGTACTTGATGGCGCAGTCGCATTGTTCTGTTCTGTTGGTGGCGTCGAGCCGCAGTCGGAAACTGTTTGGCGTCAAGCCGATAAATACGGTGTTCCACGTATTGCGTTTGTGAATAAAATGGATCGCGCTGGGGCAGATTTCTTGGCAGTTGTCGATATGATGAAGACACGCTTGAGCGCGAATGCTGTTCCTATTCAGTTGCCGGTTGGTGAAGGCGATATGTTTGCTGGTGTCATCGATTTAATTACGATGAAGGCAAGAATGTATAACGAAGATAATCAGGGTGCTACATGGGACGAAATTGAGATTCCTGAAAAACTTCGTGCGAAGGCAAATGAGTATCGCGTTAAGATGTTGGAAGCGGTCGCAGATGAAGACGATAAGCTGCTTGAAAAATATCTTGAAGGGAAAGAAATTTCTCCTGATGAAATTCGTATCGTCTTACGACAGCGCAACCTTAAAGGTTAACATTGTTCCTGTGTCTATGTGGTTCTTCGTTTAAAAATAAAGGTGTTCAACAATTGATTGGACGCGGTTGTTGAGTTCCTCCCATCTCCATTTGATATTAATACTGGTGTAATCCATGGTCATCATCCTCATAAGCATGACCATGTGACTCGCAAATTTAGTGATAGCGAAAAATTCACGCGCTTGCATTTAAGATTATGAGCGATCCGTTTGTTGGTCGGTTGACGTACTTCCGCGTCTATGCGGGTACATTGACTGCTGGCTCGTATGTCTACAATATATTTCTGATCGTAAAGAACGAATATGCACGTATTTTACGTATGCATGCAAATCATCGTGAGGAAGTGGAAGAAACGTATTGCAGGCGATATTGTCGCTGCTATCGGTTTGAAAAATACACGCACAGGCGATACGCTTTGACAACGGAAGAATGATCCGATTGTGCTTGAGCGCATGGAGTTTCCTGATCCCGTTATTGATGTTGCTATCGAGCCGAAGACAAAAGAAGATCAGGAAAAAATGGGCGAAGCGCTTTCGCGCCTTGCCGAAGAAGACCCGACGTTTCGCGTTTCAACAAATGAAGAAACTGGACAAACCATTGTTAGCGGAATGGGCGAACTTCACTTGGAAATTATTATTGACCGAATGAAGCGTGAGTTTAAAGTCGAAGCAAATGTTGGTAAACCGCAGGTTGCTTACAAAGAAACGATCACCAAAAAGGTGACTGCGGAAGGAAAGTTTGTTCGTCAATCTGGTGGTCGCGGTCAATTCGGTCATGTGTGGATCGATGTTGAGCCGAACGAAAAAGGCAAGGGCTTTGAATTTGAAAATGCGATTGTCGGCGGTGTTGTCCCAAAAGAATATATCAAACCGACAGAACAGGGAATTGTTGAAGCCATGCGTAACGGTATCCTTGCGGGGTTTCCTGTCGAAGATATTAAAGTGCGTTTGTTTGATGGTTCCTTCCATGCTGTTGATTCATCAGAAATGGCATTTAAGATTGCCGGTTCGATGGCATTTCAAGAAGGTGCGCGTAAAGCACATCCCGTATTGCTTGAACCGATCATGGCTGTTGAAGTTGTGACGCCGGAAGAATATTTGGGCGATGTGATGGGCGATTTGAATTCGCGACGCGGCAAAATCGAAGGTATGACTTCACGCAAAGATGCGCAAGTGGTAAAATCGTTTGTACCGCTTTCAACGATGTTTGGTTATGCGACGCAATTGCGTTCGATGACGCAAGGGCGTGCATTATATACCATGCAATTTTCACACTATGACCAGGTGCCGAAGAGCGTTGCAGAAGAAATTATTGAAAAGGTTCGCGGAAAAGATACCGCGAAAGTAGCTTAAGGAATCTAAGTAATCGGGACTCTATCTAACTCATAGGAGATCAACAATATGGCAAAAGAAAAATTTGATCGTACGAAGCCGCATGTAAACGTCGGCACAATTGGCCACGTTGACCACGGTAAAACAACGTTAACCGCAGCCATCACAATGGTGCTTGCAAAAAAAGGCCTTTCGCAAGTGCGAACGTTCGATTCTATCGACAACGCACCTGAAGAAAAAGCGCGTGGTATAACGATTAATACTGCACACGTGGAATATTCAACGGCGAAGCGTCACTATGCGCACGTTGATTGCCCGGGTCACGCCGATTATATCAAAAATATGATCACGGGTGCCGCTCAAATGGACGGCGCTATCCTCGTGGTTGCCGCGACGGATGGTCCTATGCCGCAAACACGCGAACACATTCTTCTCGCTCACCAGGTGAATGTGCCGAAGATCGTTGTGTTCATGAATAAATGCGATGCGGTCGATGATCCGGAGTTGCTTGACCTTGTTGAGTTGGAAGTGCGTGATCTGCTGAAGAAAAACGATTTCCCGGGCGATGAAATTCCTATTATCCGCGGTTCGGCATTGAAGGCGATGGAAGCTGCGTTACGTCCAGATTCAAAAGCGGATGATCCGGCATTCAAGTGTATCATGGATTTGATGGATGCTGTTGATAATTATATCACGCTTCCCAAACGTGATGCAGATCGTCCGTTCTTGATGCCGGTTGAAGATGTGTTTTCGATTACCGGTCGCGGAACAGTCGGAACCGGTCGTGTCGAGCGCGGTAAGGCAAAGGTTGGCGATGAAGTTGAAGTCATCGGCCTTGGCGCACACAAGAAAACTGTTATCACGGGCGCAGAAATGTTCCGTAAGGAACTTGATGAAGTTGTTGCCGGTGATAATGCTGGCTTGTTGTTGCGTGGCATTGAAAAGACGGAACTGGAACGCGGTATGGTTGTTGCTAAACCGGGAACCATCACCCCGCACACAAAATTTGTCGCACAAATTTATGTGTTGAAGAAAGAAGAAGGCGGCCGTCATACGCCATTCTTAACCGGATATCGTCCTCAATTCTATTTCCGCACAACAGATGTGACGGGTGTTGCCACGTTACCTGCCGGTGTTGAAATGGTTATGCCAGGCGATAACCTCGATGCAATCAATATTGAATTGATTTCACCGATTGCTATGGAAGAAGGCCAGCGCTTTGCCGTCCGCGAAGGTGGACATACGGTAGGTGCCGGTGTTATTACAAAGATCATTCAGTAAGTTATCATCTGTCCCGCTCTCAAGAAATACTTGAGAGCGGGGTGGTTGTCTAAGGAGAAATTTCCTTGGCTGGACAAAAAATTAGAATAAAATTAAAATCATTTGATCATAATCTGATCGATAAATCGACCGAGAAGATTATCAAGACGGTAAAATCGACTGGAGCAGTTGTGTCGGGTCCAATACCATTGCCAACACAGCGCAGTGTGTACACGGTCAATCGATCGCCGCATGTCGATAAAAAGTCTCGAGAGCAGTTTGAAACGCGGTCGCATAAACGATTGATTGATATTCTCAATGCGACAGGTCGTACGGTTGATTCGTTGATGAAGCTGGAACTTCCGGCTGGCGTTGACGTTGAAATCAAAGTCTAACGCTGAACTAATTGATTGAATGAACTGAGTGTGAGTGAAGTTGGCAGCAACTCCGATGCTGGTTTCGCTTTGGAATATTAAGGAGCTATAACAGTGAGTGGTATATTAGGAAAAAAGATTGGCATGACAAGTCTCTTCGACGAGAGCGGTGAATCAGTTCCATGCACCGTCATCGAAGCGGGTCCGTGCTTCGTCACGCAAGTCAGAACCAAGGATAAAGATGGTTACAATGCCGTGCAGCTTGGTTTTGATGAAAAGAGAGATCGTCTTGTCAATAAACCGTTGAAAGGGCACTTCGCGAAAGCCGCCGTCAAAGCGTTGCGATTGTTGCGTGAGTTCCAGAGTTTCAACGAGGCATCTTTCAAACCCGGTGATGAAGTGAAGGTCGATATTTTTGCAGCCGGCGATGTTGTTGATGTGAGTGGAAAATCGAAAGGCCGCGGTTTTCAAGGTGTCGTGAAACGCCATCACTTCGGTGGTGTCGGTATGACCACGCACGGTGCATCGGATCGTGTTCGTGCTCCCGGATCCATCGGCGGTAGTTCCTATCCATCGCGTGTCTTTAAAGGTATGTTGATGGGCGGACGCATGGGCTTTGAACGTGTGACGGTAAAGAATTTAAAAGTCGTAAAAGTGATTCCCGAATCCAACATTCTTATTGTGCGTGGTTCGGTGCCCGGTGCAATCAACGGGTATTTAGAAATTGAAAAGCACAACTAACGAATGCTCGTAAGGAAATAAAACAATGCAGGTTGATGTTTATAAAATAGATGGTACGCAGACAGGCGAGAAAGTGGAACTCGATCCGAAAATTTTTGGAATCGAGCCAAATGATCATGCTATCTATATGGCCGTGCGCAGCATTCAGGCAAACAAACGCCAGGGTACGCACAAAGTAAAAACCCGCTCGGAAGTAAGCGGCGGCGGAGCCAAACCATTTAAGCAAAAGAAAACCGGACGTGCACGCGCAGGTTCCACACGCTCGCCGATATGGGTTGGCGGCGGTTCAATTTTTGGACCGAAGCCGCATGATTATGTAGTGAAACTCCCGACAAAAGTTCGCAAGCTCGCGCGGAAATCTGCGCTCAGCTACAAAGCAACGGAAAGCGCCATCCGTGTGGTGGAAGATTTTTCGTTCGATGTTGTGAAAACAAAACAAATGGCTTCAGTGTTGAAGGCATTGGAAATTGATAAAAAGAAAACGTTGCTGTTGACGAGAGCGACCGATCAAAAAATCGTGAAGTCCGGACGCAACATTCCAAAATTACAAATTCGAGAAGCCGACAAGGCATCGACATTCGAAATCTTGAACAATCAAGTGCTGCTGATTCAAAAGAGCGCTGTGAATGTATTGCAAGATTCATTGAAGAATTAGGATAGTGAACAATGGCAAGCATTCTTCTACGGCCGATTATTACTGAAAAGATGACAGAGCTTGGTGACAAGCGCCAGTATGCGTTTGAAGTTCCGTCCGGCGTGAATAAAATCGAAATCGGAAAAGCCGTTGAAAAAAAATTCAACGTCGCGGTAACGAGCATTCGCACGGTAATAGTCAAAGGTAAAACAAAATCACAAATGACCAAACGCGGCCGGTTTGAAGGGCGCACGAAAACTTGGAAGAAAGCGATCGTCACATTGAAACAAGGTGATAAGATCGATTACTTTGGAAATGTCTGAGCTGAAGGCGTAAAGAAATTATGGGTATCAGAAAATTAAGACCAATGACTCCGGCGACGCGATTTTATTCTATCTCGTCGTTTGATGAAATAACAAAGACCACGCCGGAAAAGGCGTTGTTGGAACCGATTAAGAAAAGCGGTGGACGCAATAATTTGGGGCGTATCACCTCGCGTCATCGCGGCGGTGGACACAAGAGGATGTATCGTGTTATTGATTTCAAACGTGGCAAGCATGGAATTGTGGGCGTTGTCGAAGCGATTGAATATGATCCGAACCGTTCAGCGCGTATTGCGTTGATTCATTATCCTGACGGCGACAAACGATATATTCTTGCTCCAGAAGGATTGAAGGTTGGTGCAAAAGTTACTTCCGGTCCGGCGGCGGAACCCGAAGTTGGAAATTCGCTTCCGTTGCGAAATATTCCTGCGGCAGCATTTGTCTTTAGTGTTGAAATTATTGCCGGCAAAGGCGGACAAGTTGGACGTAGCGCCGGAAATTCTTCGCAGGTTGTTGCAAAAGAAGGCGATTGGGTTTCGTTGAAATTGCCTTCCGGTGAAGTGAGAAAGTTTCATGCAGATTGCTATGCGACGATGGGCATTGTCAGCAATGGTGATCATGAAAATATTAGTTTAGGAAAAGCAGGCCGTTCGCGTTGGTTGGGCATTCGTCCGCAATCACGCGGTATGGCGATGAATCCGGTTGATCACCCGATGGGCGGCGGTGAAGGTCGTTCAAAATCTGGTGGCGGTGGACAGCACCCCGAATCTCCGTGGGGCAAGTATGCCAAGGGTTTGAAAACCCGTAAACGGAAAAATCAGTCGAATCAATATATTGTCAAACGTCGAAAGTAAATCGGTAGGCACGTATGAGTCGTTCAATAAAAAAAGGTCCGTATGTTGACTCGAAGCTTCAACAAAAAGTTGAAGCGTTGAATAAGGAAAATCAAAAACGCGTTATCAAAACATGGTCACGCTCCAGCACGATTATTCCTGAATTCGTAGGACATACGTTTGCGGTGCACAACGGAAATAAATTTGTTCCGGTGTATGTCCACGAAGCGATGGTGGGACACAAGCTGGGCGAATTTGCGCCGACAAGAATTTTTCGTGCGCATCCAGGTGTCAAGAGTGAAACAACCACTTCGCCGGCGTGAGGAATTTGAATATGGAAGCAAAAGCAATTAATCGATATATCGGAACATCGCCGCGCAAAATGCGCTTGGTGATCGATCTCATTCGCGGCAAAGCAGTGGAAGATGCATTATCTATTTTACATTTCACTCCGAAGCATGCCGCCAAGACGGCGGAACAAGTATTGCGGTCTGCAATTTCCAACATCCAAAACAAAGATGAAGGCGGACGCGTGGATACAACAACGTTGTATGTAAAGGAAGCATTTGTCAACGGCGGAGCGATGGCAAAGCGTGTGTTGCCTGCGCCGATGGGACGTGCGTTCCGTGTGCGTAAGCGGTCGAATCACATTACGATTGTTGTGGCGCAGCGTGCCGAAGTGAAGCAGGCGGCACCGAAAAAAACTGAAACTGTAGAAACTAAAAACGAAGTAACCGAAAGTTAATCGGAGGATCAATTGGGTCAAAAAACAAATCCAAACGGTTTTCGCCTTGGCGTTGTGCGCTCGTGGGATGCAAACTGGTTTGATAGCAAGAGTTTTGCAGGTAAACTGCAGGAAGATATTGTCGTTCGAAATTATGTCCGCAACCGTCTGAAAAAAGCAGGCATTGCGCGTATTCAAATCGATCGAACGCCAAAGCGTGCAGTGGTCACCATTCACACGTCTCGACCCGGCATTGTGATTGGAAAGAGCGGCAAAGAAATTGCACAACTCGAAGAAGAATTAAAGAAGGTTACTTCCAAAGAAATTAAAATTTTGATTCATGAAATTAAACGTCCCGAATTAGATGCGTTTCTTGTCGGCGAAGCAATTGCTGGTCAGTTGGAAGGGCGTATTTCATTCCGCCGTGCGATGAAGCAGTCCATTACGGCCGCCATGCGTATGGGAGCTGAAGGAATAAAGATTATGTGTGCCGGACGTCTCGGCGGCGCAGAAATTGCGCGCACCGAACATTATAAAGAAGGACGCATTCCTCTGCAAACGCTCCGTGCCGATATTGATTATGCCAGTGCGACAGCCCATACGATTTACGGCGCCATTGGTATTAAGGTATGGATTTGTAAGGGCGAAATTATCGGACCGCGTTCCTAAGGAGTATTGAACAATGTTGATGCCGAAGAGAGTAAAATTTAGAAAGCAACAGCGTGGACGCCGCGCCGGAAAAGCAACACGCGGAAATACGGTAGCGTTTGGTGATTTTGGATTGAAGGCGTTGGAACCGGGATGGGTAACTCAGCGCCAGATCGAAGCGTCTCGTGTTGCGTTAACTCGTATGATGAAGCGTGAAGGGAAAGTTTGGATTCGTATTTTCCCGGATAAACCGGTTACGAAAAAACCGGCAGAAACTCGTCAGGGTAGTGGTAAAGGTAATCCGGAGTTTTGGGTTGCCGTAGTTAAGCCAGGCCGTGTATTGTTTGAGCTTGGCGGTGTCAATAAAGCGGCAGCGGTGGAGGCAATGAAACTTGCATCCCACAAGTTGGCGATTAAAACAAAGTTTGTTGCCCGTGTGGATTATCAGGGTGCGTAAGAGGTAAGTGATGAAAGTACATGAATTGCGTTCACTCTCTGATGTAGAATTACAAAAGAGAATTCACGATGAAGAAGAAAATCTTTCGAATTTAAGATTCCAAAAAGTCATCGGTCAGTTAGAAAACCCGATGAAGCTGGGATTGATTCGTAAAGATGTTGCTCGCATGAAGACGATTCTTCGCGAGCGTTCACTGGCAGCGGCAAAGATCGCAGTTGTAACGGAACAACCGAAGTAAGTTGGAAAGACGATGGCAGAAGAAACAAAACAACCAGTAGTGCGCGGCAAGCGCAAAGTTCGTGTCGGAAAAGTGGTGAGCAATAAAATGCAAAAGAGCATTGTCGTTGCCATCGAACGTCAAGTGGCGCATCCGATCTACAAAAAATATTATCGCCTCACCAGCAAGTTGATGGTGCATGATGAAAAGCAGGAAGCGAAAGTAGGCGATATAGTTCGGGTTATGGAAACCCGTCCGTTAAGTGCACGCAAGCGCTGGCGGTTAGTGGAAATTGTTGAGAAAGCGAAGTAGTTCATTTAAGAGCAGGCAAGAACGATGATTCAGGAAGAAACCAATTTAGTCGCTGCCGATAATTCCGGTGCGAAAAAAATACGATGCATTCGCGTCCTTGGCGGCCACGAAAAGCGGTATGCCTCAGTCGGTGATTTGATTGTGGTGTCAGTAAAAAGCGCTATTCCCGGCGCTCCGGTAAAAAAGGGTGAAGTGTCGCGTGCGGTCATCGTGCGGACACGAAAAGAAATTCGCCGCAAAGACGGATCATATATCCGGTTCGATGAAAATGCGGCAGTGTTATTGAATGCTCAAGGCGAGCCGCGGGGAACGCGCATTTTTGGTCCGGTTGCGCGCGAGTTACGCGAACGTCAGTATATGAAAATTATTTCCTTAGCACCTGAGGTGCTGTAAGATTATGGCGCAAAATTTACACGTACATAAAAACGACACAGTCGTTGTGAAATCGGGAAATTCCAAAGGCAAACAAGGTAAAGTGCTCAAAGTTTTTCCCGATACTAATCAAGTAATTATTGAGAACGTCAACATTATTAAGCGTCATACACGCCCAACGCAAAAAAATCCACAAGGCGGTGTTGTGCAAAAGGAAGGACCAATTCGTGCGTCGAACGTCATGGTGATCTGTCCGAAGTGCAGCAAGCCGACTCGAGTCGGGCATCAGCATATTAAAGATGCAACGAGTGGCAAGCGAAAAACCATGCGTGTATGTAAACAATGTAATGAGCAGTTTTAGGAATATCATCCATGGCCAAAGAACAAGCTGAACGAAAACCCAAAGGCGGAAAAGAATCGCCTGACGCAAAAGGAAAGAAAGTAGCCGGTGCGCAAGAAAAAGGCGTCCCTGCACGATTGGCTCTGCGTTATAAAAGTGATGTGATACCGGCGTTGAAGAAAAAATTCCAGTACACCAGTGTGATGCAAGTGCCGAAGTTAGAAAAAATTTCCATCAACATCGGCGTCGGCGAGGCAACACAAGATCCAAAATTGTTGGATGCGGCGGTGCATGATTTAGAAGCGATCACCGGCCAAAAAGTAGCAATCACGAAAGCGAAGAAAGCTATTTCCAATTTCAAGTTGCGAGAGAATCTTCCGATCGGTTGCCGTGTTACTTTGCGCCGAGAAAAGATGTATGAATTTTTAGATCGTTTCGTTAGCGTTGCATTACCGCGTGTTCGTGATTTTCGCGGTGTCTCCGATAAATCGTTCGACGGACACGGCAATTATACGCTCGGCGTGAAAGAGCAAATTATTTTTCCGGAAATCGATGTGGACAAGGTTGCGCGCGTCACCGGGATGGATGTTACGTTCGTCACGACAGCGAAAACAGATCTTGAAGCATACGAACTATTAAAAGAACTTGGAATACCGTTTGTAAAACGGGAAGAAGTTGTTCCATCAACAAAACAAAACCAGTAAGGTAAAGGAGTTCGCTTGGCACGGTTAGCAATGCGAGTAAAGGCGAAGAGAACGCCAAAACATAAAGTCCAACAACATAATCGTTGCAGCATTTGTGGTCGCTCACGCGCTTATTATCGGAAGTTCGGCCTCTGCCGTCTTTGCTTCCGGAAACTTGCACTCGATGGAAAAATTCCCGGCGTGCGCAAGGCAAGTTGGTAACACTATTATAAGAGAGTCATTCGATGTCAAAAACTGATCCTATTGCAGATTTTCTTACACGAATCCGCAACGCAGCAAAAGCAAAACATCGCCGTGTCGATATTCCTGCTTCCAATGTGAAAAAAGCATTGAGCCAAATTTTGGCGGATAAGAAATTTATTTCCGGATTCACCGTGTTGGAAGATAAGAAGCAAAATATTCTTCGCTTGAATTTAAAATATACTGCTGGCAAATCTGTCATCCAAGGGATGCGCCGCATTAGTAAACCCGGTATTCGCACCTATCGCGGTGCAGAGGAAATGCCGCGGGTGTTCGGCGGTCTCGGCATCGCCGTTATTTCGACATCAAAAGGATTGATGACCGATGCACAAGCGAAACAGCAAAATATTGGCGGCGAAGTGCTCGCGTACATTTGGTAGAGTTGAAGAGGAGAATGAATCGTGTCACGTATTGGTAAAAAGCCCATTGAAATTCCAAAAGGAGTTACCGTCACGCTGAAAGATGACAGTATTACGGTAAAGGGTCCAAAAGGCGAATTGCAGGAAAAAGTGCATCCCGATATTTCTGTTGAAGTAAAAGACGGACACATCCTGGTCACGCGCCACTCCGAAGAAACAAAGGAACGTGCACTGCATGGATTGTGGCGCGCATTGATTCATAATATGGTGGTGGGTGTCACAGAAGGTTATACGAAAAAATTAGAAATCGTCGGCGTTGGATATTGTGCCGAAATGAAAGGCAGCCGATTGAATTTGCTGCTCGGCTTCAGCCACCCGATTGTGTTTGCTGCACCGGATGGAATTAAAATTGAAGCGCCGACACAAACCAATATTGTGATCAGCGGTATGCATAAACAATTGGTCGGATTGGTTGCTGCAAAGCTTCGTTCGCTGCGTCCACCAGAGCCGTACAAAGGCAAAGGCGTGAAGTACGAAGGCGAATACATTCGACGTAAAGCCGGTAAAGCGGCGGCAACTGCTGCAAAGTAGGATAAGCGTAAGGTAAAACTATGATACAAAAAAATACCGTCGAACGGTTGAAGAAAAAGCAAGTGCGCATTCGCAAAAAAATCAAAGGCACGCCGGAGCGTCCGCGCCTGGCAGTGTTCCGAAGTTCGAAGAATGCGTATGCACAGATCATTGATGATCTGAATGGTAAAACGTTGGTGTCTTCTTCTTCCATCGAAAAAACATTGAAAGAAGAATTGAAATCGAAAAAGCCGATTGAAATCTATAAATCGATCGGCGTTGCGGTTGCGAAGAAAGCAATCGAAAAAAATATTACCCAAGTCGTGTTCGACCGAAGCGGGTACCTTTATCACGGGCGCGTCAAAGCGCTTGCCGAAGGTGCGCGTGAAGGCGGATTAAAATTTTAACTTATTTTTGAACGAGACACATGGCAAAAGTCAAAGCAGGTGAGCTTGAATTAAAAGAGCGTTTAGTGAATGTCAACCGCGTTGCGAAAGTCGTAAAGGGCGGTTGTCGGTTCAGTTTTAACGCTATCGTTGTTGTCGGTGATGGCAATGGGCATGTCGGTATCGGGCTTGGAAAAGCAAACGAAGTTGCCGATGCGATTGCGAAAGGCACCGACGATGCGAAGAAGAATCTGTACAAGGTTCCGATTCTCCGCGGTACTATTCCACACGAAGTGCATGGAAAATTCGGTGCGGGAAAAGTGATCCTGAAGCCAGCATCACCTGGAACCGGACTCATTGCCGGCGGTGGTGTGCGCGCCGTCTTGGAAATGGCCGGTGTCAAAGACGTGTTGACAAAACAGCAGGGTTCACCCAATGCACATAATATTGTTAAAGCCACGATGGCTGCGCTGCTCGGTTTATCTGATGCAAAGATGGTTGCCGAGCGCCGTGGTATCACGGTAAAAGAATTGTTTCAGTAACTCAGTAAAGACGAGCTATGCCAGAAGCGAAAAATATCAAAATCACACAAATTAAAAGTGTGATCGAACAACTTGAAAATGCCAAGCGCACTATAAAAGCGTTGGGACTTGGACGCCCGAATTATACGGTTGTGAAAAAAGATACGCCGCAAGTGCGCGGGATGATTGCCAAAGTTCGGCATCTTGTAAAAGTGGAAGAGGTTTAGGAATGGCAAAAGATATTCTTAGTAATTTAACGCCAGCAAAAGGATCGCGCAAAAAAACAAAGCGTATCGGGCGCGGACAAGGTTCCGGTCATGGCGGGACGGCGACCAAAGGTCACAAGGGTGCAAAGTCGCGTTCCGGTCATAAATTTAAATTATGGTTTGAAGGCGGTCAAATGCCGCTCACACGACGCGTGCCGAAGTTTGGTTTTACCAGCCGCAATCATGTCGTATCACAGGTGCTCAACTTGAAAACGTTAGAAATGCTTATTGAAAAGAAACGAATTCAAGGCGGTGTCGTTACACCGGAGATTCTGTTCAAGGCGGGTGCTCTGGCAAAGAAAAACATGCCGGTAAAAATCCTTGGCATCGGTGAATTGAAATCGAAATTAGATGTAACAGCACATGCATTTAGTAAATCGGCAGTTGCGAAAATTGAAGCTGCCGGCGGCACAGTAACGGTTCTTACGAAAACGACGACGAAATCATGAGTAAGCTGACTGAAACATTCACGAATATTTTTAAGATACAGGAATTGCGAGAGCGATTGCTCTTCACAACTCTTCTGTTAATCATAGTGCGCATTGGCTCACACATCACATTGCCCGGCGTTGATGCGGCACTTCTTGCGGATACGCTTCGTAAACAATCCGAAGGAAATCTTTTTGGATTATATGATATGTTCGTGGGTGGTGCATTTAGTAATGCTGCAATTTTTGGCCTCGGTATCATGCCATACATTAGCGCATCCATTGTTATTCAATTACTCGGCGCAGTCGTACCCTACTTTGCCAAACTCCAAAAAGAAGGCGAAGAAGGTCGCAAAAAAATAACACAATACACACGGTATGGCACGGTGCTCATCGCGTTGTTGCAAGCCAGTGGATATGTTATTAAAATATTGCATGTTCAATCCGGCGGAGTTCCGATTGTACCGGTTGCTGTGCAGGGCATTGGTTTTACGATCAGCACCATGATCTGTTTGACAGCCGGAACAATATTTATGATGTGGCTCGGCGAGCAAATTACCGAACGCGGCATTGGAAATGGAATTTCATTGATCATCTTCATCGGTATCATCGCGAGATTCCCGCGTGCGATTTTAGATGAGTTTCAATTGGTTAAAGGCGGATCGCGTAATTTGATTATTGAGTTAGTAATTTTTGCTGCGATGGCATTTATCGTTGCCGGTGTGGTGTTGATTACACAAGGCACGCGGCGCATTCCGGTGCAATATGCAAAACGAGTTGTGGGGCGCAAAGTCTATGGCGGTGTCACTCAATACATTCCGCTGCGCGTGAACACGGCGGGTGTTATGCCGATTATTTTTGCACAAGCATTGATGTTTCTTCCACAAATATTATTTTCCTTTTTCCCTGACAGTGAATTTATTCAGGACATTAGCACCAACTGGTTTAATCAAAGTTCGTGGCCCTATTCAATTATTTATGGATTGATGATTGTCTTCTTCACCTATTTTTATACGGCCATTGCATTCAATCCCAAAGATGTTGCAGATAATATGAAGAAGCAAGGCGGCTTTATTCCCGGTATTCGCCCAGGTACCCATACGGCAGAATTTGTCGATAATATTTTGACAAAGATTACCTTGCCGGGTTCGATTGCGCTTGCATTGATTGCAATACTCCCGACGTTTATGATTCGCATGGGCGTTACCGTGGGTTTCGCGTCGTTCTTTGGCGGAACAAGTTTGCTGATCGTTGTCGGCGTTGCGTTAGATACGCTGCAGCAGGTGGAGTCGCATTTGTTGATGCGGCACTATGATGGATTTATGAAGAGCGGCAAATTGCGAGGTCGGCGCTAAGACGCAAAAGAATGATTTCATTGAAATCAGTAGAAGAAATTGAATTGATTCGTGAAAGTTGCCGAATCGTTGCCGATGTGCTCAAATTAGTCGGCGCGCGGGTTCAACCGGGCGTTACGACAATGGAGCTTGACAAGTTAGCAGAGGAATATATTCGTTCAATGGACGCAGTGCCGGCGTTCAAAGGATACGGTTGGGATAAGAATAATTTATTTCCTGGAACGCTCTGCACTTCTGTCGATGCGGAAGTAGTGCACGGCATTCCGAGCAATCGTGTTTTGAGAGAAGGCGAAATTATTTCGCTCGATGTTGGCGCAAAGAAAAACGGATATTACGGAGATGGTGCTTGGACGTTTGCCGTCGGCAATGTCTCTGAAGAAAAACAGCGGCTGATTCAAGTAACACGCGAATCGTTGTTGCTAGGAATTGCGCAGGCATCTGTTGGCAAACGGTTGCATGACATTTCCAATGCGGTTCAACAATATGTTGAATCAAATGGATTTTCGATTGTCCGCGATTTGGTCGGACACGGCGTTGGAAAAAAGCTGCACGAAGATCCGTCGATTCCGAATTTCGGCGAAGCCGGTACCGGTGCAGCATTGAAAAATGGAATGACGCTTGCTATTGAACCGATGGTCAATGCAGGAACGTGGCGCGTGAAAATTGCGCAAGATGGTTGGACGGTATTTGCAGCAGATGGAAAACCGTCGGCACATTTTGAACATACGGTTGCCATTGTGAATGGCAATGCGGAAATTTTGACTCAGTCGTAATTAGGAAGTATGGCGAAACAAGGACCGATTAAATTAGATGGAGTGATTACGGATACATTGCCTAACGCATCGTTTCGTGTCAAGCTCGATAACGGTGTCGAAATTCTCGCGCATATTTCCGGCAAGATGCGGATGCACTACATTAAAATCCTTGTCGGTGATCGCGTCACGGTGGAAATGTCGCCGTACGATTTAAGTAAAGGTCGCATTACGTATCGTTATAAATAAGTTGATTGCGTGATCAGGAGAAAGAAAGTATGAAAGTTCGATCGTCAGTAAAAAAATTATGTGAGAATTGTAAGATCATTCGCCGCAAAGGCGTTGTGCATGTGATCTGCAAAAATCCAAAGCACAAACAACGGCAAGGATAAACAAGGAGTATTTACGTGGCTCGTATTTCTGGAGTTGATTTACCAAAAAACAAGCGAACCGAAATCGGTCTGACTTATATTTATGGAATCGGAACCGATACCGCTAAAGAAATTTTAAAAAAGTCGAAGGTGGATGGCAATAAACGCGTGAGCGAATTGACCGATGATGAAGTTGCAGCAATTCGTTCCGTCATTCAATCAGACTATAAAGTGGAAGGAGCATTGCGTTCCGAATCCCAGTTGAACATCAAACGCTTGATGGATATTGGCTGTTACCGCGGCTTACGGCACCGCAAAGGATTGCCGGCTCGCGGGCAGCGCACACGCACCAATTCCCGCACGCGCAAAGGTAAGAGAAAAACTGTTGCCGGCAAGAAGAAAACAGCAGAGAAGAAGTAGTAGTAACTGAAGTAATTAATGGTTTCACGTTTGGAGAAGGAAGACTTCATTGGCAAAACAAGCAGTTAGTAATGCACCCGTTACCAAGAAGAAAAAGAAAGTTCACGTTGACGCGAATGGTAAAGCGTTTATCAAAGCGACGTTTAACAACACGATCGTGACGCTGACCGATACCTATGGTAATGTCATTGCGTGGTCCACATCCGGCAAAAATGGATTTAAGGGATCGCGAAAAATATGCCGTTTGCTGCACAAGTAGCAGCGGAAGTAGCGGCAAAAGAAGCGCGCGATCTCGGATTGCGTCGCGTGGATGTTTTTATTTCCGGTCCTGGCGGCGGTCGTGAAGCAGCCGTGCGTTCTTTGCAGACTTCGGGATTAGAAGTAACATTAATTCGTGATATTACACCGGTACCGCATAACGGTTGCCGGCCACCGAAACGACGTAGAGTGTAAAATTATTTTCGATTGAGATGATTTGATGATTGAACGTTCAACGACCAATTCTAAAATCACGAAATCGTAAATCAACAAATGGATTAGGAGAATTATGGCGAGATACATTGATGCCAATTGTAAATTGTGCCGACGCGAACGGCAAAAATTGTTTCTAAAAGGGACGAAGTGCTTTACGGAAAAATGCCCGATGGAAAAACGAGCGTATCCTCCCGGACAGCATGGGCAATCCCGGCGTTCGCGCATTTCAGAGTACGGCGTTCAGCTTCGTGAAAAGCAAAAAGTGCGTAAGATGTATGGCGTGCTGGAGCGTCAGTTCCGAAAATATTTTGAAAGCGCAACAAAGCAATCCGGACGTACCGGTGATGCGCTGGTGAAATTTCTCGAACGCCGTCTCGACAATGTTGTGTATCGCATCGGGTTTGCGCCTTCGCGGAAAAGCGCGCGGCAATTAGTGCTGCATCGCCATTTTACGGTCAATAATAAAATTGTGGACATCGCATCGTATCTCGTCAAACCGGGAGATGTTATTCAAGTGCGTGAGAAGAGCAAAAAATTAGCGCTGATTCATGATTCGATGAAGCGCGTGAAAGATACAGCAATGTTGCCATGGTTAAGCATTGACAAAGCGACGCTGACGGGAACGTTTTTGAATATTCCTGAACGCGCCGATATCCCATTAAACGCCAACGAACAATTGATCGTTGAGTTGTACTCGAAGTAATCATTAAACATCTTAGCCGCCTCGACGTAACTCGAGGGAAGGAATGATATGAGCACCGTTCAAATGCCTGAAAAAGTCGAACTCGAACAATCGACTGCGACAACTACATTTGGAAAATTTATTTTGCAGCCGTTAGAAAAAGGCTTCGGCGTCACGATTGGTAATTCTATGCGCCGTGTCTTACTTTCATCGTTGCCGGGAACAGCAATAATTGCTATCCGCGTTGAAGGTATTCAGCATGAATTTTCTACGGTCAAGGGCGTTGTAGAAGATGTCGCAGATTTTATTCTGAACCTTAAACAGGTTCGATTAAAACCGCTCAACAAAAAAGCGTCCAAAATCGTTTTACAGGTGAAAGGTGCTGGTGAGTTGAAAGCCGGCGACATTCAAAAATTCACCGACGAAGTTGAAGTATTGAATCCCGCATTACATCTGGCAACACTAAATAAAGATGCGAACTTCGAATTAGAACTTCGTATCGGTCGTGGCAAGGGATATGTGCCGTCCGACGAGAATAAATCGCCGGATCAACCGATTGGCACTATTGCCATTGATGCGATCTTTACACCGATTCGCAATGTCCGTTTCAACGTCGAGCCGACGCGAGTTGGTGGACAAACGGATTTTGAAAAACTCGTATTGGAAATCGAAACCGACGGATCGATTACGCCGGAAGAATCGGTAACCCACGCGGGAAAAATACTGCGTGATCATCTGCAACTGTTCATCAACTTTGGCGTAGCCCCTGAAGCGGAAAAAGTTGAAACAGAGCAAGAAGTGGAGACAGCACGAATACGGAAAGTTCTCAAAATGTCGGTGGACGAATTGGAATTATCGGTTCGCTCACACAATTGTTTGCGTTCGGCAAACATCAAAACTATTGCCGATCTGGTGCGCCGTACGGAATCAGAGTTATTAAAGTTCCGTAATTTTGGACGCAAATCGTTGGCAGAACTGTCGGAAATTGTCGAACAGCACAACTTAACATTCGGTATGGATGTTGATAAATATTTGAAAGACGGAAACGAGTAAGTTGTAGAAGGAAACGAGAGAATGCGTCATCAAAATTCAGGTCGAAAACTTAAACGAACAGCAAGCCATCGCAAAGCAACGTTATCAGCGTTAAGCACCGCGTTGGTTACGCACAAGCGCATCAAAACAACGATCGCGAAAGCGAAAGAAACACGAAAGGTTGTTGAAAAACTTATTACGACGGCAAAGAATGCTGTTGCGCATGAGACAACAGAGAAAAAAAATATTGCCGCGCGGCGTGAAATATTTTCGTACCTCCGGAATCGTTCAGCCGTGACGGCATTGTTCACAGAGATTGCACCAAAAGTTGCTACGCGCGCCGGCGGCTATACGCGTATTGTCAAGTTAGGTCAGCGTCAAGGCGATGGTGCTGAAGTAGCGGTTCTCGAGTTGGTAGATTTTAATATTGGGCAGGAAAAAGCTGCTGCCAAAGCTGCAAAAAAGGCAACACCGCGTAGACGCGGTGGAACCCCCAAGGCAGAACCATCTACACCGCCGACGGAAGATGTTGAACAAGCATCGGCAGAAAAACCTGCGGAAGCAACACAAACTGCATAAGGTACAGAAAAGGATAGCACATCGCTATCCTTTCTGTTTATTAATAGATATGGGAGAAAAATATGCTTAAGATTTCATCTGCTGAATTTTTACAAGGAGTGGTGGACCTACGGCAATTGCCCAAGAACGAATTACGTGAAATCGTTTTTATCGGCCGTTCGAATGTCGGAAAATCATCGTTGCTCAATAAGGTGTGCAACAAAAAGAATCTTGCAAAATCGAGTTCCATTCCCGGAAAAACACGCGAGATTAATTATTATATCATCAACAATGCGTTTTATTTTGTCGATTTACCGGGGTATGGTTATGCCAAAGTTCCGGAGCAAATGCGCGCAGGATGGAAAAAATTAATAGAAGATTTTTTGAAGCGCGGCAACCCGGTTGGATTGGCGATGCAGTTGATCGATTCGCGTCAGGAACCAACGCCATTAGATTTGATGATGATGGATTGGCTTGAGTACCTATGAAGTGCCTTACATGCTTGTCCTCACGAAAGCGGATAAAATTCCTTCTAGTAAATTGAAAAAACAAATTGAAATTTATGAGGAACAATTCCAAACACAAATTGCCGACGGATGCTGCCATGGCATCGTGCCATTTTCCATTGTCAATGGTGATGGCAGAATAGAATTGTTGAAACGCATTGAAACGCATCTTACGACAACACCCAGCAAACGGAAAGCGGCGGTATAATCGTAATCGTTCGGGTTGAGTTTTTTTGTTTGAAAGCTCCGGCATGCTTGCCGGAGCTTTTTTGTTTTTTAGTCAGAAAATTATTGTAACCGCTTGACATAATGGAAAATTTTCTTATCTTAACTTTATCAACTTGATGGAAAATAGATTTGATAGATATTTAAGTTGAATGTTTTTCTACAACTACCATATTTGTTCTTGAAATTTTTTAATGTGAACGTGTCTTGGCAAAGCCGCCATTCACTCTGATGTATGTTGATGTAAAATGTTTATTCGTCTAAACTTTTGTCGCTATTGCTTCAGTCAATAATTATTTAATTATTCTAAAAAATTACTTGACAAATATTTTAACAAAACATATATTGCACAGCATTTTGTAATGTATTTTGCGTGCAGATCAGTGACCAGTTAACATACACTTTGAATTGACATACCGAGAGAAGGAGGTGTCATGATCCTGTGTACGGAGAGGCTGCCGTAGCAGGGATGTAAAGTTGTTATTGTTTTATTCCATTTTTTTCACCAGGTCTTTCTTTATTACGTACCACGAAAGACATTAATAATTATTTTTATTAATCATATTCTCCATAACGAAGGAGGTCTATTTTATGCAACGAACACTCTGGTTTTCTTTGCTTCTATTAGTACTCATTCCGGGAATGTTGCTTGCACAGTCAGGAAAAATTCACGGAAAGGTTATAGATGCAAAAACAAAAGAACCGCTTGTGGGAGCAAATATTATTGTTACTGCTACCACCAAGGGTGCTACGACAGATATTGAAGGATCGTTTGTTATCCTTAATGTTCCGGTAGGCACATATTCAGTTAAAGCATCTTATGTCGGATATCAAGCATTGACAATCACCAATTTACGTATTAATGCTGAATTGACGACCGAAGCAGATTTTCCACTATCGTCAGAAGATGTCCAAGTTCAGACAGTTGAAATTGTTGCCGAACGTCCCCTGATCAACAAATCTGCTACAAATGCAATCAGTATTGTCGATAACGAAGTCGTTCAACAGATGCCTGTCCGTAATTTGACATCAGTCTTCGCGTTACAATCTGGTGTGGTTCAGCAAGGTGTAGATGCGAACGGAAACGCCAATCTTTATATTCGAGGCAGCCGTGCAGATGAAGTAGGATTCCAAGTGGATGGTGTTTCTATCAACAATGTCTATAACGGTGGGCGTGCGGTTTCTATCAATCAGGAAGCTGTCGAGCAGATTCAAGTTCAAACAGGCGGTTACCCTGCTGAATATGGCGGTGCCAACGGCGGGTTGATTAATATGCAACTGAAAACCGGAAAAGAAGCATTGCATACAACATTGCAGGCGGAAACGGATAATTACACATCACAGGAAAAGAAATCTCTTGGCGGATATTCGTATGGATATTCCGATTATGTGGGAACCTTGAGTGGTCCATTGTTAAGTAACAAAATTCGTTTCTTCGCAAGCGTAGAGAACCAATTCTATCGTGACCCTGCGGTGCGATATTGGGATGGATTCAACTTTACAGGAGATAATAATTTGGTGACCGCCCCAGGATTTACTGCGGCACATCCTTCGGATGCTATTCCCGATACAGTGAACGCGGCGTACCAAGCAGGCAACCTGTTAGGTGGACAGCAAAATGATTATACCTATACAGGAACATTGCTTTTTGATATTGATAAACTTCAGATTCGAGGTTCAGGTTCTTACCACACGCGCAATGCAAGAAATGCGGTAGGTGCGGATGGAAACATCTTTGAGAATGTGTTAAACACGAGTAGATTACCGTTGGTTAAGAATAGCGATGGATTTTTAAATCTAAAAGCTACGGAGTTTCTTTCGGAGAAAACATATATTGAAGCTAATTTCAATTATTTTAGCTCTGATCGTAAAACAATGGATCCGTATTTTCAAGAAAATTTTGCTTTGTATGCTGATTCAGTAGCCAACCAGCAGTACGGAATTACGATGAGAAATTCTACCGGCGGTTTCTATTTGCCATGGCAGGTAGGCGGTGGAGGCGCAACAACGGATGCCACTATCAATAAGCCTGGCACGCTGACAACGGGCTTCGCGCACACGGCACAAAATTCTATCGGTGGAAGATTGGACTTTTTCTCGCAGTCGGGAAATCATGCTGTAAAAGTCGGTGGTGAGTATTCCTATTACACATTCCGGCGATATTCCATTAATACCTCGGGTGTCGCGGCAATGCATTCAACAACATACGATACTGCCTCCGCCATTGAAAAACAATCGTTTTTGTTCAGCACTGTCAATAACGTCGGTTATGATGCATTGGGTAACGAAATTAGCGGCGATCAATATGTGGGCAGTGATCTCTTTAATTTAGGCCCGCGCCATCCACAATTTGGAGCGGCATATATTCAAGATAAAATCGAACTATCCGATATCGTATTGAATATTGGCCTACGTTATGACTATATTAATGCTGATAACATTCAATATAAAAATCCGAACAACGTCCATGTAAATACAACGCTTGGAGTTGTGAGTGGATCCGATATTGAAAAAGCTCCAGCAGCAAATCAAATTAGTCCACGCTTGGGGTTCGGTTTTCCTGTCTCGGATAAAACGATGTTTCATGCACAGTATGGAAAATTCATCCAGCAGTCGGAGTTGTCTGATTCGTATCTTGGGCTAGGGCAAGCTACATTTTATATTACTGGTGGAAACTTTATCCAGTTTCCGGTGGGTTATGGGCTGAAGCCGGAACGTTCAACGCAGTACGAAGGCGGTTTCTCTCAACAAATATCTGATAACGCTTCGTTCGATATTACAGCGTTCTATAAAGATGTGCAAGATGCGGTGCAGTATGCCACGATCGTACCTGCTGGTGGTGCGACGATGAAAGCATATCCTGCTTTAATTAACGGCGATTTTTCTACTTCCAAAGGTGTGGAAGTGAAATTTACAATGCGCAGAGCTAATAGGTTCCAGATGCAGGCGAATTATACCTACACTAACGGAGAAGGCACTGGATCAAGTTACAGTGATTTAGCGGGTGCATCATATAATGGATACATTCCAAAGATGATATTCCCATTCTCGTATAATCAGGCGCATACAGGAAATGTATCGTTGGATTATCGGTTCGACAAAAATGACGGCGGTCCAATTCTCCAGCGATTAGGCATCAACTTGCTTTTCACTGTCGGCAGCGGTTATAATTTCACGCAAGAAAATGTGTCGGGAAATTTATATGGCAACAGTGCTGAGACGGATGTGCGTAACAGAATTCCGATTGAAGAAATCGGAGCTTCTACTACTCCTGCGACATATGAATTAGATCTTCGTATCGATAAGACCATTTCGTTTGGTACGTTTGATGCAAACATCTACATTTATGTAATTAACTTGTTAAACACGCAAAATATTGTTTCGGCATTCGATCGTACAGGCGATGCAGCTGATGACGGCTGGTTGTCGTCGGCCGATGGGCAACAGGAAGCGAAGGGGGCTGTTAATCCAGTACAATATGCGGCCCTTTATCATGCAAGTTTTCTTGGTAATAACACAACAAGTGGTGCTGGAAGCCTTGGAAGCAATTATAGTGTTCCGCGGCAAATCCGGTTTGGTATGAAGCTTGATTTTTAAAAGTGAAAACATTAGGAGCAAGACTATGATAATATCACGAATATTGAAAGAATCTTTCCTTGTTCTTTTTGTGACAAGTTTAATGGCGATGCCGGCATTGGCAAAAAATAAAGACAATGTTGCGTCTCCCACAAAAGGACTACGAAAGATCACAACAGACGATGTGTATCATCCAATGTTGATTAATAATATCTTCAACTACTATTCCAACAATGGTGATGGCTCGTTTAACAATTTTACCACGTCAGGGGAAGGATTTGAATTTCCCAAAGGACTGAATTTAGCAACGGTTATTTTTGAGGATGGGGTAGTCTTCGGTTGCAAACAAAATGGTCAAATAAAGATTGGCGGTTCAACATACTGGCATGGTTTACAAGCCGGACCGATTCTAACGGAAGGAACGGCCACAACTTCTCCTGTTGCAGATGATCCGACAAACCCTGCTAACAGGTTGTACCGTGTGCGTCGCGATTTGTCGCCAATAGCGGGTGTTACCGACCCCGATGATCCAGCTGCTGCTGGTGAGTTGGCAATCGTCCAAAATTCAGAAGTTGCATTGATTAGCCGATACGAAAGCGGCACAACGGCGGAAATTATTTTGAAGCAGTACTGGAACGATTGGAATAACTGGCCTGCATCCAAGGGTGCGCCATATAACGATGTCAATGGTGATGGACACTATGACCCGACCGTTGATATTCCCGGTGTTCCTTTAGCGGACCAAACAATGTGGTACGTGTCCAACGACCAAAATGCGACTCGCCTGTTTCAGCTGAGTGGTGAACCTCCCATTGGTATTGAAGAACAGAAAACGATATGGGCGTACAACCTGAATGGTGCATTGGCGAATACGATTTTTGCAAGTACAGAAAAATCATTAACAAGAGCGGTACAGAATTAGATTCGATGTATATTGCCCAATGGTTTGATCCAGACAACGGCGATGCAAATGATGACTTCTCCGGATGCGATACGGCTCGCAGTTTGGGCTATGTTTATAATGGAAATGCCACAGATGCAAACTTTGCGAATTATGGACTTGTTCCACCTGCGGCAGGTTTTGACTTCTTCCAAGGTCCAATTGTCAAAGGAAATGCGACGGATACTGCAATTTTTGACTTAAAGTATCGTTTAGGTTATAAAAACCTGCCGATGACGTCGTTCAACTTTTTTATTAATTCAAACAATACCTACGCCGATCCTCCCGGAGGGTCAAGAGCGTCATCTGAAAGCAGCATTCAATGGTATCGGTTGTTGGAAGGATTGATTGGTACGAGCGGGGCACAGTATATTAACCCGATAACAAATTTACCGACACCATATGTGTTGAGTGGTGACCCTGTGACAGGTACCGGCTGGAATGATGGGACAATTGCAGGCCCTGGTGATCGACGCGAAGCGCTGTGTAGTGGCCCATTTACGATGATGCCGGGTGATACACAGCAAGTCGTTGTAGGTAGTTTGGCAGGTCGTGGTGCTGATTATTTATCTAGCATCACGGTTTTAAAAGCAGAAGATGACTTTGACCAAGCAATTTACAACAAGTTGTTTAAGTTTCCTCAAGCTCCGTCAGCGCCAAAGTTGAAAATCGTTGCGTTGGATGGAAAAGTTGTTCTTAGCTGGGGCGACCCCACTACTGTAGTAAAGACAGAAGGTCAACTCAATGATGGTGCAGATCCAACGGCAAATGATCCGGGTTATACATTTGAAGGATACAAAGTATGGCAGTGCCCGAAAAATTCTTCAGAGGGTGCAAAATTACTTGCTACGTTTGACCGCTCTGATGATACTTTGACAACAATCTGGGATTACGTAAATGTCAACGGTGTAAAGATCTACCAGCCAGTGGCGAATGGTAACAATACTGGACTTTTTTACACGTATGAAGTTACTAAGGATGCCATTAATGGCGGTCCAATTATCGATAACCGTAATTATTATTTTGCAGTAACGTCGTACAACTATGATCCTGCTCCATCAATTTTGAGCCGTGTCCTAGAGAACCCCCTTACTCCGCAAACAGTTGTGCCGCAAGCACCGTTGCCCGGCATCAACTACGCGCAAAAGTATGGTGATGCTTTGAATGTAACACACACCAGCAGTGGTGTTGTAAGTGGTGGCAGTGTTTTAGCAACGGTTGTTGATGCTACTGCGCTGACAGGTGATACGTACAAAGTGACATTTGATTCAGCGGGAATGTGGTATCTAACAGATGTTAACAAAAACAAGGCGCTTATTTCAAAGGCGGCGCAAATAAATGTCGGCGCTACGCCAAATGGCTATGTTGCTGACGGAATGCAAGTAACGACCTTTGGACCACCTGCAGGACTCAAGCCGGGTGTACAAGGGAGTGCCATATCGTCATCGCCCGATATAGGATTCGAAATTGTTAATGGTACCCGAGCCTTTACTTGGGGTGGTTCTGGTGCTGCGTTGGGTCTTGAAGGATTTGGCGGTGGCATCGGTGCTGGCGCTGATTGGCCTTGGGGATCATCTACCATTTCAGCAACAAATTTGAAAGATGTAATCATTGAATTTGCTGCGACTGATACAAGCGGTAAGGCGTTGAATCTGACGTCTGATACGGTTTCGCAGGCATACAGGTTTTTACGCCATGCGTCTTCAGCCGCAGCGCAGGTTTCGTTTGCGCCATTTATTGTGAATACGGTAGGGTCATATCCGTATCAGGATCGGCGTCCGATTCCAATAGCCGCGTATGAGTGGGATATTGCAACGCAAACAAAAGGGAAGAGACTGGATATCGGTTTCTTTGAAAACAATATTGCTACGGGTGCCGTAGATGGTTTGTACTTTCCGCCATTAAGTACGGCGTCTAATGCTGATGCAACGTTGGGTAATGATCCCAGGGAATGGCTCTTCATTTTTGGAACAGAGTACAATGCTACGACAGTTAATCCAAGTTTAGCTGTCGATATAGCGAGTATCTCGACACCGATGGAGTACCTATGGACAGCCAATAGAAATGGAAAGGATTGGTCGGGCGATGTGTATATATTGCATCCATACCATGTAAATCTTCCATCTGATGTATTCACATTTATTTCCGTTGCACCTGCATTTGATAAAGCAACGGCACTAGCCGATGTGGCGAAGATCAATGTTTTCCCCAATCCGTATCTTGGCTACAACAAATTAGAGCCATCAAACTATACTCGATTTGTTACCTTTACGCATCTACCTGTCAAAGCAACAATTCGTATCTATAGTCTTGCGGGTATTCTTATCAATACCATCGTTAAGAATGACAATGCACAATTTGCGACTTGGAATTTGCAAAACTTCTCTGGGTTCCCGGTTGCATCGGGTATGTATATTGCCTATATCGATATGCCGGATATTGGAGCGACAAAAACTCTGAAACTTGGTATCGTCCAAGAACAAGAATTTTTGCATCACTTCTAAATTTATTGCACATGAATATGAAGATTATAGAAATGAAATTAAAAGGAGATTCTAAATGAAAAGCCATATAAAGCAATCTATTGCTTTCGGACTCCTCATGGGATTAGTTTTGTTGTCGTCTGCAAATGCCGGTGATAATAATAGAACTGGAACAGCAGGTGCACAGGAATTGCTTATCCCTGTAGGTGCTCGAGACCTTGCTCTTGGAGGCAGTAGCGTTGCAGCGACGAACGGTGTCGAAGCAATCTATTGGAACCCAGCAGGATTAGCAATGACCACAGGGGTCGAAGCGATGTTTTCTCATCTCAACTATTTTGCCGATATTGGTGTAACGTACGGTGCGGTTGGGATTAATACCGGAAGCTTTGGTAACATCGGTCTTTCGGCGAAATCTATTAGTTTCGGTGATATTCCGGTTACAACTGTAGATTTGCCGGAAGGAACTGGCCAGACGTATTCACCAACATATTTAACGTTGGGAGTATCCTATGCCCGTATGTTGAGCGATCGAATTTCGCTTGGCGCGACGGTAAATATTATCAATGAATCTATTATGAATACTTCTGCGAATGCCATCGGGTTCAACATTGGTGTAAGATACGATGGTCTTGGCATACCGGGATTAAATCTTGCTATCGTTTTAAATAATGTAGGAACAAACATTACCTATAGCGGAGCAGGATTATATCAATCAGCGACTGTATCCAATGATCTTCGCGGTACACAAACTTATTCCTTAGTTGCTGCATCGTCAGAACTTCCATCGCAAATGGAAATTGCATTAGCTTATGATTATAAGCTCGACGAAAAGAATCATGTCGCTTTGTTCGGTGATTTTGAGAATAATAATTATTCGCCCGATGTTTGGAAGATTGGGGCAGAATTTACTTTCGAAGTATCTCTTGTTTATTCGTGGCGGATATACCAGTGCACCCAACGTACCAAAAGATATCACGGGGCAAGCGATCTATCCGTATGATTATACACTCGGTGCTGGAATTAAATATGATATCGGTGGAACAGTGTTGAGGTTCGATTATGCATATCGACATATGCAGCTGTTGCCATCGAACAATGTTATTTCGGTAAAGATCGGAATTTAATTTTCCGAATCATTCCATGGTTCAAAAGGGTTGGAGAAGTAATCCAACCCTTTTTTATTTTTAATCAGTTTGTATGTATAAGAACATAATCCTTTTTTTTATCTGTGGGCTTGCCGGATGCTTTTCAATGCTTCAATCGCAAAAATTGTTGCCGCTTTTTGCAGACACGGGACAAGCGGCGCTCATGCAAAAGAAGATAGATATTCATGGCGGAACAGTGATCCTGTCCATTGCGATTGCTCCGGGGTTTGAAGATTTACCCACGCTTGCTTACTTTCGTTTGAAAGAGGGAGCAGCGCTTGCATGTGTTTATCTGACGAATGGTGAAGATATCCCAAACTATGAATGTGGAAGCAGTGCCCATGAAACTGCAAAGCAACGAAAAGAAGAAGCGTACACTGTTATGAATTCGCTTCACGGTGAGGCATACTTTTTGAATATTCCTGCGCGTGCTTTTATTCCTTCCGATAATAGCTCCTTTGAAATCGAAAAATATTTTTTGAATCTTGATAAAATCATTGTGGACGTGAAACCGGATATCGTTTTATTGAATGCAGATTATGTGTTTTCCAATGCGATCTCAACTCGATTGCTGGCGATAGAGAAAAATGTTGAATTAGCCCTTGAACGATTAAAGACAGCACATCAATGGCATGAGGTCAAAATATTTGTTCAGTCAGACAATGCTATGAGAGGAGAACGAGTTCACGTCGATGAAACGAATATTATTACCCACCAATCGTACACCGAAATTGCTGACGATATCAGAAAATCATATAAAAGCATGAATATGCTCTTCCCGGTTTGGAATAATTATGCTCAATCTCGTTATATCCCCATCTATCCTCAACGCAACGACAAACAAAAATTGATCGCGGTGGATTTGCCCGTTGTTCCGACGGGCATAAAAAAAATTGCAGCGAATATAAAAGAGATTGCACGGCAAAAAAACATCCCGTCGCTGGAAAATGAACTTACGCGATTGCAGAACGTCGTTTCCCAAATTGATTATGCCATCGACCACGAACAAGACAAAATAAGTTTGCGTGGAAAAAGATTTCTTTTATATTGGAAAAATAATATTGAATCCTATCGATGTGTGCTACACAATATTCAAATTCCCTACGCAGTACGGAATGAAAATGTCACCGCGCTGCAAGTATTTTTTGTGAACATCGGCTCATTAGATTCGTGGATCAACAAAGGAACAACGCAGTTGATGTTTCCGGGCGTCATTCAAGGAGATTGGATTTTAGATACGCGTCGCAATTATTCGTATCCTCTCAAACCGGATACATCATGGCTCGTTGTTTCACCCAAAGTGTTTCCCATAACTTCGCCGGTTAATGACGAAGGGTATAATGCACGACAAGTAAGGAATAAATTTCCATTTATGGCGGTTCACGAAGAATCGCAAAGCATCAACAATTTTTTGTATCAGAAGGATATTCCGATCAATTCGGTTCCGCGTCAGTCTATTGAAATAATGAATCCGTATGTGTTTGCGAGTCGCGATAGCACCATTGTTGTAAGAATTAAAAATAATCTTTTTAATGCGATGGACGGAGAAATAAAAGCAGAAGATTCGTTGGTTACAATGCGACCACATCATATCCATCTTTCTGCGAAATCTGTATCACTAGATACACTGGCGTTAGTCTGGAAAAGAATATTCTGCGACGGTGAGCGTACCGATTGCATTGCAGAGTAAAAATAATCATTCCGTCGGAACATTTGTGTATAAAGGATTCGATTTGCAAATAGGTAAGAAGCGGCCGATTGGTATTATCACGGCAATTGACCAAAGCCCCCTATTGATTGCTTTGCGTCGTATCGGGTATCCGTGTGTGTTATTGGATTCTGTCAATCAGAGAAGTCTTCAACAAGTTTCGACCATCATTCTTGATGAACAATCATCGAAAAAGATTGATGCTCAAGCGAGTACAAAAAAACAGTTCATTGATTGGATTATGACCGGTGGAAAACTGATTGTCTTACCCCAATTTGATTCAATTGGTTTGCAAATACCGGATGATTCGATGACATTTTGTTATCAGCACCCGATTACTTCATCAAATGATCTTGATGCAGATATGGGTCAATCGGTGTTTAAAAATCCCAATATCGTGAACATGGCGAAATGGCAAAATGCGGAATCGGTGATTGCGTATGGAGACCTTCAAGTGAAGACCAAAATGTCAGTCTTGATTCCGGTCAAATCGCAAAAAACAAAAATGCCTCTTATGGTAATTCGCCGTTATGGACAAGGGGTTATTATCTATAATGCGTTTAATTTACATCCGCAGCTGCTCACGGTTCAAGCAGAAGCATACAAATTTCTCGTGAACATTTTGAATTAATTGATCGAAAGAAACATATTACGTACAATACGATGGTTTATGTGATGCAATAAAATAAAAAATCTTTTGATATAAGTGTTTGTTTCAAAATTAAACTGTATTTCTATGCCATAAATTTCTCATTAAGGGAATGGTCCTTTGTTATTAAGTAAAAAGAAAATTTATCGATGAAAAAATTGAATTTACTTTCTCTCCTCCTTGTGTTGCTTTGTTGCTGGAGCGATCAACATTCGCTTCTTGCAGCGCAAAAAAATGATAAGTTTATTATTAATGCTGTTCTTAGTAGGTCTTGGCAGAACGATTCGACGTCGTTTCTCGAATTGGCGATTGCATACTATCCTCGGCAAGTTCTCTTAACAAAACATGGTACAGAATTCCAAGGTAATGTTGAATTTCGAATTATGATTCACAATGCTGTCGATGGGAAAACGATCTACGCAGATCGATTCTATGTTCCTGTTCATCTTGGAGATTCTTCTTCGCTTACACTGACGAATGCACAATTAAGTAAGGTAACCTATGTCCTCAAAACGGGATCGTACTCAATGGACGTTCATGGATTTGACAGCGGCAATATGACACGACGCGATAGTGTCACTTTTGTTTTTACCATTCCTTCCAAACCTCATACTGTCGTTTTTAGTGATCTCGAATTGTGTTCCAATATTACCGAATCGAATGATACGAGCGACCTATTCTATAAAAACTCTTATCGTGTTCTGCCCAATCCCGGATTAGTCTTTGGGTCCACAGCATATCCTGTGATCTTTAGTTATGTGGAACTGTACAATATAGAGCGTGGACGATCATATCTATTAAGTGCGCGTCTCTTGGATGCCAATGGAACTGTGGTAAAAGAACGAACGCATAAACGTCAATTTATGATAAGTAACAGTGTCGAAGTGGGAACATTAAATATTGCTTCCCTTGCCTCGGGAAAATATAAATATCAAATGACATTATCGGATACGACCGGGCACGAAATAGCGCGCACAGAAAAATTAGTTTTTCTATACAATCCTCAGATACAAATCACGACTGCAAAAGCATCATCTCTGCGGATTTCAGAATTTGCTGGAATGTCTTCAGATGAATTAGTTGAAGAATTTAGGCGGGCGCAATACATTACTCGCAGTGACGACAAAGCTGCATTTGCGCAAATGCATGATGCAGAAGGGCAGCGTGCGTTTCTCGCCCAGTTCTGGACAGACGTTGAAGCGGGAAAACGCGACGTGAAAGATATAACTCGTGCCGTTTATCTGGAGCGAGTTGAGACGGCGAATCAGCGCTATAAATCATTAGGCCATGAGGGATGGCACACCGACCGCGGGCGTGTCTATATTGTGTACGGAGAGTCTGACGAAGTGGATCGACATCCCAGCAGTAGTGAGAGCAAGCCCTACGAAATTTGGCATTATAATCAAATTGAAAGTGGTGTTGAATTTATCTTTATCGATCGTTCCGGGTTTGGAGAATACACACTTGTGCATTCCACCAAGCGCGGAGAAATACAGGATGAAAATTGGCAACAGTACTTGCGATAATATGCTGCTGTTGGTTCGGCACTGGTGCATCGTCCTTCTCTGCGGCCGATACTTCCTTTGTCGAAAATTATTCGTTTGGGAAATTTCAGCATGCCTCTTGCTTGTTCATTGATCAACAAGGAACAATCTTTGTCATTGATCGTGATCAAAATACGATTAGTTGTTTCCGCACCGGCACCGATCAAGGCATCAGTGTCGGTGGGTACGGCTGGTCGTCCACGACGTTTGACCAACCAACCGGTGTTGCAAGCGATGGCGTGAATGTGTACATTTCCGATTATGGCAATCATCGTGTTCAGCGATTCGACCGCTCCTTCAATTATATTTCTACTCTTTCAACAAGAGACACGACAGTAAGTGCTGCGCGATTCGGTTATCCATTGGGTGTCGGTTTGTCGGGACAGGGAGATTTATTTGTGTTGGATGGGGAAAATCTGCGAGTTCTTAAATTTTCCGCTACAACAAATTATAGTTTGACATTCGGTAGTCTTGAGCGCGAAGGTGCCGGTATCCATCAACCATTGAAAATGGTTGTAACATCTGCAGGTGCGGTGTATGTTGCTGAACAAAATCATATTTTATCTTATGATTCATTTGGCAATTTTCTTGGCAGTATCGGGGATGGAAACTGTAGTAACCTTGTGGGATTTAGTGTGACAGATGAATCCATTGTTGCTGCGAGTGCCGATCAATTGTGGTTTTTCAACGGAAAAGGTGAACTCGTAGGCCAGTATCCTTTGCAATATTTTATGGCGGACGCCAAACTTCAGTCAATAACTGATGTAGCGATCTATGGCGGGCAGCTTTATCTTTTATGTCCCGATAAAATACATGTCTTTAAAATTGTGATTCATTAAATCACAACTTGACATTGATAACGATAACATTTATTTTTAAGCAATAATTCATACGAGTCCAATATCTCATATAAGGAAGATATCTTATGGCAGGGAGAAGTATTAATAAAGTCATTCTGATAGGGAACCTGGGACAGGATCCTGAACTTCGTTATACCAGCAGCGGCACCGCGGTTGCCACCTTTTCATTAGCAACAAATGAGTCATGGAAAGATCACGATGGTAACATACAAGAGCGTACCCAATGGCATAACATTATTGCATGGAAAAAAGCCGCCGAAATTTGCGGTGAGTATTTAAAAAAAGGCGCTCGCATTTATATCGAAGGCCGATTACAGTACCCGAAACTACGATGACAAAAATGGTGTAAAACGGTATGTGACGGAAATTGTTCTTGATCAAATACTGATGCTGGATTCGCGGAACGCGGGTGGTGGAAATAATAATAACGAAGCTGTGCCGCCACCGCCGATAGAAGGCTCAAGCGCCGATAAAGTGGATGATCTTCCATTTTAAAAATAGTTACATTGTATCGGTAATATAAAAGTTCTTTTTCATAACGGTTCTGGTGTCTAGATGCAATGAGTATTGTATCTGGATGAAAAGGGAATTTCGTAATCTTGCATCTATCGAGATGAATCGAAAGCTGCCCCGCAACTGTAATTCCGTATCTGTTGTTCAACGACAACAGCATTATCTCAACAGTCACTGTTCTGCCAAAGGCGGAATGGGAAGACGAGATAAAGGCCGGAAGAGCCAGGAGACCTGCCAGTGCCATGCCTCAGAACCTTCGAGGGAAGGTGGTCAATGCATGTTGCAATAGTTTTCCGTAGTTGTGATTTGAATTGAGCCCCAATCTTGAAAGAAGGTTGGGGCTTTTTTTATTCATTCAAATCAATAGGAGATGTACTATGCGTTCACTTATTTTTACAATTATAGGTCCATTTTTATTTTTTTCTCTTGCTATTGCAGCGGATGTTGACACGACAAAAATGTATAACACCACTGAAGTCGTTGTTACGGCAACGCGCACGGCAATAAATTCAGACGATGCGCCATCTTCAGTACAGGTAATTAATGCCGATGCAATTCAACAAACAGGTGCAAAAACTGTTGCCGATGCGTTGATGTTAGTTACCGGCGCTTACGTTCGGGATTATGGTGCAACCGGCGGAATGAAAACGGTTCTTATTCACGGTGTATCGTCGGGTAATATTACGATTTTATTAGATGGGAATCCGATTAATGACCCAGAGAACGGAAATGTCGATTTGAGTTTGTTGCCACTTTCTTCGTTTGATCGTATTGAAGTGGTGAACGGAAGTACATCGGCATTGTATGGAGGAAACGCACTCGGTGGTGTTATCAATCTTATTACACGGAAAGCAAGTGATGGTGTTCATGTGCGTGTACAGCAAGAACTCGGTTCATTTGATGCCGAACGCACAGCGATAGAACTGCAAGGCAGTACAGCAGGAATAAAAATGCTGGGCGGCTATTCGATTGAAACCGGGAATGACAATTTTCCCTTCACGTTCCATGCAACCGATGGCAGCGAAGCCACGATGTATCGCAAGGATGCCGACTACCGACGGAAGAACGCGTATTGGAAAGGAGATGACAGTATAAATTCTAACACTGATTTGAGTGCTTCCGTTCATTATGTAAAATTTGAGCGCGGCGCACCGGATCCAATTTATTCTACCGACGATGAGAGTGCGTCACGATTGAACGATGAAACACTGCGATTGGCTTTCGGTGTTAATACACAAATTGCTGAACGGATGTTCTTTTCTTTAAATACTGTCTATAATAAAAGCACAGAGCAATATTTGTCGCCGGTTTATGGCGACTCGATTCCGACCGATCAATGGTATCATGAAAAATTCTTTACACTGAATTCATCGTTGCGATGGAATCCTTTCATAAATGATCAAGTCCTTTTGGGTGTTGAGTATGGAGGAAGTATATTGAATGGAGACGGTATTGGCCATTATTGGGATTCGTATTATACTGTTCATCGATATTTATTCTCTATGGTGCCTTCACGATACCAGCGTTCAGCATATCTTTCTAATTCTTATACAGTGAACACCTCTATAGAGTGGTTTGACCAAATTATTCTTTTCCAGACTCTTCGATATGATGCGTATTCAGATATAAGTTCTGATGCAGTTTCACCAAAGCTTGGCATGAACATCAGGGTTTATAAACCAAACGACGTCCATATTCGTGGAAACTGGGGCAAAAATTTTCGAGTCCCAACGTTTAATGAATTATATTATCCGGTACTCGAATAATCCGGATTTAAATCCCGAGCATTCCAATTCGTTCGATCTTGGTTTGTCGGGATCGGTTGAGTTGTCTGGCCTTCATGAATTTCAACTTAATTATTTCTATGTCGATGCAAAAAATAAAATCGTTTATCAATCTTTATACCCGTATCTGCCTTATAATATTGCAAAAGCAACGCATCAAGGTATTGATGCTCGGTATGATTATCATTCGATCGATAATATCGTTGATATTATATTGGAGGAACATATCTTGAAGCGCTGGATAAATCTTCTCCGGCAGATTCCACGTATGGAAAGCAGTTAGTGTATGTTCCGCAATCGACAGGAATGGTGGGAGTGACAATTAAAACTCCGAGCGTTCAATTCAATATTCATGAATCATGGATCGGAAAACGTTACACAGCGACTGATAACACTCAATGGCTGCCATGTTATGCGTTGACGGACTTGACAGTCAATACTGTCGCGCCATTTTTTTGCGAAACAGTTAATTTACAACTTACCGTTAAAAACGTGTTTAACCGTGATTATCAAATTTATTCTGATTATCCTATGCCCGGCAGGTCATTTCGCATCTCGGCTGCGATTGAATATTAACACGCTTTAAAATGAAACAATAATTCAGTATCATATATCAAAGTATAAAAGGAGAATGTATGCGAAAACTCATTATAGGTAGCGTTTTTATTTTGGTTGCGGCTTTCTCACGATTGCTACCGCATCCTGTGAATTTTGTTCCGGTCGTTGCCATGGCACTGGTCGGCGGAATGTATTTCGATAAAAAGTTTGCATTCATCATTCCACTGTTGGCAATGGTCATGAGCGATCTGATAATCGGATTTCATGTAACGATTCCATTTGTCTATGGCAGTATGTTAGTTTCCACCATTATTGGTGTGTGGCTGCACTCACATAAAAAAGTTGGATTTGTCGTTGGTGGAACACTGCTGAGTTCGATCATCTTTTTTGTTGTCACCAATTTTGGCGTATGGCTTACGGGCGGCGGATGGTACTATCCAAAAACATGGAGCGGTTTAGTGGAATGCTATACGCTGGCAATTCCATTCTTCCAGAATTCTTTAGCAGGAGATATTGTATATACCGGTGTGTTAATCGGTGTGTTTGAAGCAATCGAATATTTACTGCATCGCAAACTTCAAACCGAAATTCAATAGAATTTCTAATTATTAAAGATAAAGCGGCGATTCTGAAGAAGGATCGGCGCTTTTTTGTTTTCCACGCGAACGATTCCTGCGTTTGCTTTTGCAGGAAAAGCGTTTATATTGATTCCACAAAAGAACGAGTTATCAGAGACAGCGTCTCATGTTACGTTCAGCATACATATCTGTTTTTATTCTTTTTCCACCAATGGCGACGAATGTAATACGGCGATACGGTCTTCGATTATCTTATCACATTTTTTATGATTGAGAGTACTATGTCGGAATACATCAACAAAATCATTTCACAGGTAAAAGCAAAAAATCCCAGCGAGCCGGAATTTCATCAAGCAGTAGAAGAAGTTTGTGAATCGCTTGAACCGGTATTCAAGCAGCATCCCGAATATCCCTCCGCAAAAATATTGGAACGTATGGTGGAACCGGAACGCGTGGTAATGTTCCGTGTTCCGTGGATGGATGATCAAGGCGAAATTCATATCAATCGCGGCTTTCGTATTCAGATGAACAGTGCCATCGGTCCGTACAAAGGCGGATTGCGTTTTCACCCGTCCGTGACGCTTGGTATTTTAAAATTTCTTGCATTCGAACAAGTGTTTAAAAATAGTTTAACAACGCTGCCGATGGGTGGCGGCAAAGGCGGTTCCGATTTTGATCCCAAAGGAAAAAGCGATAACGAAGTGATGCGCTTCTGCCAGAGTTTTATGACGGAGTTGTATCGTCACATCGGCGCCGATGTCGATGTGCCGGCAGGCGACATTGGGGTCGGCGGGCGTGAAATCGGATTTTTGTTTGGGCAGTATAAACGGCTCACGAAGGAATTCACCGGTGTGCTTACAGGTAAAGGATTGAATTGGGGCGGCTCGCTTATTCGTCCTGAAGCAACGGGATATGGTGTTGTGTATTTTGCGGAAGAAATGTTGAAAACGCGCGGCACAAACATCGAAGGGAAAACGGTTGCTGTTTCTGGTTTCGGCAATGTTGCGTGGGGTGCGGTTTCGAAGGCAACACAATTGGGCGGAAAAGTAGTTACGCTTTCCGGTCCCGATGGATTTATCTACGATCCCGACGGCATCAAAGGAGAAAAAATTGAATTCATGCTTTCGATGCGTGCCAGTGCAAAAGATGAAGTGAAATCGTATGCTAATAAATTCAAAGTGCAATTTATTGCCGGAAAACATCCGTGGAGTGTTAAAGCAGATGTTGTGTTGCCGTGTGCGACACAAAATGAATTGAATGAACAGGATGCAAAAGATTTGGTGAAGAGCGGTTGCTTGTGTGTAACGGAAGGCGCGAACATGCCGACGACATTAGAAGGCGTAAAAGTATTTCATGACGCCGGCATTCTGTTTTCCCCTGGAAAAGCATCCAATGCAGGCGGCGTGGCGACGTCAGGTTTGGAGATGAGTCAAAACAGCATGCGCCTTCCATGGCCGAAAGAAGAAGTCGATGCGCGGCTGCATCAAATCATGAAAAGCATTCACGCAACATGCGTTGAAACAGCGGCGCGCTATGGCGCAAAAGGCAACTATGTTGTGGGCGCGAACATTGCCGGCTTTTTAAAGGTGGCAAATGCGATGCTGGAGCAAGGATTAGTATAATATGAAGATGTGAACGCAACGCAATGGCGCAGGTACCGTTTCGGTGCTTGCGCCATTCTTTTTTAGATGCGATATTGTATAACAAATATCGCTGATGTTTGAAAGCATGTATGGAATCGAAAGAAAAATTTACGATTGATGATATTTATGGAAGCCGCATCAAGCATTTCCAAAAGTTGATGCGCTATAAGGTTCGGGATATTTTGTTGGTGGCGAGTTTGTACGATCAATATTTATTCGAAGAAGATGGAAGATTGTACGAGCTCATTCGTCAAGAATTTCAAGTCTTGAACTTGAGCCATCCACCGGAAATTACGCATGTCACCAGCGCTGCAGAAGCAAAAGAATTGTTGACTTCGGGCGAACATTTCGATCTCATCATTACCACGTTGCATATTGAAGATATGCATGTTGTCCAGTTCGCGGAAAGGTTGCGCCAATCGGGAATTGATCTGCCGGTGATCTTGCTTGCGTACGATAATCGCGAGCGCAAAGAATTGATGCAGCATTACGATACTTCGGTATTTGATAAAATATTTATCTGGCAGGGCGATTATCGTCTGCTTGTTGCTATCATCAAATCGGTAGAAGATAAACTCAATGTGGATGATGATGTAAAAAACATCGGCGTACAATGCATTATTCTGATTGAAGACAGCGTTACGTTTTATTCTTCGTACCTGCCGCTGTTATATACTGAAATCTTGAATCAATCCCGCCGATTGCTTTCCGAAAGCGTAAATCTGACTCACCGATTTTTACGAATGCGCGCGCGCCCGAAAATTCTTTTATGTTCCACATATGAAGAAGCATGGTCATATTTTGAAAAATATGAAGATTGTGTGCTCGGTGTTATTTCCGATATTGATTTTATGTATGGCGGCGTCAAAGATTCAGAAGCAGGTGTAAAGTTTGCACGCGCTGTGCGAAGCAGGAAAACCGATATTCCTATTCTCTTGCAATCCAGCAATGCACAGGCAGTTGAATTGGCACGATCTGTTGGTGCTGCATTCTTACGCAAAGGTTCGCCCACACTCTTGCATGATCTCGATTCGTTTGTCATGAATAACTTTGGGTTTGGCGATTTTATTTTTTCTCTGCCGGACGGGAGAGAAATCGGCAGAGCGACAAACTTAATGCAACTGGAAGAACAATTGCGTACGGTCCCGGATGAGTGTATCAAATATCACGCAGAGCGAAATCATTTTTCCAACTGGCTCAAGGCGCGTACGGAATTTGGATTGGCGCACACATTGCGCCCGCAAAAAGTCGGAGACTACAATACGATTAGCGAACTGCGTCACGATATCATCAGTTGTCTGCTGTTGTATTTAGATGCACGCCAACGCGGTGTTATAACGGATTTTTCCAAGGACACGTTCGACTTTCGACAAAGTTTTGCACGTATGGGAACCGGTTCTATCGGCGGGAAAGCGCGCGGATTGGGATTCATCAACACCTTAATCAACAGCTACAATATTCACAATAAATTTGACGGTGTCGAAATTATTGTGCCCTCTGCTGTGGTAATTGCGACCGATGTGTTCGATCGATTTATGCGTGAGAATAAATTGGATAACGTTGTTCTTAAAGACTTGAACGATGAAGAATTACATCGCCGATTTCTTGAAGCGCCATTTTTCCCTCCGGACATTTTGGAACGTTTGCGTGAATTTATTGAAATCGCCCGCGTGCCGTTGGCTGTACGTTCTTCAAGTTTGTTGGAGGATTCGCAATATCAACCCTTTGCCGGTGTGTATCAAACATATATGATCCCCAATAATCATTCTGATTCTACCATTCGGTTGAATGAATTATTAGACAGTATCAAATTAGTTTATGCATCGACGTACGCGCGTGCGGCAAAAGATTATATGAAGGCGACACCGTTCCGTTTGGAAGAAGAAAAAATGGCGGTCATTATTCAACGCTTGGTCGGATCGCAGCATCACGAACGATTCTATCCAGATTTTGCCGGCGTTGCAAAATCTTATAATTTCTATCCGGTGCCGCCTCAGAAGTCGGAAGATGGAATTGTGCAAGCGGCATTGGGTCTTGGTTATACGGTGGTCGAAGGACGGAACTCTGTACGGTTCTGTCCCAAATATCCACGCCATCTGTTGCAGTTTACTTCTGCAAAAGAAACTATTCGTAATGCACAACAGGAATTTCTTGCATTAGACGTAACGACGACGTTCAGTCATGAAAATCATGAAACTCCCGATGTCCTCATCAAGCACTATGATGTGAGCAAGGCGGAAGAAGATCAAACGATTTATTATGTCGGATCAACCTATTCTGCGGAAGACGATGTGGTGTATGACGGCGTTGCACGTCCGGGCAAGCGTGTGGTAACATTTGCGCCAATTCTCAAGCAACAGATATTTCCGTTGCCCGAAATTTTGGATTTAATTCTCGATATTGGTACGTGGGGAATCGGAACGCAGGTGGAGGTTGAATTCGCTGTCGATATGAATGTCCCTGCCGGTGCACCGAAAGAATTTGCCCTGCTTCAAATTCGTCCGTTAGTGTTGAGTCTAGAACTGGAAGAATTAGACGTTGAAAAAGTTCAGCCCGAAAATGTTTTGTGTCAGAGTGAGCAAGTATTAGGCAATGGTGCCATCGAAGATTTACATGATATTGTGATGGTTGATGCTGAGAAGTTTGAACGTTCAAAAAGTAAAGCGACGGCGGACGAAGTCAGTCAATTGAATGCAAAGCTGCAAAATGAAGGGCGTCCCTATATTCTTATTGGTGTAGGCCGGTGGGGGAGTTTAGATCCATGGCTGGGTATTCCGGTCACGTGGGATCAAATTTCTGGAGCGGCGGTGATTGTCGAATCCGGTTTTAAAGATATTGATGTCACACCGTCACAGGGTTCGCATTTCTTTCAAAACATTACATCGTTTCGTGTCGGATATTTTACCGTGAACAGTGGTTACCATCATAGCGTGCTCGATTGGGAATGGTTGAAAGCGCAACCGGCTGTTGAAGAATTACAATATGTCCGCCATCTCCATTTTGAACAACCATTGACGGCGAAGATCAACGGACATAAAAACAAAGGAGTCATATTAAAACCGGTGAAGAAAATGTAAGATCGAAGGCGAGAAACAAAAAACCCGATCCATACGAATCGGGTTTTTTGTTAGTGGATGTAAATGGAATTACACTTTTGCAACTTTTGTGGCTTGCAATCCTTTCGGCCCACGTTCGATTTCAAATTCGACGTTGTCGCCTTCGTTTAACGATTTGAACCCATTGCCTGTAATCGCTTTGTAATGTACGAATACATCTTCGCCGCCATCACGCTTAATAAATCCAAACCCTTTGGCTTGATTGAACCATTTTACTTGCCCTTTTTCCATCAGACTTCTCCTTAGTGATGAATGTATATCCGCAACCGGCGGACCATCGGTGTACAACCTTCAAGTGTGCCTTTTACTCAAGAAGATTGCCGCACGTCTGGCTTGGCGATGACTTCTCTTATCTTTTGCGGGTACAAACACTCGCGCGAGAAACAGCTCCAAAAAAACTGAACCCAAAAGGCGCCAACAACGGTGTACTGTATATTGACAATTACAAAGATAGGTATTATTTCACACATTGCAAAGGGAAAATTGCAAAATGTGTTGCCCGTCAATGATTCATCTTGCTGTCTCAAAAATCTTTTGTTATATTCTATTTCTTCTATGCTGAAGTAGCTCAGTGGTAGAGCAGCGGTTTCGTAAACCGCAGGTCGTGGGTTCAACTCCCACCTTCAGCTCCAATACCCTTCTTTTTTATATTCTGTCGCTATCTTCGCAATTATTTCTTCATCAGACTTGAAATAACGCTTGAACTTGTGGATATTATAGAGTCAAAAGCACAAGGAGGATCATGCTATGACCATTCGTTCATTGATAGGTATTTTATTGATTGCTCTTTCAGGGTGCACTTCGATTAAGGAGTTGGTACCGAACCCGGGAATTGTACCGGTTGAAGGACAATTGAGAGAGTTGAAAAACAAAGATGAAAATTTCAAGCTCAAGAAAGATGACCGGTACATTGTAAATTTTCCGAAGCCGGAAAGCGAAAATTTTTATCTCGTTCTGATTGGAAAAAACAAGCCCAAGCTTCATACATATCTCAAAAACTTTATCGATGCTGAAGCAGAATCGTTGCTGACGCGTTCATTCGGTTTTAAAGAAGGATCGGCACAGATCATTCAAGATGAAACCGCGCAAAATGACAGCATCATGCTTTACCCGATTGATTCCTCTTCTGCTTCGTATTCATGGATTATCGATACCGTTCGGGAAGATGTCGAATTAGGGCTCCGGTACCGTTATGTACGACAGTGGCGATACGCATACGAAAACGAACGTGCCCGCATTGATACGATCTGGAAAGCAAGCATACAAGAACGAACGCAGTATGCGGCGATCACACCGGAATATCAAACAGATTCTCTCGATGCAGCCACACTCATAAATTTATTCACACCGACGTATCGCAATCTTCTCGGAGTGCAAAAGGATGTCAAAAAACTTGCACAAATATTTCCGCCGGAAGTAAAAAAATCCGGTGATTCGACTTATACCGAGTACCTCCAGTTCAGCGTACAAGTGGATGATGAACTGCTGTTCCAGAAAAACTTTTTGGATGCGTTGACAGTACTGAAGACCGAAAAAGAGACACGGGGCAGTATTGCTGCATTTCTTCGGGCAGCGCCTGAATTCATAAAATATTTTTCAGAATCAAAACAAGCACCGCAGCAAGTTGTAGAAAAAATTCGGAAAATACTTTCAAATAGATTGGAGGAAGTTCTTCCTTTTTATGAAGCGGCATTAAAGAAAAGCGATGTAGGATCCGATCAATCATTTGCCGAGCTTGCGAACAGCGAAAAATTGTAGCAGTGCATGTGATGAACCGGTACCGGATGATTTGAAAAAACTGATTCCCTTTGTTCAAAAATATTCTGAAGAATGGGAATCTATGAAAGCAGCCGATGCAACGCTTGCAGCGCTTGATGCAGAGGTCGCTGGTTTGAACGACCGTCCCACCGATACATTCTATCAGCAAGCAATCTCACTGATCGATGAAGCACAGAGCAGTCTGCCGGAATCGGAAGCGCGCAGCATGGAAAAATACGGTAGATATAAATGCTCGATTCTTCTCGATCAAAGAATTACGAATGCGACAAAATATATTAGTGCTCTCAAAGAACAGGTGAAAGCGCTTCGTATCTTCGATCAACAGATGCGGCTTGTCAATACTATGCTCGGCAGTGTTCCGAGTTGGCCGGCTGACACGTTTTATGGCGATTTGATGAACCATGTCGATGAAATTAAAAAATATCTTCCAAAGACAACACCGGAACATGCCGATCCATACAGCGACAGTAAAACGGCTGTCTGGGCAGCGGAACGTTTAACCAATGCAATCAAACAAGAAAATGATTTAAGGCAGCGTTATCAGAAGGCGAACGAACTTGTTCGTCAAATCAATGTTTATAAAGCGCAGGCAAATTACCGCGGCATCATTCACACGCTCAATGCAAATCGATCCCTCGGATTTCTTCTTGCACAATATCCCGATATCGATACGCTGTCTCTTGGAACGCAGACTCGCGCTATTGCCGCAGCGCTTTCCGTGAGCGCATGGAAAAGTGCGGATTCAAAAATCGGTGATTTGTTTCGGGATAAAGAATTTGTGAATCCGGACGCCATTGCAGAAAGAAAAACATCTTCTGTCAAACACCTTGAAGCGGAACTCTACAAAAAGGTTGATTCTGTATCGTGTTTGAATGCCGAGTCATTCATTAAAGATCATGAATTGACGGTGAAAAATGTACCGGGACTTTACAAAGACTCTGTATTCCTTCCCGTTTATAAACTACAATTTTCATCTGCGGGTCCAAAAGATATTCAACAGAAACAAAAACATATCGAGACAGCACTGTCTGAATTAAAGAATGTTCGCTTTCCGGAAACCGCCATCAAAGCAATGTATCGCGAGTTGACAAAAAATATTTTAGATCAAGGTGTCGAACGTGCACGCGCCATTGCCGACCATGGAAAGTTTTATAAAGGATCCGATAGGCAAGTTCGCAATCTGGTTGATGAGTGCGACTATTCGGTTGCGAAAGTATTTTCGAAACCGAGCGAGTACAGAAAGTTTTTTATTCTTCCTGTGACCAACAATAAAAAAGGAATGAACGATTACATCCTTCGGTTGGAATTAAAGATTCCATCGGAAGCAGAATTTCCGATCTTCGATATCAACGTGACCGTGCCGCGCGAGTTTGCTCAAAATGCGGACCAAGCATGGTTTCAGGAAATTTCCATCAACAAAAAACCGATTAAGAACGAAGGTCGCTTCCATATCACCGCTCCGACACCGTCCAATAATTATGAGTCGCAAATTACTCCGATCCAGATTGACAAAGTCGGCAACAATATTTTTGAGATCAAGTTAAACTATGCCGGATTGCGCGTGTTCGAAATGAGCGTGATGGCGCAAAAGCCGATCATTCGTAAGAACTAAAAATATTTTTAATCGATAAGGAAAAGCATTATGAAGAAGAAGTATGTCCTCACCGCGACGGTCGTCATCGTTTTGGGAGGTGTGCTCGCATATTTTCTGACACGATCGAATCTCAAAGATCAAATCGTCATTCCGTACATTGCGCACCAACCGCCGACCATTGATCCGCATCTTCCCAGTTCCAATCAGCTCTCCGATAAACTGGACGAAGTAGAATTTGATGGGCTCTTCAATGCTGTCGCGGCGCCGGGAGGAGTTGTGTATGAAGATGGATTGGGAGAATTTGTCGGTATTGATCCGGCAAATACTGTCACGATCCACTTGAAAACGGAAAAGCGATGGCATGATAGTTATCAAGTAACGGTTGATGGCAAAAAGATTGCGCTCGCTAAAACAAAAGATCATTTCTTCTCTGCGAGTGATTTGAATTTTACACTCAAGCGCATTCAGACACTCGGCAGTCTCTCGCCGGATTATATTCTCGTTTCACAAGCGTTGAAAACCATGGAGTATGAGGGACCTGATGACAAAGGCGAAATTCGTTTCCATTTTAAAAAAGATCGAATTTGGAAAGATGCCGACATCAAAGAAGTTCTCTCGTTCAAAATTCTTCCGGCAAATTCGGAAATGAATGCGCTGAATTATCTTGTGGGAACTGCGCCGTACTTAAGCGTACCGCAAAAGAGCAGTGTCCCAAATTTTTATAAGACTCCCGATGGTGGAGCAACAATTTCTAATATTATTCTTGCGCCGTTTATCGACAACAGCACATTCACGACTGAATTAAAAAACGGCACGATCAATACGCTGTTAGAGACGCCGTTTGGCAGCTTGTCTCCGATTCTTGCGGACTCGACGAAATTTTTTACCAAGTCCAATATCAGCACGACATTCTTTGCGCTCTTCTTCAATACGGAACGATTGAATCTTGAACAGCGAAAAGAAATTCGCCGTCTGATTAAAAATACCGCCGTGCTGCAGCGCTTCTTCAAAATCAATACGCAGCAGCAACGGCAGATCGTCGATTACAAAGGCAATAAAAATAATTATGCGGATTATTTAAATTACAGCGTCTTTCCGTCTTCGTCGTATTATGTTGATGAAAAAATTGTTATTCCCGAAAAGGATGATACTACTGCAAATCTTGCGTTGCTGCCGAACGTCGTCAATGTAAAAATGTGTATCAATTACGGATTCAGAGAAGAATATACAGAACTGTCCGACATATTAAATGATCCGCAGTTGACCAAGCAGAAGATCAAAGTAACAGCGGCAACGAATGAAGAAATCAAAGCGCATGATTACGATGCACTCTTAATTGCGGTGAGCGGGTATCGAAGTAATTTTCTTTTCGATCTCTATAATATATTTCTGCGCGAACCGGATTTTGAAAACTACAAGATCCATTTGATTACGGCTCCCGATCAAAAGGGAGGAGAGACCATCGATTACAGTTCATGGCAACGCGGAAATAATTATTTCGGACTCGATGCGATCACGCCGCGTGCCGACAGCGGGGATGTAAATATGCTTCTGCATTACATCTATGGATTTATGTCCACACGCGAGATCGGTGACAAACAAGCGTATGCAGAACGTATCGACCGGCTGGAACATCAGATGTGCCTTGGCGTGTGGCTCTTCTCGATGCCGTCGCTGGCATATTTCAGCACGCAACTGGATAGTGCAAGTGTGCAGCTTTATGGTGTTGCGTCGCAACTTTCCACAGTAAAAAAATGGAAAGAAACTTCCGGCCGGTGAACTTGCCGCTCATGAAGCATTGGATGAGAACCGGAACAGATTTTCTTGTTCCGATTCTCATTTTAATTTTTTTGGCTGTGCCCTTGCAGGCACGTCTTCAAACTTTTACGAATTATCTTCTCATCGAGCATGTCGAACGGCTGCTGATCTATAATCGGTATCAGCAGCACAGTACCCCAGAAGAGCAAAAATATTTCACACCGTTTGTCCCGATGAAAATTCTCGACGCCGCAGCAACGTTGAACGACGGTTTTACGGCGTGCATGAAAATCGAAATTCAGGGTCGCGTTTTTTATCTTTTAAAAGATGATGTGCTCGAAGGTTCCGGTCGGCGTAAACTTGGTTTTATGCGCATTGTTAAGGATGTTACCGTTCTGAATGATACGGTTCGTCTTACATCTTCAAATCTCATGTTTTATTCTCCAGATCAAAAAATACATCATGCATTGCAAGCAGGAAAAGTACTTCATACGGTATTTTAGAGATGGGAAAAAAATATTTATCAAACTCATCGGAAAGAAGCCAGAATTTGGCTGGATGAATTATTCCGATAAAAAGAATGCAAACGGATATGTCGCGCTCCATTCAGAAAATACTTTTGATGCAAATGCTGTTCTTTCCGAGCGCATACAGAAACGCATTCAATCGAAACTAATAGAGGCGAACAAAACGCTCAAAGAACTTTTTGTATATTTCAACACGGAAACAGGTGAGCAGAAAGCGGCTCCGCAATGGCGGTTCGATACGCGGGAACAGTATTATAGCTGCTTCCTTGAGCCGGAAGAATATGCCGGGCAATTTGCGGAGAAGTACAAAATATTTATCGGGCGGAATAGACAACATTCTTCTCGGGACGAATTATACCACCGTCAGCAATCCGGGAAAAATCGAAATCTCTCTCAAATGAAAAGAAATACCTTCCGATCCATACTATCTTCCTTAAAGAGTAAAACTTTTCGAAAAAAACTATTCGATCATGCCGCGTCGATTCTGTTTGTGATGTTGATTTTCCTTGTTCTGATGGCTGCCGGTCTGGATCGCGAAAAAAACGATCGGGAGAAAAAACATGAGTTGATCGAGATGATGACAAAATTGCGGAATGTCGATTTCAACAATCCGATGCAAAAATCTTTTTTTCGTGAAACGCTTGATATCTATTTCCCTTCCGAGAAGGTGCGAAATGATTCCGTGATGCAATCAATTGAAGCGTATCGAACAGAACAATTTACCAACAAAGTATATAAGACCGGCGGAATGCCAACAGGATTATCATGGCAAGGCATCGTGAATGTGTCAGGGATGTATCTAAATTTTATATTCGTTTATATCATCGTTCTGCTCGTGAGTTATTATGCAACGCAAACGTTTGCGCTGTACAGCTTTATCAAATACAAACAGCAAAAATTATCATACCTTGTTTGCGGAATTCAACAACTTTATTTGCTCGGAGAAAAAATACGAAACGGAGATAATCCATGGAAAGAAGCATGGCGCTGTGTTGTTTTTGTGTCGAAAGCATGCATCAAGGGCGCCGCGTCGCTCGTGCTTTTCGCTCCTGCGTATATTATCGTCTATTCTCTCAAATCCACTGTTGCGACCGGAGAATGGTTGTTAATGATTGTGCTCGCTGTCGTTTCAAACGGATTGCTGATCAACTACGCGCACAAATTCTATACGTTCCTTTTAACAGAAAGTAAAAAAGGATATGTGGAAACTGCCGTCGTGAAAGGATTAAGCAATTCATATTTGTGGAATGTGCCTGATGGAATATCTATCCGTTCGTTGTTTCGTTGGAAAAAAGTTTTCCCCTCGCACGTATTGCAGCATGTGTATATGAATGCACGTTTCCAATATATTCCGACGATGAAACAATACGCTTCGTTTCTTGTTACGGGATTGATCATTATCGAGATGGCGTTGAACATTCAAGGGCATCTTTGCTATGAGCTTTTACAGGACATTTTGTACTATCGGTACGAAATGGCGCTGGTCATTATCTTCGGAATTTTTCTCGTCGTGAAGGGGACAGAAATATTCGTCGATGCATGGTTTGCGTATGAATCGGCACGGTATGAAAACAGGACATAATATGTTTTCACCATGGAACAATATATGGACAATGCTTCAGCAGCGAAAAGAAATTCGCTGGCTTATATTCTGGCTTGCGGGGCTGATTGCTGTTTGGATGTGGGATGCACTGTTTCTCGATCCGCTGTCGTACGAACTTCTTCAAGCTGCGATCTTCAATACATTCTGCGGGGCAGTCATTGCAGTTGCGGCAGCGTTGGGATTGGGATGGGGAATGGCTCTGTTGCTGTATTTTCTCGAGAGCGGTAACAGGAAATTATTTTTTCTCCCGGTTCTCTTCGTAATCAATCTCATTCGTTCAATTCCGCAAATCATCGGTTTGCTTATCGGATATATTGCGCTCAACTTTTTTATGGAAAACGATCTAATGCAATCCGGCGCAGAACAAATATTCTGGATGGCGTGTGTAATAGGGACATTGTGTTCGCTTGAAATTATCGATCTGATCGGCGAACGAATTGCTTACTTTAAAAAATCGGATTACTTCCATGCGATGCAATGCTGCGGGATGAAAGAAAGCAGGATTATCAATGTGGAAATTCTTTGGAAGAGCAGTTCGGCACATCTTGTGCACAAGTCGGTTTCTCTGTTCGGCGATTCAATCTTCCTGCAATGCAGCATCGGATTCATTATTTCGGTCGGACTTTCCAATGAAGTCAGTTTAACCAATTATCCGGTCTCGCTCGGCAGCTTGCTCGCAAAGTTGGACAGCAAGCAGGATATTCTTGCTGTTGGTTCCGCGCTCATCAATCCATCATACCTGCCGCATTTGTTCTTTCAACATTTGCAAGGTGTGAGCGTGGCAGCACTGATCGTCTTCACGCTGCTCTGCATCTATCACATTGCGGATGGATTGATTCATTCATACGATCTTTAATCTGATATGAAAAACGGATCATACAATATATCGATAACAAAACAACGTCGACAGTTAGTTTCCATTGAAAAATTCCCGTTGGAAGAAAACTGTATCACATTTCTATTCGGCGAATCGGGAATCGGGAAATCGCTTATCGCAAAAGCGTTGTATGGAATATTACACCCGGAAGAACTGACGGTTACGATCAACGGCGAGCAATACGAAACCTATTGCACACGGAAAGAAGTGCAGGAATTGCAGAAGAACAGTTTTTTTGTTTTTCAAGAACCGTCTTCGCATTTCAATCCGCTGCTCACGCTGCGTGCACAAATTCAGGAAGTGCAGGCGGCAGGTGTTCAGATCGATCCGATCTTAAGACGTCTCTGGGAAACAGATGATCGAAAAATAGTAGATACCATTTTAAATATTTATCCGAAGCCGTACCGCCCGAGCGGCGGAGAAAAACAGCGGCTCTTGCTCGTAATGGCGTTTCTGAAAATAGAATTATTCTTAAAGCAAAAGGATAACGATGAAACGGCGTTGTTTGTGTTCGATGAACCGAGTGGAAGTTTAGATGATCATTTCAGAAATATTTTCCTGTCGTTTCTCTTTGAGAAATTCAGATCGAAAAAGTTCACCGTGTTGTTGATTACGCATGATTATTCAACCATCAGCGCGGTAGAAAAATACGCCGCAGATTTACGAAACGATATTTCCTACAAAGAATTATCGTTTGAAAGCAGTGGTTTGCGCTGTGTTGACTTCGTTCCAGACGATTACTTGAACTGGCTGCAAGCACAACGAAATTTTAAACGATCAGAACAATCTGCAACATCATATCGTCCGGTGTTGCGCGTTGCAAGTTCGTTGGAAGTCTTCGACAGGCGGTTGGAAATATCAAAAGATATTGGAGGAAAAAAAAGTTGTTCACTCGAACTGTTCCCTTTTGCCATGGCGTATCTCAAAGCCGCGAGCGGAGTCGGAAAAACGAGTTTTGCAAAAGCAATGATGGGGCTTGTTCCTTCGAAGAATTTGCATTTGCAGTTGAAGAATGTTTTGCTTTCGGAAACGACGGTAAAGAAATATAAAGAAGAACAAATCTGGGGCAAGCGCATAGTGATGGCATTTCAGCATGCGGACGAAGCGTTGAATCAAAACTCGACGGTGGAAGGAACGCTCTCCGGCCTTCCCATCAAAATGAATGCGGGAGAGATTCGAACGATGATGCTCAAACTCTTCGGCAGTAATCTACAAAACAGATTTTTGAAGACTAAAGTTAAATATCTCAGCGGCGGACAAAAACAAAAATTGAATTTGCTGCGATGCCTTGTGCTCGATACAGATATTCTTATTTTAGACGAACCATTCAACGGATTGGATTTTAAAAGCATCGCCAACGTTCTTTTCATCCTGCAAGAAAAACAAAAAGACGGGAAAGCAATACTCATCATCTCGCACAACGAAGAAATCTTCGATGCCGTGATTCCTTCCGAAGGTGTATATTATCTTCGCGCCGTTGTATAACTGGTTTTTCAAAAATATTTTTTTTGATTGTTGCCTGCTTTTGAAATTTTACTTTGTTCTAGTTATCTTAGAATGACAAAAGGGGAGAACGGAGTTCACATGAATGCAATGCCCTTATTGATTGCTGCGCTCGCTGTGTTCGCGCTTGCATATCGATTCTATTTCAGTTTTATCGCAGCAAAAGTTGCCGTCATCGACGACGCACGCACAACACCGTCGCACCGACTGTACGACGGACAAAATTATTATCCGATGAATAAGTGGATCCTCTTCGGGCACCACTTTGCCGCCATTGCAGGCGCGGGACCATTGGTTGGTCCGGTGCTTGCAGCACAATTCGGATATTTTCCCGGATTTGTGTGGATGGTTGTCGGCGCTGTGATGGCAGGCGCTGTACACGACATGATTATTCTTGTCGCTTCGATACGGCACGAAGGCAAATCGTTAGCAGAAATTGCTAAAGCGGAAATCAGTAACATCAGCGGCGTAACGGCATCGGTTGCTGTTGTCATCATCCTGATTGTGGCGATGGCGGGGCTTGGCTTAGTTGTTGTAAATGCACTGACCGAAAGCTCATGGGGATTATTCACGATTGCGGCAACGATTCCGATTGCACTTGCGATGGGATTGTGGATGTTCAAAATACGAAAAGGAAAAGTTGCTGAAGCGACGATTGCCGGTATTGTGCTGCTGACACTTGCAGTGATCTACGGAAAAAATATTCCCGATTCTTCGGTTGCCTCATGGTTTGCATTGGATCACAAGACATTGACGATCTTGCTGATGCTGTACGGATTTTGTGCGTCTGTTCTTCCGGTCTGGCTTCTCTTATCGCCGCGTGATTATTTGAGTTCCATCATGAAATTGAGTGTTATCGGAATGCTCGCAGCGGGAATTATCGTGGTTGCTCCCACGATGAGAATGCCGGCATTCACGCAGTTTGTTCACGGCGGCGGGCCGATAATTCCAGGGACATTATTTCCGTATCTCTTTATTACAATTGCATGCGGTGCTGTATCGGGATTTCACGCGCTCGTTAGTTCCGGCACAACGCCGAAAATGTTAATGCAGGAATCGCAGATCAAATTCATTACGGTCGGGGCAATGCTTTCCGAGGGAATTGTCAGCGTGCTTGCGTTGATTGCCGCGTGCAGTCTGTTGCCACTCGATTATTTTATGATCAACGTTCCTGCAGAAAGATTCCAATCCGTTCTACCGCAGTTGCATGCAATGGGATTTATCGATTCCAATATTGCGCAGCTTTCGCATGAGGTAGGAGAAAAAATTATCGGCAGAACAGGCGGCGCAGTTTCGCTTGCAGTGGGCATGGCGCAAATTTTTTCTAACATTCCCGGATTGACCAGTTTGATGTCGGTACTGGTATCATTTTGCGATTATGTTTGAAGCATTATTTATTCTTACCACCATCGATGCTGGCACACGTATCGGCAGGTTTGTGCTGCAAGAATCATTCGGCAAAATTTATAAACCGTTTGCACAAACTACATGGCTGCCGGGCAATCTTATCACCAGCGCGTTGATCGTTGCGGCGTGGGGATATTTTATTTATTCCGGAAGTGTTGCCACCATCTGGCCGATGTTCGGCACGGCAAATCAATTGCTGGCAGCGGTGGCGCTCACTATCGGAACATCGTTCATTATTAATCGTGGCCGTGCACGTTATGCGTGGGTCACAGTGCTGCCGCTGGCATTCATCACTGTTACGACGCTGATGGCAGGAGTAGAAAACGTTTTCAATATTTATTATCCACAATTATTTCATGAACAAACAATATTGCAGGGATCGATCAATCTTGTGCTGACGCTTGTTATTATGATAAGTGTGATTGTTATTTTGTGCGATGCCATACCACGGTGGATTGCTGTCGTTCGCAGCCATCGAGTACCCTTCCGTTGAAATCGGAAACTTTCAGATTAATGTAAAGGCGGAAAATATACAGTGGCCCAAAGTTTTTATTTGTGTCTCTGAAGAAGCACATGGACATAGAGTTCGCAATTATCGCGTATCATTAACTTTCACACACTATTCAACCGAGAAATTGCATCACGCAAGAAGTTTTTCTATTTTGGGTTATCTTTAACAAAAGAGTGTCAGCTTCACCACAAATTATGTAATTCCCCATGTCGTTTCTCGAAATAGTAATCATCGCCTTTGGACTTGCCGCTGATGCTTTTGCAGTATCGGTTGGTGCAGGTGCGTCGGGCTTACCGGATGAACGGCGTTCAATGGTTCGCCTCTCTTTCCATTTTGGATTATTTCAATTCTTTATGCCGGTGCTTGGTTGGCTGGCAGGACTTGAAGTGGCGCGGTGGGTGGAAGCATACGATCATTGGATTGCGTTTGTTTTGCTTTCGTGGGTTGGCGCAAGAATGATTCAAAGCGGATTGAAGAACGAATCGATTCACCAAGGACGCGATCCGAGCCGCGGCATGCTGTTAGTGATGCTATCTATTGCTACCAGTATCGATGCGCTTGCTGTCGGTTTCAGTTTAGCATTATTAAATATTTCGATTTGGTATCCGGCAGTGGTGATTGGTGTGATTACCGGCGGCACATCGTTTCTGGGAATTCGTCTCGGTCAAAAACTTTCCGGCCGCATCGGTAAAACCGCATCGATTGTCGGCGGGATACTGTTGGTTTTAATCGGCGGCCATCTTGTTGTCTCACATATTTTTCATTGAAAAATAATATTGATTGTGGGGGCTTCTTTTCATACTTTATATAAATATGGAAGAAGAAGTATAAAGTCTCGAAAGGTATTTATGAACGAAGGAAAAATCGTCCAAATTATTGGACCGGTAATAGATATTGATTTCTCTGGCGGAAAATTACCAGAGATTATGCATGCTGTTCGCATTCCCAGAAAAAATGCGGAAGGTGCAGATGAAGAATTAATTTGTGAAGTGCAGCAACAACTCGGCGAAGACCGGGTGCGAACAGTGGCAATGGATTCAACCGATGGTTTGACCAGAGGTATGAAAGCAATCGATACCGAAGCGTCCATTAGTGTGCCTGTAGGTTCTGAAGTATTGGGCCGGCTTATTAATGTCACCGGTCACGGTATTGATGGCTTGCCGGAAATAAAAGCAAAAAAGGTATATCCGATTCACCGTTCTGCGCCAAAGTTTGATGAGCTTGCAACGAAAAAAGAGATGTTCGAAACAGGAATTAAAGTTGTTGACTTGCTCGAACCGTACACCAAAGGCGGAAAGACCGGTTTGTTTGGCGGCGCCGGTGTAGGCAAAACTGTTATCATTCAAGAATTGATTCATAACATTGCCAAGCATCACGGCGGATATTCGGTATTTGCCGGAGTTGGCGAGCGCACACGGGAAGGAAACGACCTGTGGTTGGAAATGAAAGAATCCGGTGTGCTGCCGAAAACCGCATTGGTGTTCGGACAGATGAACGAACCGCCGGGTGCACGCCAGCGTGTTGCGTTGACAGCGTTGACGATGGCAGAATATTTCCGCGATGACGAAGGAAAAGATGTTTTGCTATTCGTGGATAATATTTTCCGCTTTGTACAAGCAGGTTCTGAAGTCTCCGCGTTGCTCGGACGCATGCCGTCGGCAGTCGGTTACCAGCCGACATTGTCCACCGAAATGGGCGAGTTGCAAGAGCGCATCACTTCGACGAAAAAGGATCCATCACTTCCGTGCAGGCAATTTATGTCCCTGCAGATGACTTGACCGATCCTGCGCCGGCGACAACATTCTCACACTTAGATGCGACAACCGTGTTGAGCCGCCAAATTGTGGAAAAAGGAATTTATCCTGCAGTCGATCCATTGGATTCGACATCACGTATCCTTGATCCGTTGGTGGTTGGTGAAGAGCATTATAATGTTGCACGCCGCGTGAAAGAAATTCTTCAAACCTACAAAGACTTGCAGGATATTATCAGCATTCTTGGTATGGATGAGTTATCCGACGAAGACAAATTAACGGTAACGCGCGCACGAAAAATCGAACGATTTTTATCGCAGCCATTCTTTGTGGCAGAGCAGTTCACAGGCCAAGAAGGCAGATATGTGAAAGTCGAAGATACGATTCGCGGTTTCAAAGGCATTGTCGAAGGCCAATATGATGATTTGCCGGAAAATGCATTCTTGATGGTGGGAACTATTGAGGAAGCAGTAGAAAAAGCGAAAAAACTTCAAGCGTAATTATGACAGAAAAATCATTTTATCTTGAAATCATTACACCGCGCCGCGTTGTGTATAAAGGCGAAGTGACGAGCTTTAGTGCGCCGGGTGTTGTCGGCGGTTTTCAAGTTTTGAAAAATCACGCTGCACTTCTTTCGTCAATCAAAGTCGGTGAAGTAAAACTAACGGATGTGTCAGGGAAAGAATTTCACTTTGCGACATCAGGTGGTTTTGTAGAAGTGCATGACAATACTCTCGTGTTGTTAGCAGAGACTGCCGAGCGTGCAGATGAAATTGATATTGAACGTGCGAAGTCGGCAGGCACACGCGCGAAAAAACGTCTCGAAGAAAAAGAAGCAACACTTGATGCTGCACGTGCAACGTTGGCGTTACAGCGAGCGCAAAATCGATTACACATTGCAGAACTAAAATGACCGTGAAGTCCACACTTGTGTGGGCTTCGGGTTCTTTCTATTTTTTCATGTTCACGTACGAGGCAAGATATTCTTGCCAAGAGTTTTGAACCCAACATCTACCAAAACATTTTCATCTTTGCAGCGGCCGACGCAATCGACATTTGCAGAAATTGATCTCAATGCTATTGCATTCAATCTGCGAGGCATTCGGAAACGAATCGGTAAAGGCGTCAAGATTTTAGCGGTTGTCAAAGCGAATGTGTGACGGGCATGGCATTCAGCAAGTTTCCAAGTTTGTTATTCAACACCGCCATGCCGATTATCTCGGCGTCGCGTTTCCTGAAGAAGGCATACAAATCCGCGAAGCAGGTGTGAAAGCGCCGATTCATGCGTTTGCTCTTCCTTCTAAACGGCAAATCGAATTGTTCTTCGATTATCAAATCGAACCGACGATTTCGACAATCAATGAAAGCAAGTGGCTGAATGATGTTGGGCAGAAGCGGAAGAAGACCATTCCGGTGCATCTGAAAATCGATACAGGCATGAGCCGTCTCGGTGTAACGGTCCATGAGTTGCCGAACTTTCTCAAAACGCTTTCACGTTTCCAGCGAATCGAAATCAAAGGCGTCTTTACGCATTTTGCTACTGCCGATGAAACCGATAAAACATTTTCCAAAAAACAATTATCGGATTTTCATCGAGCTTTAGAAATTCTTTTTCAAAACGGCATCGAACCGGAATTGATTCATTGTGCAAACAGTGCAACGATTCTGGATTTGCCGGAAACATATTTTTCGATGGTGCGTCCCGGCGTGATGATGTACGGACATTATCCTTCACATGAAACAACGGAAAGTATTCCGCTGAAACCGGCGATGGCGGTAAAGTCTCGCGTGTCGATGGTGAAGCGGATTCAAGCAGGCGACAGCGTCAGTTATGGCCGGCGATTTATTGCACAGCAGCCCACGACGATTGCTAATATTCCGATTGGATATGCCGACGGCTATTTTCGTCTCTTGACAAACAAAACCCATGTGCTCATCGGCGGCAATGCATATCCGGTAGTCGGCTCGATTTGTATGGATCAAATGATGGCGAACGTGGGTGATGCCGATATTCATGTGGGCGATGAAGTCGTAATTTTCGGCAAACAAGGGAAAAACCAAATTACAGCATTGCAGCTTGCCAACATTCTTGGTACTATACCGTATGAAATTTGTTGTGCAATCTCAGCGCGTGTTCCACGAATCTATAAGGGACTATGACACGATCACAGGAGTTTCTAACCACGATGCTCCATCGGCTTCCCAAATGGGAGTTGAGTTCGTACGAGCATCAAACGACTCTCGATAAAATTCGAGAACGCCTCGCATCGACCAACAATCTTCAGGAGGAACTTCGCCGGTTGTATACGGTAAAGGACTATTCTGAATTTGCAATGAGTTTAATTTGGATGGCGGAAAAAGTCGAACGTAATGCAGAGAAATACGATTCGACGCCGGAAGAAGACGAGTTGGTTTTTTCATTATATCGAAAAGCCGTTGGTGAAGGTCTTGCCCCGACACTTCCGCCTACCTTTGAATTCACTCTTCCAGCACAAGAACAAACAACAACTTCTCCCGTTGTTGCTGAACCGAAGCAAAATGATTCTATTTGGGGCGATCTTACTTCTTTCAGTAATACGGTGCAAGAGCAGCCGATGGCAGTTCCAGCAGCATCTTCGCCCGTGAAGAGTTTTTCTGCACTGTTGGATCAAGTACTGCAGGCAATCCAAAGCGGTGCAGATGATCGGTCAAGCTTATTAGATACTCTTATTGCCGAATGCAAAAATATTCTTGCTGATGCGAACACGCCGGAAGAGTGCCGTTCATTTTGCCAGCCCTTGCAGGAATTTTTAGATTACGTTGTTGCCGACGAATTAATTGATGATATACGTGTGATGAATATTATTTCCAACATTCAGGGGCCATTTGCTCAATGGGAGCAAGCAGATTCAGGTAATCGTGCCGGTATTTTGGACGGCGCCATCGAAATCCTTCAGGATTTCAGAACCATGTTCGAGTGAACCGATGAGTACACAAAAAATTTATGCCGTCATCATGGCGGGAGGATCAGGTACGAGATTTTGGCCGCGCAGCAGGGAAAAATCTCCGAAACAAGTATTGGAAATTGTCGGCTCTGGATCGATGATCTCTAATACCGTCGCGCGTATTCAATTGTTAGTTCCGCCCGAACAAACGTTGGTTGTCACGAATAAACTCCAACAGCAAATCATTCAGCAGCAGCTTCCTCAGTTGCCGAAAGAAAATATTTTAGTAGAACCGGTGGGCAGAAATACGGCGCCATGCATTGCGCTTGCCGCGCAGTGGATTGCCCATCGCGATCCCGAAGCGATCATGGTCGTTTTACCGGCAGATCACCTGATTCGGAAACCGGAAGAATTTTTACGCGTGCTTCGTGTGAGTATCAACGTCGCTTCGACGCGTGATGCATTGGTCACGATTGGAATTCAACCGACGCATCCCGAAACCGGTTATGGGTACATCCAGTTTGACGATTCACCGAATCAAAATCCGTACTATCAAGATGCTGTCTATCGCGTAAAAACATTTGCAGAAAAACCGAACTTAGAAACGGCCCATAAATTTATCGACAGCGGCGATTTTGTTTGGAACAGCGGCATGTTTATCTGGAAAGCGCGTGTTGTGCTCAAAGAAATTGAACAACATCTTCCAGAAATACATAAGCAATTGGCAAAACTCTTGCCGGTTCTCGGTACAGGAAAAATACCAGCCAATGCTGGAACGTGTGTACGGCGTTATTCGTGGTGTGTCGATCGATTATGGTGTGATGGAAAAAGCAGAGAACGTATTTGTGGCAAAAGGCGATTTTGGTTGGAGCGACGTCGGTTCGTGGGATGAGGTCGTACGATTGACGCCGGCAGATGCCGATGGCAATGCGTTTCGCGGAACCGTGATTGCCAAGGATGCAACGAATACCTACGTCGATGCAGGCGGCCGTGCTGTCGGACTCATCGGCGTGGATGATTTGATTGTCGTAACGACAGACGATGCGGTGTTGATTTGCAAAAAAGATCGCTCACAGGATGTAAAAGAAATTGTGGACTATCTGCGCCGCAAGCAGATGAATGAACTTTTGTAAGCGTCATATCGACGCGGTGATTTGTTTCGTCATCGCATGTGTTTTCATTGGATGCACATCGACGCCGCGGTTTGCTGAACGTAACGGCAATTCTCATAAAGAAACATCTTCCAAAGAAAGTGAGCCCGCACCTTCCGCACAACCAGAACGAACATCTTCCGATAAGCCGTTGCTTACACTGGAAGGAATTGCTTCGTATTATGCCGATGATTTTAACGGCAAACAAACATCCAACGGCGAAAACTTTGATATGAATTCGTTCACAGCAGCACATCGGACGTTTCCATTCGGTACAAAAATTCGCGTTACCAATCTTGAAAATTCCAAAACAGTCATCGTTCGTGTCAATGACCGCGGGCCATATAAAGAAGGCAGGATGATCGATCTTTCGCGTGGTGCGGCGCAAGCAATAGACCTTGTTCGTACTGGCACGGCACGGGTTCGATTAGAAGTATTGGAATGGGGTAAAGGGATTTGATGCAACGTGTCTTGTCCTGCTATAGGTTGACAAGAACGGAGTCAACCAATGGAACAGAAACGGATGTGCTATCGCTATAGCACTGCTTTTAAGCGGAAAGTAGTGGAGGAAATAGAAAGTGGTCAGATAGGCATTGAAGGAGCACGAAAGCTTTACGATATTCATGGAACAATGACGATCCGACGATGGATCGAAGAGCTTGGCAAGCACCACCTGTTAAACCGCGTTGTGCGGATAGAAATGAAAGACGAACAAGATAGACTGAAAGCGTTAGAGAAGGAAAAGAAAGCATTAGAATCGGCCTTAGCCCAAGCCCATCTCAAGATCATCGCGTTGGAAACAACCGTGGAGGTGCTGGAAGAAAAATACGGAAGCGGCGATAAAAAAAAGACCGATACCGGATCATCGAACGTATGTTCCAGCGACGAGCGTATCACGAAGGAGATTATAGGATGAGTCAGGTGTGTGCATTGTTTGGGATCAGCCGTCAGGCGGTGTATCAGCAGCGTGCCGTGAAATCCGGCAAGAGGTCTCGACCCATTGCATTGTGCAGATGGTTCAAGAGCAACGCCGCTGGATGCCGAAGCTTGGCGGGAAGAAGCTGTATTGGAAGTTAGCTGAACGCATCCACGCACTTGAAGGAATGTCCATCGGACGGGATAAATTCTTTGACATCCTGCGCAACGAGGGCTTATTGGTGAGACGGAAGAAAAAGTATGCTCTCACCACCAACGCTCATCATCGTTTTCGTGTGTATAAGAATTTAATACGGGAACTGGATATTGACCGGCCCAATCAAGTCTTTGTCTCAGATATCACCTATCTGCGGTTGCGAGAAGGGTTCTGTTATCTTGCCTTGGTCACCGATGTGTATTCTCGCAAGATCGTTGGCTATGATGTGAGCCGGAGTTTATCGTTAGAAGGTGCGTTACGCGCGATGAAGATGGCATTATCCGGTGTTCCTGCTTCGGCAGGATTGATTCATCATTCGGATCGCGGCATTCAATATTGCAGTGATGCCTATATCTCGTTGTTACAGAAGCATCAGATACAAATCAGTATGGGTGAGTGTGGCAATCCGTATGAGAATGCCATTGCCGAACGTGTGAACGGAATTTTGAAGACAGAGTTTTTGTTGGATGGAATATTTACAGATATGCCTTTTGTCCAGCAAGCCGTGAAGGAAGCCATAGAGACCTATAACACCCAACGGCCACATCTGAGTTTAAACTTCCTGACGCCTGAAATGAAATACGCTGCATGAAATTACGAAACAATCATAATGAACCAATACTTATAAATCACTATTTTACCTGTCAACTTTTTTCAGGACGAGACAACGAATGATTGCCAATTATTTTTGATCGTGTATCGAAAATGAAAATAAAAATTTTCGTCAAACCCAATTCTAAGAAAAACGAAGTGCTTCTTCAGACCGATGGAACTTATGTTGTTCGTGTTGCTGCTCCAGCGGTGGATGGAAAGGCAAATGCAAAATTGATTGAAGTTCTTGCTGAGTATTTTGGAAAATCGAAATCATCTGTGGTTCTTGCTGTCGGTACTCGCGGCAAAAATAAAATTGTAGAGATTTTTTAACCTCCACATCAACTTTTGAGAAATTTTACCTGCGATTTCAGCGTAAAATCGATATTTCAATTCTGACATATCATTTTTTCTTTGCTTCTTGCCGGTTTCTTGTTTAGATTAAAGCAATTAATCGCCGATTCTTCGGGCGGTATGTTGAACGGTTATTGAGGTGATATGAGGAACGCGGAAAAAAAATTCGCGGTCAAAAACGTTTTTGTAGCAATACTGGGTATCAGTTCGTTGGTTTTGTACTTGGCGGGATGTTCACAATATTCAACATCAGAATTTATGAGTAGAAAATCGGGTGGTACTGAAAATCCAAGAGAAAATGCTGTGCTCTATGCTGGCGAAACGATTGCCTCTTCGAATTTTCATGTGTATCATCCTTCGATTGCTCCATTGGTGCGGACATATTCGCAGCAATATGGTGTAGATTGGATCTTAACGCTTTCCGTCATGCGGCAGGAGTCAAAATTTGACGATAATGCGATGAGCGAAAGGGGTGCATACGGTTTGATGCAGCTTATGCCGATAACGCAATTAGAATTGGCAGAAAAACTCGATGTCGATGAAGCAGCAAGCCCGAAAAATAATCTTCGTGCAGGGATTTATCATTTAAAGTCGCTAAAAAAGGTTTTTGAAAAAGCATCGCCTAAAGACCAAACATGTTTAGCATTGGCAGCATATAATTGTGGGCTTGGAAGAATTTTTGACGCACAAAAGATTGCCGCATACATGAATAATGATCCGATGAAATGGGAATCGGTTCGAACTGCGCTGGTATTCCTTTCCCGAAAATATTACACGCTTCACAAAAAGATTTGGGAAGAAGGCGTACCCTCCAGCGGGTATTTCCGTGATTGGCGGCAAACTGTTGCGTATGTGGATGACGTGATGAAGTATTATGATGATTATAGTCTTGCAATGAAATAATTTGTTTTAGCTATATAGCTTGACATTTTAATGTTGAAACAGTATATTCTTTTTAGCGGTTGTTATAAGTACTAATTAAAAATCACTATTCACCAAATAAAAGGAGATATTTATGAAAAAAATGTTTGTTGTCTTAGTAGCCATTGTATTGGTTGCTTCGTTTGCTTCTGCGCAGAGCGTGTGGGGCCAAGGTAAAATGTCTGCCGGTGTAGGTGTTGAGCTTGGATTGCCGTCAGGCGATTGGGGTAATGCTGTGAGCACAGGTATTGGCGGATTTGGTCTATTCCAATATGGTATCAATGAAGATATCTTAGCGACAGGTCAAATTGGCTATACATCATGGGCCAAGAAAAACGATATAAGCAGCGGCTCTGACTTGGCAGTTCTTGTTGGTGCTAAATATAATCTTAGCAAACAAGTTACTCCTGGGTTTTATGGTTTTGCACAGCTTGGTATTTACAGCACAACAGTAAAAGTTGACTATAATTTTGGAATTTTTGGATCAGGCACAGCATCGACAACCGATAGCAAGTTTGTGCTCGCTCCTGGTGTCGGTTATCAATTTGGACCAATTGATGCATCCGTGAAATATGTGATCAATGGTGATGTAAGCAATATCGCATTAAACGTTGCTTATATTTTCCCGCTGTAATAATTTTTAAAAGCCGCCATAATTATGGCGGAGGCGTAGAAGGAGAAATTCTGAATAAGGGTTTCTCCTTTTTTATTTTTACACCGAAGTTTTGTAACCGCGGACATTTTTTCGTACCTTACTTATATATGAGAGAATTTGCACACGCCGAAGGAAAACCCCGCTGCCATTGCGGAATTTTTGGAATCTATGGCCACCCGGAAGCCGCCGTGCTTTCGTTTTACGGCTTGCATGCATTGCAGCATCGGGGGCAGGAAGCAACCGGCATTGTCTCCAGCGAGTGGCATCCGGAGGAAAAAAAGTGGCGCTTCCATATTCACAAAAGTGTTGGGCTTGTTGCTGATGTCTTTAAGGACGAAAAAATCTTATCCGATCTGCTCAAAGGCACTGCGGCAATCGGGCATAACAGATATTCTACCACCGGCGCGTCGGATAACAAGACCAACATTCAGCCATTTTTAGTCAGCTACAAAGGCGGTAACCTTGCGCTTGGCCACAATGGCAATCTCACCAACTACCGTACACTGCGCCAGCGATTGCAGGAAGAAGGAACAATTTTTCAATCCACTTCCGACAGTGAAATTGTTTTACATCTTACCGCACGCAGCAGGCATAAAAATCAGATCGAACAAATTCAAGAAGCATTGAACGCCGTTGAAGGTGCGTTTTCCTTTGTCATCTTAACGGATATCGGATTGATTGCGGCGCGTGATCCGCATGGCTTTCGTCCGTTGGCATTGGGAAAAGTTGACGATGCGTTCGTCGTTGCGTCAGAAACATGCGCGTTCGATATTATCGGCGCCGAATATATCCGTGATGTTGCACCCGGCGAAATCATCCTCATCGACAATGAAGTACTGCAATCAAACAATGTAAAATCTTTCTGGCTTAGCAAAAAAGCCGATCAACCGCATCACTGCATCTTCGAGTATATTTATTTTTCTCGTCCGGATAGTAAAGTGTTTGGTGAAAATGTGGATCGAGTGCGCCGCAAACTTGGAAAGTTGCTGGCGGATGAATCGCCGATTATACCGTCATCAAAAGACGAAAAAGTGATTGTCATCAATGTGCCGGATTCCAGCAACACCGCTGCACTCGGTTATGTTACCGAGAGTAACAAAAAAGGTTATAACATCAAATTAGAATTGGGTTTAATTCGCAATCACTATGTGGGCAGAACATTTATTCAGCCGCAGCAAACGCGCCGAGAGATGAAAGTGAAAACGAAATTCAACACGGTCAAAGGCGTATTGAAAGACCGCAAAGTCATTGTGGTGGATGATTCTATTGTGCGCGGCACAACGTCGAAGCAGTTGATCAAACTGATTCGTGAAGCGGAACCGAAAGAGGTACATTTCCGAGTTTCCAGTCCCCCGATTAAATATCCATGCCATTATGGAATGGATTTTCCAAGCCGCGAGGAACTGATTGCCAACAGGTTCAACGGCGATATTGAGGCGATCCGCCGCGAACTTGGCGTAGAAAGTTTAGTGTATCTCTCGATGGAAAAGCTTTTAGAAGCAGCGACAAAAGAAGGCGGCCGTCATTATTGTACTGCATGCTTCGATGGAAAATATCCGGTCGCAATAGATACCGAAGCATCTAAAGATGCCAACGAACAGTGATGCACGAAAAACGTCTTACCGTTTCCAATCTTCTCAGCTTTAGCCGTATTCTTCTTATCGTTCCTATCGGCTATTGCCTCATAGCAAATTTCCCCGATCATCGTTGGTGGGCTGCCGCTGTTAGCATCGTCGCCATCGCAACAGATTTTCTCGATGGTTTTTTTGCGCGCAAATTGCATGAAGTTACAGAACTCGGAAAATTTATCGATCCGCTTGCCGATAAAATTGCCATCGGATCGTATGCGTTGTTGATGGTTTGGACGGGCGATGTGCCGTTGTGGTTTGTCGTGTTTGTGATCGTGCGTGATATATTGATTTTTCTGGGCGGAGTTTATATTAGACAGAATAAAGGAATTATTCCGCAATCCAACTGGCCCGGAAAAATTGCCGTCAGTTTTATCGCGCTCGTATTATTCTTAAGCACAATTCAAATGGAGTCATTGGAAATATTACGCACAATTGCTGTTTGGGGAAGTGTGGTGATGATGACATGGTCGATGATCAGTTATTCGCTGCGGTTGTTCATCGGACGTAATGCGGGAAGATGACGACGATGGGATTGTTTGATTCAATATCGAAAATTAAAACCGGTCTTGCGAAAACACGTGATACATTTGTTGCAAAAGTACAACATCTTGCTGCAACAAAAAGCAAGATCGACGACGATGTGCTGGACCAGTTAGAAGAAATTCTAATCGCAAGCGATGTCGGTGTAGAAACAGCAGGAATCATTCTTGCTGGGTTGCGCCGGCGCGTGAAAGAAGAAAAATATGAATCGAGTACACAGCTGCTTGAGCTGCTGAAAAAAGAAATTTCAGATCTGCTTCACGTTGAAACAAGTACCGAGCCATCACTCTCTCAATTGCCAATTGACACGAAGCCGTATGTGGTGATGGTCGTCGGTGTGAATGGCGTGGGAAAAACGACAACGATCGGAAAGATGGCATATCAATATCGTTTGGCAGGACATAAAGTTGTTATCGGTGCGGCAGATACGTTTCGTGCGGCAGCGAACGAACAATTAGAAATCTGGGCACAGCGTGCTGGTGTCGATCTCATTCAACAAGCACAAGGCGCAGACCCTGCGGCGGTGGCGTTTGATGCGCTGAGTTCCGCTATTGCCAAGCATGCGGATGTCGTGATCATCGATACTGCAGGACGCTTGCACACAAAATCCAATTTGATGGAAGAATTGAAAAAAATTAAGCGTGTAATGGAAAAACGATTGCCCGGTGCCCCGCACGAAGTTTTACTTGCGCTCGATGCAACCACGGGACAAAACGGTTTGCAGCAGGTAAAACAATTTTCTGCTGCCGTTGATGTTACCGGATTAATACTGACAAAATTAGATGGAACAGCAAAAGGCGGTATTGTGCTTGCCATCAGTCATGAATTAAATGTGCCGGTAAAATTTATCGGTGTGGGGGAACGCATTGATGATTTGCAATTGTTTGACCGTAAAGCGTATGTTGAGGCGCTGTTCGAAGGAACATCTATAAAACAATAGTTTCCATTTTCTTTTCCCAAAACAAAAATCGTTATATTGTTTGAGAACGCGTGTGCAGTAAGTAATCATGTCGAACAAAATTCACATATTAACTCCAGAGTTAGCAAATAAAATTGCAGCTGGCGAAGTAGTGCAACGACCTGCATCGGTTGTCAAGGAATTGATAGAAAATTGTTTGGATGCACATGCCACGCGCATCTCGGTGCTGGTAAAAGATGCAGGCAAAGCATTGATTCAAGTTGTGGATAATGGCGAGGGCATGTCCGAAATGGATGCATCGCTGGCGTTCCGGCGGCATGCGACGAGTAAAATAAAATCCCCAAGTGATCTTGAGGCAATTAAGACACTGGGCTTTCGCGGTGAAGCGCTTGCAGCTATTTCAGCGGTCTCGCAAGTCGAAGTGAAAACGAAAATAGAATCGGACGAACTCGCCACACTCATTCGTATCGAAGGGGATGAAGTAAAAGAAAAATCGAAGACTGCGTTGGAATGCGGTACTAGTATTACGATTCGTAATTTGTTTTATAACACTCCGGCCCGCCGGAATTTTTTGAAAACGCGCCAAACGGAACTTAAAAATATTACCGATGTTGTGGTTCGAATGGCGGTAGCGTATCCTGATGTGGAATGGTTTTATGCCAGCGATGATGATACGTTGATCGATGTAAAAAAAGAACAAATCGAACAGCGCATTAACCACGTGTTCGGCAAGGCACAGGGCGAAGGGCTTATCCGGTTTGAAGAAACCACAGACCTGATGCACGTGCGTGGATTTTTGTCGAAGCCGAATTTTGCCCGTAAGACCCGCGCTGAACAATACGTGTTTCTCAACGGACGATTCATCTTCAGTAAGATGATTAACCATGCCGTGTTTCAAGCGTATGAACATTTGCTGGAAAAAGGTTCGTTTCCATTTTTCTTATTGTTCCTTACAATCGACCCCAGCAAAATCGATGTGAATGTGCATCCGACAAAAATGGAAGTGAAGTTTGAAAACGATTCAAATATTTATCGCTTGGTTCTTTCCGCTGTGCGCAAAGCGCTTGCTGCAAACGATTTGGTACCTTTGATATCGCTTCAGGATGGAAATGCAATTTCTTCTGGCGATTCGAAATTACGCTTTGAAGGGCGGCCGTGGGAAAAGAACGAAGGAACGATGCCTGCTGGTGCTCCTGTCTTTACACTGAATCAGGATTATCATCAGACGGAACCCCGTTCAATATCAGCGCCTATTTTTGGCAAAGAAGAAGTGTTTTCTTCGTTATCGGGTGTGCCATCCTCGCTGCCATTTCAAGCCTCGATGAGCGTTGGCCGCATTCTTGCCCAGCATCAACCGGAAGAATCTTCACAAGAAAATAAACCGGTCTGGCAATTGCACAACAAATATATCATCTCGCAAATTCGTTCCGGCTTGATGATTGTGGATCAGCATGTTGCGCACGAGCGCATTTTATATGAACGTGTTGTTGCAAATTTTGAAAACAGCTTGCCGTCTTCACAGCAATTATTGTTTCCCGAAACGGTCGAACTTTCTGCCAGCGATTATGCGTTAGTAAAAGAATTACAGCCGCATCTGGAAAAATTAGGATTCGATCTCAAACTGTTCGGTAAGAACACGATTGTGATCGAAGGAATTCCCGCCGATGTGCGCGTGGGCGGCGAAAAGAAAATATTGCAGGATGTATTAGATGAATTTAAAAACAACGAGCATGCCGGTATTTCCGACGTGCGTGACAATCTTGCGAAATCGTTTGCGTGCAAAGCTGCAATTAAAGCCGGCGATAAGCTGAACGCCACAGAAATGATTGTGCTCATAGAACATTTATTTTTAACAAAGATGCCGTATGTATGTCCGCATGGACGCCCGATTGTGGTACGCATACCGCTGGAAGAATTAGATAAACGGTTTGGAAGAACATAACCCTGGAAGGAGGTAAGACGGTGAGGAAGATGATAGAGTTGGGGAAAATCTTTCGCCCATCACAATGGGTCAAAAATATTTTTCTGTTCGCGGCGCTCATCTTTTCAAAACATTTTTTTGAACCGGCGTACTTTCTTGCTACGGCAAAAGGGTTTATCGTTTTCTGTTTTGCTTCCAGCATCGTGTATATCATTAACGACATCGTTGATCGCGATGCTGATCGGTTGCATCCTGTAAAATGTAAAAGGCCGTTAGCCGCTGGGACAATACATGTCGGAACTGCATTGACTGTTGCGGCAGGAGTTTTGGTTTTGCTCGGATGGCTGCTGGCACAATTGCCGCCATCTTTCTTTTTCGCGGTATTGATCTACGTGTTCTTAAATCTCGGTTATACATTCGGACTCAAGCGTGTTGTTCTGGTAGATGTATTTATTATTGCCGCGGGCTTTATGTTGCGTGTACTTGCCGGCGTTTTTGTTATTGGAGTAGTAATTTCGCCTTGGTTGGTTTTATGTACATTATTCATTTCTGTTTTTCTCGCGATCTCAAAACGCCGTGGCGAGTTATTGTTGATTGTTAATTCCGAATCGTCCTCCGTACGTCCCGTCTTGAAATTTTATGATGTTGCTTTTCTAGATCAGTTGATGACGATTGCCGCTGCCGGTGTGGTTATTTCGTATGCACTCTACACGGTTGCCGAACGGACGATCAGTATCTTTGGCACAGAAAATTTAATTTTTACAACGGTCTTTGTGCTTTTTGGTGTGTTTCGTTATCTGTTTCTGATACGAATTCATCGAACAGACGATAATCCCATGCATCTATTGCTGACCGATATTCCTATGATGGTGAACATCGGCGCATGGTTTATTTTTTGTGTGCTGGTAATCTATCGCCATGAAATGGCTTCATGGTTCTTCTGAAATAAACATCTCTCAGTTCGACTCGGTATAAAATAATGTATTACTACTTTGTGTCTTTGAAGAATGAAATGTAACAGCTCCATGGTAAAAATTCCGTCCCGCACTCAAGCGGAAGCATATCTTCTTGTTGTGACTGTGATCTGGGGAATGTACTTTTTTTCTCACCAAAATTATATTAGAAAGCGCTTCTCCCTTTGTGTATCTCGCACTGCGCTTTACTATCGCAACAATTTTATTCGGAACAATATTTTTTCAACGGCTTCGTTCGATTTCTCGTGATGCGATCATCAAAGGTTCCGTGCTCGGTGTAATGTTGTTTCTGGGGTTTGTATCTCAATCGGTCGGTCTGAAATACACAACGGCATCGAAGTCCGCTTTTATCACCGGCATGTCGGTTCTCTTTACACCCATCCTTCAATTGATCATTGAGCGTCGTTCTCCAAAACTTGGCAATATATTGGGCGTTATTCTTGTAGCCGGCGGATTGTATGTGATGACGTCTCCAGAAGGATCATCCTTCAATAAGGGCGATGGTTTAACGCTTATTTGTGCTGCACTGTTTGCCATGTATATTATTTATATGGATATGCACAGTAAGGATCACGATCCGATGCATTTAAGTTTTATGCAATTCGTTTCGACAGCGGTATTGTCTATTCTGTTTCTTCCGGTACTTGAGCAGCCCTATCTGCAAGTAAACATGAATTTTACATGGATATTAATGGTACTTGGCGATACTGCCGACTATTGTCGCTTTGTTTGTGCAGGCAAAATATCAACGGTACACTACGCCGACGCGAACGGCTGTGATTTTTTCGATGGAGCCGCCTACTGCAGCAGCATTTGCAGTCCTCGTTGGACAAGAACGGTTATCGTCTGTGGCACTGATAGGCGGTGCATTCATTCTTGCGGGACTTATTTTTTCTGAATTATCAGATGTGATATTTCGTACTAAAACAGACATCGAGTAAGAACGAATAACCTTGTGATGAGCTTCACAAAGTTGCTTTGACGGCTTGAGTTTCACGAGAGAGAAATCTATATTATGTGGGTCATGAGCAGAATCAGAAGACATTCTTTTGTGTTTTTAAATATCGCGTTGTTGCTATCGCTGGCATTCGCGGAAACGGTTGTCAAAGATAATGTAAGTACCTCAGCGATAAATCGCGGCCGTGTGATTGTATGGTCCACGAATGATGAAAGTCATGTAAGAGTATTTGAAATCTGGCGAAGTTCGGTCATCGATTCGGGTCGCAGTTTTATTTGCATTGCACAAATACCACCGACCGGTAATCATTCCGAGTATTTCTATCGTGACACCTCTCTCTCAACAAGAGCTGGCGATGCTTGTACATATAAAATTGTGGCGCAGGGATACTCCGTTGATCTTGTTGAACGAACGATACGTGCCAATAACTTTGGTGCAGCCGTCAAGCAAACGTGGGCATGTATCGAAACCGTGTTTCAATAAGATACCGCTGACGGTGATATTGGTTCCTGTGCGGGGAATTGTTTAATTCTGTGATGGTATAATATGGAAACACTTATTCTTGCTTCTCAATCCCCTCGACGAAAAATATTGCTTCAGCAAATCGGATTGAAATTTAAAATTATACCGAGTCATTCGGCAGAGCTCATTCAACCGACACAAACGCCTCAAGAAAATGCACAACGTATTGCCTTGGAAAAAGCTACAGAAGTTGCATCGCATCTTCACAAAGGGATCGTGATCGGTGCAGATACGATTGTTGTTCTGGATCGGCATATTTTGGGAAAACCCAAAACCAAAGAAGATGCAAAACGGATGCTTCGGATGCTCAGCGGGCGGGAACACTCAGTGTTCACTGGCTTTGCATTGATCGATGTCAAGTCAAAGAAACAAATGTCTGCGGTGGAAGAAACACGAGTTCGATTTCGTAAATTAGAGGATGAAGAAATTGCCGATTACGTCAATTCCGGCTCGCCGATGGATAAAGCTGGCGCGTACGGCATTCAGGATGATTATGGCGCAGTGTTCGTTGAAAAAATTCATGGGCGTTTTTACAACGTTGTCGGGTTTCCACTTACAAGATTCTATATTGCCTTGAAAAAACTCACGGCCGAATTAGAAAAGGAAAATTAAATCTTCATTTCTTTTTCGCTGTTGTGCTTGCATAAAGATATTGTTTAATCTTTTGCGTCGGTGTTTTCTCGAATGGTTCGCGCTGTTCGATTATGCGTGCAATGCGGGAGAAGGAAGAAACTTGTTCATTTGTTTGTCGTAACATGTCATCAAGAATTTGTTGAATGCGTTCCCGTGCTTGTGTCTCCGTCAAATGTAATTCCGCAAATTCTGTATCAAGGGCTTCGTAATCCAAGAAGACGCGTGCCACAAGCTGGCCGTGCTCTTGATATACTAATGATTCTAATACCACTTCGAATTTGTTAATCACGAATTCAATCGCTTCCGGATAAATATTTTCGCCGCTGGGGCCGAGAAGCACATTCTTCAAACGTCCGTTGATATAAAGATAACCGTCTGTATCAAAACTGCCGAGATCGCCCGTTTTGAACCACCCTCGCGCTGAAAGTACTTCTGCTGTTTTGTGTGGATCGCGATAGTATCCTTTCATGACACTTGGGCCGCGAACAATAATCTCGCCGATTCCTGTTTTCGGATCGGGGTTATCAATTTGAACTTGAAGCCCGGGAACAATCGGTCCGATAGCTCGAAAACGTGTTATGTCGGCATTCGAGCCGGCGACTAAGGGAGATGTTTCTGTTAAGCCATAACCGATGGCATACGGAAATTCTGCTTCGCGCAAAAAGCGTTCCACCTCCGGTGAGAGTGCAGAGCCGCCGATGCCGAAAAATCTCATACAGCCACCGAACGTATGTTTGAGTTTTTGTCCGGCAAGCCGATGAATGCGTTTTCGTAACAGTGGGAAACTTGTATGCCATTCTGTACGAGCCAGCGTTTTTTTATTGTCGGTATGATGTTTGTTTTATATATTTTTTCGATAATCAGCGGCACAGTAAGCATTGCTGTGGGTTTTACTTTTTCCAATGCCGGCAGAAGCACGGTAGCCGTTGGCGGCTTCTTGATATAATAAACGGAAGCGCCGCACATAATCGGTATCACCAATCCCAGCGTGCATTCGTACACATTAGCCATGGGAAGAATGGAAAGCATTCTATCCTCTTCCATAATGTCCGGTATCTTTGCGGATGCTTGTGCATTCCATACAATATTTTTATGTGTCAACATCACGCCCTTGGAATGTCCCGTGGTGCCGGAGGTATAAATAATGGAGGCGACGTTGCTTCTTTCAACGCGTGTTGGAAGAAGCCGACAAGATTCAGGACCAAGCTGGTAATTTTTCGTAATTCTTTGCTTCCATCTGCAATGAGCTGACGCAGCGTTGCTTTCGAGGTATCGGGATTAATAATAGAAAAATCATTCAACAGCACAACGCAATTAAAGGTGGTGAAATCTAAATCTTCAATCTTATAATAAAAACGCTCTGAGATAAATACAGCCTTGCTGCCGGAATGCCGGAGAATGTGATGAATCTCTGAAGTGTGAAAATCCGGAAGAAGCGGAACAGCAATCGCACCCATCGTGGTGATTGCAAAGTATGCAATTGCCCATTGTGGACTGTTTTCTCCAAGAATTGCCACTCGGTCGCCATAGGAAATCCCTTGGCTTTTCAAAAAACCTGTGAGATGATTGATTTGCTGCCGCATCTCGTTATAGTGAATGGGCGGTTCGTCCGTGAACGTTAATGCAATGCGCGAAGAATACTTGAGTGGTACTTTCAGCGACAATGTGTGCCAGAGTCAATTCTTCGTGTTGCTGGGACGAAGCGTTTGTTTGTTGAAGCATAGATAGTGTCCTACAACAGTATAAAAAACATCATCTTAAAGTAGTAAGAAATAACGAGAGTTGGAAAACTTTTTTGCATCTTGCGAAGAGATGGAAAATTTCCTACTTTTAAAAACAACAATTCACGAACATTGACATCATACACATACACAAAGGAGAATTGATTATGCGTACTACGAGAAGTCATTGGATCTTTACGGCGGTTCTATTCATGCCGTTGGTTGTTCCGTTGGAAGCGGGGCAAAAGCTTCACTATAAATTTGAGCAAGGGAAAAAGTACAGCTATGCGACAACGATAGAAAACAAAATTACCGGACAAGGCATGGGACAGGAGTTCACAGTAACAACGTTTTCGGATTTGAATTATACGGTTGTTTTAGATAGCGTACGTGCTCAATCGTTCAAACTCATCATCACGCTTGATAAATTTGTCAATAAAATAAACATGCCCCAAATGGGATTTAATGACAGCACCGTTGCAATGACAGAGTGGGAGGGCAAACGTGTCAGCGTGACGATGAATGAATTGGGAAAAGTGTTGTCCATAGAGGCAATGGACCAAATTCCTCCTTCGAAGCTGGGAATGCTGATGCGTGTCGGTCCAACGGATATGTTCCGGAAAATATTTTTTGAACTTCCAGATCAAGAATTAGGCATTGATTCTTCATGGAAAGATACGGGTGTGGACACTACTAACCAGATGGGAATAAAGATTGTTGTAAAACCCAATCTTGAATTTAAGATTGCGGGTAAGGAATTGAAAAATGGTTTGGAGTGTTGGAAAATTGTTTTTAGCGGAACCAATATTACCACTGGCTCCGGTTCCATGCAAGGTATGGATGTTTCGGTTGATGGATCGACAAAAATTTCCGGCACGGTGTATTTTGCCCCCCACGAAGGTGTTTTTAGTTCAGCAGAACAATCGAACGATGCGGAAGCAACGCAAACATTTTCCGGTGCACAAAGCGGGGCACAAACAACATCATCAATCGTAGTTATTAAATCGGTATTAAAGCCGTAATAGTTCATTAAATTTGAAAGGCGAACAAGATATTCTGTTCGCCTTTTGATTTTTCATCGGAACCATCTACAATGATGAAAATGTTTCATGCTCTTCGGATCGTTTCGGTGTCGATTGCCGCGTGCCTCTGCCGAAATACAATAATGGATACGACACTTAGAACCTGCCTTAAGAAGAAATCAATAATAATAAACTTAGATGGGAAATAACTAATGGTCACACCAACACAGCGAACGCTACCGCACATGTTTGAAGACAGCGTTGCGAAATACGGAACGAATGTCTTTCTCTGGGAAAAACAATACGACCAATATGAGGGATTAACCTACGCTGAGGCACAAGTGCTGGCACATCGCTGCGCAGCAGGTTGGATGAAACTCGGAATTCAAAAAGGCGACCGATTAGCGCTTATTGCTGAAGGGCGGAATGACTGGGTGATTGCTGAACTCGGAATTTTGTTTGCCGGCGCCATCAATGTTCCGTTATCGGTGAAGATCGAAGAAGGAAGCGATCTGAAATTCCGACTGGCGCATTCCGGCTGCCGGATGGTTGTTGTTTCGGGTACGCAGGCAAATAAAATCAGAAACATAAAAAATGATTTACCGGAATTGGAAAAAATCATTTTGCTTGATGGCGATCCACAATCGGAAGATGAGATGCCGTTCCGTGAAGTGCTTGCTGCCGGCAAAACATTTTTAGAAACGAACCGCACGGCGTTTGAAGAACGATGGAAATCGTTGCATGAAAATGATTATGCAAATATTTGCTATACGTCCGGCACAACAGCAGATCCGAAAGGCATCATTCTCACGCATCGCAATTATACGGCGAATGCGGAACAAGCATCGGCAATTTTAAATATTCCGGAATGGTATTGTTCGCTGCTCGTACTTCCGTGGGATCATGCGTTTGCGCATACCGCCGGCATTTATACTTTGATGCACAACGGTGCGAGTATGGCATCGGTGCAGGTTGGAAAAACTGCCATTGAAACATTGAAGAATATGCCGATCAATATCCGTGAAGTGCGCCCCACATTTTTATACAGCGTGCCTGCGATTGCAAAAAACTTTCGCAAGAATATCGAACGCGGCATTCGTGAAAAGGGCGGCGTCGTAGAACGAATGTTCAATAAAGCGCTCGATCTTGCCTACGCGTATAACGGTATCGGCTGGGACAAGGGGAAAAATGCAACAGTGGCGATGAAGTTGAAATATAAATTTTACGACTTTGTTCTGTTCCGAAAGATCAGGAATATGTTCGGCGGGCGGCTGGAATTTTTTATCGGCGGCGGCGCGCTGCTCGATGTTGAATTGCAGCGCTTCTTCTACGCGCTCGGCATTCCGATGCTGCAAGGATACGGATTGACGGAAGCGGCGCCGGTTATTTCGGCAAACGTCATGGATCGCCATAAACTCGGCTCTTCAGGATGCATCATTCCGAATCTCAAAGTGAAAATTTGCGATGAACAAGGGAATGAACTTCCAGTCGGGCAGCATGGAGAAATTGTAGTACAGGGTGAAAACGTGATGGCGGGATATTGGAAAAATGAAAAGGCAACGCAGGAAACATTGCGCGATGGCTGGCTTTACACCGGCGATCTGGGCTATGTCGATATGGATAATTTTTTGTATGTACTCGGCCGCGCAAAAAGTTTGCTCATCAGCCACGACGGAGAAAAGTACAGTCCGGAAGGAATTGAAGAAGCTATCGTGGGCAATTCTCCATACATCGATCAAGTGATGCTGCATAACAATCAATCGCCGTACACCGTTGCGCTCATTGTGCCGAATAAAGAAAAACTTTTAGCGTACATCAAACAGCAAAGATTGAGTGTTCATACCGAAGACGGACAAATTGTTGCGCTCAAATTATTGGAAGCGGAAATTGCGGAATATAAATCTGGCGGAAACCCCGCCGCGGCGGGCAAGTATGCCGGAGAATTTCCCGAACGCTGGCTGCCGTCGGCGGTTGCTGTGCTGGGCGAGGCGTTCACAGAACAAAATCATTTTCTCAACAGCACGTTAAAAATGGTTCGTGGAAAAATAACGAACTTCTACAAAGACCGTATCGATTTTCTCTTTACTGCAGAAGGCAAAGACATCTGCAATCACCAGAACAAAACCATTATTAAACGGATGGGGTGATAATAATTTTTGGGATATAATTTCGAATCGGGAATTATAGAGTTCATCTATATGTTTTAATTATATATGAATAAGAATTCGAACAATTGAATAATAACAAAATATGGCAATTTTATACCCTTCTTGCATTTTGCACGATTTCTGGCTAAGTTTAGTATGAATCGTAAAAAAGAAAACGAATAAACATATAATCCTTACTGGAGGAAAAAATACAATGGCAGTAAAAGTTGGAATTAACGGCTTCGGCCGCATCGGCAGACAGATTATCAACGTGATGGCGGATAAGGGCGTGCTTGGCAAGACCCTCGACGTTGTTGCCGTTGTCGATGTAAGCACAGACGCAAAATATTTTGCTTATCAATTAAAGTATGATTCTATCCACGGACATTTCCGCGGAACAGTTGGCAGCGAAAAGAGCAATCCATCGTTAGAAGCAGATGATGTGCTTGTGGTGAACGGACACAAGATCAAATGCGTGATGGCGCAAAAAGATCCTTCGCAATTGCCATGGAAAGAACTTGGCGTGGAAATCGTGATCGAATCCACTGGCTTGTTCACGGATTCCGAAAAAGCAAAAGGACACCTTGCCGCAGGCGCAAAGAAAGTTATTATCTCTGCACCGGGTAAAGGAGAAGTAAAGACGCTTCTTATGGGTGTGAACGATGGTGAGTACGATGCTGCAAAGCACAATATTGTATCGAATGCATCCTGCACAACCAACTGCCTTGCTCCCGTGGTGCATGTTTTGATTAAGGAAGGCATTGGAATCGAAACGGGATTAATGACAACAATCCATTCGACAACAGCAACTCAAAAAACTGTTGATGGCCCTTCGAAGAAGGACTGGCGAGGTGGTCGAGCTGCAGCAAACAATATTATTCCTTCCACAACAGGTGCTGCAAAAGCAGTGGGAGAAGTTCTCCCTATGGTCAAAGGGAAATTGACCGGCATGTCATTCCGAGTCCCAACATTAGATGTTTCGGTTATCGATTTGACATTCCGCGCAACGCGCGATACTTCGATTGAAGAGATCGACGGATTACTGAAGAAAGCATCCGAGACGTACCTCAAGGGTATTCTCGGCTATTGCAACGAAGAAGTTGTTTCGACCGATTTCATTCACGACGATCGTTCATCGATCTATGATTCTCTTGCAACCTTACAGAACAATCTGAAGGGCGAAAAGAGATTCTTCAAAGTTGTTTCATGGTACGATAACGAGTGGGGTTATTCCAACCGCACCGTTGACCTGACCGAATTGATCGCGTCGAAGCTGAAGTAAGAACGAAAGCAGAATGGGAAGATGATCGTATGAACGTCATTCCCGGATATGTATGGGAATCCAGATATGAACTTCATGTCTGGATTCCTTTTTTAAAGAACAAACGATGTCGGGGCGTTTCGAACATTTATATTATCACTGTACAATAAAAAGGAAAAGGCAGCTATGAATAAAAAAACTGTCCGTGATATTGACCTCAAAGGCAAACGAGTATTGATGCGTGTGGATTTTAACGTTCCGTTGAAGAACGGCGTGATTCAAGATGACATTCGCATTCGCGCCGCATTGCCGACTATTCAATATGTGTTAGATCAAAAACCGAAATATCTTGTGCTGATGTCGCATCTCGGCGATCCGAAAAAAGATGCGAAGAAAGCAAAAGAGAAAGCAGAAAAAGACGGCAAGCCGTTCGATGAAGCGAAATTTATCGAAGGCAAATGCAAAATGAAACCCGTTGTGGAACATCTTTCCAAATTGCTCGGCAAGCCGGTAAAACTTGCGCCCGCAGCGATTGGCGCAGAAACAAAAGCGTTGGTCGATGGCTTGAAGCAGGATGAAATTTTGATGTTAGAAAATACGCGCTTCCATAAAGAAGAAACCAGCAAAGAAGCGTCCGAGCGCGAATCGATGGCGAAGCAGCTTGCCGAATATGCAGATGTGTATGTGAACGATGCATTCGGTACAGCACACCGCGCGCATGCTTCGACGGAAACTGTTGCACATTATTTACCGGCGGTTGCAGGATTTTTAATGGAAAAAGAACTTGCGTATCTCAGCAAAGCGACCGACAATCCGGTGAAGCCGTATGTTGCCGTCATTGGCGGCGCAAAAATTTCCGGCAAGATCGATGTGATCCAAAACCTGATGACGAAAGTGGATGCACTTTTAATCGGCGGCGGAATGATGTTCACATTTTACAAAGCACAGGGAATGGAAATCGGCAAATCCTTATTGGAGGAAGACAAGATTGCATTGGCGAAACAGATTCTCGATACCGCAAAAGTGAAGAACGTGAAATTGTTGTTGCCGGTCGATTGTGTGGTTGCCGACAAATTTGATAATGCCGCGGCAACAAAAATCGTTAAAGTAAATGCTATTCCTGCTGATTGGACCGGACTCGATATCGGACCGGAAACCATAAAATTATTTGCCGGAGAAATTACGAAAGCAAAAACAGTCGTGTGGAACGGACCGATGGGTGTATTCGAGTTATCGAATTTCGCCAAAGGTACAACGGCCATTGCACAAGCTTTAGCGGATGCAACAAAAACCGGCGCGACGACGATTGTCGGCGGCGGCGATTCGGCATCGGCGATTGCGCAGGCAGGATTGGACAAAGCGGTCTCGCATGTTTCTACCGGCGGCGGCGCTTCGCTCGAATATCTTGAAGGCAAAGTATTGCCGGGTGTTGCAGCGCTGAATGATAAGTAAGAGGTCAGAATACAGAAGTTAGAAGATAGAAGTTAAAAGAGCTGTTGGCGTTTTGCTGGCAGCTTCTTTTTATTTGGTGATTGGTTGATTTACGATTTGATTATTGTTAATGTCTGAAAAATTATATCAAAAAAATCGAAAGTCATCAAATCGAAACTCGTTTAATCAATAAATTTTAAAAATGGCATATAACGACAATTCCAATTACTACCGTCCTTCGATGTTCGGAGGATTCCAGTTCTTTCCGCCGGTCATCAAGGGCTTGCTGATTGCAAACGCCGCAGTATTTTTACTGATGTGGTTTTTCAGTGCATTCCATTTTAACGGAATCGGATTGAACGATTACTTAACCGTTACGTTCGGTTTGATGCCGCTAGGTCATGGATTTTATCCGTGGCAGCTCATCACCTATCAATTTATGCATGCAGGTTTTTGGCACATCTTCTTTAATATGGTGTTTGGATTGTGGATGTTCGGAATGGAAGTGGAGCATGTATGGGGATCAAAAAAATTCCTCATTTATTATTTAACATGCGGTGTTGTGGCTGGATTATTTCAATTGATTCTTGCTCCTTTTTTTGATCCTGCATTAGGCCCTACGATCGGCGCCTCCGGTGCGGTGTATGGCGTGATGGTTGCTTTCGCAACTATGTTTCCAGATCGATACATCTATTTATATTTTCTCATTCCGGTAAAAGTAAAATATTTTATCATCTTCTTGATTGTGTTTGGTGTGATGTCGATAGGCGGCGATAGTAATGTAGCAAACCTTGCGCATCTTGGCGGAGCGGTTGCCGGATATTTGTATGTTTTGATTGATCGCCGTTGGAATGCACGCTCGCGTACGAATACCGCATTCCAATCGTGGACGAATCCGTCTTCGTGGAGTAAACCTTCAAGCAGCGGCGGAGAAGTGATGGATGCAAAAGTGTTCGATATTAAAGAATCGAAATCGTTTGATTCGAAAGAGAAACCCACCACGGCGGGCAAGCCGGACGAAATGCAGCAGCGCATCGATGCGATTTTGGATAAAATCAGTCAAAGCGGTTACCAGAGTTTAACGGATGAAGAAAAGAAAATATTGTTCGATGCCAGCAAGCGAATGAACTAATATTGGCTTCACATTGTTGATGAATAAAAAACGGATCGATGATGGAACAACACAAAACATATAAAGCAACTGTACGAAGAACAACGCGGCAGGTGAATGTCGGCGGAATTAAGATCGGCGGCGATGCGCCAATTTCCGTGCAGACGATGACGAAAACCAAAACGGATGATGTTGCGGGAACTGTTGCACAAATAAAAGCAGCAGCAGAAGCCGGCGTCGATATTGTTCGTGTAACGGTAAATGATAAAGAAGCGGCAGAAGCGATGCCGGAAATCGTGAAGCAATCTCCCGTGCCGATTGTTGCGGATATTCATTTCAACCATATCTTTGCACTCAAAGCCATTGAAGCGGGTGTTGCAAAGGTGCGGTTGAATCCCGGCAATATCGGATCGAAAGACCGCATTCGTCAGGTGTTGACGGCGGCAAAAGAGCGCGGCATCCCGATTCGCATCGGCGTAAATTCCGGTTCGTTGGAACATGATATTTTAGAAAAGTACGGTTATCCAACGGCAGAAGCGTTGTATGAAAGCGCTATGCGCCACGTAGGAATTTGTGAAGAGTTTGATTTTCATGATGTTGTCATCTCCGTAAAATCCACCGATGTAAAATTAATGATCGATGCGTACCGGCTTGTGGCGGAACGGACAGATATTCCCTTGCATCTTGGTGTCACGGAAGCTGGCCCAACACGTTCCGGCACGATTAAATCCGCAGTCGGTATCGGTTCGTTGTTATCGGAAGGAATCGGCGATACGATTCGTGTTTCGTTAACGGATGAACCGGTGAAAGAAGTGGAAGTGGGGAAAGAAATTCTTCGCTCGCTCAATCTTGCTTCACGCAATGTCGAATTGATCGCGTGCCCGACCTGTGGACGCATTGAAGTTGATCTCTTTAAAATCATGGGTGAGCTGGAACAAAAACTTGCACATGTAAAGAAACCGGTTTCGATTGCCGTGCTCGGTTGTGTGGTGAACGGTCCCGGCGAAGCAAGTGCAGCAGACATCGGCATTGCATCGGGAAAAGGTGTCGGCATTTTGTACCGCAAAGGCGAAATGATCAAGCGCGTGAAAGAAGAAGACATCGTTTCAACGATTTTAGAAGAGGTCGAAAAATTTCAACCGAAAAGTTGAATTGTTATTCAGGATGTTAAAGTTTTTTCAGAGTTAAACCTTTTTCTATCTCCTTCATCTAAATTACAACGAGGCGCAATAATTATCGTTCTATATACAAAGGAGATACCCAAATGAAACGAATTGCAATCATCACAGCGTTCTTGCTTGTCATCGGTTGTTTACAGTTGTACGCGCAAAAAGCAGGAATGACTCCTTCCCCGCTACAATCCCAGCAAGTTCACCCTTCAGAATCGCCGGCGCCTTATTCAGAAGAATTAGCATGTCTGCCTCCCGATGAAGGCGAAATGGATATGCTCATGCCAGAGGGTGAAGATATGCCTCAGCAAGATTTGGAAGATGTCGGTATGCTGCCACATTCGCAAGGATATGATGGAGCGGCCATGTTACCCCCAATGCTCGTCAAATTAAAATTGACGGATGTACAAAAAAAGGATGTGGATAAAATTGTATTCGATGCTGCAAAAGAAGCGATAGCACAAAAAGCCAAAGTCGCTACGGCGCGCCTTGAATTGCGTCAGTTGTTCAAAGCCGACAATCCTGATAAAAACGAAATTGTGAAAAAGATAAATGAGATTGCTGAGCTTTCTACGCAAATCCACATTAATCGTATTGATGGATGGTTTGCCATTAATAAGCTTTTAACACCCGAACAACAAAAAATATGGAAACATGCATTAGCCATGCATCCTCAAATGGGCAATGGAAGGCATGAAGGAAAATTCGAAGGCAAGGGTTGGCAGCATCCGCAATTTGATCGTCAACACCATCAACCTGAGAAAGGCGATGCACCTGTTCCGCCGCAGCAATAACGAGAAAGACAGCTTTAAATTTTGTATCAAGCCGGGAACATTGTTTCCGGCTTTTGTGTTTCATAGACAAATTGTTTGATACAAGAGAAAATTTGTTGAATCTTTTTTCCGAATTCAACGTCTTATTAAGGAATGAACAAGGAATAACTTATGCCTGTCTATGATTATCGTTGTGAAGAATGCAAGAAAATTTATGACGTGTACCACAAAGGAAAAGAAATTGCCGAAGATGTTGTCTGTCCGTCATGCGGTTCAACAAAACATAAAAAATTGATGTCGGTAACAGCAATTCAAACAAACAGCCATGTGCATGCAGATGAATGTCCTGCCGGTGGATCATGCGAAAACGATGGATGCTGTGGCGGCACATGCGGATTAAATTAAAAGGAATCGATGATGGCAGAACAGTTAACCAAGGAAACATTTTTGCAAAAAGTTTTTAATTACGAACAGAATAACGATTGGCAATTTAGCGGTGAACTTCCGGCGGTAATCGATTTTTGGGCGCCGTGGTGTGGACCGTGCAAAACGGTCGGCCCTATTATAGAAGAGCTTTCGAGCGAATACGCAGGTAAAGTGAATTTCTACAAAGTGAATGTTGATGACGAACAAGAGCTTGCTGGCGTCTTTGGTGTGCGTAGTATTCCATCCTTGTTGTTTGTCCCGAAAACCGGAAAACCCAAAATGTCTGTTGGCGCACTTCCGAAAGATGCGCTAAAGGAGACTGTCGAAAAAGAATTACTGTCGTTTGCTTGACCTTATCTAACAATGTCCGGTGCCATTCCCTCCTAAAAATCCGGACGTTACCGTAACCGATCCCGATTGTTTGTACTCAATCGGGATTTTTTTGTTATTACGATGAAGCGTTGATAAAAAATCAAATATCTATCGTATGGCTATATTTCGACAAATGGTTGCTTCATCTTAACAAGGGTACCCTGTAAACATTTAAAATCAATTAAAAGTGGTAGTATTAAAATTAGATAGATTTTGAAAAATGGCACAAGGTATGTAAGAGTATATAAGCTGACTGAAAGAGCATGTGCGATGGAAAAACGTCGAAAAATAAATTTTTAATTAGAACTTTGTTTTATTTTCAATGTTTCTTACTATAGGATCAAAATGAAAATGTTGATATGGGAAATAAAAATGGATTGTTGTTGGAGGTCAAATGAAAAAGTCATCTAACAAACCATTGAAGAAGACGGTAGGGTCAAAAACTAATCTCAAACGAAAAGTTGTTGCGAAAATAAAAGCAAGCTCATTGCAAATGGATAACGACCTTATCCATACGTTAATTGATAACATGCCGCATAGAATATATTTTAAAGATAATAAGTGCCGAAGGATTTTTGCTAACCTTGCAGATGTTCACAGCTTAGGATGTCAATCGGAATCGGAGGTTCTTGGAAAAGATGATCACACTTTTTTCCCGCCCGAAGTTGCTTCTCTGATTCTATCCGATGATCAATCAGTCATCCAATCAGGTACACCTGTCATAGATAGGGAAGAATTTTATTATGATCCAGATGGAAAAAAACATTGGCAGCGTACAACGAAATTGCCAATGCATGATAAACATGGAAATGTTACAGGGCTTGTTGGTATAATCTGTGATCTTACCGAACAAAAACAAGATTTGGATACCCTCAATCATGAAAAATTACTCTTTGATGCATTCATGGATATTATTCCTGACAGCGTTTTCTTTAAAGATCGGCAAAGCCGATTGTTACGGATCTCGCGTAAAGAATTGCGGGATTTAAAATTGAGCGATATGAGCCAGGCAATCGGAAAAACAGATATCGATTTGTTTGGAAAAAATTTTGAGCGAAAAACCTTTGAAGACGAACAGCAATTAATGGATTCTGGAGAATCGATTATAGGGTTAATTGAAAGCAGGCAATTAGAGAATGGCCAGACAAACTGGACATCGACCACCAAAGTACCTTTGCGCGATGCGAAAGGAGAAATATTCGGACTGGTGGGGATCAGGCGTGAAATTAATAAGCTGATGCAAGCCCAAACAGAGCGTGACAAGTCAATTGTAGATCATATTAAAGCTGAAGAAACTCTTTTAAAAGAACGAAAACTTTTTCGTTTCTTGATAGATCATTTACCGGATGCTATCTATATGAAGGATGCTGCATCCCGGAAAACAATAACCAATATAACAGACATTCGGAATATGGGGAAACATTCCGAAGATGAAGTCCTTGGAAAAACCGATTTTGAACTTTACCCCGCCGATGTTGCTGCAACTTTCTATGCAGACGATCAATCGATTATTCAATCGGGAAAACCTGTACTCAATCGGGAGGAATACTTTATCAATTCGGAAGGAAAGAAGCAATGGCTGCTTACTTCAAAAATACCGTTCATGAATGAGGACGGAAAAGTTGTAGGAATTATTGGAATAGGTCATGATATCACAATCCGGAAACATGTGGAAGAAGCATTGTGGAAAACGCACGAAGAGTTGGAACAAGCAAATAATGAATTGCAACGGGCAAGCCGGGTGAAGAGCGAATTCCTGGCAAATATGAGCCATGAAATTCGTACACCGCTCAATGCCATTATCGGAATGACGGGTCTCTTGTTAAACACGGCATTGAACGATGAACAACACGAATTTGCCGATACTGTCCGTACCAGCGGTGAAGTTCTTCTTTCCCTCATTAATGATATTCTTGACTTTTCCAAAATTGAAGCACAAAAAATGGAATTGGAAAGCCAGCCGTTCGAAATACGCCGCTGTATTGAAGAAGCGCTTGATTTGGTGACGCCGCGAGCAGCCGAGAAAAAACTTGAATTGACTTATTCCGTCGAAGAAGGATTGCCTTCGACGGTGATCGGCGATGTAACACGTATGCGGCAAATACTTGTCAACCTGCTCAGCAATGCCGTCAAGTTCACGAGTGAAGGAGAAGTTGATGTGGCAGTGACCGGACAATTGCGCGATCACTATAAATATTTATTGCACGTCACCGTGAAAGATACCGGCATTGGCGTTCCGGTCGAACGACAAAACAAATTGTTTCTATCCTTTTCACAAATCGACTCATCGACAACGCGCAAGTTCGGCGGCACCGGACTCGGATTAGCAATCAGCAAACGCTTGAGTGAATTAATGGGCGGCACGATGTGGGCTGAAAAGTACGGGAATCCCGGTGAAGGTGCAACATTCCATTTTACCATTCTCGCGGGAATATCCGGAGAAGAATCAACTTCTCAAGAGATAAAAAGTTTATCTGGCAAAAAAATACTTATCGTGGACGATAATAAAACGAACAGACAAATTCTTGTGCACCAAACGCTTTCGTGGTTTATGCAGCCAACAACCGCTGCATCAGGCCGTGAAGCGCTTGCATTCTTTCAGCAAGGACAAACATTTGATCTCGCCGTACTGGATATGCAAATGCCGGAAATGGATGGTTTGATGTTAGCGGATGAAATTCACAAACTCCCGGAAGCGAAAAATCTACCCTTAGTGCTTCTCTCATCTCTGGGATATTGCGAAACCGAATCAGAGAGTCCTCGCTTCGTTGCATCGCTTACCAAGCCGGTGAAGCCCTCTCACTTGTTTGATGCATTAAATACGGTATTGAATCGGCATGCGGCGACCGTTCGAAGGTCTTCCGCCATGCCGATGCAATTCAACGTTGAGATCGGAAAACATCATCCGTTGACAATTCTATTAGCGGAAGATAATTTGATCAACCAAAAAGTTGCTTTACGTTTTTTGGAAAAGATCGGTTATCGTGCCGATGTTGCAGCGAATGGATTCGAAGTGCTTGATGCATTGAACCGCCAGAACTACGATGTTGTGTTGATGGATGTACAAATGCCGGAAATGGATGGCGAACAAGCGACGATCGAAATTCGCAAACGGATCAAGCGTGAAGTGCAGCCGCGTATTATTGCGATGACGGCAAACGCCATCGTTGGTGACCGAGAGCATTATCTCGCCATCGGCATGGATGATTATATTTCTAAACCAGTAAGGATCGAAGATTTAGTCCGTGCATTAATGGAAAGCGATTCGCTCTCCGGCATGTTCAATCAATCTGTTGAGAATAAAAAATAATAATCTTCTACACAACGTCCGGTACCGTCCTTCTAAAAGATCCGGCGTTATACCGTAACTTTGTACTCAGTTGGGATTTTTTTTTGTCTTACACGAATAATGGCGCGATACATTCAATATAGCTGGCTCTATTTGTTCATTTGGTGATTCGTCGACAAAATGGGAATATTATCAAAAACCAGACTATCAATGATAATTAGTAACATCAAGATATTGTCAAATTGAAAATAATGGCACAAAAATTGTAATATAATTCATAATTAACTTTCGTCTTCACAGAATATATGTGCGGGCGAAAATATTTAGATACTAATTGTGGAGGATTCCATCATGCAATGGTTTAACGATCTAAAAGTGAGCAAAAAGTTTTTGCTTGTGTTCGGTGTTATTGTATTTGTTGCGGCAATTATTGGTTTTACGGGAATAGTCAGCGTTCGTTCAATCGCTGCACATGATGATGAGCTATACAAACTTCAAACTGTACCGATAAAGGATATGGCAGCTGCCAATGAAGCATATTTACAGATGCGCACACAAATGTTGTATTTAGTCCTTTTTAAATCAAACGAAGAACGGCAGGCGTCTTCGCAGAAGATTCAAGAGTATTCAGATGTGTTTGAAAAGAGTTTGACATCATTCGAAAAAACAATTCAAACAGAAGCCGGACGAAAACAATATGATGAATTGCAAAGCGCATATAAACAATATATGCCACTTCGGGAACAATTTATTCAACTTGCCAATGCAGGCAGAGGCGAAGAGGCATTAGCAATAACAAAAGGCGTTGGCGCGCCAATCATTGCTACCTTAAATAAAAGCATGGCAGATCTTATTGATGCAAAAGTTAATCTCGCCCAAAAAGTGGCAGATGAAAATCAAGCTTCTGCACAAAGCGCAACATGGGAAATTATTTTGATTCTTATAGCAGGAATTGTCGTGGCAATTGCAGTAGGTATAGCTTTAACGCGTTTCTTTGTTACTATTATTGATCGAGTTGCTTTTGCCCTTGGAAAGATGGCAGAAGGTGACCTGACCGTCGAAGTGAATTATAAGGGAAAAGATGAATTTGGTCATATTGCTAATTCGATGTCACACATGTTAAAATATTTCAATGAAACAATCTCGCAAATTTCTGAGGCATCAACCACCGTTGCAAGTGCTAGTACGCAAATATCCAGTAGCACAGAAGAAATGGCTGCTGGTGCGCAAGAGCAGACGAGTCAAGCAGGTGAAGTAGCAAGCGCTGTGGAAGAAATGACGAAGACGATCATCGAAAACTCTAAAAATGCATCGAATACATCTGAGACGGCAAAGGAAGCAAAGCAAGCTGCCGAAAAAGGCGGCAAAGTGGTGGAAGATACCATTTCCGGAATGACGACGATTGCCGATGTGGTTAAACGTTCAGCGGATACGGTAAAAGAACTCGGCAAGTCGAGCGATCAGATCGGAGAAATTATCGGAGTTATTGATGATATAGCAGATCAAACGAATTTGCTTGCACTCAATGCGGCAATCGAAGCCGCACGTGCCGGTGAGCAGGGCAGAGGATTTGCCGTGGTTGCCGATGAAGTGCGTAAACTTGCAGAACGCACGACGAAAGCAACAAAAGAAATTGCTGGAATGATAAAGAAGATACAGGGAGAAACTGTTGGTGCCGTCAATGCGATGGAACAAGGCACACAGAAAGTGGATGAAGGCATGCAATTGGCAGATAAAGCCGGAGCATCCTTAAAAGAGATCGTCGATATTTCACAGCGTGTGACGGATATGGTGAACCAGATTGCAGCGGCAAGCGAAGAACAATCCAGTGCGAGCGAGCAGATCAGCAAGAACGTTGATGCGATCAGTTCTGTCACGAGTCAGACAGCAACAGGCACACAGCAAATTGCCCATGCAGCGGAAGATTTGAATCGGTTGACGGAAAATCTGACACAGATCGTGGGTCGCTTTAAGTTGTCGGATTCCGAACAGAACTATGCAAAGAAACCTGTTGCACGCCCGGAAAAAGCAAAATCGAATTTAGCAGTTCGTGCTAACGGTAAACTTGTTCCGCATGAAGCATAAGGAGCACAATCATGACAGAAACACAAAATACAAAATCTACTGGAGCAGCCAATGAACTGCTCCAGTTAGTCAGTTTTAAAATTAGTGATGAGGAATTCGGTGTCGATATTTTAAAAGTGCAGGAGATCATTCGCATGCTGGAAATAACCCGAGTGCCGAACACTCTTCAATACGTTGATGGTGTCATCAATTTACGAGGGAAGGTTATTCCCATTGTTGATCTACGGAGCAGATTTGGCATGGAACGGCGTGAGCATGACCGGAACAGCCGGATTGTTGTTGTGGAACTGAGCGGCAAAATTATCGGCTTTGTCGTGGATAGTGTAAACGAAGTACCGCGCATTCCCAAAAGTGTGACGGAAGCACCGCCAGAGCTTGCCACCGGAGTGGATACGAAATACATTACGGCAGTCGGAAAATTAGAAGACCGGCTACTTATTCTATTGGATCTGGATAAGGTGCTGTTAAATTGATGATACGCCTATAACGATTCAATCGTTCTAAAATACTTCCTCATCATAATAGGGACAGTATATTTGTGCCCACTGTATGTTGCAAACACAGAATGCTGTCCCTACAGTTAATTTCAACCGACCATCAACGACCAATTTATTGTCTGTGCATGAACAATTTCTATAAATGGTGATTGTTCATAGTATCTTTTTTCTCTATGTTATATCAACACAAGAGGACGAATACCAAAAAGAATACGTAGAATGTATTTACATATTTTTATGCGTTCCTATTCACATTGATAACTGAAAGTATAAAAAATCGTTTATGGCAATGAACATCATCCAAACAATAAAAACTCTCTTGGCACACCTGCCGCGCCTCAGTATGGTTATGCTGCCCCTATTGATTATGGATATTTGCATAATAAGGATTTCAGCAGCACAAACAAATGATACGGATGCATCTGCAGAACAATTTTCCGTGCACGCACAGACGACCATCATCTGTCAGAACAAACCGGCATTCAGCGCACCCTATTCCGGCATCAACAGCATCTCGCCGGATGCCGATGCTCAATCGACGGTCACCTCGACATTGTTTCTCGGAACAAGATTATGGCACAATGGTTCACTGTTTATCAATCCCGAAATTGCCGGTGGCTCCGGACTTTCCGGTGCAACTGGCATTGCCGCACAGACTAACGGTGAATCGTATCGTGTCGGCGATCCGAAACCACAGATCGAACTGGCACGATTGTATATCCACCAGATTTTTGCTCTTGATACGGCAACACAATTTCAATCGAGCGACGCCAATCAATTGGCGGGAATAATTCCGAGCAATTACATCAGCATCACGGTTGGAAAAATCAGCATGGCGGATTATTTTGATGATAATAAATATAGTCACGATCCTCGGACGCAATTTATCGATTGGGCGTTGATGGAAAATGGCGCATGGGATTATCCCGCCAACACGAGAGGATATACGCCCAGCATTGTTCTGGAATATGTAACGAAAAATTATGAATTACGATATGCATATTCTTTAGTACCGACGACTGCCAATGGAAGCGATATGAACTGGAACCTTGCTGAAGCATGGTCACAAACGCTGGAATATACTTACCGATATAAATTTAGCACTCGCGCAGGAGCTGCACGGCTGCTCGGGTTTCTGACAAGAGCCAATATGGGAAATTACGATGAAAGCATGGAAAGAAATCCCGCTGCGCCGGATATTGTTGCTGATCGTCAAACCGGCAGAACCAAGTACGGCTTCGGCGTGAGCGTTGAACAAGAGCTTACGGATGCTGTCGGAGCATTTGCGCGTGTTGGCTGGAATGACGGTAAGAATGAAACATGGATGTTCACAGAGATCGATCAATCGTTGAGCGGCGGCATTTCAATCAGTGGAAGCGGCTGGCATCGCGATCATGACTGCCTCGGAATCGCGTATGCCATTTCCGGATTATCCGATCCGCACCGAAGATATTTAGCGGCAGGCGGCAGCGGATTTCTTCTTGGCGATGGAAAATTACATTATGCTCCAGAGCATGCCTTCGAAGCAAATTATTCCTTCACGCTCTCGAATACTCTCACGGTCTCCGGTATTTATCAACTCATTTTAAATCCCGGTTATAATGCTGATCGTCAAGGACCGGTACAGGTTTTTTCAGTTCGCATGCATATTGGTGTTTAAGAATATTTTTTATCGATTAAAAATCGTAATATAAATTTTTAAACGACCCGCGAATTCCTAATTGTATCCACGTGGATTCTTGATGCACAAGATCGGATGCTAATCGCCTGTATGTCACTCCCAATTCGACTCGTAAATTCAACAACGGATTCAACATATATGCAACTCTGCAATCCAAATACCAAAGATGTGTCTTCACTCCCTGCGTTGTGTAATTTCCGTAATCGGAGACGCGTGTGTCGTACGATTTAAAAATATCACCGCCATAATTTAAGCCGCCGGAATCGGCGCCGTAAATAGCATAATTAAATTGCGTCGAAAGCATCCAGCGATTCATTGTATAATTGCCGATGAAAATGCCTTCATAAAAATTTGCACCGAGTGGATCGGCGAGCGATTGCTCGTAATGGCTATAACTTGTTGCCGGATCGTTATGCGAATATGCATACGGTGTCGCTGTGTTGAATTCTGTTTGCACATATAAATTTTTAACATCCAATGCATCGAATGCTTTACATCCAAGCTGGATTGCATTTTTGTCCGCCCAATAACCGCGATTATTAAAATACTCTCCTATTGTCATTTCATCAATATACAACTGTGCGTACGAGATAACATTGTCTGATACTTTATATTTTAGATTTATTCCAATATGCATTTTATCCGGCGATCCCATTGAATATTGAACAGGGACAAAAAAGATTAATGGATTTAAATAATTCAAATCAAATCCGCGGTACCCGTTAACGGTGTCTTGCGCTTTCCACATCACTGATTCAAAGAAACCAATCGTGAACCGGTCCGACAAACACCAATCAAGATAATGAAACGCGCCGTACGTTTTTGGCCAGAAGGTAGAATCTGAAATTCCACCCGGCGAAGGAATTTGAAATTGTGTCCACATAATAGTGTATTGCAAATCCCAAACCTGCGTGGTGAGTTTTAAAAACGGATACGTAAAAGCGACATCAGAAAGCAAGAGCGATCGGTATCCATCACCAATAAAATTTTTATCCTGTCCAAGTTGAATGTTTAGATATTTCGACGGCGAGTAAGAGATCGAACCCGTCACATAATCATATTCATTTTGACTGTACGGTTTGATGTACCCTTGCCCCGGTACAATATATGTTTGCTGCATAAATTGATCGAGATACGAAGGAAACTTTGTGACTGATTCAGAGTAGGATGTTCTAAAAGCAAAATTGTCTCCAATCGTTCCGCCCAATTCAATACCGCGCGTATCAAGATTGGTGGAGCGATGATTTTGCAATTCATATCCCGCACCAATATCCGGCAAGAAATCAAAATATAAATGATAGTCCTGTGTCTTTACATCGAGCAAATGTTCTGAAAATATTTTTCGCTCCAACCATGAAGGATTTGCCGAAGGATTACTCAATCCATCCGATAGAAGCGAATCATAATCGAGATGCGATCCGAATGATGAAAGAATGTACGGCTGAAACGATGTGTGCGCTCTCGTACTGTCGCAATATAATTGCTTACTCAAACGAATATTCAATGTATGATCGAGCGGCAACACCATCGATTGAGCAGAGAGCAATGCTATGAGCAAACAATGACCGGCACATACCGTTGTAATTCGAAGAATGATTCGACGCATATTTTGAGAGAGAGAATCTACAGCCGTTAATAAATAGTTGATTGTTTTAATTTACGGTGTTTTAACTTCTTTTAAAACAATAAATCCTTCTTTCACAATTTCTTTTATATGTGGCAAGACGACGTTTATGGCTTCATCCGTATCGATGCATACCAGCATTAACGGACGTTCATCGCCTGCTCCGAGCTTTCCGGGTTTATGCAGATGATGTTTATGCCCATATCCCATCATTCCCGAAAAAATCGTTGCACCTTTTATTTTGTGATGCATGAAATAATGCATAAGGTACTCTGCCAGAGGTTGATCTTGATAGGAATCGTCTTCATCAAAAAATATGGAAACTTCCGTCATTGCATGAATTCCTTTACGAAGATGCGTGATTTGAATTTTCTTTTGATTCACGATTGAGTGTCGCAAATAACGCAGGCAATGCAACAGCCGTAAGAATTAATGCCGATGCTAATCCACCAACGATAACCGTTGCAAGCGGACGCTGGACATCCGAACCGATTCCTGTAGCAAGCATGGCGGGAATCAATCCGAGCATCGCAAGCGACATGGTCATTACAAGCGGACGAAACTGAATTTGTGCCGCTTGAAGAACCGCTTCATTCATTGTCATGCCTTCATCATCCAACATACGATTGACGCGAGAAACAAATAAAACGCCGGACATAATCGAAACTCCAAACAACGAAATAAATCCAACACCGGCTGAAACGTTGAAATTATATCCGCGGATGAACAGCGCAGCACATCCGCCGACAAGCGCAAACGGAATACCGGCAATAGCCACAGCAACATGCCGCCACTTTCGGTACATTCCATACAAAATAATAACGATCAATCCGATGGTGGAAGGAATAACAATCGCCAATCGTTTTGCGGCACGCGAGAGATTTTCGAATTGTCCGCCCCAAGTGATTTCATACCCTTTCGGAATGGTAATAGCGGCTTGCACTTTCTGCTGCGCTTCAGCAACAAAACTTCCTTGATCACGTCCGCGAATATTTGTCCGAACTGAAATTTGCCGCTTGCCGTCTTCACGCTGAATAATAGTCGGACCGTCAATCAATTCAATGGAAGCAAGTTCGGACAACGGAATGTGCCCGCCGGTAGGAGATGTGACAAGCATATTCTTTATCGCTTCGATGGAACCGCGATATTCTGGACTATAGCGTACAACAATATCGAATCGTCGCTCGCCGTCATATAACTTTCCAACAATACGTCCGCCGATTGCTGCTTCGATCATCTTTTGTATGTCCGCTATATTGATGCCGAAACGTGCCGTTGCTTGTCTATCGATTACGACCGAAAGCTGCGCCTGATTGCCTTCTTGTTCGATGCCGCATTCGCTCGCTCCGGGAATCGTTTTAATGATCGCAAGAATCGAATCGGCTTTTTTCCGCATCAAATCCAAATCATTTCCGTTCACAAGTATAGCCAGATCGGCGACACTGCCGGTTACTGCTTCGGTAACATTATCGAGAATCGGTTGCGAGAATGAAAACTGAGCGCTTGGAATTGCATTTTCCAATTCTGTTTTTATTTCAGAAAGTAATTTTTCTTTGGATATTTTATGATTCCACTTGGAATAATTTTCCAATCCGACAAATATTTCCAATCGATTCGGGCCGTACGGATCTGTTCCGTCATCATTTCTTCCAAGCTGCGTTAAAACAATTTTTACCGGTTTATGATTGCTGATAATTTTTCGAATTGTGCCGCAATAGTTTCCCGCCTCATCTAAGGAAATTCCAACAGGAAAAAAACATCGAATATTCATGGCACCTTCATCTAATTCCGGTAAAAATTCTGTACCGATAGAACTGTAGCCAATATATCCTGCTATCGCAACAATCGCAAATGCACCGGCAACAATTGCTTTGGGCCGTTTCAATACCACTGCCAAAAGTTTTTCATATCCCTGTTCCATCGCTTTATAGACAGGATTGTGCCATTCAATCGGAGCAATCGATGTTGATGTAAAATATTTTCGGTAAATGTAAGACATCAACACAGGAATGATGGTCAACGCCAGAAGTAATGAACCGGTTATGGCGAAGGCAAGCGTATACGCCATCGGTGAAAACAATTTTCCTTCCACGCGCTCGAACGTAAAGATCGGCATGTACGCAAGTATGATAATCATAATCGAAAAGAATATTTCTCTACCGACTTCTTGAGCTGCGGTCAATGTAAATCGCACAATGCCTTTGCTGCGTTCTTCCATCGATGCGTCGCGATACCGCCGCATAATATTTTCCACCATCACCACCGCACCATCGACGATGATACCGAAATCAATTGCGCCGAGAGAAAGAAGATTGGCGGGAATGCCGGTCAATTTCATCATGCTGAATGAAAACAGCATCGACACGGGAATTGTTGTCGCAACAACCAATGCCGAACGAACGCTTCCCATAAAAAATATCAGTACAATTAATACGATAGAAATTCCTTCGAACAATGTTCTGCCGACTGTTTTGATTGTATAATTTACGAGATCGCTCCGGTCATACGTGATCGAAAGATGAACGCCTTCCGGCAAATCGTTTTCATTAATTTCCTGCACTTTTTGTTTGAGCAAATCGACGACTTCGGTTGCATTTTCACCGCGGCGCATCGCAACCAATCCTTGAATGCTTGAACTGACGTCGGTAATCGTCGAATCTTCTTTCTTCATCGTATATCCAAGAATACCCGTAGGCGGCGATGGAGATTCCTCAACGGTCGCAAGATCGTGAACAAAAATCGGCACTCCTGCAAGCGAAGTGACAACGATATTTTGAATATCTTCTTTCGTCCGAATGGCTCCGATGCCGCGAACAACAAATCCCTGTCCGCCGCGTTTAATGATGCCGCCGCCGGTATTTAAATTATTTGCGCTCACAGCATCGATCACACTTTGAATGGTAAGATTGTAGCGTAATAATTTTTCGGGAGATGTGATGACATGATACTGCTTGACCAATCCGCCAAAATTAATGACATCGGCAATGCCCGGCACTTGCAATAATTTTGGAACAACAACCCAATCCTGAATCGTCCGCAATTCCATCGGTGTATGGCTGGCAGATGTTTCAATGACATAGCGGAAGACTTCATCAACAGGACCAGTTAACGGCGCAAGACTTGGCTGAATGCCATCCGGCAAAACGGCATCATTTAATTTTTCGAGAACGCGCTGGCGTGCAAAATAATCGTCCGTGCCATCTTCAAATGTTAATTGCACCACCGATAAGCCAAAGATTGTTTTGGAACGTTTGGAGATTACGCGCGGAACACCGTTCAGTGCACGTTCAACCGGCAACGTAATTTGCTGTTCCACTTCTTCCGAAGCACGGCCTGGATAGATCGTGATAACAGTAACTTCCGTATCGCCTACGTCGGGGTACGCCTCTTTTTTCAATGCAAACCATGACCACACACCGGCAGCGATAATTACCATCACGATAACTATCGTCGTTAGTCGTTGGCTTAATGCAAATGCAAGTAATTTTCTTACCATAATTTAAATCCTTTTATGCTCGGTTGTGATTTCATCAATAACCAAAACTGAGGCCCTTTAATAAAAGAGAACCCTGAACAACAACTTGATCTCCATCGACCACACCGGAACCGATCACAACATTCGTTGGATTGGCATCAAGCACCGTTACTGCCCGGCGATGAAACTCACCGGTATTCGATTGAACAAACACATAATCCTTCCCTTCAACCGTTACCACCGCTGACGGCGGCAAGAGAATCACATTGGAAATCGGATCGCCAAAATCCACTTTGGCAAACATTCCCGGCAAAAAGAATCCGTGAGGATTTTTTGCACTGACCCGCACTTTCACCGTGCGCGTTATCGGATCAATGACTTCACCGATTGCTTCCGCGTGGCCAAGAAATTTTTTACCTGGAAGCGAAGTAAAATAAATATCTACTTCTTCTCCTTTTTGCACTTCTTTTAATTGCGATTCCGTCACGTCGGAAATCAGCCAAACGGTCGGTGTCGATATTTTTTCCAGCTCTTGCGGATTATATCCAAGCGCACGCAGCTTTCCATCTGCTTCATTAAATTGCGCCTTGGCATTTGCTGCATCGGTTTCTGCTTCATTCAAATCTTTTCCGGTTGCAGCTTGATTGTCGTACATTTCTTTGGTGCGGGCGAAGTTTTTCGATGTGCGTTCAACATTTATTTTTGCTTGGCGGTATTGGGAATACAATGATGTAACATCCGATGATTCAAAAAGTACAGTCCGATCATTTCCTGATGCTGTCGGAATGATATTTGCAACAACGCGGGACGGCGCAAGAACAGAAATCAATGCCGATCCTTTTTTTGCCGACACAGTATGAATTTGTTCCAATCCGGGACTTTGTGCCGGAAATAATATCGTTTCGCCGTTATCTTTGACCGCAGCAGTTTCAGATTTTACTTTTGATTCTTCATCTTGAGAGTCCTTGCAACCGCTCAACAAAATGTTGAGCGTCAGTCCAAGAAGCATGAAGATTGCGAATATTGTTTTTCTATCGATTTTATTTTTCATAAAACACCGGTAAATATTATGGATTAACAATCGTTGCACCAACGATAAAATTAAGGTTTTCAAACGCGCTCATCCGATCACTTTGTAATTGCAGCATTTGGACAATGCTCGTACGGTACGATTCATAAAAATCGGTGAACTCGATAATGCTGATATTTCTTCGTTCATAACTTGCAACCATACCGGCAACAAGATCATGATATTCTCCGGTAAATTTTTTATCGAATGATCGATACAAGCTGTCGATTGCAATCGCATGATCGAACGCACTGCGAACATCTTTTTCCATTCGCAGCAATGTACCTTTATACGTACGAATATCCGCTTCAAGATTTTCTTCTGATGTGCGAATATTTCCTTGGTTACGGTTGAATATCGGAAGATCGAATTGCAGTGTAACAGCGTAATAATTCGGGATGTAGCTTCCCTGCCGCGACCACAATCCACCGACTGTCACATCCGGTATTGCAAGTGAGTGTTGAAGGGAGAGATTCGCCTCTTCCGTTTTCATTGCCGTTTCGATATTCTTTGCATCCGGGCGATTGGATTTCGCCGTTTCCATCAGTTGTTCCAGCGAAAACGGCACCGGCGAAGCTGCATCAATGCGCCACGGTTCTGCCTGCGTAATGATATAGGAATTTGTTAAGGAACTGTCGCCGACTAATGTGTGCAATTCTCCTTGAATGTCCACCATTTGATCGACTAACTTCAGCCGTTCTGTTTCCAATGAAAAGAGAAGCGATTTTAGCCGGAGCACTTCCGATAACAGAATGGAACGGCTGGCATATACCGCTTCGACAGAGCGAACGGTTTGCCGCAACGTGGAAATACTTTCGTCATAAAACGCCAGCGACTGCTGCAGATACAGAAGCGTAAAAAAATCCGTTCGCAGTTGATACTTGAGCGTGCGCGTGAGATCTAAAAGATTCCATTGTGCTGCCTGCGTGTTTAATTCCGCAAGATGGATTTGTTTATTGCGCTTTCCAGCGAGCAGAACAAGCTGTTGCAATTGAATGCCGGAATTGCCCGTGCTGGTAACGTCGAAATATTTTTTCGTATCCCAGTTATAAACATTTTGCTCGAACGAGATATTCGGATTATTCCATAAGCGTGCCTGCGCAATTTGCGCGTCTGCTGCATCAATTTGAAACCGTGCAGCTAACAGTTGAAGATTATTTTTTAGAAATGCTTTTTCAGCATGGCCTAACGTGATGCGAACTGAATCGCGGTATTGCGGAAATTGTTCTCCCGCCGCAGTGTGATACTCGAACAGGAGCACACACACGGCTATTCCCAACAAGGAAGTACATCGCAAAAACATGATCTAACCTCATAACGATATTTCTCGGCATCCATTCGAAAAAAGTGGAACGCCGGTGAACTGATTGAAATAATGGATTATGGCGAAGAGGCGTTATGCTCTTCACAAAAAAATTAGAAAGCTATTGCGAGGGCTAAATCTGAAGTGTGCAGAGGAGGAGGTGCAGAGTACGAAACGTGATCGGATTTTCGTAATGAATATTTTCCGCTGCCGGGATAAGGGTTGACGTGCGTCCTTCGAATGATGCCGAAGCGGCAAAGGAGGGGCTGTCCTGATCGTAAATATAATGATGAACGGCAGCAGATGAACTGATATTGAAAGTAAGATTCGAGGAAGTTTGCTGAACACCATCCATTTCCGGTTGAACGGAAGTTTCGGCGTCGGTGTACATCTCGGTATCATCGTGAAGAACAATGTTATCCGGTATCAAGTCACACAGATTGGCGGCATCGCCGATCAGGCAAACAAGAAAAAACCATGTCATCACACGGGAGACGGTGGATTGATATGAAAAAAATCTTCGCATTATATTTTTGCAACGAAATACTAGAGTTTTTGCTTATAGACGCAATCGAAACATCTTTGTTCCATTTTAACATAACGGATGTGCATGAAGGTTTCTACGTTCGGTTTGTTTGTTTCGATATTCTGGGTTTATAACTTTTTTGCCGTTCCATAAGAACTAATTGTTCAGGTTCATTTGCTGGAATCAATTCTTTATGGATATTACTACTCGTATAGTTTGTTACCAATGCTTCTATCATAGGATTTCGATTTATTTCTTTTCCTCCAACATGATAAAAATGATTCTTTGTTTGAATCATAAAATCTTTCCAATACTTCTGGATCGAAAGATTTTCTCTGTACGAATTCTGTACCATGTCGAAAGAATAAATTTGGCTTTTGTATTGCGAAGGGCAGAATATAAATCATTCTCATCCGTCTCATTCCATGAATTGAAATAATCCACATGCCTGCCGAAGTAGGGAGGATCACAGTAAATGAAGTCGCGTTTGGTTGCCGTTTTAATGAGCGTGCGGAAATCTTGACACACAAATTCCCATTGATGAGCGGCAATAGCTTGACAAACATAGTTAGTCTGGTTCACAATTTTAGTGATGTATGCTTGTGCAAATCGTTCCGGTTTACGGCAAAACGGAACGTTAAATCCACCTTTACTATTGAATCGAATCATTCCATTAAAGCATGAACGCGAAAGGAATAAAAAATCTAACGGATTACCATCTTTATTAAAACGTTCTTGTACTTTGTAGAAATAACTTTCGCCATGCCGCTGTAAGTTGCCGCCTTCTTCTTCCAAGAATTGTTTAACCTTAGCAGGAGTAATGGTGCCCGACTTTAATGCGCTATAAAAATTAATAAGATGAGGATTGATGTCGCTAAAAATTGCTTTTGCTGGTCGAACATTAAACCCAACAACGCCTGTTCCCATAAAAGGTTCTATCCAGCGTCCATGGTCGTCGTGTTCAACGTTGGAAAGAATCCACGGAACGATCTTCGTTTTAATACCTTGACTTTTTATAGGAGGGACAAAAATTTTAGCCACGTGTCTTCTTTTTTTGGTACTGACGATTGGTTGAACAAGCGATACTTCTTTCCCACGATATTTCAGGAAATCAGATAATTTTCTTATTGTCTTTTTTGTTTTGCCAGTCCGAATAGTAATTTTATTGTAGTTCATCCAGTAATCATCAAACCATTCTTCACCGAGATTTTTGAAGACTCCATTGCCGGCAAGAATGTCGGATATACGGACAATGCTTCCAATGTTGGCAGTGTTTCCGCTTCCGCTTGAATCGCTTGCGATCTCCCACTTCTCTTTCACAAAAAATTGGAAATCTTTTATGACAGAAACGATAGAGGTGAGTTGATGTAGTTGATGAATTCTTGTTTCATTGATGTCGCTTGGTGATACTCTGCTGTATATTATTCCTAAGCAAAAATGACCTGAATATTCGTTATAGGGAAATTGGATATTCTTCTTGCTGGTTCGTTCAATAAAATACTGACCGTGTGAACCGAGTGTAAATCCGTTACAGAAATCTGAATTCTCAGGTAAGCGATATGTTGTTTTGATATCCACGGCAAACTTCACTGATTCATCAGTCTTGGAAACAAATGAAAGATCGGGATAATAGTTTTGATGATCTGCCAATACAATGTGATAGCCTGTCCGTTCTGCGAATTCCAGAATTTTTGGGAATAAATGTATTTCGAGAATCTTTGAAACGATCTTTGTGTCGGCGGAGATAGTGTAAATGTTTCGATAGACATCAATGAACCCTTTGACTGTCCATTGTTTATCTTCGCCGGAGATATGCTGGGTTAAACTGTTGACGAAATGTGTCAGCTTTTCTGTGAACTTTTCTTTCAGTTGAAGCTGTCCATTGTTTTTACGTTTGCTCATTCTTTGCCTCCGACTGTCCAACCTTATTACCACTTTCGTGCGCCATCCTTATCAATGATACTCAAAATCATTTGATTTTGCTTGCATGGGTTTGAAGAAACTTTATACGCTTTTGCAATTCGCTTGCTTGCAGCATCAAGCGCATCTTTTCGATCAGTATAAAAAACAGCAAGCTGTTCGCCAATTGCTACGGCATCGCCAACTTTCTTCTTAATCAATATTCCAGCTTTCATATCGAGAAAATCATCGATCTTCTCACGTCCGGCGCCGAGTGTAATGCTGGTTAAGCCAAGCTCGAACGAATCGATGCTTTCTATAAATCCGCTTGCTTGAGCTTTTACATCGACAATATATTTTGAAGCAGAGTAAGTTTCGAGATGTTCAATTGTATCGACACTGCCGCCTTGAATGTGGACAAGTTCTAAAAATTTTTTATATGCAGATCCGTTTTGAATCGTTTGCTTACACTTTTCGATTCCTTCTTCAATCGAAGCTGCTTTTTTACCGAGATACACCATTGCTCCCGATAAAACGTACGTTACTTCCATTAAATCCGCAGAAGCATCGTTATTGCCGGCAGTGCCGCGCAAGCATTCCACAGATTCCACCACTTCCAACCAGTTGCCGATAGCAACGCCGAGCGGCTGGTTCATATCGGTAATAAAGCCGATGGTTTCTTTTCCAAATCCGTTGCCGATGCCGACAAGTGTTTGCGCAAGCTCCAACGAACGCTCGTACGTTTGCATAAACGCGCCGCGTCCCGTTTTTATATCTAGCACAAGCGCATCGATTCCTTCGGCGAGTTTTTTGCTCATAATGCTTCCGGCAATCAACGGAATACACTCCACCGTTGCTGTCACATCGCGCAGAGCGTACATTTTTTTATCGGCGGGTGCAATTTCTTTTGTCTGCCCGATCATCACCAATCCGATTTCGCGAATGACACGCTTGTATTCGTCAATGGAAAGATCGGTACGAAAGCCGGGAATGGATTCTAATTTGTCTAAAGTGCCGCCGGTGTGTCCGAGCCCGCGCCCTGAAATCATCGGCACCGGAACTCCGCACGCTGCAACCATCGGCGCAAGGATGAGCGAAACTTTATCGCCCACGCCGCCGGTGGAATGTTTATCGACTTTGATGCCGGGAATTTCCGAAAGGTCCAGCACCGCGCCGGAATGCAGCATCAACTTAGTGAACGTGAGAGTTTCTTCTTTGCTCATGCCCGCGAAAGAATGCCGCCATCAAAAATGCAGACATTTGATAATCCGGCACACGCCCTTCCACATAGCCGGTTATGAGATAACGAAATTCTTCTTCCGTCAGTGAACCGCCTTCGCGTTTTTTTCGAATGAGTTCGACGATGTTCATAAGAAATTTATTTTTTAGCGGTGATGAAAATATAGAAAAAATGAATTATGGAAGATGCGAAGGCCATGAGAAATAAATCTTTGATGAATTACTTCTGATGTTCGAGTTTATTTTTCGTCATCAAAATACCGACGATGGTTTTTCCATCCACTATTTCTCCGTGTTCAATCATTGCAACAACAGTTGCTAACGGATAACGTTCAAGTGTTATCGACAATTCGCCTTCTTCTAATGCTTGTCCTTTTACTGATTGAGAAACTTCAGTGGCAAGATAGATGTGAAGAATTTCGCTGCAAAAGCCCGGCGTGGAATACATCGCTGTCAATTTTTCAAACTTCGCAGCCGTCAAACCGGTTTCTTCCTGCAATTCTCGTTGGGCACAAACTAAAGGATCTTCGTTGGGCTCAAGTTTTCCGGCGGGGAGTTCCAGAATAAAGTTATGAAATGGCTGCCGATATTGTCGGACTAATAACACTTCACCATTATCAAATAGCGGTACGATGACACTGCCGCCGTTGTGTTTTGCGATTTCCCGAATGCCTTGTTGTCCGGAGGGATATTCGATTTCTTCGACAATCAGGTCGAAGACTTTTCCCTTGTGAAGGCATTTGGAGTTCAGCGTTTTGGGAATGTTCATCGAAATTACTTTGGCTCGACGCGGAGAATCGATTGCGGACTGGATGCCGGAATGTTCTTATGGATAAAGGCATTATAAATTTGTTCGCGCAATGTTGTTTCGATCTGAAATTTTTTCTTCCAGCTATCTGTGCGACAAACAAGCTGCAATTTGCAGGAAGAACTGTTTGCATCGACGAAATAGACGATTGGAACAGGCTGCTTAAGTACATCGTTGTTGGCGAGTGCATATTGAATCATAATATCCCGCGCTTCATCCAACGGTGTACCGTATGCGATATTCATTTCTACCAGCACGCGAATTTCATGCACCGGATAGGAATAATTCACCACCCGGGCTTTTTGTCAACTCCGCGTTCGGGTTGACGATAAGATTGTTGTCGGAATCTAAAATTTTCGTACTGCGCAATCCGATTTCATACACATCGCCGATTTCTCCGGTTGGTAATTTTACGCGATCACCAATTCGGAATGGCCGGTCGATCATAATTACAAATCCGGCGATCATATTGGCGAGCGTTTCCTGTGCCGCAAGAGCAAGCGCAACGGAACTGCCGCCGAGAAAAACGAGTAAGCTGCTAATGTTCACGCCAAAATGTCCCAGAACTGTTACACCGGCAATGAACAAAATCAGAATCATGATCAGCCGATTCAGAATGGGGAACATCGCCTCATCAACGACTGCCGATATGCGTTTGGCATGTTGTTCCATCGCATGCATCAGCATCACATCGATCAACTTGATCAGCAGCAGCGAGAAGAAGAGCACGAAGCAGACATACACAACCGCTTCGGAATATTTTACTAAATGCTGCCCGGTTTTGTCAAACTCTCTTACACTTTTGGCAATTTCTTCGAGAGACAGATAGAGAGCGATGATGATGGTAATCCATTTTACACGCGGGACAATAATATCGAAGATTTTATCGTCTAAATCCGTTTTGGTTTTCGAGACGAGTTTGCGAACGACGGTATTCAGAAAATGTTTGGTGATGAAACCAACGACTAATACAGCGGCGAAAATCAAAAAGCCGTTCCACAGATGGAGTGTTAATTCGGTACCGAAATATTGTTCAAACCAATGCCACATAGATTACAATGATGATTCAACTCGAATGATTAATAATTTCCTCTGCTGCCGGGCTTGATGGCTTTGCCGCCTTCTTTGCATAACGGACATTCCTCCGGTTGGTACGCCACCGGCATCCATCTGGAGAACGGAAAAACTTTTCGCATCGAATTGCGCTTTGCCGCCGCTGCGATCCACAATACAACTGACGCCGACTAATGTTGCTTTTGATTGCAACACCAACTCGATCACTTCTTTCGTTGAGCCGCCGGTTGTTACGACATCTTCCACCACCAACACGCGCTCGCCGGGAAGAAGATCAAATCCACGCCGGAGAATCATTTTGCCTTCCTGCCGTTCGGAAAAGATCGTTCGTGCACCGAGCATGCGTCCGACTTCCGTTCCCACCACAATGCCGCCGATTGCCGGAGAGATGACCACTTCCACTTCATTGTATTCAAAGTGGCGTGCAATTTCTCCCGCGAGCAAATGCAAGTATTTTGGAAATTGCAGCACGCGCGCGCATTGAAAATACTGCGAACTGTGCAAGCCGGAAGTGAGTTGAAAATGCCCTTCCAGCAATGCTTTTGTTTCGCGGAAAATATCGAGGATCTGTTCTTTTGGAAGCTTCATGCCATTCTCCGTCTAATTATTTTTCTTAAGATACGAAGAACTGGCGCAAGGTGCAATTTGAGTAATGATGTCTAATGATTGCCTTATCTACTTTGTTGTGCCTTGGGTTCGTGACCGTCACCAACTCGGCTTAAACTTGGCAGGTGACGGCCACATGCTACAAGGCATCTAAAAATGTTCATCAACAAATACATCCCTGTCATGTCTCCGGCCGGGAATAACAATTTGGTTTTAAAGTAGTTTCTACTTGAGCAAAACAAGTTTCTTCGTTTCAGTATATGTTCCAGTTTGTCCGCCGCTTAATGGATGGGCTTGCAAACGATAAAAGTATATTCCACTCGACATCTTTGAAGCAATCCATTGTCTTGAGTGAATTCCTGCCGACATTTCTTCAGAGACAATAGTTGCCACTTCTCTCCCAATTATATCAAACACTTTAAGTGAGACAAATGATTTTGATGGAAGACTAAACGAAATAGTTGTCGTTGGATTAAACGGATTAGGATAATTCTGCTCAAGCGTAAACTGGTTGGGTAACTGAGTTGGATTATTTTTAACGGTTGTTACTCCACCTGTAGTCGTATGGAGAATGGTACCGGAATATCCGACAACAGTCCCCGTGTTGGCATCGGTGAAGCAAACTCCATAGAGAGCATTTCCCACGCTTGGTTGGGGTATCCAGTATCCCTGACCGTCTATATAATCGTTGTAAAATATTCCCCCACCGTTCGTCGTCCGGAACATACCATCATATCCCACGACAGTCCCATTGTTAGCATCGGTGAAGGATAGTCCAAGTAATGGATCCATTGACCAGACATTATATAAGCCACTCGATATGCTTGTCCATGTTGTCCCGCTGTTTGTTGTACGGAGAATTATGCCGCCGGGACCACCACCCGGGTCGTAATAAGGGCCATTCGGTTGATAATAGCCAACTACAGTCCCTGTTTCGGCATCGGGGAAAGAAACTCCATAGATATCCCAATTTGTACCGATTGATTGGCTTTTCCATGTTGTTCCTCCGTTTGTTGTACGGAGAATGGCACCTGAATATCCGACAACAGTTCCTGTGTTAGCATCAATAAAGGAAACTGAATTAAGGCCATTTATTGTCCCGCTTGATTGACGCATCCATGTTCGTTCCTCCATTTGTTGTGCGGAGAATAGTGCCGGAATCTCCAACAACAGTTCCTGTGCTAGAATCCGAAAAGCACACTCCATGGAAATTATTCATTGTCCCGCTTAATTGGCTCGTCCATATTGCTCCTCCATTGGTCGTACAGAGAATGGTGCCTGAATCTCCAATGGCGGTTCCTGTTCGAACAGTGGTGACAGAAACTCCCGAGAGCCGTTTTGTTGTCCCGCTTATCTGATACCTCCATGTTGTTCCTCCATTTGTCGTGTAGAGAATTGTACCGGAATCTCCGACAACAGTCCCTGTGTTGGCATCAACAAAGGAAACACTAAGAAGACTGATATTTTGAATTTGTGAAGGCGGATATTGCCGAACCCAGCCTGATTGTGAATAAATGATCCCTATAAACACACTCAACAAAGTAAATAACAAGAAGAAATATCTAAACGCTTGTTTCATAACTTCCTCCTTAGTTTTGTTAAGAGCAATTGCAACCTAACGGACCGGCGCTAAGCTGCGGCACTGAATAATTTCAAGTTGCTGATAACAAAACGAGTTCATGCCGTAAATAAATTATTAAACATCTAAAACTTTACTCGCAATGTAAATTGCTCACACGCTCATTCCGTCAGCTTGAGTTGCTGGTTAGGCAGGTTACAGGATTTATAAATTTCTATTTCGTCTTTGATTTATAGCGTTTAATTAATTTTATACTGATGAATACCAGCAATGCCAAACCAATCCAAATTGGAATCGCTGCAATACCGATGTTGATTAAAAAACCTAAAACATCGCCGACACCATTTAAGCCTTTGCGAAATCCCTGAGAGATTTTTGAAAGAAAAGTGCCCTCAGATAAAGATATATCATAGTGAGTTTCGTGGATATTTAAATTAAGCGTGGAAAGATCGACTTGATCAGATAAATATCGTTTGCGCCCTTCCATTTGCTCAATTTCTTCACGAACATCACCCAACGCCTTTTCGACATCTAAAATGTCTTTAGTATTTTTTGCGGTCTTGAGGATTTCTTGAAAACGTTGTTCTACTTTGTGCTTGTTGAGGAGTCGAGCCGTTAGATCGTAATACTCTTCAGTAACATCGTTTCCTCTGATAGTTTCATTCTCTATATGATCAGCAATCATCTTCAATTTATTAATTGTCGTGTCAAATCGATCTGATGGCACTTTTATGATGATAGTTGCTGCTCTCGCGCTATTCTCAGCTTGGTTTACTTCTGTAGAAACGATGAATCCTTTTTCTTGCCCGACAATAGCTTTGACTTGTTCAAAAGCAATTTGATAGTCGCTTACTCTTAACGACAAGGAACCTTTCTTTATTACCATGCGCGGCCGGGTAGACTCTATTTTAGTTTGATCTCTATTGCCTTCCGAGCCTAAATCTGTATATTTCATTATCCGAACTGCATGAACCGGTTCTTCATCTTTGGATGTGCAAGCCAAGCCTAATACAATAACAAATGGGATAAGAATAAGTCTTTTTAGCATTTGATTTTTCCTTTCTGTAACCTGCCTAACGGACTGGCGCTAAGCTGCGGCGCTGATAGCTTTCCATTTGCAATAACGCCGCGCGTGCATCCATCCTTTTTAATTTGTTCATAAACTTTCTCGCGCGGTAAAATGTACCAACGCTATTTCCGCTTGCCCGCCATGCTTTATCTTTGGGCGGGTCAGCTTGAGTTGCTTGTTAGGCAGCGCATATTGCATTGATTTCTTTTTAACCGACAAAGGATTATTCCTGCCGCCATATATCTTTCAAACTATCATATTTGACTGTTAGAATATTTGAATAAATGCTTTTTCCAGTTGTATCCATAATTGCATAAACTCGATACCGATAATAAAAAGATTTTTGAATATTATTATCAAAACAATATTCTATTGGTTTAACTAACTCATTAAGATTGATAAAAACGCTATCATTAACTGCTCTTTCAACTACAGTGCTTGTATACTTTAATGAATTGCTCTTCCAGTGAATTCCAATTTGATATGACATCGTAGCTAAAAGATATAAATCAGAAGGTGCCCCAAGTATAAGAATATTATTTTGTTCAGCAAGAGAATCCATATTCCCTGGTCTAGGAGGTGGAGGTGCCACAGGAGCTTCACAACCAACAAATAATATGGCAATAAAAAGGCTCATTAAACTTAAAGAGGATCGTATTAATAATGACATGATAAAGATTTCCTTAAAATGATTTCTTAATATTTAACCTTATCGATGGATTGTCGAGCATTTCAATAGATCTTTCATTTGTAATCTCTATCGAGTGACTCAGCGAATGATTAATAAGGATATTAGAGATGGAGAACAAATAAATAAATCCCATCATGCCATAAGAAACATTTCTTGCGGTATAAATTGTATTAATTTCTTTATGTGATGCATGTATTATTGAATAATATTGACCAACTTGTTGCTCATCAGAAAATGCATTAATTAATGGATATGAATTATATAAATCATTGACCTTCTTTTTATATAGCGTATTAAAATAATATGCAAGCGCACCAGTCACACAAAAGGATAAAGCATAATAACGTGCATCTTTGTAATCTTCATCAATTAAATGTCCCAAACCTGGGAAGACAACACTTCCAAGAAGAGGCATATATATATGTCGTCCAAAATTCAACTGAATATCTTGAATCGTATTTGGCTCAAAGTACGTTCTTAATGTAGCCGGCCAATCAACGAGAGATGTATCTCTTGCATAAATACTATGAAAGCCATATGGAGTTTTTAACGTCTGCAAAGAATCACGCAGCACTAACGAGTCATCAAGCCATATTTCAGAAGATATATTGATTGATGATAATCGTATAACACTATAAATTGATCGTAACCTGGCGTTAACAGTTATAGTGTCACCTCCTTTTGGTACAATAACGGTATTCCATTTAAAATATTTTGCATGCATAAGACGAATATGTATTTGTTTTTCAACAGTATATTCAAAGCTAAAGGGAGTAACACCGACAATGCTATCATTTATAAATATACTAGCTCCAGTAGGAACAGAATTGATGTTCACCCTTGATATTGATTTATTTAATAAAGTATTTGTTTGAGCGAAAAGGAATGTTGCAGGAAATAAAAAAACAACAGATACTAACATTTTAATCATATAAGTCTTTCTATATATCTTCGTCTTTTCAATAGTAAGAATCAATGAGTGTTTTTATTTGGCCTTTGCAGGTGCAGATTGCATAAACTTATTTAACAAATCTAAATCACCTGCATAATATTTATCTTTGATTACGTTATTTTTTATGAGAAATTTTATTTGGCATGCTAAGTATTGTCCATTGCTTTTAGGGCCCTCATAATAAGAATAGACAGCTACTACTTGCCCATCGGATAATGTTTGAAGAGACTCCGGAATACCCCAATATAAATACAACTCATTGATAGTCCTTCCTTTCCAAGTATCTAATTGTTTGCCCAACACTACCCTACCACTAGAACAAGAAGAAAACAAAAGAATGAAAATTATAATTATACTATATACTATTCTATTTTTAGAATTTGATTTTTTCATAAGTATTTTTTCTTAATGTATGTTTTTTGCGCTGCCTAACGGATGGCAACTCCCGCCCAAAAGATGGCGGGTAAAAAGCTGCGGTACACTGAACTTTCCTTTACCACAACCGTCGCGCGCTTGCCCGCCGTAGGCGGGATACTAATATTTTTTATGATGTTCATAAACTTCTTCGCGCGGATTTTACACCAACGCTTTCTCCGTCAGCTTGAGTTGCTGGTTAGCCTGCAAAAGTTATTTAATTTTATTGTAAGTTGATACAAACCCATCAGCTCCATTATCTGATATAATAAGTGTATCAATATCTAATCTTGAAATAATTTGTGGCGAGCTCCATACTGGAGAATAATAAATCATTTCGACTGATTTACCACCAGAAAGAGTTGTTGTCTTTACGCTGAACGATGTCGAGACAGAGAGAGAATCATTCTTGTATGCTCTGAATATACTATCTGAAGTAAAGACTAATTTCATTGTATAATGTTCAGTTTCTGGTGTAAGCGTTGCACCCCCTATGCCCCCGCTACTTTTAATCCAATTCCATGTTCCGATCAGAGAAGGGGTGGTATTGACGCCAACTGAATTATCCTTACAACCGTAATTTATTATCAGAAACAAAGCGCAACAAAACAGCATTCTATTCATAAGACTCCTTTTGCAGGCTAACGGATGGCAACTAAGCTGCGGTACACAAAACTATGATTGACCACAACCGTCGCGCGATAACTAATATTTTTTATTTTGTTCATAAACTTCTTCGCACGGTAAAATGTACCAACGCTCTTTCCGCTTGCCCGCCATGCTTTATCTTTGGGCGGGTCAGCTTGAGTTGCTGGTTAGGCGGTGCGACTTATTAAGCCTTTAAGAATATAAAATTAATTCGCATGTTCTCGCAAAACATTGATTGATTCAATAACTTTCTCTGCACCATAACATCGAATCTTGTATGTACTTTTAGCTGTTGAAATAGAAATTATGTTTGTTAATAATCCACGAATTAGATTAAGTTGTTTTATGTCTGTGATAGATATTGTGAATGATTGAACACAATTATTGACAAGCTTATTGAAAGCATTCATTTTAAAATCAATGTGTGTTTTTGTTACGGTTGCTTTTCCGCCAATCCACATTCCACCACTTTCTTCGTAAAGCGCATTAACTAATTTTGTTGTAATTATTTGATCTTCCATTTTTATTCCTTTCGCACCACCTAACTAGTAATTAGGTCGACAATGTCGACCTTTTGTGCTTTATACGCATGTATTGTCAACATACAATATAATTTTTGTAACTCTTGCAAACCCATTCATCGAATCACGACTCAACTACTTCTTCCACCACAACCGCATACATAATAAACCTTAAAAAATTCTCCGCCGAAAAATGGCGGACAAGTGTCTCGGGTGAAGCTTGTTGTCTATAATGTTGTAAATCCAAAATAGAAATGCAAGAAAAAAATATCTCTACAACGAGGATGTCTCCAAAGCATGTTTAACGGTAGGATAGGCATTCGTGCCTGTCCATTATGCAACAAAAATGACAAACAGGAATGTTTGTCCTACCAAGCGGTTAAATATTTTTCAATATTAAACGCAGAGCATGCAAAGAAGTACGCTAAGGGCGCAGAGAGAAGAAAAAAATCTGGTGGGACACACATTCTTGTGTGTCGCTTATTGATCATCATAGACAGGCAAGTCCCAAAGTCTGGCAAGTGTCAGACACCTGCAAGGTGTCCGACACTTAATCTACCTTTTCTCCGTCCTGCCATCTTCCCATCAACCTTTAGATGCCTAAAATCCAATATTTTGGCCATAGTGCCGATTTTTGAAGTATTTTTTGGATTTACAGAGCGTATAGGGCTTCTCGCAGAGTCCATTAGATGCTTCTCGAAGTGCGTTGTACGCTATCGGAAGTCCATTGTACAGTTGTTAGAAGTGCATATTTCGCTGTCGGATGTCCATTGTACATCATCAGAAATGTATATTTCGCCATCGGATGTTCATTGTACGTCATCAGAAGTGCATTGTGAGCTATCGGAAGTCCATTGTACATTATCGGATGTTCATTGTAGATCATCGGAAGTGCATTGTACGCTATCGGGAATGTAAAGTAGGGGTCAAGAAGTATATTTACGGTTTGAGAAGTTCATCGTACACCTTCAAAAGTGCTTTGTACAGTTTGTGGAGTGCGTTCTGGCAAGCAGAGTGCAAGAAAGATTACTTGCTTAACTCTTCCCAGCGCTTTGACATGGTTTCCCACACGCGCTCGATTGTGATGGCGTCGAATGCCTGCCGTTCTTGTTCATCGGTATAATGCGTGAGCACTATCGGGGATTTGATGTTGATATGCATGCCGCCGTATGCTCCCCAATCCGTAGGATCGGAAGAACCGAGCAATGCAACAACGGGCGTGCGTGCTGCAACGGCAACGTTCATAGGTCCGGTGCAGTTGGAAAGAAACAATTTGCTGTGCTGAATCAGTGCGGCAAGATCGCCGATGGTCGGCGTTTGCCCGATGACGGCGTTGTTGCCGATCATCGCGGCGATATTTTGCACAAGTTGTTCTTCGCCTTTGCCGTGGGTCAAAAGAATTTTTGCATGGTAATGCTCGACCAATCGTTTGCCGATTTCTACATAGCGTTCCGGCAGCCACGCGCGGACGGGTTTGCTCGCACCGGGATGAATGCATACGGTGGTTTCTTTGGTAAGATTGTTTTCGGCGAAAAATTGTTCGGCGTGTTTCTGCTGCTGCTCGGTGATGCACACAATCGGTGTTTCATCCTGCACGGTGCAGCCCAGCGCTTTGACGATATTGAGATGGCGATGAATTTCATGATACGGCCCCACGGGATGCTGCAACGGAATGGTATATAATCGTTCGGCATCTTTCGGCCCGCTGCTGACACGAATTTTTGCACCGGTTAAATAGGTCATCAATGCAGAACGTTCTGAAGTCCAGCGGAGATTGACGGCAATATCGAATTTCTTTCTTCGCAAGTACCACAGAATTTTCATTTGCCGGAAGAACGAATCCTGCACGTGTGTGCCAAGCGTGTTGAGGAAGACAAGTTCATCCACAAGAAATCCCGCGGGAAGAAGTTGCTCCATCAAATGATTTGTTAGAAGTGTGATATGTACATCGGGATAATTATCCCGCAGTGTTTTGATGGCGGATGTACTTGCCACCAGATCGCCGAGCGCGCCCCATTTGAGGACGAGAATATTTCGGATGTGTTGCTTGTTTGTGTTCACAACGAAATTTACCCAATAATTACGAAAGTAAAAAGGCATGCTCTTGAAGAATGAAGAAAATAGGTGGTGTCTCATTTTGCAGCTCTCATAGTGTCAGTCTGAGTTTATCGAAGACTGACGACTAATTTTTACGTCACGCTTCGACAAGCTCAGCGTGACTGATTGCTGTTTGAAATGGATTTTATCAAACTGAGACACTACTAGGAAATAAAATTACTTGTGACTTGTTTATCTGCATGGTACTTTAAGGGTATCCATAACAGAAAACAATCTGGAGGTGCTATGAAAATCACAAAAGTTGTTCTATTCGGTGTTGCTGTTTCCATTCTGATGATGCTTCTTTCGCTTTCAAGCATGGCACAGCAGCCACTCAAGTTATCCGATACATTGAAATTCGATCCGTCGATTCTGTACGGAAAGTTCGACAACGGATTGACGTATTACATCCGTGAAAATAAAAAGCCGGAACAGCGGGCGGAACTGCGCTTGGTCGTGAAAGCCGGTTCGATTCTGGAAGATGACGATCAACAAGGATTGGCGCATTTCGATGAGCACATGGCGTTTAATGGCACCAAAAGTTTTCCGAAGAACGAGCTCGTGAACTTTCTTGAAAAGGAAGGTATCAAACTCGGACCCGATGTGAATGTGTACACCAGCTTCGATGAGACCGTGTATATGCTGCAAATTGCGACCGACTCAGCACAGTTTGTAGCGAAGGCATTCAAGATTTTGCAGGAATGGGCAAGTGCGGTAACATACGACAGTACGGAAATTGATAAAGAGCGCGGTGTGGTGGGCGAAGAGTGGCGTCTGGGGCGCGGCGCGAATATGCGCGTGCAGATGAAGCACTGGCCAGTTCTGTTTTACAAATCAAAATATGCAGATCGCATGACGATCGGTAAAAAAGAAATTATCGATACCGCGCATTACGAATCATTGCGGCGATTTTATCGCGATTGGTACCGTCCGGAGTTGATGGCGGTTGTTGCCGTCGGTGATTTCGATAAAACTCAAATCTACAATCTTGTTAAAGAAAATTTTGCGCCGTTAACGAACCGTTGTCCGGCGCGCGAGCGGTTGGAGTATAAGCTGCCGGATCATGCCGAAACACTTGTTTCGATTGCGACCGACAAAGAGTTGCCGCGTTCAACAGTGAGTGTATTTTTCAAACGCGATGAGGACAACGAAAAAGTTGTTAGCGATTATCGCCGCACGATGGTTCATATATTGTATGATCAAATGCTGAACAGCCGTCTTTCTGAACGGCTGCAAAAACCTAATCCGCCATTTATTAGCGCCAGTACAGGGAACGAAAGATTTATCGGCGGCAAGCAAGCATACACGCTGGGTGCTCTTGTGAAAGAGGACAGCATTTTATCCGGATTGAATGCTCTTGTTGCGGAAGCATATCGCGTGAAGCAATACGGCTTTACGCAGACGGAATTGGATCGCACAAAGAAAGAAATGCTGCGCTGGATGGAAACAATGTATAATGAGCGTGATAAAAGCGAATCGCGGGGATTTGCCGACGAGTTGATCAGGAATTTTTTAGTCGATGAACCCGCGCCCGGCATTGCAACGGAGTTTGGCATGTATAAACAATATATGCCCGGCATTACACTTGAGGAAATCAACAGTTTGTCCAATGTTTGTTTGACGACGGGGAATTGTGTGGCAACCGTTTCGGCTCCGCAGAAAGAAGGCGTAAAAGTTCCGACCGAAGCAGAGGTTCTTGCCGTCCTTAACTCGGCGAGTTCCAAAACATATCAGCCGTATTTAGATCAAGTTACGACGAAGCCGCTCGTTGCTCAATTACCGAAATCCGGTACCATTGTGAAAGAAAAAAAAATCGAATCGTTGAATGTAACAGAATGGACATTATCCAACGGCGCGCGCGTGGTGTTGAAGCCGACGGATTTTAAGAATGATGAAATACTCTTTTCTGCCCATAGCGATGGCGGCACATCGCTCGTTGCCGATTCAGAGTATCTTTCTGCGGCGTATGGTTCAACAGCGGCATCGGTCAGCGGCGTTGGCGAGTTCGATGCAGTTATGCTGCAAAAAATGCTGGCGGGGAAAATTGTACGCGTGTCGCCTTCTATCGGAGAGTTGTCGGAAGGATTTAGCGGCAGCGCGGCTCCGCAGGATGTGGAAACATTGTTTCAATTAACCTATTTGTATTTTACGTCAGCGCGTTCGGATACAGCGGCGTTCGGTGCGTGGATGATGCGGCATCGGGCATCGCTGCAAAACCGCAGTGTTACTCCTGAAGCGGCGTTTCAGGATACGCTGCAGGTAACGATGGGGCAGTATCATTTCCGTGCCCGTCCGGCAACGCCGCAAATTTTGGATGAAGTGCATTATGATAAGGCGCTGGCGATCTATAAAGAACGCTTTGCAAATGCGAGCGGTTTTACATTTTTCATTGTCGGCAATTTCCAGCTTGAAAAAATAAAACCGTTCATCGAACAATATCTTGCCGGCTTGCCGTCCACGAATAAGAAGGAACATTGGAGAGATTTGCATATCGTTCCACCGACGGGTGTTATTAGTAAACAAGTGGTGCGGGGCATCGAGCCGAAAAGTTCTGTGCGGATTATTTTCACGGGGCCATTTGAATGGACACGAAAAAATCGTTACGATCTTTCCGCGATGGTCGAACTTGCCAGCATCAAACTGCGCAATGTGATGCGGGAAGATAAGAGCGGGACATATAACGTAAGTGTGAACGGTTCGTCTTCGTTGCATCCACGGAAAGAATACTCACTGAGCATTTCGTTCGGATGCAATCCCGCGCGTGTAACGGAAATGGTGAACACAGCATTCCAACAAATCGACAGCTTGAAGCAAATCCTGCCGACAGCAGACGATGTTCAAAAAGTTCAGGAGATTCAGCGGCGGCGATATGAAGTCAATCAGAAAGAAAATCAATTTTGGCTCAATCAATTAAGCTGGTATTATACACATAGCGAGCATCCGGAAGAGATTCTTCAGCATCGCCAATTGATAGAGGAACTTAAAGCGAGCGATATACAAGAAGCGGCAAAAAAATATTTCGATGTGAAGAATTATGTAAAAGTCATTTTAGTGCCGGAAGAAAAACCACAGTAACGCGGCGAAGACATTAATGCAGAAAAAATATTCGAGCATGCACTTGATGGCTGCAAGTTGCATGCTCATCGTATCGGCATGGATGATCGTACCGGCTGCTGCACAATCGCAATCGTCGGCGTTATCGCCGTATCAACTTTCATGGGAAACCGAGGCCTATATTGTTGCGCCGGGTACGGCGGGAGCGCTTTACGGTTATTTTGCAGAACAATCGGTGAAGCCGTTGACGGCGCAGGAGATTTTAGCTCTTTCCGAATCATCGGTGAACAGGTTTGATCGGAGCGCCATCTCGCATTATTCGACAACAGCAAACACAGCGAGCGATGCGGTGTACGGCGTTGCGGTGATTGCTCCGTGTCTTCTTTTCACCGATGAAGCGATGCGCAACGATTGGCAGACGATTGCTGTGATGTATGGAGAAACAATGGAATGGTTCGTCGCAACAACTCTCATAGCAAAAGGAACCGTGCAGCGCATTCGTCCCTATGTCTATAATTCTAATGTGACAATGGATGAAAAATATTCGCGAGAATCCCAAGAATCTTTTTTTTCGGCACACAGTACGATTGCGTTTGCATCGGCAGTGTTTGTATCTACCATCTATGGCGCGTATCATCCTGATTCGGAATGGAAACCGTACATCTGGACGGGATCATTGCTAACGGCAAGTGCGTTTAGTTATTTACGATATGCGGCAGGGCAGCATTATCCATCCGATATTCTTGTCGGAGCGATTGTGGGAAGTGCGCTGGGCTATGCGATTCCGTGGCTGCACCAAACTCAATCTGAAAAGACAAACATTGGTGTCGGAATGTATGACGGGACACCGTGTGTTTCTGTTACGCTGAAATTCTAATAGCCGGAAGAATTGTTTTATCCTTCTGTAGATTGTTTTCCAAAATTCGATTCGATAGAAACCAACGCCGCAACAAGAAATCCGGGAATAGTAGAAAGCATTACCCATACGAAAAATGTTTTGTATCCCAGCCATTCTTGCAATGCGCCGCTGATCATACCTGGCAGCATCATGCCGAGCGCCATAATGCCGGTGCAGATGGCATAGTGAGCGGTTTTATATTCGCCGCGGGAAATATAGATCATAAACATTGTGTAAGCAGTAAATCCGAAACCGTATCCGAATTGTTCAAATGCAATGGCGATGTTGATAAGAAAAAAGTTGGACGGCTGTGCATGCGAGAGATACACAAAAACGAGATCGGGAAAGTGCATAATGATGACCATCGGCCAGAGCCACCACTTCAATCCTTGTTTCGAGATCGCATAGCCGCCTAACAATCCGCCAACAACCAATGCAATAATGCCGACCGTGCCGTACGCAATGCCGACTTCGCCGGTGGTTAATCCAAGACCGCCATTTTCCCGCGCATCCAACAAAAACGGCTGAACAAGTTTTACCAATTGTGCTTCCGCAAATCGATAAAAAAATAAAAACGCAAGGATGCTCACAATTTCTTTTCGCTTGAAGAAGAGAATAAATGTTTTGGAGAATTCATTCCAGATATTTTGGGAACTTGTATTCAGCGCTGCATGATCGGTATCGGGATGCGGTAAAATAAATCGGTGATAAAGAAAAAGAGAAGCGAAGATAATTGCTGTAACACCGAACGTGATAGACCACGCAGGCGCAATGCCGATGCGCGGTTCCAATGTTCCGGCAAGCACTACGAGCAATCCCTGTCCGGTAATCATTGCAAGGCGATACAATGTACTGCGAATACCGACAAATGCAGATTGATGCTGCTGGCTGAGACCAAGCATGTAAAATCCATCGGCGGCAATATCGTGTGTGGCAGAACAGAAAGCCAGTAGCCCGAAGACGCTGAGTGTGAGAACCAGAAAGTGCGGAAGTGAAACCGTGAACGCGATGCCGAGCAACGCGCAACTGATAAACAATTGTGTGATTACGATCCAACGACGCTTCGTTCCGAACATATCGACGAACGGACTCCACAGCGGTTTGATTGCCCACGGCAGATACAGCCAGCTTGTGAAGAGCGCGATATCCGTGTTGGAGACGCCAAGTCTTTTATACATGATGACGGAAACCGTCATCACCATCACGTACGGAATTCCTTCCGCAAAATAAAGCGATGGAACCCACGACCATGGATTGCGTGTGGCAGCTGTCATAAATTATTTGGCCGGCGTGTCGGAAGAAGTGGAACGCGGTGGTTTTGTGTGAAGATATGGTAACATCTGCCTGTCGATCTGAAGTATGTGGTCCACAAACCATGATGCGAGGAAATCCATTAATTCTATTCCCGCCGCTAAATCATTTTTATGTACTAATTCTTTAAGTTGTTCAAGTCTTGTGCGAAATTCTTGATGCAGCGCCATGTGCTTTTGGGAATCGGGATAAGCGGTTGGAAGGAATAACTGCTCTTCTGCGGCAAAATGTGTGTAAGCATATTTTTTCAAACTTTCCAAAATATCTTCTATCACAATACTTTCTTGCCCGGCTTTGACAGCATCGTATAGTTTATTGATCAGGCCAATGATGCGTTTATGATGAGCATCGATCTGCTCATTGCCAATACTGAATTCGATTTTCCATTCAAAGGGTAACATCAAAACTTCCTCGCATGAACTGTGCTTTTAACTGTGGTACAATCGTGAAGAGTTTGCTTAATGTCAATATAACTTCTTCATTGATGCATTAGGAAAATAATGCTGCAAAATATTTTCTGTTTGAAAACCTTTTGAAGCCATCACTGCTGCACCGATCTGGCACAAACCGACACCGTGTCCCCAGCCCGCACCGTAAAGTGTAAAGTGAATAGGTATATTTTCTAATGTCCGCTCGGTTTTCACGATGAACGCGCTGCTATAGAGATGTGAAGGTGAAAGCCATTTGCGAATTTCTAATTCTTTTCCGATGATTAACGAGCGTTTTGTACCAGTTATTTTTAACTTAGCGATTCGTCCTGAGGGGCCGCGTTGAACGGGAGAAATGTCTAACAATATTCCGAAGTCGATTCCAGATTTTTTCAACAATATATTTTCAAGTTCTTCTCGTGAATATTCAACGTTCCAGCGGAAGAAATCTGTTGTCGATTGATCGAAGGAAGGGAGGATTTGTTTGAGAATGATTTCATCAGTTGTGTTGCAATACCCATCCGGCTTGCTGAGCATCCAATCCTCTGCATCGTGTTCGGTTTTGATCGATTGATGAGGTATTGAAGAATCTGAAACGGATTGCAGATAAGGAATTGCTGTGTCTTCCCATACGGACTCAAACGGTTCGGTAATTCCTCCGCATGCTTTCGAAAAACGTGCATCGCATATTTGATCGTTGTGAAGAAGGAACATTCCGCGTGTTGCATGGATTGCTTTTTCAACTTCCTGCGAAATAATTTTGGTGATGCCTTGATAACGCTGGCAATGATCATCGGCACAAACATCGAACAGCGTATGATCTTCGCGATCATACCAACGAACAATTTCAGTATCCGTTTCCACGCCGCGCTTTGCCGATGTGTCTTTTAATATTGAAGATTGTTGGCGTTCCAGCATTGCCGTTAACCAACTGCGAGATGTAATGGCATGCGCTTTTAGAAATTCAACAGGAGCTTGTGCGTTCATCTCAGACGAGATAACGCTTTTAAGATAAGACTCAACGCCGATTTCGTTTATGGCAGTGATTGTGCCGTTGCTTTCCAAAACGAAACGAAGATCGCCTTCGAATGTTTGTGTTTCCTGCTGTTCCCAATGAAAATTAATGCCAATCGTAACGGCATTTAATGTGAATGTTGCATCATGAAGCGAACGACATAAAATATTTGCGGCGCGTATCAGTACATTTTTCTTATCGTCGTATAAAATAATCGAACCGTTTTCCGATGCGACAAAAAATGTTCCGGTAACGATTGTTTTATCGGGGAGCTCGAATGCACCGTTCAGTATTCCTTGAATCGTTGTTCGATGTTCAAGGATACCGACACAAATCGCGGGTTCTTCGGTAATCATGCGGTGTGTATCTGACTGATGAGATTCGGGAGAAAATCATCGTTCATACTGACTTCATGATAAATGGATTGAATAAGCGCTGCATCGGTGTGAAGAAAATCTTGCTCGCGCGGTGTCACAATGAGTCCGCCCATATCGACTGTTGCCGGGCTGATGATGACGCGCTCGTGTTCTTCTTTGAAAAATATTTCCGGCCGATGTTTCTTTCTCGGAAAAACAATCAATCGCCATGCGTTGTTGCGATAAGAAGCGATGACGTTGAATTTCGGTTCGTCGGGTACGTTGAGAACTTTTTGCCATGCATGAAGAAGTTGCTGAAAAAATGTTTGCAAGTTGTCCTTGTTCGAAGATTCGAGAACGATAATGGATCGTCCATAATCATTCATATTCAAAACAGTAACGTGATTGAATTGACCAATAATATTTCGATAATAAACTTCGACAACATCACGTTCTACCGGAATGGCATCGGCAGGGCTGAGTTGAAAATGCAAATGATCCGGCGCAGAGGCGCCGCATTTTGGTCCGTTGTAAAAGATGTTGAAATCGGGACTTAATTCTTTTGCCAGTGCAAGAAATGGTTCAAGATTGCTCTCCAAGGATTGCGGAATGTGTTCAATACTGGAAACGGTAAAGTGCTGCTGAAAAATCGGTACGGGATTGCAGAGAATTAAAAAGGTATTTCGGTACAGAATTCCTTTTTGCGGCCCAGGCAGATGTTCGACGCACAGAAAACATTTTCTGTGTTTGATGGCATGCGTTGTAACATCGGCGCCGGTACTGGAGATGCGGTGAGAATTAAACTGCAAGCGCACGTGAAATGTTCCACAATCAATATCGCGTATTTGTACAGCATCAAATGATAGATAATTTTCAGCTAACCGTTGCCATGATTCTTTTTGTTGATAGAGAAGACGATGGCAAAGCGTGGAAAGCGGTTCTGTAGCGGATGATGTTTCGAATCGAAAAATCGTTTTTGCAGAAAGCATCGCGTCGGTGTTCAACATCATTCAGTCGATGTCCGCTGTGCGGTGAGAATATTGTTCACCGATATCGAACCGATATAATGTTCCACAACGGTCTTTCCCATGGTGAACGGCAAGGTTTCAGCAATCTCATATCCGAATTTTTTATACCATGCAACCGATGCTTCATTAGGAACCATCACACCAATCCAGAGCTCATCAAAGCCATGTGCTGTTGCGTTTTCTGCGGCAAGCCCCAGCAATTGTGTGCCGATTCCGATTCCCTGATAAACAGGCAGCGTATAGAGTTGATGGACATACAGCCGTTTTTTTTCTTCGTCGAAATATAATTTTTCGAATCCGGCAATAATCTCATCAGTTTCGGCAACAAATCCTGTTATATCACGATCTTTGAACATGGCTTTCATTTGGTCTGAGGTATAATGTTCTGCGAAGTATGTTTCAAGATCATCTTGAGGAATAAATTTGCTGTACGTTTCTTTCCATGTTTCCCATAGAAGGTAGCGAACGATTTCCAGATCGGTTTGTTTCCAGCGGCGGCAGAAAGTGCTCACAATGAGTTCCTTTTTAAACGACTAGGAAGAGTCCGAGAATGCCGGACAAGAATTTCCATCGTACGGATTTTATCTTTGTATGAGTCGTTGCGATTGATGCGTTCAAGAGAAAGCGATGCGTCGGAATTTCCTTCCCAGCGGCGGCAAAGATACAGCGGCTCATAAATGCGGCCGATTTGATATTGGCGTGAGATCGTCAATGCTGCGGCGTAATCTTCGCCATAACTGACGTTTGGAAATCCGCCCAATGATCGAAGCACTGCGGTGTTGAAAGCACGCGGTGCACCGAGTCCGTTAATGCGCAGGGCATTGTTCCTTCCGTTGTTCGGCGTCCATTCTTGATGATCAATGATGCCCGGAGGAATTTCTTGCAGCTTTTGATTGACCAGTTGATACGAGCCGATAATCATGCCATATCTTTCTGTTCGGAACAAATCGATGATCTTTTGCAATGTGTCGGTGCCGTTGTACACATCATCGGAATCGAGCTGCACGGCGTACTGTCCGCAATGTTCGGAAAAGATCGCTTCATTCCAGCATCCTCCGATACCGAGATCGGTACGTTGAGGGATAATATGTTTGACACGAGCATCGTGACTGGCAATATTCTTTATAATCTTTGTTGTGTCATCAGTAGAGTGATTGTCCACAACAATACAATTAAACGAAAAATCTACTTGTTGTGCAAGTGCGCTGGTCACTGCATCTGCAATGGTATTGGCACGATTGCGGACAGGAATGATCACACTTGTTACAACCGGAAAAACGGTTTTCGATTTTGGCGGTCGCGCAAATTTTGGCGGAAGATAGGCGCCGATATTTTTCAGATGCTGCGTGCAAACCGCTTCCATTTCTATCTGGACTTGCCGCTGTTGCGGATCGACATAGTCAAATTGTTTTTCATCGCTTGTTCGTGTGTCGGTTTCGATGCATGAATATAAATATTCTGGAATGTGAAAAAGTTGATGGTCGATTGAAACCTTCAACCGCAAATCGTACAATGCAGCATATTGCACGTTCGCAATCTTGCCATATTTTTTTAACGCGTGTTTGACAGCGGCAATCGAAAAAAATAGCAGCGAACCAAAAATAAATCCGTCACGAATGCTGCCGTCTTGATAATCGATGACGGGATGTTCCATCCGCTTTCCATTTTTTACTTCATAAAAATCGGAATAGACCATGCCTGCATTTGTTTGTTCCGCAACGGCAACCAATCGCTCTAAGGCAAACTGTCCAAATTGAACCGATGGATCCGTGATCAATAAAAAATATTTTGTAGAAACATGGTTGATAATATTATGAAGCGCTTTTCCCGTTGTCAGTAGAGGAATTTGCCGTACTTCGCATTGCGGATGAGAAATGGACTGCTGGTTTGTGCTCATTGGTCGCCTGCCAAATCTTTTGCCATCAACACTGCGCCGATGACCGGTGATGCTTCTGCTGCGCGAAGTGAAAGCTGTGGCAGTGTTCGTTTAATTACTGAACGAACTTTCCGTGAATAGAAATTATCGTTTGTCAACAAGCTGCCGGCGAAGGAAAGGGGAAGGCGTTCGTTTTTCTTTTTACTATTTATTAAAGAATCGGACGTCCGCGCAATTGTCTCTACCAACTCCTTCGCTTCATCGGCTAAAATATTTTTTGCAATCGAATCATTTTTCGATGCAGCTTCAAGAACCAATGGTACCACGCTTGCCATGTCAAAATTGTTTCGATAGACGGCTTGAATGATTGCTTCCTGTGAAGTTAATTGCAGCTGATCAGCGAATAATTTCTTGAGGCGGGTTTTTGTTTTGTTTCCATCCATTTCTTTGGCGATGGTACGAAATGCTTCGCGTCCGATGGCGTAGCCGCTTCCTTCATCACCAATCAATCTACCCCAACCGCCGGAACGATGCAACTTGCCGTTTACATTTTTTCCCATCACAATCGATCCGGTTCCGGCAATAACAATGATACCGGGCTTGCCGTTAAATGCACCTTCCAAAGCAATACGCGCATCGCTTTCGATGCCGAACGGCGGAAGTGGAAGCTGATTTTTTTGCGCAAGAGCAGTAATGGCATCCAACAATTGCTGCCGGTCAGCAGGACGGCCAACCCCTGCAACTCCTGCAACGATAGCACCGATTTCTGAAATTGTGCATCCAACAGAATGGCAGCATTGATGAATAAGATCAAGAATGATTTCTGCCGTTTGCCCTGTACCGATAATTTGTATATTGGAACCTTCGCCTTGTGCCTCAGCAATGATGGTTTGATCCATCGTGCAGAGTACCGCCGAGGTTTTTGTTCCGCCGCCGTCAATACCAAGGATGTACAAGGACTTGTTCATCGTTAGAAAAATATTGTCGATAATCAGATGAAAAGCAACATAATATTTATATAGGCAAATCAAAGGAAATATTCCTATTTTTTCTAATGTGAAGGAGAAACGAATTTCTCTTTCCGTTGGTTGAAGTAGGAAGAAAGAACACAACAATCAACTCGTACTAGAAAGGAATAGATTTATGAAACATATTATTCTCACCGTCTTGATGCTGAGTGCTGCGTTTGTGTATGGTTTATCGCAAACGAAAAGTAAACAGCTCGCGCCCAATTTTTCTTTGAAGACGGCAGATGGAACAACGATTGAACTTGCGAAATTGAAAGGCAAAGTGGTGATCGTCAATTTCTGGGCAACATGGTGTCCGCCATGCCGCGCAGAAATTCCGGACTTTATTAAAGTTCAAGACCAATATAAAAAAGGATTGGTGATCGTCGGCGTTTCGTTAGACCAAAAAGGTTGGCCGGCGGTAAATGCGTTTGCTGCGAAAGCGAAGTTCAATTATCCAATTGTGCTGGGCGATGATGATATTGTGAAGGCCTATGGCGGCATCGAAGCAATTCCTACGAGCTTCTTTATTGATAGAAAAGGATTTATTGTCGATAAGCAAGTGGGAATGTTGACGAACGAAACATTGGAACAGAAACTGAAATCACTTTTACGATAGAGTATCGTTGAATGAAGAAAATCCGTTATTCGTTTTTATACACGACTGTATTCGTCTGTCTTGCAATGATTGCATCCGTTGAGAGTTATGCACAACCTATATCGGCAGATAAAGAAATTACCGTCATGTCAACACTTTCCACAAACCAAGTGCAGCAGGGTGGAACGGTGCGAGCGGCAATTCGTGTAACGATTGCAAACGGCTGGCACATCAATTCTCATACGCCGACGTTCGATTATTTGATTGGGACGGAACTTGCCTTTCAGTCGAATCAAACTATTTCTGTCTTGAGCGTACAATATCCGCAAGGTAAAAGAATATCTTTGGGATTTACAGACCAGCCCATAGATTTGTACGAAGGAACGGTAGCGATCGCAGCTTCATTCAAAATATCAATCAATCATAAAATTGGTTTTGATACGGTCCGCGGAACAGTAACGGCACAAGCATGCAACAATCAAACGTGCCTTGCGCCTGTCAACATCGATGTTGTCCTTCCGGTACATATTACGGCTGCGGCTGTAACTGCCGATACATCGGTTGCATTACAGCAACAAGAAACGTTCACACAACCGCAGCTGCCGACACAAGAAACGCAGAATCGTTTTGCAAATGATGTTAAGGAGAAAGGATTGCTGTTAACGTTGCTCGCAATCTTTTTAGTCGGGCTTGCATTGAATCTTACACCGTGTGTATATCCGATGTTGTCGGTAACGGTGTCGCTCTTTGGAGGACAATCGGAAACAAATGTAGTGCGCGTATTTTTAAAAGCAGTTGTATATGTGTTGGGCATTGCGTCGATGTACAGCGTGCTTGGTGTTGCGGCGGCTCTCGGCGGCGGATTATTCGGAAGCTGGCTGCAAAGTCCGTGGGTGCTTGCCGGTATTGCTGCTTTGTTGTTTGCACTTGCGCTCAGTTCGTTCGGGTTGTATCAAATACAAATGCCGTACTGGCTTACCAGCAAACTTGGCGGAACAACCGGCACAGGATTTATTGCAACGTATCTTTCCGGACTTGTCGTAGGTGTGTTTGCTTCGCCGTGCGTTGGACCGCCGGTCATTGCATTGCTCACCTTCGTTGCGGCGAAAGGCGATCCATGGTTTGGATTTTTGACATTCTTCACCTTGTCGCTTGGACTTGGCTTTCCGTATTTAGTGTTGGGAACATTTTCCGGTTTGCTTAAAAAAATTCCACGCTCAGGTTCATGGTCGGTGTGGGTAGAACGGATTTTTGGTGTTATTCTTTCGGCGGCGGCGTTATTTTATCTTGCACTCGCAATTGCGCCGAAATTTGCATTCGATGTTATTCCTGTTGCGCTTATTGCGGGAGGAATCTATCTTGGCTTTATCGATAGATCGGGACGTGTGAAGCCGTTGCTGCAAAAGTTTCAATGGGTGTTTGGCATTTTATCGATTGCAGCAGGAGTGTGGTTTGCATTCAATCTCAGTGAAAAGGGAATGACGTGGGAGGCATATTCAGATACTGCATTGGCGCACGCAAAAGAAAGCAAAACGCCAGTGCTCATCGATTTTTCTGCCGACTGGTGCATTCCATGCAAAGAACTTGATCACAACACTTGGACGGATAAAGATGTGATCGATGCGACGAATAAATTTATACGATTGAAAGTTGATTTGACGCACTTCGATTCACCGGAATCTGAAGTGCTGCGAAAAAAATTCAATATCACCGGCGTGCCAACCGTTGTAGTACTTCGATTTGATGGAACGGAAGCGATGGAAGTACCAAGCGTCGGATTTTTTACGCCGAAAGAATTTCTTGCGAAAATCGCTCAACTTCCATGAGTGCAATGAAAATTGGTTTCTGGAATTTTATAACAACTGGTGTTGAAAGGAACCAACTTTGGTTGTTGTCGTAAAAATTATTTCTGCCCATGCTGCAACATATCGCGCACAATGTCGGTAATGCGGCGAAAATCAATTTTCCCGCTGCCCATTTTCGGCAATTCATCCATCACCACAAATTGTTTTGGCAAAGCGATATTCGGCAATTGTTCCGCCATCTTTTTGAGAATTGCTTTTTCTTGAATTTTCTGTGTGATCACGGCAACAATTTTTGAGCCGCGCATCGGTTCCGGTACTTCTACCACACAGCTTTCAGTCTCGGGCGGCAGCAAATGCTCAAGGACGTTTTCCACGCGAATGAGCGACACCATCTCGCCGCCGATTTTGATAAAGCGTTTTAATCTGCCCACGTGCCAGAGAAATCCCTCTGTATCTTTATAGCCCATATCGCCGGTATCGTACCAGCCATGCCTGATGCTTAACGATGTTGCTTCAAAGTCATCAAAATATCCTTTCATCACATTGTCGCCTTTGACTAAAATTTTTCCGGTTTCGCCGGCAGCGCATTCTTCACCTGTTTCGTAATTTTCAATGCGGACTTTCACATTCGGCAATGCACGTCCCACGCTGCCCGGCTGGTTTGCGGTGTGGGAGTTTGCACTGATGACTGGACTTGCTTCCGTGCAACCATATCCTTCCAACAAGGTGATGTTGTATTTGTGTAAATATTCTTCCCGCAGTGCATCAGGAGTCTTATCCGCACCAGTCATCATAATGCGGCACGAAGAAAAATCACCCGGAGAAGATTTCTTCAGGTAGCCCCACATAAACGTCGGTGTTCCGACGACGAAAGTTACTTTTTCTTCACGGATGACATCGCATATTGCTTTGAAGTCCAGAGGATTTGCGTATGTTGCAATCGACATGCCGAAATGTAACGGCAGCCAGAGATTAGCAGTAATCCCAAAGACATGAAAGAGCGGTAAGTTCGCAAGAAAGACATCATCGGATGTAAGATCGAAAACCTGCGAAATGCCTTCGATGTTTGCCGAAATATTTTTATGCGAAAGCTGCACTGCTTTTGGTTCGTTTTCACTGCCGCTAGTGAATAATAACACTGCAGTATCTGTTTCAGAACCGATAGAGATTTTTTTTAAGAGCCGATCTTCGGGAAGTTTGGACCATAAGGCCGATTTAATTTTTTCCAGCAAGCCGACGCTTGTCAAAATGTCTTCAATAAAAACCATGCCGGGAACGAAGGGACAATTTATTTTTTGCAGTAATGCTTTCGATGTGATGATTGTTTTGAAGGCGCACTTTTTTTGAGCGTACTCGGCATTCTGTGCAGCACCCGTGGAAAAATTGATCATCACCGGTGCACGTCCGCTCATTAACGTGCCGAGAATCGATAACGCACAACCGGCAGAAGTCGGCAGCATAATGCCGATAAATCCTTTTCGATATTGTTGAAGTTTATCCGCAATGATCAGCGATGCGATCAATGCTTTACCGTATGTGAAGCGTTGATTGGTCGTTCGGTCAATGAACGCTAATTTATCTTCATTCTCGCGTGCAATTCGTACAAAATGTTCATGAAGAATCATGCGGACTCCTGTGTGATATGTTGTCTATGCATTACCGTGTTCATTCGTAATTGAATAAACGAAGAGATTAATTCAAAATAACGGAGATTGACGAGAACGGCAAGAGAAAAAAAGGTGATTTGTTCTACTCAATGATTTAAACTGGCTGATGGTTCGTGTGATGTTGTAACGAAAGACAATGATAAAATAGATTGCGATGAAAAATGTTCCCAATGCTGAAAGAAGAAATGCCGCCATCGGAGACCATATCTGCCATAGAATTCCTGTAACGCTGCTTGCGGCCAATGTGCAGATACTTTGAACGCCGGTATAAAATCCAATTGCTGTAGCAACATCGGATGTTGCAGCGATGTTAGAAATCCATGCTTTGGAAATACCTTCCGTTGCTGCTGCATAAATTCCGTACAACAGAAAGAGAGCAGCCATACCGATTGGAGAGATAACAACAGCAATGCCGGCGTACACCACGGCAAACACAAGTAATCCTATCACCATCGTTTGCCGGAGACCGATTTTATCGCCTAATGCACCCAATGGATATGATGCAACAGCGTACACTAAATTATAAAAAATGTAAATGCCGATGACGATATTATCAGATGCACCATGCAATCTTAGCATCAACAATAAAAAAACATCGGAACTGTTGAAGACAGCAAATGCGAGCATTCCTGATACCACCAAACGATATTCACGCGGCGCCGTGCGCCAATATGAAACGAACGAAAAAAAATTTGGAATAGGTGAATTTGTGTGATGGAAAGATATTTTTTTTTCTTTAATAAACATAGTAGTGGCAATGGCACATAAACCCGGCACAAGCGCAAAAAGAAACAAAGTGCGATAGTGTCCGGGATATAACAGTAAAAATATCAATGCTGCAATCGGTCCTAACGCTGCACCGATAGTATCGAATGCACGGTGGAATCCGAAGACGCGCCCTTTGAACCCTTGCGTCGTTTCCGCAGAAAGCATGCCATCGCGAGCGCCGGTACGAATTCCTTTTCCAAGACGATCCGCCATTCGTAAAAATAAAATGCCAAGAGGAGAGGTGAAAAGTGCCATCAACGGTTTTGAAATCGCACTTAACGAATATCCAATTTGAACGAACAGTTTGCGTTTTCCGAGCGCATCGGAAAGTTTCCCAAAATATCCTTTACTGAAACCTGCGGTGGCTTCGGCAACTCCTTCCAGCAATCCAATCCACACGACAGAAAATCCAATGCTCGTTAAGTACATTGGCATGACAGGATATAACATTTCGCTCGCAACGTCCGTGAAAAGACTGATAATGGAAAGCAACCAGATGGTGCGCGTCAAGATTTTCATAACGTCAAAATGTTAAGATATTCGGTTAATAGTTGATGGAGTTTGTTCCACGGGTATGGTTTCAGAATCAATCCCGTTATTTCCAATCCCTTGAATTTAGTGGTGATATTCTCTTCTGAATATCCTGATGAAATAATAATTTTAAACATGCGGGCTGATGTTGCGCAATGCTCTGAACGCTGCCTCACCGCCCATGCCGGGCATTGAGAGATCAAGAAGAATAAGAGAAATTAAATCCTGATGTTCTTTGAACATCGCTATTCCTTCTTCACCGTCTTTTGCTGTGAGAACTTTAATGTTCGATTGAGCAAAAGCATCCACAAATGCCTCGCGTACACATGATTCATCGTCAATAAACAATATTGTGCCGTGCAGTTGGTTCTTTGTTTCCGGTACAATCTCTTCCGGGACCGATTGAGGCGGCAGTGTTTGCGGAAAAGCAATTCGGAATTTTGTGCCGGCATGAAACTGGCTTTCCACTTGCAAACCGCCATCGTGCCCGTGAATAATGCCGAGGACGGCAGCAAGCCCGAGTCCTCTGCCGGTAAATTTTGTCGTGAAAAACGGATCGAATATTTTTTCGGCGGTGGATTGATCCATGCCTTGCCCCGTGTCTTCTACACCAAGCACAATAAATGTCCCCGGCTTGGGTGTAACATTACCGCGTTTCCACGATGGCAAATTTTTTTCATCGATGTTTTGGCGATATGCACGGATGGTTATTGTTCCAGCATTTCCATTCATTGCTTCCGCAGCGTTGATGACCAGATTAACCAGTACTTGCTGTAATTGTGCAACATCTGCATTGAAATAAAGTTTCGGTTCGATTGTCTCCACATGTAACTCAGCATTCTTTGGAATCGCAATTTCCAACAGGTGAAGATTTTCTTGAATGAATGTATTGAGTTCGATGACTTTGACGAGAAACTTTCCATGCCCTGAATAGGCAAGTAATTGCCGCGTAAGATCAGCGGCGCGTGTTGCTGCTAATTGTGCCCTTTCAATATTCTTTCGCACCTCGAGTGTTTCGGGAAGTTTCGTCAATGCAAGATAAGTTTGCCCGATGATTGCTTGAAGGAGATTGTTGAAGTCGTGTGCAATGCCGCCGGCAAGGACACCGAGACTTTCCATCTTTTGTGTTTGGCGTAGTGCTTCTTCTGCCCGCTTGCGTTGGGTGATATTGCGAACAACACTTGCGACAATCCTTTTGTTGTCTATTTTTACACCGCGGGCACTGATTTCAACCGGAAAGACAGTTCCATCTTTTCGGCGCTGTATCGTTTCCAATATCAATCCATCTGTTGCCGCTTGCCGAAGTTGATCTTCAATACCATGGACTGTTTCAATCGAACGAATATCCCGTACATTCATTCTTAATAATTCATTATAAGAATACCCGTATGCTTCCACTGCGGCTTTGTTTGCTTCAAGAATATTTCCTTCGATGGTCACTAAAGTAAATAATGTCATGTGCGTAGTCGGCAAGCAAGTGGTACCGCAATAACGCCTCTTCTGTTTTTTTCCGTGCTGTAATATCTTTGAGTGTGCCAATGGCCGCGACCGTTTTTTTATGCATAACGACCGGCATTTCATTCACTTCCACCCAAACGATTCGATTCTTGATGGTATGAACTTCTAATTCATACGATGGTGGTATTTTTCCCGCCAGCAATAATTTATGTGCGTATTCTCGCTTGTGTGCATTGTCGGGATTATGCGCAAAGAAATAGTCCCACTTGGCAATTGCCTGCTTGGGTTCGGCATCGAAAAACCGAATGGACTGAGGGCTGAGATACGAAATAGTCCCATCGTTTGGTTGAAAATAATAAAAAAGGTCGGCGTTGTATTCGATAATTTGCCGAAACCTGTGTTGAACTTCTTGCAACGATTGTTCAACTTGAACTTGTTCCTTCGATGATGCCGCCGTACGTGCAGGCAGTTTTTTTACACGCGACTGTTTCTTTGGAAGCATATTCTTGACTGCAAATCGGTTTTGTATTCCTGTCGGCGTTTCTTCGCCATATCACTTTTTGCTTTCTTTACCAACCTCTGATGTAGTTTGTCGAAAGAATATAGCAAGCACAAACCTTGAAAACAACTATCCGGTTCCTCGCTTCAATGATATTTATTTCCGTTGTTGCTGGATTGCAAGAGAAAGTTTTTTATATTTCTCGCATTCATTTTTAATAAAGAGGAATAGATGGATTATATTTCAATCGTGCGCGGAGTTGTGGGACTTCTCATTGTCACGGCAATTGCTTTTTTATTTTCCACCAATAAGAAAAAAATTAACTGGCGATTGGTTGCAACTGGCATTGCATTGCAATTCGTATTCATTTTCATTGTCTTAAAGACATCCATTGGTCAGATGATTTTTATGTATATCAGCAGATTTTTTGTGTGGTTCTTCTCGTTTGCCGCGGAAGGCGCGCAATTTGTTTTCGGCAATCTGGCAAAAGGACCCGGCACAGACGGAAGCATCGGCATGATTTTTGCATTCCAAATTCTGCCGACGATTATTTTCTTTGCTTCTGTAATGTCCGTCTTGTATTATCTCGGCATTATGCAGCGCGTTGTTCAAGGCATTGCGTGGGTGATGCTGCGCTTGATGAATACAAGCGGGGCAGAAGCTTTAGATGTGGCGGCAAACACGTTTATGGGACAAACCGAAGCGCCGTTGGTCATTCGCCCGTACATTGCAGCGATGACGGATTCCGAATTGTTCACGATTATGGTCAGCGGATTTGCGCATATTTCCGGCGGCGTGCTCGCCGCGTATATGCAAATGCTGGGATTAGCATACGCCAAAGCGCACGGCGTTCAAGTCGCGGATTCGCAAGTGTTCTTTGCGGGACATTTGCTTGCCGCGAGTATCATTGCCGGTCCCGCTACGATGGTCGTCGCAAAAATCTTGATGCCGGAAACTGGCGATCCATTAACAAGAGGTTCTGTAAAATTAAAAGTTGAAAAAACACATGCCGACGTGATTGACGCGGCGGCTTCAGGTGCAGGAGACGGCGTGCGACTCGCGATCAATGTTGCCGGTATGCTTATCGCGTTCATCGCCATCATTGCATTACTCAATGCCTTGCTGGGTTTCGTCGGCAACTGGACGGGATTGAATGCCGTTTGCCAGAATAATTTTCACCAACCACTTTCACTTGAATTGCTTCTCGGTCTCGTCTTTCAATACATCGCATTTGCTATCGGTACGCCATGGAATGATGCGCTCAACGTCGGCAGCTTGATGGGAGTTAAACTTGTCTTGAACGAGTTTGTTGCGTACTTTCGTATGGCAGATATGGTTGCTAATGGAAAGCTTTCGGAGAAAGCGATCATCATTGCTACGTATTCACTTTGTGGATTTGCAAACTTTGCATCGGTCGCAATCCAGATCGGTGGCATGGGCCCGCTGGCAGAGAACAAGCGCGGCGATATTGCCAAGTTCGGACTCAAAGCGGTACTCGGCGGTACGATTGCAACCTGGATGACGGCTTCGATTGCAGGGATGTTGACCAACTAAAAATTGATAGTTCGAAGGATCGTTATGGAGCAAAGAAAAAAATATAAATGGTTTGTCTCGGGAGATTGGAACGGATTCTTCGGCTTGATGTTCGATAATCTTACCGTGCTTTCCTTTCTCGCCGGTATTTTGATTTTCGCATTCAAGTTTCCTGCGGATATCGTGTACACGCGGATGTTCCCCGGAACTGCATTCGGCGTACTCTTCGGCGATTTAGTGTACACGTGGATGGCGTTCCGTCTTGCAAAAAAAGTTGGCCATTCCAACATCACCGCTATGCCGCTCGGATTGGATACACCGTCAACCATCGGTATTGCATTGATCGTTCTCGGTCCTGCATTTATCGGCTTGAAAGCGGAAGGATATGCTGAGCGCGATGCGGCGATGATGACATGGTACATTGGCATGGCGACAATGGTGTTTATGGGCATCATCAAAGTCGTGTTCTCGTTCTTCGGCAAATGGATACAGAAAATTGTACCGCAGGCAGGATTGCTCGGTTCGCTTGCAGGCATCGGACTCGGATTGATTGCGATGACGCCGCTCGTGGATATATTCGGTATGCCGTTGGTCGGACTTATTGCTCTCGGCATGATTTTTTACACGCTTGTTGCCGGCATTAAATTGCCCGGAAAAATTCCCGGCGTGTTTGCTTCCGTCATCATCGGAACGGTGCTCTATTATTCTTTGGCGCCGCTCGGTATGGTCGGCGGAACGTATGCGGGTGTGCCGCCGCTGCAAGTACATTTCGGTTTGCCGATTCCGACGCTGGATTTTCTAAAAGGCATGGTGCCTGCGCTTAAATATTTACCGCTTGCGATTCCATTCGGCATTCTTACCGTCGTCGGCGGCATTAACGTTACGGAAAGTGCACGCGTTGCCGGCGATGATTACAATACACGCAATATTTTGTTGACGGAAGCAATCGCCACGCTGATCGCCGGAATGTGCGGCGGCGTTGCACAATCGACTCCATACATCGGGCAGCCGGCATACAAACACATGGGCGCACGCGCAGGGTACACGGTGCTTACCGGCGTGTTCATCGGACTGGGCGGCATCTTTGGTTACGTTTCGTTTTTTGTGGAACTCATTCCGCGCGCAGTGCTTGCTCCCATTCTTATCTTCGTCGCGCTTGATATTATCGCACAATCGTTTCAGGCATGTCCCAAACGTCATGCTGTTGCGGTGGCATTCGCATTTCTTCCGACTATTGCACGCTTTCTCGCGATCAAATTGGAAACACCGGACATCGTTCTTCCCGATGTTTTTAATAAACTGATCATCGCTCCCGGAAAAGCACTGCCGGAAACATTAGTGATCGTTGCGCTCGGAAACGGATTTATCGTCACCGGTATGTTGTGGGGAGCATTTCTTGCTGAATTGATCGACCGCAAGCTGCGTGCATCAGCTGCATATTTACTTGTTCTTGCAGGACTCGCATTCTTCGGCATCATTCATTCTGCAATGCCGGATGGTTCGATGTATTTTCCGTGGATGTTAAGCGGCGTGTTCCAGCAAGTTCCGTATCAGTTCGCAGTTGCGTATCTTGTTCTTGCAGTATTTTTCTTTTTGATGTCATGGACAAAAGGAAACAAAGAACCGATCTCTAATATTGCACATGGATAAATGAAAATGTTAATATCACTCTACGTTTGGTTTTCCTTTAGCGTTACGTTATTAGTTTGGTTTTGCCTTGTCGGCATTAGCAGGTTATTCGACCGCGATCCGGTTCGTTATCGAACCGGATATATTTTTCGCAAGATCGGCAACGCAACGACGTTCATCAATCCGCTCTGGAAATTGCACATCTCCGGCGAAACCATTTCTAATCCCCGCAACCCGTACGTGGTGGTGTGCAATCATCAATCGCTGGCGGATATTCCGTTCATCAGCAATCTGCCGTGGGAAATGAAATGGGTGGCAAAGGAAGAACTGTTTCACATTCCCATCGTTGGTCAGATGCTGCGATGGAGCGGCGATATTCCGGTGGATCGAAAAAATGCACGCAGCGGCGCGCAAGCACTCATCAAAGCGCAATCCGTTTTGGCGCAAAAATGTTCGGTGATGATTTTTCCCGAAGGAACCCGCACACATGATGGGCGCGTGCGGCAATTTTCCGACGGCGCATTTCATCTTGCCATCAAAGCAAAAGTACCGGTGCTTCCGCTTGTCATCGAGGGCTCGCGGGATTGCATTCCCAAACATAGCTGGAAGTTCGGCAAACCGTCCGATATTCGTCTCAAAATTCTTTCTCCCATCGATACCGTATCATTCTCTATGCAAGACGTTGCAGTCCTCCGCGATACCGTTCGCACGGCAATTATGAACCAGATTGCCGAATGGCGCAATGTACCGATAACGGAGATAGATGGTGTACAACAATTAAAAGATAGTAAAAATTAAATTACATTTTGTTTAACATTTAGTAAAAGGTATGAAAATGAAAATAAAAATATTTCTGTTGGCGGGGTTGCTCTTTGCAGCAACAAATGCGTTTTCTCAAGATGCAAATTTTTACATATTCCTCTGCTTCGGGCAGTCAAATATGGAAGGTTTTCCGGGAATAGAAAAGCAAGACTCAATGGGTGTAGATAATCGCTTTCAGGTTCTTGCAACGGTCGATTTTCCCAAAGCGGATAGAAAAAAAGGCCAATGGTATCCGGCAGTTCCTCCATTATGTCGGCCAAGGACAGGCATTAGTCCTGCCGACTATTTCGGCAGAACGCTGGTGTCCAAACTCCCGGCGAATATCAAGGTGGGTATAGTGAATGTTGCGGTTGCCGGCTGCAAGATTGAACTATTCGAAAAAGACAGCTGTGCATCATATACTGCAACCGCAGCACCGTGGATGAAAACTATTATCAGTACGTATGGTGAAAATCCATACGAGTATCTTGTGGAGATGGGAAAGCTGGCAAAGAAAGATGGCGTCATTAAAGGAATTTTGATGCACCAGGGAGAGTCCAATCCGAACGATAAAGAGTGGCCGGAAAAAGTGAAAACAGTTTACGACAATTTGATCAAAGACCTGAATCTTAAATCCGAAGAAGTACCGCTGCTTGTCGGCGAACTTGTTCCTGCCGATCAGAACGGCGCGTGTGCGGCGATGAATTCGATGATTGACAGTCTGCCGAACACTATTCCCACAGCCCATGTTATTTCTTCACAGGGCTGCCCGGCACGTCCGGATCATCTGCATTTTTTACCGGCAGGGTACAGAGAGTTTGGAACACGCTACGGGTTGAAGATGCTTTCAATTCTTGGTTATAAAGCCGAGGAATCGAAATAGAAATACTTTCCATAGTTCAAAGCAAATAAAATGTCGCTTTGAGGGACTTATGGTTTTATCTGAATGACCTGCGTACGCTTCTAAACCATTGGTGAAGATGGAAAAACGGCAAAACACACAAGAAAGTTGCTCGTGTCAATACAAAACCGGATTCGTCACTATGATGGCAGGATAAGTATTCTTCTCTGCCCATGATTTATTTAGAGAGCAACGGGTGCAGCATTCATGAGCATACGCCTTCGTTATGCCGTTGCTAATGTCGGCGCAGTTGTTTCGGATAATTTCCGGAGCTGACGGAATCGTTTCAACTTGCCGCGCAGCGTGGAGAGGAGCGTTTGTTCTGAGATGGGCTTCATCAGATAGTCATCAACGCCAAGTTCTTTCCCCGTACGGACAAGAGCTTCATCCGTCAGTCCGGTTAAAAAGATAAACGGGATGTTCTGCAAGTGTTTGAGTTCTTGCACGCGTTCATAAAATGTAAATCCTCCCATCGTTGATGTTTCCAAATTGATGTCGCATAAAATCAAATCCGGTGTCAATTTTCGCAAAAGCGCATACGCTTCATCGGATGTGGAAAGTGCGGTTACATCGAACCCGCCATCTTCTAACGATGCGGCAAGTAATTCCAGAAGCCGCATATCATCGTCGATCACGAGGAGTTTTTCACGCTGTTTTTTCCGCCGGGTCGAGACGGCAATAAGCGTTTGTATCTGCAAATGTTCTTCGTCTGATATTTGGTACAGTTTTTTCAGATCGTCAATCATACCTATGTTGCCATTTAGTGCGACTGGATTTGCCATAAGTTTGGACAATATATTTTTATAGCATTCATGCTTTGCTTCTTTTTCTATTCGGTCATGGTCTGCATCGCTAATGTTCCAGAGCGCGCGAACTTGGCGCGTGTACATATCTTTTTCTGAAGTGATCTTCCCATGACTCCATGCTTCGACCAAAATTTTTCTGTAATCTCCCATCGCAGTAACAGAGGGTAAAGGTTGTACTGGTGTTGATGATACCGTCGCGGCAGCAGAATGCGGTAATGGAGTTTCAGCAGCGGGTTGCTGAACTGGCAAAGGTTCCGGCAGCATAGGGTTCTTTGCCGGCTGTTCGCTGTTGCGCTTATGCTCCGCACTGAGTAAGACGTTAATTCGTTCTTCCAGCGCAAGCGTATAAACATTGCGCGGATCAACTTCTTTAGCGTTCTGGATTTCACTCATCGCAAGTTCAAGATTATTTTTCTTGATGAGTTGATCAACGCGTTTGAGAATTTCGCTGACAATTTTTTTTGCATCATCGCGAGGCGTTAAATCATGATTTGCCAAAATATTGGATTGATGTGGTGTTTGTACGGTCATATTACTAACTCTTCACATTGTTTCGTGAGTGTTTGAATGAATAACTGTGTTTCTTCTAATTGCACTAATGCCGAATGCATCCCGGCATTGATTCCAGCGTTGTATGCAAATGCTGCAATACGAAAAGCAACTTGTTTGCACGGTTCCGATTCTGTTGCTCTGCTCAGCATGCCATTAATGACGTTTAAGACGTTGTCAGGAATTGAATATTGTGTTTTCATCTGCATTCGATTTTAGTTCTTATTTCGTTCTCAATCTATATTGCTCAATTTACATTCCTGAATAAAATCCGCGTGCCAAGCGCGATTTCGGGCTAAAAATGACGTTGATTACCAATGTAGATATGCACTTTTGTAGAAAGGAAAAAATAACAGCAATCCGAATATCAATTATGCGTAAAAATCTATTGTGCCAGGGCGGAAGATGCTGCAATAATTTTTGCCGCACCGCCAGCAACAAGTTCTTTTGCACAGGCATCAGTGGTGGCGCCGGTAGTAATGACATCATCGACTAAAAGGCAAACGTTGCCGGCAATGGCAAGTTTGCTGCGATCAGAAATTTCAAATGCGTCCTGCATGTTTCTTCGCCGTTCTTCTGCGGAAAGTTTTGTTTGTGTTTGCGTGTAGCGTTTCCGTTGAATGATCGAGGTGCAGACGGGTTTGTTGATGATGGAAGAAATTCCCCATGCTATATATTCCGCTTGATTGTATCCTCGCTCGCGATACTTTTGTTTATGAAGCGGTACAGGAATGATAATATCCGCATCAAGTTCCCATGTTTGCATCACGCCGCCGATTCTTTTCCCTAATTCAATGCCGAGCGATTTGAATTCCTGATACTTGAGCGCGTGAGCAATGTGCTGAAATGCTCCGTTTTTTTCAAACACAAAACATGAAACAAGATCGTGAACATAATGATCGCTTAAAAGTTTTTGCAGCGTTTCAAGATAGAGTGGATGATTGCGTGATAATGGCTGGATGGAATTCCAACATGAAGTGCATATTCTTTGGGATATATCGTTGGGCGGCTGATGGCAAATAAGGCAGGAAGGAGGATACAGAAATTCGATAAGCGGATTGGTAACACGATGTAGAACTGGTGCGAAGTTCATTTTTTTTCTTCAGTACGTTACTTTTGCATTCCTTTCAGCCGTTCGAGTTCGTTGCGTAATTCTGCTGCACGTTCGAACTCTAAATCTTTTGCTGCACGCTGCATTTCGATTTGCAATTCTTCGATCAAATCTTTTTTCTGGTCAGCAGTCAAATATTTTGCAACGGATTCTGCAACGGCGCGGGAAGCTGCGTGATCTATGCGTTCATCGTGTTTGGACTTTACATCAGCGATGGATGTGGCGGCAAGAATTTCATCCACTGTTTTGTAAATTGTTACCGGTTTGATGTTGTTTTTGGTATTGTACTCGATTTGTTTTTTGCGCCTGCGTTCTGTTTCACTCATCATACGCTGCATCGATCCGGTCATGGTGTCTGCATAGAGTATCACTTTGCCGTTCGCGTTGCGTGCCGTGCGCCCTGCTGTTTGAATGAGCGAGCGTTCCGACCGTAAAAATCCTTCTTTGTCTGCATCAATGATTGCAACAAGCGAAACTTCCGGCATATCCAATCCTTCGCGCAAAAGATTGACACCGACAAGCACATCGAATTCCCCCAGCCGTAAATCGCGCAATGTTTCAACACGTTCTAAAGCATCGACTTCAGAATGAATGTAGCGCACCTTAATGCCGATGTTGGTTAAATATTCTGTTAAATCTTCTGCCATGCGTTTGGTGAGCGTGGTAACGAGCGTGCGTTCTTTGATTCGCGCGCGTGTACGGATTTCTGCAATCAAATCGTCGATCTGATTTTTGCTGGGGCGAACGATGACTTCGGGATCAAGCAATCCCGTTGGGCGAATGACTTGTTCCACCACGACGCCTTTGCAATGCTCCAACTCGTACGCCGCAGGCGTGGCGCTGACAAAAATAATTTGATTGACTGTCGCTTCCCATTCCGTAAAGGTTAACGGGCGATTGTCGAGAGCAGAGGGAAGGCGGAAGCCGTATTCCACCAATGTCGTTTTGCGTGAACGGTCGCCCGCATACATCGCGCCGATTTGTGAAACCGTAACATGCGATTCATCGATGACGGTGAGAAAATCTTTTGGAAAATAATCCAGCAAACATGAAGGGCGCGATCCCGGCGGCCTGCCTGCGAGATGTCGCGAATAATTTTCAATTCCGGAACAGTAGCCGACCTCGCGCATCATTTCCATATCGAAGCGTGTACGTTGTTCGATGCGCTGTGCTTCTACTAATTTACCAAGTTCACGAAGTTCTGCGACACGTTCGCGAAGTTCTTTATAAATCCCGTTCATCGCTTTTTCAATTGTCTCGCGCGAGGTGATGAACTGTTTTGCAGGGTACAGCATTTCATAATCAGTCTCGCCCAGTACACGGCCGTCAGTTTTGTTGATGTAAACGAAATGTGCTCGATCTCATCACCGAAAAATTCAATGCGGATCGCTTCTTCATTTTCGTACGCAGGAATCACATCCACCACATCGCCGCGCACGCGGAATGTGCCGCGCGCAAATTCATAGTCGTTGCGTGCATACAACAAATCCACCAAATGCTTCAACAGCATTTGCCGCGTGAGCCGGTCGCCTTTTTTGATCATCACCGTTTGGTTGATCCATTCATCCGGTGCGCCGATGCCGTAAATACTGCTGACGGATGCAACGACGATCACGTTCGGATCGCCGCTGAGCAACGCACTGGTTGCACGCAGCCGCAGCCGGTCGATTTCATCATTCACCGAGGAATCTTTTGCAATGTAAGTGTCAGACGAAGGCACGTACGCTTCCGGCTGGTAATAATCATAATAGCTGATAAAGAATTCAACGCGATTTTTTGGAAAGAAACTTTTGAATTCCGCGTATAACTGTGCCGCCAGTGTTTTGTTGTGGGACATCACCAATACCGGTTTGTTGGTATGCGCTATGACGTTGGAGATGGTGAACGTTTTTCCGCTGCCTGTAACACCGAGCAGCGTTTGATATCGATCACCACGTTCCAATCCTTCCACAAGCTGGCGAATTGCTTCCGGCTGATCACCGGCAGGTTTTAGATCGGTAATAAGTTGATACGGCATGAGGATATTTTCAATTTACAATTTTAGATCGGCAATTTACTAATTGATGGTAGCCATTAGCGAATTGCTCACAGCTAATATACAACTAACCGCGCTGTTCTTCAACTCTTGCCTTCGTGGCATCTGTTGCGTATTTTGAAACATCAATGAATACGCGCTGGTTCTTTATACTTTCGATATGTCTTTTTCTTGGATGTCATTCAAAACCACAGAATGATCAACGTATCGATCAGCTTGCAGATACGTATGCGGCTGTCGTAAGATGTAAAACGCAAAATAAAAATATCGACAGCGTACAATACCAGCAAAAATTAGAAGCGGTGTTGAAGCAGCATGGCTACACCAAACAGCAATTTCAGCACGATGTTGAAGAGTTGTGCGTTGATCCTGCTCAGTTTCATGCGTTCAGCGATCTGACGCTCAAAAAAATTCAACAACAGAAACCTTAATCCCAAGTTCTCTTATGAAAATTCTCTCTGTTCAATCTCTTGCATTACCTGAAGTTAAAATAATTCGTTTCGGACGCTTTGCCGATCATCGCGGTTATTTTGGTGAATCGTTTCGCCGCAGTGAATTCAACACGCTGCCTGAGTTAAAGTTCCTTCACGGCGTTGAATTCAGCCAGATGAATGACAGCGTTTCAAAACCCGGAACCATCCGCGGCATGCACTTCCAATTCAATCCTTTTATGGGAAAACTTGTGCGCACTGTGTATGGCAGAATGATCGATACCGCGCTCGATATTCGCAAGGATTCGCCGACGTTCGGTAAAATCGTAGCGTATGATTTGCCCGCTTCAGACGATAAAGATTATAATGAATGGATCTGGATTCCGGTTGGATTTGCGCACGGGCCGTTTTTCCCGGAACCAACACGCATCGAGTATCTGTGCTCCGGCGAGTACAGCCCGAAGTGTGAAGTGGGAATTTCTCCGCTCGCTCCCGACATTGATTGGAGTTTGTGCGACGTAAAACTCAAGAGTCTGTTTGATTCTATCGTTCCGCATTCTCAGCTCTTGAGTGAAAAAGATAAAAATGGATTGACACTCGCCGCATGGAAAAACGATCCGCGCTCCGATCATTTTGTGTATAGCAAATAATGATGTTTGTAGGGGCGCGTTGCTACGCGCCTAAATATGTATCAACAACATACCGAAGGTGTTGAAAATTTTCAACCCGTCCAAAGTGTGATAACGGTCGCTGCACGTTCTCATCTCCTTTTTTCCCGTCTTGCGCCTTCTTTTCCCCATTTTTCGTTCAATTTCTCTGTCATAAAAATATGACATGAAAACCGGCAAAAATATGACAGACAATTTATTTTGTATTGTGTACACTTCTATTGGTGTAAAGGGTGCACGAAGCCCTTGACGATTCGATCATTTTTACTTGATAACAATGAAAATGTACTCTATCCTATTTCAGTGCCGTACATACCACGGTTGTTTTACTTTTTTACTCTTTTACACTGTTGCTCTTTACAATAAGGAGAAGTAGTTTGAATAAAAAAGATTTAAAAGGTTTTCCGTTCGCGGCAGAAAACATTTTCAGTTTTGCATTCTTGTACCCAACACCTAAAACCTCATGCCTATGAAAAAACCATTTTACATTCTCGTTCTCGCTTTTTGTTTTATTGCATTAACCAATACCGACTGCAAACATAATCCCGTTGGGCCAGAGATTATCCAACCCGGAAGACGGGATTATACCTGGACGTTCGATACGCTGCATCTTCAATTAGGTTCTTTAGAATCAATATGGGGGTCATCTCCTGCACAATATCTGGGCATGTGGGAACGAAGATCTTTTTCATTATGATGGTACAAAGTGGATCCGCTATACAGATTTTTCTGGATGGTCAAGGACAAAGCTTTTTGGTTTTAGTGCCAACGATATATGGCTCGGTTCAACGGTTGGAAAACTCTGGCACTTCGACGGTACACAATGGATAGAAAAATACAATTATAAACCCAATGATTCATCTGAGGCTAATATTGATGATATTGAAGGTGTCAATAATAACAATATTTATGCTACTGGTTGTATAAACGTTTATAATAATTCGACAAGTTGGTTCGGTTTTGTTCTTCATTATGATGGAAAAACATGGAAAGAAATTTACCGTGCTCAGACTGCCTCGGAGTTTATCAAAGTTAAAATTGATGACGGCAAAGTATATATTTTTAATTATCGGATTTCTCCAACAAGAGATATGGAAAACGATTCTATATCTTTTTATCAATTCACGAATAACAATCTAAAGATGTTATATACGAATGTTCTAAGCAACATCACTTTTGGCAATATGAACAATATTGGAAGCAGGGTGTATTTTGTTATTTCACATGATGTGTATAGGTATGAGTACCTAAACGATGTAATAGGCAAGTTTGTGAAATATTTTTCATTCCCCGAACAAGATTTTGGATATCAAGTTTATGGACGCAGTGAAAAAGATGTGTTTGTACCAATTGGGTCGGGAATTTCTCATTATAGCGGAACAGATGTTCAACCATTAATAAATTTTTCCAATACGAGTGTAAGTATTGTCGGAGGTGATCCGGCCATTTTCGATAACGATGTATTCTTTGGTCTCTATGACGGATTGAACGGTGTAAATATGATCTTACATGGAAAACTTAAACAATAGGAGTGTAAAATAAGTATGAGACAAAAATTATATACCATGTTTTTTTGTGTTTTTTCCCTTGCATTCGTCGCGACTGATTGCAAACATAATCCCGTTGGGCCAGAGATTATCCAACCCGGAAGACGGGATTATACCTGGACATTCGATACGTTGCATCTTCAACAAGGCTATTTAGAAACCATTTGGGGTTCATCGCCGACAGATATTTGGGCTGGAGGGTACGATGATTTGTTTCATTACGACGGTACAAAATGGACTCGCTGGAATGGAAACACCGGATGGTCTAAAAGAGCAATACTTGGATTTAGTAAAAATGATGTATGGCTAAGCGGTGATGGCGCACAACTATGGCATTATGACGGCAACACATGGACAAATAGAGTTACTTTTAAACCTAATGATTCCTCTGAAGCATATGTTTGGTGTTTACATGGAACAAATAGTAATAATATATATGCTGTTGGATATGCTACAATTCGTAATGACTTTTCAAAACGATATAGTTTTGTAATGCATTATGATGGTTCAACTTGGTCAGAAATTTATCGTACTAATTTTGTATCTAATTTCGAGAAAATAAAAATTGAAAATAGCAGAGTATATATTTATGAAAATAAAGTCCAGACAAATGTTTATGGAAGTGATTCCATATCATTTTTTCGATTAATAAACAATAATATAACATTATTATATACCAATTCAATAGATAGCATCGGTTTTGGAATGATGAATAGTATTGGAGATCGTGTTTATTTTATTATTTCACATGATGTGTATAAGTATGAATATATAAATGATGTAATAGGGAGATTTGTGAAATGCTTTTCATTCCCCGAACAGGATTTTGGCTATCAGGTTTATGGGAGGAGCGAAAAAGATGTCTTTGTGCGGATGCAATCAGGATTATCACACTACAATGGAACGGACGTGCAATCATTAATACAATTTTCTAATAGTTTAACGGGAATTAATTTTGAACCGACAATATTTGATAATGATGTTTTCTTTTGCGTCTCTGATGATGAAAATGGAATCAATATGATCTTACATGGAAAACTTAAACAATAGGAGTGTAAAATAAGTATGAGACAAAAATTATATACCATGTTTTTTTGTGTTTTTTCCCTTGCATTTGTCGCGACTGATTGCAAACATAATCCCGTTGGGCCAGAGATTATCCAGCCCGGACGCCGTGATTATACCTGGACATTCGATACGTTGCATCTTCAACAAGGCTATTTAGAAACCATTTGGGGTTCATCGCCGACAGATATTTGGGCTGGAGGGTACGATGATTTGTTTCATTACGACGGTATAAAATGGGCGCGATGGAACGGTTATACAGGTTGGTCCAATAGAGCGCTTTATGGATTGAGCCAAAATGATATATGGTTAAGCGGCGATGGTGCACAACTATGGCATTATGATGGGTACTACATGGACCCAAAAATTTACTTATAAGCCGGATAGTTGTATTCAAGCCAATGTTATGTATCTACAAGGCTCTAACAGCACCAACATCTATGCTGTTGGATATATTATGTATGGCAATGATAATAGAAACTGGTACGGATTTATTTTGCATTACAATGGTTCGGATTGGTCAGAAACATACAGAGCAGATCATGCGTCTGAGTTCGGGAAAATAAAAATAGATAACAGTAATCCTTATGTGTTAGAGTACAAACTATCACCTACACACTATATGGGTGACGATTCTATTTCCTTTTACCAATTAATCAATAATCGAACCGTAAAATTGCTCTATACAAATTGTTTAGATAGTATCGGTGGTTCTGGAATGATCAATACTATTGGAAATCAGGTCTATTTTATTATTTCACATGATGTGTATAAGTATGAATATATAAATGATGTAACAGGAAGATTTGTGAAATGCTTTTCATTCCCTGAACAAGATTTTGGAAATTCAGTTTATGGCCGGAATGAAAAAGATATTTTTGTACGATTAAATTCAGGGCTATCGCATTACAATGGAACAGACGTCCAAACCTTAATACAATTTTCGAATAGTTTAACGGGAATTAATTTTGAACCGACAATATTTGATAATGATGTTTTCTTTTGCGTCTCTGATGATGAAAATGGAATCAATATGATCTTACATGGAAAACTTAAACAATAGGAGTGTAAAATAAGTATGAGACAAAAATTATATACCATGTTTTTTTGTGTTTTTTCCCTTGCATTTGTCGCGACTGATTGCAAACATAATCCCGTTGGGCCAGAGATTATCCAGCCCGGACGCCGTGATTATACCTGGACATTCGATACGCTGCATCTTCAACAAGGGTACTTACAATCTATCTGGGGATCATCACCTACAGATATATGGGCATGTGGGTACGATGATTTGTTCCATTACGACGGTACAAAATGGACGAAATGGAACGGTTATACAGGCTGGTCCAATAAGACAATATTTGGATTAAGCCAAAATGATATTTGGTTGAGCGGAAATGGTGCACAATTGTGGCACTTTGACGGCACTACATGGACACAAAAATTTACTTTTAAACCAAATGACTCCTCTGATGCCTATATTTGGTATCTACAAGGTACAAGCAACAAGAATCTATATGCAGTTGGATATGTCTTGGTGAACAATAATTTTTCGACACGATATAGTTTCATCCTGCATTATGATGGTTCCACTTGGTCAGAAATTTATCATACAAGTTTTACATCCGCCTTTAATGAAATAAAAATCGATGACGGAGAAGAAGAATATATTAGCGCTTACACACCACCTTTAAACACTACAGTTGATTCGCTATCATTTTATCGATTAATAAATAATAATATAAAATTATTATATACTAATTCTCTTGATAGTATAAAAGGAGGAATGAACCGTATCGGAAATAAAGTTTATTTTGTCATCTCGCATGATGTTTACAGATATGAATCTTTCGATGGCATATTGGGAAGGTTTGTGAAAAAATTTTCTTTTCCCGAAGAAGATTTTAGATATCAAGTTTATGGAAGGAATGAAGAAGACATATTCATTCCGATTGGAGCGGGAATATCTCACTACAATGGTATGGATACTCAACAATTAGTTGCTTTTCCTAATGCGAACGTAAGTATTGTTGGTGGTGAACCTGCTTTATTTGACCATGATGTTTTCTTTTGCGTCTCTGATGATGCAAATGGCGTAAACATGATCTTACATGGAAAACTTAAACAAGAGGAGGACATAAGCACTAAGAAATAAAAAAGGGAATAGCGCTTGCGGCACTATTCCCTGTGTTACAGAATAGCTCTACGAGGTTGGTCACCTTTTGCTTTCCCGAATACATCGGGAAAAAGCGGGCTATTCTGTTTTTAAATTAACCATTTATTCAGAAGGAAAAAATAGTTATGAAAAAAACAATGCAACTTACCGTGGTGTTTTTTGTTATGTTTGCATGTATTGCTAATGTATATGCACAAACAGCCACGGACACAATATCTTTTGTTGCGACACCAACAGTAAGTGTCGGTAAATACACAACAAAAAACGATTCTACGTATTATACTCTGGCAATGTATAATATTGGGAAATCCTTTAATTCTTCAGATTCTTCTTCGTGTATTTCCCGGTGTTATTATACCTATACATGGACAACGGCGCAGATACCGTCGAATGCTACAATCGCTCAGGTTACTGTTGGCTACAGTACCGGTTCCGGCAGTTATACTTTTAAAATTACACAAGTAAGCAGCCCTGGCAGCGATTATGCCGCTAACTACAATGCTATCGGAAATGGAAGCAGCATGAATACCGGTATTGGATATGGAACAGGGTCTTTTACTTCCTCGTCTATTAAAACTGCTTTACAAAACGCTCTTTCTTCACGTACACTTTATTTAGGTGCACTCAGCGAAAGTGAAAGCACTATTGGTTCATGTTCGTCCTTAAGTTTAACTCTCACAGTCGTATATACTCACCCTTCAACACAATTATCGTTCACGGCACGGAACGATCTGGATGGAGCCGATGGCGGTTCTATCGGTGTCGGTATCGATGTTGCAGCATCTTCCCATGGAAGCCCGTATCCATTTACTGCGTATGAAAAGCATACGATCAATTTGGCGGCGTATGATAATCAAAACGTGAATAATAGGACCTGGGTGTTTAATGATAATGAAGCAACTGCAAATAAAAGTAGCTGGGTATATAGGTACAATAGCCATGACTATTCTCTTTCAAGTTCGCAAACAACCAGCTATTATACCGACAGAAATAAAAATAATGTGCAGCTCAATGCCTATCTTAAAAAATATTGCAATATCGCACTAAAAGAGCAAACGGAGTTTGGCACAGTTGTCTCAAACTCACTGCTCCAACAAATCATTGAAGGAAACAGTACATCTGTAACAGCGCCTTCATCCTTAATCAACGGTGGAATAAATTATTATTTTTCTGGTTGGTCGGATAATAACGGAAGTAATCAGAGAACCGTCACACCCTCCGATCATGACACCCTTGTTGCCAATTACAAAGGTGTCCATATATCCGGCACTGCATCAACTTTCTCTGACAACGGTCAGCGGAAAATCGTGAGAACAAAAGACGGCTGGTATCATCAGGTGTATGAATCAGGTGGACGTGTATGGCTTGAAGAAAGCACAAATGGCATTAACTGGTTCCTCGGCAACAACGGGCAGCCGTTGGATAATGGCGGTGGAAAATGTCCAAGTATCGATTGGCATTACAACCCCTGGGATCAAAATAATACAAGCGAATACGCCATTGTTGTTGTATTTCAACAACCCTTCAACAGCACATACGCAATTGAATATGCTGTGTTTGTCAATACCAATGGCAGCTATGCTTGTAATATTTCCGCACCATTATATACCGAACCAACGGGAGGCGATTCCTATTCGGTCAACGCCAATCCGAATATTGCCTGGGGCAACGATTACAAATTCACCTTATGTTTTGAACGAAAAAGCACAGCTGGCGGTATGCAGCCGGGCATCTATTTGAAATGTGGCTATATCGCTGAAGGCGGTGTAGAGTCCTATCCCGCTCCTAATGCCCCACTATTGATTATCGGAACATCGAGCAGTTCCACCAATGCGACGATCGCAATGAATAAACAGAGTATTACCAATAGTTCATATTTTGATGTTGTATATCAAACAGTTGCCGGTGTCGGTAGTACTATTATGGATGTGGGAGTTTCTTGTTCTTCCAATGGAAGCAGTTTTGTTCCATCTCTGCACGATTGGTCAACAGTTTCCAGTATGTCCGGTTATTTGAATTACAAGCCATCCATGGTACAGATGCCGGATAGTAGTATACGAGTATGTTGGATTCGTGATTTGTACGGCGGCGGATCATACACGCCGAACTATGTCAATGCAGTGTACTGGAGTTCAAAAGCCCCATCGGTTTATACTTATTCCGGCAATATGGTGAATTCTATTTCGTTGAATTTAAAAGATAACTCGTCCGATGCATATTATACGTATGCTCAGAATACGAACAACTCTACATGGCAGAACATTGTCAGTAATGGTTCATCATTTTATGGGATTGGCACCACAGGGCAATTTGTACAGTTGAGCAACGGCCCTGCAACATCTTCTATGTCTGTTGCATCCTTTTATCCGTCGTCTCTGCCGTATTATTTTAGCAACGTTATGGCAAGCAGCGGCGGCTTATCGAAAGAAATAGGAACGACTGCCGTAGTGCAAAACGCGTATGGTAGAGGCATGAATGCAGCAAAAGGAAATTTGATGTTTGATTATTCTCTCAAGAACCTGACGGTCAATAACACAGCCATCAAGTTTGTGGATATACCGGAGACCTTCAATCATCCGGCAGGGTTCGATACGGTGAAGAACAAACGATCTCTTCTTAATCAATTCTCCTTCCGTCATCCGAAGATGGATACCATCAATAAGGTATTGCTCAGTGAACCATTTGCTATCAGTAATGGAACAAGCATTGCCTTCGATGAAGAATCGGGTTTTATCGATTCTGCCGCTGCATTGAATGCTTATGGTAAGAATGAATATCTCTCGTACAAAGTCGAGTTGGTCGATCCAACAACATTTTCTTCTCTGGGTACTATTAAAAAGGAAGCATACAATGCATTTCATACAAAGGGATATGCATTAACATCCTTCAAATCGACTCTGAAAAAACTCAGCAATAAGTCGGCACGAATCAAAATCACGTTCGATACGAACATCGACAGCTTGCAAACCTCGGTCATCAATGAATACACGAACCTGAATGATTATGCGAATGTGAATGCAACATCGCAATCTTTATCCATAGCAAACACGGTGACGACAACAGGATTGAGCGATGCATATCCCAATCCGTTCAATCCGACAACGCAAATACAATATCAACTTCCTGCGAATGCACGAGTAACATTGAAAATCTTCGATGTGCTTGGCAGAGAGGTTGCCGTGTTGGTCGATGGAATGAAATCAGCCGGTTCATACACGGCCAACTTTGATGGTTCACGTCTTGCGAGCGGTATGTATTTTGCGCGGTTGATTGTTAACCCAAGTGATGGCAGCAAACCATTGGTGCAGGTGAAGAAGATGCTGATGTTGAAGTGACGAAGTCAATTCAACGAAGTCCCGTACCACGGGACTGATGATAAAATAAATCATACTGTAGGGGCGCGTCCCCGCCAAGCAGATGGCGGGTAAACGTGACGCGCCCAAATATATTGTGATCGTCACCATTTGTAGGGGTTGAATATTTTCAACCTTACTGAGATAACGAAACAAAGCAACATCAAACATTTATTTGGAGAATAAAAAACATGAGGCAAAGAGAACAAAAATTATTTCCGGGCATGTTTTCTTTCCTCATTCATGAAAAACACAATCCATAACTATCCACAAATAACACAAGGAGAACAATTATGGCTCATCCAACGGTCTATGGTTTAGCGCAGGAGAATGGCGCATTAACAATTCTCGCCACTGCGTGTTTGAAGGATTTGACAAAGCGCGGTGTGAACCCCGAACGGTTAACGCTCTACGGCACGCTCACTCAGGCGATGCTCGATGCAGACGCTGCTTCCGGCAGTAAAACATCCGACAAAGAGCAGTTAACGGCAGGCGAGCAAAAAGCCAAAGCAGAATTACTTGGCGATGTGCGCCGCGTGCAGGGCGGATTCAAACGAGTCTTTCCCGCCGGAAGCCCTCAATGGAAAGAAGCGTTCATCGGTGAAAAATTAAATAAGTCCACAGGCCGCTTGGTTCTATGGGCAAACTCTCTTGCTGCATCGTGGTTAAAATATAAAGACACGCTTATCGCGAACGGCAATTTGGTTCAGGCGGATATTGATGAAATGATATCCAATGCCGCAGTGCTCAAGAATGTCGATTCAACGCAGGAAACTGCAAAGCATGCCGATGTTCCCGAAGCCACAGCTGCCGCAAACAAAGCAGCGGATGCAGTAGAAGCAGAAGCCGATTTTATCTACGGCGCAGCAACGGCAGAATATGCAAAGAACCCGGCAATGCTCGGCAAGTTTGAAGCATTGAAACCGTTGCGCTACTCGGTAGATCGTTCGTCCAAAGACGAACCGCAGCCGCCAGCGACCGATACACCGAAGAAATAAGAGACTGAAATAGTATTGGTGTCTGTAGGATAGGCATTCTTGCCTGTCCATTATGAACAATAAACGACACACAAGAATGTGTGTCCCACTATTTAATCATTCAAATGTCTCAATAATAGAAAACCGCCTTTTGCCCGGAAAGGCGGTTTTTGCGAATCTTTCTAATATCCTTTCCAAGTGTCCGACACCTTGAAGGTGTCAGACACTTACGAAAAATTCAGTATTCCATATCTGCAATAAGAAAACGTTAAATTCACTCAAAAAACGCCAAACTCCTTCGTCCCAACAACATACTCCGCCTTCCCGACGATATGCTCCACATTCCCGATGAACTGCTCCAACGTCCCGGCTGCATACTCCGCGTTCCCGGTGACCCACTCCATCGTCCGAACGACCAACGCCGTCTTCCCGACGATATGCTCCGTGTTCCCGATGAACTGCTCCGGCGTCCCGGCTGTATGCTCCGCGTTCCCAACAACCGACACCGTTTTCCCTGTGATATGCTCCATTGTCCAGCCGATTGGCTCCAAGAGCCCAATGGCTTGCTCCGTCTTGTAAGCAAAGTAAGCCGTTGATCAAATAAGGAATTTCGTTGTCCGGATTACATCGATGGTGAATTAAATAATTGGCGCGTTATTCAAAATTATCCATGCAAGGTTACCGACAAAGCAATCGTTGCATCTCTTTATTGCTGTGCCTGCATAAACCAAGAAAACAGTGAAGCAAGCGTCGTCGCTCCGCCGATGGAGATAGTGAGTGTGAAATATTTTTGATTGCGCTCTGCAGATGATCTGCTGGCAAGCGCCGCATCGGTTGCGGTGGCGGCATTGTAATCGTTGTAATCTTTTTTATACGTTGAGTAAAGATATATTGCTGATCCGATTGCCACAACGGAAACACCAGCTGTAATCCATTTCCATGTGGACCAACGTTCAATCGCTTGCTGGCGAGCTGTGGCAAGTGAAACGAAATGAAACTTGTAATCGGTCTTTTCTTTTTCTCTGATCACGAATGATCCCGATGCCGGAACAAATCCCGGGCATCGTGCCAGAATGGAGTAATCGCCGATGAGCATCGGCTGTACGAACGGCGCGGCACCTTTCCGGTCGCCGTTGATGTAAATGTCAGCATTGTTTGCTTCGTACGGTTCTGCAATCACCGAAAGTGTTCCGAGCCGCGGCATAGGTTCCAATAAAAACTCTTTCTGATCTTTTGCGGCAAGTGTCAATTGAATCTCCGCAGGCGCGTACTGCCATCCGCGCTCGGTTCGGATCTTGTTACATACCGGGCATGACATGTGCGGCAAATTGTTCGGTGCCCACAAGACTATCGTTGATAAATATTTTACTCCATGGTGCTTTTACAGTAAGGTCAGCGTAATTGGTTGCTAATGGAACGATACAGCGATTGCTCTGACGATCTTCGATCGTGATCGAGAATGTAGTGTCCATGTATAATGGTTTTGTAAGACGCACCTGATACGTGTTGGAAAGGAACTGCGCATCAAAATATGGCGTGGTGCCGACTTTGACGTTGTTGATGAAAACATCCGCGCCGGGCTCAGGCAGCGACAAAATTTCGATGTTTCCGAAGTGCGGGTTTAACACACGGCAGATTTCTTTTCGCTTTCCTTCAAGTGCGGTGAATTTTAGCGAATCGTTGTAGTACAATGCTTTCTGCAGCATCAGCGAATGTTCGCCGGCTTCAATCGGAAGTTCTTTCGGCGTGGTGCCGATATTGTTGCCGTCTAATAAAATTTGTGCGCCGGATGGTTCGGTCAATACACGCAGCACCGTGAGAAGCGGCAGCAAGTCTTTATTGGTTGCTCGTTTAGATTCTAAATGAATGGGAATTGTTGCCGGTTCGAATATCACTAACGGTAACACAAGTTCGTCATATCCGGGCTTGGCAAAATAGAAAATATGTTCGCCGCGTGTAACCATGTGCGTAATAATTTTTGTAGGAACGAGCATCGTATCAATTCCGTTGGCGCAGGTGTACACGGAATCTTCGGTGGAAAGGAACATCACTTTGATAAGCGAATCAGCATACAGCGTGTTTGTAACGGCAGCAGTATCCTGTGCGTACATAGCCATGTTAAATACCAGCATGAAGACATGAATTGCAGCATGATTTTTATTCGTGTGCTCATGGCATCACCGTCCATACCGATGTCAATTGCCAGATGATGATGGATTGATCGTTGCTTGCTGTAACCAAAACGGAACCGGCGGGTGCGAAGGCAACGGCGTTCACCATTTGTGTATGCTTCGAAAAAGAGATCGGGAACAAGCCGTCGTTATTTAACCAGATATGTGCAAGATTGTTCGCGCAGCCGCTAGCAAGGAGTCGGCCGTCGTTACTGATGGCGAGCGATGTTACTTCGCTTGAATCCGTTGTCATCGTTTGCATCAATGTTCCGTCGCTGGTACGCCACACGCGAATTGTTTTATCATAACTTCCCGAAATTATAGTTTGATTATCCGGTGTGAACTGCACGGATGTTACCGCACTAGTATGCCCGGTAAGGATGTGAAGCAAAAATCCAGTCGAAGTTGACCACAGACGAATTGTATTGTCGCTGCTGGCGCTCGCAAGTATCGTTCCATCGGAACTGAATGCGACAGCATTGATGGCAGCCGAATGTCCGGGAATTTCACGTGCAGAGTCTGTAGCCGGATACCAGAGGCGTACTTTCTGGTCTGCACCGCCGCTGGCGATCATTTTTCCGTCAGGGCTATATGCCACGCATAACACGGAATTTAAATGTTGTTTAAATGTATCGACCGGCGTTCCGTCGTTTGCTTTCCACACGATGACAGTGTTATCACTGCTGGCGCTGGCGAGCATTGATCCATCTGGACTAAATGCGAGACCATTTACCGGCCGCGAATGCCCGGAAAAATTGCGAACGATACCACCGGACACAGCATCCCACAAAACAATTCGCCCGTCGCTTCCGCCACTCGCAAATGTGTTGCCCGCAGGCGAAAAAGCGACAGCAAGAACTCCCGTAAGATGTCCGATTAATGGAGCAGATGGAATTGCTGACTGCACTTTGCACACAACGGAAATCTCCGGCGAGTACGCACTGCTGTTGTAAAGTGAATGCGCCTTGACCCGATACACATATCGCTGATTTTTTTGTATGGAAGCATCGGTATATTGTTGATCTGGCGAAGAGACTTGCGCGATTTCTGAAAATGTTCCACCAAAAACTTTCCGTTCGATACTGTATGATCGATCGAATGCTGCCGTGCTCACCCATTGCAAATTGAGTGAAGTTTCAGAAATGCTTTGCATCGTTAACAATGCTGGTACCGGATACGGAAGTTGTGCTTGAATCGTGTCGGAATAATTTTTTACATCCCCTGTTGATCGGGTGCATACACGGAATGAATATGTTGTCGATGTTAGAAATTGGTATTGGATGATTGCGGAGGTTGTGTCTTTGCCGACTGTTCCAACGCTGGTGTATGTTACACCATTGGTGCTAAGGAGAAGTTCAAAAAACGATTTAATTTTATTGGTATCGCTCCAACTGATTCGTGCTTCAGTTTCCGTGAGCGAAATCAGCTTCAATCCGAACGGTGCTCCTAAAGAAAAATTTCTGACAATCATCGGTGAATAGCTGCTGAGATTTTTACTTGCAGCAATTCTCATACGAAAATACACTGTTTGCAATCGTTGAAAAGGAATGATGATGGTAGTGGAGGTGGAATCGCCTGAAGCAGTGAATGATGTTGGAAAGTTGATGCCGTCTGTTCCGTAGTCAATCAAATAATTGATGATGGATCGGTCGTTGTTCGAATAGGCGTTGGGATCGTTCCATTGCAATCGAACAGTCGAATCGCCGACAAATTGACAAGATAGATTTGTTGGCGGCAGCAATGCATTGTTGGAATCGACCGGATTGCTGAAATTTAATTTCTGGCATCCGCTTGTGAAGACAAGCAGCGAGAGCATCCATATCGACACAAAGGATTTCATTTAAGGAGTAACAATTTTTTTGTTTGAATGAATGTATGCGCCGAACTGTTGTTCTGAACAGGACGTGAGATCATTCGATAGAAATAAATGCCGTTTGCCATTGTGGTTGCCGTCCACGATAACCGATAATATCCTGCCGGCAGTCGTCCTTCAACAATCGTCGTTATGACTTTTCCAAGTATATTGTAGATCGTGATATTCACTTGCGCTTCTTCCGATAATCCAAATTCAATCATCGTCGATGGATTGAACGGATTGGGATAGTTCTGCCGCAGAAGCATTTCTTTTGGAATGGAGCTTCCTATCATTTCAACTCCTGTCACAGGTGATGTCGAAAAATTCCAAGAAGAACTGAACGTAGAGATGAATGCAGAATTTTTTGCCTTTACGCGCCAATAATATCGTGTGTAGATGCGTAGCGGTCCGACATAACAACTGGTATCGATTAGCGTCGAATCTTCAAAGATCAGCGTTCTGAAAAGCGCATCGTCGGTTACTTGCAGATCGTATGTATCTGTCTGTGATGATTTTTTCCAGATCAAGGTGGTATTCAATCCCACGCCGTACGTTTCATTTGTCGGAGTAAAAAGAACCGGCGTCGATGGCGGCGCTATGATGGTAGTGAACGACCATGTATCCGAGAATCCGCTGGTATCAGGACTGCTGATGGCACGCACTCGCCAGTAATAATTTTTATTATTTTGAAGTATGGCACCATGGGAAATTGAATCGAGATCGGCGGTGTCCTGAAATGCGATAGTATGAAATTGTACATCTTCCGCGACTTGAAGTTGATATGATACAGCGCGAGTGACTTTATTCCAGTTTAAGATAGGTGTAATGGATATATTCGTTGCAAGATTGACAGGTGCACTCAATGTTGGAGTAAGCAGTTGTCCGTTTGCTGTCGTAAATACCCAAACGGTTGAGAACGAACTCTTGCCGAAAGAATTTGCCGCACGTACGCGCCAATAATATTGTTTACCATAATCTAATTGCGGACCGGTAACGATGGTATCGACTAATGTCGAATCCTGATAATCGATCATGGTGAACGCCATGTCTTCTGCAATTTGTAAATGATACATTGCTGCGGAAGCAACAGGACTCCATTGGAAAGTTGATCTGCGCAGTTGGTTGACGGCAGAGTTCAACGGCGATTTTTGAATTGGTGTATTCGGTAATCCTATTGTGGTGGTGAAACTCCAGATATTGGAGTACACGCTTTTATCGGTGGCATTGAGAGACATCACTCGCCAATAATAAGTTGTTCCGGGTTGCAGCGTTGCTTTTTGCGAACTAGTATCGGTCAATGTTGAATCATCGCAGAGCAATATTTTGAACGGAGTATCCTGAGAAATTTGAAAATGGTATGATGTTGCTCTTGCTGCCGGATGCCATTTGAAGACAGGTGTGAGTTGAATGTTAACCGTGGAACTTGCCGGTACGAACAGTTTCGGCGGTTGTAATGCCGGCGGAACAGTTGTGAATGTGAACACGTTTGAGAACGCTGTATAACCATTCACATCTTTTGCACCAACTCGCCAATAATATTTGGTGCTGGTTTGCAGTGCTGCAACTGGATAAGTAAGCGCCGTGACGGTGGAATCGTTGATGACCAATTGCGTGAGCAATGAATCGGTGGCAAGCTGAACATAGTACGACGAAACTTTTGCAATAGTGCTCCACTTCAATGTCGGTGTAAGTGAAACGCCATCGGAACTTGGATATGGAAATTGCAATGCTGGCGATGGAAGCTGCGTGATAAAATTCCAGATGGAGGAATAATTGCTGGCGCCGCTGTCGTTGGATGCTTGCACCCGCCAATAATAAAATATACCATTCGCCAATGTGTTGACTTGCAATGTCGTATCGGCGGATACAGTTGTATTGGCGATTAATGAATCAAACGGAGAATCCGTTGCAATCTGAACAAGGTACCGTTTTGCACTCCAGACGTTATGCCAGACGAATGTTGTTGTTGTCGCGATGCCGAATTTTCCACTTGCGGGTGAAAATAATTTTGGAGATACCGGTGCAACGGTGGCGGTTGTCAATTTCCAAATGTCGGAAGCAGGGCTTGCGCCGCCGATATTGATTGCATAGAGACGCCAGTAATATGTCATCGTATTGATTGGCAAAGTTAAATTCAATGTCAGCAAAGTTGTTGTTGTATCGTACAGACGCGTAGCAAAGAGTGAATCAGCAGCGACCTGTAACTCGTACGATGTTGCGCTGGTGGTGGTGTTCCATTTGAAGGCAATCGATAATGGCTGATTGATAGCATTCGTTGCCGGTGCTGAAAGAACCGGTTTGGCTGGCGGCGGAATCACCGTTGTGAACGAGAGCGCCGTTCCGAATACACCAGAACCGCGGCTGTTCCTTGCGCAAACTCGCCAATAATATTTTGTGTTATTTGCAAGGGCTGTTACTGTACGTGTTGTCGTTATAATTAATGAATCGGCAAAATTCAGAGTGGTGAACGTCGAACTCGTTGATATTTGCAGATTATAATATGCTGCTCCCGGAATCGTATCCCACGCGAAAGTGATACTTGTGGGCTGATTGATTGCGCCGGCTGCGGGTGAAGATAGCGTCGGAGCAAGAAGCGTTGTATAAAAACTTCGGGAAGAAAAATTTCCATAACCATAAGAATTTTTTCCGCACACACGCCAGAAATATCGAGTGTTATAGGCAAGTCCGCTGATTTGTTTTTGCGTCGTTGTGAGCGTTGTGTCGTTAACAAGAATCGATCCGAACAATGAATCAGTCGATACCTGCACACGGTATGTGGTAGCATTGTACAAACTGCTCCACTGCAAAAGAACTGAAAGGGGTTGATTCCCCGCGCTGTCGTTAGGCACTGTCAAGGTCGGCGCCGAGGGTGCCAGTGTGACTGTCGTGAACGAACAAACAGGCGAAGCAACTCCTTCACCGTTGGTATTGACACCGCTGACCTTCCAATAATATTTCATGGTGCTGAGCAATGTATGCACTGTATCTTTCGTTGTCATCAGTGATGATAAATCGTATAAGATTTTACGAAACAGCGAGTCGCTTCCGATAACTAAATGATATGATGTTGCGCCCGGTACGGCACTCCATGAAAATATTTCGTTGAGCGGTTCATTCACTGCGTGATTTGCTGGAGCGGAAAGAATTGGTGAAGCAAGCGTCGTTGTGAAATTCCAAACGGATGAATACGAACTAGTACCGCCGATATTTTTTGCATTCACACGCCAGAAATATTTTGTATTGTATGATAATAAAGAAAGAACTTTTGATGTTGTTGTTGGCGTATCATTCACGAATGGAGTTGTGAAAAGAGAATCGGTTGCCACCTGTACACGGTACGACGTTGCACCCGTTGATGCTGTCCATTTTAAGGTTGGTCCAATGGTATCATTTACAAAATTATTTGCAGGTGAACTTAATACCGGTGTAACCGGTGCAGCAATAATGGTTGTAAATTTTGGTGCGCTGGTAATCCAACTGCTTACACACGTATCATTTTTTGCCCGTACTCGCCAGTAATAAGTTGTATTGTTGGCAAGTGTTGCGGCAGAGTTGACTGTATCGGTAAGCGTCGAATCCTGAAAAACAAACGATGTGAACGTCGATGCGGTGCTGACTTGTAAGTGATAACGCAGTGCCGCTGAAACAGAAGACCAAGAAAATGTTACGGGAAGTATTTGGTTTGCACTGTTATTCGCCGGTGCCCATAAGGTTGGTTGAGATAATTCCGTTATGAAATTCTGCGATGCACAAAAATTGCTGCTGCCGCCCACATTGATTGCCCGCACATGCCAATAATAACGAGTGTAATTTCGCAATGCGGAAAGCGTAAGAGATGAAGTCGTTACCGTTGTATCTTTCACAAGCGCGGTCGTGTACAACGTATCCGTACTTACCTGTACTTCATAATTTGTTGCACCGGTTACGGTATTCCATTTTATCGACGGTGTGATTGATTGGTTGACTGCGGCATTGGATGGTGCGCTTGGCACAGGTGCGGTTGCTGGTGCGGCAACAATTGTGGTAAAGGAAAATGCTGTCGTTTGGTATCTACTGATGCAACTATCATTCATTGCATTCACACGCCAGTAATAAGTTGTGCTGTTATTTAATTGCCCGATCGTTTGTGTGGTATCCGATAATAATGAATCGGAAAGAATTAATGTTGCAAAGGTTGAGCTGGTACTCACTTGCAAGCCATAGACAGCAAACGGATTGGAGTTCCATTTTAAGAGTATTGATGTGGGTTGGTTGGCAGAAGATGTTGCAGGAGAAAGCAGGACCGGTTGTGCCAATTCGGTTACGAAAGTTTGTGGTGACGACCATTCACTTGTACCGCCGATATTTTTTGCACGTATATGCCAGAAGTATCGAGTGTAATAAAGCAGCGATGACACTGCTTTCGAAGTCGTTGTCAGCGTACTGTCCTTGATGATGGGTGCCGTAAATGATGCTGATGTATCAATTTGAATATAGTATGTTGTCGCGCTTGTGACTGCGTTCCATTTAAATGTAGAACTAACAGCAACGGAGCGCGCGTACGAAAGCGGCAACGTTGTGACTGGTGTGCCAGGTGGCGCTATCACGGTCGTGAAATTATACACCGTGGACCAAGCGCTTGTGCTATCAACGCTGATGGCATTCAACCGCCAGTAATATTTTGTATTGTACTTGAGAAAATTAATAGTGCATGTGATCGTCAATAATCCGTTGTCGGTAATTGTTGTATCAAGAACAATAGATGAATCTGGAAACGTTGTTACCGATGCAATTTGAAGCCGGGACTGGATCGCGTGTGCCGTTGCAGCCCATGAAAATGTTAAGTTCACTAATTGATTGATAGCAGAATTTGACGGCAGAGATGGAATAGGAGTTTCAGGAATAGTTTGAGCAAGCGTACGCGCTGATACGATCAGCCCAAACAACATGACAAGCATTACATATCGTTTCAAGAATAAACGATGACCTGTATTTTTTTTCTTCAACAATTTTTTATTCCAACTATTTGCCGCAAAAGAATCAATTACAACATTGCGCTGGCATGATTATATTCTATTCTATTTGATTCCTATAAAAGAATAAGACACACCACTATTATAAATGCAGAAGGTGTGCCACGTCAAAATTGCGGAAGTGTGTAAGGATAGAGAATACCCAACCATTAATTATGGTCAATATTCTTCATTTGAAGAAATGGAAGCACAAGACAATGCGAAATAAAAAGGATGGGAAGAAATATAAGAGTGGAATTTGATCACCAAAAGAAAACAACGCTAATTTTTTGAGCGATGTTTTACTTTTGCGATCATAAAACCGCAGCAAAAGTTGTGAGGCATTCGGTTTAAAATATTATACGCGCAAATCGATTTTATTTGATGCTGACATTACTTCTTGTCCGCTGTCATCATAAAACACAACGGTCTTGACAAGTTGATCGGCTTGTTCCTTTTGCGTATCTAATTCCTGTTTCAATTCTTTAATCGCAAGCTGCGGGTTTGCTTGACTATTGGGAGCAGTTGCCTGTGTGTAAAGAGCTTGCGCAGCGGAAGATGCACTTATCATGTCCATAACGGTTCCTTCGTCGAACTTATTGTCAATATCATTTCTATTCTCAATCTACTACTCCACTAATTTTGTGCCATCTCCACAATTAGCCAAATTGCTACAGATTAGCCGTTATTATATTTCATAATTCTTTATAATAGAGAAATTACAAAATTATAACAGTGCAATAAAAAATAAATCGAAAGTTCCACGGATTGTCATTCCATTTGGAATATATTGTTGTTATTTTAACATGCATTTTGCTCATTAAAGATATTTATAAAAAACATGAACGTGAAAATTCGAAAAGTACAATTGAACGATGTTAAACGCATCAAAGAAATTTATAATCATTATATCGCCAACACAATTCTTACCTTTGAAACCGATGTTTTAAGTGACGAACAAATTCTTGCAAGAATACAAAAGTACACGCCACAATATCCATGGTACGTTGCTGAAGTTGATAACAAAGTGATCGGGTATGCGTATGCGTCGGAATTTATCGAGCGTACGGCATACAAATTTACCAGCGAGATCACCATTTTCATCGACAAAAATTTTACGAAAGGCGGTGCCGGCAAGGCATTGCTCTCACAGTTGATCAAGGACATGCAAGCAATGGAATTTACTGCGCTCGTTAGCATTATCGCTCTTCCAAATGCCGCAAGCATCAAACTGCATAAAGCATTTGGATTTGAAAGTGTCGGTCATTTAAAAAAAGCAGGATACAAACTGGGCAAGTGGGTCGATGTAGAAATGTGGGAACTTTTGTTGCGGAAATGACCGGACTTGCTCTCGTTGTTTTTTTTTCTTTCTGCAAAGAAAGTGTTCATTCCTTGAAAAATTCTTCGTATAATTCTATGCTTAATAAATGATGTAGAACAATCACATATAAAAAAAACAGTATGAAAAACGATCTTATTCGCCGCATTGTCGGAGCATTTGTCTTCCTCATTTCCGCCATTCAATTTATATCCACCACACAGGTTTCCGTTTCGTTTTGGGACCCGGGTGAATTATCTGCTGCCGCTTGCTTGATGCAAGTGCCGCATCCGCCGGGAGGCCCATTGTTCACGCTTGTCGGAAGATTGTTCTATATGCTGCCGGTGCCCGGAAGTTTGGGATATAGAATGAATCTTGTTTCCGCACTCGCGAGTGCCTGTACCATACTGTTATTGTATCTTATTATTCTGAAAGTCATTGAAAATTTCAAAGGTAAATTATCTGACAACTCGTTTGAAACTTTTGGAACGTATTGTGCCGCCGCATTCGGTGCCTTGACGCTATCGTTTAGCGATACGTTTTGGTTCAATGCCGTGGAAGCAAACTATTTTGCTTCAAGCACATTTCTTTATACTTCGATCTTGTGGCTGATGTTAGTGTGGAATGAAAAAGCAGACGAACCGGGCAGTGAGCGTTATCTTCTGATGATTGCGTACATTGCAGGGCTCTCCGGTGGATTGCATCTAATGAGTGTGCTCACTATTTTTATAGCTGCCTTTGTGGTAGTGATGAGAAAACAAATTGCGGATGATGGACAATACCGTGCTTCCAGTTATGTTTTCCTCGGGACATGGCGTTGCTGTTGGTCGTTGCTGCTTTTTTGTGGGCTGGAGAAAAAGATGCAAAAGCGCCATCATCAGAAGACGTTGCATCATTTGAAACAAAATTTAAAGTGGCGATGGTTCTTGCCAGCGTTGTTGTTATGGTGTTATTCCGAAAAAAAGTTTTTCAACGCAATTCTATTTATATCGGCATTGCTGTCGGCGGAGCGGCACTTGCTGTCGTTTATCCTGGCGTTATTAAATATGTACCGGAATTGTTATTGTGGGTTTCAGGCGATCATCTTGGAGGCGGATTGTTTGTACTTCTTGGATTGTTTGTGATCGGCGGGATTGCGGCATACTGGTCGTTCAAAAATAAACACAACATTCTTGCATTTTCCATTACCGCAACACTTGTGACGCTCTTGGGGGTAACGACCTACATTTTGATCGTCATTCGAGCGAACGATACACTACCGATGAATGAAAACCATCCGAGTTCGTTTGTTCAACTTGTCTCGTATCTCAATCGTGAGCAGTACGGAGATTTTCCGATGTTCAAACGACGATGGTCGCCGGAGCCGGAAAAAGCAGGTATCTATTCTAATTATAGCAGCGATTGGGATTTCTTTTCAAAATGGCAAATGGGTCATATGTTCCAGCGATATGTCGGCTGGAATTTCATCGGACGAGCTGGCTACAATCAAGATGACGGCGTTGATTGGAAAGGTCTCTTCGGCATTCCATTTATCCTCGGACTCTGGGGATTGTATTATCATTTCCGTAAAGATTGGAAAATGGCATCGGTGTTTGTTATTGCTTTTGTGTTGATGGGATATTTGATTACGTACTACCAAAATCAGCAGCAACCGCAGCCCAGAGATCGTGAATATTTTTATTGCGGCGCATATTTGGTTTTTGCGTTGTGGATCGGACTCGGCATCCAAGGATTGTTTGATTTGATTCGGGAGAAGGTAAAAAATTCTTCGTATGTAAAACCTGCTTTCATCGGAACGTTGTTGCTCTGTTTTGTTTTTGTTCCTGGAAGAATGTATCAAAAAAACCATGTCGTTCATGATCGCTCACAAAACTGGGTTCCATGGGCATTTTGCGTACAACCTTCTTCAATCTTGTGATAAAGATGCTGTCTTATTTACACAAGGTGATAACGATACATTCCCATTGTGGTATTTACAAGATGTGGAAGGTGTGCGGCGGGATGTGCGCATTGTGAATTTAAGTTTGGTCAATACGCCATGGTACATCGCTGAGATGAAAGCACATGCTGCATATCCTGAAGCATTACCGGTACCGATGGGACTTACCGATGCTGAGATTGCCGACATCCAGCCGATTGCATGGGAACCAAGAGCGTTGGCGATTCCTATTTCACCGGAAGCGATTTCACGATATCAAGAGACTCATAATGTTGTGCTGGATACCGCTATCACGAACCACGGGCGAGTTACATTTTTCATGCGCAACACCCTGCAATATGGTTCTACAAAAGCGCTCCGTGTTCAGGATATTGCAGTGTATGACATTATCGTTGCGAATGATTGGAAGCGTCCGGTTTATTTTGCTGCGACATGTTCTCCTGATGCAAAGATTGGCTTGGATGAATATTTGTGGTTCAAAGGCCTTGTATGGAAATTGGAACCTCAAAAAGTGCCTCAAGCCACAAACGGTATTGATGTTGCAGCGTTGGATGCGAATATTATGCATTATCCGGTTGCTTATTCAAAGACTCCACAATCAGGATTTCTCTTCCGTGAAATTGCAAATCCGAAAGTATTTTTTGATGAGAACACAAGCCATATCATGATTAATTACCGGCTTGCATTCAGAGCGTTAGCAACCTATCGTTATAATGTCGATAAGAATCCGCAACAAAGTATTACGGTCTTGGAGAGAATGGAAAAATTGATGCCGCAAAGCAAAACACCGTACGGATGGGAATATGCTTGGGAAATGGCAAGTTTATATTATGCTCTTGGAAGAATTGATAAAGTAAAAGCAATGGGTGCAGAGATTGAACCGGAATGCCAGCGGCTTATTGCTTCCGGCGGAGTGAATCTCAATTCCTATTACAATCCGTATCGAGCATTGATTGATTTATATGAGATGACAAAGGAATATAATAAATCCCTCGAACTATTCCGCAAACTTGCGGTTCTCTATCCAAAGGATCCCGGTATTCAACAAAGGATTCAATCGTTGGAGCAGATTGTGAAAAATTCTCCGTCAGATTCAGGTAGGGCGATCAAATAACATCATCGCTTCTATACAAAGTTTCATGTTGAATACATAACAAAGGGCTTAGAGCAATCTAAGCCCTTTGTGTTTTTCATAGTCACACCACCGCCAGCCAGCTAGTTGCATATTCTTCAATTGTTTCTTTTCAGCCAATAAAACCACGGCACGTTTCTATCTTCTATCAAAAATTCCTCAGTTCTTGGTGCGGCATCATTTTTGTTAAAGTTAAAGCGGCTTCAAAGATGTGTTATGTATTGCATAACAGAGTGAATTGATACAAATAATGGATGGTTCCAGAACTTTTGTAATATCAATGTAGAACGTATAATGGATACTATTGATCTTCAGAAAACATTTTTTGGGAAAAGCTGTAACGCACTAGGGGGATCTTTAAGGATTATAAGTGAAGGAATTCCCGATCATTTGATACAAGAAGATCATGTTCTGTATGTCGCGTTAAAAACGTTGGCTCAGAAAAAAGCGCATATCAAATGGTGCTGGGTCATTCTTGCGGAAAGTGAATGCAAAGATAGCTCTCAACGGGTTCCTCTTCCAAATTTAAAAATTGAAATCGTCCAGCATGTTAGCAAAAAACAAAAACGGGAATTATATCGTTCAGCCAATGTGTTTGTAGCGCACAGGGGATGGGGAAGAGAAACGATGGAAGCGATGGGGCTCGGTGTTCCGGTTATTCAATTGAATAATTTTCGACTTGATACTTTTGTCGAGAACGGAAAAAATTGCTTGCTTGTGCCTGTGAATGATTCCAAAGCGTTGGCATTTGCGATGGAGCGTGTTCTGATTGACACCGATCTTGCAGATCATCTGCGCGTTGGGGGAACACTGACGGCTTGCACGTCTTCTCTCTTGGATGATCAACCTAAAAAATCAAAAGCAGTGAAAAAGAAGAATAGGTACGGTAACGACAGAGTCTATGGACATAAAAACATGGCAAATGCCGTCGAAGTACTTGCCGTTCTCTCTTTCATCTATTGATCATGAAAAATTTTAAAAAACCAATCTGAAAAAGCCATTACGTTTTATGGTTGTTGGAACATTTTTCCTGCCATCATCCCTCTATCCAACCATGCTTCGATTATTCTTGTAAAAGTCCTGTTGTTGTATGCAAATCACAACAATTGATGAAAACAAAAATATCGAATTCTTTCATCATCTGTTTGTTTGTCACTACCCAATTACATTTTCAACGACTAAAGGCAATTTAAAGAAGATGTCTTATACAGGCATACTTTTGTCCGATTTGTAGCAGCAGGGACAAAAATATTTTGTGTTTATACGAACACCGTAATAAAAAAGAGGTGCACGCTTTGTCAATAAAGTGTGCACCTCTTTAAATTTTAACTGAACACTGCTTATTTCAGAAGCATCAGTTTTTTGACCATATTGAATTGTGCTCCGTTAGAAATAGAAGAAGCTTTCATCACAGAGAAGTAAACTCCAGAACTCATCTTTGATGCATTCCAAGTCACTTGATGAAAACCTGCTGTTTGATTACCGCTAAAGAGCGAGGCAACTTTTTGACCAAGGATATTATAAATTTCAATATCCACTTTACTATCCATCGGTAAAGCAAATTCAATTGTTGTTGTCGGATTGAAGGGGTTCGGATAATTCTGCATCAATGCATAGCTTGTTGCAATTGCCGATCCCTCTCGTGTTACTTCAAACCGACCGTTTGATGTTTGACTGACCACTTTATGTATAATCGTATCGACAACAGATTGTGTCTGAATATTGATCGAGCCATTGGTTCCCAACTTCAGGTTTTTATTCACAACATATTGAAATTGAAGAACTGGCCCATCTTTCGCGATCGGGGTAATAGACCGTGAGAAATCTGTGGCCGCTACTTTCAATTTTCCATTGGCATCGCTTTTTGCTGCAATGTACCAATTTTTACCTTGCGGAATGGATTGACCCGCTTTAAATTGACCCGTGTAAGTAAATACCTTTGGATCGACCTGCATGCTGGCGTTGAAACCGCCTATGGCATTATTCGAAGGATTGATATTTAAAGGAATCCATACTGAATCTCCCGGACGGACGTTGATATTGGCGTCTGGTACTAAATAACGCGGGGATGGTAGATACAGAATTGAAGGATTTTGTTGTCTTCTTCAGTGTATTTACCGGCGCGCTTGCACCATAGGAGAAATTCACATCTCCACGCAGGACACCAAAGAAATCTTGATTTGTACGTTGGTTTGTCAGCGTATACGAAATGGAATGCGTTTGTTTTGCATACCAGTCTGTTGAATCACTTGCAGATTCAAAGCTCGCGAGATTGGTCGAATCGATAAAGATCCAATTCGAGATGCCAACGCTTGTGAGGTATGTTGAATCGACAGAGATTTGCATGATTGCCATCGCATCCGTTGTATTGACCACACCATCGCCATTGATATCCGCAGCAATTTTTGCTCGGACACTGAGCGTATCGTACCAATCCGCGAAAGCAAGCATAGCGTCTTCGACGGTTATTTCGTCCAGACCAGTAGCCATATATTTACTTGCGGAAGGATAGAACGTGACGACATCGTTTGGTTCTCTGCTTGACATGCGGAAACTACCATTAACGACAGGCCACATTGAATTGTTAACTGTATCTGTGGCATCGGTGTAGTTAATTAAACTGTCGCCAGAGATCGTATTGCTCGGTGAACCATCCCATTTTTCATGGAGATAGTGAAGCGATCCTGCAATAGATGAATAGACTTTAAAGGTACCATTGATAGAGTTGGAAACATCTAAAGCCGCAGCACCATTTCCCGAAGCAGCAAGAACAGAATTCTTGATTGCCAGAGAAGTCGTCTGCCCAATTATACTTTGTTTGTTTTTAATGGTAAAGATCATTTTTACGATTTCAGAATTTTTAACACCATTACCTGTTGTGTTTTTGAATGCTGCAATTCTAATATAATTTGTATCTTTTGCATTCGTCGAATCCATCATCTTGATCCAATTGTTCAAGCTCGCATTATAGATCAAGCTATCAAATGTCACAAAGGTGGAATCGAATGTCAACTTCAGATCAAACGATTTGATAGAATCACCTGCTATGTAATCGGTGACACTAATCGGAACAGATAATGTCCCTGCAGGGTCACCAAATACTGTAGGAATAGAGAATACGGCCGTTCCTTTCCCTAAAGCAAAGATTCCAGAATTTGCCGTATCAGCTGCAACGTCGGTACGAACTCTTACCACATTGTATAATGTGGCATTCTTTCCGCCATTAAAATTATACAATGCACTATCCTTAGCTGCCGTTGAAGTGGGGTTAAGAGTTATTGTTCCAGACCATGTTTTTCCTGAGTCCGAAGAAAGATCGACATATTTAACAGCAGAACCTGTGTAGTTATTCCAAACAACATAGTGATTGCCTGTTGATACATTATCACCGGCTTTGGGAGATGTCACCGTTGCGTAACGTTTTTCCATCTTGAAGAAATCCGATGTAATGGTATCAGTAGCACTATAAAGTCTCAAAGAAGCATAATTCGATACAAATTTTCCGCCATAGAAATTGAACGATACCATATCGTTAATTTTACTAGATGTATCAATAGCGATAGGAGTAGAATATGTTTTGCCTGAATCCAAAGAGAAAGCAATTTTGCTAAAGGTATCGCCAATATAATTAGTCCACGCAACATTATGCTGACCGATCAATACACTATCTCCGGCTTTGGGAGATGTAATGGCAGCGTAAGGCGAATTGAGTTTGAATACTCCAGATTGGGCCGCATCACCTTGCGATGTCGATAATTTTACAACGCAGTTGGTCCGATTTGGGCCATTGGGCATTGTATAGGATACTGAATCGATGGAAGATGTGTCCAATCCAGCAAGAGATGTTGGGCTATTGAACGTTGCACCGCCATCGGAAGAAAATGCAAGAGCAGTCGGCGTTGCGCCGAACGATTCCCAATAAACTTCCGTGGTAATAGATGACAATGAGTCACTGGTTGCAGGTTTTGTTACTATCATTGGCCGGTTGTTAGCCCAGGTATCAAAATAGTCAGATCTCGTTTTCCGAACTGCAAAACTGAATGTAAATGCTTTGTTTGATCCTGTAGCATTGCTAAAAGATAATACTTGTTTTAACAATCCGGTTTTTTGTGTGTCCTTCACCGCGATAAGAGAAGAAGACTTGAACCCAAAATATTCGTTGTATCTTTTGTCATACATAGAAGACAAAACCATACTATCAGGTCCAAAAATTGCGGCAGTGCCTGGATATGATAATGAAACTTTTGAAGGAGTGTTTTTCACAAAAAGAACATTGTCACTGCCTGCAGCATCGCCGCCTGGTTTCCAAGCTGTTGCGACATTCACAGTTTTTCCATTTTCAACTGTTAACACGATACCAGCCGTTACACCATTCGCTCCGCGCGAAACGGTCATAACCTTTGAACCTGTCTTTCCATATTTGGGTGAACTTTGGTATGTGAAAATACTCGTATCGGTATTTGTAGAAGTGTACCACGAAATGACCGTATCCCTCTGAGCACCATTGCCTCCTAATCCCAATATATTTGTTGTATTGTATGCAGTATCCAATAACTGCTGGCCAGATCCAAGCAAGTACTTCAAGCTTGTGATGGCGCCAATGGTATCATGATTAAATTTAATCCATGCATTGCCATTCGACATTGTGGGATTCGGTGCGCCAGTTTTAAAGTAGAAATATTTTGACCATGAGCCGAATGTCGTAGAACTCGTTTTTGATCGAACTTTCCAGTAATAGATTGTATTTTTTGCTAAAACTGTATCAGTTAAAGTAAAGGATATATCGTTCGCCCCGGTTCCGACGGAAACGTATCTCTTTGATTTATTCACAGTTGTTGCAACTGGAACCGATGACGAAGATGTATCTCCTACTGTTGAGGTGATATATAATTCATAACCATTCGTTGCATCAGATGCTGTAAGCCATTGAAATGTTGGCTTGACGGTGGTTAATAAAGTAGAAACTGTTTTCGCGGGTGATTGTAGTACCGGCTGTGCATATAATTGTGTGCAAATAAATACACAACTAAGCACCAAAAGTAACTTAAATTTACGCATAACTACCTCCATGTTGGTTTATGAAAAAATTAGAGCAATCCATTGCTCTTTTTATATGAAGTTACGCGACGTCCCCCTTAGAGCGATCCATTGCCCTTTTAGGAAACTACGCGGCTTCTCTAATAGAAGTTATCGGCAGGTATGGAAAAAACTTTAGTATTATTTGTGCAAAGGTATATTCTCGGTAGTTGTTACAATTGTATTTTCAAACCTTCATTGAAAATAGAGATTGAAGAGGAAAGACTCTATGAAATATAATAATAGAGCAATCTACTGAGCGTTTATGAAGTTGCACGACTTCTCTGAAAGATATTATCGGAAGGTACAGTCAAAACTTTAATATAATTTTTTGTGTTGCTTACAACTAAACTCTCACATCATAGAGTCAATCCAGCAGGATTAGTTCCAGTATCCTTCATCTGTTCGATATTCGCCATCAGAGTTTTTGCCACCATACAAATAATTTTTAAAACACTTGTTTTTTATAGGCACACGGTTTGACAGTATTCACGTGTCAATATCGTAGAAGTATTCTCTTTTAAAAGAGTTACAAGAGAAATTGGTTCAGTATCAGATGAGTAATGAATAAAAATTTTTTATACTATAAATTGGAAAGTGGCTTCACTTTTATTACCATCGTCTTGACGTTTGCTGTTTCAGTTATAGTATGAGTGAAAGCATGGTAAAAATCTGTCCTTACTCGGGATGAAAAAATCACCATTGACACAAATTAGGGCCAATCGAATTTTATGAAATCGCTAACTGAAATGGCAATCTCGATTTTGTTCGAGGCACTATGAACGCTGTTCACAACCGAAATCATCTTTCTCTTTGCATGATTGTAAAGAATGAGGAGAAATTTTTAGAAGGATGTTTAAAAAGTGTGCAGGGAGTTGTTGATGAAATTATTCTGGTGGATACTGGTTCAACAGATAAGACATTAGAAATTGCAAAGGCGTTTGGTGCCAAACAGTTTTTATTTCCATGGACTGGCGATTTTTCTGCTGCACGCAATGAGGCGTTATCTCACGCAACCGGTGAATGGATATTATATCTTGATGCCGACGAACGGTTAAAATCCGGGCAAGGGAAAAAACTTCGCCATCTCCTTTCTCATAACAACGTTAAAGCATACAATGTGTGGATAGAAGGAAGCACTAATTTACGTGAAGGAGCCGTGGTGCAGCGCAATGCGTATCCGCGGATTTTCCGTTCTCATCCGTCTGTCCGATTCGAAGGTCGCGTGCATGAACAAATTACACCTTCGTTGGAACGCATGGAATGGGCCATTTATCTAACTGATATTGTGATTGAACATCTTGGATATGGACAAGGCTTCGATACGGTCAAAGAAAAAGCAAAACGAAATCGGGAAATGCTAAAAAAGCAATTAGAAGATGAACCGAATAATGCTTATGCGCGGTTTCAGTATGGTAATACGCTTTCGATTCTTGGCGAGTACGATGATGCATACGGAGAGTTGCAGCAAGCGCTTGGAACCGAAAACCTTTCTTCAAGTATATGTGCTTCCGCATTCAATCTTTTATCAGAGATAGATATACAGAAGGGAGAGTTCGAACGAGTGCTTGATCATGCACAGCAATCGCTTAAAAATGCATCAAATCAAAAAATGGCAAGATGGTTTCTTGCAGTAGCATATATCGGCGACAAAAAATTCTCCGATGCACTATCCGTTCTCACTGAATTGATGCGACGGAAACCTCAATGGGCACACGGCGTCGTTCCGGCATTTGATATAAATATTGAACAGTGGAAGATTTTGTTTCAGCAAGGAATTTGTTATGAAGGATTGCAGCGGTATGATAAAGCCGCGGAAACATTTTTTATCGCCCTCGATATTGTTCCAGAACCTGAAATAATTATATCGCAACTTATTCGCATTCTTTCAAAAGCTGATCCGCATACACGGTGGATAGAATCACTCAAAGCGATTTTAAAAAAATATCCATCCCATTTGGAGCTAACATTATTATTGGCGGAACAATTACGGCAGCAACAACATCCACAGCAAGCCTTCGATCTTTTACAACGGTGCCAATCAGAACACGTTCAGGATCTTCGGGCATATTCCAAAGAAATTGAATGGGCATTAATAGCAAAAGACCATGCACGTGTTACTGCGACCTTATTGCGGGCAGAAGCATTCAACAGGCGTTCCTATCTTTTATTTAAATCGGCCATTGAAGGTTCGTTACAAGAAGGTAATATTGTCACCACGCTATCATATTTAGAATGGATGATCAGGTCTGTACCGGAACAGATTCCAGAACAGGTCTTACCAAAAATAAAAGTTCTCACGGCAAGGTTGGATCAGTTATCCAAGGTTTGAAAGAAAACATAAAACCTTTTCAAGTCGTTAAAGATTTTCCACAACCTGCCGATAATATAGGTAGAAGCAAAAAAACGAGCTCAATAATAAACGGGCATGGAAGCCCAAAACAGTAACAATAATCTACATGGAGGTAGTTATGGCAGGCTCAAGAATAAACACCAATATCGCGGCGTATAATGCACTTAATGCATTAAACAACATAAACCAAGATTTGAGTGTTCACCAACTTCGCCTTTCCACAGGCAAAAGAATCAATTCTGCAGCAGATGATGCATCTGGATATGTGATATCCAAAAAAATGGATGGAACTATCAAGTCGTTGCAAGCCGCGGTGGATAACGTCGGCGATGCACAGGTGCCACTTGGTGTGGCAGAAGGCGGTTATCAAACGATAGCCGATATTTTGACACAAATTAAACAAGATCAAACTCGTGCAAACAACGGCGCTTTTGGTACCGACGAAAAAAATGCTATTGCTGGTGAAGTGAATCAATTGATGTCGGAAATCGATGACATCAATTCTCAGACACAGTTCAACGGAACCAAGTTGTTAAGTTCTGACGGTTCCAGTTCTTATTCGCAAGATTTCCAGGTCGGTGAATCCAGCAGTCAAACAATGACGATAGCATTCAATACAGCTTCTGGTGCATCTTCATTGCTTACTGTTTCAGCCGGTTCTGTAACTTCGGCGAACATTGGCACTTTGACTGTTGATACGGCTTTAACGGCAATCAATGCAGCTATCGGTAATATTGGTGCACAATTGAACAGGTTAACGACAAAAGTTGCCAACCTGAACACAGCAATCACCAATACGCAGGCAGCAGAAAGCAGAATTATGGATGCAGATGTTGCGAGCGAACAGATCGCATCTACCAAGGATCAAATCCTGCAGCAGACGGCGACGGCAGAATTGGCTCAAGCCAATCAGTCCCCACAAGTCTTCTTGTCGTTATTCAAGTAATCATGGGCGAATGATATAAAGGGCTTCGGTAAAGAACCGAAGCCCTTTTCGCCATTTGAAAATTGAAAATATCGTTAAATGGATACGTGAGGAACTTATGCAACAGGCAGCAGCAATCTTAGAAGATATGTTACATGATGTGCCGGTTCCACTTTCTGCCGGTTTATCAAAACAGTTTAATGCAGCAGCACACATGTATCACCGTGAACAGTTTTTAAATCTTTCGCCGGTGGAAGTAATAAAAAAATTATACGATACCGCAATTCTCGGCTGTAAAAAAAATAATGCATCGCTGGCGCAAAATGCTATTACCGAGTTGGTGGTCGGTTTGAATTTTGATTATCAAGATATTTCTGTCGGGTTATATCGACTATATCAATACACAAAAAATTGTATTCGAAATGGCAATATGAAAGAAGCCATACGGGTGTTGGAAGAGTTGCGAACAACATGGGTCAAAGCTTTTCAACTTGACCAAACATAATATTGCAAAGGATGAACCTATGTCCACTACATCTTCAATTTCTTCTCAAATCTCTACGATGGTACCAGCAGTACCAGACGCAATTGCAGACACAGTATGTAACACCGTTGACGAATAAGCAAACGGCATTAAATACGCGGTTTACTGCGCTTTCAACTTTGAAAACGAAGATGCAAACATTTTATAATGATCTGCAATCGGCAACGAGTGGCACTTCTTCCAGTTCTCAAGTGTACCAAGTGAATACTTCTAATTCAGGCGTTGCGACAGCAACAGCATCTTCGTCCATTGCTCTCGGTACTCATACGTTAGTAGTAACACGTGTTGCGTCAGCAGATACCATTATGTCCGGACAATCTTCTTCTTCCGATACAACCATTGCCAATGCAGAGATGACAAGCGATGAACGAACGGCTGGCTCTGCAACGCGGCAAATACAAGTATCAGTAGGTGGAAATGTTGTCAGTACTGTTAATGTTACTTTGAATGCAGGGGATACCAATTCCACAGTCCTACAAAAAATAAGCGATGCTATCAACAATTCGTCTGCTCTGAATTCAGATATGACGTCTTCAGTTATCTCAGCTTCAGCGGGAACAGCTCGTCTTAAAATTACCAGTAAAAATACGGGATCGGATAATGCCATATCCTTAGCAGACGCCTCCGGCGGAACATTGCTTGATAATATTGGTTTAAGTGATTCAATCGTTTCCAGCAGAACTGCGACGAGCGGTACCAGTGGCGGGTATGTTTATGGAGCCGCTTCAAATTTAGATGCAGATTTTACGTTGGATGGAGCTGAAATGACCCGCAGTACCAATACGATCAGTGATGCACTTGAAGGAGTAACGTTAAAGCTAACGGGAGTGCCGGGTCCTTCTGATTCACAAACAACAACTCTTACGGTGGGACTCAACACAACAAATCTTCAATCAGTTGTCAATACCTTTATTACTGATTTTAATAACTTGTATGGAAATGTCGTAGAACAAACCTCTGTGAATTCTGATGGAACGGCAAATACTTTTTCAAGTGATATGTCAATTTTAAATTTACGAGTGAATTTACAATCGCTCTTGTTTCAAAATGTTGATGCAGCGGGAACAAATGCGAATAATTTATCAAAAATTGGTATTACACTCTCACAAGATGGAACGCTCAGTATCAGCGATACTACGACCTTTAGCAATCTATTGGAAAATAATCCAGAATCTATAGCTGCTCTTTTTGGATATGCTGGTTCATCCAGTACCAATGGTCTTGCAATGCAGATGAAAAATTTATTGTATGGATTTACTGAGGTTGGTGGACAGATTGATTCCACCGAAAATATTGTCACTGATCAGTTAAATACCATCAAAACACAAATTAGCGATGCGAATGATCGTATTGCTCAACAAGTAGAACAATATCAAGCACAATACGCACAACTTGAGGGAACGCTCGCGCAAATGCAAGAACAGTCAGCAATGGTGAATACTATTATGAGTAGTGTGTCAACAACCATATAAATTGTTTTGATGAAAAGGTGAGAACATGGCAACAGAAATATTATCAGTGACAACAACGACGCCGACAGTATCGGTAATGGAAAATGATTCGCACGAAACACGGCAAACCAATCCGGGACCGAATAAAAATGCAACAACAAATTCCAGCCAGAAACAAATTGAAGATTTAGTCCATGATCTCAATAAGTCTATGCAAGATATGGATACGCAAATTTCGTTTTCAGTGGATAATGACACCAAACATGTCGTCATTAAAGTGATCGATACAGCGACGAACGAAATTATTCGGCAAATTCCGCCGGAAGAAATATTACGTGTTTCTGAAAATATTAAAAAGTTATTGGGAGTCAGAGTAGATCAAGCTGTATGAGATGATGGTATGAATTCAAAAAATACACAGATAGAAATTCCTGTTCAATGTCAAGAATCATTGAAACAATTTCAAGCAGTAATGCAGTCACTGATTACGATGACTCGACAATTATTGGCTAATGTAAGCGAAGTCGATATTGAGGTAATGGATGTTGCTTTAAGTGATCGGCTGCAATTATTAAATATTGCCCAGGCAATGCGAGATAAATTTGTACAATGGAAAAATGAACAACGCATATCCGATCAATGGAAGCAGTTGATGATGCCATTGGCCATCGAACTTTTTCATGCCGATGAACAATTAATGATCGCCGTACGGCAACGCAAACATGAAGTTGTTGAACGCCTTGCAGTGCTGCATCGTCTGCATAATTTGGAACGATATGTCCGATAAGAGGTGGTTATGAGTATTCAAGAAATATCCGGCGGTGGAGCCATTGTTCCGCAATCAAAATCCAAAAAAATAAAGGATGAGAAAAAGGCATCCGATGTTAAACAGACTGATCGTGCTGATGTTTCCGAAGAAGCGCGCTCTAAGTACCTTGCCGATCAAACAAAGCGATTGGACGAAGTAAAACAACGAATGGACAACGGCTTTTATAATCGCCGTGATGTGTTGGAACAAGTAGTCGATTCACTATTAAAAGATGTGACACCATAATCATGGATCTGGAACGAGTGTGAACCATGTCAGAAGACGCGATTCTTTCGAAAGGCGTAGAGCTTTGTGCCCAGATCAATAATCTGAGCGAATTGATAGAACAGCAGCAACGTGCACAATCAACGTTGGTGGTGTCATTTGATGTGTATTGTGCGCTATTGGAATATACCGTCTACCTTCATCGATTCGATACTTTTGCCGCATCGTCGTTGGAAGATTTTCTGCGTTCTGATGATCTTGTATTTGAAGCAAACAATAAACGGCTTGATGTACGAGTAGATTTTTTCCTTTCTCAAAATTCTATTCAAATTCAATAATTTCCCGGTCGTGTTTATCTTTTCCTTTGTATTGTTATATCCATTTCGTATATTTTCTCTGATTTAATTTATATTTTCTATGTCGTTTACAAAACTCAAACACGCGATTAAGGTTCTTGTGGCTGATGATCACACGATCGTACGGCGTGGATTGGTTTCTCTTCTTTCATTGAATAAAAATTTCGATGTTGTCGCTGAAGCTGCGGACGGGCAGACTGCGGTGACGTTGACATTCTCAAAAGAACCGGATGTCGTATTAATGGATGTCAATATGCCGGTGAAAGATGGATTGAAAGCCACGAGTGAAATTCTCGCACGCTCTCCGCAAACAAAAATACTCATCCTTTCAGGATATGACAGCGATGAATATGTGCAAAAAATCCTTGCCAGCGGGGCCCATGGGTATTTATTAAAGACAACATCGCCGGATGAATTGTATGCAGCGATCGATGCTGTGTATGCAGGGGATGCTTTTTTCAGTCCGCGTATATCAAAAATTCTTTTGGATAATTATGTCGGAGAAATTCGCCGGCCGTTAAGGAAAATAAGCCGCACTGAATATGCAGGACCGCTATCGAAACGCGAATGCGAAATTTTAGGATTGATTGCACGCGGAAAATCGCATCAACAAATTGCCGTATTATTGCATCTCAGTGTCCGCACTATTGATACCCACCGAAATAACATCATAAAAAAAACCAATCTTCATGATACTGCAAGTCTTGTCACTTATGCTATTCGAGAAGGCATTGTAGATTTACCCGTGAAAGTTTAATGCAAGTTTTTGTAGGGATTACTCGCATACGCTATATCGTGTAGAATAATAATACACGAAGTTACCGATTGCTTTCTCTTGTCTAATGTTGTACACTTGGCTAAGATTAGTCGTCACCAAATATGAAGACGAGGAAAGAATAATGAATTTTGAACTTGCTGGGGACTCAATGCCACCAAAGCCAACTGCATCAATTTTAGTGGTAGATGATGTCCCCGAAAATATCGAGTTGCTTGCCGAAGTTTTAGGTGAAGAAGGGTATCGTGTCGTTCCATCAAACAGTGGAATGGAAGCCATAGAAAAGCTTCTGCATGAACAAATTCATCTTATCATTGCCGATGCGATGATGCCCAAAATGGATGGACTTGAATTGTGCAAACAAGTTCGTTCCAACTTATTGCTTCCCAGGGTTCCCTTTATCATCTACACCGGAAATTATATCGATTCTGAAGATCAAGAACTTGCACGAGTGATCGGCGTTGATAAATATGTAATGAAAAGCGATGGTGTGCATACGTTGGTGGGAACAATCTCAGAATTGTTACGGAAACGTTATGGATTTTCTCCCGAAACCCCCGACGATCCAATTTCCCTTATTGATGACCAAGCATTTCTTGAACGGCATCACACCATTGTGACAAAGAAACTCGAAGACAAAATGAAAGAGCTTCAACAATATGCGGAAACGTTAGCGCGTAAAAATCGAGAGCTAACCGTTTCGGAACTTCGCGTGCGAGGATTATTTGAAAACGCCGGTATTGCTATTTTTGTTTTAGATCACAAAGCCCATCGCATTGTCGAATCGAACAAACAGGGAGCGGTATTATTAGGATTGAAACGAGAAGAAATTTTGCTGTTATCCACCTTACCGTTTGCTGCAACGCAAACGGTCAATCCTGACCTGTATCAAACGGAACCCCCGTTTGTGGGAGAAGTTATCCTTCAAGCAAAAAATGGAAATTTGATCGCGGTAGATATTGCGGCAAGCCCATTGCACGAATTGGATGAGGCACTACACACACTTGTTTTCGTACGTGATATAACAGAGCAGAAAAAAATGCATGAGCAGCTTTTGCAATCAGAAAAAATGTCGACGATGGGGCATATCGCTGCAGGTATCGCGCATGAAATTCGAAATCCGCTCGCCGGTATTTTGCTCAACTTACAATATTTAGATCGTCATCTACCACAAGGTTCTCCGGATCTTGAATCGGTACAAGCAGCATTGGAAGGCGTTCATCGAGTGCAACAGGTTATTGATGATACTTTAGGTCTTGCACGTGTTGCACCGCCATCGTTTCATGAAGATTCAGTGAATCCGTTAATTGAAAAAGCATTGTTGTACCTCAAACTTGTGCTTCGTCATAAATCTATTTCTATGCACAAACATTTGGCGCCAAACTTGCCATTCGTATTTATCGATACCAATCAGATTCAACAAGTGTTGCTCAATATTATTCAAAATGCTGCCGATGCCTGTCCGGAAAATGGCAGTATTGAAATTACGTCGGAGGTCGTTCCATCGTCTATTGATCCATCGCAGCGATGTGTTGAAGTGTCTGTGCATGATTCCGGTCCCGGTGTAGCTCAAGATGTCTTAGATCATTTGTTCGAACCATTTCATACAACCAAAACCGACGGAACCGGATTAGGATTGATGTTGTCCAAGTATATTCTGGATCGTCATCATGGTTCTATGAGTGTGTGCAATTCTCAGTCCACGGGCGCGATTGTCCGTGTGCAACTACCCATTCAAAATAAATTTGTAGGAAGGTAAGTCTTATGTCAAAAGGTAGAATTCTTGTTGTGGATGACGATCAAACGATTCGCGTATCCGTCAAAAACCTGCTTTCGGAAATGGGGTATAGTGTTGAGACCGCCTCCAATCGCATGGAACTTTTTACCGCGCTTGGTGCAAATAATCCGGATGTAGTGACCGTTAACGTGTACATCGGTTCGGAAAACGGCATTGAGATGTTGCAGCAAATGCGTTCGGACGGATGGCTAATGCCGGTGTTGATTATGACGGCGCATTCCGATGTTGCGTTAGCGGTAACAGCGATGAAAGAAGGTGCAGCGGAATTTATTGAAAAACCGTTTGACGTAAATCATTTGCTGCTGTTGATCGAACGGACTCTGGATTTTGTCCGGTTGGAATCGAAGGTTCGCTTGTTGCAGGATGAGTTAGAGGAACAGCGCTCACGGAGCGGCTTTATCGGACACAGCGCGCAACTGGAGCATGGTACCTGGAAATTGCCGAACGGTTTGCGCATAGCGATAGCACCACGGTTTTGATTGAAGGTGAAAGCGGTGTGGGAAAAGAATTGCTTGCACGGTTCGTTCACCAAAAAAGTAGCAGAGCCGAGAAACCATTTATTGCGTTTAACTGTGCTGCAATCCCGAAAGATTTAGCAGAGAGCGAATTCTTCGGTTATGAACGCGGCGCCTTTACCGGTGCAATCGAAAAAATGAAACAAGGGAAATTTGAGTTAGCAAACGGCGGTACGATCTTATTGGACGAAATCGGCGAGTTGTCGTTCGACATGCAGGTAAAATTGCTGCGCGTCTTGGAAGAAAAAAAATTCTACCGCTTGGGCGGTACACGCGAACTGACCATCGATGTCCGTGTTATCGCTGCAACGAACCGCGACTTGGTTAAAGAAACTGAAGCTGGGCGTTTCCGTGAAGATTTGTTTTATCGGCTTAACGTAGCAATGCTTCATGTGCCGCCGCTTCGTGAACGCCCGGATGATATTGAACCGTTAGTCCTTACCTTTGTTCAGGAGTTTGCAAAAAAATTCAATAAGCCGACTCCACAAATCCCCAAAGAGGTTATGGAAGCGCTTCTATCACAGCCATGGAAAGGCAATGTACGTGAACTTCGCAATGTTATCGAACGAGTTGTATTGTTAAACGATGCACCAGTATTAACGCTTAATAATTTTTCGTTTTTGCCCGGAGGAATAGCCAAGACGTCTCGCGTGCAGCCGGTTGCATCCGGCAATTTTTTATTGCAAGTTCCTGTGACGGGTGTGAAAATGAATGAAGTATTGAAGGATCTGATTCTCAAAACGCTCGATCTTACAGCCGGCAATCAAGTACAAGCAGCGAAAGTGCTGGGCGTGACCCGCGCAAAACTCAGATATAAAATGGACCAGCTCGGAATTAAATTGGAGCAACGGTTTTACAAAACTGATGCGAAATAAATTTCATAATTCTTATAACTAATCGACGATATTGTGATGGCACAAGTATCTGAAATAAACGCACTAGACGATCGGGATATACTTATCAAGTTGTCGAGATCGGTCGAACAAAGTCCAATTGCGATATTAATTCTTGGACCGCAAGGGAATATCGAGTACGCCAATCCTCGCTTTACGATGCTGACCGGATATACGAAAGAAGAAGTTGTCGGTAAAAGCCCTGATTTTTTACAGACAGAACGCGTTGCCCCGCTTGTCTATCAAAGTATGATGGAGTTTATTTTAGCGGGAAAAGAATGGCGCGGAGAACTGGTGAGTAGAAAAAAAACCGGCGAATTGTATTACGAAGATGTCAAAATAGCGCCGATGTTTGATGAGGAGGGACAACTCATACATCATATCTGTGTTCGCGAAGATATTACTTCGCGCAAACGCATGGAAGAACGCCTTAAAAAAAATGAAGAGAATTATCGGCAGTTTTTTGAAGATGATCTGACGGGTGATTTTAGCAGCATGGTGAACGGACGCATCTTGGAATGTAATCCAGCATTTGCAACGATCTATGGTTTTTCTTCGATAGAAGAAGCGCTTAGGAATAATCTGAGCGTGCTCTTTCCAAGTAGCGAGGAGTATCAGAAATTTTTATATACGTTGACCTCGGCAAAGAAACTTGTTTATTATGAATTGAATATGCGGCGAAAAGATAACGCGCTATTGTTTGTCGTAATGAATGTTACGGGCATATTTAATTCCGCCAATGAGCTTGTACAAATCCGCGGTTATGTATTTAACGATACCGATCGTCGCAGGTTGGAAGAACAATTGCGGCAAGCGCAGAAGATGGAAATCGTTGGGACGTTGGCGAGCGGTGTTGCTCATGATTTTAACAATATTTTAAACAACATTATCGGCTTTGCCTCGCAAATAAAAAAACACCTTAACGAACCGATCAAAATACAGCGCTATGTTGATACGATAGAAAAATCTGCCACACGCGGTGCGCAGGTCACGAATCAACTACTTATGTTTTCACGGCACAAGAAACAAGAAAATGATTTGCAGGATGTCGGCTCTCTTATTCAAGAAATAGCGACATTGATAAAAGAAACATTCTCGCGGTCTATTGATTTACAACTTCATATTGCCGAAGGGATACGTACCGTTCGGGGAGATCACGGGGCGCTCTATCAAGTGTTGTTAAATTTGTGTGTCAACGCACGTGATGCTATGCCGACCGGCGGCACGCTTACGGTTGAAGCCAAAAATGCTGAGGTCAATGTCGGGGTGCCGGCTCACGTCGTAACAGGACACACGCAATATTGTGTTGCCCTGTCTGTACAAGATACGGGTTCGGGAATCGCTGATGAATTGCTACCCAGAATTTTTGATCCCTTCTTTACGACGAAAGAAAAAGGACATGGTACCGGCCTGGGATTGTCGATTGTTTATACTGCAGTGAAGGAACACGGAGGGAGTGTTGCTGTGGAAAGCACAGTTGGAAAAGGGACAACCTTTACCATCTATTTGCCGGCATACGAGTCGGCTGTTGAACCCATATCTTCGAACGTCGGAATCAATCATGACGTCATGGAAACAATGAACTCATTCTTCTCGTTGATGATGAAGAATCGATGCGGCAGTTGGGGAAAGAATTATTAGAAGAATACGGCTACCGTGTCATGACGGCATCGGACGGGGTAGAGGCGATTGATCTTTACAAACAATATGCACAAGATATTTCACTGGTAATTCTCGATCTCATCATGCCTCGCAAAGACGGTGGACAAGCATATATTGAAATGAAAGAAATCAATAAAGATATAAAAGCAGTTTTTTGCTCCGGCTATACTTCAGATAAAGTGATTACACAACTCTTGCAGCAAGAAAATCTTCATGCAATTCAAAAACCATTTCATCCAAATGATTTTTTAAAAACTATTCACGAAGTACTGCGCTAAAAAACGGCTATCAAGCATCCTTGGGCGCAGATAACCCATAGGCAAAGATTCTTCTCAATAGAATCCTATTTTACTAGAAATCCTATCCTACCATTGTTCATCGTTCTTCACAAATCAATTTCCTAAACTTATTCAAAGCAAATTCAATTTTAAGATGTTGGTTGTTATGGAACCAACTGGCTATTAATGTTCAGGCGTGGAGCGAAATTCATTCATCTCCAATACGTAATATTTTTATATCTCGATTATCATCGAAAAACGCAAATAATTTAAATATCACTGTTCCTATTTCTGGTACGACATTTGGAAATATATGGTTGTTAAAAAAATCTGGAAAAGGATTTGGTATGGAGTCAATATCAAAAGAAGTTCAGGAAGTAGTTCTTCAACAAACATCAGCTTTCAAACAATGCCCCTTATGCGGAAAAGTTTGGAACACCATTGATGAATTTTTATCCGATAAAGAACTTCACCTTAATGGATATCAAGGAAATATGAAACGGCTGCTCGATGGCCGTGAACGATTTGGATTGCTGTTGTTCACTCATTGTAATGAGCAGTGTGGCACAACACTGGCATTTGAACCGAGTGTGTTTAAGATGAAATTAAAATAAAAACCGAAGGAGATAGCCATGCAAAAAATATTTACACCTTCAGAATATGTCATGAAAGAAGATGGCACAGAAATATGCCCCGAATGCGGACACATCTGGGTCGATTATGGCTCAGGGCATTATCACGATTGCAGATATTTTACGCTGGAAGATGAGTTAGAAGAAGAAGTGATGAACGAAGAAGATATGTTACGGTTATCACAAATTTCTTTATTTCGTCCGGCAGCGTAATCTATGCGTTAAGCGGGAAACACCAAAAGTTACCATGCGTTCGAATGGTACCTTAGTTCATCATAAAGCATGATTGCGGATGCACAAATCATAAGTAATTTTTAAGAAATTAGGAGTAAGCTATGGCGGAAACAAAAGTAACAAATAAAAACGAGCAAGGCACTGCATCAGATGAGTTACTTCAACTTGTGAGTTTCAAAATTGGCGAGGAAGAATTCGGCGTTGATATTTTGAAAGTTCAAGAAATTAATCGGATGATCGAAGTGACACGTGTTCCCAATGCGCCGGATTATGTAGAAGGTGTGGTCAACTTGCGCGGCAAAGTTATTCCGATCGTCGATTTACGAAAACGACTTGGGATGCTTTCGAAAGAAAAAGATAAAAACACACGGATTATTATAGTGGAGTTAAGCGGGAAAACCGTGGGGTTTGTTGTCGATGCCGTTCGTGAAGTGCTGCGGATACCGAAGAGCGTTACTGAACCGCCGCCGTCATTAACATCCGGTATCATGAATGCCGAATACATTACGGCTGTCGGAAAATTGGATGACCGTCTTTTAACGCTGTTAGATTTAGAAAAAGTGCTGAATAATTGACGTCTGATATGCTTTGCGTGTGTTCTGAAAGTAGAAATTGGAACATTACCAAAGTGTAACAAAAAACCGGAACCGCAGGTACATGCGATAAAGTAAGTTACGTCACCAGTAGCAATAACTTTGATCGATTGAAAAAATTTGATGTACGAAAGTGAATAATTCTGTTTCAAGATGAATGAGCGTTTGAAAGAAACATAAAACTACTATGGCACGTTCACGATTATGGGTTTTGAAGATAACGATCTTAACAGGAATCCTCGTTGGATATTTTCTAACAATGCCTTTCATTGTTGCTCGTATCGGTAATGTTGCAGGAATAGTTTCGTTTTTACCCATTCTACTTGCGGCATGGTTGTTGGGATGGCGCGGCGGTGGGATTACCGGCGTTCTTCTCTTACTCGCAAACGTTCTCCATTACAATAACGCCATAGCATGGTGGAAGAATGAAACAATCATACTGCAAGTAATTGGTATTCTCGTTGGTTCGGTGGTCGGTTATTTACGGGATATGCTTTGGGTGTTGGAAAAAAAGGAACAACAGCTTACCATTGAGCGCGAAAATTTACAAACGGTCATAGAACAACGGCGGGTTGTAGAACATGCGTTATCGGAAGCAGAACAGCGGTACCATCAGTTTTTTTTATCTACAACAGATTTAATTTATTCGGTCAATCTCAAAGGGGAAATTATCGATATCAATCCGATGGCAGAACGATTCGGCGGATATGAACGCGGTGAAATATTGCAAATGAATTTTCTCCGCTTTGTTCTTCCGGAATACCGCCATCTTGTGCAGTGGAAATATTTGCGGCAGTATCATAGCAATACGCAAAACCAGTATGCAGAATATCCGATTCACACTAAAGGTGGCGAACCACGGTGGATCGGTGTCACTTCGACGTTGACGGTTGAAGATGGACAAATATGCGGATTTCATGCAATTGCGCGTGATATGACGGATCGTATCACGCAAGAGCAGCGCTCGCAAAAAAATCAAGAGCAATTGGATCGTAAAGTACGTGACCACACGGCAGAGTTAGCCAAAGCCAACCATGCGTTGCAAATCGAAATTAGTGAACGTGTGTGGATTGAAGAAGCGTTGCGGGAGAGCGAGAATAAATATCGTTCGCTTGTGGAGAATATGCACGATGTCGTGTTTCAAACGGATGCAGAATTTCACTGGACATTTCTGAATGATGCATGGGCAGCGATAACCGGTTTTCCATTGCGGGATTGCATGGGGAAAGAAATATTAGAGTATGTTTCTCCACAAGAACACTCACGAGTACAACAATGGTTGCGAACAGTTTGCCAGAGCAAAACCGGTGCTGATCCGCAAAACGATGTGATATCCGAAATAGATGTTGAAAAGGCAGAAAGGCTTGAATTTCTATTAACCATAGCCGATGGAAAAATGCGCTGGATAGAGATGCGCATGCAAACGCATATAACTGATGGTAACGAGTTTATCGGAACGAACGGCATTATGCGAGATATTACAGGCATTAAACTTGCCGATGAAGCATTGCGTAACTCGAAAGAATTTCTCGATAAAATTCTTAACTCTCTTGCCGATCCAGTCTTTGTCAAGAACAAAGATCATCAGTGGATAAGGGTGAATGATGAATTCTGTCGATTCCTTGGCCATCAGGAAAGTGAACTTTTAGGAAAAAGTGATTTTGACTTTTTTCCAAAAGAACAAGCAGAGGTATTTTGGAAGCGCGATGAGCAAGCAATGCAATCCAAGAACGAAGATGTGAATGAGGAGTATTTTACCGATGCCCAAGGTACAACACATACGATTGTTACGAAAAAAACAATCTACACTGATAAACAAGGACAGTCGTTTATTGTCGGCATTATTCGTGACATTACGGATCAGAAATTAGTAGAAGCGCATATCAAACAACTCAACTCGGAATTGGAGACACGCGTGTTGCAACGTACCATGGAATTGGAACAAGCCAATCAGGAAATGCGGCATGAAATTATCGAGCGGAAAAAAATAGAAGATCAATTAAAGATATTTGCGCACACAATCAAAAGTGTTAATGATGCCATCTCTATAACGGATTTAGATAATAACATCCTGTTTGTCAATCAGGCGTTTTGTCAAATGTATGGATACTCATTTGAAGAACTACACAAAACCAACATCAGCCGGTTATGGACAAAGGATGAATCTAAAATTATACCTGCAACGCTTCAAGGAGGATGGCAGGGAGAAGTCATGAACGTATGCAAAGACGGAACGCGTATTCCTATCAACCTATCTGCCTCATCGATAAAGGAAGAAAATGGGCAACCGATAGCGTTGGTTGGCATCGCCCGTGATATTACGGAGCAAAAACGTATTGAGTCTGAATTGCGCAAACTTTCAGAAGCGGTGGAGCAAAGCCCTGTCTCCGTTATCATTACTGATGTGAATGGCACTATTGAATATGTGAATTCCAAATTTTGTCAGTCCACCGGCTATGAACAGAAAGAAGTTATTGGAAAAAATCCGCGCATACTCAAATCAGGAAAAACAACAAAAGAGGAATATGCGCATCTGTGGGACGTTATTACGCATGGCGGCGCATGGAGCGGAGAATTACAAAACGTACGAAAGAATGGAGAACTGTTCTGGGAATTTATTCACATCTCACCCGTTAAAAACAGCCGGAATGAAATCACAAATTTTCTTGCGGTGGAAGAAGATACAACCGATAGAAAAAAATTGGAGGCACAAGTACGGCGTTCGCAGCGGCTTGAAATTGTCGGCACATTAGCCAGTGGCATTGCTCACGATTTGAATAATGTGCTCTCGCCCATTATGATGGCCGTGCAACTTTTGCGGATGAAAATGCAGGACCCAAAAGGGTTGCAAATTCTTTCCACATTAGAATCGACAGCCAATCGTGGAGCCGATATTGTCAAGCAGGTATTATCGTTTGCGCGCGGCGTGGAAGGTGAACGCGTTCTCGTGCAGCCGAAACATTTGTTGCGTGAAGTGCAAGAGATCGTCAATGAAACATTCCCACGTTCAGTAAAAACTGAAGCAAGCATCCCCAAAGATCTTTGGCCGGTTTTAGGCGATGCAACCCAGTTGCATCAAGTATTCATGAATTTATGTGTCAATGCGCGTGATGCCATGCTCCAAGGGGGAACACTAACCTTACACGCGGAAAACATTACCTTGGATGAACGGCAAGCGGCATTGCATTACGATGCAAAAGTGGGACCGTACGTGGTTATTTCGATTATCGATACAGGCATCGGTATTCCTTCGGAGTATCTGGATAAAATATTTGATCCGTTCTTTACGACAAAAGAAATTGGCAAGGGAACTGGACTTGGGCTTTCCACCGTCTTAGCATTGATTAAGGGACATAAAGGATTTATCAGCGTTTATAGTGAAGTGGGACACGGTACGCATTTTAAAATTTATTTGCCTGCAGCACAGCCAGATACCCAAGAGCAACAAGTGCTTACCCCAGCGGTTCCACATCAAGGAAATGGAGCAACTATCCTTGTCGTCGATGATGAAATTCCTATACGAGACATCACGACGCAAGTTTTGGAAAGTGTCGGGTACAAAGTTCTCGTTGCTCAAGATGGAAAAGAAGCGCTGCAACAGTTTGAACAAAATAATCAAACTATTAAAGTGGTTATCACAGATATGATGATGCCGATTATGGATGGTGCTTCTCTTATCAGTCAATTGATGAAAATAAATTCATCGATTAAAATTATTGCTGTAAGCGGATTGACGAATAATGAAAACACTCCCGAAATTCATCTTCCGAATGTGCAAGCATTTTTGACAAAACCATACACCGCAGAAAAATTATTTTGGGTCCTTGATGCTATCCTTTATGACTGATTTACGGAGAAATGATAAAAAAATATGCAATTGAAGAATAATCGCCATTGTGTCCGATATAAATTGAAAAATGAATTTGAAAAATGGGAACTATCGTGTAAAACCCTGGCATATTCCTTGGTAGTATAAGTTCATCAAAGAAAGATCGTTGTGTGCGATGGAAAAAGAAAAACAACATGATGCGACAGTAACAACTCTGGTTGAACAGTTGCTGACAGGTCAGGATCCGGGAACTCGTCGCCGTGCTGCCGAAGAACTAGTATGCCAAAAGAACAGCTATACCGCTATTGCCGCGCTTGCAGCTGCATTGAAAGATGATAACAAAGGTGTGCGCGATGCTGCCACTCGGTCGCTGCTCATGATAGGTACGGAACAAGTAGCACGCTCTGTGGTCGAATATATTACAGAAACAAATATTGTGACAAGGAACAGCGCATCAATATCCTCATCCGATTGGGCGACATTTCTCTGCAACCACTCTTGCCCTGTCTTTATGATGAAGATCGTGATGTGCGAAAATTTGCAGTTGACATCTTTGGTGTTATTGGTAACCAGATGCCTGTTCCACATTTAATAAAACTACTGGAAGATCCGGATGACAATGTCGTGGTCTCAACCGTAGAAGCTCTTGGAAATATTCGATCTGTCTCCAGTATTGCTGTGCTTTGTTCAACGTATAATCGCCGCGACAACGCAAAACCCGCGGTTGCAGAAGCGTTAGGGAAAATAGGCGGCGACGAGTCCGCTGATTTTTTATTAAAAAATTTCTGCGATCTTGTCTCACAACCCATCAATAATCCGTTGCTTCTTTATACCATTGTGGAAGCGCTTGCTCTGGTGGGGACGAAAAAATCGTTGACCATTTTACAAGAACATTGCCATACCTTTCACGGTAAATTACGTGGCATGGCACTGTATTGCGTTATTAGTATCAGTGACCGTCATGAAGGATGTGTGAAAGACTGGGCATCTTGTAAGCAGGATTTGATTGATGCGCTTACAGCGGAGGATCATTCTATTCGGATTAGTGTTGCCAAAGTACTTGCAACATTGGACGGTGATGATGTTACTGTCGCATTAGTGAAAGCAATGGGTTCTGCAGAAGAAGTCGATGAAGTGATTATGCCAATCGCACTTGACCGAAAAAACATTGTCGATGTTTGTGTGAATCTTGCCGGAAACGGGCAAATTCAATTTTCAAAATATGTTTTACTCCTGTTGAAAAAAGTTTTTTTAAAAATCCATTACAGCAATTTGCCAAAAGAATTATTTGATATCCAGGACACTGTCCTTCCGGCATTAAGTTCACTCTTATGTGCTCGTTGGAATCAAGCAAATCAAGAAGAGCGATTATTGATCGTCGAATTGTTATTCCGATTAGATGGAGACAGCACTATCGAATTTCTTACCGGTATTACCGAAGACCCGGATCCATGGTTGAGAATGGAAGTAATCGAGATTCTCGGCTCTGTTGTAGAACATCGTGCCGATGAATTTCTGCTTCGGTTTATCAACGATGATGATGAAATGGTTCGCCAGTTAGTTCATTCCGTGCTTGAAGCAAAGGGATATGCAGGCGAGCCATCTCTTGCTTCTTCGGTCGAGGAATGAACATGCAGCCATTGCCACAAATAATTTTACCGCCGCCGATTGTTACAAATTCAGGGCCCAAATTGTCGGAGAGTATGTTTAAGTTGCTGCGAGAATTTATTTACCAAAAAACGGGTATTTATTTTCAGGACAATAAAAAATATCTCTTGGAAGGAAGGTTAGGCAAGCGCTTACAAGTTCTGGGAATTTCGGATTTTGAAAAATATTTTGATTTCCTCCGCTTTAATGTCGGGCGGAACGAGGAAATGCGTCACTTCTATGATGCAGTGACGATCAACGAAACATTCTTTTTCCGCAACGAGCCACAATTTGAAGCATTTGAAAAAACATTGGTTCCGGAAATTCTGAAACGAAAAACTTCCAACAACGGAAGGACCAAACTGCGTATCTGGAGCGCTGCCAGCTCTTCCGGCGAAGAAGCACACACGCTGGCTATGATTTATCTGGAAAAGCTGAGACCGAAATATCCGGGGCTTGAGATTGAGATTATCGGATAGAATATCAATCATTCCGTCGTCGAAATGGCACGGCAAGGGGTCTATCGGGAATATTCTGTTCGCAGCATGCCCAAACAGTATTTAGACAAATATTTTGTAGTTGATAACCCTCGCTTCACCGTCAACAATCAAGTGCGAAGCTTGGTACAGTTTTGAGAACATGAATCTCTATGACCATACCCAAACGCGATTGATGAATAATTTCGACATTATTTTTTGTTGCAATGTGCTGATTTATTTCGATCAACAGTCAAAAATTCAGGTCGTTTCAGATTTATATGATGGTTTAAATTCCGGGGGATTTCTATTTATTGGATACGCTGAAACCCTGCATGGAATTTCTTCTGCTTTTAAACTCATCAACTTTCCTAAAACAGTTGCCTACAAAAAGGAGTGATAGACAATGAACCGGAATATTTTGGTTGTGGACGATTCAGTGACGGTGCGGAAGTTCGTATCGGTCTCGTTGAGCATGCAAGGGTTCGATGTGACAACGGCTTGTGACGGTATGGATGCTTTAGAGAAGCTGCCTCAGAAAAAAATTGATCTTATCATTACCGATTTGAATATGCCGAATATGGATGGATTCGAATTCATCCGAACCTTGCGAGAGAATCCGGATTATCGGGATTTACCGGTGATCATTCTTACCTCGCTTTCGGACCAAGGAAGCAAGGAAGAAGGTGCAAAATCCGGAGTCATGTCGTATGTTGTAAAACCATTTAGTCTGGAAAAAATTCAATATGAAGTCTCGAAGTATATTAGTTGGACAGAAAATTGAATGAGAAACATTAGGAGCTAAAAATGGATATGAAGTTTTTGGTTGTGGATGATTCGCTCACGATGCGCAGAATTGTTGTGAACGCGCTCAAATCGCTCGGCTATGAACAGGTGGTAGAAGCGTGCGATGGAAAAGAAGCGATTACAAAGTTGACGGCTGAAGGATCGACGTTTGTCATCACCGATTGGAACATGCCGGAAATGAATGGACTGGAACTCTCACGGTGGCTGCGCAACAATGTTCAATATGAGAACATTCCTATCTTAATGATAACCACGCGCGGGAATAAAGATGATGTCATTGAAGCAATGAAAGCGCGAGTCAATAATTATATCGTTAAACCATTTACGCCGCAAGGATTGAAAGAAAAAATTGAACAGATACTTAAAACTGTCGAAGTCAAAGCTTGAAGGATTGTGAGAAGGAGAATTTATGGAGATGTCAATGAATCAAGATGGGCAGGTCATGAAAGACCTTCTCCAACTGTTGCGCGATACGATACCGCTGTTGGAAAATGTTCGGAATTCTATTCAAGATAGTGCCGGCCGCATTCCTAAAGCATCAGACCAGCTTTCCAAGGTAAGTGAAGCGACAGAAACGGCAACCGTGGAAATATTAGATCTGGTAGAAGAAATGACGGATCGATTTACAAAAGCAGAAGCAAGATTACAAGAAGTGAAGTCGACCATTTTTCAACTGCGCAAAGATGTACACGATTCGCTTTCCATCTTATCATCGACGCCGTACGGAACGCTTTCCAAAGAACGATACGAAGAATTGATTCATACCGTATTCGCATATTATAATGATTCCATGGCAGAACGAGCTGCTCAAGGAAACCGAGACATTGTTCACAACGACGAAAAACGATTATATGAATATCGCTATTGCATTACAGGTGCAGGATATTACGGCACAGCAGTTGGTCGGTGTTGCGGATATTATAAACTCTATTCAACAGCAATTGTGGCAAGCATTACAGCGATTTGATAGCGGAGCGTTGGATGATGAAGTGGATACAGTAGCCACGCTCAAGAAAACGTATAATATCAATGCTCAATATACGAAAGCTCCCGAGCGTCAACTTTCTGCGGATGAGATAGTCCGCCAGTGGCAGGAAGTAGAAAGAAATAAATAAGTACTGAAACGTGAAAGAAAAATTTTTGAAAGAAACTCATCGGATGGTAAAATCATGGCAAATGCTTTAGATAATGAAATGAAAGAAATCATGGAGAGTTTCATCGTAGAATCCAATGAAATTCTCGAAAAGTTGGGTCAGGACTTAATGACGCTTGAAAAAGATTCGAAGAATGCAGAGCTTCATAACGTTATCTTTCGTGCGGTGCATACGATTAAAGGAACGTCGTCTTTTTTGGGCTTTGACCGGATGACGCAGCTTGCACATAAATTTGAAGATGTGTTGAATAAAATACGAAAAGGCGAATTATCGGTCACGTCTGACAAAATGGACGTTATGTTTGAAGCGTACGATTTATTAAAAGATATTTTACGCGATATCGAAACAGGCGCTGGTAACACGGTGCCGATCGATGCGGTGGTAGAAAAGCTCAAACAGATCGCTGCAGGTACATTCGCTGGTGCTTCCGTCGATCCAACGACGCAGACATCAACGCCTGTCGTCGTTGAAACGAAACCTGCAGATGCTCCGGTCTCTGTATCCGACAAAGCGCTTATAGATGCTGCAATACAAGAAGCGCCCATGGTCAATCTTGAAACGTTAGGCGACACTGTCACAGGTGAAAAAGAAAACGAAGCGGAACATCAACCGCAAGAACCAATAACGCAAACTACCCGCGGATCAAAGCTGACAAGCGGTAACGTCGGGGCTTTGGAATCCACAATTCGTGTAGATGTTGGACGGTTAGATGTGTTGATGAATCTTGCGGGCGAATTGGTCCTTGGGCGTAATCGCCTTGCGCAAATATCTCATCAACTGAACGAAGAGTATGATTCTATTCCCGCTTCGCGTGAACTGACAGAAACAAGTTCTCATATCGATTTTATCACGACCGAATTACAAATGGCAGTGATGAAGATACGAATGGTGCCGATTGGAAAAGTGTTCAATAAACTGCCGCGCTTGGTGCGTGAATTATCGAAAGACATGAAAAAGGAAATCGATCTTGAAATTCTTGGCGAAGAGACAGAACTTGATAAATCGCTGATCGAAGAGTTGAATGATCCTCTTGTCCACATGCTGCGGAATGCCGCCGACCATGGTGTTGAATCACCGGAAGAACGCCTTGCTGCAGGAAAGTCCGCAACAGGTAAGGTTGTGGTGAAAGCAGAGCACGAAGGAAATCATATTGTGATTTCGGTTGCTGATGACGGCAAAGGAATGGACCCCAATATCTTAAAACAAAAAGCAATTGAAAAAGGGCTGATTACCAAAGCCGCAGCCGCAGAAATGACAGATCAGGATGCCTTCAATTTAATATTTCATCCCGGATTTAGTACAGCAAAAGTTGTGACCAATGTTTCGGGTCGTGGTGTTGGGATGGATGTGGTGAGAACGAATGTGCAAAAACTCAAAGGCACGATCGATATTATTTCCGAAGTCGGAAAAGGCAGCACATTCAGAGTGAAACTTCCGCTCACGCTTGCCATTATTCAAGCGTTGCTGGTGGAATCGAATAAAGAAATTTTCAGCATCCCGTTGGATTCTGTTATCGAAGTTGTACGAATTTCCAAAGACGAGATCGAACAAGTTGGCGGCCGGGAAGTTATTCGCTTACGGAATACCGTCCTGCCTCTTGCGCGGCTCTCAACGGTTTTAGGAACTTCACAAAATAAAAAGGATGCAGCGTGGACGTACATTGTTATCGTTGGAATGGCAGAGCAACGGTTGGGTGTTGTGGTGGATTCGTTGTTAGGACAAAAAGAAGTTGTGATCAAATCTATTAGCGAATATCTTGGAACGATACGCGGCATAGCCGGTTCCACAATTTTAGGCGATGGGCGTGTGATTATGATCGTGGATGTCGGCGAATTGATGCGCATGTCTCGCATGGCGGCATAACGAAAAGGCAATAAAAAATGGGCAGACCAATTAATGTTCTTGTTGTAGATGATTCCGCATTTATGCGTAAATCACTTTCGATGATGTTGGAATCCGATCCCAATATCAAAGTGATTGCCACAGCGCGAGATGGAAAGGAAGGAGTAGAAAAAATCCGTGAATTTCATCCTGACCTTGTGACGATGGATATTGAAATGCCTGTGATGGATGGATTGACAGCGCTCGGCATCATCATGAAAGAAATGCCGCTGCCGGTGTTGATGGTGAGTTCGCTGACCACAGAAGGCGCACAGGCAACCTTGGATGCGCTTGCACTCGGCGCGGTTGATTTTATTCCGAAAGAATTATCCTATGTCTCATTGGACATTATAAAAATTAAACAAGAATTGGTAACGAAGGTTCGAGAAATTGTTCAAAGCCGTTCGTTAAGTTTTCGTTTGCAACGCATACGCAGTTCAACATCTCATCTCACGTCGCCATCTGCTCCATCGATTATTAAAAGGCCGGTCGGCAAAATCGAAAAACGTGATTATCGTGCTGTTGTTCTTGGAATTTCAACGGGCGGTCCGATGGCGCTATTGCAAATCATACCGAAAATTCCTGGAAATTTTCCGTTGGGCATCGCAATTGTTCAGCACATGCCGCCGCACTTCACACAGTCGATGGCAGCACGGTTGGATGGATTAAGCGCATTGCATGTAAAGGAAGCGGAAGATGGCGATATCGTTGCACCGGGGTTAGTGGTTGTGGCGCCAGGCGGACAACACATGGTCTTTGATCGCGCTGTCGGTTTGTTGCGTGTAAAAATAGTAGATGAACCCAAAGATGTATTATACCATCCATCTGCGGATGTGATGATGAAGTCGGCTGCGGAAGCAATGAATGCTCCGTTGATTGGATTGATTATGACCGGCATGGGAAAAGACGGCCTTGAAGGATTAAAGTTGATCAAGAAAAAAAACGGGTACGTTGTGGCACAGGATGAAGAATCTTGTGTGGTGTATGGCATGCCCAAAGCCGCTGTCGATGAAGATGTTGCCGATACCGTGGTGCCGTTGACAGATATTCCAAAAGTTTTGAACCAGCTTGTTGGATTATGAAATAAAAAATTATGGGATTGATAGAGGAACATACCGATTCTTTTATTGAATTGAATATGCAGGGATGTTCGCAATTGCCGCCGCCGATTAAAAAAGGAAATATTGTGAAGGCGGTGAATACTGCACCGTTGGGCATCGATACATCTAAAGATGCAGTATCTCAAAATCAAGAGCCGGAAGTAATCATACACCAATCGGGTGAAAAAATAGAATCCATTGAATTTCGTTGTCCTTGCGGTAGGCACACCGATGTAAAAATTGAATATGATGGTGATTAAACACCACTTGTAGCTCATTCGCCATTCTTTTTTCCGATAATCTCAATACGCTTTTCTTTTTCACAATTTATTCTGGCACTTTCCTTGCAACCTTTTTTCCTGAGAATGCAGAAAAAATATGAAGCTTTTTGATTCGACAACGATACCGCTTTTAAGTAAGGCACTGAACGCTTATACGTTACGCCAAAAAACAACAGCAGCAAATATTGCGAACATCGATACCGTTGGCTATCGAGCACAAGCGGTTACGTTTCAAGAAGAACTGCAGAGTGCAAGCCAATCTCCCGCCGTCCAACTTTCCACAACCGATAAAAATCACATTGTCCCATCTGAATCTACTGCAAATGGAGTCTCCGTAGTGGATGCAGCATCCACGGGTGCAAGTACTGATGATCCGTATGCAAGCGGAGTGAACGATGTGGACATCGACCATGAAATGAGTGATATGGCCGAAACGCAGTATCGTTTTAAATATGCCTCGCGAATGATGGCAGAAACATTTCGGGCGATTGAAAAAAGTATCAAAGGGCAATCAACATGAAAGTAGATAAACTTTTTGCCGGATTAAATATCAGCGCGCAAGGATTAACAGCGCAGCGTAAACGTATGAATGCCATTGCCAGCAATATGGCAAACATCGAAACGACGAAAACAAAAAACGGGCAGCCGTACCGAAGAAAAATTGTAACACAGAAAGCAGGCGCTCAACAAACATTTTCACGTGTGCTGCAATCTTCCAACAGTATATTGGCGACAACCGATGCAAATCATATTGCGACCGGTGAAGAAGGCACGTCACAAGAAGTTATTCCCGGCGGTGTCGTTTCGAAAGAAGCAGAAGATCAATCGCCGTTTAAAACGGTTTACGATCCTACCAATCCCGATGCCAATGCAAACGGTTATGTGCAAATGCCGAATGTGAACATTGTGACAGAAATGGTCGATATGGTTACGGCATCAAGGGCGTACGAAGCGAATGTCACTGCCGCCAATGCCGCAAAGTCTATTGCAAAAGATGCCTTGGAGATATAATGATGAATGGTGTTCATGGAATACGAATTACGACCTATACGCCGAACACAAAGGATACTGCGGCGTTAAAACAATTTCCATCCTTGGAACCGGCAAGCACCGGCAAGATTGAATCGCAGAATAAACGACAAGACGATCAAGACGCGGTGCTTTCAAAAAATGAACAAAACTTTTTCGAACAACTTTATCCGGATTCAACGCAAGAAATCCGTTCCTATCAAACTTATCGGCGCGATGGAGAACGCATGATGGCAACGATGGGTTCCGTAGTCGATCGTAAAGGATGATGAACATGAAAATTTCCCAAGGGTTAGCATTGCTGCCGAATATTGATTCTCCTGTCAATGGAAATCAGATCAATAAAGCGTTGCAAAACACGAACGACTCTTTTGGTACGATGTTATCGCAAGCAGTGACGGATGTGAATTCACTGCAGAACGAAGCAGGCAAAGCGATGGATAGTATGGTGCGCGGCGAGGCGACGGATTTGCATGAAGTGATGGTCGCTGTGGAAAAAGCACGCACCAGTTTCGATTTATTAATGGAAGTACGAAATAAAGCAATTGATACGTATCGCGAACTTATGAGAATTCAGGTTTAACGATGGCTGAAGTAAATGCAATAAATCAATTCACTCGTGTGTTCCAGCGGATGACGCAAAAACAACGGATTATGATGGGCGTTGTTGTTGTAAGTGCCATAGCGCTCATTCTTGTGCTTGTGACAGTACTCAACAAACCGAGTTACGGAACATTGTTCAGTAATTTGAATCCACAAGATGCATCTAAAATTGTCGATAAGTTAAAAGAACGCAATGTACCGTATGTGTTGGAAGATGACGGCAAAACGATTCAAGTGCCGAAGCAGCAGATTTATGATCTGCGGTTGTCGTTTGCAGGAGAGGGATTGCCGCAATCCAGCGTGATCGGTTATGAAATATTTGATCGTACCAATCTTGGTGTTTCCGATTTTGTACAGAAAATTAATTATCGCCGTGCTCTTGAAGGAGAACTTGCCCGTACCATTTTACAATTGGACGAAGTGGAAGCTGCACGCGTACACATTGTTGTGCCGGAGAAAGCATTATTCAAAGAAGATGAACGTCCTGCAACCGCCTCGATTGTTTTGAAATTGAAAACCGGAAAGCCGCTCAAGCAAAATGTGATTCAAGGAATTGCCCATCTCGTTGCCAGCAGTGTAGAAGGGTTGGATGCGCCTAATGTTACAATCGTCGATTCCCGCGGTGTGCTATTGTCGGAAAGCTCCAAGCCAAATTCATTGTCTGCGTTAAGTTCGACTCAATACGAAGTACAGCAAAAAGTAGAATCATATCTCAGTTCCAAAGTACAAATCGATGCTGGAAAGTGCTGTCGGTATGGGAAATGCTCTTGTGCAAGTAAGTGCCGATCTGGATTTTCGGCAAGTGGAACGCACGATGGAAGAATATGACCCCGATAAAACTGCGATCCGCAGCGAACAGATAACGGAAGAAAAAACTCCGACCTCCGATTCAGCACCGGCAGGCAGCCGCAACAACACAGTAACCAATTATGAAGTGAATAAAACAGTCGAACATATTGTCGAAGATGTCGGCGCTGTCAAACGATTGTCTATTGCTGCGATGATCAATGGAGTACAAAAAACTGTCGAGACGAACGGACAGAAAACTGTGAACTATACTCCGCGGAAACAAGAAGAAATGGATCAACTGTCGGAGATCGTTAAACGGGCAGTTGGGTTCAATGCGCAGCGCGGAGATGAAGTATCCGTAGTGAATATGCAATTCGGGCAGCCGGCAGATGAAGGTGATTTTGTTTATAAAAATACACCATGGTCAGATTGGTACAACCTTGCAGAAAAAATATTTTTAGTTATTGCTATGCTGGCAGCGGTGCTGATTATTCGTTCACTCTTGAATCGAGTTCGGACACGTGTAAATTCGATGCCGGAGTATGAAGAGACATTTGTCACAGATCAAAAACAAACAGTTGCGGGAGCGCTACCGCACAGAAAGACAAATATTTCGCTTCCCGCTGCTGAAGAAGAAATTTCTGAAGAGGCGTTATTGCGGGAAGAAAAACGCAAACGGATTTCCGATTATATGAAAGAAAAACCGGATGATGCAGTTCGTCTTTTAAAAGTGTGGTTAGCGGAGGATTAACGTGGTGTCACGGAATGCAGAACAAGAATTAACTGGAAAGCAAAAAGCAGCACTGTTGCTCCTTTCGATGGATGTCGAAACGGCAACCAGAGTCATGCGCAAGTTTTCACAGGATGAATTAGAAGCGGTGACGCTTGAGATCGCTAACGTGAAAGGTATCAAAGCGCACGTCATTGAACAGGTGACCGATGAATTCCATCAATTGATTGTCGCACAGCAGTATGTCATTCAAGGCGGTATTGAATACGCGCAGCAATTACTTGAACAAACCCTGGGATTTACCAAGGCATCAGATATTATTGAAAAAGTGAAATTGCTTTCGCATGTCACTGGATTCGATACATTGAAGAAAGCAGATCCACGTCAGCTTGCAAGCTTTTTACAAAAAGAACATCCGCAAACCGTTGCACTCATTCTTTCCAACATCACCGCTGATTTGACAGCACAAGTGCTGTCGGAGTTTCCAGAAGAGCTGCGAAATGACGTGACCTTTCGTATTGCGACACTTGGGAAAATTGCTCCATCGCTCATTAGTGAAATGGAAGGCGTGTTGGAAGAAGTCGCTGAAGCAGAAATTAGCCAGAGCATGAGTGACGTTAGGCGGTACCAAATCAGTTGCGGCAGTCTTGAATCGCTGTACAACGGTTGAAGCAAAAAAAATCATGGAAGAATTAGAGAAACGTGATGCCAATCTTGCTTCCGAAGTAAAACGTCTAATGTTCTTGTTTGAAGACTTAGTGTTCGTGGATGATAAAGGCATTCAACGGCTGCTCCGTGAAGTGGATAAAAAAGATCTTGCGATGTCGTTAAAGGTTGCCGATGATAAACTCAAAGAGAGAATTTTGAAAAATATGTCTGAACGCGCACGGGAATTACTGCAAGAAGAATTACAGTATATGGGCCCTGTCCGGCTGAAAGAAGTCGAAGCAGCACAAACTCGTATTGTTGAGATTGTAAAACAATTGGAAGACGCCGGCGAAATTGTTGTTGCCGGCCGCGGCGGCAAGGAGGAAGTCTTTGTCTAACGTCCTGAAATTAAAAACGTCGGCAATTCGGATCGTACCGCATCGCACAGAACGCCGAAGAGAACCGTTTCCACAATTGGATACAATTCTAATTGAAGAGGAAGAACCGGTGTTGCTTGCAGAGAAAGAAGATCAGTTAGCCGAGCAAGGACATGATGGTGAAAAAGGTTCTTCGCAACCCCAATGGCAGGATATGACTGCCGTGGTTGCGGCAGCGCAAAAAGAAAGCTACGAGCAAGGATATGCGCAAGCCATGAAAGATTGTGAAAAACAATACGCTATCCGTTTGCAAGAAGACTGTCAGCGAGCAATAAAACCACAGTATGAACAGATGAATCAAGTGATTACTGCGAGTACAAAGTGCATGGAAATCAATTTAGCGCCAGCGTAGAAAATGTTGTCGTTACCTTATCTCTTGCGGCAGCAGAACGAGTGGTAAAAAAAGAAGTCCAAAATGATGATCGAATTATTCTGAATCAAATTCGTGAAGGATTGAAACGAATCACCGGCGCTGAACATTTGAAGTTGCGTCTTCATCCGGATGATGAAAAAATTGTACGGCAATCGCGTGCCGAATTACTCGCTCATGTGGATTCAGTGCGAGATATCGTTGTTGAACCTGACGAATCTGTGAGCCGTGGCGGTTGTATTTTGGAAAGCGAATCCGGCAGTGTTGATGCGACAGTCGAAACACAAACGAAAAAAATGGCAGAGCTTTTAACGGAAGCGCGTGCTCTTTTTAAATAGTAAAAATGATGCAAGCCGTACAAACCAATATGATCAATAAATCGCCGGTAATAGAGTCATCGCCAGATGTTTTCGCGATAAGAAAAGAAGTTATGATTCATTCTCTGTTACGAAACCTCGATTCTTATACATCGAAAATTAAAAAGGCGGATTTAATAAAAGTCAACGGCCGTGTTACGCAGGTTATTGGATTGGTCATCGAATCGGTTGGCCCCAATTGTAAGTTAGGTGAAGTATGTGTGGTGAAATCTCGTGATGGGCAGGATGTGTGTTCTTCAGAAGTTGTCGGCTTCCGAAATAATCGTGTGCTTTCGATGGTGTTAGGTGATGCAAGCGAAGTTAGTCCGGGCAGCGAGATTGTTGCAACTGGCCATACGCTTTCTGTGCATGTCGGAGATAAACTCTTGGGTCGCGTCATCGATGGCCTTGGTCGTCCCATAGATGGCAAAGGTCCGTTGGAAACCGAAGAAGTTCGTTCCATCTATCATGCTCCCCCCAATCCGTTAGAACGCCGGCGAATTGACAAACCAATATCGACGGGCATTCGTTCCATCGATTCAATTCTTACGTGCGGCAAAGGACAGCGTATCGGTATTTTTGCGGGAAGCGGCGTTGGAAAAAGTGTAACGCTGGGCATGATTGCGCGTGATACCAGCGCGGACGTAAATGTGATTGCGCTTGTCGGCGAACGTGGAAGAGAAGTGGGAGAATTTATCGATGAACAACTTGGACATGAAGGATTGAAACGTTCTGTTGTCGTTGTTGCAACAAGCGATCAAGCGGCTCTTATTCGCATCAAAGCCGGATTCATGGCAACGAGCATTGCAGAATATTTTCGCGATAAAGGCCTCGATGTGATGTTGATGATGGATTCTGTAACACGACTGGCGATGGCACAGCGTGAAGTGGGACTTGCTATCGGCGAACCGCCGACCACGAAAGGTTACACGCCGTCGGTGTTTGCGATGCTGCCAAAGTTGTTGGAACGAGCCGGCTATTCGAAAGATGGAAGCATCACCGGAATGTACACGGTGTTGGTGGAAGGCGATGATATGACAGAACCGGTTGCCGATGCCGTTCGCTCGATTCTCGATGGCCACATCGTTTTATCCCGACGGCTTGCAGCATCGGGACATTATCCTGCGGTAGAAGTTTTAGAAAGTATCAGCCGTGTGATGCCTGCTATTACAACGGCAGAACATCGGAAGGCAGCGCAAAAAATTCTGGATATTCTTGCTACCTATCGCGAAGCAGAAGATTTGATTAACATCGGTGCGTATGTCAAAGGAAGCAATCCGCGTATTGATCGTGCTATTAGCAAGATTGAAGCGATTCGCAGTTTTTTAAAACAATCGCCTGATGAACGTGCCGCGTATGATGACAGTCTCAAACGGTTGACTGAAGTGGTTCAGGATGAAAATGTGCATCATTGATTTAAGTGGTAGATAGACATGGAGTCGATGGATATGAATGTGTCGCATTTGCGATTTGGAACGCTGCTGAAGGTACGCAAGTACCAAGAGAAAAAAGCACAAGAAGAATTATCGCAGATTCGCAATCAAAAAGTAGTTGAAGAACAAACGTTGTCCGATCTTGATGACCGGAGGAATGCTGAAATGAATGGATCAGACAATGTGGATAAAACAAACGCCCAAGATGTTCAAACCAGCAGGGCGTTTATCCGTTCGTTAACACGTGATATGCAAACACAACAAGAAAAAATAAAAACCATTCAACACCAAGAAGTAAATAAAACCGGTGAAGTCGTTGAACGAAAACAAGCAAAAGAAGTGGTTGAAAATTTAGAAGATAAATATCAAACTCGTTTGGCAAAAGAACGGGATAAGAAAGAGCAGCGTATGATGGACATCCTTGCACAACGTGCCCATAGAGCAAAATAATTTATGAAACAGATGATGCCTTATATTGTTTTGTTTGGAGTGACCACACTGCTGGCAATCGGTGTGGGCGTCGGTCTGGCGTACTTTAAACCAGATTTATTTTCTTCGAACGATCAAAAACCAAAAATTACAAATGATAGCACACAAGCCGTACGCACGCTTGATACAAAAGATATGGTACACGTACAATCTGTTAATATCAAGAAAGATTCGGTAGCCATTGCATGGGAAGATACCGTAAAAGCCATGCGAATTCAGATGGAAGCACAACAAAAAAAGGTTGTGGCGATGGAACAGAAAGAACATCGGCAAACGGCCGTTGTAGATAGTGCAAAGGCACATCGTCGTGCGCAATTTACAAAGTTAGTGGAATCGATGAATGCAGAAGAAGCGGCGAAAGTACTTGCCGAACATGAAAGATGAAGATGTGAAAGCTATTTTATTAAATGTGAAAGCTCGTCAAGCCAGTAAAATTTTAGGCATGTTAGAACCGCGGCGTGCAGCGCGATTAATGAATTGAAGGGAGTGACCATGAAAGTTTCAGCAACGACCATGAAAAATCCTATCGGTGTAAAATCGACAGAAGAGACCGGCAAGGGGAGTGTGACGGGCAGTTCGACAACAGCATCGACACCTGCTTTATTTTTACTGATGTTGTTGCAGCAATGTAATACGCCAACACAGGTTAAGTTGTCTGCCGTAAATTCACAAGCGAAATCGGGTGAGGCATTAGAACCCACGATGAGTTTCTTCGGAGAGATCGCTGCGCTCCAATCCGAAACACCAAACGCCAAAACGGATTCGACATCAGAAAAAACAAATGCTCCGCAGAAGAATGTGGCTGCTGCCGCATTGACGGTTCAGGGAGAATCTCACAATATGCCGTTGGCTTCCACCGCTACAGCATCGGAAGATATCGCATCTCTTATGCGCACGATGCAGAATACCAATACGACATTGGATGGCGGTAGTCCAAAACTCTTTACGACACAAACCAATGCGATTGCAATATCAAAAGAATCGGATAAAATTATTTCTCCGGTTATGAGTACGACAGCACAAGCGATACCGACGAATGGCGAGTTGGTGAACTTAACGGCGAATACAGTGCTGCATTCAAAAAAAATAAAAACATCATCTGATAGTGTCTCTCAAAATGTTAAAGAAATAGCAGCAGAGATTTCAACTAGTGAAACAACAACGATTGCTCCATCTTCGATAGATATTGTTGCCGCAGCGAATAGTGTTTTAATAAGTTTTATGAAGCCGGTAAAGGAACAGCATGTTTCTGATGCTCAAAAATCCACAGAGAAAAAATCTAGTGAAACATCTGTCAGCACAGAAAATAAATCGGCAGTTCTTCAAGAGACGCAGACAACGGTAACCAATGCACAAGCTGCGTCACAAGGATCATTGAATTCGCAAGGGAAATCAACATCACAGAAATCGGATGAGAAGACAGATAGCCACGACGCATCGGTGACGGCGACGGAATCTCCATCAACATCTTCCACCTGGAATGAAATTTTGAAAACGCAGACAGAAGGTCAACCGACAACAACGTCGGTGCTTCACAGCTCTGTATCATCGAATGGAATTTCAACGACCCATACGGATCAAACGATGAGCGGTGTTCATGCAGCCAGCACAAGCCAGGATTCGGCAGCCGGTTTGACAAAAATGCCTGATGCACTTCTTGATCAAGTCGTAAGTTCTGTTGTGATGCAGGTGCATGAAAATTCTTCCCAGATGAAAATTTTACTTCAACCGGAATCGCTGGGTGAAATGTTTGTGAAAGTGAAAGTCGATGACGGCAAAGTCAATACGCAAATCGAAGTTTCGAATCCTACAACGAAAACAATGTTAGAAGCGAACATCGGGCAGTTGCGGGAGAATTTGAGCGCACGCGGTGTCGATATGCAGCACATCGAGATTGTCGCCAGCAATCAAACGGGACTTGGAACATCCGATGGACGTTCAGAGACACAAGGGCAAAAATTGAAGCGTTCATTCTATAATGACACCGAGGATACGTCAGAGGAAAACTTACACGATCTTGGCTATAACACCATGGAATTTGTAATATAGGAGCATACACATGTCAACAGCTGTTTCTTCTACTTCGCCAACCAATACAACCAGCGCTACAGCTGCCAGTGAGTACCTGCAGCATTGTCGATGAATGAAAATGATTTTTTAAATTTGCTTGTTACTCAGCTTAAATACCAGATCCATTGGATCCAACCAATGCAACAGATTTTGCATCGCAGCTTGCTCAGTTTGCTTCTGTTGAGCAACTACAAAACATCAACACAAATTTAACGAGCAGTCTTACCTCTCAGCAGACGCTCACATCTTCATTGAATAACGCCCTGGCGACAACCTTTATCGGAAAAGATGTGCGCGCGGAAACGAGCGCCTTCCAATATTCCGGGACTGGAACAGTTAAAGTCGGCTATGATCTTGCTTCATCTGCGGCAGATGTGTCCGTCAATATTTATAATGCGTCTGGCAGTTTGGTGAAATCGATTGGTGGCGCCGGCAGCACAACAGGGAACACTGTTACATGGGATGGCACTCTCAGCAATGGAACTATTGCGCCTTCCGGATCATACACATTTAAAGTGAGTGCAACAGACAGCAGCGGTAATGCTATTACGGCGACTCCGTATGTGTATGGAACTGTCACGGCAGTAAGATATAAATCCAGCGGTACCGTTTTTGTGATCGATGGTACAGAAGTTTCCTTGGCTGATGTTCTGGAAATTATGGAGGAGTAAATGGCTGATGTCGTTAATGGTGTGAGTGTTCCTTTTTTACCGATTGGTGGTGTAGAAGGACTCAAAGAACGTTCGCCGATCAATGCAACACCGGAGCGCTCGTTTGACGAAGTGTTCACGGACGAACTTCAAAATCTCAAGTTCTCCAAACATGCGCAGCAGCGGATCGAATCAAGCAACATGAACCTGAGCAGCGACGATTTGCAGCAATTGAACAGCGCTGTTCAAAAAGCCGATACAAAAGGTGCAAACGAATCTCTCGTGCTGCTGCGCGATATGGCGTTCGTAGTGAATGTAAAAAATAAAACAGTTATCACAGCTATTGATAGTGAGCGATTGAAAGAAAATGTTTTCACAAATATCGATAGTGCAGTTATTGCAGGATAAGAATGTATTAAATAAATCACGTGGGCCGGCCCTCAGGCATCAAGCCGAGGAAGCCCTCCGGTCGGGCAGATTGACAGATGTTCGGCCACAATAAATCAATAATCATTGGAGGATAGGTACCATGTCATTTCTCAGATCATTGTTCTCAGGCGTCTCGGGATTGCAAAATCAGCAAACGATGATGGATGTCATCGGCAATAATATTGCCAACATCAACACCGTTGGATTTAAATCATCACGAGCGGATTTTAGCGAAACATTTTCACAAACCTTGCGCAATGCAACGCAACCGACAACGGACAACGGCGGAACCAATCCCTTGCAAGTGGGATTAGGCATGTCAACAAGTTCTATTGACACGTTGTTCACACAAGGCAGTCTTGAAACAACGGGCAATGCCACCGACCTTGCAATTCAAGGAAATTCGTTCTTTGCTGTGAAAAAAAATGGGCAAACATTGTACACCCGTGCCGGTGGATTCACATTTGATTCTACCGGTACATTAGTAAGTTCTGGCGATGGTGCGATTGTACAAGGAAAGCTTGCAGATGCTAATGGCACACTGCCGACAGGAACACAGTTGCAAAATATTAAGATTGCGTTAGATCAAAAATCGCCTGCGAAGGCAACGACGGAAGTCGATCTCACCGGCAATCTGAATTCGGGTGCAACAGTCGGATCGATTGCTCTTTCCGGCAACATCGATCCTACCACAGCGGTAGGCGATACAATTACACAAACATTTGCGGCAAAAGACGATTATGGAACATCCCACACCATCACCGCTACTCTGACGAAAACAGCAGCAGATACCTATTCTGTTGATTTAAGCACGCCGGATGGTACTATGACCGGCGGACCGTGTTACAGCAACGTTCGATGCAACGACAGGGGCATTAACTTCCTTTACACCGACGGCTCTGACACTTACTCCAACTGATGGCGCACCGGTTATGTCGTTCAATATTGCATCGAGCGGCTTAACAGAGGCCACAGGTACATCGTCGGTAACAGCTGCTTTAAGTAAATCCGCAGATGACACCGATGCAGCGGTGACGGCATACGATTCTCTGGGCAATCAACATTCGATAACGATTCGGATGACAACAACTTCTAATACCAATGAATGGACTTGGGCGGCAATAACCGACAGCCCGGCAACTGTTACCAGCGGTCAAACTGGAAAAATTCTTTTTAACACCGATGGCAGCATTAAATCGTTCAGTTATGATGATGGCTCTACAAGTTTGAATATCAATCCCAACAATGGTGCAGACGCCATGTCGATTGCTATCAATGCTGGAACAGCAAACACGTTCACCGGTATTTCACAACTCAGTAGCAGTTCCACGGTTACTCCAAGTTCTCAGAATGGTTATGCTTCTGGAACGATGAGCAATGTCTCCGTGGATACCAGTGGAAAAATTACAGGCACATTCACCAATGGAACGGTCATGACATTGGGAGAAGTATTGCTTGCCAACTTTAACAATCCGTCCGGTTTGGTCAAAACGGGAGATAATCTTTACGATATTTCCGGCAACTCTGGAGAAGCGCAAATTGTGGAAGCGGGTGTTTCTACCAGTTCCACCATTCAATCCGGTTCGTTGGAACAATCCAACGTCGATTTGTCGGAACAATTTACGCAAATGATTGTTGCTCAACGTGGATTTCAAGCCAATGCACGGGTGATAACCACAAGCGATGATTTTCTAAATGAATTAGTGAATCTAAAACGCCAATAAGAAATAACGATCTCTTGAGGCGAATTGAATAAATTCGCCTCAAGAATAAATAGGAAAATGGAACCCAAAGAACATATTGAATCATTGCAGCATTCCGTGTCGTATCCGCTTGTTGTATCACTCGATGTAGATGATGATACACTGCAACGGCTGCGTCTGGAATTTGTTCAACGCCGTGCACGGTTTTCTGCATTTGCACAAAGTGCCGAATTTCAAAATTCCATTATACAGAGACGCATCGGTGTGTTTATTCTTGAAATAGTAAAAGATGGAAAATCGAATATCGAATGGATGAAAAAAATACGCGCACTTCATCCCAATGTTGCCGTTATCATCGTCAGTACATACGATGATAGAACAAAAGCTTTAGATATTATTAGCACGGGAGACGCTCAATATTATCTCATGAAACCGTGCAAGCAAGAAGAAGTCGGTGCCTTGGCGGAACAAGTGATCAAAACACAAATGGAGTTGCAGAATCAAAAACTTTCGCAAACTCTATCGACCTTCAGAGATTTACCGGTTCCCCAAAAATTTCAAAGTTGTCTTAGCTATCTGTTGCACAAACCCGCAATTTCGTTTAATGAAATAATTGTAGAGATAGAAAAAAATCCAGGATTGGTGGCAAAAGTATTGCACATCGCAAATTCTGTACACTACTGGACGCGTTCGCCGATTGTTTCGCTGCGTGAAGCGATCATTTTTATCGGCACCGAATATCTTGAAACGCTGGTCATGGCGGTCGATGTTTTTGAAAATATGGTGAATGTGGCACGCCGTGATATTCGGGAAAACTATGAAACATTGTGGAATAGTTCTCTGCGTCGTGCACTTATTGCAAAACGGATTGCAGAAAATTCCGATATGGTACGAGATGCCAGTGCGGTCCATGTCGCAGCGTTATTGCAGGATATGGGATTGTTGGCGCGATTGTGTTTGGAACCTGAAAAATATATTGCGATGATAAATCTTGCGACGAATGATCATATATCACAATATGGTGCTGAACTGAGAGTGTTTTCTACCACCCATGATGAATTAGGGTCTGCACTGTTGCATCGCTGGAATTTTCCGCATGAAGTGGTCTTTGCTGTTGCCAATCATCATGGCGAATCATTCGGCGATCAAATTACACAAGTAGTCCAAATTGCCGATGCATTAGATCCGGTTGGTTGCGTCGAACCGCATGACGAAGCATTGTTCCCGCAAATTATTGAATGGGGAGAACGATTAGGAGAAATGCTCGAGTCGTTAAAATCCCCGACGGTAGCATAAGGAGAAAGTGAATACGTATGATTGAGATAGATACGCAAAAATCTTTGGAATTATCGTCATCGGAACTCATACGTCCGTCGGTACTTTTTATTATTGAAGATGAACCGCAGCTTCGACGCACGCGAGAACTATTCAGGAAAGAACGATTACAAATATTAATTTGCAGCGCCTTTGCAGATGCGATGGAGCAATTGCGGAATACGCAGGTCGATCTGATCGTTTTAGAATCGTCCCGGCCATGGCATGGAACAGGACAATTATTGAAACAGGCCCAATCCATTCGCAATGAAACTATGCGGTTGTTGCTGGGCACGGCAGACCATGAAACTGATGCGCTCGACTCTATTGCCACCAATCTTCTTCACCAATATGTGATTAGTCCCTTGAACGATGAATCGTATCATAACATTATTTTGGATATGGTGCGTGTTCAGCATGAAGCGCGCGTGCGGAATTTGCGGCTCAAGCTTTCTTCGTTTCGAAATCTTCCAGCGCCTGAACGGTTTCAATCTCGATTACGCCAACTCTTGACGATGCGGGACATTTCGTTAAATACGCTGGTGCAAGAAATTGAAAAAAATCCTGCGTTGGTAGCCAAGGTATTACAGGTGGCAAATTCTGTGTACTATTGGACTCGAGTTCCGATTGCCAAAGTTCATGATGCCGTTGCCTTTATCGGTACCGAACATATTGCTTCGCTTGTCATGGCAATTGAAGTGTTTGATGCCTTTGGACATTCAACTGCTCCTGATATTCGTGCGCATTACGAATTATTATGGGAGCGTTCATTACGAAGGGCAAACATCGCAAAAAAAATTGCGGAAGAATGGAAACAGCCGGATTTGCAACCGCACATAGCGTATGTTGCCGCGCTGTTGCAAGATATTGGTTTGCTTATTCGGCTTGCCAATGAACCACAACGATATCTTCAGATGATTCAGATCATGCGTGAAAAAGATGTTTCTTCGACGGAAGCAGAATTACAAGTGTTTTCCAATATGCACTATCATGTCGGCGGGTTGGTGTTACAAACTTGGAATTTTCCCTCGCATATTGTTTTTGCCATTGCACATCATCATAGTAATTCCTTTGATGATCCGCTTACGCAAACGATTCAAATTGCCGATGCACTTTACACCTCTGATATTTCTAATGTGCACGATCCATCTCTTGATTCGATGATTGATATTTGGCGTTCGCGATTTGAATCTGCCGACAGTGTGGAGTTGCTTTCGACAAAACGCTAATTTAATTTTAGAGAAATTCGATAAAAACTTTACTCCTGTCGAACTTCAGACAATCTCCACCACGTGTCTGATAATCACCAATACGTAAAAATATTTTTCTAACCTTTCGCTTCTTTTTCAAAAAAATAGCCGCTCTTATCAACAAAAACAATTCTGACACATTCCAGACCATGGTACACGATTTGCTCTTCTCAAATGAAAAAAGAGAGTGCGTATTATGGCAAAAGAACAAAATTTACAACCACCGGTATTAAATCCAACACCCAATCAACCGGACGCGCCGGTGCCAGCACAGATACCTGCTGCTTCGCCATCTATTTCACTTCAAAAAATTTTGATGATCGGTGTGCCGATATTCATCCTTCAGGTTATCGTGATTTATTTTCTCATGGCAAAGTTTATTGCAAAACCTGCGGTCAGTTCGGAACCGACATCGTCTTCCGGAAAAACAGCAACAGAAAGTGCAGATCCCAATCTTTTTGTCGTGAAAGATATTATTATCAATCCCGCCGGAACCAGTGGCAGCCGATTTTTATTGGCAACGATTGGCATCGATGTGAGTTCACCGGATGCTTTACAAGAATTGACTAAAAAAGAAGTGCAGGTGAGGGATGTACTGAATACGGTCTTGACCGAAAAAACACTTCCTCAATTGATCGATATTACACAACATGAGCAGTTGCGAATGGAGATCGGGAAAAAAATTGGAGACATCATAGTTTCTGGCAAAGTAAAAAATATTTATTTCAGCAAATTCATTATTCAGTGAGATGTAACCCGTGCCCGAAATCCTTTCTCAACAAGAAATCGACAGCTTATTATCCGGCATACCGCTGGAGACTGTCGATACGAAAGTTGTGTCCGAAGAAAAACCAACCGGTCCAGAAGTGATGACGTTTGATTTTCGATTGCCCAATCGGCTTTCGAAAAACCAACTCCGAACGTTGCAAGCGGTTAATGAAAGTTTTGGCGAAACATTTGGTTCCTATTTGATCTCTCGTCTGCAAACCAATGTTAATGTTTCAGTCTCTTCTGTTGACCAGATATTCTATTCCGAGTATGTGTTATCCGTGCCGAGCCCGAGCTGTCTGTATATTGTCCGTATTATGGAATCGGATGCGTTCGCGATAATGGAACTCAGTCCACAATTGGTTCTATCGATGGTATCACGATTGCTCGGCGGGCAAGCGGAACAAGAAAAAAAATCGCGGCTGATTACTCGTATCGAACAGCGCATTGCTAAAGGTATTGTGCAGCGCGGTATTGCCGACCTTCAAAAAGCTTGGAAGGCAATTGCTGATTTAAATTTTCAATTCGAGCGGTATGAAACAGAAGGTGATTTTGCGCAGATCGTTCCCTTAAGTGAAATCGTGTTGGTCGTTTCCCTGGAGCTTGCGTTTGGCGATCAGAAATATTTAATGAATTTATGTTTCCCCACATTTGCACTCGAACCAATTCTTGCAAAACTCAATATGCAAAATGTTGGCACGCTTTCGGTCAGTAAAAACGACCTTGAATGGACCAATAATCTGAAACGCCAAGTAACAACGACCGATGTAGAACTTGTCGGGCTGCTCGGTACCACGAATTTAACATTGCGGGAATTGGTGGAATTGAAACAGGGCGATGTCGTTCGAACAAGCATCGGAGAAAATGTCGAAGCCCAGGTACAGATCGGAAATAAAACACGCTTTTGGGGGCGTGCCGGTGTTAATAACGGCCGGTTGGCATTAAAAATTACTCGTACCATTGCAGACACACCATCAAAACAATGATGTTGTGCGTAGAACAAGGATAGATTATGGAAAAAACAAACGAACAAACCACTGAAGTCAACGCACCGGTAGTGCCGCAGCCAGAAATGTCTTCGGTACTCGGCGGCGATAAAGATAAAAAATTAGAAATGCTATTCGATCTGAATTTGCCGGTCTCTATCGAATTAGGCAGAACAAGTTTGCCGCTTCAAGAGATTCTTGCTTTTCAACGCGGATCGGTTGTGGAATTTGAAAAGCTTGCCAGCGAGCCCGTCGATGTCCTCATCAACGGGAAAAAAATGGCGGAAGGCGAAGTGGTTGTTATTGAAAAACATTTTGGTATTCGCATCACGAATCTTGTCGATACGTCTGAGCGTTTGAAAGGATTAGGAAAGTAAATGGGCTGGGTCTTTCTTCAAACAATGTTGTCCTTGGCAGCAGTGCTTGCCTTAATGGTCGCAGTGATTTATGCGATGAAACGCTGGCTGTTCGGTACACCGACAAAACAGCAATCGACCGTTCCAATCGATATCCTTGGATATTGATTGTTACAGCCGAAACGAGCGGTGTATGTTATTCAAGTGCTTGGCAAAACCATCGTTGTCGGTATGAGCGAAGCCGGTATGCAAACTTTGTGTGAAATGGATGAAGAAACAGTTGCCCAGCAAACGGAATTCAATAGCAGCGGCAGCACGGAAATGTCGCCGTCGTTTTTAAATTTCTTAAAAAATAATCTTGGAATAATGCGTACTAACACTGGATTCAAATCGCAGCGTTCAAAAAATGGAGCAGGAAAATGAACGTGCGCGTTGTGAAAAAAATATTAAAAGTAGTTTCGATAGTTAGTGTGATGGTGCTGTGTGCTGCCGCAATCAGTCATGCACAACAAAAACCGATTGCGATTCCCAAAATTTCTCTTGAAGTAGGCAAATCGAATAATCCACAGGATGTTGCCGTCACGCTTCAAATTTTATTTTTGATGACGATCCTTTCGCTTGCTCCCGCTCTTTTTATTTTGACGACAGCATTCACGCGCATTATCGTCGTGTTCTATTTCTTGAAACAAGCGATGGGAACGCCGCAAATGCCGCCAGCGCAAGTGTTGATTGGGCTGGCAATGTTCTTGACATTTTTTGTGATGGCGCCGACATGGAATAAAGTGTACGACACTGCGCTGCAACCATATCTCAACAATAAAATGACGATGAACGAAGCATACGATCGCGGTGTGCAACCGGTTCGCGAATTTATGTTCAAGCATACGCGTGAAGATGACCTTGCGTTGTTTGTGAAAATGTCCGAGGCGCCCAAGCCGGCAACGCGCGCCGACCTGCCGACGTATGTTCTGATTCCGGCATTTGCCATCAGCGAACTGCGTGCTGGGTTCCAAATTGGCTTTATCATTTTTGTACCGTTCCTCATTATCGATATGGTTGTGGCAAGCATCTTGATGTCGATGGGCATGATGATGCTGCCGCCGGTAACAATTTCGCTGCCGTTTAAAATATTGCTGTTCATACTCGTCGATGGTTGGCATTTAATCATCGGTTCTCTGTTAGCAAGTTATCAGTAGGTGGAAACGTGACGGAAGAATTTGTCATTCATTTAGTGCGTGAAGCATTTTACACGCTTATTCTTATTGCATCGCCCGTGTTGCTGGTTTCGATGGTTGTCGGGCTGGTGATTTCAATCTTTCAAGCCGCAACGTCGATTCAGGAATTTACATTGACGTTCGTGCCCAAATTAATTGTCATCGCGATTGTGCTGGTTATTTCGCTGCCGTGGATGATGGAAACGCTGTTGAGCTTTACTTTAACACTGTTTAACCAAATACCTACGCTGGTGCATTGATGTTTGAAGTGTACACACAACAATTCATTTTGTTTGTCATGCTGTTTATACGCATCACTGCTGCGTTGGTAACCGCGCCGTTATTGGGACATCAATCTATTCCCGCGCAGACGAAGATCGGTCTGGGATTGTTCGTTGCGTATGTGATGTATCCTATCGCCGCGCATCAAACAACGGCCATCAATCAGCAATTGGCAGGCATTGTGCTGATTGCACTCAAAGAAACAATGGTTGGCGTGTTGATCGGATTTACGCTCGGAATTGTTTTTGCAGGTGTTCGTTATGCCGGAGAATTGATTTCGTCTTCAATGGGGCTTAACGCTGCAAATATGTTCGATCCTGAAAGTACTCGAACCATGCCGGTGCTCGGTGAGTTTATGTATATGATAACCTTGCTCATATTCTTACTCATCAACGGACATCATTTTGTGTTTGAAGCGTTGTATGTCACGTTCAAGGCAGTGCCCATCGGGTCGTTGACATTCTCTGAACCGTTGATGCAATCACTCATCCATCTTACCGGAATGATGTTTGTCGTGGGAGTAAAAATTGCCGCGCCGGTGTTGGTAGCAATCTTTTTAACAAACGTGGGTTTGTCTATTCTAGCACGCGTAATGCCGCAAGCAAATATTTTGATGATGAGTTTCCCCATTACCATCTCCGTCGGATTACTGGTTCTGTTTTCCTCAACACCATTACTCATTGTTGTCTTTAAAAAACTGTTGCTGTCGTTTGAAAATAATATTATGGAATTGATTCGATTGATGTAATGTATGGCAAGTTCAATGAACGATAGTGCCGAACGGACCGAGCCCGCGACCCCGAAAAAACGAGAAGATACTCGCAACAAAGGAATGGTTGCTAAGAGCATGGAAATCAATTCTGCTTTGGTGATTTTCTTTGGTTTGCTGCTGTTGCAGGTTGCAAGCGGCGGTGTTATGCAGCATATCATCAGTGTATCGAAAATGTTGTTTGGACATGCGGCATCCATTCAAATCAATGCTTCGAACTTTCAACAATTTGTATTTTCTGAAATTCTTTCTTTTCTCATGGCGATTGGCCCTTTGCTGTTCGGATTTTTAATTATCGGATTGATTGCAAGTGTTGGGCAGGTGGGCTTTCATTTTTCCGGTCAAGCGCTTGAACCCAAGTGGAATAAATTTAATCCGGTCACTGCTCTCAAATCGACATTCCTTTCGAAACGTTCGATGGTTGAGATGGTCAAAAATTTGTTGAAAGTCGTTTTGGTTGGATGGGTGGCATATTATGCGATTTCATCGTCCATCGAAGATTCCGTGGTTTTGATCGATGGCGATGTTGGCAATATCGTATCGTTTCTTATCAGTGCGGTCATGCACACGGGTTTAAAAATCGGTCTTGCGTTTGTTGTGCTTGCGGCGTTCGATTTTATGTATCAACGCTATGAATTCGAACAACAAATCAAGATGAGCAAAGAGGAAATCAAAGAAGAAACAAAAATGCAAGAAGGCGATCCGCAAATCAAAGGGCGCGTGCGTTCGATTCAACGGCAAATTGCATACAAACGTATGATGCAGGATGTTCCCAAAGCGGATGTTGTGGTCACCAATCCGACACACTTTGCCATCGCGTTGAAATATGATGCACCGAAAATGCAGGCGCCGACCGTTGTTGCCAAAGGCGCGGATTTAATTGCTCAACGGATTAAAGCCATCGCCTTGGAACATCATGTGCCGATTGTCGAAGATAAAATGCTTGCACGAACATTGTTTAAGTCGGTCGATATCGGCGAACAAATACCGGAAAAATTATTTCAGGCGGTTGCACAAGTGCTTGCATACATTTATCGAATGAAAAATTCTCGAAAACAGATTGCGATGAATTGACCTGTGAATACGATGGTAGGAAATAATAAATCTGATGGTAAAGGTTCATCATTCTTAACGAAGCTGCAATCGAATACCGATTTAATGCTGGCTGCCGGTGTCATCTTAATTCTTGCATTGCTCATTGTTCCGCTGCCGGCGTTCATGCTAGATATTCTTTTGGCGCTGAACATCACGGTCGCAATTCTTATTCTGATGGTGTCGTTGTATATCACCAGCCCGTTAGAGCTTTCCGTTTTTCCGGGATTGCTGCTGATCCTGACGATGTTCCGGTTGTCGCTGAATGTTGCCTCAACGCGATTGATTCTTGGCGAAGGATATGCCGGTGAAGTGATCAACGCGTTCGGTTCATTTGTGGTGAAGGGCAATTATGTTGTCGGCTTTGTCATTTTTATTATTCTTATCCTCATTCAATTTATCGTCATCGTAAAAGGCGCGGGGCGTATTTCGGAAGTTGCGGCGCGGTTCACATTGGATGCCATGCCCGGCAAACAAATGGCAATCGATGCGGATATGAATGCCGGATTGATTACAGAATTAGAAGCGCGCGAACGCCGTGCGCTCATCGCACGTGAAGCCGAATTTTTTGGAGCGATGGATGGTGCCAGCAAATTTGTACGTGGCGATGCTATTGCCGGGTTGCTCATAAATATTGTAAATATCGTCGGCGGTTTTATCATCGGTGTTGCACAGCGTGGGTTGTCGTTTACTGATGCACTTCATGCATATACATTGTTGACAGTCGGCGATGGATTGGTAACACAAATTCCCGCGCTTGTCATTGCTACAGCTTCCGGTATGGTCGTAACACGGAGTGGTTCAGGCAACCAATTGGATGTGGATGTGCGTAAGCAGATTTTTGGACGGCCTAAAGCCATGTTGATTGCTGCCGGTACACTTGTGTTGTTTGCTATTGTACCCGGACTTCCAACGATTCCATTTCTCATGCTCGGAGGGCTTGCTGGTTCTCTTGGGTACATCAATTTAAAAGATGAAAAGAAAAAACAGGACAGTAAAAAAGAAACAGCGACAGCACCTGTGGAAAAGAAAGAGGATCGTGTTGAAGATTATGTTCAAGTCGATACCTTGGAATTAGAAATCGGATACGGATTGATTTCGTTGGTCGATGAAACTCATGGCGGCGATTTGTTCAATCGCATTACCAATGTACGCAAACAACTTGCGTTAGAATTAGGTATTGTCATTCCGCCAATTCGCGTGCGGGATAATTTACAACTTGATTCTACACAATACGTTATTAAAATTCGCGGTAACCTTGTAGCGACCGAGCGGTTGATGATGGATCGATTGCTGGCAATGAATTCAGGAATGGTGGAAGAAAAAATCTCTGGAACAGAAATTACAGAACCGGCATTTGGGCTGCCCGCGGTTTGGATTCCTATCCATGATCGTGAACATGCAGAGCTTGCCGGGTACACCGTGGTTGATCCGTCTTCAGTTCTTTCAACACACTTGCAAGAGGTTCTGCGCCGCAATGCGGACAAAATTTTGGGACGTCAGGATACCAAGAAACTGATTGAAAACTTGAAGAAAGATTATCCGGCAGTTGTCGAAGACCTTACACCGGAATTGCTGCCGACCGGTTCCGTGCAAAAAGTATTGCAAAATTTATTGCGGGAAGGAATTCCGATCCGCGATCTTGTTACCATACTTGAAGCGCTTGTGGATTATGCACGTGTCACCAAAAATGTTGACGTCTTAACAGAATATGTTCGCCATGCTCTTTCCGATACGATTGCACGATCTGTACGCCGATACGAAAGGCATTGTGCATGCAACGATGATGGGTGCGCGATTGGAACAAGTTATTACTGCGGCGCTGCAAAATCAAAAAGAAAACAGTCCGAGTTTGGGTTTGTCGCCGGCGATCATCGAAGCGATTCAAACCGGGATGACGGAAAATATTGAAACGGCAACGGCGGCTGGATATTTGCCGGTGGTTTTGAGTGCCGCGACCGTGCGGCCGTATTTCTATCGTCTCATTCATACAACCTTTCCCACCGTGGCAGTGTTATCGTTCACAGAATTACCCGCTGAAACAGAAATCGAATTCATAGGCAAACTGGAGATTGAAAATGCAAATTAAAAAATTTGTCGGTGCAACCATGAAAGAAGCAACGGATCGGATGAAAACCGAACTTGGTTCCGATGCTATTGTCCTCAACACGCGGAAGGTTTCAACCAATCGCTTTCTTAATTTTTTAGGAAAGGATATGCTGGAAATTACGGCCGCCATCGATGACCGTCCGGCACAAACAGGGAAGCAAGCAGTAAAAAATATGGACAAATTTTCTTATGCCTTTCGTCAGGCGCGTGAAGCGTACGGCGGCAATACCACGCAGCCGAAAACCGCCATCGACGAATTGAATGCTGTTGTGCAAAAATCTTCCGAGCGGCGATTGGCAGGCGAAGAAAGTGCTCACGGTTCGCTTTCAAAGTCGAATGCCGAAGTGGAAATCCTAAAAAGCGAAATGGAAGAAATGCGCGGTATGTTATCGCAAATTGCGGATCATTTGAAATATGCAAAGATGCCTGCACTGCCGATGCATCTTCAGCAGGCATTTATCAATCTTATCAATAATGAAGTGGAAGAAACTATCGCTGCAGATATGATTCAAGCCGTGTATGGAAAATTGAATGAAGAGCAGTTGGAAGAAAAAGAAACTGTCGAAAAAGAATTGCTGGCAGAGATTGCAAAATATTTTCACACCGTTCCCATCTCAGAAGAAAAAGAAAACGTGCATACGTTGTTGCGTTGGTTGGTCCAACAGGAGTCGGCAAAACGACGACGATTGCCAAACTCGCCGCCATCCATAAACTTCTGCATCATCAAAATGTCGGATTGATTACTGCCGATACATATCGCATCGGTGCCATCGAGCAATTGCGGACGTTTGCCGGTATTGCGGATATTCCGATGCAAGTAAGTGTACAAACCGACGGAAATTCCAGAAGCATTAAAAACCTTTCGGAAAAAAGATATTGTCTTTATTGATACTGTCGGCAGAAGCCAGCATGCCAAAAAAGAGCTTGCAGAGTTGCGTCGCTTTCTTGATGCAGCATCGCCCGATGAAATCCATCTTGTAATTAATGCCTCTTCCGGACGCAATACATTAATGGATGTCGTTGAGCGATTCAAACCTTTTAAACCCAACCGGTTGTTAGTGACAAAGATTGATGAAGCGCTTGCGTTAGGCGGTCTGGTAAGTGTAATGAAAAAATATAATTTGCCGATTTCCTATCTCACGACTGGTCAAGTTGTACCGGACGATATTATAACAGTTGAGCCGCTGCGGCTTGCCGATATGATCAATAATGGAGCGATCGCTCATGCATGAAGCGCCTGTTATAGAAGATCAAGCGACACGGCTGCGTGAAATTGCGCTGCATGCCCTCTCAAACAGCAACGGCATGAATCTTTTGTTATTTCGATTGCCAGCGGAAAAGGTGGTGTCGGAAAAAGTACGATTGCATTGAATACAGCGATTGCGCTGAGCGATCTTGGCAAGCGGGTTCTATTAGTTGATGCAGACCATAATATGGGCAATTTACACATTATGATAGGTGCTGCTCCACGCTATGGCATTGCTGATGTGCTGCGAGGTGAACGCGATATTGAAGACGTGCTTCTCCATCCGCAGCCCCAGTTGAGTATTTTACCGGGGAACTCGGTGCGATTTCAATTATCCGCCGATGACAGAAACGGCAATGAAAAATTTTTTGCACGATGTCAAAGCTCTTGAAACCGAGTATGACTTTGTGTTGATCGATCTGTCTGCCGGCTTATCGGGAAAAATTCTTGCGGCATGTCTCTGAAGCGAACGAAGTGATCATCGTTACGAATGACCAGCCGACGGCCGTGATGGATGCGTATGCCGTGATCAAGATGATCGTGTTACAGCAACCGCAGCATGCCATTTCGGTTGTAATGAGCGGTGCGGAATCTCCCATTGCGGCTGATGATGCGATGCGAAAGTTACAAATTGCCGTTGAACATTTTCTGCACCGGAACATTCAATATCTCGGAACAATTCCATTTGATAAAAATTTACAGCGTGCGGTTCAAGCACAGGTGCCGGTGGTGCGGTTATATCCATCGTCAGCGGCAGCGTTGAATGTGATAGCGATTGCACGTCAAATTTTCAAAAAAGCAACAGAACATCAAACAGAAAGAAAACTATGAACAAGATTATTTTCCAAATCGGAATGCTGTCCTTCTTTGTGACATCGGTGGTCTTTGGGCTTCAAGGATTTTCGTTGTTCGAAACCATCAGCCGTGCGTTTATCGTTTTCATCGGCGTCGAACTGACAGGGACTTTTTTACTCACAGCACTTTCATGGTTGTCGGTCGAAGGAAAGAATAAAACAAAATTATCCGATCCAGGCGCCAGCACGCCAACTGTTGCAACGAAGAAGAGTTAATTCACACGTACTGAAAGCGAGTCGTGATGCAAACAGATCAAGAAAAACAAATTTCGCTTCAGCCCGGCGCATTATCGGCAGAGAAACGTCCCTTGTTTTTCCAAAATCTTAATTTGGTAGGATATGTTGTGCGAAAGATGATAGGATTTGGAAAGGCGCCTCATCCGTTAGAACAATCTGATCTTGTGCAATTGGGTATGATAGGATTGTTGGACGCGATTGATCGATTCGATCCGAATCGCGGCGTACAATTTCAAACGTATGCGGTGAGCAGAATTCGCGGAACGATTCAAGATGAATTACGCAAGCTTGATTGGATTCCACGATCTGTGCGAAAACTCGAACGCGAACAAGATGCAAAATTACAAACAATCGAGAATCCCGCCAATGTGAATGAATCGCATGAAGAAATCGCCCAACGTCTTTCGATGACGATGGATGACTATCGCAGTATGCTGGACCGGGCAACAGGCGTTATCTCCGAACGCATCGTCGTTTTAGATGAAGATGATGATTCCAATGATTCATTAGCGACGGGTAAAGAGTTTGACCCGTTTGAACAGCTTAATCAGGAACAAATTCGTGAAGAAGTTTTTTATGCTATTGAACAATTGGAATCGCGCGATCGGTTGGTCTTGGTGCTTTATTATTATGAAGAGTTGACATTCAAAGAAATCGCCCGCGTGTTGAATATTTCAGAATCCCGGGCGTCCGAAATTCATACCACCGTGATTGAGCACCTGCGAAAATCCTTAAAGGAGTTGCTATGATACAACACCCTACACAAGAAATGCAGCCGGAAATGGTTGGCGTCGCAAAAGAAATTGTTAAGTTGGTCAACTCATCCACCACGCATATCAATCAATTAAGCGCGGTGTTGACAAAAGAGCCGGCATTAATGAAAAGTATCTTGCATCAAGCCAATGCCCCGATATATGGAATGCGTGATCGTGTGCAGGATTTAAATCTTGCTATCGTGCTGTTAGGGTTCGACGTTCTGAAAAAAACGGTTGCCAGTGCGTTAGTTCATGATGCATTGCGAAAAATCGTCGATGTCTTTTCCAAATATGATGATTTTTGGCATCATTCCCTTAGTACGGTGTTTGTTGCCCGTGCTTTAGCACTTGAAACAAATGCATGTAATTCCACCGATGCTTTTGTTGCCGGACTGTTGCACGATATTGGACACTTGGTGAAACAAATTACGCAGCCAGAATTTGAAAAAGGATTATTTTCCACCAACCCTTTAACTACGACAACCTTGCACGAAGAACTTGGCTCAATTTTAGCAAAACAATGGGAAATGACGGATGGAATTGCAGAAGCAATACGGTTCCATCATCAACCGGAACAAGCACCTGTCCAAAAAGCACTGGCATCCATTGTGCATCTTTCTGATCAACTGAGTCTGGAATTAAGCCATGGTGCAGCCCATGAAGGAACCGCGATGCCACTCAACAGTTTTGCGTGTACACTTTTGGGCATTCCCAAGGACGATATGACGAATTTTGAAAATACACCGTTACTGGAGTCATTGCGTGCAACGGCAAAAGAATCAATTGGAGAAGATTTTTCGAAAATGGTGAAGACGATTATTCTCAATGCGCTGGCAGAATTACCAGATCAAGAAAAAATTGTTATCGCATTACGCTATTATGACGGTTTGAATTATCGAGACATTGGTCAGTTATGTGGCTATGATGCCAAAACTGCCCAGATGCTGCATGATCAAGCATTACAACGAATAAAACAGATGTTTGTACCAGAAAGTTATGACGGAGATACCGTGTCATGATCACTCCCGAACAAATACGTGAACGTGTCAAGACGATCATCCAGCTTCCGGCGTTGCCGGCGGTCGCGATGGAAGTGGTAGAGCTTGTCGATAATCCCAAAACAAGTGCTTCAAAACTCGGGCGAGTGATTTCATCTGATCAAGCATTGACGGCAAAAGTTTTAAAGATTGCCAACTCGCCATTCTACGGATTTCCCAGAAAAATATCGACCATCGATTTTGCCATTATCGTTCTTGGCTTTGATGCATTAAAAGAAATCGTCATCAGTATTTCGTTGGTGAGTTCGTTACAAAAAAAATCCGATACCTATTTTAATGCCAAAGCATTTTGGGATCATTCTATTGCTACCGGTGTCATCGGACGCAAACTGGCGCATGATCTTGGATATTGAATCAGCGGCGAAGTGTTCGTTGCCGGTTTGTTGCACGATATGGGGCTCTCCGCTCTTCATCGGTACTTCAATAGTGAATTCGTTCGTATTGTCGATATCGCGCATGAATCTGACTTGAGTATTTTGGAAGCAGAAGAAAGCGTGCTTGGTATAACGCATGCCGAAGTGGGCGGATGGTTGGCAGAACGATGGAATTTACCGGAACACCTTATTGAAGCAATTGCGTTGCATCATACGCCTTCCAAAGCGGTGATCAACAAGGAATTAGTTGCCTTGGTTCATTGTGCCGACGTTTTAGCATGGCGTTTGGAAGAAAAACAGGAATTGTTTGAGAAGGGAATAGAATTTGATCCGGTCGCGTTAGAATTAATTCGCTTAAACGATGAATATACGTTAAGCAATTATATTACGCAGTACCCAGATACGCTCCAGGGCGATATTGAACAAGCGACTTCTTATTCGAGAATGGCAGGAGCATAGGATGCTGAATTCGACGAAACGAAATCCGACGCAGCAAAAAAAACGGGAAGAATTAGTGGAAGAAATGGTCCCGCAGTTTGAGACATTTTTAGAAAGTCGGGAAAAGTATATTAAAGCCCTTGAAACGACAATCGATGTCTTGAAAAATGACATTGCGCATCGCAATCATGGCAATTTAAATGTCCGCAGTTCGATTGATGAATTAGTGGTGATGCAGCGGCTTTCCAGCACGATCAGTACTGCGGTAACACCGGATGCAATCTTGAGCGCATTGATTGAATTAACGAAACAAGTGGTACCGATTGAGGATGCGAATATATTTTTGTTGGATTCGCGTTCAACAGGATTAACATCTTTAACACCCGCGGGATCGGATCGGCTGTTAGAAGAAGCACAAGAGCAGTTAGAATCCGGCATTGTCGATTGGGTGTTTTCAGAAAAAAAGACGGTTGTTATTCCCGATTTGAAAAATCTCATTGGCGACAGTCCAGCAAAAAATTTTGTAATTGTACCGCTCATCATGCGCAACCGCGGCGTTGGTATTTATCTTATTCACACGAGCAAATCTCAATCGGATTTTTCCAATCAGGATCTTCCAACTATTGACGGTATTGTCAAATCAAGCAGCGGCTGGTGTAGAAAATTGGCGAACGTACGAGCAGTTAGCGCAAGCAAATACGGAATTGAAAACATCGGAAGAACAAGTTATTCGCGCGGCACGGTTGGCGGCCATTGGCGAACTTGCTGCAAGCATCGTTCATGAGATTAAAAATCCTGTGCAGGTCTTGATGTTGCAATTAGACGTGATGAAACGCGGAACAATTATCCCCAATGCCGATGAATTACTCCGGCAGCAAGTAACACGTTTGCATGATATTACGAAACGATTGATGAATTATTCCCGTCATGTATCCGATGAGTTTAAACTGCAACCGACGGATGTGAACAAGTCGGTGTTGGATGCTGTTGCCATGGTGGAGCATGAGTATCGACTTGATAAAATCGATTTTGAATTGGAACTTGAAGGGCAATTGCCCGCTATTCCTGGAAACTCAAATTATCTTCAACAGGTATTTTTAAATCTTGCGATTAACGCTCGTGATGCGATGCCCAATGGCGGAAAAATCGTTGTCCGCAGCACATCGGATTATTTTCATGTCATCGTTAACTTTTCTGATACCGGCTGTGGTATTGACCAGAAAATTACGGAGCGAATTTTTCAGCCGTTTTTTACAACAAAAGAAGAAGGAAAAGGAACGGGTTTGGGATTGGCAATTTGCAAAAAAATTGTGGATCAGCATCAGGGTGAAATTAGTGTTGCAAGTGAACTTGGAAAAGGAACAACCTTTACGATTAAATTACCGCTCCGGAGGACAGAAGAATGCAAATAAAACGAACCGGTATTATCTACGGGATAATGTTTGGAGTTTTGACGGTAGGATGTACGATGACGACCGTGTGTCAGGAAACCACGCTTCATAATTTCAATCGAGTTTCGAGTTTGAAACCCGTTGCCCATACAGAAACAGTGCAAATTGCTGCCACGAAGCAGACAACTACGGCGAAGAAATTAGCGGTGCATCAAAAAAAATCTAAAATGAAAACAACCAAGACAGCAGCGGTCAACAGTGTTCCTTCGCATAAAAAGTATGAACATGTTGCTGCGGCAGCAACTGCAAAAAAAATATCTATTCCAAAATCAACTGCCGTACAGGCATCTATGCCGCAGAATTCTCAACCTATCATTCCTGTAGAAAATGCGATCTGGGCAGATACTAAAGAAGCAGCACCGACGCCAAAAATAGAAAATGGTTTTTCATCAACGGCAAAACATTTGGCATTGGCGGTGTTAGCCGCATTGCTCGGGTACTGGCAGTGTATTAGGATTTATTTTTGTGCGTTCAAAAGAAAAAAAGACACAACGCTTTGATTTGTATAATCAAAAATATCTGCCAATTCAAAACATGGAAGCGGCCGCGGTGTTACCCAAAAAAGCAGTCGTGGTGCAAGAATTGAGACGCAAAGAGCCAGCGTTCACATCGGCTTTGGAGATTGAACCAACCGAGAGTGATGAGCGAGTGGTAAGAAATGATTATGAACTTTCTCGTGCGTTGCAGGAATTAAAATCCAAGCAAAGAATTCACAATGTTGTAACGGCGAAAAAAAATGTGAAGTCGAAAAAAAACCGAATTGGCAATGCAAAGAAAATCGGGACCGGTGTCGGTGAATTTGAATTAGCCACGCGATTGGCGAAGATGCAAGGGCGTTCAACTTCAAAGGTGATGTCATGATTAAAGGTCTTTATTCTTCCAGTGCGGGTATGCAGCCGCGGATGACGCGTATGGAAGTTGTGGCGAATAATTTGGCAAACATCGATACCACGGGGTATAAACGCGACAATGTGTTTTTTCAGATGGTCAAAGATAACATCGCTGCCGGTAGTAAAAATGGATCGCAAGATGCTGCGAACGGTGTGCAAGAGCAGACAGATTTTTCTTCCGGCGCACTGAAGCAGACCAATAACACATTCGATCTTGCCGTTACCGGCAACGCATTTTTTACTGTCGAAACGCCGAACGGTATCCGTTATACGCGTAATGGAAATTTTACTCTTACGATGGATGGAACACTCGTTACGAATCAAGGGTACCCGGTGTTAGGAACACAAGGAAAAATTCAACTGCCGGATATTCAAAAATTATCTCAGGGTGATGTTACCGTCGATGAAGAAGGTACCATCGTTGTCGATAATAAAGTTGTCGGTAAGCTGCGGCTTGCTGCCTTTGACGACACATCGTCTTTAAAAAAAGATGGCTCATCGATGTTTGTTACCGATACGCCGGAACGCAGTATCAATCCGGAAGATCATGTGACTGTGCAGCAAGGATTTTTAGAGGAATCGAATGTCGATGCAGTGGAAGAAATGGTTTCGATGATTCAACTAAGCAGAGATTTTGAAGCAGATCAAAAAGCAATTCAATCGCAAGATTCATCGCTGGAAAAAGCGATGGAGGTCGGACGAATTTCAAGTTAATGTATTATGGATGAATTGGAGGTAACATGAATCGAGCATTACGCGCAGCGGCCAGCGGGATGTATGCACAACAACTGAACGTTGATGTCATCGCAAATAATCTGGCAAACGTGAATACCGCAGGGTTTAAAAAAAGCCGCCCGGAGTTTCAGGATTTGATGTATCAAACGCTGAAGTCAACTGCTGAGTCGCAAAATCCGAATGTGCAGCAACCAGTCAGCATACAGGTCGGAACAGGAACGACACCGGTTGCAACGTTTAAAAGTTTTTCGCAAGGCGATCTTACGGTCACGAATAATTCGTTGGATGTTGCTATTCAAGGCGATGGATTTTTCCAGATTCGCCGTGCCGATGGCACAATCGGATACACACGCGATGGCTCGTTAAAAATATCCGGTGAAGGAACAATTGTCACGTCGCAAGGATATTCTATCGAACCTGGTTTATCGCTGCCGACCAATACCACAGATATTACCATAACAAGCGACGGTACGGTTGAAGCAACAGTCAGCGGCGAATCGTCACAAACAAAAGTTGGTCAAATTGAACTTGCAAAATTTGTCAATCCTGCCGGTTTAAAATCCATTGGCAATGATTTGTATGTCGAAACTTCCGCTTCTGGCAAACCGATTCTCGGTACTGCCGGCAGCGAAGGATTCGGTGACCTGACACAAGGATCGCTGGAATCTTCCAATGTCGATGTCGTGTCGGAAATGGTGAATATGATTGTTGCGCAGCGTGCGTACGAAATCAGCTCTAAGGCAATCAAAGCCGTCGATGATATGCTTTCGACAGCGGACAGTATCAGACGATAAAATAATATGTGGCGCAACACTATTATATTGATTGCGTTTATGATGCCGGTAAGTTTCGTGCTGTCTCAGCCATCTGTGGATAACACGGCGCTTGTTCAACGCATGGTAAAACAGTATCTCACACAAAAAGCAAAAGAAGCAGGCGCAGACAGTGCGATTGTAGAAGTGCGTGTTTTACCCGATTCGAAATTTCTGAATCAAGAAGGAACCAGCGTTCAATTAGCAGAAGATGGCACGCTTTCGCCGCGTGGTACATGCAGCGTTCCATTTGAACTCGTGCGCAGCAATAAAACGATTTCGCATTTTTTTGTTTCGGCACGTGTGCGAACATTCGGTGGTGTTCTGATGGTAACGACACAATTGCCCTGTAGTGCGCCCATTGAAGCACGAGATTGCGAAATGCGTTGGATGGAAACAACCGCATTACCGCAAGATGCCGTTACGCAAATTTCCGAAGTCGAAGCGATGCAAACAACGCGTATCGTCAATGCCGGTACTGTGTTGACGCGAAGTGTCTTGCGGCGTATTCCTATTGTCAAGGCGGATGAATTGGTGACCTTGATCGTACATAGCGGCAATGTCGAGCTTTCTGCACGCGCCATCGCAAAAGATGCAGGCGCTATCGATGAAATTATTATCGTGCAACGGCTGGGAACTCATGATCGAGTGAAGGCACGTATTCTCAGCGCAAAAACTGTCGAGATGGTTACAGAATTTTAAAGAGGTATGAAATGAAACGCATAGTATTGATAACGATGATGTGCTTAAGCAGTATGATTCTCATAGCTCAAGATTCTGCGAGAAAACTTTAGCCGTTCGTTATTCGCCGATCAAAAGGCATCACACGTCGGCGAATCCGTGACTATTTATGTCACTGAAAATTCCAGTGCTTCCAACAATGCGAGCACATCGACTTCGCGTAGCAGCAATCTTTCCTTAGCGGGTACCGGCACCAATGCCAACAATACGCTGCTCAATCTTACCGGCGGTGTAACAACCGGCAATACATTTACAGGTGCAGGTTCCACCTCCACACAAGGATCCATCACTGCCACGCTGAGTGCGCGTGTGGATTCCGTGCTGCCGAATGGAAATTTATTTATTCGCGGCAGCAGAATTATTACGATCAACGGAGAAGTACAGACCATAAAAATTTCCGGCATCGTGCGGACTTCCGATATTCAAGCGGATAACAGCGTGTATTCATATAATATTTCAGATGCCAACATCAGTTTTACTGGCAATGGTATTGTTTCGCGCGTCCAAGAACCCGGTCTTCTGACCAAATTTTTTCACTGGTTTTTTTGAGGATGTTCAACATGGTCAAACTAAAATATAGTGTCATCCTTTTTGCTGCTATTTGGTTTATCGGTGCAGGTGCGTCGAATACGCGTATCAAAGATATTGCGTACGTGCAAGGAGTGCATGGCCAACAACTTATCGGCTACGGATTGGTCGTTGGATTGAATCGAACGGGCGATTCGCAGCGCTCAACGTTTACACTTCAATCAGTAGCAAGTATGTTGAAGCGATTTGGCATTACCGTTCCGCAAAATGATTTGCGAATGAGTAACGTTGCCGCAGTTATGGTAACGGCGACAGCACCGGGTTTTGCCCGTGAAGGCGGTGTTGTAGATGTTGTCGTATCGTCTCTTGGAGATGCTACAGGATTGCAGGGCGGCACATTATTGATGACCCCGCTTTCTGGATTGGATGGCGTTGTGTACGCTATGGCACAAGGTCCGCTTTCTGTTGGTGGCATTGATGTCGCTTCAGGCGGCTCTGAAGTCCGGCGCAATCATACAGCGGCGGGACGGATCCCGGGCGGTGCGATTCTCGAAAAACCGGTCACCAATGATTTTTCAAAAGATTGGACTGTGTTTGTCGTTCTCAATCAATCTGATTTTACAACGGCGATGCGTATTGTCGAAGTGATCAATGCGAAATTTACCAACGCGGCATTTGCAAAAGACGGTTCGACGATCGCTGTTTCCGTGCCGCAAGAATACCGACAGGAAGGGAAAATCATTCAATTCATTTCGTTAATCGAAGTGATGGAGATTGCTCCGGACGTCGTTGCAAAAGTTGTTATCAACGAACGAACCGGTACCATTGTGATTGGCAGTAATGTTTCTATTTTGCCGGTTGCAATTTCTCATGGCGGATTGAATATTGAAATTCAATCTACTCCTATTATTTCTCAACCGAATGCATTTTCACAGGGAAAAACAGTTGAGACGAATATGACAACGGTGGCGGCCAGCGAAGATAGTACACGAGTGTACGCGATGAATGGTGTTGCAACAGTACAAGATGTCGCGAAGGCGCTCAACGCTATGAAGGTTTCGCCGCGAGATATCATTGCAATCTTCCAGGCATTGAAAGAAGCAGGAGCCCTAAAAGCAGAGTTAGTGATTATCTAATGAAAGTTTTAGAGACAGATACTACCACAACCTCACCGGTTGCGCCGAAAATGGATGCGGCACACAAAGCGAAGCTGCGAAAAGCAGCAAAACAATTTGAGTCGTTGTTCACTTCCTATATGCTCAAGAGTATGAGAAAGAGTGTGCCGGAATCGGGAATGTTCGGTGATGATTTCGGCGGCGATATGCTGGAAGATATGTTCGATATGGAATTTGCAAATCAGATGTCTAAAGGAAATTCATTCGGTGTTGCCGAAATGTTGTATCACAAACTTACAGGCGAATCGCTGGAACAAAATCCGGAGATGATGCAAATGCTGCAGGAAAGCGGCACACTCAAAAAATCTTTGAAACCAGCGTCAAAAGAAAAAAATAAAATTCCCTATATCCGACCGAGCCATTCCATGGAAGCACGGTTAGGGCAATATCAATCGATGATCGATACTGCTGCACAAAAACGCATGGTGTTGATTCAACATTAGTCAAAGCTGTGATTGCGAGTGAGTCGGCGGGCAGAGCAGATGCACGGTCACCGAAACAGGCGAAAGGATTGATGCAATTGATCGATTCAACCGCACAAGAGATGGGTGTGAAAAATGTATGGAATCCCGAAGAGAATATTCAGGGCGGAGTAAAATATTTAAAACAAATGCTCACGAAGTTTCATGGCAATGTCAATTTAGCATTGGCGTCGTATAACGCAGGCCCTGCTGCAGTCGAACGTCATAATGGCGTTCCGCCGTATAAAGAAACACAAGAGTACATTACGCGAGTGATGAATTACTGGCATCATTTTCAACAACAGGAGACAGACACTCATGAACAATAATCGTTTGCAAGAAGTTATTCAGTCTGAAATGCAGCTTGTAGAAAAGTTGTCCGGCTTATTGCAACGGCAGCAGCAAGCGATCATTCATTTTCAAGATGGTTCGTTGATGGGGTTAGTTGAAGATGAGCAGCGTTTATTACATTCGATTGAATCTTTAGAAAAAGAACGAGTGAAGTTGATGGGTGATGCGTCGGATAAGTCCGTCGAGCCGTTGAAACAAAAAATGAAAGTTCTGGCGCAGCAAATTCTTGATGCGAACAAACAAAATCGTTTGCTCATCGATAATGCGCTGACATTTGTGCGCCACCTTGTTCGTGCGCTAACACAGAACTTTACCAGACAATTGGTAGATACGAAAGTGTAGGGTTGCGATGGCAGGATTAACCGATATACTTCAACTTTCTCAACGGTCGTTGATGGCGAACCAAGCGGCGATCAGGTACCTGTTGGACATAATGTTGCGAATGCTAATACGGACGGATATTCACGCCAGCGGGTGAATATGGCAGCGACAACGCCGGAACAAACATCGTTCGGCTATCTCGGCAGCGGCGTGACTGTGCAAAGCATCGAACGTCTCCGAAGTTCGTTTCTCGATACGCAAATTCGATCCACTAATGATTCTCTCGGCAAAGCGGAAACGCAGCAAAGCATTCTTTCGCAAATCGAAACGATGGTCAATGAACCATCGGATAATGGTTTGAGTTCCGAGATGAGCGATTTTTTCAATTCATTTCAAGACTTAGCGAATTCGCCGGAAGATTCTTCGGCACGTACCGTTGTTATTCAAAAAGCTGGTCTGCTGACGCAAACATTTCAACAATTAAATGGAAATCTTGATTCGCTTCAATCCAATATCTCGTCAGAATATCAATACACAATTAACACAGATAAATTCCTTAACGAATGAAATCAGCACGTATAATCAACAAATTATTCAAGCTAATGCGGCCGGATCATCGCCCAACGATTTAATGGATCAGCGCGATTTGGCAATTCAAAATCTTTCGGAACTTGCAAAAGTTACTGTCTCGCAAGACAAGCAAGGAACCGATCAGGTATCGATTGGCGGTATTATGGTAACATCGGCAACGGGTAATGTTCCTTTGAGTCAAACCATTCAAAATGGGAAAGCACTGATTACGGGTGGCGATGCGCAAAATGGTATTGATGTTACGTCAGGAAAATTAGGCGCAGATCTTGAAGCGTATAATGAAACTATTCCCAGCTATCAATCCACGATCAATTCGTTAGCGTCAACACTTATCACACAGGTCAATGCTTTACATAGCAGCGGGTATGGATTGGGCAGCCCACCATCGACGGGCATTGCGTTCTTTACAGGAAGTTCAGCCAGTGACATTGCGGTCAATTCACAATTGGAAAGCAACAGTAATCTTGTTGCTGCATCAAAAGATGGAACAACAGGAGATAACACCATCGCACTGGCGATCAGTAATCTTCAAAACTCAAAACTGATGAATGGAAGTTCTTCAACGATGTCTGATTATTATAGTAGTTTTGTGACTAATTTAGGTACGTCCATCGATTCAGCCAATAACACCCAAAGTACCCAAACGCTGGTGTTGCAGCAATTGAATGAACAGCAGAGTTCTGTTGCCGGTGTATCGACCGATGAAGAGACCACCAACTTGATTCAGTACCAGCGCGCATATCAAGCGTCGTCAGAAGTTATCAATGTCGTCGATACTTTGTTTCAATCCATCCTTGATATGGTGCAACCATGAGAATTACAGATAGTGGAACTACAACACGTTACATTAATGATATTAACAATGCGCGACAAAACATCGTCGAACTACAAACGCAAGTTGCAACAGGAAAGCGTGTCTCGAAACCCTCGGATGATCCACAAGCGACAAGTAGCATTATGCGTCTTAACACGATGATCGCTTCGAACGGGCAATATGCATCCAATACGGCAAATGCTCTTACGATGATGCAAACAACGTCTTCGCAGTTGGATAGTTTTGCAAGCATTTTGAGCAACGTTAAATCTACCATCGTAAGCGCGACGAGCAGTTCGACAGGAAGTTCTGAGTTGGCAACCTATGCTTCTACCATCGATCAGGCTTTGGATGAGGCACTCAACATTGCAAACACACAGTCGAACGGTAAATATATATTTGCCGGAACGAACACGCAGCAGCAGCCATTTACCTTGGCATCAGACCGATCCAGTGTTTCGGCAAATGCAAATGGCATTGCGGGTAGTATCAGTTTGCCAATTGCAGATGGGGCGTCGCAAGTGACGAACCTTGATGGGCAACAAGCGTTTGAAGTACCACAATCTTTCATACGCTCATCAATTTACGTAATTCGTTATCAAGTGGTAGCACACCAACCACAGCCGACCAGCAAGCATTGGATGATGCATACTCGTATGTGACCGGACAATCGGCGAAAGCGGGTATGATCGTCAGTCAATTGACTAATAATCAAACTTCACTTGCTTCACAAAAAACACAATTGCAAAGTATGTTGTCCGATCAACGGGATACTGATGTTGCAACAGCGATTACGAAAGAACAAAGTGTTGAATCGAATCTTGAAGCGGCATTACAAATCACGGCACAAACACTTCCAAAATCATTGTTAACATATCTGAGCTTGACATGAAAAGATTTGATTATGCAACTTTGGGCGGCTTACTGCTCGGTCTATTATCAATCTTTGGGGCATTTATGCTCGAAGGCGGACAATTCGCAGCGCTTCTTATGATTCCCGCTATCATTACTGTCGTTGGAGGTACGTTTGCGGCAACGATTATTGGAACTTCACTCAAAAACGTGAAGACGCTGTTCAGGTTAATTGGCATGGTGATGGCACCGTCCACGTATGATATTAAAAGTGCGATTGAAGAGCTCGTGCAATATTCTTCCATTGCGCGCCGAGAAGGGTTGCTCACCTTGGATTCACAACTCTCTCAAGTACACGATCCATTTATGCGTCGCATTCTTCGCAGTGCCGTAGATGGTGCTGAACCAGAATCCTTACGTGAAGTCGGCATGGCAGAAATGAACGGGCTTTCAGATCGTCATGCGTATGGCGCTTTATTATTTCAGAAGATGGGCGGGTATTCGCCAACGATGGGTATCATTGGAACAGTGATGGGATTGATCACCACGCTTGCCTCTGCCGGCGATAATCCGGATCAACTCATTCGTCATATCGCCAGTGCGTTCATTGCGACGTTATGGGGAGTATTTTTAGCGAATCTTGTTTGGATTCCGATTTCAGAAAAACTCAAATTTATTCATGAACAGGAATATCTCTATCGAGAAATTATTCTTGATGGCGTGATGGGAATTCAAGCAGGAGAAATTCCGTCTGTCCTGCGAACGAAATTAAACAGTAAACTGCCGCCACAAGAGCGTGGAACAGAAGACTAATGCTGCTGAGAAAAAAGAAAAATACTGAATCCGAAAACACCGATCGCTGGTTATTGACTTATTCGGACCTCATCACGCTTTTGCTGGGGCTGTTTGTTATTTTATACGGTATGTCGAAAATTGATACCGAAAAATATGATCAAGTGGTAGCAGCGTTAGGCGGAGTTTTTGGACGCGAAACCAACGGCGTATTAAACAGTAATACGCATGTCATGCCTGGTGGAGTTTCGCCATTACAAGCGGAACGCAATCGCATTTTGTCAACACTTGAAAAGGCGTTAGGAAATACACAAAAGCAAGGATTGGTTGCGTTTTCGCAAAACGAACGCGGCGTAACGGTTCACTTAATGGAAGCGTTGTTATTTAATTCCGGCAGTGCAGATTTAAAACCGTCATCATATAAAATTTTAGATACGCTTGGATCGATTATCAAACAATTACCTAACGATATTCGCATCGAAGGCCATACCGACGATGTACCGATTCACACCGAACGATTTCCATCGAACTGGCATCTTTCGGTCAATCGTGCGGTGAATACCGGCTACTATATGTTGAATCAATATGGATTGAACGCGGAAAAAGTATCGGTGGTCGGGTATGCCGAGTACCGGCCGTTAGTAGAAAATACAACCGAAGAAAATCGTGCACGCAATAGACGCGTAGATATAATTATTGTTACGAACGTAGTGAATAGACCGATTACCACTACGGGAACAGATGAAATACCATCGCAAAGGAAAAACCATGAAATGGAGTAACAGACAATTTGGCGAATTTGAATATTTGCCGGAACACATCCTCACCTTTCCGGAAGGGCTGATCGGATTTGAGCAGTTCCAAAAATATATTTTGATTAATGATGAAGATTCTCAACCGTTTCTATGGCTGGTGTCGTTAGAAGATGCGAATGTAAATTTTCCCGTGATTGCACCGCATGCATTTGTTGTGGAATACGATAAAGAAGTTCATAAGAAACCGGAAGAGACAATTTTAACCGTTGTCTCGCTTCGAGAAAAATTGGAAGATTCGACCGTCAATTTACGCAGCCCGATTATTATAGCAAAATCAATTGGCCGTCAGGTAGTTTTGGAAAACGACGTATATCCGTTTCAATATCCATTTTTAACATCAGCATCCACTGCAGGAGAAAGGATAGACTCATGCTTATCTTGGGCAGAAAAGTCAACGAGAGCATTCGCATAGGCGATCATATTCTTCTCAAAGTGATAGCGATTCAAGAAGGGCAGATCAAACTTGGAATCGAAGCTCCGGCCGATGTCATAATTTTACGTACGGAAGTATATGAGCAAGCTGTTCTCAATAATCGACAAGCGGTTTCCGCGCAGAAGGATTCGATTGTTGCAATTGCAAAACAATTACCAACGGTCAGCGACACACAATCTCTGTCGATTAAAACAGTGAAATCTGTGAAGAAAAATAACAATGGCTCAATCTAAGAAAATGGAGTAGCGGAGGAAAAAGTTCCATGTTTGTTATCATTGGTGCTGCATTAGTAATTATTGGTGTAATAGGTGGATTTATGTTGGAAGGCGGACCACTCTTGGTTCTCTTCCAATGGAAAGAATTTCTTATTATTGGCGGTGCCGGCATTGGATCGTTGCTTATTCAAACTCCGATACCGGTGTTGAAACAAATGGTGCAACGATTTTCCAGTTTGTTGAAACCAAGTCCGTACACTAAAAAAGAATATCTCAATTTGCTCAAAACAATGTTTGAATTGTTCACCATTGCCCAACGGGATGGATTAATTAATATCGAATCGCATGTAGAAGATCCGAAAAAGAGTCCGGTCTTTTCAAAAAATCACTTTTTGCTTAGCAATCATCATGCCTTGAATTATTTTACCGATACGATGAAGCTGTTACTGGGCGGCGGTGTTCCTCCGTTTGATCTTGAGGCAATGCTTGAATCGGATATTGATTCACATCATGCAGAATCATCCGCAGCGCCTTCCATGCTTCAAAAATTGGGCGACGCACTGCCCGGTCTTGGTATTGTTGCAGCAGTGTTAGGCATCGTTATTACGATGCAGGCAATTGATGGTCCGCCAGAAGAGATTGGCCACAAAGTTGCTGCAGCTTTAGTTGGTACGTTTTTAGGAATTCTTTTATCCTATGGTTTTGTGCAGCCGATAGCCACGAATTTGGAATTGCTCGGAGTGTATGAAGCGCGTTATATGGAATGCATCAAAGCAGGTGTGGTCGCTTATGCCAAAGGAAATTCTCCGATTGTTGTCGTTGAATTTGCACGCCGCACTATCTTTAGTGATGATCGTCCTTCCTTTAAAGAAGTAGAGAAAGCCATGCGTGAGACACGACAGGTAAAACAACAATAGATGAGCATCACGTTATGAGCGGAATGAACGAAGAAACACCGATACGCATCGTCAAGAAAAAAGGCGGGCATGAAGGGCATCATGGCGGTGCTTGGAAAGTTGCGTACGCCGATTTTGTTACAGCGATGATGTCACTCTTTATCGTTCTATGGATTGTTGGACAGAGCAAACAAGTTAAAGAGTCTGTGGCAAGTTATTTTAAAGATCCCGGCGCGTTTTCTGAAAACACGAAAGCCCACGGCATTCCTCAGGAGAATGAGCTTCCGCAAAAACAATTCTCACCGGATGAAATGGTGAAGCGAGAAAAAGAAGACCAAGCCCGCTTGGAAACACTAGGTAAAACTATAATGGAAGGATTGAGTAAGGACCCAACGCTGGCAGGTTTGAAGAATCAAATTAGCATTGAGGCTGTCGATGAAGGGTTGCGTATTGAATTGCGAGAATCATCTCAGTCGTTTTTCTTTGATATCGGTACAGCAAAATTGAAAGAAGAAACTGTACGCATTTTAGCCATTATCGCGCAGGAAATTGGAAAGCTTCCGAATAAAGTTGTTGTCGAAGGACACACCGATAGCCGTCAATATTCTCAAATCAATGGCTATACCAACTTTGAACTGAGTGCGGATCGGGCAAACAGTGCCCGGCGTGTTCTGGCAACAAAAGGATTGCGGGAAAATCAAATCACGCAAGTTCGCGGCTATGCCGATTCGCAGCTTCGCAACAAGAAAGATCCTTACGATGTGACCAATAGGCGCATCAGTATTATTATAAAAAAGATGGAAGGAAAGAAAACGGATGAATAACAGACCCGTTATCCTTGTGGTCGAAGACGACCTTGTTCAATTGAAAATTGCTGCCGCGGTTTTGGAATCGACACAATTGTATGAAGTATTGAGCGCACCCAATGCAGCGATTGCGAAGAGTCTTGTGGAACAACACAAACCGGATTTAATTGTCAGCGATAATTATATGGAAGGTGCAACCGGCATCGAATTTTGTCAGGACATTAAAGGTAATGCACGACTGCGGAAAACAATGTTTATGCTGTTGACGGCGGAAAAAGATGTCATGCACAAAATTCAAGCGCTTGACCTCGGCGCAGATGATTACGTCAATAAACCGTACAATCCAGATGAATTTCTTTCGCGCGTGCGGGCACTGATTCGCATCAAACTGCTGCAAGATTCGCTGGAGAAAGAAAGCGCAGAATTGCGCCATACGAACGAAGCGCTGAATCAAAACTTTGAAGGCATTATCAATCTGTTAACGACGTTGATCACGCTTCGCATTCCTAATGCTGCCGGCCGTGGTGCTGATGCGGCGCGGTTGTGCAGGTGGATGGCAGAGCGATTGAATATTGATTCTGAAAAGATGGTGCTCATCGATATTGCGGCACGATTCCATGAAAATCGGGAAAATTACATTAGCTGATGGCATTTTACAATTACGCCCGGATCAATTATCCAATGAACACAAACGGCGAGTGATAGAATCGACGCTTTTTGCAGAAAAGCTGATGCTTGGCATTCCGCAATTCCATGATATTGCCAAATGGCTGCGGCATCAAATGGAAAATTATGACGGCAGCGGTTACCCTGATAAATTGCGCGGTGAAGAAATTCCCGTCGAAGCGCGGCTCTTGCGTGCTGTCAATTTCGTTGAAGAGTTGTCGATGGAAGTATTGAATAATGCCGATGCGCTTGCTGAAGTTTTAAATCGTGCGCGAAATACTATTTTAGATCCACGCATAGCGCAGTTAATCGGCGAATATATTTTTGTCAATACAAATGCATCGTGGATGAAAGGCAAGCGGCAAATTACCGTGTTTGAATTGAAAGAAGGAATGAAGCTTGCCGCCGATCTTGCAACAGGCAGCGGCAAAAAATTATTGCCAAAAGAAACGGTCATCAGTGAATATGTCTTGGAACGCATTCTTTCCCAGCATCATTACGATCCGATTATCTCAGGCATTTATGTCTATGTTACCGAATCCTAAAATGTTGCGAACAATTCCACGTTGACAGCTATATTTTTGGGTTATAAAAAATTTCCGGTTTCTTGCAGCAATTTATTGCAAGGAATTGGAAGTTTTCATTTCTGTGATTTCTGGTAGTGTCTCATTTTGATAAAATCCATTTCAAAAAGCGATCAGTCACATTGAGTTTATCGAAATGTGACTGATGTTCCCTCGTCAGTCTTCGATAAACTCCGACGACACTATGAGAACTTCAAAGTGAGACACTACTTGATTTCTTCCTACCTTGATTGTACATCGATTTCTGGCTATATTATTTCAGAAAAAATCAATGCATGGATAATAAATTATGGTGAAATTTAAAACAGATCGTCTTCAAACAATATTTAATTCGTTTGCAGGAAAACGTATTGCTGTTGTTGGCGATTTGATGCTGGATCGATATTTTTGGGGAACGGTTTCCCGCCTTTCGCCGGAAGCGCCTGTTCCTATTGTCGAAGTGGAAGAAGAATCGATCCGCATGGGAGGCGCAGCAAATGTGGCAAACAATATTGCTTCGTTAGGCGGTACGCCGTTGCTGGTCGGTGTTGTTGGAAATGATTCCGGTGCTGAGTTAATGCGCTCTCTCGTGAAAGAAAAAAAATTTCCTTCAACAGGGCTTGTTGTCGATGCAACACGTCCAACCACAATGAAAACCCGTGTAATCGCCCACAACCAGCATGTGGTACGTGTAGATCAAGAAATGAAAAACAATATTTCTCAAGAAATTGAACGTACCCTAATCGATGTAATGAGGAACGACATCGACTCTATCGATGGAATTATTCTTGAAGATTATAATAAAGGTGTGTTGACGAATACTCTCATCAAAGAAGTTGTGCATCTCGCAACGACACACAAAAAAGTTGTAACGGTCGATCCGAAGTTCAATAATTTTTTCGAGTATCACGACGTAACGGTTTTTAAACCCAATCGCAAAGAAATGGAGGAAGCAATCGGACGCAGACTGCACGACTTCGACGAAATGAAACAGATTGCGATAGAGTTGTTGAATAAAATTCGTGCAAAAAATATTTTGCTCACCTTGGGCGATAAAGGGATGATGCTGGTAGAACAATCTGGCGATTCGGCGTACGTGGAAACAAAAGCGCGCACTGTTGCCGACGTTTCCGGTGCCGGCGATACGGTTATTGCTACGCTCACCATGGCGTTAGTAGCAGGCGCATCCGTGCGCGAGGCGGCAATGCTTGCCAATTATGCCGGCGGTATCGTCTGCGGTGCAGTCGGCATCGTGCCGATTGATAAAAAAGTTTTGTTGAATACTGTTTTGGAAGAAATGAACGGATCGGTGCAATAGTGGGACAGGTCGTTACCAAGCCGCAGCTTGTGGAAATTCGGAAGCGCTTGAAACAGGAAGGCAAGCGCGTCGTTTTTACAAACGGCTGTTTTGATATTCTGCATCGCGGGCATGTGGATTATTTGTCCAAAGCGCGTGCCACAGGCGATGCGCTTATTGTGGGAATGAATACCGACGCATCCGTGCAACGTTTGAAAGGCCCCACACGTCCAATTGTAGAAGAGCAGGACAGAGCATTTGTTCTTGCCGCATTATCGGTGGTGGATTATGTTTGTTTGTTTGAAGAAGATACGCCGCTGGAACTGATTACTGCGATCGTGCCGGATGTGTTAGTGAAAGGCGGAGATTGGTCGATTGAAAATATTGTGGGACGCGAAGTGGTTGAAGCTGCAGGCGGAACGGTGCAAACCATCGCATTCGTTCCGAATCGTTCGACGACAAATATTGTGCAGAAAATTGCAAATTTATATAAACAGTAACCTTCAACATATCTACGTTGATTCCGTTTCAAATGCTATCGTTGAATCGAATGCTGTAGATAGAGAATAGCGGTGAAAAAATTTCTTCGAGTGACATATTACATCGGCGGTGGGTTGCTCGTTCTTCTTGTTGCGCTCATTGCATTTTCGCAAACGCGGCTGTTCAAATCGTATCTTCGTGATCTATTACTCAAGGAGTCTCGTTCTGCACTTCTCGGTACGCTCTCACTGGGTTCCATCGATGGCAATCTTGCCACGGGTTTCGTTATCAACGGCTTGGCGCTGCAAGTGCAAGGACAGAATGTTCTTGCGACCGACCGTTTTGAAATTCAATATGATCCATTGACTGTTTTTCTGAAACGGATTGTCATCCCAACGGCAACCATTACCCATCCTCATATTTTTATTTATCGTTCTGCCGATGGATCATGGAATCTTTCCGGAATTGTGAAGCCCACTCCTTCCGATACAACACCTTCAGCTTGGAAGATTGAAATAAAGCGTGTGGCTCTGGAACACGCAGAAATAATATTGATCGATTCGGTCGCAATTCTTGAACGTTCACGCGGATTGCGGGTATTACCCTCACCACAAGAAATTGATTATGCACATTTATCGTTGCACAATGTTTCCTTGGTTGCGTCGGTTTATATTGACGGCAATCAACAAAAAATTGTTATCAGTAAATTGGAAGCGGAATCTGTGCAGCCGGACTTTCAATTGGTGCAGCTCAAAGGCGAATTTTTCTTAAGCAAGAACGAAGCTCACATCAAGAATATGGTTGTTGAAACTCGTCGCTCAAAATTGCGTTTAGATGCGGCCATAAATAAGGTTGATGTGACTCATATCCACTCGCTGGAAGAACTTGAATACAAACCGGTAACTCTGAACTTTGCCGCAGAACAATTGGATACAAAAGAATTAAAGCAGCTCCTGTATCCGTGGGTGGATTTTCTTGACGGCGATTTGAAATTTCAACTCAAAGCGAGCGGTGTATTCGGCAATTTGCATGTCGAACGTCTCTCGCTGGAAATTCCTCATTCGCTCGTGCAGATGCAGGGAATGATTACCAATTTGCATCATCCGGCTGATTTGCATTTATATCTTGTTGCGAACGATAATGTTGCATCCGCGCCCGATGTGCTGCAGTGTTTGCCGGGATTACACCTTCCCGATCTTTCGTACTTAGGCGAAGTACATTATTCGTTGACCTATACCGGCGCACCGACAGATTTTCGCGCGCATCTCGTCGGCAATTCCGCTGTCGGTAGTTTTGATCTCGATGGAAAAATAAAAATTCAATCGAACAATACATCGTATAATATTGCTGCGTCGGTACAAAATGTTGCGCTTGGCGCCATTCTTGACAACGAGCAACTTGCAAGCAACCTCAATGCGCATCTTACCTTGAACGGTGCCGGCTTCCGTCCACAAACCATGACGGCAGTGGGAAGATTGGAAATCGATTCGTCATCGATCAACGGGTTTCCCATTCATCGCTCCGTTGTTGTGGCAGATGCGGCGGATGGTTCGGTGAATTCTCATGTATCCTTTGCGATCGATAATACGCGCGGAGAGTTTTCCGGAAAAATAAATTACTTGAACATCGACTCTTTGTACTATACTTATTCAGGGCGCTTTCTTTCTGTAGATTTAGCCGAATTGCTCAAAGATAAAACAATGGAAAGTGATCTTTCGTTTAATCTTGAAGGTAAGGGCGTAATTGGAGCGGTGAATCGAACGGACACTGCCGGCATTCAATTTCTGCGTTCTTCCTATGGCGATGCCAACTTCGATCACGGCGAAGCACAATGCCGGTATATTGCAACGGAAAGCGGCATCGACAGTTTGCATCTGACATCGACGCCGGCAGATATTGATGTGACAGGAAAATTTACGCCGTCTTCTTTGATCAATGGCATGAGCCATACCGTACAATTGATCTACGATGCAATAGCGTATCGTATTCAAACATTAGATTCTGTTCGGACTTCCAGCGTGTATCGTCCGCCGCATGAATTTCATTCGTCATTGTCTTCCATTCCGATTGATGCGTCGTTTCATATTGTGATGAAAGATTTTTCTTCGCTGGGAACATTTTTACATTCTCCCATGAAAGGCAACGGAACATTTCAAGGGTCGCTCGTCGGCGATTCAACCGGCACTCGATTGAACGGGCAATGCGATGTACGGAGATTCGGATATTGAAGCGATAGCACAACGCTCGCCGCCTCTTCGTTTGCACTGCAATATGCGTTTGAGGGAATCAACAATAAAACCATTTTTCGAACCATTAAGTTGTCGGCTCAATTGCAACTGCAAGATGCGTTCATCAATTCGTTAGCGTTGAACCGTGCTTCGGTTCGTCTGGCAATTACCGCAGATTCCATCCCATTTCAAATGGATATACTTATTGATTCTTCAGTGGCCGTGAAAACAGAAGGTGTAGCGCAATATCTTCACAACAACTATACAGTATTCATGCCTCACCTGATTGTCGAACTTGGAAAGTATATGGAAGAAAATTCTGATACCGTGAAATTCAATCTGGGATGCGATGGATTCGATATTCGTTCGCTGACGCTTTCGCATGAATCTGCTGAAGCAACGTTTGCTGGATTATTTAATCCCAATGGCAATTCGGACATCAATTATACGATGACGAATTTTTTTCTTGCCGATCTAAAAGAAATATTGCGGCGCACTTTGTACGGAGAATCATCGACATCGTTTAGCGGGATTGTTGATTTAAACGGATGGTTCCGGGGAACGCTGGCACATCCCAAGATTAGCGCCGGCATTCGCGCTGATGCAATGGGCATCGACCGGCTTGAAGCAGACAACAGCACCAGCCGGACTGTTGTCGGAAGAATTTCGGCACATCTTGCGTATGCCGATCGGCTTTTAGATTTAGATATTCGTCTCCACAGCCAACCGGAAAATCTTTTGACGCAACCGGATTTACTGCTGACGGGATCTGTTCCGTACAATTTTTCGTTTGTTTCTCAGCCGGAACAAAAACTTGAAGGGAACATGGATCTTCTGCTGCAGGCACAGCACATGAATTTAGCATTCCTCGGTCCCTTCGTACCTGAACTCGGCAATCTCACAGGAGCACTGCAGTGCGATGTGAAAATGAAAGGTGATATCGAAGCACCGCAATATGAAGGAACGATGACAATACGTGATGCAACGTTTTTGTTTAAGCCATTAGAATTAAAATATTCTCTCAATGGCGATCTGATTCCTGCCGGTGATCATATTCAATTGCAAAACGTGGTGATCCGGAATATGCCGGAAGAACATCACGTCGGCACATTGAATGTTACAGGAACTCTTTCACTGGCGGGATTGCAAATCAAAGCGTTTGACCTGCTTATGAATGGAACACTGTTGGTGATGAAAGAAGAGAACAGGATTCCCGGAGAAAGTTTTTACGGCAATGTTTTTATTGCGACCGGACAAACCGGATTGAAGTGGAAAGGAAATTTGTTATCGTCGTTAGCGCAGGGTGAAGTATATGTGCGGGATGCGCAATTGATTTTGCCGCCCGAACGTGAATCGCAATGGGATCGGGCAAGCGCTGTGACGCTTTCCTATATCGATGATACGACGAAAGTAAAACCGTCTGCAAACAAAGAAATTGATTCTTCAAACAATGCGTCGTTTGCAACGGAAGAAATGAACACCGCGAAGCAAGTTTCTGCCGTTCACGCACCATCGTTTTTAGATGGAATCAATTATGACCTTACTGTCGAAACACAAGGGGTAACGCAATTGCGTTTTATCTTTAATACACAAACCAGTGAAGAATTGTCCGCCGATTTGAACGGCCGCATTAATTTTAATCGCGTGGCAAATGTTTCACGGCTTACGGGGCAGGTGGAAGTGACGGATCGTTCGTATTATAATTTTCTAAAAAAATTCCAAGCATCCGGAAAACTTCTCTTCACCGGCAGTTTGTTGAATCCGGAATTAAATGTTACCGCAACCTACGAAGGCATGCATCGCCGTGAAAAAACAACGGGTGTGTATAGCACGCTCCAAACATCACAGGACTCTGTTGGATCCACGCAAAAAGTTGTTGTAACCATGTCGATTACCGGTACACGTAATGAACCAAAAGTAAAATTCCAAATCACGCAAAACGATATTCCGCGCGAGACAGGCGAAGAGGAATCCGATGCAATTGCGTTTCTTTTATCCGGACAATTTCGTGATGAACTGACCGATCAGCAGCGAACAAGTTTGATCGGCTCGAACGTGGGATTAGGATTAGCATCCGGTATGCTGACCGGTCCGTTAAGTGAAGCATTGAGGAAAAATACACTGGGCTATATTCAGTCGCTGGATGTACTGTATTATGGTGGGCAATTTTCTTCGGCCGCGGATTTACGTTTAACAGGTCAGGTGGGCGAAGCCGTGTACCGCATCGGCGGCAAAGTGCTGAATGATCTGAATAATACCAACGCCAGTGTCGAGTTGCCGATGAGCAGTATTACCGGTTCGCAGCAACTTCGTAATCTAATTTTTTCATTGGAACATCGCGTAGAAACTCTTGATAACGCTGATGAACAACGCCGTGCAACGAATGCACTGCGTCTAATGTATCGGTTTTCTTTTTAAAAAATATGAATGCTCCTACGAAACAATCTCCTACAACGGTAGAATCGTTGTGCCAACAAATTCTGGCATTTCTCGAACGATTTCCGAACGAACTGTTTAAGTCCAAAGAAATGTCGCGGCGGCTCGGCATTCGCAATGAGCGAGACTATATCGTTTTCAAAGAAGCGTTGCGCGTTTTGCAAAACGAGAAAAAGATGAATCGTGTACGTGGAAAAAAATACGGGCATCTCCACATTCCGCAGAAACTTGTCGGAACATTGGAAGTGACGACCAAAGGTTTTGGTGTTGTTACGATTGATGAAACAGGTGAAGAGATTTTTATTCGAGAAGAAAATTTGGAACCGGCAATGCATGGCGATAAAGTTGAAATCGCATTGTTGGCACAAAGCACAAAACAGAAAGAACGCGGTGCACGGCGTGAAGGTGCTGTGGAAAAAGTTCTACAGCGCGGTATTCAAACGCTTGTTGGGACAGTCGAGCGAATACGGAAAATGTATTTTGTCGTTCCGGCTGATAAACGTATTGCACGGGAAATATTGATCGAACAAAACCAGCTCGGCGGCGCAAAAGAAAACGATAAAGTCGTTGTCGAAGTAACTATGTGGGGAAGGCAATTGCAAGGGCGCATTGTCGAAGTGCTGGGGCGTGCAGGCGAAATGTCTGCTGAAGTCCGTGCAGTGGCGCGTGCTTTTAATTTGCCCGCGGAATTTCCTGCCGATGTTCTTGCGGAAGTGCAAGCGGCATCGCCATCGATTCCACAAAAAGAAATTGGCCGGCGGTTGGATTTGCGCAATGAAACCTGTGTAACCATTGATCCGCAGGATGCAAAAGATTTTGACGATGCTGTTTCATTAGAAGTACTGCCGGACGGTAATTATCGGTTGGGCGTGCACATAGCGGACGTATCGTATTATGTTACCGAAGGAAGTGCGTTAGATAAAGAAGCAATCAAGCGCGGTACGAGCGTTTATTTTCCCAATGGCGTTATACCGATGCTGCCGGAACATCTTTCCAACAATTTGTGCAGCTTGCGTCCCAACGAAGACAAACTGACGTTTTCTGTCGTGATGACCGTAACGCCGCGCGGTGCGGTGAACCATTATGAAATTCGTGAAAGCGTTATTCGCAGCAAACGAAGATTTACCTACGAACAGGTTCAGCAATTATTAGATGGGCAGCCCGCTGCAGCAGAAGATGCGCCATTCCTTTCTATGCTGCTTGAAATGCGCAAACTCAGTTCCGTGTTGACAAAGAAACGCATGCGCGAAGGCAGCGTCGATTTCGATTCTGCGGAAGCAAAATTTGTCTTTGATGAACAAGGCAAGCCCATCGACATCATAAAAAAAGTTCGGTTAGATGCTCATCGATTGGTCGAAGAATTTATGTTGCTGGCAAATCGTGTGGTAGCGAAACACATTGGCTTTAGTAAAAAAGAAGAATTGCCCAAACCATTTTTGTATCGTGTGCATGATTCGCCTGATCCGGATCGTATCCGTGAACTTTCCTTGTTTGTAGAAAAATTCGGATTCAAGCTAAATTTGGATGGCGGTGTTTCATCAAAAGAATTACAAAAACTGCTGGAGCAAGTGAAAGGATCCGAAGTTGAAAATGTAATTAACGATGTTGCATTGCGCTCAATGGCGAAGGCGGTGTATTCCGAACACAACATCGGGCACTACGGATTGGCATTTGATTATTACGCACATTTCACATCGCCCATTCGCCGTTATCCCGATCTCATCGTGCATCGGATGCTGAAGCAATATCAAAACGGAATCACACTGCAGGAACGCGAAGCGATTCACAAGCGGCTTCCATTTATTGCCAAGCAATCGTCCGCGATGGAACGTCTCGCTATGGAAGCGGAACGCGCTGCTGTCAAAGTCGTGCAGGTGGAGTTTATGAAGCGCCACATCGGTGATGAATATGCTGCTGTCATTTCCGGTGTCACTGCGTACGGAATTTTTGTCGAATTGAACGATGTACTGGTGGAAGGTTTGGTGCGCGTGCGCGATATGGATGACGATTATTATATCTTCGATGAAAAACAATATGCATTAAAAGGAAAACGCACGGGGAAACAATATCGTTTGGGTGATTCCATTCATGTCAAAGTCATTCGCGTCAATCCCGAGCAGCGGCAAATTGATTTTCTGTTGGTTCAAGAAAACCAACCGAAAGCAACATCGCGTAATAAACGGATCGCAGGCTCAGTTTGATTTTCCGTCTGAATTTTTCTACCATATCGATGAACGTCGAGGCGCAGGAAAGTGTTGAAGTGAATGAGACATAAGCTGATGAAGTATATACTATTGTCGATACTTGCTCTTGCGTTGAGTTGGGAAATGGCATTCGCACAAAACTCTACGTTTGGAAAAAACAAAGTTCAGTACAAACATTACGAATGGCAATTCATCCAAACGGACCACTTCGATATTTATTTTTCACAGGACGGGTACGATCTTGCGCAATTCACGGCGCACGCGGCGGAATCGGCATATACCTCGATCAAACAATTATTTCGTTATGACATCAATAATAGAATTCCGATTGTCGTGTATAATTCTCATAATGAGTTTCAGCAGACGAATGTCGTTTCTGAATATATGGAAGAAGGCATCGGCGGCGTTACGGAATCATTCAAGAATCGCGTTGTCATTCCCTTCGAAGGCAATTATGCCATGTTTCGTCACGTCATTCATCACGAGTTGGTGCACGCAGTGTTAAACGATATGATGGGCGGAACGGTACAGGCGCTTCTTACCAGCCGCGCGCCAATCGAACTGCCGATGTGGATGAATGAAGGCATTGCGGAATATGCATCGCAGCAGTGGGAAACGGATTCCGATATGTTTCTGCGGGATGCGACCGACCACAATAACTTGCCGCCCATTAATTATTTAGAAGGATACTTTGCGTACCGCGGCGGACAATCGGTGTGGTATTATATTGCCAACAAATACGGCGAGCAAAAAATCGGAGAAATTTTTAATCGCATTAAAACCATGCGCAGTGTTGATCGCGGATTGAAAGCTGCTCTCGGTATGGACATGAAAGATTTATCGGAGCGATGGCAGAAGGAAGAAAAAACGCTGTACTGGCCGGATGTTGCGAAGCGTGAAGAGCCAGCCGACTTTGCTTTCAAACGATTGACCAAGCACACCAAAGACGGAAATTTTTATAACACCAGTCCGGCAATCTCGCCGCAGGGTGACAAGATTGCATTTCTCTCCGATCGGGATGATTATTTCGATATTTTTTTAATGTCGGCATCGGATGGTGAGATTATTAAAAAGCTTGTGAGCGGTCAGCGGACAAAGAATTTTGAAGAGCTACATTTGCTCACGCCGGGCATTACGTGGTCGCCGGATGGAAAAAAAATTGCCCTTGCAGTAAAAGCAGGCGAACGCGATGCGATTATGATTGTCGATGTGGCAACAAAAGATGTTCAGGAAATTACGTTTGATCTTGACGGCATCTTTTCTGTGAACTGGAGCCCGAACGGAGAACTGTTGACGTTTGTGGGAATGAAAGTGCCGCAGACGGATATTTATGTCTATAATCTCAAAACAAAAGAATTAAACAATCTGACAAACGATTTGTTCACAGATCATGATCCGGTCTTTGCTCCCGACAATCGAACGATTTATTTTGCATCCGACCGGCGCAATTTTATTTCGTCGGCGCTGCTCGATCCGCATTTCAAAATCTGGCAGTACCATTACGGGCAGTTGGATTTATATTCCATCGATATTGTCACGAAAGAAATGAAGCGTGTAACGGATTGGCCGAACAGCAACGAATCTTCTCCGGCAATTTCGCCGGATGGCAAAAAACTTTTGTTCATTTCGGATCGCAACGGCATCAACAATATTTATGTGAAAGAATTAGAAACCGGCAACACGTATCCCATTACCAATTCGTTGAGCGGATTGTATCAATTGTCGCTTTCGCATGATGGCGAAAAATTGGTGTTTGCATCGCTCAATGAAGGCGGGTTCGATTTGTATTTGATGGTGCGCCCGTTCGAACGTAAACTCAACGTAACGGAATTGGAGCCGACGGAATTCATCAAACGGAAATTCAATCTTCCACGAACAGAAAAGCCGCACGAAATTCTTTCTTCATCCGTAATCTCATCCGATACGATCACAACAAAAAATTCTATCGTTGTCATTGCCGATACTGCTGGCATTGAAACGCATGATCGTTCATCATCCCATCCGGATCTTTCTGGATACGTGTTTGCTACCGGTGCATGGCACGATACAACGAATGTTCCGCCGCCGATTGCTCAAACAGAATTGTTAAACAATCAGGACAGCGAAGGGAATTATATTCCGCGCCGGTATAAATTGAATTTTACTCCCGATCTAATTTATGGAACAACCGATTATAATACATTTTACGGATTAGAGGGCAGTACGATTTTCGCGTTCAGCGATATGCTGGGCGATCATCAGATTATTCTTGGTACCGACTTGATGATCGATTTGAAGAATAGTGATTACGGGCTTACGTATTTGTATCTTCCTAATCGTATCGATTACGGCTTTCAGGGATTTCATAGTGCACGATTTTTATATGTGAATGATACGCTGTATCGTTACCAAACATGGGCGATTGGCGGCATTGCCTCGTATCCGATCGATCGATACAATCGCATAGATTTTTCATTAATGTGGATGAATCTTTCGCGTGACAATTTGGATGATGCGACCAGTCCATCTCAAGAACGATCATTCTTATTGCCATCCATCAGTTATGTCAATGATAATTCAGTCTGGCAGGGCGCGTGGTTTGCGCCGAACAACGGTTCGCGTTTCAATTTTCTTTTTTATGGAACGCCCAATCTTGGAAGCAATGGGCTCGATATGCAAACTTTCACTGCAGATTATCGCTCCTACAATAAAGTTCTGAAAGATTTTATTTTTGCATATCGTCTCTCCGGCGGCATGAGCATTGGCGCGAACAGACAGAATTTTTTCATCGGCGGAACGGAAGGATGGCTGAACCGCAGATTTGTAAATGACCAAATACCGATTAACAATGTCGAGGATTATCAATTCCTCACGCCGGTATTGCCGTTACGCGGATACGATTATAATACGGAGAACGGAACGAAGTTCGGATTGATCAACGCTGAGCTAAGATTTCCACTTCTCAAATATTTAATTTTTGGCGCGGTGCCGATTGGCTTTTCAGATATTCTGGGAACAGCATTTGTTGACGTCGGTTCTGCGTGGTCGAATAACGAAGCATGGAAGGGCTTTGGACAGGATTCAAGTGGTTCTACCGTGACGCAAGATTTGCTGATCGGTACCGGATTTGGAATTCGCATGGCATTTTTCGGTTTGCCGATGCGATTGGATATTGCATGGCGCTTCAACTATTCATCGTTTTCCGAGCCGTATTATTATTATTCGCTCGGTGCAGATTTTTAATTCTTGCGTTATGTGTGCAAATTGAAAACAATATTTATAAATAAAATATAGAGGAGTAACACGCGAATGAACACGACAAATAATCACAATGAAGATTCAAAGAATGAAAAACAATCTGACATGCAAAAGCTTATCGGATTGAAGCTCTTAGATCAACGGAAAATCTTTTTATGGGGTCAGGTGGACGATGATTCTGCAAAAGAAATTGTCGAAAAGCTTCTCTATCTTGATGCCAGTAAGCCCGGCGAAAAAATCACATTCTTTATCAGCAGCCCTGGCGGCTCGGTTACATCCGGCTATGCGATTTTGGATACAATGAAAAATATTGCATCGCCCGTGGCGACGGTATGCATGGGCATTGCCGCATCGATGGCGTCAATCATTTTATCGGCGGGAAAGAAAGGCGAGCGCTCTATTTATTCGCTGGGCGAAGTGATGATTCACCAGCCGAGTACCGGATTGTTGCAGGGATATACAACCGATCTGGCGATTCATGCAAAACAAATTCTAAAGACAAAAACCCTTACCGCAGAAATTCTTGCTCGCAATTCCGGCCAGCCGTTGGAACAGGTGTTGAAAGATATTGAACGGGATTATTGGATGGATGCAAATGAATCGATTCAATACGGAATTGTAGATAAAATTTACGAAGGAAAATAGAAGAACAAAATTTATTTCGTTTTTTAAACAGGCAGTGAGAAATACACTGCCTGAAGTGACGTAACGAAATTTTTGGAATGCTTACTCGCTGCCCGGTATGCTTAAATGAATTTTTTGTGTGCCCGGAAGAATGCCGCGTTGCAAAAATAATTTTTGTCCTTGCGAAGATGCCACGAACGCACCGAACCCATTTGCCAAATCTCCGACGGTGTAGGTGTACATATAGATGGCGCGTTTCAGCGGATAATCGTTGCGATAGAGATAGGCGGGATGCGGCGAAAAATAAATTCCGTCTGTTTTATCCTGTGCAACAAAAGAGGTGTCTGCATCCTCCCGTGTTCTGCCAAGTTCAAGCACTTTAGCAGTGGACTTTGTAGAATCGAGCCATGCCGGCGTGACAAAACCGATGGCCGACGGATCGTGGAGAACAGCGTTAAGCGTTTGAATTTCCGAGGACGTCTTTATAAATTTTGAAGTGAGTCGTGTGTGCAAACGCTTTGCAAGGTAGCTGCTAATTTCAGATGAATCTTGCAGGTATATTTTAATTTTCCCTTTTGCTTTTTTTCCGTTCGTCAAATCGTTCCAGCGTGTAACAGTGCCGGTGAGAATATTTTTTATTTCCGTGGTTGTCAATTGCGTGACAGGATTTGTAGGATGCACAACAGCAACGATGCCATCATAGCCGATAATCGTTTCTATCAGATCGTCGTTTTTGTTTTTTGTTCTTTCTTTTTCATCCGATGAAAGAGGTCGTGTAAGAACGATCATACGCGATGTATCTTCGATAAAATGTTTCAACGCAGTACTTTCCGATACAACATTGTAAGAAATATTGGCGCCACCTTCTTTGTAAAGATTAAGAAATGCATTTACCTCGTCGATCATCGCTGGAGATGTGGATTCCGTAAGATACAAATGCAAATTACCTTTTGTCGTTGTTTCCTCGTTATCGTTATGCGAACAGGAGGCAAACAAAAACAGAAGAGTGAATGAAAGACACCATCGAATCATAAATCACCTTTGCAATAGTTTGACTAAAAACTACGTTCTTTCTCTTGTATTGTCAAATAAAAGTTCAGTTGCAAAATTCTTAATTTGTCCTTAAATCAAGATAGAAAAAATAATATTGAAGAGACACGTATGAGCATGGAAAGTGCATTTTTTATTCAAGCAGAAAATATACAGTGGGAAACTGCTGGGAGAGGCGTACGTCGAAAAATATTAGGATATGATTCTGAACTGATGATGGCGCGTGTGGAATTTGCACAAAGCGCCATCAGTTCAGCGCACAGCCATCCGCACAGGCAGGTAACATTTGTCGAACGCGGAACGTTCGAAGTAACCATTGGCAACGAGACTATGCAATTATCGTCAGGCGATTCTTTTTTTGTGCCGCCGAATGTCCCGCATGGCGTGCTTGCGCTGTCCGAGGGCTGTATGGTCGATGTCTTTACGCCCATGCGCCAGGATTTTTTATAGCCACAAATATATTTTCACAAATATTGCCTGACGAATTGTTGCGGTTTCAATTTTCATCTCTTACATTATATTTATGATTAAGTGATTCTGCATCAAGTGTTTCATCGCTATATCATCAACATGAAATATTGTATGCTATTTAAATATGAAACGATAAAATATGTCTCTAAAAATTAAATCAGCATCAGAAACAGCGTTTGATTTATTTGCGCTGGGAGAAACGATGGTGCGATTGAGTCCTCAGGGTCATCAACGCATCGAGTTTGCGCCAGCGCTTGAAGTCTGGGTAGGCGGCGGCGAATATAATGTTGCGTATGCTTTATCACGGCTCGGACTGCGAACCGGCTGGGTCGGTGGATTGAATGATTCACCGATGGGCGCCATCGTTCGCAATCACGCTCGATCTGTCGGTGTCGATGTGGATTTTGTTGTTACACGCACGTATGACGGCTTAGGGAAAAAAGATCGCATCGGTTTGAATTTTACTGAAGTCGGCTTTGGCCCGCGCGCTTCGGTTTCGTTGTATGACCGCGCACATTCTGCAACCGCAGGTATTCAGCCCGGTGAAATACATTGGAAAAAAATATTCTCTGAACATGGTGTTCGCTGGTTTCATACCGGCGGAATATTCTCTGCGCTCTCAGAATCCACACGAAAAGTTGTTGCCGAAGCAATCAAGGCAGCGCACGATGCCGGAACGATTGTTTCGTACGATCTGAATTTCCGTTCGAAACTCTGGAGCAGCAAAGAGGCCATCGAAACCACCAAACCGCTCGTACCATACATCGATTGTCTCATTGGCAACGAAGAAGATTTTCAACAAGTACTCGGATACGAAGTGGGAGGAGTCAATGTTGAAAAAGGAGAGATCGATACCACGGCATTTAAAAAAATGGTGGAACGTGTAGTCAAAGATTTTCCGAATATCAAAATTGTGGGCACAACATTGCGCGGCGTAAAATCTGCCGGCATCAATAATTGGTCGGCGATGATGTGGACAGAAGGCGTTTTCTATGAAGGACTGAATATGCCCGGATTGGAAATAGAAGATCGCGTTGGCGGCGGCGATGGCTTTGCATCCGGATTTACGTACGGATTCCTTACCGGAAAAACTCCACAGGAGTGTGTCAATCTCGGCGTTGCGCATGGCGCGCTGCTGATGACGACACGCGGCGATACAAGCATGATTACGTTGAATGAATTGCTGCACGTCGCCAAAGGCGGCAGCGCAAGAATCAAACGATAAAAAAATGAACTGTATCTATCAATAAGAGCATCGTTCATAAATTATTATTAGCGAAAGAAGGAATACAATTATGTCACAACAAGCAGATTTTGGATTGATAGGATTGGCTGTGATGGGAGAAAATCTTGTATTGAATATCGAAAGCAGAGGATTTACCGTTGCTGTCTTTAATCGAACCGTTGAGAAAGTTACGCACTTCATCAACGGCAGAGCGCAAGGCAAAAAAATTATCGGAACAAATAATATTCCGGAATTAGTTGCGTCCTTGAAAGCGCCGCGCAAAGTGATGCTGATGGTGAAAGCCGGAAAACCGGTGGATGATTTTATTGAAACGCTTCTTCCGCTTTTGGAAAAAGGCGACATCATCATCGATGGCGGTAACTCGCATTATCCCGATACAATTCGCCGAACAAAATATTTAGAGAGCAAAGGATTGTTGTTCATCGGCACTGGTGTCTCCGGTGGAGAAGAAGGTGCGTTGCGCGGCCCATCGATTATGCCGGGCGGATCACCGCAAGCGTGGCCGACAGTCAAGCCGATCTTTCAGGCAATTGCCGCAAAAGTGGACGGCACACCGTGTTGCGATTGGGTCGGCAATGATGGTGCAGGGCATTTTGTCAAGATGGTGCATAATGGAATTGAATATGGCGATATGGAACTCATCTGCGAATGTTATCAGTTGATGAAAGAAGGCCTTGGCATGAGCAACAAGGAAATGTATGAGACTTTCAAAACGTGGAATGAAGGCGAACTAAGTTCTTATCTGATCGAGATCACGCGGGATATTCTGAATTACAAAGATGAAAATAAAAAATATGTCGTCGATTCGATTCTCGATACAGCCGGACAAAAGGGAACAGGTAAATGGACAAGCGTGTCTGCACTCGATCTCGGCATTCCGATGACGATGGTTTCCGAAGCAGTATTTTCACGCTGTCTCTCGGCAATAAAAGATGAGCGTGTTGCAGCTTCTAAAATATTAAAAGGGCCTGCAAAGAAAAAAATCACTGCAAGCAAAAAAGCTTTTGTGGAAGATCTCCGCAAGGCAATGTATGCTTCAAAGATCACATCCTATGCACAAGGATATATGTTGATGAAAGAAGCAGCGAAGGAATATAAGTGGAATTTGAATTACGGCGGCATCGCCCTGTTGTGGCGTGGCGGCTGTATTATTCGCAGCACATTCCTGGGAAAAATAAAAGTTGCCTACGACAAAAATCCTGGCTTGCAGAATTTGCTGCTTGATCCGTATTTCAAAAAGATCATGGCGAATTGCCAGGAATCATGGCGCAAGGTTGTTGCGACAGCCGCACAGATTGGTATACCGATACCATCGATGAGTTCCTCTTTAGCCTTTTACGATGGCTATCGTCACAAATGGCTGCCGGCAAATTTATTGCAAGCACAGCGTGATTATTTTGGTGCACATACGTATGAGCGGATCGATAAACCGCGCGGCGAATTCTTCCATACCAACTGGACTGGGCATGGCGGCGATACTGCATCATCAACGTATGTAGTATAAATTCTTTTCAGTATAATCAAAAATGGACGGCTCGGAATCTTCTGAGCCGTTTGTGTTTATATCAAATATATTATGGAAAATATATAATCGCTCTAATATCGAATATTATTTTATGCGCGTTGTTTGTTATTGTTCCATCACCGGCTCTTCGACAAGTTCTTGCTGTTGAATTGTGTCGGGTGTTTGCATTGATTCATCGTCCATCGGCATACATTTCGGTACCGACGAAAGGATATTGTTGTCCGGCATCAATCCTAAATACTGCGCCAGCAATGTGCCGGTGTGCTGTGTTTCTGTTTTGGTGAGAATGTTTTTCATGCTCGCAAACATCTGCGAAAGGTTCTCACAGCCGATAACCTGTAGAATGGGATGGAGTTCTTTTGTTTGATAAAGATCTTCGGACATGAACGCGCTCAGTTTATCGATGGCGAGATAATCGGTATCGCGTCGTTGCAAGCCGTAGAGCGAGCGCAGTTTTTTCCCTTCCGGCGTGCTGCTGTTGGTGAGGAAGAGGAAGGTACGGATGATGAGCATCGTGCCATGCGGTTCGACGACCAAGTATCCGACTTTCATCTTGAGGAGGCGATACTCCACGAGCAATCTTCCTGTATCATCGCGGCATGCATGGAAGTTGTGCATGGCAGAGAACAATCCGTATTGATAAATATTTTCGTTAATGCAGTCCAAGCGTTCATGCAGGCGCGTGAGTACGTGCGATTGAAAATAGACATCGAGCGCCGGTTCCGTTCCGGTGTCCGGCCAGCCGAGTTGCTTGGGGCGCACTGAAACATAGGTAACGCCTTTGTTGCATCCGCCGAATCCTAAGCGGATAACGGGGCGCGGCTTGCCATCCAACACCACATGTTTTTGCGGCGGCGTTTCCTTTTTGAGTTCCAGAAATTGGGCGATGCCGGGTGTAAGCTTCGGCCGCGGTTTGGTACGATAGGTAACACTATAGAGCGATGTTTGAAGATTGGTCAGATGCGTGAGAACGACTAAAAGAACATTGTTTAATGTTTGATGCGCCTGCTCATACCCGCCATGAAAACCGATTTGTGCCTGCATCAAGCGGCGGAGCCGGGCTGTGATCGGGCTGGCATCGAGTTTTTCTTGTGAGAGGTAGTAGAAGAAACTGAAACCCGCGCTAAAAAATAATTGCAGGGGAATGGCATTACCATCGGGAACCGGCGTGTAGGTTTGCAAGGGCAGCATGGAATTTAAGATGAACCGTGCTTCGTGCAGTTCGGATTCCGGAATCATGTGCCCCGGCGCGGGAAGAATTTGCAGCGGAAGCCCGTGGATGAGGTAGAGTAAATGCAAGCCATCGGCAGGGATTAAATCGAATGCTTCTTCTGTGCCCGATGCTTTGCAAATTTCCCGAATGTGCTGAACATAGAGTTTTTTGTATTGCTCTTTTGCCGCATGTTGTTGCGTGCGGTTGGAGTGATGATGAGATTTTTTATCGGACATATCAACTGTTCCTTGATAAGATTTTTCCGTTAAGAATTTCTCGCGCTACAATTTACATCTTCGTATGTTTCTTCGCTTCTCGGTGCGACAACCGCCCTAGGGAACAACCAAGATCACCCGTAACGGTTATCGGGAAAATGGTACGGGGAAAAATATTTAAAGTCAAATGAAAAAACCGGTTCATAACCGGCGCCGACGTTTTGTTGTAGGAAGGTAATAAAATCAATATGAATTTCACAGTTATGTTCACCGGGCTCATGAAAACTTTATTTTTATTCGCAGCATTTCATCCGTACATTATACTACATGATATTGATGAATGCGAAAGAGGTTGAGTGGCACATGATCCCTACGCTGCGCTGCGCTATCCGGCGTTCCGAAATTTACTGATCGGGAATTTTATCATCACCATCGCACAGATGGGCAGGAAGTTGCTATCGGGTACGAACTGTACCGCATCACACACGATCATTTTATATATAAAAAAGACTTGATCATCATGGCTTACCAGTGTTATATGTCATGAAGGACAAGTAGGCGACGACGTCTGTTAGAGGTACGGGTCTAATAAGAAAATATTTATTTAAGCTTTAAGATTTTATAATTTTTATTGTCGGCAATAACTTGAAAATGCTTATTTAACTCTAACGTATCGGCATAATCTTGTATGGTGTCGATGGCTTCTTCGAATTTATTATGCACAACATATTCGATTCCCTTGTCTTTGCAAAATGTATACGTGTTGTTGAGCGTGATATTCTTATTATGGACTTCTTGACGAAGGAAAAGATTCCCGACGATATATTGAGAATCAATTTCATTGAAAATATAATTCATCGGCGCAAGACATTTTGAATGATCGGGCATGTAGGATTTAATTTCTCTATTTAATAAAGCGTATTCTTCTTTCGGTATGCAATCATAAACATTCAATCGAAGAGACACAGTACATACGATGATGAATAATATCGTATGAAGAATAAGATAGATTTTATTTCGTTCAATGATTTTCCAGAATGAATAAAAGATGATCAACAATTCATAAGGAACGACAAGAACAGAGTATTTAATTTGTTTATCTTCAACAAATAAACCCAGACATATCATGACGGTGATCGTATAGAGAAATAATAGTTTGTGCTCTTTCCATAAAGAACGATAATTGACAATCATTGAGAACAGAAATAGCAGCGTTAAAGGAATAATGTCGATCTTCCTGAATAACCGTTGATGTTCATTTAATAAATGCACAAATGGAGTGTATATCGTAAAATGTGTTTTTGACGAGATCAAAGGGTTGTTGAATTGGAGGAGGAAAATATCATAGTGAGTATAAATATCTATTAAAAACGGTGAGAACATAATACATGCAAACAACAAGTATAAAAATGCATGGTTCATCTTTCTATAATAGAGTAAAACGCATATTCCCGCCAAGACAAAAATTAACCCATTTAAATGGGCTAACATTGATAACCCGGCAAATATGCCGCTGAAAAGAACGTAATAAATCTTGTTTGATTGAATAAAGCATGAAAGAAAATAAAAACTTGCGAATCCAAGCATCGCAACGAACATTTCCGGACGCGCTATTTTGCCAAAGTATAGTATTTCAGAATATGAAAAGATCAATGCAATGAGAAATAAAATGTCAGTCGGATCGTTACTCGATCTGCGATAGATATATTTTAGTAACAAGAGTATTAAAAAAATAAACGAAATGATGGGTACTATTCTTAAGATTGGCAACGAGAAACCAAATACGGAGATGAGAAACGCTAAGGTATAGATGAATAATTTATGTTGAACGACGATTCGTTGATCTTGATTGTTAAATCCGGAAAATAAGTGTGACGAGGAAAAGCCATTTTGTGACATAAAGAATGATTGCTCGCCAAGCCATGCTTCATCATCGTTCAATTTATGTCCAATGATGCTATAGATAAAGATTGTTGCTTGAACTGCAATGAAGAATATTAAAAATATCCGAAAATATTTTTTTTGGTTTTGCATAGGAATAGTTTTACAGATCATTCAGTATGTACGTAGTTGTAATTAAAGAAAAACCGGATAGAATTTGCTTTCCGCAATGCATCTATTGAAAACAATAAACGATATAAATTATAGTGCATCAATATATCAAAAGCAAATAATAATCAGAAATCTCAGCTTGTGATTTTTATTCGCAGCATTTCATCTGTACATTACAATAGAAACTGTTGAATGAATGCGAAAGAGGTTGAGTGGCACATGATCCTTACGCCGCGCTGCGGTACCCGGCGTTCCGAAATTTACTGATCGGGAATTTTATCATCACCATTGCGCAGATGGTGCAGGAAGTTGCCATCGGGTACGAACTGTACCGCATCACACACGATCCGTTTTCTCTGGGCATGATCGGATTAGTCGAAGCGGTTCCCTTTATTTCGTTAACGTTGTTCGGTGGGCACATTGCAGACCGGTACAATAAACGCGCGATTATTTTGTGGAGTGTCGGTGGTGTGCTTTTCTGCTCGTTTATTTTACAGCTTACTGCGCGCAATCCTGAATTGGCTTCTTCGTCAATCTTTCTCGTCATCATTTACGCGGCATTGTTTGTTGTCGGAATCTGCCGTGCATTTTATTCACCGACCACAACATCACTGCGCGGGATTCTTGTGCCGCCGCCGTTGTTTGAAAATGCGTGTACGTGGGGTAGTTCTGCGTGGCAGGTCGGTGCGATTCTTGGACCGGTGCTTTCCGGATTTATGTATGCATGGATTGGATTTGCGAATACCTTGGTCGTTGTTACGGTGCTCGTATTTGTTTCTCTGGTGATGTATGCACGGATCGGTAACGTTCCGGTTCTGCCGGTGCAGGAAACCGAAGGCATCTTGAGCAGCATCGGGCATGGAATCAAGTTTGTCGTCAAAACAAAAATAATTCTGTATTCGATCTCACTCGATTTATTTTCCGTACTCTTCGGCGGCGTGGTGGCAATTTTGCCGATTTATGCGATGGATATCTTGAAAGTCGGTTCGGAAGGGCTTGGCGTATTACGCGCTTCATCTTCAGCGGGAGCGATCATCACAATGATGATGCTTACACGCTATTCGCCGATGAAAAAAGCATGGAGAAATTTATTGATTGCAGTGTTCGGGTTCGGTGCAAGTATTTTAATCTTTGCCATTTCACCGTGGATGATCCTTTCGGTCGTAATGCTGTTTTGCGGCGGTGCCTTCGATAGTATTAGTGTTGTCATTCGCGCAACGATTTTGCAAACGATGACGCCGGATGAAATGCGCGCGCGTGTGATGGCGGTGAACGGAATCTTTATTACCTCATCCAACGAACTCGGTGCATTCGAATCCGGACTTGCTGCAAAATTACTCGGAACGGTTCCTTCCGCGATTTTCGGAGGGACGATGACGCTGTTGATTGCGGGATGGGTGTACTTGAAAAGCGGCGATCTCTTAAAGGTAAAAATTCAAAAGCCATAAAGTGTTCTTCCATGAAACATAAAATATTTTTCTTCCTTGTTGCAGCTGTCGTTGTTCTGCACTCTTGCGCAGCGCAAACTGCCGCCGATACATCAAAGAATGTTGTTGCGTTCATCAGCGATACGCAGGCGCCAATGTGGATCGAATCCATCGCCTTGAAACGCAATCAAAATGAACGCGCGACACGCATGTTGTTCGATCATATTCTTGCCGATTCAACTATACAAGCAGTAGTAAATTTTGGTGATGTAACGGGGCACAGTGCGAGCGACAAAGCATGGAAATTTATGGATTCAGTATTGATGCGTGCAAAGATACGTCATCTTGGAATGTATGCTGCGATTGGAAATCACGATTATTTTTTTTCAGCAGCAGAAGGCGAGCGGAATTTTAAAAAACGGTTTCCGGACTTTTGCCGTACCGGATATGTCGAGAGAATGAAAGACAACGCGTTTGTGTTGTTCAACTCCAATTTTACCAGACTTTCAAAATCTGAACAGCAAACGCAGCTTGCATGGTTACACGGCAACGCTGGATTCATTAGAACGCGATTCATCAATTATATCTGTTTTTGTCGGATGCCATCATCCGCCGTTCACCAACAATACCATTGTGGGCGGTTCTGCCGATGTGCGGAATCAATACGTTCCTCCATTTTTGCATCATGCAAAATGTAAACTGTTTCTCAGCGGTCATGCGCATGCGTTTGAACATTTTCAAAAATCCGGTAAAGATTTTGTCGTGCTGGGCGGCGGAGGAGGATTGCAGCATACGTTGTTATTGGGAGATCAACAGCGGGAAAAAGATTTATTCCCACAGCAGACAGAAAAACGAATGTTTCATTACCTTCGCTGTGAAATAACAGGTAGGCAAATAACCATTACCGTGATGATGGTCCGGAAAGATTTCTCGGGAATCGATCCGGTGTATCAGTTTACTGTTCCTCGATAAATCACAAATATCAAATACCAAAACACAAAATCCAATTTACTGTTTGACTATTGAATCTTGGAATTTGTCTGACGCTTGAAAATTGCTGTGTGGAATTTTACAAAATGTTAATCGAAGACAACAGTTTTATTTCCGTGCACCAGCACGCGATCCTGCAAGTGCAGCCGTAAGGCGCGCGCAAGCACAAGCCGTTCGAGGTCGCGCCCTTTGCGGATCAAATCGTCCAGCGAATCTTTATGCGAAATGCGGATAATGTCCTGTTCGATGATCGGGCCTTCATCTAATACTTCCGTAACGTAATGGCTTGTGGCTCCGACAATCTTGACGCCGCGCTCAAATGCCTGTCGGTACGGATTGCCTCCGGCAAATGCAGGCAAGAATGAATGATGAATGTTGATAATGTGCTGCGGATATTGCTTGATGAAATCTACCGATAATACCTGCATATATCGCGCAAGAACGATCGTGTCGATATTCTGCTGCCTGAGCAATTGTAATTCTTTTGCTTCTACATCCTGCTTGTTTTCTTTGGAGACAGGGAAAAGGTAATACGGAATATGGTACCGTTGCGCAAGCGGTTCAAGATCGGGATGGTTGGAAATAATCAGCGCAATCTCGGTGTTGAATTCGCCGATTTCATACCGCCATAAAATTTCCTGCAAGCAGTGATCGTACCTTGGAAACGAAGAGCGCCAATTTCCGTTTGTGATTGACAAGGCGGATATTATATATTGCATGGAATTCTAGAGCGAGCGGTGCAAATTGGTTTTTTAAATCTTCTACACCGTAGCCATTGTTGCTGATAGCCCATTGGATGCGCAAAAAGAAACGTTGTTCCTGCGCATCGACATGTTCGTCGAGGTCGAGGATGTTGCCGCCGCGTTCGAAAATAAAATGCGTGATGCGAGCGACTAATCCTTTTTGATCGGGGCACGACCATAATAAAATGGCAATGGACGGTTGTTCGGGCATGCGCGTTCTTAAATCAATTTCAATTCTTTGAGAACAGCTTTCAATTTATTCCGTCCGCTTTTGGAAATCGGTACCATCGGCAAACGGAATACTTCTTCAATCATTCCCATTTCAGCCAGCGCCGTTTTTACGGGAATGGGGCTGGACTCGATAAAGTTCACATTCATGAGCGGCAGCAGTTTGTTATGGAGTTTCCGTGCTGCGTCCCATTTATTCGCGAGGCACAGCCGTACGAACTGCGAAAAATCTTTCGGCATTTCATTTGCCACGACAGAAATACATCCATCGCCGCCGCAAACCATCAACGCAAGTGTAAAGGCATCATCGCCGGAAAGCAATGAAAAATCTTTCGGTTTGTTGCGTGCAATTTCCATAATCTGCCCGAGATTCCCGCACGCTTCTTTATCCATAACTACATTGGGAATTTCTTCCGCCATCTTCAACATTGTTTCTGCCGTAATGTTGCCGCCGGTTCTTCCGGGAACATTGTAAACGATTAAAGGAATATCCACCGCATCAGCAATGGCGCTAAAGTGCGCAATGTAACCTGCTTGTGTCGGTCTGTTGTAATATGGACCAACGATGAGCGCTGCATCGGCTCCAATGTGCTTCGCAAATTTTGTTTTCTCGATCGCTTCTGCCGTGTTGTTGCTTCCTGCGCCGGCAAATATTTTTACTCGTCCGTTTGCTTGCTCAATTGTCAGGGCAATCAATCGTTCTTGTTCTTCATGGGTCAACGTTGTATTTTCGCCTGTTGTCCCCATAGAAACGAGCGCTTCTACGCCGCCTTTGATTTGAAATTCGATAAAACGTTTCAATGCTGTTTCATCGACTGAACCATCCTTTTTGAACGGCGTGATGATGGCGGTAGCAGTTCCTTGAAATTTTTTCCTCGAAGACATACAACAATCCTTTACTTGCTAAATAAATCCTGAAAAATATCATCCATCGTAAAGATACCGTGCTTGTGTTGAATCCATTCTGCAGCAACGAGTGCGCCGAGCGCAAGACCGTTGCGATTTTTTGCAGTGTGTTTGATCTCAATCGAATCAGCAACGGAATCGAAATTTAACGAATGTTCGCCAATGACCCAGCCGGTACGCGTCGAAGAAACGTGCAATTGTTCCGGTTTGATTTTTCCTTCCGGCGCTTGTGTCAGCAATTCTTTTTTCCGATTGAGTTCACTCAATACTATATTGCCAAGCTGCAATGCCGTTCCGCTCGGGCTGTCGATTTTTTCTTTATGATGAATTTCATGAACTGGAAGCATCATAATCCGAAAACTTATTCATCATCTTCGATGCTGCCTTGGCAACATGGAAGAAGATGTTGACGCCAAGCGAAAAGTTTGGAGCGTGAACGATTCCAATCTTAAATTCTTCCGCAAGCTTTTGCACTTCTGTTAAACGATCGTTCCATCCGGTCGTTCCGATAACAATGGGCTTTCCGACTTCTGCCCACGGCTTCAAATCTTCTATTAAGGTCTTTGCCGTTGCAAAATGAATGACAGCGTCAATTCCTTTTCGTTGTGCTGCATCGGGCATGGGAATGCCGATATTGAGTTTTACGGGAACCGTCCAGCCGCGTTCAACGGCAAGCTGTTCGATCGTTTTTCCCATTTTCCCATAACCGATTAATGCGAGATTCATTTTGTTGTTCCTCCAACCGGTTCGAGCAAATCGCTGTCGGTAACGCGGTCGAATAATTCTTTGTGCAGGCGTTGGACTGCTTCCGTCACGTCAGCATCTTCTACCACAAAACTCATGTTGATATCGGATGCGCCTTGTGTTACCATTAACACGTTGATGTTGCCGAGTGCGCGAAAGATGCGATTGGCAACACCGGCGGTCTTTTCCATTTGATCGCCGACCGTGCAGATGATCGCTTTGTTCTCGAGAATCGAAACTTCGGCAAATCGTGAGAGCGCTTCAACAATTTCAGGAAGACGCGAAGTATTATCGATTGTTAATGAAACGGCAACTTCCGATGTGCTGACAAGATCAACAGCGGTTTCAAATTTACTGAAGACGGAAAAAATATTTTCCAGAAAGCCGTATGCCATCAACATTCGCATGGATTGTACTTTGACAATCGTGATGCCGCGTTTGAAGGCGATGGATTTCACTGGAACATCCGCTTTGGGTGGATCGGAAATAATATGCGTGCCGGTGGATTCCGGACGCATCGAGTTCAATACGATTACAGGGATATTTTTTTGAACCGCCGGTGAAATGGTGCTTGGATGCAGAACTTTTGCGCCGAAGTAGGCAAGTTCTGCTGCTTCGCGGAACGAGACGACACTCAACTTCTGTGCATTCGGAACGATACGCGGATCGGTGGTGAGAATGCCGTCCACATCCGTCCAGATTTGAATTTCATCTGCATCCATCGCTGCGCCGATGATGGCGGCAGAATAATCCGAACCGCCGCGGCCAAGCGTCGTTGTTTTTCCGCTTACCGTTGCACCGACAAATCCCTGCGTCACGACGATCTTACCGGATTCTAAAATCGGTTTTAGTTTTTGGGGAACGAGTTCATTGATTTGATCGAATTGCGGAACTGCGGATGCAAATTGTTCATCGGTAATCATAAACGATTGTGCGTTGACTAATTCTACCGGAACACCCTGCGCGCGGAACGCTTCGCTCACGATGTGCGAGGAAAACTGTTCGCCGGTCGATGCGATGACATCAAGCGAACGATTCGTCAATTCACCGAGAATCGCGATGCCGCTGCAAAGATTGCGCAGTTCCTCGATCCGATGTTTGAATGTGAGAATCAATTGTTGAACCGTCGGGCGATGGTCGATTAAATTTTCCGCAATGGTCACGTGGCGTTCGAGTAATTGATTCAGCACTTGCACCGATTCGTCTAATTCGCCTTGTTGTGCAAAGTGTGCAGCTTTCAACAATGCATTTGTTGCGCCGGAAATGGCAGACAAGACAACAACGGGCGAACGAAGCTGTTCCTTCTTTACAATTTCAATCACTCGCTGCATCGCGCGCGCATCGCCCACCGACGTGCCGCCGAATTTCATTACAATCATTTTTACTATTCCGTCTTTTGCAACACTTATATACTCAACGACTCACTTGCCCGCCGTCTTTTTTGGCGGGACGCCTTAAAACTTATTGACTTATTTCTTAATCAACAACTCTGCAATTTGTACGGCGTTTGTTGCCGCGCCTTTACGCACATTATCCGAAACGACCCAGATGTTGAGTCCGTTCTCAATCGTTTCATCCTTCCGGATTCTTCCGACAAACACTTCGTCCTTATCGAAAGCATAAATCGGCATCGGGTACAAATTATTTTTCGGATCGTCCTGCACAATAATGCCGGGAGCTTTTTCTAACAGCGCACGCGCAGCTTCCGGTGTGCATGGTTTTTCAAATTCTATATTGACCGCTTCGCTGTGTCCGCCGGAAGTAGGAATGCGCACGGTCGTCGGGCTGACTTTAATATCCGCGTGCATAATTTTTTTTGTTTCTAACTTCATCTTCAATTCTTCTTTGGTGTAGCCGTCTTCCAGAAACACGTCGATGTGCGGCAGGGCATTATAGGCAATCGGGTGCGGGAATTTTTTTTCGCGTACCGGACGGCCTGCGATTTCATCTTCCATCTGGTTCACACCTTTTTTGCCTGCACCGGAAACCGATTGGTACGTTGAAACGACGACGCGCTTGATGGTGAATGCATCGTGCAGCGGTTTCAACGCGACGACCATTTGAATCGTCGAGCAATTCGGATTGGCGATGATGCCGTGATGCTTGAATGCATCATCGGGATTGACTTCGGGCACGACGAGCGGAATTTCCGGATTCCATGCGAAACGCACTGCTGTTATCGATAACAACGGCGCCGCGCTCGGCAGCTTTGGGCCCGAATTCTTTGCTGACACTTGCACCGGCGGAGAATAATGCGAAATCGATTCCTTGGAATCGTTCTGCTTCTAATTTTTCAACTTTAATATCTTTCCCGCGGAACGTTACGGTACATGCCGGCACTTCGTTCGGAAGCAAGCGGCAATAAGATATTCACGGGGAAGTTATGTTCTTCTAAAACTTTAATCATCGTGCGCCCGACTAATCCGGTCGCGCCGACAACTGCAACATTATACGTTTTCAATTTGTCTCTTTTCTTATAAATCGATTTACTGTGATACAGTAATAAGATACAAATTCTACGGCTTCCTTTCAACTTTTGGAGAAGTGCATGCGGAAAAAACATTCAGTTGAATTGTAATATGTGTGTTGTTATATTGACTGAACGATTATGAGCGAAATCATTCTTCAAACGCAGCATCTTGGAAAGAAGTTCGGCGTGCGCTGGGCGGCAAAGGATTTGAATCTGGAAATTCATCGCGGTGATGTGTTCGGATTTCTCGGTCCCAACGGCGCGGGAAAAAGTACGACCATCCGTATGATTCTTTCGCTCATCAAACCGACAACAGGCGACACAAAAATATTTCAGCATTCGTTGAGGTCGCAGCGCTTCTTAGCGTTGAAATCCGTCGGCGGCATTGTCGAAAAACCGGATTTCTACTTATATCTTTCTGCCTATCGCAATCTGGAAATTGTCGGTGCATTAAACGGTGGTGCAACGAAGAAACGAATTCAGGAAGTGCTTCACCTTGTCGGCTTATCGGATCGCGCAAACGATCGCGTCAAAACATATTCGCATGGAATGAAGCAGCGGCTCGGTATTGCGCAAGCGTTGTTGTCCGATCCCGAATTAATTATTTTAGATGAGCCGACCAACGGTCTCGATCCGCAAGGCATGAAAGAAATTCGCGATCTGATCTTGCATCTTGCACACGATCAAAATAAAACGATCATTCTTTCATCGCATTTGCTGTCGGAAGTGCAACTTGTTGCAAACCGGATGGCGATTATCAATAACGGCGAGTTGGTGGTGCAGGGCGAAGTCAATACACTTCTGGAAAAAGGCGAACGGTACGTCTTGATCGAAGCTGAACCGGCAACAACGGCGAATGCAATACTGAAGAAACAGAAAAAACTCATACCGAGCTATACGGTTGCCGACCATCGATTCAACATCAACATGGAATTCCAAGATGTTCCAAAAATTATTAGCGCTCTTGTGCGCGGCGGTGTCAAGGTGCATTCAGTCGTGCCGCGGCATTCGCTCGAAGATTATTTCCTTGCCATTACCGAACATGCCGGGGAAAGGAACGTATGATTCGTCTCGTGTATTACGAACTCTTCAAAATGTTTTTGAAAAAACGCACCTATCTGGGATTTGCCTTCGTGTTATTGATTGTGCCGTTGGTGGAAATTGCGTTTAAATTAGAAGGCGGTCGATTTCTTCAGGTGGCAACGCGCGGACTGGCGCAGGATTTTTTTCTCGTCGGAAACTTATTCAATGGTTGGTTAGTCAGTTATCAATTGATGAACAGCCTGTTCTTTCATATTCCGCTGCTGATTTCTTTCGTTGCAGGCGATCAGCTTGCCGGTGAAGCGACGGCAGGAACATACCGATTAATCCTGACACACCCTGTTTCGCGCACAAAAATATTTATTGCGAAGTATATTGCCGTGCTGGCGTACACGAAGTTATTTGTTTTGTTCTTGGCTGGCCTCAGTATCGGACTTGCGTATGCGCTCTTAGGCGGCGGCGACCTGTTGGTGATCGATCGCATCATTTTAATTTTACCGGAGGCAGAAGTTGCATGGAGATTTATCCTTGCGTATTTATTAGCGCTCTGGGCAATGATCACGATTGCATCTATTTCATTTTTCTTTTCATCCTTTGTGGAAAATTCCATCGGGCCTATTGTTGCAACGATGGGAATGCTCATTCTCTTCTTAATCATTTCCACGATACCGTTGGATCTCTTTGCATCCATCAAACCATATCTCTTTACGGATTATTTAAATTTATGGCAGAAGGCATTTCACGATCCGATTCCATGGAATGAAGTGTTGCAGGCAGTTATCGTGTTCGGTCTTTATTCTTTTGCCGCAGTATGTGGCGCGTGGATTATTTTTATACGAAAAGATATTCTTTCATAACAGACAGGAACGATGTTGAACATTCAAAACGGACTGGTAACACTGAAAACAAAATTCCATCCGACCTTTTGGGTTGCGAACGGCATGGAATTGTTCGAGCGGCTTGCGTATTACGGACAGCAAATTGTTTTCATGGTGTATCTTCGCAATCGCATCGGCTTTACGGAAGTACAGGCCGGACAGCTTTCAGGAATTTTCGGCGGGCTGTTGTATCTTCTGCCGATCCTCGGCGGCACGCTTGCAGATAAGTGGGGATTCCGCCGAGCATTCAATGTTGCATTTTCCATTCTCGCACTCGGCTATTTCTTAATCGGCTCTGTGGGAATGACGGCGTTTGCCGGTGTGTACGGAAATTTCAATCACTACTGGCTGTTGCTTGCGTTTCTCGTGTTCACAGCGTTCGGCGGTTCATTCATCAAACCGTCCGTGCTGGGAACGGTTGCCGTTACTACGACGGAAGAAACGAAATCACTTGGCTTTGCTTTGTATTATTGGCTTGTGAATGCCGGAGCGATGATCGGTCCTACGATTGCCTACTTTGTACGTGATACATTCGGCAATGAATTCGTGTATATCGTTTCATCTCTGAGTTGTCTTGCAATGCTGATCGTGAATCTTCTCTTATATAAAGAAGTGAAAGGAACAGCGCCGGAAGTAACGGAATCGCTCGGAAAGAAAATTGCGAATCTCTTTGTCGTGCTGGCAAATTTTAAATTTATGATTTTCCTTTTGATCTATTCGTTGTACTGGATTATTTTTTGGCAGGAGTTCATCATCGTGCCGTATTACATCACAGATTTTATCGGCAAAGATGCGCCGTATGAAATCATTCAATCGTGGGCGGCAGCGGGAGCAATTATTTTGTTGCAGATACCGATCAACCGGTTGACAAAAAACATTGCAACGCGCTCCGCAATCGTTGTGGGCTTTGCCATTTCCAGTTTGATCTGGATCATTATTGCCATCTATCCCAGCATTCCGACAATTGCCGCGGGTATTGCAGCATTTGCGATTGGGGAAATGATTCAGGCGCCGCGCTATTATGAATATATTTCGGAAATTGCGCCACCGGGGCAGCAGGGATTGTTTCAGGGTTATGCGTTTTTGCCGATAGCGATTGCACGCTTTGTCGGCGATCCATTCGGCGGATGGATTTACCAGACGGCAAAAGCAAGCGGCAGAATCGAACTTGTGTGGTATTCCTTGATTGCCGTCGGCGTTACAGGAACGCTGTTGATGATACTTTATAATGCAGTCGTAGCAAAACAGGAAGCGAGAACAGCATGAAAACAGTACGCGGCATCATCTATTTTTCGTTTTTAATTTTCTTTGTAATTCCAACAACAGCTTCTGTGCGAAAATTCACTGCGGCAAAAGTGATGGAGAATGTTGTGAATGTGTTCGAGCCGGTGAATGATTTTGTCGTCAACATCGAAGCCGATGTACAAATGGAACGCATTCAGGTGCCGCACATGAAAGCTGTATTGTATTTTAAGAAACCGGATAAAGTGCATTTCTCATCGCAAGCGTTCCTCATGGTTCCGCGAGATGGCATCGTATTAAATCCAGCCAATCTTCGGAACAATTACGACGCCGTCATCGTTCAAGAAGAAACGCCGGAGAATCCGAAACTGATCAAACTTCAGCTTGCGGCCAACAATGCTTCCGTCCGTGTGCGGCAATTGACCGTTTGGGTGGATCCATCCAACTGGACGATTGCGAAAATGGAAACGGTGCCATACAGCGGAAGAACGCTGACATTGCTCTTTACTTATGCGTTGCAGGAAAATACGTACTGGCTGCCGGAAAAAGTTGTTGCGACATTCGGTGCACAAACCGTACCGGCAGATGCTGCAAATGATTTGCTGGAAATGAAGGCGCAGGCGATGACGGAAGGTCAGCAGCGCACTGCACCGCGCGGCGGTTCTGTTTCTGTTACGTATTCAGGATACAAAATCAACGCCGGTATTGACGATGCAGTCTTTGAAAAAGAAAACACAAACAATAAATCACAAAAACCAAGTTCCAAATAACAAATTGTTCATGACGAATCATATATCGCCAAATTGAACATCACAAAATCGTAAATCATCAAATCACTAAATGGACAATTCCTCCAAATCCTTGTCCGAAGTTCACGGATCGGTCAACATCTCCAAGCACTATGGAATGCTGAAACGCTTTTTCGCATTCGCCGGTCCCGCATATCTTGTCAGTGTCGGATATATGGATCCGGGAAACTGGGCAACGGACATCGAAGGCGGATCCCGTTTCGGATACGATTTGCTCTGGGTCATTTTAATGTCCAACCTGATGGCGGTGCTGCTGCAAACGCTCGCCGCGCGGCTCGGCATCGTTACAGGAAAAGATTTGGCGCAGGCGTGCCGCGATGAATATCCCAAACCTGTTGCGTTTGTGTTGTGGATGTTGTGCGAAGTAGCTATTGCCGCGTGCGATCTTGCAGAAGTGCTCGGTTCGGCAATCGGATTGAATTTACTCTTCGGGCTGCCGCTCGTGTTCGGCGTGTTGCTGACGGGATTTGACACACTCTTGTTCTTATTGATACAAAACTTCGGCGTACGCAAGATAGAGTTTTTTATTGTGATGTTGGTCTCGTTGATGGGTTTATGTTTCGGTGTGGAAATATTATTTTCCAAGCCGGAAATCGGCGGTATTGTCAAAGGGTTTATACCGCACTTAAATTCTCAAAATCTTTACATTGCCATCGGCATTATCGGCGCAACGGTGATGCCACATAATTTATATTTGCATTCTGCGCTTGTGCAAACGCGTCTCGTCGAACAGACGGAACAAGGAAAACGGCAGGCGTGCAAATTTAATCTCGTCGATACGCTGTTGGCGCTTAATGCAGCGTTTCTTGTCAATGCGGCAATCCTGATTGTCGCTTCATCTGTGTTTCACCGGAATGGAATGCTCGTCACGGAAATCCAGCAAGCGTATTCGTTGCTTACACCATTGCTCGGAACCATGCTGGCAAGTACGCTATTTGCCGTTGCACTTCTCGCTTCAGGGCAAAGCTCCACGCTTACCGGCACATATGCCGGACAAATTGTGATGGAAGGATTTTTGCATTTCAAAATGCGCCCGATGCTGCGCCGGCTGCTCACGCGTTTGCTTGCGATTGTTCCAGCAGTGGCAGTGATCATGTGGCAGGGCGACAGCGGCTCGTATCAATTATTGATCCTGAGCCAAGTGGTCTTGAGCTTACAACTGCCGTTTGCTGTTATTCCGTTAGTGCAATTCACGAGCAGTGAAGAGAAGATGGGCATCTTTAAAAATAAACTCTGGGTTATGGCGCTTGCGTGGATTACCACAGTTGTTATCTTGTTGCTCAACATAAAATTAGTGGCGGATACGATCGGGGATTGGCTGGCGAGCGCGGGATCGTATTCATTTATTTTGTGGTGCACGGTTATCCCTGTTCTTGTGGGACTCGCATTATTGTTGTTCTATATTGCTTTACCTAAAGCGTGGAGGAAACGAGCTATGGCTTTGCCGAAAGAAGAAGAACTGTTAGATGTTATTCCCGATCACTATGCTGCCATCGGAGTGGCGCTTGATCTGGGGGTGTTGGATAAAAAAGTTTTATCCCACGCACAATTATTTGCCAAACAAAATAACGCGCGCGTGGTGTTGATGCACGTGGTGGAAGGCGTTGGCGGACAGTTGTTCGGTACGGATGCTTACGACGACGAAGCGCGGGAGGACAAAGAACATTTAGAACGGCACGCGGAGCAATTGCGCGCAGCCGGATTAGAAGTGGAAGCCGTGCTCGGCTTCGGCAAAATACCGAACGAGATTGTCCGGCTTTCCAAAGAACATAACATCGATCTGCTCATTATGGGTGCACACGGACACAGCGGCATTAAAGATATTATCTTCGGTACGTCTGTTTCCAAAGTGCGCCACGGATTGAAGAAGACAGTGATTGTAGTGCAATAAAATTGTTTGCGAATAAAATATTCCAAGGTTCCGCTGACGTCAAGAATCTGACCTGCCCCCGAATTATGTGCCAATGATAAGTTAGTATTATTTCGTTATCAAGCATTGGCGACCTGATATTGAAGATTCCTCCAACCGGAGGAAAAAAAATGTTTCTGGTGCAGGATGCCAATACATGGAAATTGAGAGGATCGTGAATAACTTTCAAAATGAATTTCAGAATGGAACCTTGGCAGATCAGAAAAATCAGATTCAACGATTTGTCGCAGCGGTTGTGGTTCATCGATCAGATAAACCGCGAGCGCATTGCATTATACGCAAAATCCCGTTAATTCAGCAATCAACGGGACTTTCCCTGCGGAGTGTAGCGGGGGGGGGATTCGAACCCTCGACCTACGGATTATGATTCCGACGCTCTAACCAGCTGAGCTACCCCGCCATCGAATGGCGTATATATTCTCAAAATACAATTCTAACCATAATATAAGAAAATATTTTTCAGAGCGCAATGAACTGCCGATTGAATTCTTTTATACATTGAACCTTCCTACGATAAACCAATTGATGTTGAGGAACATCTATAGGTGGTACTACGTTTTATTTGCATTAAGGAATAAAGTTGGTGATATTAGCAAATTATGTCGATGATGAAAAATTATCGAAATAGGCATGTTGCACATTCATAGATCTTTAGGGCATCCGCAGCGGGCTATTCATTTTTTCGAATCGCATGCGCTTCCGGTACAATTTATCTCGTTGCACAAAATTGCATTTTTATGTTTTTCAGAAGCAGAAGGTGGTTTAGAATTAACCACCGTTCGTTTGGCAGAAGAGTTGCAACAACGCGGAGCATCTACTTTTGTTGTAACGCTGCCAGAATCTTCGTTGTTGCAATGGACAGCCGAAAGACAAATACCTGCCGTCGAATTAAAACCCAAAATGAAATATGGAGATATTGTCTGTGCACGACGACTTGGAATTTTTTTGCGCCAGCAAAAAATTGAAGCGGTAATTGTAATGCGTTCTTCGGATATCCATCTTGCGGTGCTGGCAAAAATCTGGTATCCCACGTTGTGCCTTGTTTTTTACCAACAGATGCAATCTGGAATAAACAAACGCGATATTTTACACACTTGGCTTTATTCGCATCTTAATTTATGGATGACGTTGACAGACTCCATGCGAGTTTCTGTACCTGCAGAATACACGAATGAATGCCGATGATGTTCGGGTGGCACATTTGGGACGGGATACAAACGAGTTTCATCCACATGCTTTTATACAGAATAATGCGAGAAAACTGCTGCACCTTCCCGCGAAAAAAACTATTGTCGGAATGCTGGGAAGATTAGATCCACAAAAGGGACAGGAAGAATTTATTCGTTCGATTCCAATGATTCAACTACACGATCCAGATGTCCACTTTGTAATTGCTGGCGATGAGACAAAAGGCGTTTCGATGTATAAGGAAGAATTATTTTCGCTTATTCATTCGTTGGGCGTGGACGATGCCGTACAGTTTTTACCTATGATGAAAGACGTTCGCAAATTTTTAGCAGCAATTGATATTTTTGTTATGCCTTCCTATTCTGAGACGTACGGTATAGTGCTGATTGAAGCTATGGCGATGCAGAAACCAATCATTGCAACTCATGCCCGTGGTGTACCCGAAATTATTCGCTCCCATCAAGACGGATTGCTGATTCCACCGAAAAGCAGTTCTGAAATGGCGGCTGCTATTCTTTACTATCTTCGTGATCAACAACGACGCAGGGTGTTCGCACAAAACGCAAGGCGTCGTGCGGTAGAAATGTTCGATTCAGAACATTGCATTGATCAGATTGTTCTGTTGCTTGATGCGCTCGGCGGATGTTGATGACCGATTGATAGGTATAACAAGAGCCAGATTGTTGCCCGGCTCTTTGTGTTTATAATTTTTTCAATAAAACATGTATTGCTTTATCAGCTTATTTCAAACGTTTGAAAATGACAAATTGATTTCCATAAGCAATCGGTGTAGTAAATTCATTAGTATCCAGATGTTCGATATTTTCTTGCACACGTTTGGGAAAACAATAAATATTCACTTCGCCGAGCGAACTATCATCTTGGTTCACCGTATCAATACTGTAAGGCATGGTGAGTGCATGAAGATCGCTTCCGCGTTTCAGTGCTGCATAGATGGAATCTGCATCCTGTGCGGTTGTGCAAGATATTTTTGCAATCGACATATAGAGGGGGTTGACATAAAGGATGGAAGCGTGCATTTGCATCCATTGCTTCACGGGTTTATTATTAATATGCGCTGGTGAAAACTTCCATCGGCGTATAGACGCGGTTGCTGATGAATCCCACGCGACATTGATGCTGGGAAGACGTACATCTTTCACGGAACCATCTTTATCAACGAGAACATCGATATCCATTTTCGTCGGCAACTTATTTATGGTTATTGGCATTTCTGGTAGCGGTTCCTGAAAAAGTATTTGTGGCGATGAATTTGTAACGGCCTGTTCAGATGTAGAGCAACCGTCAAAAAATATGGCAGCAAGAACAAGAACAGCAAGAATTTGTTTCATAGATATCTCCTAAATTAATAGTTGATTTATTATGTATAGAGAATCGCTTTCTCTGTTTTAATAATCAAACCGGCCGGAAATATATTTTTGTGTCTTTCGGAAATAAGTTATCGCTTGATTCTGGTATGTATTCCTTTTGGGGAAAAGGTAGAATAATATATAGACAAAATCAAATTAGGAGGATAAGAAATGGTTCTTCAAAAAAAATCCTGTAATTCATTAGGAAATTACAGGATTTTGAAAGAGGGACGTTAAGAAAGAAAAAAAGTTCGACAGGTGAACTCTCTTACCATGCAACTTTGCTTTTTTGACGTGTATCGTTGTTCTCTTTTCCTTGATTCCATTCAGCACTTGTATGTTTATCACATAACGGTAATGGATATTTGGCGTTGAAGATTTCAGTCGTTTTCTGCGGACAAAATTCACGCGCCTTTTTTTTCGTCTCTACACAAATAGTGTCAGTAATAATTCCATCCGGTTGAACGAAATATTCCAGTGCAAGTCCTATCGAAGGATCTTCATATGTTTTTTGCATGAAGCGTCCGAAAATTGGTGCAGCGGCGCGTCCGCCTTGTCCTTGGGTACTTTGGAACCGTATGCGGTTATCATTAAATCCAACCCATGTTCCGGCAACCAATTGAGGAGTGAAACCCACAAACCATGCGTCGGCATAGTCGTTGGTCGTTCCAGTTTTTCCTGCACATATACCGTTAAAGAATGAACGCACACCGGTCGTTGCAGTTCCGCCGTTGACAACGCCTTTAAGCATGTCGGTCATAAGATATGCCGTTTCTTTACTCAACACTTCTTTTTTCTCCGGTGCACTTTGTTCAATAATGTTGCCGTCGTTATCTTCAATGCGAAGAATGGAAATAGGAGAAACCAGAACGCCCTCGTTATCGAACACACCATAAGCAGAAGTCAGATCGAGTGGAGAAACTTCGGCAGTTCCGAGGGCGATGGATTCATACGGTGGAATGTGAGATGTAATTCCCATCCGATTTGCATATTCAGCAACCTGCTTTGCCGGAGCAAGTTCTAAAATCACCCGCACGGCAACGAGATTGATAGAATGCTTAACAGCTTCTCGTAATGTGTACTTTCCGCCAATATCTCGTTCAAAATTTTCCGGTGTCCAACGTGTTCCATCCGGCATAGGAATGGTCACGGGCTGATTCAGAACTTCGTAACATGGCGGGTAACCGTTATCGAGCGCCACTGTGTACACGAACGGTTTAAATGCTGAACCGGGTTGACGGTGAATTTGTGTTACGTGATTTAACCCGTACTGATACGCGCGATAATTTCTGCCTCCGACCAAAGCTTTCACCTGTCCGGTGTGTGGATCGATGGCGACGAAACCGACTTCTATGGTTTGCGCTATTCTGCGTACCGAATCGATGAAGGCGCGGTTTGTACGAAGATAATGATCGATGCTGTCACGCATCGAAGCATTGCGAGACCTTCGATACGCCTCGTTTTCTTTTATGGAAGTATTGATGGCCTCGTTCAAAATTTCCGGATGTTCTTTCCAATCCCACGATGCATCGAACGTTTGCTGATACTCGCGCAAGTGTTCTTCAATGGCATCGTTGGCGTGCCGTTGCATACGGCTATCGAGCGAAGTGTAGATGCGCAATCCGTCGCGGTAAATATCGAAGCCGTACTTCTCCGCTTTTTTCAGAAGCTGCTGGCGTATCCATTCAACATAATGCGGTGCAATGCCGGAACGAAATTCCGATTCCATGTATTTCAGATTCAACGAATCCGCGCTGATCTCTTTTGCATATTCTTCCGTCAGCAGTCCTTCTTTTTCCATCTGTTTGATGACGACGTCGCGGCGTTCCAGAGCACGATCCCAATGATTGATCGGATCGTAATAACTCGGGCCTTTCAACATGCCGATCAGTAATGTATATTCCTGTGGATCCAAATCCGCAGCGGGTTTTGCAAAATATGTTTGCGCGGCAGATTCTATGCCGTACGCATTTTTACCGAAATAGGCAACGTTGAGATAGAGTTCGAGAATCTCGTTCTTTGTAAAATTCCGTTCGATCTGAACGGAGGTAATGAACTCGCGAATCTTTCTTGTGATTTTATCGAACATCGATTCGTGTTTAAATTGAAGCTTGTATAAATTGCGAGCAAGTTGTTGTGTAATCGTGCTTGCACCCGCTTCCCGGAACGTGACGACGTTGAGGAACATCTGTCGAAAAAAACGTGGTAAGTTCACGCCCCAGTGAGTATAAAAATCTTTATCTTCTGTGGCAACAAGTCCTTTGATGAGGCCGGAGGGAAGTTGATCTAACGAGACACGCGTTCTATTCTGATATGCAAATTGTCCGATAATTTCTCCGTCGCTGGAATATACTTTGGTGGCAAGATCCGGTTTCGGATTTTCCAATTGTTCCAAGGTCGGTAATCCGCTGAGGATGTACACGATGTACCACGTGCAAAAAACAATGACGAAAAAAAGTGAACAAAAGAAAATCAATTTTTTGTGATGAAAAAATTTATTAGTGCTTTTCATATTTGTATGCCGGTACGCGGGATCGTTAAAGTACCGTTCCATATTATCTGAACTAAATTTCTGATCTGCCATAGCTGCACGTCTTTATATTGCTGCGGAGATACTTATCAACATATCGGAAGGGATGCGTTATCCTTTCCACTGTTTTAATACAATTTTTTTCCCGTCGAAGACTGCATACGTGTTTTCAAATATCCAATCGCCAAGATTGACATACGTTCCGGTAAGAAATTTTTGTATTGCGGGGATATGGTTATGTCCCATAACAATGAAATCGTACCCGGCGCGAATTTGTTCTTGAGCAAAACGAACCATATCACTGCCTTCGTACGTTCGGTTGCTGGTGTATTGCCGGCTGGTTTGCGATGACCACCGCGCGATGCGCCCTGTAATATCGGGATGAATTAATGCAAATAAAAATATGTTGATTTTTGCCCGTAATATTTTTTTTAAAATTTTATATCCCACGTCATTCTTAATGATACCGTCGCCATGATGAATTAGAAATCGTTTTCCATGAATTTCCTTTTCCATGGGTTCGTTATACACATCCATGCCGAGTTCATCGTGGAAATATCCGCGCATCCAGAAATCATGATTGCCGACGGTAAAGAAGACGCGGATTCCTTGGTCATGAATCTCCGCGAGTTTGGCAAAGAGTCGAAAATATCCTTTCGGCACAACTGTTTTATACTCGAACCAGTAATCAAACAGATCGCCGACAATGAAAATTTGCTCTGCATCTTTTTGAATAAAATCTAAAAAGCGAATCAACCGTTGCTCTTTTTGCCGGTCTTCTTCTGTCGTTCCCAATCCAAGGTGGACATCAGAGAAAAAATATGTTTTAGTACGAGTAGTTGTTCCGGATGCAGAACGACGTTTTCGCCGTGCGTTTGATGGTTCCATATCTATCTAAATACGGAAAAAATTGAGGGAGAATCAAGCCGTGAAAGGATGGAGGCAGGTATGCGAAAATAATTCAAGAAGTCTGCTCCTGAATAAGTAGAGAATAAGAATAATATTCAGTATTATACTTAAAAGTTAGGATGGAACAAACAAACGCATGAAATTAAAACTTTCCCTTCAGAGTAGAGTGTTTATCGGACTGAGTCTTGTTGCTATCATTTCTCTGGCGGTGGTATGGGGGGTCGTGCGTCCGCGTTATGAAGCATCGGTCATTAACGAGCGTGTTACCATTATTCAACAGGTACAGGAATATGCCGTGCAAAATCTTGACCGAGTTCTGGCGTCGTGGATGCAGGTAACGCAGTTTGTCACCTATCAAGTAACGGATCGTCCGCATGAAGGTGAATCGGTTTTGCGCAATGTCATGGCCATGCATCCCGAAATTATGCAAATCAAAATTTATTCGCCGAATTTTAAAGACGAGTTGACGAGCAACAATATCAATTATACGATTCCCAATCTCGTGGTTCACGATAGCGTCTGGGTTCATTCTAAAATCGATACGGCATTACAAATGGCGTGGCTGTGGAATGATAAAAATGGAGAGCCATTGCTTCTAACCCGCATGCGATTTCAGGCATCATCCATTCCATTTGTCTTAACGATTATGTGGGATGCAAAAATGCTGCAGGAATATTATTCGCAAATGCCGCTCGGTGGCGAATATGCCATCACGATTTTTTCTGCTTCACACATCTTTTTTCAAAATCAAAAATCCTTCGATCCGCGGAACATAACAACTTCGATTGAACAAATCAATCGGCTTCAAACGATTCAGCAAGGAACAACCAAGTGGCGTGTTGTTTCTGCAGCATTTCATTCGTTTGAGCTCTGGATGGTTGTGGCGATTCCGGAATATGTCGTGCTGGCGCCGGTGCATGAACTTTTAATTTATACGACATGGTTTATTCTTGGATGTATGCTTTTGTTGATGGTTTCTGGATGGTTATTGACATATCAAATCAATAAACCTGTGTTGAAGTTGGTGGAAGATGTTAAACGATTAAGCGATCTCGATTTTACACAGGAAATTCATGTTCCCCGTATTCGCAATTTACATGAAATGGGAACGACAATTGAACTGATGCGTCAGGCATTGGAACGTTATCAGCGTATGAATGTTGAAAAAATTATTTTGGAAGAGTGGAAGAACAAACTTTTCATGACGCATACCGACGAATTGATCGGGCTGACGGATGGTACTGGTAAGTTTTTATTCCGTAATGAACGGTTAAATGAATTTTGCTCTTCGTTATTGCCGGCCGTACCGCTGCAAACTAAGCAAGATGTGTTGACACATCCTGCTGTGAAAATAATTCAAACAGCACAGCGTGAAGAACTTGCTGATGCGTTGCACATCCAGTCAGTACGAATCAGAAATTTGCGTATCAACTGGGTCGGAACATAACGAGTATTACTGCGTGGATGAATTGTTGATTATGCGTGAAGAAGAAAATCTTGGCTCGTTGCTTATTTTTCACAAGAGCGACTTATCAGGAAAATAAATTTTAAGCCGTACTGTTGTTGCGGCGATGTTATAGCTTTTTTAACGGTAGCTTCACGGTAAAAGTGCTGCCTTGCCCTTCACGGCTTTGTACATCGATAGAACCGTGATGTGCTTCGATAATCCATTTGGCGATCGATAATCCAAGCCCGCTGCCGCCTACATCTTCCAGCGATGAGTTGGAATGTTGTACGCGGTAGAAACGGGTAAAAATTTTCTCTCGTTCATCTGCAGGAATACCTATCCCCGTATCCTTAATCGTGACGCATGCATTGCCGCTATCATTGATAAGCGAAAGCGTTACAGTTCCATGTGCTGGTGTGTATTTAATGGCATTGTCTATAAGATTGAGAAAAACTTGCTTTAAACGTGTCAGGTCGCCGTTGATGGTAGCAGCTTCGGAATACTCTAAGGATACTTCGATTGTTTTTGATTTTGCAAGCGTTTGTGCGTCTTCACATAATTCTTGAATGAGTTCGTCAAGATGGACGGGTTTCATCACAAATACCAAACTACCGGTATCGGATTTAATGAGCAGCATCAAACTTTCCACGATTGAGGAAAGGCGTAACAGCTCATCATAAATACTGGAGATCAATTCACGCGAATGCTTTGACATTCTTTGACTACGCAACGCGATTTCAATTTCTCCGCGCATTATGGTGAGAGGCGTGCGAAGTTCATGCGATGCATCAGCAGAAAATTGTTGTACCTGAAGAAACGATTTTTGCAATCGTTCGATCATATCGTTGAATTGTACAGTCAATCGTCCTAATTCATCATCAACATCTAATGCAGGCAATCGCTGGTTGAGATTTTGCGCTGTAATTTCTTTCGCTGCTTTTGTCAGAGTATCTACAGGGCGTAATGATTTTCGTCCGAGAAACCAGCCGCCGATAATAGAAATGAGTAACGCTATGGGCGCAATAATAAGAATATTATAAAAAACGCTATCGAGTACATCATACACTGGCGCCAATGGATATGCGACAAAAATTTTCACATAATCGGTTTGCATAAGCGCAAGCCGGACGAGATTGTTGTCCGGTCCGCCAGCCGTCACAACATTGATCCATTGATAAGGAATTTCAGGATATCCGAGTTGATAATCATGCAAACTCTGCGAACGATATAACACATCGCCGTTACGGTCGAGTATCTGAATATAATGCCGTTGCGGACTCAGCAAGGTGTGCTGGTAAATTTTATTCCACATATCATCGCTGATGGCTTTTTCTGAATCGCTGATGGCAATAATAACTCGATCGGTGTCCGCCCGTGCTGCGCGTTTCACTTCTAACAGTTCTTTTATGGCGGCACGCTTAAGACGAATTTTTTTTGCTTTGGGTTCGATAAATTCGTTGACCCACAACGCTTCGTTTCTCAACGATTGGTCTATGTTTTGTATCATAGTTTCGCGGGTAATGAGGTACGCTGCAATGCCGGAACCGATCAGCGTTATGCCCAAAATGAGCGCATACCACAAAGTCAATTTTACGCGAATGGAGTGGAAAAATTTCATTTTGATTGAGCGTTGGATTTAAATGTCAGCTTCTTCTCTGACAGATAATATCCTTTGCCGCGTTCGGTTTGTAAAAGTTTTTTGGGGAACTCGGAATCAATTTTTTTACGAAGATGGTTCACATAGACATCGACCACATTTGTGCCGGGATCAAAATCATATCGCCAAATCTTTTTTGCTAATTCGATACGCGTGATTAATTTCCCGCGGTTGTGCATAAAATATTCCAACAGTAAATATTCTCGCGCCGTCAGTTCGATTTCTTTTCCGCTGCGAAATGCTTTATGGGCGACGGTATCAAGCACGAGATCAAGATAGTTTAATTTTATTTTTGCTTGAGAACTGCGGCGAAGAAGCGAACGGACACGCGCGAGCAATTCTGTGAAGACAAACGGTTTGGTAATATAATCGTCTGCACCTTTATCCAATCCGCCGACAATATCTTCGGTTTCACTGCGGGCGGTGAGCATGAGAATCGGCGTTCGGATTTCACTTTTTCGTAAACCCTTAAGAACGTCGAATCCATTTTTTTGAGGTAGTCCGACATCTAACAGAAGGAGGTCATACATTGCGGAACGTGCAAGCTTTTCTCCCGTTTCTCCATCATTGGCGGTTTCAACTTCATATCCTTCGGCTTCCAGTCCCTTTTTTAAGAACCGGGCAACCTTTACTTCGTCTTCAACGACGAGAATACGCATTCTCACTCTCCTTGCATAGTAATTTTGATTAAGGTAGCAGATAATCCGTTGAGTGTCAATTCGTGAATTTTGTTGCAGTCACTTTCCAATTTCCTTACATTGACTGGTAGAAAAAATGATGCGGATGAAGAGAAATAAAACTTGGGTTACAGGTATCGGCATTGTCGGGATTTGTACTTTTCTATGTTTTTTATCCGCAATCCAATTCCAGTTCACCAATTGGGATGACCAGTTCCTCGTTACTCAAAATCTATTGATTAGAAGTTTTACATTTCCCAATCTCATTGCTATGTTCACGTCGTTTTCCGTCAATCATTATCATCCGCTTGTGACGTTGTCGTATGCGATAGAATACGCGTTGGTCGGATTACAACCGTGGTTGTATCATTGTACCAATATTATAATTCATGCTGCGAATGCTATGTTGGTTGTCATGCTTCTGCAAATGCTGTGCGGCGATAAAATTATTTCTCTCGTCGGTGGATTGGTGTTTGCATTTCATCCGTTGCGGGTAGAATCGGTTGCGTGGGTTGCAGAACGAAAAGATGTGCTGTCTGCGTTTTTTATTTTGCTCGCGCTCATTATGTACATTCGTTCGCGAAATTCTTCGTCACCATACAATTTAGTTGTCGTCTTGGTGTTTATGCTTGCAGCGTTACTTTCAAAAGCCATCGCCGTGGTCTTGCCCGTGTTGTTTCTCCTTTATGATTATTATTATGATGGCAAGATAACAAAACAAATGGTGATGGAAAAAATTCCCTTCTTTATTCTTTCACTACTCTTTGGGATCATTGCCGTGATTGCGCAGTATTCAACCGGAGCTCGTGCATCTGATCCGCATTTTCACATATTCCAAAGTCTATTCCTCAGTTTCTACGACATCGTATTCTACACAGAAAAGATATTCTTGCCGTTCAATCTTTCTCCGGTGTATCCGTATCCTGAAATGATTCATGCATCGTATCCGATGTTGTTTTGGTTATCGCCGGTTTGTGTTTTGATCATCGCATATCTCTTGTTCCGTTTTCACTCAAGCCGACTTTTACTTTATGCTGTATTTGTTTTTTTGATTACGTTGTTGCCGGTATTGCAATTTGTTCCGGTGGGGCGTGCGTTTGCTGCGGATCGATTCACGTATCTCCCATCAATTGGATATTCACTGTTGATTGGAATGGGCGTGAGTTTTCTTTGGAAGCAATTTCGATCTGCGTGGGGGAAAGCATCTGTTGCGGTAGTTTTACTTTCTGTGCTTGCCATATTTTTTGTAATGACACAGAAGCAATTGATGGTTTGGCAAAACAGTGTAACACTTTGGAGCCGAGTTCTTCATTATTATCCCACTTATGCCGAAGCATATAACAATCGGGGTGTAGCATTGGCTGAAGCAGGAATGATTCCGCAGGCGACTTTGGATATGAATGAAGCCGTCAAGTTAGATTCAACTAACGCCGAGTATTTTGTAAATCGCGGTTTGCTTGATAACAACAAAAAAGAATATGCTGAAGCAGAAAAAGATTTTTCTTCTGCCATCATTCTCGATCCACAAGAAATTACTACCTATCTTCTTCGCGGTGACGCGAACAGAAATTTGCATGCGTATTCCAATGCCATTGCAGATTATTCGCATGTGCTGGAACTTCAGCCGCTTGCACATCAAGTTCGTATTGCACGTGCACGAACTTGTATAGAAAGCGGTGATTTAATAAGCGCTTACAACGATTTGACGTTTGTAAAAAAAATGAATATTGAAGTCGATTCATTGCTATGGAACGCCGTTTCTGCAATTGCAGTGCCTCATCAAAAATAATTTATTTGATCGCTTCCATCATAAGATGAAAAACTCTTCATACTCAATTCTTTGAATCCCGTACAATTATTTTCTATCTTTTGATTAATTAAAATGAGAAATGGAAAACCAATGAAACGATTATGGGTTCTGATGGTAGCCACCGTGTTGATGGGTGGCTGCAGCATTCAAACGATTGCTTTGCGTTCGATGGGCGGAATTCTTGATAACGGCATGGCAGCGTTCAATGAAGAATCGGATTTACAGCTTGCTCACGAAGCGCTCGGCAGCAATTTGAAATTGATCGAAGCGTTGATCAAAAGTGATCCTGATAATTCGCAATTCCTTATTTTTGCTGCGGAGGGTTATCAGGCATACGGGCTTGCCTTTTGTGAAGACGACAGCGTAGAACGTGCCCGCGTTTTTTATCTTCGTGGTAAAGAGTATGGCATGCGCATCTTGATGAAGAACGAAAAATTCAAGACATCGTTGAATGGCGACATCGAATCGTTTCGTGATGCGGTGAAAACATTTTCCAAAGACGATGTACCGGCTTTATTCTGGACGGCATTCAATTGGGGAAGCTATATCAATATCACTCGAACGGATGTCGAAGCGCTGGCAGAAATCAGTAAGGTGACAGCGTTGGTGCAGCGTGCTGCAGAATTGGACCCAGCATATTATTATGGGAGCGCTTATCTTTTTTTCGGAACGATGGAAGGCAGTGTTCCGAAAGTGCTCGGCGGCCATCCCGACAAAGCAAAAGAGTTATTTGAAAAATGTCTTGCAATCAACGAAGGTAGATTTTTAATGACGCAACTGTATTATGCAAAAACCGTTGCCGTGCAAATGCAAGATCAGCCGCTGTTTGAATCTCTGCTCACGCAAATCGATACAACATCACTTGATGTTTTACCGGAAGCACGGCTTGCAAATGTTGTAGCAAAAGAAAAGGCGAAAAAGTTATTGGCAAAAGAAAATGATTTGTTTTAAACGATAATGAAGGAATAATTAAAAATTATGAAACGTATTCAACTGTTAATTCTTATAACATTGTGTGTGTTGACATTAGGCAATGCTCAACAATACACCATCAAGTTTGCTACGCTTGCGCCGGAAGGCAGCACGTGGATCAATATTATGCGAGAATATGATGCTGCGGTTCGCAAAGAAAGCGGCGGGCGTCTTGGATTTAAAATTTATGCTGGCGGTGTTGCCGGCGATGAAAAAGATGTCGTGCGCAAAATTCGTCTTGGTCAATTTCAAAGCGCAGGAGTTACTGGCACTGGCATCGGCGAAATTGCAAAATCGGTCCGCATTCTCGATGCGCCTTTTTTATTTAAGAATACAAACGAAGTCGATCACATCTTAACGCAATTCGACGGCGAATTCAGAAAAGAATTTGAGGCGAACGGATTCGTTCTACTGGGTTGGGCGGAAGTCGGTTCGGTCTATGTCATTTCCAAAACGCCGGTTGCAAAAATTAATGATTTGAAAAGTATAAAAATGTGGGAATGGGAAGGCGATCCCGTGGCGGATGGTTTGTTCAAAACGGTCGGCATCAATCCGATTCCGCTTTCCATCACAGATGCATTGAGTTCCTTGCAAACGGGATTAGTCACCGGTGCGTATTCTTCGCCGCTTGCCATCGTTTCATTACAATGGTATGCGGCAACAAAATATTTGATGGATTATCCGATCACCAATTCTTCCGGCGCTGTTGTTCTTTCTAAAAAGGAATTCGATAAACTTCCTGCCGATCTTCAGCAAATTCTTTTGAAGAACGGCGCACTTTATTTACGGAAGTTGACGGAACAAAGCCGCAAAGACAACTTGAAGTCTCTAGAGATATTGAAGAAAAATAAAATGACATTCGTAAAACCGGATGCCAATGAAGTGAAAACATACGATGCTGTCGGTGAAAAAACACGCCGCTATTTAGTGAACAAATTGTATTCGGAAGATTTACTCAACCGTGTCGAAAAATCGCTTGCAGACTTCAGGGCAAAGGGCGGCAAATGAGAATTCTCAAACGTATCGATCAAGCAATCGACACTATTGTCAGTTGGTTTATCGTTGCAGTTCTCGGACTTATGATCGTAATGGCGTTTGCGCAAGTAGTGTTGCGCAATATTTTTCATTCCAATATCGAGTGGGGAGATATCTTTCTACGCCATCTTGTGTTGTGGGTGGGATTTTTCGGTGCCATCATTGCAACAGGCGAACGAAGGCATTTGAAGATCGAATTTGTTTCCAAACTTGTTCCGAAAAAATTTCACAAGCTATTTTTGATTCTCACCAATCTCTTTGCGGCAGTGATATGTTATTTTTTGATGCAGGCCGCAATCGCATTTGTGCAGTCGGAAATTGAAACGGGAGAAATCTTGATTCTCAATTTGCCGACATGGTATTTCATCGTCATTATTCCGGCCGGCTACGCCGTTATCGCATTCCGCTTTTTTGTACATTCAGTTGTCTGGATACTTGAAATTATTCGCGGCAATTGGGATGTTGCAGAGGTGCAGCACTTATGAAAATCATACTTGTTGTGCTCGCGCTCATCGCACTCGTGTTTCTTGGTGCGCCGCTGTTCACAATTATCGGAGCAATTTCCCTGTACGGATTTGCATCGCAGGGAATCGATACAGCAGCTGTGATGGTCGAATTGTACCGGCTTGCAAGCCAGCCGGTGCTGCTTGCAATTCCATTGTTCACGGTCGCAGGATATTTTCTTGCAGAAAGTAAAGCCCCGAAACGCATCGTTGCATTTGCACAAGCGCTCATCGGCTGGATGCCCGGCGGACTTGCTGTTGTGGTACTGGCGAGTTGTGCGGTGTTCACTGCATTCACCGGAGGTTCAGGCGTTACGATTGTTGCACTTGGCGGCTTAGTATTTCCGATTCTTATTTCCGAACAATATTCCGAAAAATTTGCGCTCGGACTTGTTACCACATCCGGCAGTTTGGGTTTACTTTTTCCTCCAAGTCTTCCGATCATTCTTTATGGAACATTTGCAGAAGTTTCAATCGATAATTTATATAGAGCTGGCATTGTGCCCGGTACCATCCTTGTATCTGGTAATTGCCGTCTACAGCATTTACCAAGGACGCAAAGCACATGTTCCGCGTCATGCGTTTGAGTGGAAAAAACTATGGATTGCATTCAAAGGCATTGCATGGGAAATTCCGCTGCCATTTTTTATTATCGGCGGTATTTATGGCGGCTACTTTACCGCAACGGAGGCAGCAGCGGTCACGGCATTTTATGTGTTCGTAGTGGAAGTGTTTATTTATAAAGATTTGAAATTTTTCACCGATGTTCCGCGTGTGATGCGGGAAAGTATGGTGCTCGTCGGCGCGATTCTCATGATTCTCGGCTGCGCCATGGGATTGACAAGTTATTTAATTGATCAGCAGATACCTCAACAATTATTTGCGCTCATCAGTCAGGTTGTAACGAGCAAGATTGTGTTTCTTATGCTGCTCAATGTCTTTTTATTAATTATCGGCATGATGATGGAAATATTTTCGGCGATTGTTGTTGTGCCGCTCATCGTTCCTGTGGCGATGCAATACGGCATCAATCCCGTGCATCTTGGCATCATTTTTCTTGCGAATCTGGAGATTGCCTATTTAATGCCGCCGGTAGGATTGAATTTATTTATGGCAAGCTTCCGTTTCAACAAACCGATTGGCAAACTTGCTATAGCCACTCTGCCGTTTATCTTTGTGCTGTTTATCGGCCTGATTTTAATTACGTACGTTCCCGAACTCAGTTTATGGTTAGTGAAATAATTTTTGTTTGCTAGTTTAAAAAAAGCCCCGATGTTCTATCAGGGCTTTTTTTTGTGAATCAGTATCGTTGTCCTTAATTTTATTATGTTTGTTGCATTTGTTTTTTCAATCAAGTAACGCCAGTCCCAGCCCGAATTCTGCAGGAACGAATGAAAAAGGCAACCCAAAAGCAAAGAGGTGCAATTCTGAAAGTGACATTTATTGTGAGAATGTTGGCAGATTTATAATAATCCTTTTTCAAGTGGGAATAAAAAACTCAAACAGCACCGGAATTTTATTCTTTCGATATTTTACGATACAGTGTTTTTACCGACGAAAAAAATGTGCTGTTTAATTAAATAGCAATATATAGATATTTTTATTGAATATCGAAAAAGAATCTATTATGTTCAGATTATGGGAAACAAGGAAGAACGAATGTTTATTCAAGACTTTTACGTTAAAGAATATTGTGAATGCTATTCCTTGCTTAAGTACCTATTATTCACAAGCAGATAGGTGGGTTCGTTATTACTGGGCAGTTATATCTGCATTGTCAGTCGCTGTCTATTTTATTTTGCCAAAAAATTCTGAACCGATTTTTAATAATGTTACCATCGTTAGCCTTAGTTATTTAGTCGTTTTTGTTATGATAATGGGTATTGCAACTATTACGGTCTTTGCAAATTCACAAAGAAGTGCCATTGCAATTTCAATTCAAATAAATGATTTAAAAAGAAAAATTTTACAAAGTAAAGAAGAAAAAGTAAACGGTGATACCGTGCAAAATATTGACATTGCAAAATTTCATAGAATTTTTTATGCACCTTCTTCTTTAATAATTCTTTCAACAAGCGTGTTATCAAGCACAGTGATGTTTTTCATTTTATTTTTATATGAAAAATCAATAATAACATCATCATTGATAAGTCTCGGTCTTTGTATTCTTACCTTTCTAATGTTAGAAAGACATTACAGAAAAATTGCATTTCAATCTTTTTCCGAAACCTGAAATAAGAGTATTTCCCCCGCTTTTGTTACGTCTAACAATTGAACTCTTCTCGAAGTAAGTCTCGAAAAATTAATATTTTAGGCATGCATGCCATTTTCAATACATGTGGTCGTATAATTGCATTTTTGCAGAATATGCAAAAAGAATGTAAAGAAAATGCCCTAAATACAAAAAATAACAACAAAAAATTCTTTCAAAAATGGCATACTAGTTGTATAAGTATACGAATAGACTATATTATGGAGGAACATATGTGGTGGTTATTGGCAGTTGCTTATTTCGTGTGTATTTTTATGATCATACGATTTATTAAAATTGGTAATGATTCTGATGAAATAATCGAATCATTTGAAGAAATACGTATGGGAAAAAAATTGAGCAATGATTTCAAAAAAGTAGCATAATCTTTTTATCGATCACTTTTGTACGCGGAACAGGTTGACAACTCCTGCCACAAGAAAAATGCCGTTTGCCAACCAAGCGGTGAACAATGGATTGAGGTCTCCGTTGTAGCCAAATACTTGACTTGCCTTCATAAATACCAAATAGATAAACGTAACTGCAGTAGCAATTCCAAATCCCAGAGCGGCGCCGGTACGCGGCCGGCTGGAAGCAAACGGGACGCCGAATAAAATCATAATCATACTTGCAAAGGGGAAGGCAAATTTAAAATGGTATTCCACCTGCCAGCGTGCGACGTCTTGACCTGCGCGCTGCTGGTCAGCAATAAATGTTTTCAATTCTCGAACATCCATTTCATCCGGTGTATGTTGTTTTTGTTCGATGTCCGTTGGCGTGATCGATAATTTTCCAATCGGTAACTGCGTAAAGTTGGAAAACGATTGTGTGGAATCTCCAAAGTCTCGTCGATTACCGAATTCCAATATCCATGATCCATTTTGTGGATTTCCATCTTGTGCTTGCCATTTCATAAGTTGTGCATCGTACCGATGGCGCAAAATTGTCGGATCGCTTTGATCGAAATCTTGAATGCTGACCTGATGGGCAATGCGTTGCTGAGTGTCATAATAATGGATAGAAACAATGCGTCGCGGTCCTTCTTGAAATAAAATATTATAGCGATCGGAAATATCAATCGATTTATTTAAGTGTGTACGTTCGATATAAAATTTTTTTTGATTGGCATACGGCACAAGCCATCCGTTTAGATAAACAGAAAGACAACAAATAAAAAACGCCATTACTATAAATGGAGCCATCATACGGTATAAACTTACGCCGCTTGACTTAATGGCGGCAAGTTCATTCTGACTGGAAAGCCGTCCGGTTACGAATAACGCTGCCAACAACACGGCAACCGGAATCATCAATTTGACAATCTCAGGAATGAAAGCAATATAATATTCAACAATAATTTGTGTCGGCGCTTTTGCATCGATAAAGTCATCTAATTTTTCCATCATATCGATGATGATGAAAATGGCGATGAACGCAATCAATCCAAAAATAAATGAAACAAGAAATTGGCGGATAATATATCGATCGAGAATTTTCATGATTCTTCTTTAGCGTCGGGATTGGTACGCCAGGATTTTGGAAGCAACCGTGTGACATCGATCCATTTGATGTTGGGAGTTTCCCGTGCTGTCCGTATGGTAAGATAAACACCAACGACACTAAGAATAATATTTCCCATCCACATTCCCATCCATGGCTCAAGCATTTCTCTGTCGGCAAGATTTTCTCCGGCTTTAAGGCAAGCCCAGTACAGCACAAAGAATCCAAGGCTCAAACTTGCGCCCATGCCGAACGTTCCTTTCCGAGCCATAATGCCAAGCGGTGCTCCGATGAAGACAAAGACGATGCATGCAATCGGTATGGCGTATTTTTTATGAATCTCAACCATGTATTTTTTTACTTCTACATTATAATAATGGTTCTGCAATAAATCATTTTCTATTGCCTGCCGTAGCTGAAGCAATTGGCTTGCTTCAGAAGACGGAGCGAATCCCCAAATTGGTTGACCGGCTCTTGATGAATACAAATTCGTAATATTTTTATCCAACAATGATTGTGAACGTTGAATGGATTGATATTGCAAATTGCGTAAGCTGTCCACGATTGCTACCATGGCAGCGGCACTCAGTTCGCGATCGCCACGCGTGAATGCTCCCGCTTGTGATCGTTGAAAATTAAATCCTTCCGCCTCCATAACGATGCGGTGTTTTTTAAAACGAATGATTCTGTACTGATTATGCAATTGGTTGTTGATCTGATGAATTTCTCCATCCCACAAGTCCATAATGAGTTTTTGATAATCGGAAGAAAAAGAAATGGTACCATGGTGTGCGGTAATCGTTGCTGTCGACATGGGTTGCGAGTAATCAAGAATGGTTACGCCTTCCAGGTCGTTGGAATGTTCGAATGTTTTTCGGACGAGAATACTGTGTCCTTGTAATAATTGTGTGAACATACCCGGCACTAATGTCAGCGTCGGTTTTTTGCGGGAAATGTCTGTCTGCAAAACTCGTACTTGATGGTTGGCATCCGGCAAAACATCATTATTGAAGCGGATTAAGAGATAGCAAACAGCAATGGATGCAATGAACACCGGCGCCATCATTCGGTACAAACTAACGCCGCTTGCCCGCATTGCAGTAATTTCGTTATTGGATGCCATGCTGCCGAACGCCATTAGCGTTGCGACGAGCACTCCCATCGGTACGGCAAGAACCAGCATCCAGGCAAGGTTCATCGTAATCAGTTCAATAATTACGGCGGCGCTTAATCCTTTTCCAGCCAATTGATCTAAAAATTTCATAAGAAATTGAAGAAGGAAAATCCCCATCACCAGCACGACGGAAAACAAAAACGGACTAATATGTGTCCGCAGAATATGTCGCCACAAAATCACCATTCTTCCTAATATAATGAGAATGTATGCGCTTTCCAATACTGTGCCTGTTGCCTTTCCTCTTGTTGCTGAGTATATTGAAACAAAGTACAGCGGATTCCGAAAGCGATTGATAATCGAAAATACGTCATCACATGAAACAGGAAGTACAGAGTTGCGACACATGGCTGCAGCGTTGCCGGAAACCGAGCAGCAGTGGAGACCGTTTCTTGAACGATATGCGCAAACCATCGATGAATTGACAAGCGATGTGCAGCAAGCTCGTGCATCGCTTCGATATGCACAGCAGCATGTGCAGCTTCTAACGGAATTTCATCGAACGGTATTGACAGCAGAAGATGTTCGTTCGGTGGTTCATACGGTAGAAGAATTGATACCGCGCCATTGGGGAGCGGATCGAGCAACTATTTTTCTTCATGATGTGCGCACGAACACTTTATTAAATCAGGAAACAAATAGAGAAATGCTATTCTCCAACGGTTCACATAGTACCACGATCAACGGTGTTGCCGAACAATGTTTCCACACGCGTGTTCCTGTGATTATCCATGATTGCAAATTATCCGACATGCTCAGTGCGGAATACATCGAAGCCGTTCAATTAAAGTCCGTTGCAGCATTTCCATTGATCGCAAGCGGTCTTGTCATTGGAATATTACAGATAGAATATTTAAATATTTTTCATACGTTTGTGCATGAGGAAATAGATTTTTTCAATTTATTATCGAATCACATTGCACAAAGTATTTTGGCGATCCGGCGCCGACAGCCGTTCAATGGTTTATATGATAGCGTGAAGGATTCAGAAGAAATCTATTATCGATTGTTTGAAGATATTCCCATCGGGTTGTTCCGGTCAACGCCGGAGGGAAAGATGTTGCGCGTAAATCCGGCGATGGTGCAGATCTTAGGATTTCCCGATCGTGAGGCACTCTTACATACCAACGCGTATAATTTATATACAGATCCCAATGATCGAAAGAAATGGCAGGCATTAGTGGAGGTGTACGATGTTGTACGGGAAATGGAACTGGAACTTAAACGGTACGATGGAGCGAGCGTTTGGGTGGAATATAATGCCCGTGTGACTCGCTCGCCGCAAGGAGCGGTTATCTATTATGATGGTGCGCTGACGAATATTTCCGAACGTAAAAAATCCGAAGCACAAATCCGCGAAGCATTTTCAGAAAAGGAAGTGTTGCTGAAAGAAATTCACCATCGTGTGAAAAATAATTTACAAATTATTTCCAGCTTGTTGAATCTCCAATCAGATTATTTGCATGATACCTATGACAGGGAATTATTTCAACAAAGTCAAAATCGTGTGAGGGCAATGGCGTTGCTCCATGAAAAATTATATCAATCCCCCAATCTTGCCCGTATTGATTTCGGTGAATATGTACATTCGTTGGTTACAAGTTTATTCCAAACATATAAAACATCGCCGGCTGCCATTGAGTATGAAATAGATATCGCGAAATTGGAATTCGATATTGATACGGCAATCCCGTGCGGATTGATCGTAGGAGAACTGGTTTCGAATTCATTGAAACACGCCTTTCCCAATAATAGGCCGGGCAAGATTTTTGTTTCGATTGTGCATATCGACACCAAAACCATTCGGTTAAGTGTTGTGGATGACGGGATTGGATTTGATGCACATCCTGAAATGGCGTCACACTCGCTGGGTTGGGAATTGGTGCGAACCTTGGCAGGGCAGCTTGGCGGGAGCTTGCACATCCAGAATACACCGGGTACACATGTACAATTAATTTTTAAAGAACGCGGTTCAAAATGATTGGAACTCTTATGGCGAATCCCAAAATTTTAATTGTCGAAGATGAAGCGATTGTTGCAAAAGATTTGCAAAAGCGACTTCTGAATCTTGGTTATGATGTCGTTGGTATTGCCGCGACAGGTGAAGAAGCATTGCGAAAAGCGTCAACGGCAGTGATCGATTTAGTCCTTATGGATGTTCGTCTCAAGGGAGAAATGGACGGCATTCAAACGGCGACCGAATTACGATTACGTTATAGCACCACGATTGTGTATTTGACAGCGTACGCGGATAATGATACGCTCCGCCGTGCGAGCGTCACTGAGCCCTTCGGGTATGTGCTAAAGCCGTTTGAAGAACGCGAATTACATACCACGATCGAAATGGCATTGTACCGTGCAGAGGTGGAACGACGGTTCAAAGAAAATGAAACTTGGTACGGCACAACATTGCGAAGTATCGGTGAAGCGGTGATTGCTACGGATACGAATGGTGCTATTAAGTTTATGAATACTGCCGCAGAGTTGTTGACAGGATGGAAACTGAACGAAGCGGCGGGAGAAGATTTACTGCAAATTTTTCGAACGAAAGAAGAAATATCCAAACCAAAAACGAGTAATCCGGTAGAACAGATTCTGAAAAATAAAATTGCCGCCGTGTTGAAGAACCATGCCATTCTTGTTTCGCGTGATGGAAAAGAAACACCGGTCGATGAAAATGCTTCGCCGATTAAAGATGAACACGGCAAAACAGTCGGTGTCGTTTTGGTTTTTCAGGATGTATCGGAGCGTAGGCGTGCGCAGGAAGCATTAAAAACATCACAGGACTATGCGCGGAGCATCATCGAGAGTTCGTTAGATATGGTTATCGCCGTCGATCTGGATCGAAATATCATTGAGTTTAATAAAGCGGCAGAGGAGACATTCGGATATAAAAAGGAAGAAGTACTCGGAAAGCATATCAACATCCTGTATGCGGATGCCGCTGCGGGAACATCGGTGAATCAAACTGTTGATGTGAACGGACGCGGCGTTTATGAAGTGCTGGACAAACGGAAGAATGGTGAAATTTTTCCGTGCCTTATTTCTTCTGCTATTTTGCAAAATGCTCGCGGAGAAAAAATCGGTTATATGGGTACTTCGCGGGATATTACGGAAGTCAAGCGTGCAGAAGAACGGTTGAAGGCAGCTCAGGATTATTCCAAGAGTATTATTAACAGTTCGCTGGATATGATTATTGCTTCCGATGAAAATCGTATTATCACCGAATTCAATCATGCTGCTGAAGGAACGTTCGGCTACACCGCTGAAGAAGTTGTCGGGCAGCATATCAATATTTTATATGCCGATGCAGAAGAAGGCGCCATGGTACACAAGATCACCGTGGAAGATGGGCGGTGTGTTCGTGAAATTACGAATCGCAAAAAAAACGGAGAGTCATTTCCATGTCTTTTATCATCCTCTGTCCTTAAAAATTCCAAAGGTGAAACCATCGGAGTCATGGGAGTTTCTCGTGATATTACTGAAAGAAGGCAAGTAGAGCAATCGTTGCGGGAAAGCGAAGAACGTTACCGTTCACTTATAGAACTTTCTCCTGATCCTACGATTGTGCACATCAAAGGAAAGGTGGTGTTTGCGAATAGTGCTACGCTTCGTGCCTTTGGAGTAAAATCGATAGAAGAAGTCATCGGGCGTTCTATTATAGAGTTTGTTCATCCAGATTATAAAATCGAAGTTTTGGATCGTGTTCAACGCATGCAACAAGATGGAGCAAAAATGCCCGTCATCGAAGAAAAATTTTTACGGTTCGATAGCACTATCTTTGAAGCTGAAGTTGCAGCGATGTCGTTCACATGGAACGGGCAGCCAGCAATTCAGGTGGTGATGCGGGATATTACAGAACGTCGAAAGGCAGAACGGTCCATTCGTATTTCAGAAGCAAAATATCGCTCCCTTATCGAAAATGTAATGGATGGTGTGTTCCAAACTACACCGGACGGCGACATTCTTACCGTCAATCCTGCTTTCCTTCAGATATTAGGATATACATCGGAAGCAGAAGTACCTGCTGTTGAATGTGGAAAAAGATTTGTATGCCGATCAGATTGAGCGCGATAAGTTTTTAGAGGAGCTTCATCAACAGGGCAATGTAAAAAATGCGCAGTTAAAAATGCGCCGGAAAGATGGCACGATAATTACGATATTAGAAAATGCACGATTGGTTCGAAATAAAACAGGGGAAGTGTTGTATTATGAAGGTACGATGAGAGATATTACCGAACAGAAACAAGCGCAGGAAGCATTGCAATTAAGTGAGGAACGGTACCGTGCCTTTGTCCAACAAAGCACGGAAGCGATTTGGTGTATTGAAGCGGTGAAACCGATTTCTATTGCACTGCCGGTGCAGGAACAGGTGCAATTAATTTTTGAACGAAGTTTTATCAGCGAGTGCAACGATGCGCTGGCAACAATGTACGGATATGATTCAGCAAACTCATTACGAGGGATAAAGCTCCGCGATTTTTTAGCAACAGATGTTCCTCAAAATATAGAATTTGTTAGTTCGTTTATTCGACACGAATATAAATTGGTCAATGCAGAATCCTATATAGTGGATAAGTTTGATAAAGGGCATCGGTTTGTCAATAATGTCGTTGGAATGATCGAGAATCAATACCTCGTACGTGCTTGGGGAGTGCAGCGCGAATTGACAAAACAAAACCATGTCATCGAAGAAACCAAGCAACCGAATGAACAATCTTCGTTCTCTGATGCAAAAAATATCGTTTCTGTCACAGCCAATAACAAAGGAGAGTTAATAAACATATCGCCATCTTTCGCATCAATACTCGGTATTCCCAAAGAAAAAGAACTTGCTGCATTGCATATAAATATATTAGGAAATACTGTGGATGAAATTAAAAAATCCATAAAAATGTTGACACGACAAAAACATTGTCATGTGGCAAAGATAGAATTGAAACGAACGAACGGACCAATTATTCTCTGTGATGGAGATTTTATCGCTGAAGGAAAAGGAAAGAACGAAATCGACTACATTGCCGGCACCTTGATACTTAAAGGCGATGGATAGGAGTTCGAGTGAATCAACCATTGGATGAAAAAAATATTCATCCCGATCCTTTTGAACAATTTATACTGTGGTTACGCGATGCTCAAGCTGCCAATCTTCCGCAGTATGAAGCGATGGCATTAGCGACTGCAACTGCAGATGGAATTCCGTCTATTCGCATGGTGTTATATAAAGGGATGGAACACAGCGAATTGATCTTTTTTACAAATTATCAAAGCCGGAAAGCTCGGGAACTGGAAGTCAATCCGCATGCGGCGTTGTTATTTCATTGGGGAGAATTGGAACGGCAAATTCGGATTGAAGGAACGATAGAACGATTGAACCGGCAGGCATCGGAAAAATATTTTGCAACACGCCCGCGCGAAAGTCAATTAGGGGCATGGGCATCGAAGCAAAGTTCGGCATTGGAAAACAGAGAAATGTTGGAACAGGCGTTTCAACAATATCAAAAAAAATATGAAGGGGAAAAAATTTCGCTGCCAGAGTTCTGGGGCGGGTATAAGTTATTGCCGTCATCATTTGAATTTTGGCAGGGAAGGCCGGGACGGCTTCATGATCGAATTCGTTATAGGAAATGTGATTCTTGCTGGCGCATTGAACGTCTTGCGCCGTAAAGTTTTATGATGATACTCTATGGAATCTAACGCACCACCAATCTATTCTTCTGCGGAACTCATTAAAAAACAATTGGCAGAAAGCGAACATCGCTTCCAAACAATTCTTGAAAATGCGGCGGATGGAATTTATATCACTGATCCTGCAACAAAAAAAATTGTTGATGCCAATCCCGCTTTTGCCAAGATGATGGGGTATTCTCTGGAGGAGTTGCGAGGGTTGTCTGTGTACGATTTTGTATCCGATGCGAAAGAAAATATTGATCAACGCATACAGGCGTTTCACTTGTCGCAACAGCCGCTCGTTTCTGGGCGAAAGTATCGTGTGCGCGATGGGCATATTATTGATGTTGAAGTTTCGGTGAGTGTGATTTTGCTGGAAGGGAAAGAAGCATTCGTAACCATTGTACGCAATGTTACAACACAGAAAGAAGCGGAAGCCGCACTCAAATCGAGCGAACAACGATTCCGAACCTTGTTTGCCAACGTACCGCTGCCTGCGTGGGTCTTCGATCTTGAAACATCAAAATTTTTTGAAGTGAATGACGCTGCCATTGCGTTGTACGGTTATACAAAAGAAGAATTTCTTTCTATGCGCGTTTCGGATTTGCGGGTAAAAGAAAACTTGTCGCAACTTAGTGCTGCGTTGGAGATCATACAAACCAGGCAATTCGATTCCACTGAAGTACGGCATCGCAAGAAAGATGGCAGCATCATCGATGTTTTCATCTCTTGGCATGAAATGTCGTACGGTGGAAAACCTTCGGTACTGGTGGTGGCACAAGATATTACAGAAGCGAAACAATCCAAAGAAGAGTTGGAACATGCCAAACTCGTGGCAGAATTAGCAAGTAAAGCTAAAACAGATTTCTTGGCGAACATGAGCCATGAAATCCGCACGCCGATGAATGGCATTCTTGGAACTATCGGGTTGTTGTTGCAAACTTCACTTACCGAAGAACAGCGTGAATATATTGAAACCATTCGGGTCAGCGGCGATGCTTTATTGAATATCCTCAACGATATTTTGGATTTTTCAAAAATTGAAACCGGCAAAGCCGAAATTGAAGAACATGTATGCCAGCTTTGTGCGGTGATTGAAGAGACGCTGGAATTATTTGTCTTGCAGGCGGACGAAAAAGGAATCGATTTAAATTATTGGATTGAACCCGACGTCCCGTTCACTGTTCTTACTGATGTAGTGCGTGTTCGACAAATCCTTTCCAACCTTGTGAGCAACGCAATTAAATTTACAGGGGAAGGGGAAATCAATATTACCGTTTCACGGCAATCGGAATTGGATAAACAAGTTGAATTGCTGTTCTCTGTGCACGATACGGGAATCGGTATTCCGAAAGAACGAATTAACCGGCTGTTCAAACCGTTCTCGCAGGTGGATACTTCCACAACGAGACGTTTTGGCGGCACGGGATTGGGACTTGCCATTTCTGCCCGCAGTATCGAACTCTTAGGCGGAAAAATTTGGGTTGAAAGTAGCATTGGATTAGGCAGTACATTTTATTTTACCATCAAAGCGAACAAAGGAGCAAATGGACAAAGCGCCAAAGTGTTGACGCCATTAGTGCAGGAGAAAAAATATGCATTGGTGGTGGATGATCATGCAGAAGGAAGAGAAAAATTATCTAAACTTATTGCGCAATGGGGGTTCGAAGTAGATTCTACAGACTCTATTGACGCAGCATTGCAGCAAATGGCAGCGTCGCATCAATATGAATTGTTTATTGTCGATCATGGAATCGATGCAAACAGCGGCTCGCGGTTGATTGTACAAATTCGGACCAATCCACAATATCATGTCACGCCTATTGTTGTCATTATATCACGCAACAAGCATATTGACTTGCCGGCAACCAAAGCCGCCTTTCTCACGCTGGTAACCAAACCCATTTATCATCAACACTTGTATGATACGATTGCACAAGCGTTGCTTCAGCAAAGGCAGTCAACGATGGAACAACAATCTCTTTCGTCATCATCCCACACTCAACACGCATCGTTTCCACCGATGAACGTGTTGGCAGTCGAAGACAACCTCATCAATCAAAAATTAATTGTGCGCATTTTAAAATTATCCGGTATTGAAGCGGATGTTGCTGACAACGGACGTACAGCTGTGGAGTTAGAAATTCAGCGACATTATGATTTGATTTTTATGGATGTCCAAATGCCGGAAATGGACGGCTATGAAGCGACGGAACGGATTCGCACAAAAATTCCACACAACCAGCAGCCGATTATTATTGCAATGACTGCTCATGCATTGCAAGGTGATCGTGAAAAATGTCTTGCTGCCGGCATGGATGATTATCTGAGCAAGCCGGTGCTTGTTGAGGAAGTAAAAAATATTCTTATAAAATGGGCAGGAAAGATAGGAAAAAAATCATGACACAATCTGAATATAACATATCGTTACAACAGCGCTTAGTAGAGTTGCAAAACGAAACGGATGCTGAATTCGTTTATGAACTCGTTGATATCTATATGGCGGAAACGCCGAAGCTATTGCTATCCATCCGTAATGCAATTTCGAAAAAAGATTTTGAGGCACTGCGAATAGCCGCTCACACACTCAAAGGAAGCAGCTACAATCTTGGTGCAAAACGGATGGGGGATTTATGTCTTGAATTAGAAAAAGCCGGACGTACCAAAGAACAATTTCCGCCTCTCGAAAGCACCGATGAACTGCAAAAAGAATTGGACGCTTTGGGTATTTTATTTGCCGCATTTAAAAAAAATGAGCGTAATGAAATAGCATGATTTCAAAATAAAAAATCTTGAAATTTCTGGGAAAAACATTCTTGCGTTTTGGGCTAAAATTTGCTATACTATCTTATCTAACCCCACTGATGGTGGGGATTTTTTTCGTATAAGGGAAAAATCGATGTATACGCTTGCAATTATACTTGAAATTATCATTGGAATTTTACTGATGCTTGCCATTCTTATGCAGTCAAGCAAAGGTGGTGGATTAGCCGGAAGCTTCGGTGGTGCAAACATCGGCGCAGTATTTGGAGTCCGCCGCACATCAGATTTCCTTACGAAAATAACGCAGTGGCTCGCAGGAATTTTCATGGTTTTCGCGCTTGTCATTAACCTGTGGTTATTGCCGCGCGGCGAACAGAAACGCGAAAGCGTTATTCAATCCGCTCCGCCGGCAGCATTACCGCCGACGCAACAAGCGCCGGTTAACACTGCACCAACGAGTCATTGAACCCATGCACCCATGGCTCAATTGGTAGAGCAACTGACTCTTAATCAGTGGGTTCCAGGTTCGAGTCCTGGTGGGTGCACGAGATAAGAGACAAAAAATATGTTGCTGGAAATTAAAAGTTTAATAACTGAATTAATGATGTTAGGAGATTGATTAGTGGAAACGACGCCGAAAACACGGTTCTTTAAACCGTCGGAAGTTGAGCAAAAGTGGTATCTCATTGATGCCAACGGAAAAACACTTGGACGCATTGCGTCACAAGTCGCAAAATTATTGCGCGGCAAGCATAAGCCGACATTCACACCGAACTTCGATCTTGGCGATTTCGTGGTGGTGATCAATTGCGAAAAAGTTGAATTGACCGGTAAACGTACGGAACTCAAACAACTGTATCACAACACCGGTTTTCCTGGTGGTGCGCGATTTGAAAATGTAAAAGATGTTATCAAAACCAAGCCAGAAGATGTGATTGAACATGCCGTGCGTGGTATGCTGCCGCATAACCGGTTAGGACGGCAGATGTTTAAGAAATTAAAAGTGTACAGCGGCGCAGAACATCCGCATGCTGCGCAGAAGCCAGAACCATTTTCGTTTTAATGAGGAAAGAATAGTTCATGCAACGACCTATTACTGTTGGACGCCGGAAAACTGCCGTGGCTCGTGTAAAGCTCACAGAAGGATCCGGGAAAATTATAATTAATGCACGCGAATTCGAAAATTATTTTCCGCTGCCATTATACAGGGAAGCAATTCTGCGTCCGTTTCAAGTAACCGATACACTCGGTCGCTATGATGCGCACGTCCGTGTGGAAGGTGGAGGGCCAGCCGGTCAAGCAGGTGCCGTGAGATTAGGCATTGCACGCTCGTTGGTTGCCATTGATGAAGACATGCGCAGCCCGTTACGTAATGCGAATTTGATGACGCGCGACCCGCGTATGGTTGAACGGAAAAAATACGGACAGAAGAAAGCCCGTAAACGGTTCCAGTTCTCGAAACGTTAATCGAATAGTATTCACAGCCGTCGCAAAAATGCGGCGGTGTTTATTTCCCGAGATTTTTATTTTGGAATAAACGTTTTTACCATCACTCATATTCTTTGATTCGACCGGCAGTGTTCCGTCACTGAAAAATTCAGTAACGGAATTCCGGAAGAAGATGATGAGAATAGAAGAATAAACTGAAAGGATCATTGTATGCCTCGTGTAGAACTCGAAGCGCTTCTTCAAGCCGGTACCCATTTCGGGCACCTTACCCGTCGTTGGAATCCCAAAATGCGTCCATATATTTTTATGGAACGAAATGGAATTCACATTCTCGATCTCAAAAAAACGCAAGAAATGTTAGATGCAGCATGCAATGCTGTTTCCAATGTTGTTGCGGAAGGAAAGAGGCCATTGTTCGTCGGCACTAAAGTGCAGGCACGCGATGTTGTGCGAGAAGAAGCAATTACGTTGCAATGCGTTTTATGTTACCGAACGCTGGCTTGGCGGAATGCTCACGAATTTTTCGACCATTCGAAAAAGTGTCAAGCATTTAACGAACATCGAAAAAATGGAAACCGACGGAACATTCGAAAACATCACCAAAAAAGAACGGCTGCGGTTAACGCGTGAACGCGATAAACTTCAAGAAGTGTTGTCGGGCATTGTCGAAATGTCGCGCATGCCGGGCTTTGTCTTTGTTGTCGATATTAAAAAAGAAGCGATCGCGGTGAAAGAAGCAAAGCGTCTCGGCGTTCCCGTCATTGCTATTGTCGATACGAATACCGATCCAGATCCGATCGATTATCCGATTCCCGCAAACGATGATGCCTTGAAATCCGTTCAACTCATCACTAAAGCAATTGCCGATGCGGTGCTGGAAGGAAGTCAGCGTGCAAGTGCAAAGCAGCAGGCAGAAGCTGAAGCCGCTGCAGAAGAAGAAGCAAAGGCAGCAGAAAAAAAGCAACAAAAAGGAAAAGAGTAAGATGGCAGATATTAGTAGCGACGTAGTAAAAAAACTGCGCGATAAAACCGGCGCAGGCATGATGGATTGTAAACGCGCATTAGTTGAAACCAAAGGAGATATGGAAGCTGCAATCGAGTACCTTCGGAAAAAAGGCGCTGCGGTTGCTGCAAAACGCGCAGATAAAGAAGCGAATCAAGGCGTGGTGGAAGCGTATATCCATGCCGGCGGGCGCATCGGTACGATGGTAGAATTGAATTGTGAAACCGACTTCGTGGCGAAGACGCCGGGCTTCAAACAATTAGCGCATGACATTGCCATGCAGATTGCCGCAATGACTCCTCAATATATTTCGCGCGAGCAGATCGAAAAGAAAGTCATCGACAAAGAATTGGAAATTTATAAAACGGCAGCAATGAATGAAGGTAAGCCGGAACAAATTGCTGAAAAAATTGCTCAAGGCCGATTGGACAAATTTTATCAAGAAGTGGTGTTGCTGGAACAAAGTTTTATTAAAGATTCCGGTAAGACAATTAAAGATTTGATCGATGAAGAAACCGCGAAGGTCGGAGAGAAATTATTCGTTCGACGGTTTGTTCGATACCAGCTTGGTGACACATCAAACTAAAAAATAATAATCCCGAAGCCATTCGGGATTTTTTTTGTGGGAGCATCTATGAGCCAGACACGTTATAAACGGATCCTGTTAAAACTCAGCGGCGAATCGTTGATGGGTGACCGTGAGTATGGCATCGATCAGAAAATTTTGAATAAGTATGCCGACGAACTTCGAGCGGTCATTGATTTGGACGTTCAAGTCGGTATCGTCATTGGCGGTGGAAATATTTATCGCGGTGTCGAAGATTCTTCCGACGGCGTCGATAAGGTGACGGGCGATCACATGGGAATGCTTGCAACCGTCATCAATGCGCTGGCACTGCAAAGTGCGCTTGAGCGCAAAGGATTGAAGACACGCTGCCTCACAGCAATCGATATGGCGCGCATTGCCGAACCGTTCATACGTCGTCGTGCCATACGGCATTTAGAAAAAGGCCGCATAGTTATCTTTGCGGCGGGAACGGGCAATCCGTATTTCACCACTGATACCGCAGCGGTTCTTCGTGCCATTGAAATCGGTGCTGATGTCATTATGAAAGGAACCCGTGTCGATGGTGTGTATGACAGTGATCCGGAAAAGAATTCCGGCGCCGTACATTTCCCAGAAATATCGTATGCCGATGTGCTGAAAAAAGATTTACGCGTCATGGATTTAACGGCAATCACGCTGTCGAAAGAAAATAACTTGCCGTTGGTGATCTTCAATATGAATGTACCGGGAAACTTGAAACGTGTCGTGATCGGCGAAGCTGTCGGTTCGCGGATATTTGAACTTTCAGAAAAAAAATCGTAATAACCATCTATCGCTCACTAATTGATGGAAGGATTATGGAAACATCAAAAGATATACTGAAGCATGCAGAAGATAAAATGAAGAAAGCAATCGACGTGGTACGCGAAGAGCTTGCCAAAATCCGGACAGGCAAAGCAACGACGGCATTGTTGGATTCCGTCAAAGTCGATTACTATGGAACGCCGACCGCTTTGCATAAAGTGGCAAGCGTCAGCACGCCGGATGTGCACACGATTGCTGTGCAGCCATGGGAAAAGAGTTTGATCCCTGCAATCGAAAAAGCAATTTTGCAGGCAAATCTTGGATTGAATCCGATGAGCGATGGCATCTTAGTGCGTGTTCCCATTCCGCCGCTCAATGAAGAACGGCGTCACGATCTTGTAAAGATCGTGAAAAAGTTCGGTGAAGATGGAAAAATTTCTATTCGAAATATCAGACGCGATGCCATCGAACATCTGAAAAAAGCAGAAAAGGCAGAACATATGCCTGAAGATGAACGCAAACGCGGCGAGCAAGACACACAAAAGCTTACTGATAAATATACCAAAGACGTTGACACATTACTTGCCACAAAAGAAAAAGAAATTATGGAAGTGTAAGTTCCTTTCTTCGTTATTGAACTTTTTTGAAAAATCCCGGCTCTGTCGGGATTTTTTTTGTAACCTTCACGTAACTCGCACGTAGAGAAAGAAAAGAATAAATTTGGAGGAACGAACGATGGCAACGCAACAACGAAAACTTTTCAGAAGTAATTCCAACCGTGTGTTTGCTGGAATTTGCGGCGGTTTCGGCGAGTATATGAACATCGATACAACTATTATCCGGCTTGTATGGATACTGCTCACGTTGCTTGGCGGCTCAGGCCTTTTTTTATACATTGTCTTATATTTTATCATTCCGCGTGAGTCGTATGAACCGGACAAAAAAATATCGGAAACATCACATCGTGATTTTTCAATTGCCGGTATGTTCGGCTTAATTTTTATCGCTATCGGTATTGTGATTTTATTAGATAATCTTGATTTGATTTCATTTCATCATTGGTGGTGCTGGGGTTGGGAATTTTTCTTTCCCGGCATTTTGATACTTGCGGGAATCTTTTTTCTCACGCGGCGGGAACAAACTGTTCATCAGACTGTGCCTCCTGTTGAGAAAAAAGACGATGCATCATCATCCGCAGCGGCAACAGAACCGCCTGCTTCGGAGCCGCCGTTTGCCTCAGCAGATGGAAATATTTCTCCGCAGCATAAACTGCACCGTTCAGTAACGAATAAAAAATTCCTTGGCGTGTGCGCTGGCTTGGCGGAATACTTTGGCTTGGATGTTACCATCGTGCGTGTTGCGTACGTCATCTTTACGGTTTTATCTACCGGCGTGGGATTTATTCTCTACGCATTGCTGTATCTCATTCTGCCGGAAGACGAATCCACAACAAGCAAACAGTGAGGTGAAAGATGAATGACATACTTCGAACTCGTTCAAAAGGATTTTCGGCATTCGGTATATTTTTGATTTTGTTAGGTGCTGGATTATTGCTTCATCACTTTAACTTCATTCCATACAACGGACATGTTGTAATGTGGATTGCGCTTGCGTGTGTCGGAATCTTTGCCGTGGTTCAGGCATTTATTTATAAACGGCGCGGAGCAGCTTTTTGGGGAAGTTTGATCTTCTTTGTCAGCGTTGCAGAAATTATTCATCGCTTCCAATGGATGCAATACGGCCAGTGGGATTGGGTAGCCGTGCTGTCAGTTGCGTTGGGGCTTGCGTTCTTTATGTCGTTCTTATACGAACCGCGACGATTTGGTGTGCTGATTCCTGCATTATTTTTTATCGGTTACGGCGTACTGTATTTTTTATGGTGGTGGGATTATATCGATTGGTTCGATGTGCAGCATTACTTTCGCATTTACTGGCCGGCATTGCTTGTGCTCTGGGGAATCGTGTTGCTGTTTCAAAAACGCCGCTGATGTATCTTTAATGAGCTTCTAACCAGTTCTTGCCCGTTCCGATTTCAACTTCTATCGGAACAACAAGGGGCAGTGCCTTGCACATTTTTTCGTGCACAAGCTTACGCATACTTGTCTCTTCGCTTGCGGGAATTTCAAAAACTAATTCATCGTGTACTTGAATCAGCATCGCACTTCGTAATTTTTGTTCACGCAATGCGGTATCGAGGTGCACCATTGCAAGTTTAATCATATCGGCGGCAGTTCCTTGTATCGGCATGTTGATTGCTTGCCGTTCCGCATTTTGCCGCACGGTTTGATTTTTACTTTTGATGTCGGGAATATATCGCCGTCGTCCGAGTAAAGTGCTGACGTAACCATCCGTTCGTGCTTTGGCAATCGTATCGTGAATATATTGCTGTACTTTTGGAAATCGTTCAAAATATCGCGCGATGATTTCTTTCCCTTCCGTCTGACTTATCTCAAGACGGTTTGCAAGTCCGTAGGGACCGATGCCGTACATAATTCCGAAATTCACTTCTTTGGCCTTGCGGCGCATATCGCGTGTAACATCGCTGGCAGAAACACCGAATACTTTTGCTGCCGTGGTAGCGTGAATATCTTCTTTATTCTGAAATGCTTCAATCATTCCTGCATCGCTCGCGATGTGAGCCATTACGCGCAATTCGATTTGTGAATAGTCGGCGGAAAGAATAAGCGAATCACTCTTTTCGGGAATGAATGCTTTGCGTATCGAACGCCCGATGTCTGTTCGGATCGGAATGTTTTGCAAATTCGGATTGCTGCTGGAAAGCCGTCCTGTCGTCGTAACTGTTTGATTGAACGATGTGTGCACACGTCCTGTTCGCGGATTCGTCAGCTTCGGTAGTGCATCCACATAAGTCGATTTTAATTTTGTGAGTTGACGGAAATCCAACAGTCGTTCGATAATGGGATGTGTGCCTTGCAACGACTCGAGCACGGCAATATCCGTAGAAAAACCGGTTTTAGTTTTTCGTGCCGTCGGAAGTTTAAGCCGGTTGAATAATATTTCTCCAAGCTGCTGTGTGGAGTTGATGTTGAACGAACTTCCGGCATCGTTGTAAATATCATTTGTTAAGATATCAATTTGTCCTTCAAGATCTTTCGACATCTCTGCAAGGTAGTCGCTGTCAATGGCTATTCCGGTTTGTTCCATGTGCGCAAGTACCGACACTAACGGAAATTCAATTTCCTGACACAATTTTGTCATGCCGAGCGCGGCAACTTCTTGTTCAAAATGTTTATACAAGCGGAAAGTAATATCGGCGTCTTCGCAGGAATAATTTGCAATGTCTGTCAGTGGAATGTCTCGAATATCTTTTTGATTTTTTCCTGTCCCCGTTAACTCTTCATACGAAACCGGTTTGTACCTGCAGATATTCTTCCGCAACATCATCCATGCCGTGCCGTCCGTCTGCGCGAACGACGTAACTTGCCACCATCGAATCGAACGAAACGCCTTCCACCTGTATGCCGTACTGCGATAGCACGAGCATATCGTATTTTATGTTATGCCCGATTTTTTTGATACGCGGATTTTCAAAGATCGGCTTCAATGCGTGAACCGCATCTTCGATTCTGATTCCTTCAGTACTTGCGGCATGAGGTTTTTCAGAAAAGAGCGTTGCCTGCGTTTCGGCAATCGATTGACGGATTGCGACATACCAAGCTTCATACGGTTTCAGCGCAAACGATATTCCCACCAACTCTGCGTGCAACGGATCGATGGATGTTGTTTCCGTATCATACACAAATTCATCTGCCGATGCGAGTTGCTTGCACAGTTCGCGAAATTCTTTTCCTTTGGTAATGAGTGTGTATGTATGTTCATCTTTTGTGATGTCGGAGAATTCTTCCGGCGGAGTAAATTCAATCTCTGTATCAACTGTTTCAGTTTCAATCGCAGTGCCGGATTCAAGTTTCAACCGCTCTACCAGTGATTTAAAACTGAGCTCTTCAAACAATTGAATCAGTTTTGTTGTGTCTTTCTTTTCTGATCTCAAATCATGAAAATTGATTTTCAACGGAACAGTGGTACAGATTGTTACCAATTTTTTTGAAAGCTCTGCCAATGCTTTGTTCGTTTCTAATTTCGTGCGCACGCCTTTTTGCGAAATTTCTTCAAGGTGCTGATACAGATTTTCGATGCTGCCGTATTTTTGGATTAACGGAATTGCCGTTTTTTCTCCGACGCCCGGAACGCCGGGAATATTATCGGATGAATCGCCGGTAAGTGCCAGCACATCGATCACGTGTTCGGGCGCCACGCCGAAACGTTTTTCCACGCCTTCGATATTGACGATTTCTACGTCGGTTCCCTGTCTGCCGGGTTTAAAGATTTTTGTCTGCTCGCTTACAAGCTGCAGAAAATCTTTGTCGGGAGTAACGAGAAAGGAGAGAGCACCTTCTTTCTCCGCTTGCTTGGCAAGCGTGCCGATAATGTTGTCCGCTTCATAACCATCCAGTTCCACAATCGGAATGTTGTATGCGCGTACGACTTCTTTGAGAATGGGAAGCTGCGCAGCCATATCGTCCGGCATTTTTTGGCGCGTGGCTTTGTATGCTTTGTATGCCTTATGGCGGAACGTCGGTGCGGCGGTATCGAACACCACGGCAAGATGTTCGGGAAATTCTTGCGATAAAATTTTATTGAGAAATGTTACGAACCCGTACACGGCGCTGGTATTTTCGCCTTTGGAATTCGTGAGTGGTTTTTGGATGAATGCAAAATACGAGCGATACGCAAGCGCCATACCATCCAATAAAAATAAACGTTCGGTTGCAGCCATGAATTAATTTTCTTTTCTTTGTGAGAAAAAATATACGGAAACCTCACCGCAAATAAAAATCTGAGTATAAAATGGGAAAAACAGTCTCATCATCCTCATCATTGAATTCGATTCAAATGTACTTTAGTTTACTCCATTATGTAAAATAGAAACGAAGGAACTATGGCAGAAAAAATTGTTACCGTGTTTGGCAGCGCGAGAGTCGCAGAAAACGATCCGGAATATATACGCGCGTATGAAATCGGAAAGGAATTGGCGCAAGCGGGATTCACTGTATGCAACGGCGGATTTGGCGGAGCAATGGAAGCTTCCTCTCGCGGTGCGAAGGATTGCGGCGGAAAAACCATCGGTGTTACGTTCGATGTGAAATCACGAATGCCCAATCCATGGGTGGATAAACAAATTCATCTTCCCAAACTCATCGACCGGATGCAGCGCCTCATCGATATGGGAGATGCATACGTGGTGCTAAAAGGTGGCACTGGAACATTATTGGAACTTGCAGCGGTGTGGGAGTTTATCAATAAAGGAATATCCAAAGAAAAACCGATTGTCATTATCGGAGAATTCTGGAGTGGTGTTGTAGAAACGCTGCGTGCAGAATTATTGTGGGAAGGTGTCGGCGATTGCACAAAGTTTATTCGTCGTGTTGAAACACCGCGCGAATGCGCTGAATATTTAAAGCAGCGTCTTGGTTAAGTGTCAGACACCTTGCAGGTGTCTGACACTTTTTGCATACACCTCTCCGACCGCTTCAAGCGATCGGAGAGGTAGATAATCTCTGACTTGTGTAAATGCGAAAGCACTCTTGTTGGTAGGACAGGCATTCTTGCCTGTCCATAATAAGGGACACACAAGAATGTGTGGCCACCATAGTATTCTATTTAGTTATCCTGCTTGCATCTCTTCCCACAAACAATTATACTATGTGCAGATTCACAAACTATTTTATATTCTTTACTCTGCAGGAACGGTGTGTCGAAATATTATGAGAGATGTGAGAGGCAGGGTTGATTAGATAATAATTGCTAAGAGAGATGTTTAAAGAAGTTGTCGATAATATAGGAATGCGTAATTAGGATTCTATTGTCTTTAAATATCTCAGCTAAATATTCATACTATTATATGGAGAATGTATGTATAGATACCAACTAAAAGATATATTTTTAGGTGAGCCTGATGGAAAAAAAGAAGCTTTATATCACGATAACTTTGAACACTATTTTTATGACTATCAAAATATTTCGGAAGCGGCGGACAATCCAAAGAACTTTTTAATTCTTGGAAGGAAAGGATCAGGAAAGACAATTCTTGCTGAATACTTAAAGAAAAAATCAATCAACGAATCATGCAATTTTTGCGAAATTCGCTCATATAAAGATTTTAAATTTCAAGAACTGATCCATTTTAAAGCAAAAGATATTCGTCCTAATGAATACATCCCTTTTTGGGAATGGGTAATCTTATTGGATATTGCTCGTATGACTTTAAAAGATTTAGGAATAGAAAATTCTGAGAATCGAAGAAAGCTTGAAAAGTTTTACAAAGATAATTATACATCTATTGATATTGATTCCAAAGATCTGATAGAAATTACAAAACAAAACAAAATTAACGCAAGCGCTTTTCATGTTGGTGCATCCTACCAAATTGAATCAAAACTATCAACTGGTATATATTTAAATTATTTAGATGATCTTCGTGAAGTTGTAATTGGTATATTACGGACTTCAAAAAGTAAGTATACAATTTATTATGACGAGTTGGATGATCGTTTCCATGATGAAATTAATTATAAAGATGGCATTGTAAGTTTAATAAAAGCGGCTGACAAACTTAATCTATTATTTTTAGAAAACCGTCTAAAAACGAAAGTATGTATTCTTCTTCGATCCGATATATTCTCGCTGTTAAATGATCCTGATTTAAATAAAATTAAAATGGGAAATTCAATATTGTTAGATTGGGGTAATGCTTCAAAAATGGAATCACCATTGTTTGATTTGGTATTGGCAAAAATTCAAAAATCAATTCCTGAGTTATCAAACTTAAACCGTGAAGAAATGTTTAAATTGTTTTTCCCACAAGATATTCGAGATATTCCTCCTGCAAGGTTTCTTCTTGAACGGACTTTTTTTCGTCCACGGGATATAATTACATATTTGAAACTGGTAATTAAAAAATACCCAAACACACAATATTTTGGCTGGAAAGCTTTTATTGATACTAAAGATGAATATTCGGGTTATTTTTTTCAAGAAGTACGGAATGAATTATCTGGACATTTGAGTGACATTGAAATTGATGAGTCTACTTTACTTCTTAAACAGTTTAATAGGTATCATTTTTCATACAAAGAGATTGTTGATTATTTCACTAAAAATCATCCGCTGTATCGTAATATTGATTTAGATAAGACACTCAGAATATTTTTTAAGTTTAGTATTATAGGCAACAGATGGTTGCCTCCTCATCATGATATAAATTATTATTCTTGGGCATATCGTGATAATCGTGCGGAAATTGATTTTGATAAAACTTTTGTGGTGCACTTAGGTCTTAGAGAAGAATTATCGTTATAAATCATTTTAACGCCAGCTAAACAGAAATTCCGCAAAGTAGTTTGACAATACTATCATGTCATGTAAACTTCATGACATGCTGTCGAAAATAAAATTGCATTAAAGTTTTACGGAAAAGGACTTATTCCCCAAGCATCTTTTCCACCACCCGCCACACTTCATCAACTTCAATGTGCGTAATGCAGCGGAATCGGTCTTCGTTCCATTTGCAGTTTGCAGAACGCGGCGAGTAATAAAAACATGGGCTGCATTCCATCGGATGACGGACAAGAGTGTGTCGGTTTTTCCACGGATATACATACGCGGGATTAGTGAACGCAAAAATCGTTACGGTGGGAACCTGCAATCCGGCAGCAACGTGCATCAATCCGGTATCGTTGCATACGAACAGCGCGCAGCGTTTCATTAATGCGGCAGTTGTCATAAAAGCGCTTTGCACGATGTGTCCGCGGTTTTCCATCAGCGCATTGATTTGCTGGTTTAGCGCAAGTTCATCCTGTCCGCCGAATAATAAAATCGTTGCATTCTTTTCTTTCATCAGCTGCAAACCGAGTGCGGCATATTTTTCCGGCGACCAGCGCCGCTTGATCTGATTTTTAAATTCCGCAGAACCGGCATGCAATCCGATGAGCAACGAAGTTTTTTCTAATTCATTCTTCTTCAACCATTCGTCCGCATTTGTTTTGTCTGCATCGGTAAGATTTACTTGCAGCGACGGAAGTTCAACAGATGAAGAAACGCCGAGCAATTCTACTAACTTCACGTTCTCTTCCACATTGTGCCGACGGTCATCTTCTTGAACGCGGTGTGTGTTGAGAAACGATAGCGATACGAAATTAAAATGATTGTAATCGTGCGCCAGCCGTTTCGGCGCACCCGCCAGAAAGCCGATGAAATTATATTCCCACCGGTTTGCGGGATACGTGCTGATGCTTGCGTCATATTTCCCGCGCAAGCCCAGAACAAAGCGAAGCGATGCAAGCGGAACTTCTTTGAGAAAATTCCAGAAGTAGATGGTGTTGATATCCGTGTTGTGCTGAAAAATTTCTTCCACGCCCTTGAACATGCACAACAAATCGATTGTTGCATCGGGATAAGTTTGGCGCAGCAAACGCAGTGCAGGGGAAAACATCACCGCATCGCCGATGCCGGAGAGGGAGATGATCAATATTTTTTGTACCGGTTGTGTTGTCTTCAAAAGGTTCTCGTGCTCAACTTTACTGCTTTAATGTATAAGGAATTGCGTTGAACTTCAATATCGAAATTACCGAAACATCTGGCAAATTTCATCGCACAGTAAATACCCTTTCGACGTGAGACACATGCGGTTTTGTTCCAGCAAAGCAAGTCCGTCTTTAATAAGAGATTGAATGAGCGAAGCATAACTCGTCAGTATATCTTTTCCGAATTGCTGCTGGAATTTGTTTGTATCGATGCCGTTGCTGCGCAAACCGAGAAAGATCGTTTCATCCATCAATTGTTCGTGTGTAAGCTGCTCGCTGCCGGAAACGGGAAATTGATTGCTCGATAATTTTTCGATATATGTTTGAATGTTGGAAATATTCCACCATCTCGTATTGTCCCAAAACGAATGTGCGGAAGGACCGAAGCTGAGATAATTGGTGTGATTCCAGTAATTCATATTATGCCGGCAGATGAAACCGGGTAATGCGAAGTTGGAAACTTCATAATGCTCATAATCATGTGCGGCAAAAAAATCCATCGTTTGTTCATACAACGCCGCATCGTGTTCGGTATCTAAAAGTGTAACCTGTTTTGTCTCCACCATTCGATAGAGCGGAGTGTTCGGCTCCACAATCAAACTGTAGCACGAAAGATGCTGCGGCGAAAGTTGTACAGCTTGTTCAAGATTCGAGAGCCAGCGTTCCGGCGTTTGATGCGGAAGCGAAAAGATGAGATCGAGATTGATGTTGTTAAATCCTTCGGCTTGTGCATCTCGCACGCATTGTTTTGCTTCATCGGATGAATGAATGCGCGTGAGAAATTTCAGATCATCATCATGAAATGATTGAATGCCGATGCTCAATCGATTGATACCGGCGGAACGAAATGCTTTCAACTTTTCTCGATCCACGGTGCCGGGATTGGTTTCGAGCGTGATCTCTGCGTTGGGTGAAATAGTAAATCGTGCAGCAAGTTGATTGAGAATTGTCTCGATTTGTTTTGGAGAAAGAAGCGAAGGCGTCCCGCCACCGAAGAAAATTGTTTCATAGGCAACATTTTCCCGCGATTCCTGTGCACGCAGATCGATTTCTGTTGATAATGCTTGTAGAAAGGAATTTGTTAATACTGAAAAATCTTCTTGAGATTCTGCGGGAGCGATGGAATAAAAATCGCAATACAGACACTTGTGTTCGCAAAAGGGAATATGAAGATAGATGCTTGCCATCGGTCTCTTTTATAATGGAAAAGTATTGTGGAAAAATCAAATCTCTCTATTTTTTTTCTTCTATTCCAAGAATATCAGCACAAACATTTTAAAATCATTTTTCCATCCACCAACAAAATCTTGTATATTAAAACATTAAAAATATTCACTTAGAAAGTAGGTCGTGTGGCACAATTGTTAAATATGTTTTTCGTCGGAGATGTGAACGGCAAGCCGGGAATGACGCTCGTTTCGTCGCTGCTCAAACAGTATCTCCAGAAATATGAAATTGATTTCTGTGTGGTGAACGGTGAAAATGCTACCGAAGGCAAAGGCATCGAAGAATCCGATGCAAAGATTTTATTTGACCTTGGCGTGAATGTAATCACGACAGGCAATCATCTCTGGGATCGATGGTCGGCAAAAACACTCATTGCCAAAGAACGCAACATTCTCCGCCCGATGAATTATCCGAAAGATAATCCGGGAAGCGGATACGTGATCTATGATTTGAAAGAAAAGGGGCGCGTGGCGGTGCTTAATTTACAAGGGCGAACGTTTATGCAATCCATCGATGATCCGTTCCGGACGGCAGATTGGGCGCTCAGTAAAATTATTAACGATACTAAAGTGGTGCTCATCGATTTTCATGCGGAAGCAACGGCGGAAAAAATGGCGCTCGCCTGGCATTTAGATGGTCGCTGCAGCGCTTTGTTGGGAACGCATACGCACATTCCAACTTCCGATGCGCGTATTTTAACAAAAGGCACCGCATATATTACAGATGTGGGAATGTCCGGCCCATACGATTCAGTGATCGGAATGAAAAAAGAAGTTGCGATTCGCCGGTTTGTCAACCAAACGCCGTACAAATTTGAACTTGCAGAAAACGATGTGCGTATGTGCGCGGTCTATGTTCAGGTAGATGCGGAAACAGGGAAGGCAACCAAGATTGAACAGGTGATCTTCCCGTCATTCGGACAATGATAGTTACATAATTTTATTTGGATTGGAGATGCAGGGTGGCAAAAATTATCGATGGTAAAATTATTGCAGAAGATATTCGGCGGGAAGTAAAAGAAGAAGCGGTAAAACTCAAAGCGGCTACAGGCATTGTGCCCGGGCTTGCCGTCATTCTTGTCGGCGAAAATCCCGCGTCGGAATCGTACGTGCGCTCCAAAGGCAAAGCATGTACGGAAGCCGGATTTTATTCCGTCACCGAACGCATGCCATCGGATTCAACAGAAGAAGCGGTGCTGCAAAAAGTTGCGGAGTTCAATGCCGATCCGAAGATTCACGGAATTCTTGTGCAGCTTCCGCTTCCGAAACAGATCAACGAGCAAAAAGTGATTGAAGCAATCGATCCGAAAAAAGATGTGGATGGTTTTCATCCGATGACAATCGGAAAGTTGGTAATTGGTTTGGATACATTCAAATCCTGCACGCCTGCTGGCATTCAGGAAATGTTGATGCGAAGCGGAAATGATCCTTCAGGAAAACATGTCGTTGTAGTTGGTCGCAGCAACATTGTCGGCAAACCGATTGCAAATATTCTTCTCCAGAAACAAGCCGGTGCAAATGCTGTTGTTACCGTGGCACATACCGGTGCATCCGACCTTGCAAAGTTCACGAAGACAGCCGATATTCTCATTGCGGCAATCGGCAAACCGGAAGCAATTCGCGGCGAGATGTTGAAAGAAGGCGTTGTCGTGATCGATGTCGGCATCAATCGCGTGGAAGATGCGACGCGCCCCAAAGGTTATCGTATTGTCGGTGATGTGCATTTCGAGTCGGCAGCGAAAGTTGCATCCGCCATTACGCCCGTTCCCGGCGGCGTGGGTTTAATGACCGTTGCGATGCTGTTGAAGAATACGCTGAAAGCGGCGAAACAAAGTATGTTATAACGAACCGATTCCTCAAGGGACGGAGATGCTCTGATTGTAAGATGAAAATGAATTACGTTGACGAACATCTTTATCATATCTCTAATCGAGAAGTTCGTTCTGAAAATATTTTCTACTAGGAAGGAGTAGTACGCTGGAAAAAATAATCTACTAACACCCGTCGCAGTCACGCATCTCAGCTTTTTCGCGGAGATATTTCAGAAAGCGATTGTCTTTATCTACTAAAATGTTGATTGGCTTCTTCGGTCTGTCAGTCGTTTGGAATGTCATAATAATTACTTCGTCGCCTTTATGAATCAGGTGTGCTGCGGCACCGTTGATGCCGATAACGCCGGAATTTTTCTTTCCTGTAATCACATACGTTTCTAACCGGTTGCCGTTATTGTTATCGACCACCAAAACTTTTTCGTATTCTGCAATGTCGGCGCGATGCATCAATTCTTCATCGATGGTGATGGAACCGACGTAATGCAAGTCGGCTTCGGTAACAGTTGCTTTGTGAATTTTTGCCCGCAGGTAAGTACGCATATCGATCTTTCAAAATAATACTTCAAAATAACAACAAGTCTAAGGAATAGCAAAAAAACAATTATAACAGAATGTTCACCCGTTGTTTTTGGCTTGAAGTTTTGCTACCATAAAGAGATGAAAAGTATAACCATGACGGAAAGGAACTTCTATGAGTAAAGGTTGGATTATTGCCTTATCGATTATCGGCGGTGTGATTCTTTTTTTCGTTCTTATTTTAGGATGGGGTATTGGAGTGTACAACAAAATTGTTACTGCGGATGAATCGGTGAAAAGCTTCATGGGGACAAGTGGAAAATCAATATCAACGGCGGTATGATCTGATTCCAAACCTTGTCGAAACAGTGAAGGGATATGCGAAACAAGAAAAAGAAGTACTCATCGGCGTTACAGAAGCTCGTGCGAGTGTTGGACAAATAAAAGTGACACCGCAAATGTTGAACGACCCGCAGGCATTTCAGCAATTTCAAAAGGCACAGGACGGACTCGGCAGCGCTCTTTCCCGCTTAATGGTGGTTGTAGAAAAATATCCCGATCTCAAATCCAATCAAAATTTTTTAGATTTACAGGCGCAGTTGGAAGGAACAGAGAATCGCATTACTGTTGCGCGTATGCAATTCAACGAACAGACACAAAACTTCAATACCTTGATTCGCCGGTTCCCGGGTTCACTCATTGCTGGCTTCGGCGGATTTCATGAATTACAATACTTCCAGGCCGTTGCCGGATCGGAAAAACCGCCGCAAGTTAAATTTTAGGAATGAACATGAACTATTTTCGTTTTGGAATTCTTTTTCTGCTGCTGGTGATGGGAATATCCATTGCTGTGGCGGATGCGAAAATTTATAAAGTGGAACAGCGTGTTTCGGATTTTACCAACACGTTGAGTTTTCAGGAATGGCAAGCACTGGAAAAACTGTTGAAGGAATTTGAAGATTCAACTTCTAACCAACTTGTCGTCTTGATCGTACCTTCGCTCGAAGGAAACGACATTGAAGAATACGCTAACAAAACGTTTTCGGAAAATAAAATCGGCGAGGCGAAAAAGAATAATGGTGTTTTGCTGCTGATTGCAAAAGACGATCACAAAATGCGCATCGAAGTCGGTCCCGGATTGGAAGGTGTGCTCACGGATGCGCTTTCATCGCAGATCATTCGCAACGAAATTACGCCGCGGTTCCGCGAAGGAAATTATTTTGCAGGCATCGTCAGCGGTGTCGATGCCGTTATGCGTGCAACGGCAGGCGAATACAAGGCGGAGAAAAAAGAAAAAGCTCCAGCCGTTTCCGGCGGATTGATATTGATTGGCATCATCTTTTTCTTCACGGTGTTTATGCCGCTGATCGGTGGGCGGCGCAGATTTCTTGTCGGTTCCGGCGGACATCGATATTATTCCGGCTGGGGCTACGGCGGCGGATGGCCCGGTTCATTTGGCGGCGGCTCGTCGTTCGGATCGGGCGGAGGCGGATTCGGCGGCTTTAGCGGCGGCGGTGGATTTTCTGCAGGCGGAGGTGCTTCCGGAAGCTGGTAATTGCGAAGAGCGTCTATGAGTACAAACACCATTACCATATTGTTAGTCGATGACGATGATCTAGTTGCACCTCTCATCCAAAAACGTTTGGAAAGTTTTGAAAGTGCGACTTTCAATGTTCTTCATCGAGAAACGGTTGATAGTGCATTGACATTCCTTGAACAGCCGCACGAAATTGATATTATTGTGACGGATTATTTTCTAGGCGACAAAACCGGCAAGGATTTTGTCCTTGCGCTAAAGGAACGCAATTGTATGATTCCTGTGGTGTTTCTCACGGTCAATCAGGATGTTCAACTTGCTTTGGAAGTAATGCGGCTGGGTGTGCAAGATTACTTATTAAAATCCGACATTGTTTCTCATGTCTTTCCTCAATCATTGTTGCGCATCGTTGAAAAACATAGATTAAGAAATGAAATCATGGAATTGGAGATTAGTAAAAATCGTTTAGAGGTGATGCAAAAATTGGTAGTGGAAGTATCGGAACAAATCCATAAGCCGTTAATCAAAATGAAAAAAACGGTCGGTATTTTGGAAAAAGGAAACGTACCGGAAAAAGCGGTAAAATATTTTAAATTGATCGATGAGAACATCGATCGCTTGCTGGTGAAATTAGATAAGTTGCGCAATCTCAAAGAAGATAAAACGGTACAATATATCGGGAATATCAAAATGATTGATCTGTCATAAGGCGGATGCTATGAAACATGTCAAGAAATTATTTTCGCAAGAAGATTTAAAAACAATTGCCGACGCGATTGGCGAAGCAGAAAAAAACACATCGGGAGAAATTCGTGTCAGCATTCGCCAGAAACGCGGATGGCGTGATCGCAAAATCCCACTTGAACAACTTGCGCAAAAAGAATTTTATACGCTTGGCATGATAAAAACCAAGGATCGTACGGGCATCCTTATTTTTCTCTTACTGCAAGATCGGCGATTTCACATTTTTGCCGACGAAGGGATTCACACCAAAGTAGAAGAGGGAACGTGGGAAACAATCGCAAAAGAAATGTCGGAACATTTTTTTCAGCAAAAATTTCGCGATGGCGTTATTCATGGCGTGCAATCGGTTGGTGCCGTGCTGGCAAAATATTTTCCACCGCGCCCTGGCGACACCGATGAACTTTCCAATGAAGTAAATGTCGATTAGTTATTTACAATGAAATTTAAAGCTGCAATTGCTCAAATAGACTGTCGCGTCGGCGCAATGGAGAAGAATCTTCAGAGCCATTTAGAATTTATCGACCGTGCGCAAAAAGAAGGCGCGCAGCTTATCGTGTTTCCAGAACTTAGTTTGACCGGGTACACCTTGCGCGATCTTGCATGGGATGTGGCTATCGATCCTACAAACAGCAGCGTTGTTCAACGTTTGTTGGAAAAAAGCAAATCGATTTCTATTGCGTTGGGGTTTGTGGAAAGCGGAACCAATCATGGAATTTACAATAGCGCTATATTTTTAGAAGACGGCGGCATCAAATATATTCATCGCAAAATATATCCGCCAACATACGGGATGTTTGAAGAAGGACGTTACTTCGGTGCCGGAAAAAAAGTCGCAGCGTTTGATTCCAAACTCGGACGATTCGGCATGTTGGTGTGCGAAGACTTATGGCATGTGTCGCTGCCATATTTGCTTGCCGTTGATGGCGCTGAGGCGATTATTTGTCTTACAGCGAGTCCCACACGCATTTCCGGCGAGAGCAAACAATTGGATAATCAGGTTGTCAATCATGAACATCACCGGACGTATGCGCGTTTGCTGAACACCTATTTGTTGTTTAGCAATCGAGTAGGATTTGAAGACGGCGTAAATTTTTGGGGCGGTTCGAACATCACTTCTCCGAGCGGAGAGATGCTGGCGACTGCGAAGTTGTTGGAAGAAGATTTGATCGTTGCTGACGTTGATTCATACGAAGTGCAACGTGCCCGGCGTTTCTCGCGTCATTTCCTTGATGAACGGCCGGAATTGGTCGTTGATACACTGCAGCGCTTATTAAAACATAACTAATTCCTTTCCCAATTCGTGATCACGAACGAGAATGCACATTGTTGATACTCCGTGCTTTTTTTTATAAATTTCATGGTGATAGGTATTTTGAGGTGAAAGGTTAAAGATCGAAATGTCAAATTCAATAAAAACTGTAATGTTGATCGCTTTGATGATGGGCTTGTTATTATTTCTTGGGCAAGCAATCGGCGGTGAACAAGGATTAGTGTTCGCATTTATTATTTCTTTGTTGATGAATTTTGGAATGTATTGGTTCTCCGATAAAATTGTGTTGATGTCTTACCGTGCGCAAGAAGTCACAGAAGAAGAATCGCCGCGATTGTATAGAATCTGGTACGGCAGTTGGCAACGCAAGCGCAATTACCGATGCCGAAAGTGTACATCTTGCCCGGCGCAACAGCGAATGCGTTCGCTACTGGAAGAAATCCTGAGCATGCAGCAGTTGCTGCCACCGAAGGAATTCTTCAAGCGTTGAGCGATGATGAATTGGAAGGTGTGATCGGCCATGAATTGGCGCACGTAAAGCATCGTGATATTTTAATCTCGACGCTCGTTGCTGCATTAGCAGGGACAATTACCTTCGTTGCTCGGATGGCGATGTATGCGGAAATCTTTGGCGGCGGCAGACGCGACCGCGAAAATTCAAATCCGTTGGGACAACTCGCGATGATTATTCTTGCACCGATTGCGGCACTACTTATTCAAATGGCAGTTTCACGTTCACGTGAATTTGCTGCGGATGAAGGTGGTTCGCGTATCAGCGGCAAGCCATTAAGTTTAGCGAACGCACTGAGAAAATTAGAGCGCGGCGCAGAATTGGTGCCGATGCAAAATGCTGGCACTGCGACAGCGCACATGTTTATTGTCAATCCGTTGACAGGCGGCGGTGTAATGAAATTATTTTCAACGCATCCGCCGACGGAAGAGCGCATCGCGAAGTTAGAGCAACTTGCAATGAGTGGATTGCAATAGACAATTCATTGATGTATGTTTTTGTATAAAATGAAATCAACTTTACGTCTTGCGTTTGTTTTACTGTCGATTGCTGTTCTTGGAAAAGCACAGCAGCAAGATCCTGTTTCCCGCGCAACGTTGCTTGCGGTGGGCGATATCAATCTTGGGCGGTCTGTCGGACAAGAATTATTGAAAGGCAAAATCGATTATCCGTTTGTTGGAATGACATCGTTTTTTCACCAAGCCAATATCGTGTTTGCGAATTTAGAAAGCCCGATCTCCGAACAGCATGGTGAGACACAAAGCCCGACATCGAATATTGTTTTTTGTGCTCCACCGGTTGCCGCTGCATCATTACGAAATGCCCATATAACCATCGTTTCTACGGCAAACAATCATGAATTTGATTATGGTATGAAGGGCTTGGATGAGACGATTCAGTGTTTGAATGAAGCTGGAATTAAATTCGCCGGCACAACGATCGATTCGAATAAATTTGTGCCGGTAATCCTGCAATGTAATGGAATCACAATCGGAATCGTTGCTTATACGCAATTGGTCAATATTCATAACGGCTGGCGCGGGCACATTTCGTATTTTGATTCCTCGCGTGCGGCAGAAGAGATTCACAGTTTAAAACAAAGAGCGGATATCGTCATTGCAAGTTTTCATGGCGGCACAGAATATTCGGATATGCCGGATTCTTTAACGAAACATCAATTGCATTGGCTGGCAGAATCCGGCGCTGATCTTGTGCTGGGGCATCATCCGCATGTGCCGCAAGGTATCGAGCGGTACGGAAACAGCTGGATCGTCCATTCACTCGGTAACGCAGTGTTTTATCAGCCGCAGAGAAGGTGGGCGGTCTGGTCGTTTGCTGCAGAATTCTTGTTTGAAAAACGGAACAGTGGTACCAGCGTTTCGTCTATTCAGGTGTACCGTTCCGCGCAGGATATTCAACCGACAACACAGATTTCGAAAGAAGAATCGGAATACGTAATGGCGCGGATTTCAAAATTATCAAATGTTATTATCAAAAAAAATGAAAAAGGATACTTTGTTGAAAACACAACAGCAACATCTGTTCATTAAAATCATTCTCTGCTTCGGAATCTCGATTCTGCTGCTGAGTATCGGGGGATGCAGTTCTGAAGAAGTGACCAAACAAATGACGGCGGAGCAGCACTATCAAATGGGCATGAAGGATTTCCATGAGGAAAATTATTTAGATGCGATTGAGGAATTTAAAATCGTGGGTTTGCAATATCAAGGAACGCGCGTTGCCGATGCGGCACAATTTTATATGGGCGAATGCCATTTTTTTCGAGAAGAATATATTCTGGCCGCGTATGAATACGATTTGTTAATCAGGACGATGCCTTCAAGCCCGTATGTTTCGCGCGCGCGTTTTCAAGTAGCAACGTGCTATTATAAGATGTCTCCCAAGTCATCTCTCGATCAAGACTATTCTAAAAAAGCATTGGATGAATATCAGGCGTACATAGATTATTTTCCCAATGATACGTTGGTACATGCTGCGGAAACTCGCATCAATGAGTTGAATACAAAAGCTGCGAAGAAAGAATATGAAAACGGCGTTACCTATATGTACATGGAATATTATCGGGCGGCTGCGTATTATTTTGATTTAGTGCTGGAAAAATATCACGATACACCGTATGCAGAGCCGGCGCAACTGAAAAAAGCAGAAGCGATGATGAATCGCAAAAAATATCCCGAAGCTCAAAATGAATTGAATAAATTTTTTGTGAAGTATTCGCATAGCGACCTGCTTGCCGATGCAGAAAAATTAAAAATAGAATTGAAATCAAGAATTGCAGAAGCTGCCTCGCAACCTCCGGCTACGGCAAAGCCTGCACAAACACCTATGCAAACACCGGTACCGGTAAATGGAAATTAATGGCACAAAAGAAAATTCAAACCGTCAAGGCATCACAGGTTGAGATGGTGCAGTTAGTATTGCCGAACGATACGAATCGGATGGGAAATTTATTGGGCGGGCGCTTGATGCATTGGCTGGATATTGCAGCTGCCATTGCTGCTTCGCGTCATACGCATCAATTGTGCGTTACAGCGTCGGTTGATGAATTGAATTTTCATAATCCTGTAAAGCAAGGCGAGGTCGTGTTGCTGCAAGCATCGGTGAATCGTGTGTTCACCACTTCATTAGAAGTCGGTGTTCGTGTGACGAAAGAGAATTTGTTCACCGGCGAACGTAAACATACCAATTCGGCATATCTTACGTTTGTGGCGATTGATGAAAACGGCAAACCTGCGATGGCGCCGCCAGTGCGTCCGGTAGCTACTGTGGAGAAGCGACGTTATCGAGATGCAGCGCGCCGGCGACAATTGCGCTTACGTCATCGGCGGCAAGCTTGAACAGTATGGGGGAGATCGTGTCTGGTCCTGTGTGGTACATTTCATTTTGGCGGCAATATTTTTCTCATCTGGTAAGTTCGACATCGTTCATTTGCTGGCTTGCCATGGAACATGTTCCGCGCAAACGAGTGAAAGCACATTGGGAGAAGTGCGGTTTCAATCGTTACCAGCGCAATACGATCATAGTGCTCTGATCATTTCTCATCCGGTGCACCCGACATTGTTATTGTGGTCGGCACAAAATCCCAATGTCGCATTGGCAACGTATGATACATCAGTGTCGTCATTTGTTTGCACGCAAAAATATGTTCACTTTTTATTTGATGATGTTTGTGCTGCCGAAACTTCTTTCGATAAAACATCTCAACTGTTTTTTTTGAATCGACATACAAAAACAGTTACAGTTGTAACGGATTATTTGTCAGATACACTTCGAGCATCGGCAACGATTCATCTTCCATATTCGGCTGCGCATATTCTTGTTGGCGATGTAAATAACGATGGTCGTCCGGATGTGTTAGTGTATGATCGCAATTCTCCCGGAATACTGCCATTCATTGCAACGAGCAAAGGAAGCTATGTTCAAGGTCAACCGATAGCACAAGATAATCCTATTTCTGCTGCTGCACTTGTTCAATTGAACAATGATAATCTCATAGATCTTGTGATCTATGATTGGGTGAAAAGCGAATTGCACATCTTATATGGAGTTGGGAAGGGAAGATTTTTAGATCAAAGCGTGTTTCCTGTGCATGGAAACATCGATCAAATAATTCCTGCTTCGCTGTTTCGGCATATTACACCTGATCTAGTGTTAGTTTCACATAAGCAATCTGAAATCCAACTCTGGGAGGGAAATGATTTTGGCGATTTTAACTGGAAGAAAAAAATTGTGATCGATAATCAACTTATCGATGTTGCCGTAGGAGATATTGATAATAATGGATTGAATGATCTTGCGGTCACGACCAGTCCCTCCGCGCTTCAAATCATTCATAACGCAGATGAAGAACCATTTACAGATGTCGATGTGTTTGCTGCTGGAGAAGAAGCCGCCTCTCTTCATATTCTCCCGGCAACGGCTGATCGCTCTGTGCAGTGCGTCGTGCTGGACAAGAAAGGAAAGCAATTCATCATCCATCAAAACACTCAAGGAATTTCTATAACCGATACAGCATACCTTGCTGCGGGATTATCACCCACAGCCATTCTTGCCAATGATTTTAATGGAGATGGTGTCAGCGATTTTGTTGTGGCCAATACCGGCAGCGATGTAATTTCATTTTATTGGGGACATAAGAACACAGGAATGTACGGTCCTGTCTCTTTTTCATTGCCGGCAAGTCCTCAATATCTTGCATCGCATTCCTCTGCCGATTCTTCCATACGCCTTGTCATTTCTTATCCGCAAACGAATCAAATATCATATCTTACAGTTGACAATCGAAACAGGTCATTATCGAATGCCAGCATCATGAGCGAAGGTGCATCGCAAATTATTTCCGAAACATCGTCGAACGGGATGGCAGAATTCGCCACGTTAAATATGATGGGCGATGCAGGATGTTCGTTAAGTTTTTTCAATCAACTTGGCAGTTCTTCGTTTCTCGAACGTACGTTTCGCCTTTCTGCTCCTGATTATTTGTTGGGAGCTATGGTTGCCGATGTGAATCATGATCAATATCCTGATATTCTGTTTGCATATCGTACCGGCGATACCACGCAAGTCAATCTTGCTGTCGCAAATGGCGATTCAAGTTTTTCATTTCGGCAGCGCGCAGTATTGCATGATTTTTCATTGCCGAATGTCAAGTCCATCTATCTCTGGTTTGTTCAGTTTGAATATGATACAATGCCCAGCATTATACTTTACGCCGGTGATCCCGCGAATGAAATTCTTATAGCAAAAGGCGATACCAATGGCACATTTTCCGACCCTAAAATAATTGGGACGGGTATCAAACTGGAAGATCGTTCTTGTGTACAGTTTGTGGATATAGATAATGATGGAAAACTCGATCTTGTCGTTGGTTCTTCGAATATGGGCGGAGTGGCATGGTTCAAGGGATTGGGGCATGGAAACTTTGAAGGTGAACAATTGCTTGTGTGTGAACCACGTATGAGTCATTTTGCGGTCGGTGATTTTGACGGCGATGGATTGAACGATGTAGCGCTGACGCTGCCCAACGAAGGCATTGTAAAAATCATCAACGGACGAAAATTATTCTCTGAACCGCGCAAGGAATAACTTCAATGATATTGTTGCAGAATAAATTGCTTGTCCGAAAGTATGTAACAGCCGTACAACGATTGTTATTGTTTATCAGCGTATCGCTGTTGTTAAGTGCAATCACCGTGGCACAAAATCATTCGTTGCAGTTCGCACCTGATAAGATCATTTCTTATTATCAAAATCTTCGATCGGGGAATCCACATGCAGCAGTAAAAATTCTTGGTGATTCCACGCGCTCACACAAATGCGGCTTCGGTACGACTGCACAGATATTGAATCAATGGAAAAATTTTACAACACTCCAGAAGCAGCAACTTCATGCCGGCAATACAGCAAACATCTACGCAATGCGATACAATCATCGGGCATTTCCATATTTATTATGATACCTCCGGCAGGAATGTACCGGCATTGCTTGATGCAAACAATTATCGTATCGAAGGAACTGCAATACAATATGTCGATTCGGTCGGCGCGGTCTTTAATCACGTGTGGGATGTAGAAATAGGTGAACTCGGATTTTCTGCTCCGCCGTTCGAGGCAGGACAAACTGCCTATAATATTTTCATCGTTGAATGGTCTGGCGAATATTATGGTGAAACGAACTTTGTAGATACCTTATCGTCTGTCCCGCCGATTCGCTGTACTACCAATATTGATATTGACAATGACTTCGCCGAATTTGCAACGAAAGGAATTGCCGCATTAAAAGTGACGGCAGCGCATGAGTTCTAACCATGCCATCCAGATCGGTTGTTACGGTTATTGGGAAGATGAGTTGTATCCCTATGAAATGACTTCGACATGGATGGAAAGTTATGTCTATCCGGAAATAAAAGATTATTACAATTATTTGCCATCGTTCTTTTCCGGATTTTCTTCAGGATTGCCGTTGTACGATGTTAACCATTATGACGGGTACGAACGAATTGTCTGGGCGCAATTTCTTGTGAAACGGTTGGGTGTTGATATGATGAAGGATACATGGATTCACATGGCAGCCGAGCGTTATATCGAAAGTGTGCGGGATGCGATTGTTCAACACGGAAGCATTTTGATTGAAGAGTTTGCGCAGTTTGCGTACTGGAATTATTTTACTGCTGACCGTGCCGATACTGTTCGATGTTATTCTGAAGGGAATCATTATCCTCGCTTTGTGCCTATGGATTCAAAACTTTATTCTGATCCAAGTTCTATGCTCCCCGATGATGTGGCGCCGCTCTCGGTAACGATGCACAACTTTATTGTGAACAACGACACAATTACTGCCGTTATGGTGAATGATGATATTGATGCTGCGTTGCAGCGCTCAACAGCGACACAATCGGTGAATATTTCATTGAGTTCTAATTCTCTTTTCTCGCCGTATCAAATATTATCCAACGGATTGTATGCCGGTTACTCTGCCGATCAAACAAATGTCTGGCGGACGTTTTATTTGCAATCTACAACGCATTCGGATCTTCCGAGCACAAATCTTGCTGCATTGCCGAATCCACTCAATATGAAAGAAGCAAATCGTTTGGTATTGCCCATCCCGAACGAAACAAATGCTATTGCATCCGTTTCGTTTGTTTCCTCGTCGCTCAACTCGGTATTCCATCAACAATTCAACACGAGTATGGAATTCGGCAAACGCAGCATTGCCGTTCCGACATCGCTGCTAAAATCCAAATTATCGTCGGGGATATATTTTGTGATTGCGACAATCAATGGCAACGAATATAAATGGAAAGTCGCTGTCATCAAGTGAAGACAGTCTCCGTAAGAGCGAACAAGGTCTCCAAAGATTTTAATCGCCGTGCGATTTTCCGTGATATTACGTTTGAACTTTCATCGCCAACCTCATTAGCGATTACTGGAAAAAATGGAGCGGGGAAGTCCACGCTCTCTAAAATTCTTGCCGGCTTGTTGATGCCGACAAAAGGTGTTGTTGAATATCGTATCGATGGAGAGAGAATTTCTTCTGATAATTTTAAACACGTTATCGGTTTTGTTTCTCCGTATCTTAATTTTTATGATGAATTTACTGCACTTGAAAATTTAGAATTCCTTTCGCGTATTCGCTCAAATAATATTGATCAGAATCGTATTAGAAAATTGCTGACGCTCGTCAATCTCTGGCATCGCCGTGATGACAGCGTCGAAACATTTTCTTCCGGCATGAAACAGCGATTGAAGTACGCGTTTGCATTGTTGCATCAACCGTCAGTGTTATTCTTGGATGAACCGACGAGTAATCTTGATGAGGACGGAATTGAAATTGTAAAGCAAATTATCACAGAGCAAAAAAAACATGGCTTACTCATCGTTGCAACGAATGATGGAACAGAAGCAACTTGGTGCGATCAGCAGATCACTGTCGGAATGAATCAAGGAGGAAAACAGTGACAACGATTGCTGCCATCTTTGCCATTATATCAAAAGATGTTCGTTCTGAACTTCGCACTCGGTACGCACTCAATGCTTTATTGATGTTTGTGGTCACGTCTGTTGCGACCATTCTTTTTGCGTTGAGAGACGATCAAATCGGTACGGACATTTTAGCGGGAATGTTTTGGGTCGTGGTATTCTTTACGGCGATGTCCGGCTTGTCGCGCATTTTTGTGAGCGAAGAAGAACGCGGTACAACGCTCACGCTTCAACTCATTGCAACACCAACGGTTGTGTATTTCGGCAAACTCATTTTCAATGCCGGACTCACGCTGCTGCTGACCATAGCTGTTGCCATTCTTTATGTTATTGTTTTTCCGGCGTTTGTTATTCTATCGCCATCCATTTTTATCTTCACGCTGTTGCTCGGCGGTTTAGGCTTTGCAGCATCAGCAACCATTCTTGCGGCGATCATTGCAAAAGCACATTCTAAAGGAACTTTGTATCCTGTGCTGTCGTTTCCGGTATTGATTCCATTGCTGATGACGGTCATGCAATCCACGACAAAAGCGCTTGACGGAGAAAATTTCACGAATGCCTTTGGCGATTTTCAAATTTTGATTGCATACTTGTTGATGATGATCGGCGGATCGTATCTGCTGTTTGAATATGTCTGGAAGGATTGATGATGAAAATCGTAAAATTTGTTTCCATTGTTTTAATGACATTCGTGATTGTCGCCGGCATCACGATTCCCATGGTTGCCGCTCCTCAAAATGTTTTGCAATTTCCTCTTATTCCTGGACTTGAAGAGAAAGCACGAAATATTTTTTTCCACGTTCCGGTTGCATGGGTTTCAGTTTTAGGATTTCTCACAGCGCTTTTTTATGGATTTCAATTTTTACGAACGAATGATTTTGATAATGATCTTAAATCCGTTTCTGCTGCAGGATTGGGATTTATGTTTTGTGTTCTTGCTACAGTAACCGGATCAATCTGGGCAAAGTTTAATTGGGGATCGTTTTGGAATTGGGATCCGCGTGAAACGTCTATTTTTATTTTGTTGCTGATCTACGGCGCGTACTTTGCTTTGCGCTCCGCTCTAAGTTCAGATGAAGTGCGTGCACGGCTTTCTGCGGTGTATTCCATCATCGCCGGACTGACTGCGCCATTTTTTGTTTTTGTCATGCCGCGCCTTGTCAGCGGTTTGCATCCCGGTGCACAAGGCGATCCATCTGGTTCGGCGCCGGTGGCTCAATTACACATGCCGGTTAATATGCGCATCGTATTTTTCTGCGGCTTAGTTGGCTTCAGTTTATTTTTTTTCTGGCTCTGGAATGTACGCATACGTATTGCACAGTTAGAACAAATAATCTCGGAAAATAAACAAGTGAGGTAACTATGTATGAATTTTTCAGTCAAAACCAATTATATGTTGTGCTCACGGTAACGCTTTTAATTTGGGCAGGTATCGTAATGTATCTTGTGCGGCTCGATAAAAAAATTTCAAATCTTGAGCGTGAAGTAAAAAAGGGTTGAACGATGAAATGGAAAATCGTTATCGGAGGCATTGTTGTTCTTGCCGGACTTGTGCTTGTTACCGTAACTTTTCTTCAATCCAACGTGGAGTACGGAACCTTTGCTACAGCGCAACGAACCGGAAAAAGAATTCAAGTAAAAGGCGAATGGATGAAAGATCGTGAATCCGGATTCGATACGGAGAAAGTGCAGTTCACGTTTTATCTAAAAGATGACGACAATCGTATTGAACGTGTCGTGTTAGAAGGAGCCAAACCGAACAATTTTGAATTGGCAACGAACGTTGTTGCCAAAGGAAAATACAAAGACGGATGTTTCCACGCTACGGAGGTGTTGACAAAATGCCCTTCAAAATACGAATCTGCTTCGGCACCGCGATGAAGTGTTATTGAAAAGTTGTTTTACTTTTTAATAAATGCTCTAAACGGATTGAAATGTTTAATTGTTCCGTTGAATGATAAAATCAACGAATTGCAAAAGTGATGCTTTGGCTGGAGAGTCTGAAAATCCGGCAAGATGCTGCCGCGCGGTTGCCGCAAATTTTTCTGCACGTTGGAGCGAATACTCAACGCCGCCCGCTTCGACGACAAAATTTAAAATCCATTCGATTTCTTTTTTCGATGCGCCGTGTTTTATCAAACGAAGCGCATGTAGTGCGCTGCGCTTATCCGAAGCATTGAGAGCATAAATAAGCGGCAGTGTTAATTTTTTTTCTTTAATATCTTCGCCGGTCGGTTTTCCTAAAAGACTCTTGCGCCCGAGATAATCCAGCAAATCATCCCGTATCTGAAATGCCAGTCCGACATTTTCTCCAAACTCTTGCATATGTTGAAGCAGCACAGGGTCATCGGTCGCGCTTGCGGCGCCTATATCAGTGCAAGCAGAAAATAGCGAGGCAGTTTTATCGCTGATGATTTTCAGATATGTCGGTTCATCCAAATTCAAATGGCGGCTTTTTTGGATCTGCAATAATTCACCTTCGCTCATTCGTTTTACCGCGTTCGATGTAGCATTCAAAAAATAATGATCATGATGTTTGAGAGCGAGAAGCAAACCGCGAGAGAGAAGATAATCTCCCATTAACACGGCGACTTTATTTTTCCAGACGGCATTGATCGATGCTAAACCGCGGCGTGTGTCAGCATCATCCACAACATCATCGTGTACAAGTGTGGCAGTATGAAGCATTTCAATCAGTGTCGCTGCACGGTACGAACTCTCGGTAATGCCGCCGCAGATTTTTGCACTGAGAAGCACTAAGAGTGGGCGGACACGTTTGCCTTTTTGGCGAAGAATATACCGCGCTATCAGATCGACTAATGGTACTTGTGAACGAAGTGCTTCTTTAAAAAGAATATCGAATTGTCGAATTTCTTCAGCAACAGGTTCACGGATACGATCAAGCGATATGGATGAGGATGGCGACATTATTTTTCTGAAGATGCCGGTTCTGTAGATTTATTTTTCTGAGAGAACTTTGGATCCAGATACTAAGTTCATACAATAAATACATCGGCAAAGCCAACAGTGTTTGTGTCACCATATCCGGTGTCGGTGTGACAACAGCGGCAATAATAAAAATGATAACGATAGCATGGCGCCGGTACCTTACGCATGAATGCGGGTGTGAGCAAACCCATCTTGCTGAGGAAATAAGAAATCATCGGCAATTCGAAAACCAATCCGCCGCCGAGAATGAGCGCCAGCATAAAACTGACATATTGATCGACGGCGATGTTGAGAGCAATATCGGGTGTGCCGAAGGAAACAAAAAAATTCAATGCAGCGGGAACAAGAAGAAAATAGGAAAATGCTACACCGATAAAAAAACACAACGCTGTAAAAAGAACGATGCCGGCAATATACCGTCGTTCTTTGGCCAATAATCCCGGCGCAACAAATTTCCATAAGCAATACAACGTGTACGGCATGCTGATGACAACAGCAGCAAATAAAATTGCTTCCATATACAAAAGTACTTTGCCGTAGGGTGATAGTACCTGGAGTTTTAAGCCGACGTGTTTGATGGGCTGGAGAAGAATGGTTCCGACAATGAATTCAGAAAAGAAGATGCAAACAACTGTTGCAATAAAAATGCCGACGACGGCTTTGATGATTTGTTTGCGTAATTCTTCAAGATGCTCGACGAACGACATTTCTTCCTGACCGTTCGCCGTTGCAGCTTTATGGAGAAATTTTTCGAAAAGAATTTGTCCAAATCCCATGAACTTATGTCAATTCGGCATAGAGTGGAAATCGAGAGGTTAGATGGTGCACTTCGGTTGATACTTGTTCAAAAACTTGTTGATCGGTTGCGTTGGAAACTACACGGTCGATCAATTCGGCAATAATTTCCATTTCCGCTTCTTGCATACCACGTGTCGTTACTGCCGGTGTTCCGATGCGAATCCCGCTTGTGATCAAGGGCGATTTATCATCGAATGGAACAGCATTTTTATTCACCGTGATGCCGGAAAGATCGAGTGCCTCCTGCGCCGCTTTGCCAGTAACATTTTTATTGCGAAGGTCGATCAACATGAGATGATTGTCGGTGCCGCCGGAGATAATATTGAAGCCGCGTTTCATCAACGCCGCAGCGAGTGCTTGCGCATTTTTTATAATTTGTTCAGCATAAATGCGATACGACGGCTGCAAGTTTTCACCGAATGCTACGGCTTTTGCTGCGATGATGTGCATGAGTGGTCCACCCTGAATGCCGGGAATGACCATCGAATCGATGAGTTCCGACATTTTTTTTATTCTTCCGGATTTTGCCGCAACCTGTCCGAACGGATTTTCGAAATCTTTTCCCATCAGAATTAAACCACCGCGCGGGCCTCGCAATGTTTTATGCGTTGTCGATGTTACGACATGACAATAGGGAAGCGGATCGTTGTGAAGTTTTGCTGCGATCAATCCTGCGGGATGTGCGATGTCCGCAAACAAAAATGCTCCGACCTTATCGGCAATTTCACGAAAGGTTTTGTAATCGATATTACGGGAATACGCGCTTGCGCCGACAGTAATCATTTTCGGCTTCTCGCGCTTGGCAACATCTTCTACATTGTTATAATCGATGCGTCCGGTTTCTTTGGAAACGCCATACGCCGAGAACTTGTATAATTGACCAGAGAAATTGACGTTGGAACCATGGGTTAAATGTCCGCCGTGCGATAAATTCATTCCCAAAACCTTATCGCCCGGCTTGATGAATGAAAAGTACACTGCCATATTTGCTTGCGAACCGGAATGCGGTTGCACGTTCGCGTACTCAGCACTAAATAATTTTTTAGCGCGGTCACGAGCAAGATTTTCAACAACATCAATAAATTCACAGCCGCCATAATAGCGTTTGCCGGGGTATCCTTCGGCATATTTATTTGTCAGCACGCTTCCTGCGGCTTCCATTACTGCCGCGCTGACAAAATTTTCGGAAGCGATTAATTCTAATTTTGAGTTCTGCCGATGCACTTCATGCTGGACGGCAGAAAAAATTTCTGTGTCTTGTTGCTTGAGATTATTCATAGTCGTTCAACAATTGGTAAGTGAATGAATTTTTTGAACACGCCGTGTGTGGCGCTCGCCGCCGGAAAACGGTGTCGAGAGGAATACTTTGACCATTTCGGTTGCCGTTTCCCATGGAGTAATTCGTTCGCCAAAACATAAAATATTTGCATCGTTATGCTCGCGCGCTAATCGAGTTGATGCAACGGATTCGCTCGTCGCAGCACGCACGCCTGTATGCTTATTTGCAACGATACAAACACCGATACCGGTTCCACAAATCAAAATGCCGCGCGGATATGTTCCGTTGGAAACCGATTCTGCAACCGCGTGCGCATAATCGGGATAATCGACTGATGCGTTGGACGTTGTTCCGAAATCATGATATGGCTCGCCAAGTTCATCTAATAATTTTTTGAGTTTCTCTTTATACTCAAATCCTGCATGGTCGCTGCCGATGGCTGTCATCATTATTGTTCCTCATCAATCTTAAAGAACCAAAGTTCGCTTGCTGAAATTCCGATAGAAAGACGCAAGATAGAATCTTTCTGAAGATTGTCGATGGTCGTTCCACGTACGCCGTATTGAAGTCCGATATTTAATCGAGAATCAGGCCCGATCGGTATTCCTACGCCGCCGCTAATATCATATTCAACGATGGATTGATTGCGAATATTATAATACGTGGAATTGTAGGTAACACCCACGCGATAAATCATGTCAGAATAATATGCATCGTGCGGCGGAGAAATTTCCAATCCTAATCCTGCACGGGTTGCATTTTGAATGATAGCAAATAGTCCATCGCTTAATTCTTCAACACGACGATTTGCATCCAAATATTTTGTTGATCCCCAATTCTGAAAAACAACGTCTCCCGTAAGAAGGTATCGATCCTTCCATGTATAAGAAAGTCCAAATCCTAGTGTGTAAGGAAATGTCGATGTTCCGGAATTTGTGCTGGTGGTATCGATATTGGTGTAAAGGCGATCTTCCTCGACATTGAATGTCGAGGCGTTTGAAAAAATAAATCCGAAGGTGAGGGGGGCAAGCGATGGGCGATCAAATAAATCTTGAAATCCATGATACAACAAACCGAATGTAAAATTCATGCCTTGATAATATGCGGAACGATCTAATTGATCCGATGAATAACCACTGTCCGTAAGTGCAATGTTTTGATATTGCTCGATGCGTCCGTAGATATAATTGAATTTAATTCCTGTTTGCAACGACGGAAAAGGAGAAAACGAAAGGCCTGCGGATAATGTATTCAGCCCGCCTCTTCCATAATAGGAAATTTGTGAAGTATCGGTTGTTGGGTCGTTATTGATCCCATAACGGACATTACTTACAGGCGCCAGTTCAAGCGAAAAGACGATGCCATAATCATGTGCGATAGGGAATGCAAAGGCAACGCCTTGAAATGTAGCAAAATTATAATTTGCAGAACCGTTGATATTCTGAGAAGACATGTGTGTGTCAGAAAAATCACCGGAGAATCTTGTAAGTTGAATTTGAGATAGCCCAGCCGGATTATAATTATTGATGGAATTCGCACCTGAAAGAGCAACGCCGGCAACGCCCATTGCAAAAGCACGCGCGCCACCAGAATATTGCAAATCGCCAATACCGTATCGTGAATACGTTGAACCGCCCGCAAAACTGCTGGTAGTAAAAACAAACAGCATGAGGAAACAAAAAAGTATATATCGTCGAATGTGCATATTATTTGCTCGTGGAATAAATAATGATTAATCGCGGCCGTTCTAATACCAGTGCAGCATTGTTGCCGTACAATGCAAAACGGTCAAACGAGAGACTTTCATTAACACCCGTAATGTAGATTTTTTTGATCAATGAAGGATTTTTTAACCAAGTTTGCACATAATTGTAGACACTAAATCTGTACACATGCTGATGCTGAGCATTGGTATATGTTGTACTTAACGTGATAGAAGAAGAATTTATTGTTGTTGAATCGGTAGCCAAATATGCATACAGGGAATCAGCTAAATATGTCTTATTCAAATTAAAAAGAGATGAAGCCGGGTTTAACGTTACTTCGATAAACGCGTTGTGAAGAAGAATGGTGGATGGAAGCAACACATGGGAATGAGTTTTAAGCGTATCAAAATGAAAAGTAGAACGATACGAAACTCCATTTTGAATATACGAGAGAGAATCTGACGGAATCGAAAATTTACTTTTTAGCAATGAACTGGCGCGCGATAAATATTTTGCAACTCCTGTAGTCGTTGAATAAGTTTTAGGCGTATCATTTTCAGTATAGTTTAGTGTAAGGACTGGATATACGGTATCGGTGGAGTTAAAAGAATAAAATCCTTTTATCATGGTGCTGTTAGTTGGCTCAAAGACTAATCCCTGATTCGTAACGCTATCAGATTCTGTCGTAAGCCAATTTTGCACTTCGCTATTTGGAATATTAAAATGTACCCACTCCGTATCGCCAAATAATGGGTTACCAATGGAGTCTGTGAGGGTTGCGTTACCAATGCTCGTTGTGTTGTAATAATTTTCAGGGTAACTGAAAAGAGAATCATTATAGGCGATCGAATCACCAGTCCACACTCCAAAAGCATGATACATATTAAATGAAAGCGCACCCGTTGAGTCGCCAAAGTGATACAATGTTTTCAAATATATCGTTGCGCTTGTAATCTTGATATTAGCATTATACATCGTATCATCAAACGGGTAAAACTTGATCAGCATCCATGCTTCGATACCAGCATTATCATCTTTGCCAAGCATAACTTGATCCAGCGATCCTGTAAATAGTATCGACGACTCAGTGCCATGGCTTGTTGCATCGATAGTATCGGTGCGGGGTGTTGTAAAATCTGCTTGGGGAAGTATTTTCGCACCCACGACACTTGGTATCTTCGTTACAACCGATTAAACATGTGAGTAGAATGATAAGAAAGAGAAAAGTTCGTTGAAGAGTCACGTTGTTGCCGCTTGTCGTTAAAAGTTAATTGTTACAAACATCCACCGAAGAAGCATACACAATAAGGAAGATGTTTTGCTAAGTCGTATAATTATTGAAACGCCTACAACCTGTGTGCATTATTGTTTCAACAATTCTTTGTAGAGATTGAGATATTTCCGCGCAGAATTTTCCCAAGAAAAATCGCATTGCATACCGTTGCGCATTAATTTTTTCCATTCTTCCGGTTGCTGATAAACTTTTAATGCGCGCTGCAATGTTTTGAGCAAGTCCTTGGATTCGTATTTTTCAAATTTAAATCCTGTTCCTTTGCCATTTCCGCTGTAATCATCAACCGTATCATCTAAACCGCCGGTTGCGCGTACAAGGGGAACGGTTCCATACCGCATACTATACATTTGGTTTAATCCGCATGGCTCGTACTTCGACGGCATAATAAACATATCGCTGCCCGCTTCAATCAAATGGGCAACCTCTGCATCATATCCAAGAATGAGTCCGATGCGCTTAGAATATTTCTTTTGCAATGTTTCAAATTTTTTCTCCATGTCTTTATCGCCGGAGACAAGAAAAATCAGTTGAACGTCTAACCGCAAAATATCGTCTATGGCATCGAACACAAGGTCGAATCCTTTTTGATCTGCCAATCGGCTGATTGCGCCAATCACGGGTCGTTCTTCGGCGAATTCCAATCCGAAACGTTGAACCAACGCCCGTTTGTTATCGACTTTTGCTTCAACAGACTTGCTGTCGTACTTGCGATAAATAAGGTTGTCGGTTGCAGGATTCCATATTTGATAGTCGATACCATTTACGATTCCGGATAAATCTTTTTTACGTGCAGTCAACAAGCCATTCAAACCGGCTCCTATTTCCGGCGAGTTGCAAATCTCTTGAGCATATCTTTGGCTCACGGTTGTAATAGCGTCGGAATAAAAGAGAGCGGTTTTCATAAAATTAAACTGTCCATAAGCTTCGACGCCGTCTTGTTGGTAAAGTTCCTTTGGAAGGTGAGATTTCACAAATGATTCGTACGGAAACACTCCTTGATATGCCATATTATGAATAGTGAAAATCGATTTGAGGTTTTTAAAAAACGGGTCGGAAGAAAAAATTGATTTCATGTAAGCGGGAATCAGTCCTGCTTGCCAATCGTTGCAGTGAATGATGTCCGGCTGCCATCCTAAACACTTGAGCGTTTCCAACACGCCGCGGCAGAAAAAAATAAATCGCTCATCATTATCCTTATAATCTTTTTTTGTTGTCGGGCTTTGATAGATTCCGTCGCGTCCAAAATAGGTCGCATTGTCTAAAAAATAAACCTGAACTTTTTCTTTGAGATTGTTGATAAATGAAGATTTTACGTTTCCCATCTCGGTGATGGAACCGACGGGAACGGGGATTTCTTTTAATCGAATAATATCATGTAGATGAAATTTACGCTCGCCAATAAAATGATAACGAGGCATAATGATACGTATTTCATGACCGAGGTCTTTAATGGCTTTCGGTAATGCGCTGGAAACATCTGCTAACCCGCCTGTTTTTGCAAAAGGGTCGGCTTCGCTGGTAACGTACAGAATATTCATTGGTCTCGGCATAATTTTTTTTCAAACTCTGTTTTAAATAATTTACCCAAATATTGGCAGAACTGCAACGCATTTCTTTTTCTGTTCGATTGTTCAAATTGTGATCATCGTTACTTGCTTCTATAAAATCCAATTTGTAATTTAGAATAGTTTCGATATATGGAGAGCTTATAGAGAATTTGGTAAAGGTTTATTCCGGTAGTAATTGAGTGTCGCAGTAGTGTGAACGGAATTTTCCTTTTCAAGTTCGGTATGTCTAAATGTTTAGAAAGACCGAAGGAGAAAAACTCATTCGGTCTTTTTTTATTATGAAGAAAAAGCTTTCTATATATTTTTTTATTCTTGTTGTCGGGTACGGCAAGGGCTTCGCGAACATGTACAAGAGATAAAAATTCTTCACGAAGACCAATCCTCTATTACCATTGAGTACGCTCCCGTTATCAGGACGGGGACATATACGGGAAACGATGGCGCGCTGTATTCAACGATCAAGTTTCGGAATGCGCAGTCTGCTTTTTCAGATACAGCAGGGTATATTGATGCTTATCGTGCCGTGCCATTATTGTTGCCCGCCAATCAAGTTCAATTACAAATTGTTTCAGCGGAAGCGGGCACAACGGACAAACTCCACGCGCTGCCTGTTCGTGCACTCAAACGAGAGTATCGGATATTGCTTCCTCATCTTAGCGCGGTGCAATCTGGGGAACGTCCGCTTGCCGAAGTGATAAATATTAGCCGCACCAGTGTCGGATGGGTGGGAACGTTGCGGTTTTGGCCGGTGGAAATTATCGATGCAAATCATGTAAAGTTTTATACGAAAATTATTGTTCAGTTGCATTATTCTGGCTCGACGGGTTCGCATCCCTCGGTATTAACGCTTTTATCCGGTACGATGCCGCAAGCATCGGTAACAAATCGCAATATGCCTTCCGCCAAAATTGTTTCTTCAACAACTTCTGCTGCAGCACCGTTATCAACAGGAACATGGTATCGGTTCGGCGTTAACGGAACCGGGATGTATAAATTAGATTATAATTTTTTCGTGAACTCGGGCATATCCGCGGCTGAACTGAGCAATATTCATAACCTTCGATTGTACGGAAATGGCGGCAAGGTTTTGCCGACAGATGTTGCTGCGGCAAGACCCGATAGCTTGCTGGAAATTTCACGGCTTGTTGTTGATCAGGATAGTAATGGCGTTTTTAATCAAGGTGATTACATAATTTTTTACGGCAAATCAGTACGTGGATGGGATTATGATGCTGCGGGAAAAACATTCCATCATTATATCAATCCTTACAGTGACACAAATTATTATTTCTTTACGTTCGCCAACGGTACCGGCAAAAATATGAACGTAGAGACGTCTCAGGTTTCAGCAAATGCCTATCAGCCAACAGATTTTTTAGATAAAGTATTTGTCGAGCAAGAATTACATAACATCATTCCCTCAGGGCGCCGTTGGCTGGGAAAAGCTTTTAGCAGCACGGATAACAGCGATACTTACATTAATACTCTGATTGGAATTGTTCCAAATAGTACGGTACTCTACCGGTTTGTATTCCTTGCTCGTTCGTTGACGAATGATCAATTTTCAGTTAGCGAAAACGGAACGATGCTGACAAGTATTACCATGGCATCGATGTCTTCTGCTGATTTATCGAGTAATGAAGTCAATTATGCGTTAGAAGAACCTGTAATCACTGCAACGAAGAATTGGAGCTTGTCAAGCGAAACAAGTAACATTAATGTCTCCTATTTAGCCATGAATGCCAGCGCAATAGGATGGATCGATTGGTTGGAAATTTTATATCGGCGGCAGTTCATCGCAGTGAACGATTCGTTATTCTTTACATCGCCTGATACGAATGCTTCGGTTGTTTATTCTGTTTCTAATCTTTCATCGTCGGCAAATACAAAAGTTTTTGATGTGACGGATCATTCCAATGTTCAACAAATTTCTCAAGTTGATGCATCGGTTTCTTCTGTCGTAAAATTTGGATTATCACAAATTGCCGGGAGTGTCCGTTCGTTTGCCGTGATTGGACTCAACGGATATAAAACCGTATCTACGCCTGCTTTGCAAGTATCGAACACTACGTTGCGTAATCCGGCAAATGCGTATGATTTTCTCATCATATCGCCGAAAGATTTTTTGTCGCAAGCATATCGCCTGCGCGATTATCGTATCGCCCATGATACATTACGCACATTAGTTGTCGATATTGCCAATATTTATAATGAATTTGGCGGCGGTATTCCGGACATCATGGCAATCCGTGATTTTCTTCGATATACATTGCTGAACTGGTCCAGCCCTCCACGTTATATTCTATTATTCGGATGGGGACACTATGATTACAAAAACATAACGACAACGCTTCCCAATCTGATACCGGCGTTTGAGACACAAGAATCGATCGGCCAAATGAATTCGTATGCCAGCGACGATAGTCTGGTAATTCTTAACGCGGGAGATTCGCGGCTCTCTATGAGCATCGGTCGGCTTCCTGTAAGAACATTGCAAGATGCAACAACGGTAGTCGGTAAAATTATTTCTTACGAAACAGCATCCCCGCATGATGTGTGGAGAAACCGGATAACTTTTGTCGGCGATGATGGCCAGACATCAACTACAGATGATGGCTCAACATATACTTCTGATACCGATGATCTATCATCATATTGTACTCCTGATAATTTCGAGAAACAAAAAATTTACAGCATTGTTTATCCTACGGTAACTACGGGCGCCGGCAGGCGAAAGCCGGCTGTGAATGCCGCTATCGATCAAGCGATCAACAGCGGCACATTGATGATTAATTATGATGGGCATGGAAGTCCGCAGTTATGGTCGTATGAATCTATATTTACACAAGTGGATGATTTGCCGTTGCTCACGAATAAAAATCGATTAGCGTTTTTTGTGACTGCAACATGTGACTATACTCACTATGATAATCCGGTAGGCGTAAGTGCGGGTGAACAGCTTATCACGATGGAACAAGGCGGTGCTATTGGTGTCTTAAGTTCATCGCGGGCAGTGTATGCCAACTATAATGCAACCCTTAACCAGAGTTTCTATTCTTATTTATTTCCCAATGATTCGGTGTCTCAACAACCGCCGCGACTCGGTGATGTGATGTGGTTAGTAAAACAAGAAATAACAGAATTTTCAGAAGTAAATTATCGAAAATATACATTGTTTGCAGATCCTACTATGCGTCTTGTCATGCCTCAAGGAAAATTACAAGTCGATTCAATCGATGGAACAGCGACGCAAAATGCAGTCTCTATTAAATCACTATCGATACCGCGCATAGTAGGCAGTGTGAAACAGGCGCAAGGAAGTATTGATACGGCATTGATCCAAATGTTCGGGCCAAAACAAAGCGTTTTTGTTACAGAGGATGGTTGGAATTTCCCTTTTATAAAAGATGGGCCGTTGCTGTATCAAGGTGAAATTCCCGTTGTCAATGGAAAATTTACGGGAATGATTCCTATTCCCAAAGATGTATCGTTCGGCAACCAAGCCAGAATATCGGTTTACGGATGGGGAACTCAAACTGATGGTATAGGGTTTACCGACAGCATAAAAATTAATGGAATTGATACGACACTTGCTGTAGATACTGTTGGTCCAACGATGACGCTTTCCTTGGATGGTGCACAAGCGAATGACGGCATGGTCGTACAACCTAATGCCACGTTACAAATAAAACTCGACGATTCAAGCGGCATCAATTCAGCTTCGTTGGGCATCGGCCATAATATTACCGCGGTTCTGACTAATCCCGATGCAACCTATAATCTTTCTACGTACTATCGCAGTGATTTTGGTACTTACAAACAAGGAACAGTAACGTATGAATTTAGTAATCTTACCGAAGGCCGTCATGAGTTGGAAGTGAAAGCATGGGATATACAAAATAATTCTACCGAAAAATCAATTTATTTTGATGTGCATACCACAGATGATGCCGGTATGTATCAGGTTTATAATTTCCCAAATCCATTTTCTCGAGAAACCAATTTTACATTCCAGCGAAATTCTAGTTCGCCGATCGATGTCGATATCAAAATTTATTCCATCGCTGGACGGCTGATCGAAACTCTTTCCATTCCAAATGTTACAGATCGTTTTGTGAAGATCCCGTGGAATGGAAGAGATAAAGATGGATCGGCGATAGCCAACGGTGTATATCTATACAAACTCATTGTTCGTACACCGGATCGAAAAAATTCTAATGAAGTAATAGGAAAATTAGCAGTCATACGTTAATAACGAAAATCAAATGCACTGAATGCATTGTATTAAATTGAATCTAAACCGAAAAACGATTACCATAAATTGTCTAAAGCATCTGCAAAAGGAATTTTAATATGAAACATAACTTAGTATTGATGATAGTGATAGGTACGCTAAGTATCTTTGATACGGTTCAAGCGCAAGGCGTTATTTCCACGGCGGTTCCGTTTCTTGAAATCGCACCGAATTCTCGTGCAAGTGCTATGGGTGAAAGCGGCGCTGCATTAGGCGATGATGCATGGGCAATTTTTTGGAATCCCGCCGGCTATGCATTTCAAAAAGGATCGGAAGTATCTCTCACACATGCCAACTGGCTGCCTGGGTTTGGACTAAACGATATGTGGATTGCACACATGGCATACAAACAACCGGTGGAAGAATTGGGCGGCGTGGTTGCCGCGCAAATAACGTACTTAAATTATGGGGAAATGAACCAAACAGGTGAAGGTGGCTCTACTATCCTTGGAACATTTAGTTCGTTTGAGGCAGCGTTTGCACTTTGCTATAGCACCAAAATATCTGACCAATTGGGGATCGGCGTAACATCAAGAATTATCCACAGCCATTTGTCGCCATTTGGGGCGGAAAAAGAACAAGGAAATGGAATTACCACAGGGTTTAGTTTTGATGTCGGCTTAATGTATCGGCCGGCGGTTTGTGAAATTCCCTTTACCGGGATTGATCTTGGAAAAAATTTAAGCTTGGGCGTCAATCTTTCCAATATCGGACCAAAACTCACCTATATTGATCAAGCACAAGCATCGCCATTGCCGCAAAATCTAAAACTTGGCATTGCTGTCAACGTGCTTGAAAGTGAATATAATAAAATCACAATCATTGGCGATGCAAATCGATTGTTAGTAAAAATTACTGATACGCTTGGGAATGCAGACCCATTTTACAAAGCAATGTTCACAACATGGTCTGGCGGAAGTTTCAGCGATCAAATGCGGCAATTCAACTGCAGCATCGGAGCAGAATATTGGTATGGTTCTCCAAAACTTCTTGCGCTTCGATGGGGATATTTCTACGAAGATCCGCAGATGGGTGGCAGACAATTTATGACCTTCGGCGCCGGAATCAACTATGATCTTTATAAATTCGATTTTAGTTATATCTTGCATCTCAGCAAGATAGTCCGCTCGGTGAGACATTGCGGTTCACGCTTTCCATCGGTTGGGGCGGCGAGGAACAATAATACACGATGAACACATCGAATTTTTACCCGTCCTTTTTTTTAAAAAAGGTCACCACATGTGTGTGTATTAGCGCACTTCTGTCGATAAGCACACTGCTGCTCTATGCCGGACCCAAAAAAATGCCGCGCACAATTCAAGTGCAGCATATCTCTCGTGCTGTGAGCGATATTCAACTTCAACCGCGAACGAGTATTCGTATTCTTGCAGCAATGGTAGAATTCCAAATAGATTCCGTCAATCATAATATTTCTGGAACTGGTAGGTTTGATTCGACGATGAATGGGAAGATGATTGATCCATCGCCACATGATACGTCGTATTTCCGCAATAAAATAAAATTCGTTGCGAACTATTTCCAAAAGGTTTCAAAAGGACGTTTATCGATCACAGGCGATATTGTCAACGGTATCACGCTGACAAAAAAAATGTCCGAGTATTCTCCGCCGACGAATTCAACAGATAATAAAAAATTAGCGCAGCTTGCAATCGATTCATGGCAGGCGGTGAGCAATTCGTATCCTGCATTAGATTTTTCACAATACGATGCGTTTGTCGTTTTCCATGCGGGATGCGGCCGTGACATCGATCTTGTGAGTTTGTTAGGATATAATCCGACGCCGGTACGATATTCCATCGTTGTTCCTTGATTCGACGGTATTGGCTACCGTGGATACATCAAGTTTTATGCGGGGAAAAAATATCACCTCAACAATAATTCTCCCCGAAACAGAAACGCATATCATTGCTACGGGTTTGGGAAACGACACGTTGGAATTAAGTATAAACGGTTTATTCGCGGCTTCGATTGGGAGCTATTTGGGTTTGCCGGATTTATTCGATACTCAAACCGGCGCCAGCGGCATCGGACAATTTGGATTGATGGATGGAGCAAGTTTCTTTGCGTACAACGGAGTGTTTCCGCCCGAACCAAGTGCGTGGGAAAAAATATATTTAGGTTGGACAACGCCGATGATGGTTTCCACCAATTCATCCAATATATCAGTTCCAGCCGTGAGCAGTTTCCGAACTGGTCAAGACACGATTTATAAAATTCCGATTACTTCATCAGAATATTTTTTAGTAGAAAATCGCAGCCGCGATCGTGAACATGGATTGCAAGTTACATCCGTTTTGAATGACGGCAGTACAAAAATATTTTCGTTTTCTGAAGATACCGTCGGTTTCAATTATGCTGAAATTTATAATCTTTGGGGATCCTGTTACCGATGTCAGTAATTATGATTGGGCGTTGATCGGTTACCATGATGATACACAACAACGAACCAGTATGATGGCGGCGGAATTTTGATCTGGCATATTGATGACAATGTCATTACTTCAAATATTGCGACCAATACGGTTAATGCAAATCCTGACCATCGTGGCATCAATTTAGAAGAAGCTGCAGGACCGCAAGAAATCGGGCAATCGTCTCAATCGTTGACAGGAGGTTCGGAAATAGAATACGGCAATTCGTCAGATTTTTGGTTTAGGGAAAATCCATCTGTCGTGTATAAAAATAGTTTCGATCCAACAACGTTTCCGAATAGCAACAGTTATTCCGGCGCATCGAGTCTTATCACGATCAAAGATTTCGATGAGCGTTCGTTGCGCATGCACATGACGGTAAAGTTCGATACGCTGACATCGTTCAAACGATTGACAAATTTCACTCATTCATTCGCAACAACGACACAAACTGGATTCCCGACGATAACTTCAAGTGCAGTCATTCTTCCCGTCGATAATCGTATTTACATCTGGGGAAATAACGGATCAAGTATGGTTGCGGATACGGCCGGTTTATTCTCCAATGTCGGTGGACAACTCGGTGTTGCGGCGTATGAGATTTCTTCATCGCAAATAAAACTTGCCGGCGTGCAAGATACATTATTGTATCTCTGGAATGCAGCGATGAGCAACGGATCGCAAATTGTTACGGTTGATACTACCGTTGTTCATTTAAATACGAAAGCAACGACAGCACCATTGTTTTCATTGACACCGCTTTCCGTTATCGTCGGAGGAGCGAACGGCAATCTTTATCAATATCGATTGGATACAAAATCGTTAACACGACAAACGTTCGGTACGAATGATATTACAGCCATTGCACAATTGCCGAATGGAATTTTCTGCATTGGTGGTTCGACATTATATAATGGAAGCAATTCTCAAACGCTGTCGTCAGAAACATCAGCTTGGCTGCTGGCAAGCGCGGTTTCTTCTAAAGGCGATAATTATGTTGTGGCCGCACAGAAAAACGGGAGCAGAGTTCTTGCTTTCGACCAATCGCTTTCAAAAAAAATATTCGATGTTCAATTAAGCAATGCAGCGATTACTTCACTCGCTATCGGAGATGTGAATGGAGATGGAGAAAAAGATATTGTCGTGATGTCCGCAAAAAATATTTATGCGCTCAATCGATATGGAATAATGTTGGATAATTTCCCGATTACCATTTCGCGTGATTCGGGATTTGTCGGTTCTCCTCTTCTTGGCGATGTTGACGGCGATGGTTCAACGGATATTCTTGCGCTCACAGCCGATGGAACACTTTCTGCTTGGAACAATCATGGAAAACTTCTTACCGGTTTTTCTGTTGTTGCCGCTTCTCCCGGGTATGCATCGATGGCAGCAATGAAAGACAGTGCAGGACAATTGGCGGTATTCACGGCAACGCGCAGCGGTTATACGCAAGCACTTTCATTAGAACATTCATACAACGCTGCAAAACTTTATTGGGCGCAGCAGTTCGGAAATTCACTTTTATCAAGTACAGATTCGACAGTGCTTGCAACGCTGCCGCCCCAGACGACAGAATTTTTTCCGAAGTCTCGAACCTATAATTGGCCGAATCCTGTTTACGGGAGTTCGACACAGATACGGTATTATGTAAGCGAGAATGCAGCGGTCAATATCAAAATTTTTGATCTTGCCGGATCGAAGATTACGGAATTGAACGGCAGCGCTGTTGCCGGTATGGATAACGAACTCACGTGGAATGTTTCCAATATTCAAAGCGGCATATATCTCGCGCGCGTGGAAGCAAAATCTGCAAGTCAATCGGCTGTGACAATCGTTAAGATCGCTATTGTAAAATGATTGTTATAAAGCGCTTTTCCAAGTTGGTCGGACAATTAATCGATTCGGATGTGTGTGCATGAAATTTTTTCATTGGTCGTTTTCACTTTTTCTTTGCTGCGTTCTTGTCACTTCGAAACTCAATGCTCAGGATGATTTTCCGCATCCTGAATTGGAGTGGTTCACAATTACCACACCGCACTTTATGGTGCACTATCACAATGGCACCGAACGCACTGCACGTGAAGTGGCACACATCGCCGAAAGCATTTACAAACCCATCACGGAAATGTATGACCATGAACCGGATCAACGTGTCAGTATCGTGATTCGCGATCACGACGATTATTCCAATGGCGGCGCATATTTTTATGATAACAAAATTGAAATTTGGGCGCCGTCATTAGATTTTGATTTGCGCGGCATGCATCCGTGGTTGTGGAATGTCGTTTCACATGAGTTCACCCACATTGTCCAAATTCAAACGGCAATGAAATTTGGACGGCATGTGCCGGGATTTTATTTCCAATGGCTGGGATACGAAGCAGAACGTCGCCCCGATGTTCTCTATGGATATCCGAATATTTTAGTATCGTATCCGATAGCCGGCTTTATCATTCCCAGTTGGTTCGCAGAAGGCATTGCGCAATACAACAATCCATCGTTGAAGTTCGATTATTGGGATACACATCGTGATATGATTTTGCGAATGTATATGTTAGATGGCAATCCGCTTTCGTGGGAAGAGATGGCGGTATTTGGGAAAACCAGTTTGGGAAATGAATCTTCTTACAATGCCGGTTTTTCCATTATCGATTTCATTGCAGAAAAATATGGTGTGGATAAACTCCAAAAAATTTCACGAAATCTTGCAGTGCCATATCGCCTCACGGTTGATGGTGCAATTCAAGCAACGCTGGGCGTCACGGGAGAAGAATTGTACGCGCAATGGAAAGAAGAAAAGACAAAAAAATATAAAGCCATTGCTGATTCGCTTCGTCCAAATTTACGCGAAGGCACGTTGATTGAAAAAGAAGGGTTTGGAAATTTCTTTCCAATATTTAGCCCGGATGGAAAATATATCGCATACGTTTCCAATCAAGGTCAGGATTATTTTAGCACCAGCAGTGTCTATCTTTATGATTGTCAGAACAAAAAAACAAAAATGATTACATCGAGAGATATACTTGTCCATTCTACAATATCTTTTTCACCGGATGGAAGGTATATGTATTATGCCAAACTTGATCACAATAATCCGCATTGGTCGTCATACAGCGATTTATATCGATTGGAAATTGCAACGGAAAAAGAAACACGCTTAACCTTCGGACTGCGCGCGCTGAATCCTAAACTTTCTTCTGATGGCAACCACATTGTTTTTGCTTACGGGCATGACGGAACCCTGAATGTTGGTATGGCAAATGCTGATGGAAAAAATATCCGTCAGGTAACGCATTTTGAAAATGGCGAGCAAGTTTATACGCCGACATGTTCACCTGACGGCAAAAAAACTGCATTCGGTTACTCGATTGGTCAGAATCAATCTATCGGCATCGTCGATACCAGTGGTGCGAATCTAAAATTTCTTTCCATCAAAGGCGACTCGCGTAATCCAAGTTTTTCTCCGGATGGAAAATCGTTGGTGTATGCTTCCGACCAAACACATATTTTTAATATCTATAAATATTTCTTTGACGATAGTTCGTCTCGGCAACTGACCAATGTACTTGGCGGCGCCTTTTATCCGGCTGTCGATAGTGCGGGTAATCTTGTTTATTCAACATATACATCGTCGGGATTTAAAATCTCCTATCTCGCTGATTCTACAGCGCAGCATTATTCTGTTTCTAATATTCCAAAAGATGCGTTGCAACTGGTGCAATCAGTTTCGATCACATCAATTCGTCCGTTATTTCAATCGCATCTTGATTCTTCCTCGGCTGAACTATCGAATGTAACATATCTTTCAAAACCGTATCATTCTGTCTTTACGAGCATCTCACTGATTCCGTTATTACGTGTTGACAATTACAACACGCATAACAGCGGTATTGATGTTATTAAACCTGGATTGTATTTTACTTCGTCGGATGTTTTAGATAAAGTGGATCTCGTCGGCGGTGCAGCGATTAACAGAAAATTGGAACGTGATTTATTTTTTACCGTTGATTATTCTGACCGTATTCCGTTATTGTATCAATTGGGATTAGAGCCAACGCTTTCATTGGAAGTGTACAGTATTAGCAGGGAAACCAATAATTTATTCGCGCTACCGGGTAATCCGCCACCAGATCCCGTTAACATCGATGTAACATACTCTATGTTTGAATTTGATGGATCGTTCCGTCAAAAAATATTTACTGAAAATACCGAACTCAAACTGGGATATTCATGGAGCAAATACGATGAATCAATCGGCGGCTGGTATGATCCTGTCTTTAACAACCAATATCAACCAGCTACGCGGGCGACATATTTTAAGGGCAGTACTTTTTCAATGCAAATAAAATATAACGGTATTCTACCGACACTGGATCGTGATATTAATCCCACCGGACGTTCGTTTTTATTCCGATATAGTTATGAAGTCGATGACTTTAATCCATCGGATTCTCTTTCAGTGGATAATAGTGGAGCAGTTGTTTCGGTCTTTACGCCATATCGATTACATCGCCTCGAATTATTGTGGAATGAATATTTGCCGTTGCCGTTTTACAAACAAACGTTGTCGCTCTCGCTGCACGGCGGCAGTATTTTAGGACCGACGGTTGATGATTTTTTTGATTTTTATGCCGGCGGCTTTACTGGCATGCGCGGCTATACATTTTATTCTCTTGGCGGCAACGAAATGTTGACAGCTAATGCCACCTATCGCTTTCCTATTTCCACGCAACTCAACTACCGCTTTCTGCAATTTTATTTTACGAAGTTGTTTGCATCCGTATTCTACGATGTTGGCAATGCATGGTCGGGCGAAGTACCGAATTACTCAACGTGGAAACATGATATGGGATTTGAATTGCGCCTTGAATCATTTTCATTTTATTCGTATCCGACAAGAATCTTTTTTTCCGGCGCATACGGGTTCGATACCTTTAGCACAAAAGTCAATAGCACGACTGTAAGTTCGGTTGAATATGGAAAAGAATGGCGATTCTATCTCGGAATATTATTTGGATTTGATATCAACGAACTTATGCCGAAAACACAAATGAGGTACCAATGAAACACTCGAAAATTCTATTTGTTCTCACAGTGATATTGATTCTGGCTTGTTCAACTGCGCAAGCACAATATCTCGGCCAAAATGAAACTGGGACTTTATCAATCAATACCGGCGATCTTCGCACCGATTTGATGATGATGCCGGATGCAAATTCATTGTTAAGCAATATTGACAGCAGTCATATTGCTCAACATCACAATCGATATTCGCCCATGCGTGCCGGGTTATATTCTGCTGTTATTCCCGGAGCAGGACAATTTTATACAAAAAGTTATTTGCAAAGCGCCTTGTTTGCCGGCGCCGAAGTAGCATTGTGGATTCTTTACTCCAAATATACAAACAAAGGAGATCAACAAACGCAGGATTTCCAAAATTATGCCGATGGATATGTTAATGGATCTTATGTAGATGCAAAATATTCCGTAGTAAGATATGTTAAATGGATCCAGTATTATTATCCCACATATTATTCAACAGCGGTATCCAACAATGGTGCCATATTGAAAGATGGTTATGCTGCAAGTTCTCTTCCCCCATGGGAATTGGTAAATTGGAATGCATTGAATCAATGCGAAACGTTGATCGGGGGTAATTCCGATAATGTTGTCACCGGGTTTTCACATCAGTTGCCGTTGCGCCCGCAGCAACAATATTATGAACTCATTGGCAAGTATCCGCAATTTGCCGGCGGATGGGATGATGCATGGTCAAACGGAATACCTACTCTTACGAATGTGGATGTTGTCAATGATAAGGTAACGCCACATTTTCTTTATTACCGGAATATGCGCGGTGATGCAAATAATTATTATAATATTGCATCGTCAATGTCTTATATCCTCGTAGCCAACCATGTGTTGAATGCATTAGAAGCAGCATGGAATGCAGCGCATCTCAATTCAACATTACATGCATCTTCAGGTGTTCAACCGAGAAATGTCGATGGCTATCATGTGGAACTGGCATACACCATGAATCTTCAAGTAGAATTTTAGATCGATTTTGATTTTCTTGAATACGAACAAGATGTTTCCTATATTGAAATATAAAATTCAATAAAACGAAACTCCACGTTCATTGATAGAGCTATGATGCACAACCATGTGAAGATGAAACGTTCGTGAAGAAAATATTTTCGCCGTGGCGTTCGGCCTATATCAAAACGTTTAATGAAAAGAAGAAAAAGGATCGGTGTCTTTTTTGTTCTATTGCAAAAGATAAAAAGAACGATGTGAAAAATTTAATCGTTTGGCGGGGACAATCTTGTTTTGTGGTGATGAATCGGTTTCCGTACAACAGCGGGCATGTGATGGTTGTTCCGTACCGGCACACATCATCGATGGAAGATTTTGAAGACAACGAGCAGCTTGAATGTATGAAGGTCATAACACAATGCATCACAGCACTGAAAGCCGTTAGCCATCCGGAAGGATTTAACGTCGGCGCGAATATCGGCAGAGTAGCGGGTGCCGGCATCGACAAGCATATTCATTTTCATGTCGTGCCAAGATGGAATGGCGACGCGAATTTTATGCCGGTGCTCGCCGATGTGAAAATAGTCTCGGAATCTATCGAGACAACACTGGCTGCTCTAATAAAGCAGTTTAAAAAAGTATCTCAAAAATAATATTTATCGGTCAACCTATGAAAAAACAATTTTATATTTTACTTCTTTTCTCGATTTTACTTTATACCTTTGCTTTTTCTCAAGAGAAAGAAGCAGTAAAACAACAGGCACAACAAGAGCTTCAAGCTGCTCCGCCGGATCAGATAAGAACAAAAATAAAAGAAGCGGGAATGTCGGAAAAAGAAGCGACAGAGAGAGCTAATGCACTAGGAATATATCTCCAACAGTATTTAAATTCTGCCGGTCAATCGCAAACTGAGCTTGATAGTTCTACTGTCGGGAAAAAACATAAGGCAGATAGTCTTCTTATAAACACACCTGAAATACAAAAGATGGCATTGAGTGTTCCGGGGTTTGAAGGAAGGGATATACCTGCAGAGCTATTGCCATTCGGGTATAATATTTTTCAATTCCCAACATCGACTTTTGAGCCGGTATTAAATTTACCGACGGCATCGAATTATCTTTTAGGCCCGGGGGATGAAATACTTTTAACGATGTGGGGAGAAACACAGTTATATCTGCAATTGACGATTAACCGCGAAGGCAATATCGTTATTCCCAATGTCGGTCCGGTTGTCGCTCAGGGCGTAACTATTGAAGCATTGAAAAGCCGGTTGATGCAGCGCATGACGGCAATTTATTCCGGATTAAGAGGCGGTGCATCAAATGCCAATACGTGGTTAGATGTATCGACAGGCAAGTTGCGCACCATTCAAGTTTTTGTATTGGGCGAAGTAACGAAGCCGGGTGGATATGCTATTTCTTCCATGTCAACATCGTTTTTGGCTCTGTATGTTGCCGGTGGCCCAACGATGAACGGCTCTCTTCGTTCGATTGATGTACTCCGGAATAATAAAATATTTTCACAAATTGATTTTTATGATTATGCATTGCGCGGCGATAAATCCAAAGATATCCGTTTGCAAGATGGCGATGTCGTATTTGTGCATCCTGCTGGAAAACGTGTGGCATTAACCGGCGACGTCATCCATCCGGCAATCTATGAAATGAAATCCAAAGAAATTCTGAAGGATATCATCACCATGGCAGGCGGATTGCAGGCCGAGGCATATAGCGATCGAATTCATGTCGAACGAATTATTCCTTTCGCGCAAAGGAAATTGTTTTCTAAAAACATTCTCGATATCGATGTCCCCTTTAATTCCGTCGATGCGTTGTTGAATAGTACGTTCGAATTGGAAAATGGTGACATCGTTTCGGTGCTGAAGATCAATAATTTTTTACAGAATCGAATTCAAATTTCAGGGAATGTAAAAAAGCCGGGAACTTTTGAACTATGCCAAGGGATGAAGATTCGTGATTTGATCATCGAAGCAGATAGTTTGCTCAGCGATACATTTGGTGAACGTGCCGATATTACTCGCGTATTGCCCAATCGTCGTCGTGAGATACTTCCGTTCAATCTCAACAAAGCCATGATGAACGATCCTGAAAATAATATGGAACTTGAATCGGAAGATGAAGTAATAATCTATAATCAAAACTTTTTCTTTCCAGAGCGTACTGTGTCTATTGCAGGAGCGGTTCAAAAACCCGGCAGTTATGTCCGTATGGATAGTATGACCGTTACAGACCTCGTCGTTATGGCGGGAGGATTGACGGATGGCGCCTCAAAAAACAACTGGGAACTTGCCAAGCTTGATACTGATCACCTTGGGAAATTTAGTACCATCAGGAAATTTGATGTTACCGATCATTACTGGGATGATCAATCGAATCGGCCGATTTATCTTAAGGATTATGATCATGTAGTCGTTCCGACAAATCCTAAGTTTAATTTACCCCAATTAGTCACCATGCAAGGGTATGTAATGTATCCCGGCGCGTATGTAATTCAAAGTGAAGGTGAACGTTTGGCAAGCTTTATTAAACGTGCAGGTGGTTTACGCAGCGGTGCATATTTAGAGGGAGCAACGATGATACGAAGATGGAAAGCTTTGGGATTGGTACCAATTGATTTCAAAGAAGCCCTTGCAGATACGGAATCATCTCAAAATATTACGATGATGGAAGGAGACATCATTAGTATTCCTGTGGAACAAAATGTGGTTTTAGTGAGAGGCGAAGTATTTGTTCCTGCTGCGGTCGTTTATAAAAAAGGTGCGAGCTTGAAATACTATATTCATCAAGCTGGTGGATATACCGATAATGCAGATGATGGAAAAACAATTGTAACTTTACCCAACGGCCGCAAATGGGAACCAAGTTGGGGGTTTTTTCCTAATCCAGACATCTTGGGGGGAAGTACAGTCTATGTGCCGAAGAAAATTGAAACGGAAGATAAAACGTTGCCGATTTTAACATCATGGGCAACGGTAATGGCAAGCATTGCAACGATGATTGTTGGTATTATTCAAATCACAAAATAGAACAGATTGAAGCGGTATAAGAGAATTCCATCACTATATATATTTAGTCAAAGAATAAAATAATGGATCAAGAAATCGAACAACAGCAATCGAAAATGAATTTTGATGTCATGAAATTTTTGGCCATTCTTTGGTCGCAGAAAAAAATTATCGGCATCGTGACCGGATGTATAACCGTTGCCGCAGTCATCATTAGTCTGTTGCTGCCCGAATCCTTTAAGTCAACTGCCACGATTCTTCCGGACACCGATAAATCTAAACTCTCGTCACTGGGCGGATTGTCCGATCTTGCAGCGATGGCGGGTGTGAGCTCTGGCGATGTTTCTATCGTGAAATTATATCCGACGATCATAAAAAGTGAATCGGTTCTAAAAAACGTTCTTTATAAAAAATATAAAACAAACGCTTTTGCAGATTCTGTCGATCTGATTCAATACTGGAAGATCAAAGCCAAAACACCGGAACTGTGTTATGAAATCGGACTAAAAAGTTTGCAGGATGGATTATCTGTTTCCAGCAATATCAAATTAAATGTCGTTAGTTTGGAAATAGAAACGAATGAGCCGCAGTTATCCGCCGATATTCTCAATACTGTGATCAATGAATTAGATAAATTCATCCGCACAAAAAAGAAAACGAATGCCTCCGAGCAACGTAAGTTTATTGAAGGTCGTTTATCAGAAGTTAAAAGCGATCTTGAGCAATCAGAAAATCGATTAAAAGATTTTCGAGAGACCAATAGAATTATTGCATCTTCTCCGCAATTAATTTTGGAACAGGAACGATTGTTGCGGGAAGTGCAAATCAATACGACGCTGTACACCGAATTGAAAAAACAATATGAAATTATTAAGATCGAAGAAATAAAAAATATTCCATTAATTAGCGTGATGGATTATGCTCGTCCGGCTGCGAAAAAGGATAAACCCAAACGCAGTATCATCGTCTTGACATCGCTGTTATTGTCATTTCTTGGTTCCGCATGTTATGTGTTTGTTCGCGAAGAATACGGCAAACAAATTCTTCAGTATAAGACAGATTTTTATCGAACGGTCTTAAAGAAATAAACACGTTTCATCGCGAAAGTTATTTGTTCGTTAAAATTATTTACCATCTATCAAACAAGTAGTTGTAACTGCCTGCGGGGTTTTGTATATTTTCCAGTATGAAGATCGGTTCTTATAATATCGATAAGCCGTTATTGCTTGCGCCGATGGAGGACGTAACAGATCGGGCATTCCGTATTGTATGCAAGCGGCTTGGTGCCGATGTGGTCTTTACCGAGTTTGTAAATTCCGAGGGATTGATACGCGATTCAGAAAAAACAAAATTGAAAATGAATTTTACAGACGAAGAACGCCCATGCGGAATTCAAATTTACGGTGGCATCGAAAATTCTATGGAGGGCGCAGCGCGAATTGCCGAAAGCATGCACCCGGACTTGATTGACATTAATTGCGGATGCTGGGTGCGTAAAGTTGTGGGCAACGGCGCCGGTTCCGATTTGCTGCGCGATCTTCCGCGAATGGAAAAAATTGTTGCCGCTGTTGTAAAAACGGTTCAGCTGCCGGTAACCGTCAAAACACGCCTCGGCTGGGATGCGGAATCGATCCACATTGTGGAAGTGGCAAAGATGCTGGAACAGACCGGTATCGCGGCATTGACGATCCATTGCCGGACACGGACGCAAGCTCATACAGGCGATCCGGATTTTAGCTGGATTCCGAAAATAAAATCTGCCGTCTCGATTCCAATTATCGTCAACGGATCATTAGATACATCGGAAAAAATTGAACAAGCATTTCGTGAGACCGGCTGTGACGGCGTCATGATTGGACGAGGCGCGATAGAAAATCCATGGATATTTCAGCAAGCAAAACAATACCGGATAAATCCGCAAAGTGTTTTTGACCCTTCAATCGAAGAACGATTCCGATTGCTAATCGAACATTTTCAGCTTTCGTTAGAACTCAAAGGAGAGCGAAAAGGGATTTTTGAATTTCGGAAACATTACTCCGGTTACTTAAAAGGTTTTCCCAACGCATCGCGTGTTCGGCAGGAATTGATGAATTACACGGAACCTCAACCGATCATCGACACGTTATATCATTTTAAAATGCAATTGATGGAACGGCGCGAAAAATTTTCTGCACAAAAAGTTATTGCGTGATGAACAAAAAAGAAATAGCTGGCATCTTGGATGAAATGGGAACGCTCTTGGAACTCAAAGGCGAAAATCCGTTTCGTTCCCGCGCATATCATAATGCAGCACAAGTGATCGGATCGTTGACCGATGACCTTGGCAAATTAATCGGCGAGAAAAAATTAACATCGGTAAAAGGCATCGGTTCAGGATTATCGGAAATCATAACCGATCTTTACACGAAAGAGCACTCTCAACAATATGAAGAACTGCGCGCAAGTTTTCCAAAAGGCGTTTTAGAAATGCTGCGCATTCAGGGGCTGGGGCCTAAGAAGGTCAAAGTGCTTTTCGAGAAATTAAAAATTCAATCGATTAGCGATTTGAAAACTGCATGCCTTGAACATCGTTTGCTCAAGGTCGAAGGTTTTGGAGAAAAGACAGAAACAAACATCTTGAAAGGTATCGAACATCTTGAGCATTCCAGCGATAAATTTCTCTATCCCAAAGCAAAAGATGCCGCCGATAGGGTTGTCGCTGCTCTAAAAGCATTAAAGCAAGTAAAGCAATGTGAAATTGCCGGCAGTTTGCGGCGACGAAAAGAAATTATTGGCGATATTGATATTTTAATTACGGCGGAAGAAAAAGATCGCAAAATTATCTTTCAAACATTTCTTTCACATCCCGATGTGGCAAGTACGATTGCGGCAGGCGATACCAAGTCAAGCGTGATACTCAAATCAGGAATTCATTGTGACTTGCGCGTGGTACAAGAAAAAGAGTTTCCATTTGCATTAAATTATTTTACGGGCAGCAAAGAGCATAATGTAGAAATGCGATCCCTTGCTCGAATGTTTGGCTGGAGTTTGAACGAATACAATTTTTCAATGATTGCTGATCTATCAGAAAAACGCAAAGCCCAAAAGCTTCCTGTTTGCAAGAACGAAGCAGATATATATGCTGCTTTGAAATTGGAATTTGTTCCGCCTGAACTGCGTGAGAATACTGGAGAGATCGAAGCAGCAAAAAAGAAAAATATTCCAAAACTTATTGAAGAAAAAGATTTGCGCGGAACGTTCCATTGCCATACAACAAGCAGCGACGGTAATAATTCGCTGGAAGAAATGGTGAATGCTGCAAAACAAATCGGATGGGAATATCTTGGCATTGCCGATCACAGTCAGGCGGCAGCGTATGCACGAGGTTTGAAACCTGAACGAGCGCGTGCACAGATACAAACCATTGCAAAGCTTAATGAACAAGTAAACGGTTTCCGAATTTTTGCCGGAGTGGAATGCGATATTTTGCCTGATGGTTCCATGGATTATGATGATACGTTGCTGGCGCAGTTTGATTATGTCGTTGCATCGATCCATAGTAAATTTAAAATGACGGAAGCAGAAGCAACGCAGCGTATCGTGAAAGCATTAAAAAACAAATATGTCACGATGCTCGGGCATCCGACAGGACGATTATTGCTGGAACGAGAAGCGTATCCGTTGAATCTCAACGAAATTATTTCTGTCGCAGGTGATCTTGGAAAATGTATCGAGATCAACGCGCATCCAATGCGATTGGACCTCGATTGGCGGTATGTAAAGTTCGCAAAAGAAAAAGGCGTTCGCATCGCCATCAATCCTGATGCACATAATACGGAAGGATTGCGCGATGTACAATACGGCATCGGCATTGCACGCAAGGGCTGGCTTGAAGCAAGCGATGTGCTAAACACAATCTCTGCAGAGGCAGTTGATAAATACTTCAAAGAAGCGTAACTTAGTTTTATAAATAGACAGGGAAGAGAATAAATTATGAGCATCTATAACGTGTTATCGACAGAAATTCCGGTGATTGGTTATTCGGTCTTGCATTACCCCGGTAAAAATGTTACCAATAAAGAATATGTTCGGACAATTCTTCAACTGCACGAAGCCGTTCATGAAGAATCACAAAAGATTCAACAGGAATGGAGTGCCCATCTTGCCGATGTGAAATCAAAGACCGTGCAGACTATGCGCGGTGCGCTTTCTCAATTTCTTTCAACGCCGATCCAGTCTGATACATCTGACATTGAACAAATTATCGGCGATCAGGTAAGTCAAATATCGGAGCAGCTGCTGCCGAAAATATCCTATGGTGTCGCATCTTCTTCAGAGCAGGAACTTTTGTTCGACAGCGCGGAAGCGGGATTCAATAAATGGATCACGGCTGGAAGAAAGTTTTTGCGCAATTTAGAGTTTCCTGCAAAAGATGTGCATGAATCTTTTTTTATTTTTGAAGGCGGTTCGAATCTTGATATTCTTGAATTTATTATAAAAAGTAGAATCGGCATTCGAGCTGGCGCGCATGGGAAACATCTCCGTGTGTTCAGCGGTGCAAAATTCACAGTCTTCAATCTCCTTTACTCTAAAAATGAATTGGTTCGAACTCACGAAAAGACAGAATTGAGTGTCGCATTCAGCAAAACGAATGGAACGTATGAAGAAATAAAATCCGGCGCCACATCGATTCTTTCCGATATTCTGACGGATGCAAAACTTTCACATGTCTCGTTATGGCAGAGGAAATTAGGCATCGGGGATGAATTAGAGTTCCGCTTAACCCTTCGCGGAAAAGATAAAATATTGCTGCAAGAGACAGCTGCGTATTTCATAAAAGCCGTGAAGAAAAATAAAATTCCAGTAACAATCGAATACGCATTCTCCAAAGAAATTCTTGGTTGATATGCCGAAGGTTTATCAGGAAAAGAATGGAGAGCGTGAAAAGGAAATTCTCAAACAGTTGAAGAAAGAATTTCCCGAAGCCAAAACGGCGCTGCAATTTTCCAATCCATTGGAACTTTTAATATCCACCATTCTCTCCGCACAATGTACCGATGTGAGAGTGAATATGGTGACGCCCGCGCTCTTTGCAAAATACCCTACTGTAAAATATTTTGCGCATGCCGAGCGGCATGAATTGGAGATGGACATTAAATCCACCGGCTTTTACCACAACAAAGCAAAAAACATTATCGGTGCGGCACAAACAATTATGGAAAAGTTCGGCAGTACGGTTCCGCAAACGATGGAAGAACTTTTGCAATTGCCCGGCGTGGGGCGCAAGACGGCAAATTGCGTTCTCGGAGGAGCGTTCGGCATTCAAAGCGGCATCGTTGTCGATACGCATGTTCTGCGTCTCTCAAAGCGACTCGGATTAACGGCAGAAGATACGCCCGAAAAAGTTGAACAGGATTTGTTGAAGATCATTCCGAAAAAAGATTGGTACCTTTTCAGCAATCTTTTAATTTTGCATGGACGAAAAACTTGCAATGCGCGGAAGCCGCTATGCGGTCAATGCAGATTAGCAAATATATGCCCCTCACGAAAAAGTTATATGTAGAAAAGATTTATATCGCGATTAAACATATTCACGAAAGGTAATGTCATGTGTTGTTCTTTTGAATCGATTAAAAAAATATTTCCCATTATTCTTTTGGCCGTTTGTTGCTATCCATTGTATGCGCAGGATGATAATATCTGGAATCATAAAAAATGTGCCGTCGTGTTGACATACGACGATGCCTTAAATACGGATATTGATCATGTCGCACCATTGCTGGATTCACTGGGATTAAAAGCGACGTTTTATGTCTCCGGAAATTTTCCAGGATTTCGAGCACGACCTACCGATTGGAAAACGCTCGCGCAACATGGGCACGAATTAGGCAATCATTCGCTTTTTCATCCGTGCGCAGGCGATGCGCCAGGACGGGAATGGGTGCCGGCAGATTACAATCTGAACCATTATACGCGTTCACGGTTAATCGATGAGATCACGCTGAATAATGTCATATTGAACATGCTTGACGGGAAAAAAGAGCGCACGTTTGCGTATCCATGCGGCGATACGAAGTTCGGCGATTCGTCGTATGTGCCGGATATCAAAAAAGAATTTGTTGCTGCGCGCGGTGTGGAAGGAAAAACACAGCACATCGGCGAAATTAATTTATACGATATCGGCTGTTATATGATCAATGGAAACACTGCCGAACAGATGATTCAATTAGTAAAAAATGCCGAAGCGCACCAGGCGCTGATTGTCTTTTTATTCCATGGCGTCGGCGGTGAACACAATATCAATGTTTCGTTGGAAGATCACCGATTGTTGTTGCAATACCTCAAACAGCATGAACAAAATATTTGGATTGCGCCGATGGTCGATGTTGCAAAGTATATCAAAGAGTATCAAGCAAACATTCAACATGCAAAATAAGAGTATGAATTATCAAGATGCTTTAGAATTAATGCACGAATATGTTAAGAATGAAGCACTGCGCAAACACATGTATTCTGTGGAAGCGGCAATGCGGGCGTACGCTCGCAAGTACAATGAAGATGAAGAACTCTGGGCTATAACCGGATTGCTGCACGACTTCGATTATGAACAGTTTCCCACCATACCGGAACATACGACAAAAGGCGCGGAGATTTTGCGGCAGAAAGGTTGGCCGGAAGATATTGTTATTGCCATTCTTGGGCATGCAAATTATTCCGGCGTACCGCGCGAAACACAAATGGCGAAAGTGTTGTATGCGTGCGATGAACTTTGCGGTTTCATTACGGCGGTTGCGGTTGTACGTCCGAATAAGATTATGGATCTGGCGGCGTCATCGGTGAAGAAAAAAATGAAAGACAAAGCGTTCGCAAAAAATGTCAGCAGGGAAGATATCACGCAGGGAGCAGAGGAGTTAGGTGTTCTGCTTGAAGAGCATATAACTTTCGTGATCGAGGCAATGAAGCAGGATGCAGAGCGTCTGGGATTGAAGTAAACGGATATTTCGTTGATGCCAATTCCATTGTCTATACGATGTCTTTGTATAGGGCTGTGCAAGAAGTTGAGTCAAATGGGAGAAAAAGGAAACTTACGGTGTGTATGCGCCGACATGGTCAATGACCTGGGGTACATATTCTTCTAACGTGCCGTTGGCAATACGAGCGCCTGCTGCATTCTTGTGTCCGTTGCCGCCGAATTCTTTTGCAAGCTGGTTAATCCGAATATCGCCTTTGGAACGAAAATTTATTTTAATGCCGCTTTCCATTTCGGTGAACATCAATCCAACTTTCACACCATCGATGGAAAGCGTGTAAGGAACAAAAGCGTCGGTATCGGCTTCCGATGTGTTGGTTACATCGAACATGTGTTTTGTCAAAATCATATATGCCACCTTGCCGTTATGCGCAAGCTGAAGTGTCGCAAGCGCCATGCCGAGCAATTGTAGCCGATTGATCTGCCCGCGTTCGTACACATACTCATGAATGGCGACGGGATCAGCGCCCATTTGAATTAAGTTGGCAACAATTTTATGTACTTCAGGACTTGTACGCGGATACCGAAAGCCGCCCGTGTCGGTCATAATTGCCGTGTAAAGTGCAATGGCGGTTTCTCGGTCGATAGTGCGTCCGTTGAGATAACTTAACAAGCGATACACAATTTCTCCCGTTGCAGAAGAAGGTTCGTCTAAAATATAAATGTCGGCAAACTCTGCCGGGTCCAAATGATGGTCGATACAAATCTTGAGGGCTTTGCATTTTTCAATAAACGGCTTCATTGCTGCAACACGGTCTAAATGATTCGTGTCGATTACTAAAACTACTTCTGTCTCTTCGATCAAGTGTGCATCTGTCGGATTTTGAAAATGCTGAATTGGAAAAAGTTTATCGAGAAACAAATAGTTATAGGGCGTTGCACTGCAATTGAGAATTGTTGCCTGCTTGCCGAGCTTTTGTATGTAGAGTGCGAGTGCAACTTCGGTTCCCAGTCCGTCGCCATCGGGATTGATATGCGTGGTGAGAAGAAACCGCTGATGCGATTCAATCATTTGTCGAAATTTTTCAAACTGAATTGGCACTGCTTCCTCATGAATTGTTGTCGTTGTAAAACGTAAATATGGATTTTCCCCCCACTCCAGAACCATACTTACTAATATTCAATATAGAATTATTATCGAATTATCCAAGTCTCGCCGGAATTTAACAGTGCCATCATATCGCCTTCGCCGCGTTTTTGTTTGGCGAATTCAATCTGTCGCTGCATTTCGGCATCGTAGGAAGGGCGTGCAATATCTAAAAAAATTCCGAGTGGACGCGGAAGAAATTCGTTGTACGTCATATTGGCAAGAATAAAAGAAAGCGTGGTGTCATGTTCATTGTGGATCATCAAATCGTTGGCAGAATATTTTCCATCAGTTAGAGAAACGACTTCCGGCGTAAAGCCGCTCAAGCGAACACCCTTATCATTATTTTTGCCGAAGATAAGCGGTTTGCCATGTTCCAAAAAAACAACATAATCGTCTTTTGTTTCTTTATCTGTGAGATGCGAAAACGCACCGTCGTTAAATACGTTGCAGTTTTGGTACACTTCCACGAACGATGTTCCAACATGGCCGGCTGCTCTTTTAAGCATTTGCTGTAAATGTTTTGGATCGCGGTCCAATGTACGTGCCACGAATGTTGCACCTGCGCCGAGCGCCAATGCCGCAGGATTGAATGGATAATCAATTGAACCGTACGGCGTTGATTTTGTAACTTTTCCTTTTTCCGATGTCGGCGAGTATTGTCCTTTTGTCAATCCATAAATTTGGTTGTTGAAGAGAAGGACGTTCACATCGACATTTCTTCGAAGCAAATGAATCAGATGATTCCCGCCGATGCTCATGCCGTCGCCATCGCCAGTGACAACCCACACGGAAAGATCGGGGCGTGCCAGCTTAACACCGGAGGCAATAGCGGTTGCTCTGCCGTGAATGCTGTGAAAGCCGTACGTATCCATATAATACGGAAAGCGGCTGGAGCAGCCGATGCCGGAAACGAATACGATGTTATGCCGCGGAATACCAAGATCAGGCATAATGCGCTGTACTTGCGCAAGAATGGAATAATCGCCGCAGCCTGGACACCAACGTACGTCTTGATCGCTTTGAAAATCCTTGGATATGTATTTGGGCGTTTCGATAGAACGCGCTTGTGCGATGATGTTGTCCACGAGAGTTGTCATTCGTTGTTGCCTTTCAGCAGTTCATCCATTTTGTGTTCAATTTCTTCCGCACGGAAGGGAAGCCCTTGGATTTTATTGAGTCCGGTTGCAGGGACAAGATAATTTGAACGAAGAATGTGAATCAGTTGGCCGTTATTGATTTCCGGCACAAGAATTTTTTTGTAATGATATAATAGTTCGCCGATATTTTTTTGCAGAGGATTTAAATATGTAAGATGGAGATGAGCAACGGAATGGCCTTTTGCGCGATGCCGTTGTACCGCTGTGCGAATAGCCCCGTACGTGCTTCCCCAACCGACGATAAGAAGATCACCGCTTGCATCGCCGTCCACTTTTGCCAACGGAAGATCATTCACAATGCGAGCGATTTTATCGGCTCGGAGCTTTACCATTAGTTCATGATTTTCGGGTTCGTAATTTACGTTGCCTGAGATATTTTGTTTTTCTAATCCGCCGATGCGATGTTCTAATCCCGGTGTACCGGGAATTGCCCACGGGCGTGCAAGCGTTGTTTCATCACGCAGATAGGGAAGGAATCCTTCCGGGTTTGTTCGGAATGTGGGAGCGATATTGGGCAATTGATTGTAATCGGGAATGAGCCACGGTTCTGAACCGTTGCCAAGATATCCGTCGGTCAGACAAATGACGGGCGTCATATATTTGATTGCGATGCGTGCGGATTCAAAGACTGCATTGAAACAATCGGAAGGCGTCGATGCGGCGATAACAGGGATCGGAGCTTCACCGTTGCGTCCATACAACGCTTGAAATAAATCCGCTTGTTCGGTCTTTGTCGGAAGCCCTGTGCTTGGCCCGCCGCGCTGCACGTTGACGACGATAAGAGGTAATTCCACCATCACCGCTAATCCCAGCGCTTCAGTTTTTAATGCAAGCCCCGGTCCGCTGGTTGTCGTAACGCCAAGCGAACCGGAAAACGCTGCGCCGATTGCCGAGGAGATGCCGGCAATTTCATCTTCTGCCTGAAATGTTTTCACGCCAAAGTTTTTATACTTCGCAAGTTCATGCAAAATATCGCTTGCAGGAGTGATAGGATAACTGCCGAGAAACAATTCCAAGTTTGCTTTCTTTGCCGCGGCAAGAATCCCCAAGCTGTTGCCTGATTGCCGGTAATGTTTCTGTATTTGCCTGGATGGAGTTTTGCAGGAGCAATATCATACCGCACTCTGAATATTTCCGTTGTCTCGCTGAAATTCCAACCTGCTTTCAAGACGCGCGTGTTTGCTTCCAGCACGTCCGGCTTGGAGGCAAATTTTTCTTTCAGCCATTTCAGTGTCGGTTCTAAGGAACGATTGGCACATCCGAATACATCATGCCGAGCGCGAAAAAGTTTTTGGAACGATCGATAATTTTTGTTGTAAGCCCTAGATCTTGCAGGGCGAGTGATGTCAGTTCTGTGATATCCACTTCGTACACCAAATAATCCGCCAGCGATTGGTTATGTAAAGGATTTTCCGAATATCCTGCAAGCTTTAAATTCTTTTCATTAAAGCCGTCCGTGTTGACAATGATGGAGCCGCCTTTGATGAGTGAGCGGAGATTGACTTGTAACGCCGCAGCGTTCATCGCAACCAACACGTCGTAGTATCGCCCGGTGTGTTGATTTCGGTACCTCCGAAATGAATTTGGAATCCGCTGACGCCGAATCGTCGTACCTTGCGGCGCACGAATTTCTGCGGGATAATCCGGCAAGGTGCTTAAATCGTTTCCAAAAATTGCTGTAGTGTTGGTAAATTGTGTCCCGGTAAGTTGCATGCCATCGCCGGAATCTCCGGCAAAGCGAATGGTGACATCTTCGACGTTCTTCGTCTTTCGTGTCATTCTATCTCCCTTTTTTTTTCGTCATGACCGTGTGAACAGTTGCCAATAACAGCTATGAATTAGTGGAAGCCAACATTGGCATAGTTCATTCTGTCATTAAAACAGTAAGAAAAGAGATGGAGTTCCTGATGGTTGTTTTGTTGAGATGCAGAAAATAAAAAGGCAGCACGAATGCTGCCTTTTGACGATACAGTGTTGAAGCGATGATTATTCGCGCACGATCCACACTTTGATTTTGCTTGATACGCCGGCCGAAAGTTTTACAGGCACTTCAAATGTGCCGAGCGCTTTCAGCGGTTCTTCAAGTTCAATGCTGCGTTTATCGAGCGTAATGTTCTTCGCGGCAAGCGACTCAGCAATTTGCTGCGATGTGACCGACCCGAACAATTTATCGTCCTCGCCAACTTTCATTTTGATGGTGAGAGAGATTTTTTCGACTTCAGCCGCCAAAGCTTCGGCGTTTTTCTTTTCGCGATCCGAACGGCGTGTAGCCGTTTTCTTTTCTTCTTCTAATTGTTGAAGACTGCCCCGTGTTGCTTCGTAGGCAATGCCGCGCGGAATAAGATAATTGCGTGCGTAGCCATCTTTTACAGATACAACTTCGCCGATGGCGCCAAGCTTTTCATGGTTTTGCCGTAAAATGATTTTCATAGTGCTCTCTCCTTAACTCACTGCTTCGTTGACGAATGAAAGCAATGCCAGGTGCCGCGCGCGTTTAATGGCGATTTGCAGTTGGCGTTGATGCCGGGCGCACGTGCCGGTAATGCGGCGTGGAATAATTTTGCCCTGTTCATTGACAAAGCGCGCAAGACGTTTTTCGTTTTTGAAATCGATATAAACATCTTTGGAATCGCAAAAACGGCATGTACGTTTTTTATGCTGTTGTTGTTGACGTGCGTTCGGCGATTGCCTGCCGTTTGTTTGTCTGCCATAGGGCTGTCGTCCGTCGGATGTTGGTCGCCCTGAGAATGATCTTCCACCGCCGGAACGTGAATTTTGATTTTGCTGTGCCATAATATTCCTTTTCTACAATTCTAATTTTTCAACTTCAGCATCGTCCGCGGGTATTTCCTCGGTGACGGCCGGTGTAACCAATGGTACACCGCTGGGTATGATTGGAGCAGCAGTGCCTAATTTTAATAGTTCACTACCCGGGATTCTCCCTGCTGTAGCTTTCTTGTCGAGATAGATGACAAGATAGCGCAAGAAGTTTTCATCGAGTTGAAAAGCGCGTTCAAGTTTTGCAACGAGATCGCCGACAGATTTGAAGACGATAACGACATAAAAGCCGTTATTTTTCTTTTTAATGGGATATGCAAATCGCTTGCGTCCCCATTTGGTGAGTTCCACAATTTCGCCGCCGTTCTTGACGATGAATTCTTTCACCTTTTCAATCGCGGTATCGATCTGCGGATCATCGAGGGCAGCGTTCACGATAAACGTAACCTCGTAATTCTTTTGTTGTTGTGCCATAAGATTCCCTTTGGACTTGTGTTGAATAAATGGCCCCGCTTTTTTTTGAAGGCAACCTTCAAACAGCAGGGCAGGGTTAATTAAATTTCTGAGATTGTCGGCTTGATGTTGTTGAACTGATTCATCGCGTTGACAATGCCTTCAGTGATGAAGATGCGGGCATGCATCTCCTGCCTGCTGCAACATTGTGCTGACAACTTCATGTTCATCTTTTTCAAATTCCGAAAGAACAAAATCTGCCATCAATGATTTATCTGTTGGAAGATGTTCTGAACCGATTCCGCACCGCATGCGCGGAATATTTTCCGATTGAACGTGATAGATCATGGATGCTAAACCGTTATGTCCGCCATCCGATCCGCTTTCGCGGATTCGCAAGGAGCCAAGCGGCAGTTGAAAATCATCACAAACAATCAACACTTGTTCCAACGGCAAGGCATGTGATTCCAAAAATTGTTGCACGGCGATACCGCTATTATTCATATACGTTGTCGGCTTCATCAAAACGACATCAAGACCATTCAAAGAACAAGATGCAAACCAATAGTCGCCCTGTGCCGGACGAAAGGTTGCTTTGAGCGATGCAGCAAGCTGGTCAACAACAAGAAACCCAACATTGTGGCGGGTGTATTCATACCGCCTGCCGGGATTTCCAAGACCGACAATGAGATGCATCGCTCAGTGATCGCTCGAAACTGTTACTTTTTCTGAGTAGCAGGTTTTTGAGCCGCAGGTTTTTCTTCTGCGCCTTCTTCCGGTTTCTTGCCTTTGGCAATAACTTCGGGTTCAGCAGCAGGTGCGGCTCCTTCAACAGGAACTGCCGCGGTTGTCGTTGCGGCGACTTCAGCTTCTTTCTGAACTGTCGGCGGAACAACACCAACGATAGTACTGGTTTCGTTTTCCACAATTGTTACATTGGGAATAGAAATATTCTTCACGTGTACCGAGTGGTTGATCGCTAAATCGCTGACATTGATCTCGATATGATCGGGAATATTTTTTGGTAAACACGAAACACGAAGTTTATGCAACACTTGCTGTAAGATACCGCCGTCACGAACACCTTTCGGAATTCCACCCGTTAATTTAACAGGGATTTCGATTGTTACTGCCTCGTTTTCGCTGAGTCCGAATAAATCGAAATGTACCGGCTTTTCTGTTACTGGATCGAGCTGCACATCGCGCAGCACACACAGGTGTGTTGAACCATCATCAAGTTTTAAGTTGATGACATGTGTTGCCGTGGTCGTGTAGAGCGGGCGGAGGGATGCCTCCAGAAGCGACACCGCGATATTTTGTTGCCCGTGACCATAATAAATGCCGGGGACTTTTCCGACGGTGCGAAGAGTTTTTGCGCGTCTTCCAAATGCTTTGCGCACTTCAGCCGTCAAGGTTATTTCTGACATCGTTGTTCTCCTTGGTTAAATCTTATCTTTATCAATATCAAATAGCGAACTAATCGATTCATTGCGATGTGTTCGCAAGATCGCTTCTGCAAAAATTTTTGAAATGGAATGTACTTCAATCTTTGGCGATGTACGTTTCAACGGAATCGTATCCGTCACAATGAGTTTGGATACAACAGATGCTTCTAAGCGTTCGTACGCTTTTCCCGAAAGAATCGGATGCGTGCAAGCGCCGTAAATTTCTAATGCGCCGCTTTTTTTCAATGCTTCGGCAGCGTTCACAAAGGTGCCGCCTGTATCAAGCAGGTTGTCCACAATCAATATATTCTTTCCTTCGACCGAACCGATGATGTTCATCACTTCAGCTTCATTCGGCCTCGGGCGTCGTTTGTCGATAACAGCAAGATCGCATCCCAATCGTTTTGCATACGAACGCGCCATCTTAATGCTGCCTAAATCCGGAGATGCTACCACAAAATTGGACATATCCATTTTGCGGAAATAATCAACCAGTACCACCGATGAATATAAGTGATCCATCGGAATATCAAAGAACCCTTGAATTTGCGGCGTATGCAAATCCATAGTAATCACACGATCGGCTCCAGCTTCCGTCAGCAAATTCGCAACTAACTTTGCGCTGATCGATACGCGCGGTTGATCTTTTCGATCTTGCCGTGCATAACCAAAATACGGGATGACTGCCGTGACACGCTTTGCTGATGAACGCATAGCAGCATCGATCAACATCAGAAGTTCCATAATATTTTCTGCCGGCGCTTGTGTGGATTGAATAATAAAAACATCCGCACCGCGAATGTTTTGCGAATACTTCACCCACAACTCACCGTCGCTAAATGTTTGAATGAGGGCATTGCCCAACGGGATAGTTGCTTCGGCACAAATACGTTCTGCTAACGAACGGTTTGAACGTCCGGAAAATATCATTAACTCGCTCATCGCAAATCCTTTTTGCAATCCGGTTGATGATGCTTGCTCAAAACTCGACTTTCAATTTTGTATTGGAACATACGACAATAATTTTGCTGGGGTGCCAGGATTCGAACCTGGGAGTGGCGGCTCCAAAGGCCGCTGCCTTACCACTTGGCTACACCCCAATAATGGTGTAACACTACAAAAAAAGACCAACCCATTATTGAGTTGGCTTATCAATATATTGAAAAATCGAAAGTAAGTCAATCAGAAATACACTTCTCTTTCATTGATTTTCGTCTTACATTTTTCTATCTTATCGATGTTCTATAATGGAAAAGAAATGCATATAGCACAAAAAAGTCTGGTAAAAAAAGCCAATGGCACCATGGTATCCGGCGTTGCCCTTCAATCTCTTTGGATCGCGGGCTATGCTGTCGTTATGGCTCTTGCCGCGCAGTTAGAAATTCCGCATTATCCAGTACCATTCACAACACAGACATTTTTTGTGCTTTGCGCCGGCGTCTTTCTTGGCGCTCAAAACGGTGCCTTGTCTATGGCATTCTATTTAGCATTAGGATTGTTTGGACTGCCTGCATTTGCTGGCGGCGCTTTTGGTATTGCTAAACTTCTTGGACCAACAGGCGGATATTTATTTGCATTTCCCATCGCAGCGTTTGTTGTGGGATATTTGATTCGCCTTCGAAAAGAATATTGGTGGATGTTGTTGACGATGACCGTTGGACTCTTGATTGTTTTTTCATTCGGCACGATCCAACTCAATTTCGTCTTTTTTAATAATTGGTGGAATGCCATTGCATCCGGCTTCCTCATTTTTTCTTGGTGGGATGCGGTAAAGCTGATCGCTGCGACAACTATTGCATACTACTATTTTAGTAACGTACAATAAAAATATACTGTTGAAATATTCTGGGAGAGGCCATCTTAACGGTACGTTGAGATGGCTTTTGTTTTGGGGAAATCAATTTACTCAATGTTGTTCATTTTGTGAAAGGAAAGAACATGGATCGACGTGAATTTATGAAGTGGGGTGTCGGCGCTGGTGTACTTGCCGGAACATCCATCGTTACGGGATACGAAAAAATATTTTCTTCAACTGCAAAAGCTGCTCCGCTTCCATATCACATGGTAGCGATTAAAGGCGGTGAGCCCGATGTTATGTTTCAAAAAGGAATAGAAGCGCTTGGTGGAATTCGTGCGTTTGTGAAAAAAGGACAAAAGGTTGTTATAAAGCCAAATATTGGTTGGGATGTAACGCCCGATCGCGGCGGCAATACCAACCCGAAACTCGTTGCCGAAATCGTCAAACAATGTTTGCATGCCGGAGCAAAAGAGGTGTATGTCTTCGATCACACGTGCGATAACTGGCAACAATGCTATAAGAACAGCGGCATTGAATCAGCAGTGAAAGATGCCGGTGGAAAAATGGCACCTGCTCATTCTGAAAATTATTATCACGAAGTTTCTCTTCCCAATGCAAAAAATTTAAAGACGGTGAAAGAACATGAATTGATACTGGAATCCGATGTCTTCATCAATGTACCGATTCTCAAAAATCATAACAGCACCCGTATCACCATTTCGATGAAAAACATGATGGGGAATGTATGGGATCGCCGGTTCTGGCATGGGAACGATGTGCATCAATGTATTGCTGATTTTGCTGGCTATCGAAAGCCGACATTAAATGTTGTGGATGCGTATTATGTTATGAAACAGAACGGTCCGCGCGGAGTGTCGCAGAATGATGTGGTGTTAATGAAGTCTCAGTTGATCTCCACCGATATTGTTGCTATCGATACAGCGGCAGCCAAATTGTTCGGCGAAAATCCTGTGGATGTCCGGCATATTAAAATTGCCGCCGATAAAAAAGTCGGCAGAATGGATATCGAGAACCTGAACATTAAACGTATTTCAATCTAAGGTGACGATGTGCATTGGCTGAAACGCGTTCGCATTATCGCATCGCTGATATTTTTTCTTCTTACGTGTAGTTTGTTTTTGGATATTTGGTATGTGGTACCCTCTACGTGGAGCATCGGTTTCACGAGCATCCAAGTACTTCCTGCGTTGTTGCGCACGTTGAAAATTCTCAGCGTCGTATCGATAGGTCTGATCTTTTCAGTGGTGCTGACGTTATTATTCGGCAGGGTGTACTGTTCAACGATTTGTCCGTTAGGAACATTTCAGGATTTATTTATTCATCTGTCCAGGAAACTTGATCGAAGAAAAAAATCGAAATACCGGAAGCCCCTGACGCTTATTCATTATTCATTATTTGCCGTTACGTTTATTCTCTTTGCAGTCGGCAGCCCATTGTTGCTGAATTTATTTGAACCCTTCACCAACTTTGGCCGCGTCGCTTCAAATGTGCTTGGCTTTCTTGCCGTATCGTTGAACAACGGCGTTTCGGTATTGCTGGAACAATTCGGTGTGTTTGCCGTGTACCACATTCCCGTGCTCCGATTCATGGTCAGTTCTGTACTTTTTGCTGTTGTGTTCACAGCATTCATCGGCTATTTGTCCTATACACAAGGCAGATTGTTCTGTAATTTATTATGCCCCACCGGAGCATTGCTAAGTTTGTTGTCTCGGTTTTCTGCATTCAAAATTCGAATCGATGAAAACACATGTAAAAGTTGCCGGATGTGTGAAAACAAATGCAAGGCATCGTGCATCGAAACGGAAACGAAGAAACTCGATTTTTCGTCATGTGTCGGATGCTTCAATTGTTTTGATGCCTGTCCTACTTCAGGAATGAAGTATGAATTTTCCTGGCGATTTAAAAACCGAAGCATTCCGACAAACAAAAGCAGAAGGAAATTTTTTGCCACACTGCTTGTGCCGGCACTTGGCTTACGTATGATACCGGGAATATCTGAAAAAAAAAATAATTATGAAGAAAATCGTTCGCATCCCATTTCGCCGCCAGGGTCGATCAGTGTGCAGCGATTTTCCAATTTGTGCACGGCATGCCATCTGTGCGTTACCGCATGTCCGACTCAAGTGCTTGCACCTTCATTGTTTGATTACGGTATGGCAGGCATGCTGCAGCCGAAGATGAATTACAATGCCAGTTATTGCAATTACGATTGTGTCGAATGCAGCCACGTGTGTCCGACAGGCGCATTGTTGCCGTTAAACATTGCCGAGAAAAAAGAAACTCAACTTGGGAAAGCCACATTCATAAAAACCGATTGCATTGTCGTAACGAAAAAAGCAGACTGCGGCGCTTGTTCGGAACATTGCCCCACGAAAGCTGTTCACATGGTTCCGTACGAAGGCCTCTTTCTGCCAGAAGTGAACGATGATATTTGTATCGGGTGCGGTGCTTGCGAACATGCGTGTCCGGTAAAACCGGACAAGGCAATTTATGTCGTGGCAAATGCTGTGCATCTCAAAGCGAAAAAGCCGCAAGAACAAAAACCACAAAAGGTCTTTGACAGCAATCAAGATTTTCCATTTTGATGAACGGGTACGTTGAAGCTTAGTCCAAAAGGTGAGCAAGAGAAATATTTTTTCTTGATCGATAAAAAAATCTATAGTAGATTGTCACAACTCGTTTGAACAATGAATACCATAATCTTAAACGAAAGTTGGTACGATGGATTCAGAAACACCGGGAAAAGGTGAAACGGTTCTTCTCGTTGAAGATGAAGAACAATTGCGTGTTTTGTTAGAAATGTTTCTCGAAGAAAATGGATATCGCATTATAACGGCTTCGGATGGAGAAACTGCGGTAGAAATATTTCGTAAGCATAGTAATGAAATTGCCGTTGTGCTGTCTGATTTGGGTTTGCCGAAGCTTGGAGGTTGGGAAGCGTTTCTTCAGATGAAAGCGATCAATCCTCGTGTGAAAGCTATTTTGGCGAGCGGCTATTTTGATCCCGAATTGAAACAAGAAATTATCAAATCGGGCGCAAAACATTTTGTTCAAAAACCCTACCAACCGCCCGATGTGCTCATAAAAATTCGACAACTCATCGATGTTGCTGAATAACTCACGGTCTCTGCTAGAGCGATGCTTTTTGCAGGCGTTTGGAAATATCTCGAAGCGATGTCCAGCTTTCCATCAACTCCGGTAAATATTCTGATGATGTGATAAATGTCCAGATGTAAGCTACGATAGAATAAATATTACCGGTAGTAAAGTTGTCAAGGTCGATAGCGATAAACAACACGACTATAAAAATAGCAAGCAACGTCATTCGCATAATTCCAAAATTAAAAGCTCCCCAGTTGGCAATCTTTTGTTTGATGACCGATGTCGAATTGTAATACGCGCGTATTGATTCCGGGTTTTGTGTGGAAAAGACGTCGTAGGTACTTTCAAACGTGTCGTGCAACGTTGTTTGTAACGTGCTGACGTGACGGTTATAAAAACGATTCATCAAGATCAGTGGCAAAATAATCGTGAGGCATGTTAGAGAAATGCGCCAATCAAAAGCCGCGAGGGCGATGACTGCGCCGCTGATTTCAATTGCTTGTTCAATAATTTCAGGCACACGATATTGAAAAAATGTTACATATTGTTCCGAAAGCTGTGCAAGTGCAGCCGTCTTCGATGGGCGCAGGTTCTTCTCTTTTGCTGTCGTTGAAATTTCAAATGCGAGTTGGGAAAATAAGGCGAGAAATATTTTTTCATCGACCACACGACGGATCACACCGGTTCCCGAATTGACGAGAAAGACGCCGATCCACAATCCCAAAGGGAGAAAGATATCCGAAAATTTTGAAACATCGCCCCGCGCCTGATCAATCAACGCATCGATTGCTTTTCCGAAAACGGCTGGTTCAAGGATCCAAGCAACTTGTTCCAGCACGACCAGCCCAATTGCAAAAGAAATCCCTTTCCGAAATCGTTTTAACAGATCGACAAGCTGCATGAACTTATTTCCTTTTGCTCGATTGAAAATATTGGAGGCGGTAAATACTATTTACGCTTCTTCGATATTGCAGCTACTTTAATCGTTTTAATTTCGAACGGTTTAAATTTGAGCGCAAGTTTTGCTTTCTTCACGTTATAATCTTTGATCCCGTTTTCTAAAAGGTCGCATTCCGTCGCACGTTTTGCATCAAAACCAAATTGCAATACGGTTTCTGTCGCTGTGCCATGGGACTCGTACAGCCGTAACACGATTTCATGTCCCTCTTCAGCTTTTTTCACAAAACTCACAATAACATTGGATTGAGAACTTACCACCAAGCTTGGCATAAGCACCTTGACGGCATGGGGTGTTGTTATGAGATGATTGTTAAACTCAACAGCATGTTGTTGTATATTTCCGTCTGCCCATGTTCCGGTGTGTGGATATAATGCATACGAAAACGTGTGATCGCCCAAATCGATTGTCGCGCTATCCGCTTTTGATGGATCGTGGGGATTAGGCGCATGCGGTGAGCGAAGGAGCGTTAACCGCAGCACATTGTCTTTGACATCGTAACCGTACTTGCAATCATTCAAAAGACTGACGCCGCATTTTTTATCCGAGACATCTGCCCATTGTTGTGCCGGCACTTCAAATTTTGCACGCTCGAATGGCTCCGAAGATTTTGTCGGCCGTTGAATGACGCCGAACGGAATTTTGTACGAAGCAAAACGCGATTTAATATTAAGCGGGAAAGCAACTTTCAATAACGTTTGCCGCTCTCGCCATTTAAGGTGCGTCCGAAAATCGATGCGCGGTGATTTATGATAAAAATGAATGTGTTGAGACAAGGTCGATCCATTGTCGGTTTTAAAATCCAAACGCAACGTTGCACGCAACGGACCTTCTTCCTCGATCCGGATTTGTTTGAAGTGCCAAAGCTCAAGTTTTAATTTTTCAACATCGCTGTTGATATTCCAAGCTTCCCATTCCCGCGGTGCATCATGAAAGGTTTGCAAGACATTGCCGCGTTTTCCTTTTTCGATGAGATCGCGTTTAAGATGCCGTGCATATAAAGAAGTGATTGTGCCTTTGTTATCGAACCGCAGTTTGTAAAACGGCGTTTCAACACTATGCAACGTTATCTTCCAAATGGTGCTGATGGGATTGATTGATTCGGCGGGTCTTATCGTGAGATTCTTTGTTCCGAAAGCGGGGATGTTTTCAATATAGCACAATAGTCGCAGTTCTTGTTCAGATTGGTTGACTATTTGGCATGCAATCGTCTTTCCCATTTCATCAGTCATAACAAAATGTTTTGCGATTGTCGGCACCGTTATTTCGACGTATTCACTATGCATCCAGCCGAGCGGATTGAATACAACGCATGAAAATTCTTTTGAACTTTTCTTTACAGGTGTTGTAATGCCGGCAAGTGCGGCTGTAATAAGTGTGTCCGTAGTTTTCCGAATCGCGGCATTATCGTTTGCTGCGTCCTCATAGACAGCAGAGATAGACGTTCCCGTTAGAATATCATGAAATTGGTTGAGCAATAATCGTTGCCATGCAGCCGCCAATGCTTGCTGCGGATATTTCCGTGCCGCAGATTTGCCAGCATAAAGCATCGCCAATGTGATGAGTAATTCTGCGTTGTAAAGGAGTGTTTCACATTCCCGATTATCTTTTTTGATTTTTGCATGCGTCGTGTACGTTCCGCGATGAGTTTCAAGATAGAGTTCGTTGTTCCATATTGGAAACTCAGCCGCTTGTTGTTCAAGCTGCTGGAAAAATTCTTGCACTGTCGATAATTTTGAAGAGGGGATACCGGTGATAGTTTTTAAGACTGCGGCATATTCCAATTGCTCTTTTGTGATTCCGCTGCCGCCGATGTTACATCCGTACGTTTGGAGATTAAGTGGTGCAGGTGCTTCTTCAGGATTGGAAAATGTATTTTTTTGAATGTGTAATGGTGAAACGATTCCTTCCAATCCGACAGGGGAGTGATGTGTTAATATTTTTGTTCCATCGATACCTTGCCACCAAAAAGAGGTGTAAGGAAATTTGTTTGTATCGTTCCCTAAGAGCTTGGAGGTATAAAAATAATCGATACCGGACTTTTTGAGAATTTGCGGAAGCGACCACACAAAACCGCATGAATCCGGCAGCCACGCTATCTTGGCATTGATGCCGAATTCCTCCTTAAAAAATTTCTTCCCAAACAAAATTTGTCGTACCAACGATTCTCCGTTCGGCAAATTGCAATCTGTTTCAACCCACATCGCGCCGACGGGTTCCCATCGTCCTTCGGTAATTCGTTGTTTGATGAGTTTATATATTTCAGGATACTGTTGCTTCGTCAATTCATAAAGATATGGCTGGCTTTGCGCGAATTTAAATTCGGGAAACTCTTCCATCAAGCGTAATGTCGTGGCAAATGTTTTGCCGCATTTGCGTGCAGTATCTTTCAATGTCCACAACCATGCAACATCGATATGTGCGTGGCCGATGAGATGGACAATACCGGCAACGGTCGTTTTGAATTCTGTCTCCAACGTGTTTAATAAAAAGCTATAGGCGCGCTTGATGGCGTTGGGATATTCTTCTCCGCCGGGACGAAAATATTTTAAATAGATCAGCGTTCGCCGGATTAGTTCATGAATTTCTTTTTCTTCTTGCGTACCGTCGAAGAACGTTTCCAGTTCATGCAAAATTATCAAACCGTTATATAATCTACGTGCAGTGGCATCCAATACAACTAATTCAGCAGATTCAAACAGTGAACGATCTTGTCTTTTGCCGCTGAAGGCATCCAATGCAAAAATAAATTTTTCTCCTGCTTTAGCTTTTTCAGTTAAAAAGATTTCGTTGTGGTATTGATCGATACCGCAATACGGTTTGCCGTTCACATATAATAACCCATCTTGAAAATTTAAAAGTAAAGCAATAGGATGATCGGCAAATGATTCGGGAACGGCAATTGTTTTGCGCACCCAAAATGTTTTATCGGTTTTTTCCAATTGAAATGGAAATTGAATCGCTGTCCACGATTTATCGTTGTATGTTGTTGCCGCCGATTCCGGGTGATTGCCTTCTTTGATGCGCCAGTCGGTAAGCGCAAGCCGCTGTGGATAAATTGCGTTTTTAATAAAAGGCAAAATTTGTTCTAATAGATCTAATGCCATAGCGTTTCTCATTGATGGGACAAATTAGATGGCTGAAAATAGAAATTCTTAACGAAAGGAGCAACAAAAAAATTACATGAAATGAAAATAATTGAAAAATTGATAACAGCTGCCCTCCCAGATTCATGCCTTGACTATTGTAACGTAGCCCCAACGGGATTCGAACCCGTATTTCGACCTTGAGAGGGTCACGTCCTAAACCCTTAGACGATAGGGCCATTACAGATTGTAAAGTAATGCGTTCGAGTCTCAATTACTCGAAATTGTATCAATTTTCAATAATTTGCTGCCCCGCCAGGAATCGAACCTGGACTCTTCTGATCCAGAGTCAGACGTGTTGCCAATTACACCACAGGGCAATATAACATTCCTAATATACAAAAACTGAGGATGCAAGGCAATAAAATAATTTTATGAAATTTTGAATGGGTAAAGTTTATGGAAATGTATGGTGTTACAGCAGCCGGCTGATGATGCTATGATACATTCTTTGCCCGAGCACGGCTTGAATGGTGAGTTCCATCAACCAGCCCTTTTGATATGAATCGTTGTCTATCACCTTGCTGCTGAAATTGGTTTCAGGAGCAAGGTGAAAAATCTATCATAAATTATCTGCGACGTAATTTTTTACTGCGCTTGCTTTTCTGCAATGCGTAATACAAAATTGCCTTTTGAAAATGCAAACGATTTTCTGCTTCATCGAAGACAAAAGGTTTATTGTTATTGTTCACCATTCATCGTTCTGATGTACTTTCAAATAGACACAATGAATAGAATTCCAGACAATTCAAGTTTAATTAATGAGATATCGTCTTGAAAATCCACAACTTCTTTGGCATATTACTTGTGATCTCACAATACATAAAAGCAACAATGAAAGTTATAATTATTAAGTATCAGGAGGTTAAAGATGAAAACGGTATTGAAATTGTTTGCAGGTTTCTTCTTCCTTTTGTTTGGTTGTTTGTGGAGCGGATGCATGCCCTCTTCTATCCAACAAACCAATGTATTACTGATGGATGTACGATCAACGAATTGTCCAAAAATCGGACAATATTTTGAATATGAAAATGACACCATCTCAGTTACATATTCTTTTTGGGAGATGAATGGAACGATTGAGATGTTGATTCGCAATAAATTGAATCAACCGATCTATATCGATTGGAAAAAATGTTCTTTTATTACCGGAGAGACAAAGACATGATTATTGGGATGGTACTGACGACCATGACAACCAATGGTTCTGCATTTACAACACTTGAAGATTTTGCAAATCGATCTACCACATGGTCATCAATATCACAAATCACGAAACCAGAGAGGATTACCTTTATCCCGCCCGGCACTATCATCTCCATGGCGATGCATACTATTGCAGAGAAGAAGGTTGAAGATCTTCAACCCGGCATAGCATCAATGAAGGATACTTCATTGCCTTTTCCTACTGTTTTTTACTTGGATAATCAATCTGGGAAATGGTTGCCAGATCTAAATAATGAATTTGTACCTAAAAAATTTACTCTTTTGTATTCAGAATTTAATACGATCTCTACTCCAATATCATTCCGCACATTTCTCACCTATTCGACGAATGATAAATTTTTAACCGAAGCGTATATCGATAATTTCTTTTATGTGTCCAAAATTACCCAAATGCCAATAGAAGCTTTCCAATATGTGGGACAAGGAGGTATCTGCAAATAAAAACCAGAACAATTTCTGGGCTACTCCATCATCGTTCTATACTTATTGAAATAATTTATCCGCATCATGAAAAAATTTGTAATCCTGAATTGAGTATGATCAAGAGCTGTTTGAATTCTATCTATCACCTTGCTGCTGAAATTGGTTTCAGGAGCAAGGTGAAAAATCTATCATAAATTATCTGCGACGTAATTTCTTACTGCGCTTGCTTTTCTGCAATGCGTAATACAAAATTGCCTTTTGAGAATGCAGGCGATTCTCCGCTTCATCAAACACTGCTGATTGCGGAGAGTCGATCACAGCTGCGGTAACTTCTTCACCGCGATGTGCCGGTAAACAATGCAGGAAGATGGCGGTCGGTTTTGCACGCTTCATCAAATCTGCATTCACTTGATATGCACGAAACGCCTGCATCTTTGTTTCACGTTCGGCTTCCTGTCCCATGCTAATCCAGACATCTGTATAAATCACATCGGCATTTGTTGCGCCGGCAACCGGATCGTGAATGATTTCAATAACAGCGCCTGTCTTTTTTGCCTCTTCGATTGCAGCCGCAACAACCTGTGTATCCGGTTTATGTGTCGGCGGTGTAACAGCAGTAAAATTCATTCCGACTTTTGCCGCAAGCAGCATCAACGAATGACAGACATTGTTGCCATCGCCGATCCATACAAATTTTTTCCCCTTGAATGTTTTAAGATGTTCCTGTATGGTCATGAAATCGCCAACTGCTTGACATGGATGTTCGTGATCCGTCAGCGCATTGATGACGACATGAGAACCGTAACTTGGCAAGCTCGACAACATTTTGCTGCGCATACGTACGGATGACGACAGCATCCACCCAGCGTTCCAAATTTTTTGCCACATCATAGATCGTTTCGCGTTTGCCCAGACTGATGTCCGCATTCGTGAGGTATGTGGTGTTCGCTCCCATTTGCTTTGCACCGATTTCAAACGTTACGTGCGTGCGCAGCGATTGTTTTTCAAAAATCAATGCGACTGATTTTCCGGCAAGCGCTTTGGAAAACTTTTTTGGATTGGCTTTCATTTGCCGGGAAATTTTTAAAACTTCCAACAGCTCTTTGGTGGACCAATCGTTGATACTTAGAAAATCTCGTTTCATGTGTAGCTCTCCTTCAAGTTATGTCAATCCGTGTTTCTGTAAAAATGTTTGCAGGATGTCGTGCAAATCGGGCTTTGCAATTTCATCTAATTCATATCGCACACGCGTGGACGGTTTGTTGATGTTGATGATGCGGCGCAGATCGATCGGCGTGCCGATGATTACCGAATCGCATTCAACACGATTAATGGTGGTTTCCAAATCTTTGATTTGTTTTCCACCATAGCCCATCGCAGGCAGTAATATACCAATGTGCGGATATTTTTGGAAAGTTTCAGCAATAGAATTTACAACCCACGGCCGTGGATCGACAAGTTCTTTTGCGCCGAACATACGCGCGGCAACCACTCCTGCGCCGTATGTCATTTCGCCGTGTGTGAGCGTTGGACCATCTTCCACAACGAGCACACGTTTATTGCGAATGATGGATTCATCATCCACCGTAATGGGTGAAGCTGCTTCGATGATGACTGCCTTCGGATTGATTGTAACGATATTTTTTCGAACAGCATCGATGTTTTCACGTGCTGCCGTTTCCACTTTGTTGATGATGACCACATCTGCAAGATATAAATTAACGGCGCCGGGATAATAGGAAATTTCATGCCCCGGGACGATGGGGATCGGCGACGAGAATAGTGAGATCGGGTTGATAGAATGACATGTCGTTATTGCCGCCATCCCACACGATCACATCGGCTTCTTGTTCCGCTTGCCGTAAGATCGCTTCATAATCAACACCGGCATAAATCATCGTGCCGTTCACGATATGCGGTTCGTATTCTTCCATTTCTTCTACTGTGCATTCGTACGTTTTCAAATCTTCTAACGAAGAATACCGCTGCACTTTTTGCTTTACCAAATCTCCGTACGGCATCGGATGCCTGATTGCCACAACACGTTTTCCCGCGGCTCTCAAAATATTACACACTTTACGCGACGTTTGACTTTTGCCGGCTCCGGTTCGCACGGCAACAACGGCAATTACCGGAACTTTACTTTTCAACATCGTTGGCGCCGCACCTTGAACTTTGAAATCAGCGCCTGCCGCCATCACAAGCGCTGCCTTACTCATCACATACTGAAAGGGAACATCGCTGTAAGCAAAGATCACTTCATCGGCATGCATCTCTTTAATGAGGCGCGTTAATTCCGTTTCGGGAAAAATGGGAATGCCGTGCGGATACAATGCACCGGCAAGTTCTGCCGGGTACTTGCGTCCATCGATGTTGGGAATTTGTGTTGCGGTGAAAGCGACGACTTCGTATCGGTCGTCTATGCGGAAGACGGTATTGAAATTGTGGAAGTCCCGTCCCGCGGCGCCCATAATAATGACTCTGGTCCGTTTCATAGGAACTCCTAAAACTGGTTTGTAGATCTGCCGCCGTTGCACTTGATGGCAGCAGCCGGGCAGGTTCCAAAGCAAAAGCTTTGAACTAAACAATATTTCGTGGCGATAATATCGCAAAGGTTATTTGAGAAGTCAATGGAAGAATGATGAGGAAATGATGCAAAAAATGAAAAAAGAATTACCTTGATTACGGGGCAAGCAATCGTTATATTAATGTATATAATGATCGCGGGGTGGAGCAATTGGTAGCTCGTCGGGCTCATAACCCGAAGGTTGCAGGTTCAAGTCCTGCCCCCGCTACTCTCGGCAGTCACAACTTTTGTGACTGCCTTTTCTTTTTTATAGAGTTCTTCACGTTGTGGGCTTGCATCAGGGATTTTGCGCACAACGAAAGACGTTGAATATCGGTTTAATCGTCGTGAAGAGAACCTTCTGAAACTGTTTACTCAAACCTATTTTGGTTATGTTTCTACCTGATTCCCTAAAAAATTCATAGCAATTGCCTCTTTTCTCTTCTTCCCCTTGCGTTTTAATATTTGATAATGTAACTTTAAACCAAGTTTAAAACGGTTAGGTAGATACAAAGTGCTTCTCCAAGGAGTGCGTTTGGGGAAGTCGGTGGAATAAAAACAAAGAGATACATACGATGATTGCAACACGTTGTCAGAGAAAATCCATTCGATTAAAAGAGTACGACTACTCGATGCCGGGCGGATATTTTATTACGATTTGCACGCATAATCATGAAAATATGTTTGGTGAAATAAATGACGAAGCAATCCATTTGTTGCCGATTGGAATAATTGCAGAGCGTTGTTGGAACGATATAACAAAACATTTTGCAAATGTGCAATTGGATGAATATATCATAATGCCCAATCACGTTCATGGAATATTGGTATTGTTGGAATATGACCATCGTAGGGATTTGATTCATCAAATCCTAAACGGGGATGCGATGAACCATTCGGACGTGGTTAATCATGCGGATATAAATCAGGACGTGATAAATCACGTCCCTACGAATGAATGGGGATTGATGAAAAATCCAAAATTGACCTTAGGTAAAATTGTTCGCCATTATAAAGCGCGGACGACGAAATTTATTCACGATGCGGGATATGATAATTTCCGTTGGCAATCCCGTTTCTACGAACATGTTATTCGCAGCGATAAAGAATTGAACAACATTCGTAAATATATTGCCGGAAACCCTGTGATGTGGGCAATGGATCATGAACATCCCGACAGTGTACAACGATTGTTCAACGCAGATATATCATCGTAGGGATTTGATTCATCAAATCCATTAATTTGATTTATCAAATCCATTAATTTGATTCATCAAATCCATTAATTTGATTCATAAATTCGTTATGAGGACGTGATGCAAGAAAGGGATATAATAAATAAAATGGACGTGATGAATCACGTCCCTACGATGGAAAATTATTTTCAGAATATTGTTGTATTGATTAAAATCGGCAGGGGCACGTTGCGTTTATCCGCAGTCTATTTGGCGGAACGTGCCCACAACATGGAGCAATGAATTAAATTCATGGTGAGGACATTCAATGTTGGGCAACCGATACCGAGCGCAGGCATGAGGATAATGGATTATTGGGAAATACAATATTATGATCGAAGCAGAAGTAATTTATTTGCTTTTAATAAGGCGTTCATGTAACTTTACAGCAAGTTTAAAACGGTTGGATATAATGTGCTTCTCCAAGGAGTGCGTTTGGGGAAGTCGGCGGAGTGAGATGAAGAGACAAAGAAATAATTTAACACGGAAGCATGCAGTATGCCGATCATAACCCGTAAAATAGAATTATGGATAGATGAACAAGATGCTGAAAAACGTAATTTGGCGTGGCGGTATTTACGGCAACTAAGCAACGATGTTTTCCGTGCAGCAAATCTCATTGTTAGCAATCAATACTTTAACGACACATTCAAACAACGAATCGTATGGACAGATGAAAAACTTTCCGAAAAGGCGCAGGAAATTAAAGAAGATTATAAAAAAACTTTAGAAGCAAAAAAGAAAGAAGCCGACGAAGCCGCGGCAGAAAAATTACAGAAAAAATTAGAGAAACTTACCAAAGCAAAAGCCACTTTAACATTAGAGGCACGCACGGAAGCAGAAGCATTTTATGTTACAGGGGAAAAGAACTCCACCTACCAAATGCTTGCCGATGAATTCCCTGATATGCCTTCCTATATTAAAGCTGCATTAAATAATGCGGTGGTAGATAAGTTTAAAAAGGAACTCCTCGATGTTCGCCGCGGTCAACGAGCAATTAGTAGTTTCCGAAAAGGCATGCCGATTCCGTTTATGAAAGAAAGTCTCCGGTTTGAAAAGAAGGATGGAAAAGTTCTGTTGCATTGGTTAGAAGGGTTGAATTTTGAATTACGGTTCGGACGGGACCGTAGTGGCAACGAAATTATTATGGATCGTGTGCTTGCCGGTGATTACCAAATGTGTGATTCCCAGATGCAGGTGCAGGATAGAAAAATATTCTTACTGCTCGCAATAAAATTTGAAGAAGAAAAGCTGGTATTAGATACAGCGCGTTCGGTTGGCGTCGATCTCGGCTTGAATGTTCCGGCATATTGTGCATTATCAGATGGGCTTGCCCGTCTGGCAATTGGCAGCCGCAACGAATTCTTACGTGTGCGTACACAAATGCAGCAACGCAGAAAGCATTTACAAATTGCTTTGCGCAATACGCAAGGCGGAAAAGGCCGCGGGAAGAAATTGAAAGCTATGGAAGCGTTAAAGGACAAAGAGCGTCATTTTGTTCGCACTTATAACCACACTGTTTCGCGACGCATTATCGAGTTCGCAGAAAAGTATCGCGCAGGTGTTATTAAATTAGAACTTCTTGAAGGATACGGTAAAGACGAAAACGGAAAATCATTGCAGGGAGATTTTGTTCTACGTAATTGGTCGTACTTTGAATTACAAACGATGATCAAAGATAAAGCTGCCCGCAAAGGAATGGAAGTGGTCTGTATTGATCCGTATCATACCAGCCAGCGATGTACCGAATGTGGCAGTGAAGCAGAAGAACAACGTATCAGTCAATCGGAATTTAAATGTAAGAATCCCTCGTGCAAAAATTTTGATACAATCGTCAATGCGGATTATAATGCCGCATGCAATATAGCCAAAAGTACTAAAGTGGTAACCCGCAAAGATGAATGTGAATGGTATCACAAGTATACTGGCGGCACTGTTCTTTGAAAATTAAGAGAGAATCATTTTCTTCTGTGAAAACGGAAGACGGTACGGGTGGTTTCATCTTGCTGCCGATATAGCAAGAATGGCGGCGTTCGCCGACATCATCCGGAAGGTGAGGGGCTTGCCCACTCACCAATTCCAAGTACAATGGATTTTTTGGTATCTCCCCTTCAATAAACTGCGTTCTTCCCGTTTATTTCTATACTATTTATTCTCTAACCCTATGAAGAACTGGGATTTGCATGGTACTAAGCTGACAGTTATTCCATTTGAAAGGAAGTTGAAACTTACAAGCAACGTTGCTCACGACCTATGCGGCTGACAGTTATTCCATTTGAAAGGAAGTTGAAACACAGGCGCGAACGAAGAAGAACTTCGAGCATGCTGACAGTTATTCCATTTGAAAGGAAGTTGAAACCGATTAAGTAGCGGCTTAACATCTTGAGCGGCTGACAGTTATTCCATTTGAAAGGAAGTTGAAACTAGCAATCGCAATTCTTCTCTTTGCCCTCTGCTGACAGTTATTCCATTTGAAAGGAAGTTGAAACCGCTATAGGTTCTTCCCGCTCCGGAATTGTGCTGACAGTTATTCCATTTGAAAGGAAGTTGAAACAGTACAATATCAAAGCGATGATTATTTATGGCTGACAGTTATTCCATTTGAAAGGAAGTTGAAACAAAGAAAACGATGTTATCATTGCAAGTCATGCTGACAGTTATTCCATTTGAAAGGAAGTTGAAACGTTTCGCAATCAACTTTTGTTGCCTCTGCCGCTGACAGTTATTCCATTTGAAAGGAAGTTGAAACAGACGTTGTAACTTTTAATTCGATGTAATTGCCCTCGCTGTTCGGGAGATGATCTCCCGAACAATACTTTGTAAGGGTTGAAAATTTTCAACCCTTACAGAAAACGGACAAAGTTTGTGACCGTCACTAACTCTGTCAACGCAAAGCGAGTGACGGTCACATGCACGAGTAGGTGACGGTCACATGCATAAATAAAAAATAAAGGAAACACACACGCATAAATAAACAAACGATTCACATAACCAAGCGGGGCCCCCACGAATCGTCTTAAATAAAATGGGGACCCTTCATAATCTTACACATCAATTTTATGGAGGTATGGTATGGCAGCACAAACAGTTTATTCCGAAGGGCTTGCAGAAGAGTACGATCTGAAAGAAGCTCTTTATACCGACAACAAAGCTCTGTTCACGGAGCGTTTTCCCGAAAGCCGGTTTGCCGAGTACACGGCGGCAAAAGCAGATATGGAGGTGAAGCGGTCGGCTGCCGGAGTAATCCACGAAAAATTGAAGAACCTTACACGGAATGAAGAAGCAGCGCGCACACCCGTTGCATCCCGCATCAAAAAGACTAAAAATGCGGTGAAGAAGGAGTTCGGCAAAAGTAGTCCGGAAGGAAAAGTCTTCCATGTGGGCGAAGACCATAAGGGATCTTCGCCCGTGCTGATCGGCTGGGCGTCGGATTACGGCAAGGGATTCCCGACGTATCAGGAGCGGCTTGCCAAACAGGGCGTGCTGCCTGCGGATATTGCGGCGCTGCAAACCGATAGCGTTGCGCTTACCGCCGCTAACAAAGTGCAGGAGGAATGCAAAACGGATGCGAAGCAAGCCACTGAAGCGTTCGATGCCTCCATCGAAGCAACCATTACGCTTGCCGATGCTTTCCAGAATGCCGCAACTCTGGCGTTTGAAGGCAAGCCCGATCTTCTTGCCAAATTAGAAACAGCAAGAAAAACGCGCTACACCGCCCCGCCGCATAAATCCAAAAAGACGGACGACAAGGGCAATACATCCTCATCTACATCTCCATCGACAGATACGACAAAAAAATAGATGTTATGTGACCGGATCATGTGACCGTCACTTACCAAGTTGAAATAGAGCAAGTGACGGTCACGAGCTAAGCCGGTGGAGTGTGACCGTCACCGGCAAAGCTTGAACAGAGTAGGTGACGGTCACGAATCGAGAACAGAGCATGTGACTGTCACCAGCTTGGCTTAAACGGAGTGGGTGACGGTCACGAATTGAGAACAGAGCATGTGACCGTCACCAGCTTAGATTAAACGGAGTGGGTGAATGTCACGAATTGAGAACAGAGCATGTGACCGTCACCAGCTAAGCTTGAACAGAGTAGGTGACGGTCACAGATGAGCAGGTGAGGAGATTTAGTCGATGTCCATCAAAACAAAATATCTTGCTTCTGTTGATTCTTACTTCCATGTGTATAATCGTGGTAACAATCATTCTTCTATATTTTTCCATCCCTACCAATATCAAATGTTCCTCGAACGCATGCAAAATGCACTCGCTCCAGCTGCTGTCAAAATGATCGCCTACTGTCTTATGCCCAATCATTATCATTTCATTCTTCAACAACTCGACGCAAACGGGTTGTCGCAATTTATTGCAAAACTTTGTAACGGATATGTGAAGGCCGTTAATTTGGAACAGCAGCGGACGGGGCATTTGTTCGATGGAAAATATAAATTACGACAGATTGAAGAGAACGAGTATCTTCTTCATCTTTCGCGGTATATCCATCTGAATCCTGTTCGGGCGAAACTTGTTTCCCAGCCACAGCATTGGCAATTTAGCAGTTGCAAAGAATATTACGGAGATATACCGATACAATTCATCCATCCGGAAATTGTATTGGAACAGTTCTCTCAAAATAATACGTATCAACAATTTGTTGAATTGTATCAGGCGGAGGATAAATACAAAATAGAGAAATATATTTTTTCGTAACAAAAGGATTATGTGACCATCACTTACCAAGCTAAAACAGCGCGAGTGACGGTCACAATTTAAGCCGGGGGTGTGGTCGTCACCAGCTTGGCTTAAACGGAGTAGGTGAATGTCACGAATCGAGAACAGAGCATGTGACTGTCACCAGCTTGGCTTAGACGGAGTAGGTGACGGTCACGAATTGAGAACAGAGCATGTGACCGTCACCAGCTTAGATTAAACGGAGTGGGTGACGGTCACATTCAGGGAAATACCTCCACGGGGGCAAAAAATGAATGTCCGGGATTAGGGAAAAGACGTTCGGGCTGAAATTTTTACAAAAAAGAGAAGAGAAAAACCAGTCGGGGGATGGGAAAACGCGTTCGGGAGAAGGGAAACGCCGTCCGTGGGTTGGGAAATTGTAATCGGGATTAGGAAAAAGCCATCCGGTGTAAAATAATTACAAAAAAGAGAAGGGAAAATGATATTGGGCGTTGGGAAATTACGTTCGGGAGAAGGGCGAAAGCACAGACGCATGAACTTTTTATAAAAATTGTGAAGGAAAAACATGCACGAGCAGGGGAAAAGCCATTCGGGGAAAGATTAAGCATTTTCCTCACAGCATAATAGAGATGGAAATAGACAATGTGCTTTCACGGTTCCCATTTCTTCTTTGACCGTGTACCTTGGCATCCTTCGTTCTTTTTTTATATTTTAAAATACAACATGAAAAAAACTTACAAAGGAACGTATCATGAAAAAACGAATCGTTCATTGTTCCATCGGAATAATGTTGATCTTCATTCCATCTCTGGTGTTCGGTCAAACAACAAACAACACGCTCTGGGTCGATCCCTTAGTTGCTCATATCGATACGACGGTGAAGCCGGGAACAGATTTCTTTTTATATGCCAACGGAAAATGGTTTAAAGAAAATCCAATTCCTGCCAGCGAGCAGAGCAACGGTATCTGGCAGATTATACAGGATACGATCAACGCACAGATTCGGAATTTGTGTGAATCGTTGTCGGCGTTGAAGCATGCAGCGAAAGGAAGCAACAAACAAAAGATCGGCGATTTCTTTTTCACCGGCATGGATAGCGTTGCATTGAATAAAAATGGATTGAAACCGCTGCACTACGATTTGAAGAGGATCGATGAAATAAAATCTGTCAATGATTTGTTACAAACGGCTGCGTATGTGCATGTCGTTTCCGGCGATCCGATGTTTTCATTCGGCGTAGGGCAGGACGATAAGATCAGCAGTAAAAATGCAATCTTTATCTGGCAGGGCGGTATCAGCATGCCGGATCGCAATTATTATTTTGATACCGATGCACGCGCCATCGCTATCCGGCAAAAATTTGTGGAACACGTTGAACGCATGTTCAAAATTATTGGCTACAATGATGCGCAGGCAAAACAATCTGCCGAACGCATGATGAAATTAGAAACAGCGCTTGCCGGCGTCATGCGCAAGCGGGAAGACACGCGCGATCCGCTTACCAATTATCACAAGATGTCCTTCAAACAATTGCAAGCATCCACCGCGAACCTCAACTGGACAACTTTCATCGATGGCGTCGGATTGCAAAAAGTGGATACGGTTATCGTCGGTCAACCGGAATTTCTTGAAGCGCTCAATGGATATTTGAAAACCGTTCCGCTTGCCGATTGGAAAGATTACCTTAAGTATCATCTTGTGCGCGGACTTGCACGATATTTAGATGACAAAACGTATCTCGAAACATTCAATTTCTATTCCGGTACGTTACGCGGAGTGCAAGAACCTAAACCACGATGGAAGCGCGTGGTGGAACAAACCGATGGGTCGCTCGGAGAATTAATCGGACAGGTGTATGTGTCGGATTATCTTCCGAAAGGAACAAAAGCGAAATTAGTTGAAATCGGTAAAGCCATTAAAGAAGTATATACCGAACGCATCAAAACATTGGATTGGATGAGCGATGCGACAAAAGTAAAAGCGCTGAAGAAACTCGATGCGATTGTGATGAAAGTCGGTTACCCCGATAAATGGAAAAACTTGAGCAGTATGAAGATCGACCGATCTTCGTATGTGCATAACGGCATTAACGCAAATGCGTGGGCGTTCCATTATATGATTGCGAAATACGGCAAGCCCGTTGATCGTACGGAATGGGATATGACGCCGCAAACGTACAATGCGTATTATAATCCTTCCAACAACGAGATCGTGATTCCCGGCTGCAATATTATTATTCCCGGCTACGAACATGTGCTGGCGGACGATGCGCTGCTGTATTCGATTATCGGCGCAACGTTTGGGCATGAAATTACACACGGCTTCGATGACCAGGGATGTAAATACGATGCATCGGGAAATTTGAACAACTGGTGGACGATGGACGATAGTATCAAGTTCACGGCAAAAACAAAAATGATCGTCCGGCAATTTAACGGTTATATTGCTGTCGATAGTTTGCACATTAACGGCGAATTGACGCAAGGTGAGAACATTGCCGACCTTGGCGGAACGATGATGGCGTACGAGGCATTCAAGAAAACGAATCAATACAAAAATCATGAATCGCTTGCGGGATTAAATCCAGACAAACGATTTTTCCTTGGGTATGCACTTGGATGGATGGTGAACGAGCGTCCGGAAATGACGGCGAATCAGGTGCGCAGCAACGAACATTCGCCGGCGAAGTTCCGCGTGAACGGGCCATTGGTCAATATGCCGGAATTTTATTCGACGTTCGGCATTCAATCCGGTGAACCGATGTATCGTGCAGATAGTGTGCAGATAAAAATCTGGTAACACCATTGTAAATCGATTTGAAAACGAGGAAGTGCAGTCCGAGCGGAGTCGAAGACTGGCTTCCTCGTTTGTTGTCATTCAATTCCCGAAACATTCAGAAAGAATATTTTATATGCCTGTCATTGTCCAGACAACATTGCTATTAATTTGCTCGAACGTCTTTATGACATTTGCGTGGTATGCGCACCTGAAAAATCTCAGTGATCGGAAATGGTACGTTGCGGCAGTTGCAAGCTGGGGAATTGCGCTGTTTGAATATTTACTGCAAGTTCCCGCCAATCGCATCGGTTACACCACGCTAAGTTTAGCACAGTTAAAAATTTTGCAGGAAGTTATCACGCTGTCGGTGTTCGTACCGTTCGCTGTGTTGTATATGAACCAGCCGATGAAGTGGGATTATCTTTGGGCGGGGTTGTGCATTCTCGGTGCGGTGTATTTTATTTTTCGCTCGTAAGGCATATATATCCATTCGATGGTATCTTCCTTGCAGGCGCGGGTTCCAAAAAAATCTTAGAACTATTCCTGCGAGACGGTTGTTTTATGTTTTGTCAGGTACAAATGAGAGAGTATGGCAGTTCAGAAAAGGAGAGAGGTATGGCAACCGTTCGGCACATTCTTCAAACAAAAGGAAAAGACGTCTGGTCGGTTACGCCTGACACATTGGTGTATGATGCCTTGCGCGTGATGGCAGAAAAAAATGTCGGTGCACTTCTTGTGATGTCCGGGGAACAACTTGCAGGAATATTTTCTGAACGCGACTATGCGCGGAAAATTATTTTAAAGGGGGAATCCTCCAAAATGACGGTGGTAAAAGATATTATGACTTCGGTTGTCATGTTTGTGCATCCGGATCAATCTATTGAAGAATGTATGGCTTTGATGACGCAAAAACGAGTCCGTCATCTGCCGGTATTCGACCATAAACAATTAGTGGGATTGATTTCCATCGGCGATGTCGTGAAAGAAATTATCTCCGACCAGCAGCAGACCATCCAGCATCTGGAAAATTATATTACCGGAAAACGATAACGTCGTTATGGACCGCTCACGAAGCTGTTGCAACGATTCATCAATGGAATATTGTTGAATAACAGCTTTTATCGAAACAAGTTCCATTAGTTGTATCGCCATTCTATTCTTTTTTGGAATAAAAAGCAGCATGCGCATTTGTTTTTCCGATGCTCTACAATCTTTATGTCTATCAACATCTTGCATCTCGTACGAGCTTTTGGTATATTTTTATACACAAAATTATATATCACCAATAGATTATTACGAAGGGCATGGCCATGAGACACAACTTCTTTACAATGATTATGACACTCACAGTCATTGGATTGATGACGCAAGCATTTCAATGCGGTTCACCAGAACTAACGGGAGCAAAAGTCTATATTCAACAAAAAAACTATCCGGCAGCAATTGCATCGCTTGAAAAAGAAACACAAAAAAATCCAGCCAATGAAGAAGCGTGGTATTTGTTAGGGACGTTGAGATCAGAGACCGGAGACTATGAAAATATGAATAAGGCCTTTAGGGAGGCGCTGAAAATTTCCAATGAGCATGCGAAAGAAATTTATGGAATCAAATATAACACGTGGGGCAAATTGACGAACGAAGGTATCGATTTTCTGAAAAAAGCTTCTGCCGACAGTCTGATGTATTATGATAAAGCCCTGACAGAATTGTTGAAAGCAGCAACAGCATGGCCGGAAACATCGATTACCTATAAGTACATCGGTATTGCATACAGTGGCAAAGGCGACTATGCCAATGCGATCGGGGTCTATACAAAAGCATGGGAATTGGGGAAAGATGCCGAGAGCTATAAACTAGGAGGAAGAATTTATGCTTCACAAGGATTGATATTGAAAAATAAATTTGAATCGGATAATGCGGAAAAAATTCGTTCCGTTAAATCTCTTTCAGAATTAGATAAAGGAAGTTATAAGTCCGATGTTACAAGAGAATTAGGCGCTCCTGATGAAGAGAAGGTAGCGAAGAAAAAAGGGAAAGCCGTTAAAAAGGATGATTCCCAAAAAGTCCAGTGGGTGTACAACAAATATAATGTAACGTTTACAATTGAGAACGATAAAGTGATCTCGAAAGTATTTTCCCAACCGTATAATCCGCACATCGATTCAACGAGCTATTTTGCGGCTGTTGTTGAATTCAATAAAGCAGTGGATGTGTTTGAAACGATTAAGAACGTTGATCCAAAAGACAACGAAAATCTGAGTTTTCTGCTTCAAGCATACGTGGGTGCCGATAGAATTAAGGAAGCAACGGTTGCGTTTAAGCAGGCAATAGTGAACGACCCGACTAATAAATTAAATCATTTTATCCTCGGTGTGTTATACCGAACAGTTGCAAACTATGATGATGCGATTGCGGAATACAATGCAGCACTAAAAATCGATCCTGAGTATAACGATGCTTTGTACGATCTTGGTGCAACGTTGTACAACTGGGGCGTCGAGATGAAGAAAGCGGCGGAAGAAAAGGGCGATGAGTCGGTAGCATATAAACAGAAATTTCAGGAAGCGCTTCCGTGGCTCGAAAAAGTTGCCGATTCAAAATGGAAAAGCGCTCAAGCAGCGATAAAGAATGGTGCAGCAGTTGAAACAGAATTGCGCTCGAACGATGCTGTCATCTGGAATACGCTGGGAACTATCTATGCGCGCCTTGGGCAAGCAGACAAAGCCGCAACGGCATTGGATGAAGCGGATAAAATCCGGAAGAATGGGAAATAATTTAGATGAAAAATGATATGAGCGAACCTGTTCAACAACAAATCAATATCGAGCTTGGTGAAAAAGAGGCGGAAGGGATTTATTCCAATCTTGCAATCATTACCCATTCACCGGCAGAATTCATTATTGATTTTACTCGCGTCTTGCCGGGTGTTCCTAAAGCAAGAGTGCACGCGCGCATTATCATGACGCCGCAGCATGCCAAAATGCTTTTGAATGCACTGCGCGATAATGTTGATAAATATGAAAAGAAATTTGGCGAGATAAAATTGCAGGGAGACATTCTTGGAACAGCACCATTAGGTTTTCAAGCTCCGCCAAAAGATGAAAAATTTCATTAACGGTATTGCATAATCATTGATTATTGAGGGCTGATGTTGAAACAATTCTGCATCAGCCCTTGTTGTTTGTGCGGCAACGCACAATGTGTTTATAATGCGACGTGTGATGCAGGCATTTTCTTGACAAAGCATACCTGTGTAGTTATATTGTAATAAATATGAACCAGATTAATGAGGGAAATCCGATGAAAAATAAATCGCTAATATTGTTGGTTATGCCACTTGTTTTTATTGTCATAGCCGTCGTGTCGTGGCAATGTATTGAAATGCCGCTCTCACCGGTTGCGCCTGCATCGACTGTTTCGCTGGGGAATATTCCTCTGGTGGATATTACAAAATACTTCAGCGAGTATGAGCAGAAAAGTGCAAACAACTTTCTTGTCGTTGACAGTACGGTCGGTGTTTACGATTATGTGAACAAACAATCGGCGGCAAAACAAACCATCGCACTGCCGACTGCATCAGCGACCGACACCAGCATCCGCGTTGCTGTCGGAACGTTTTCAATTGGTTCATTGTCGGCTTCTCAATCGGTAGCTGCAAGCAATGTCAGTTCTCTTCTTCCGAATGGCACATATCCAGGATTTACTCCGCAAAATTTTAAAACAGTCGGCTCGGCATTCGATAATAGTTCTCAGTTCGATTTCGTCCTTCTAACCGATACAGCCACGAATTCAATGTCTATGAGTGTCACCAATACACTCGGTCTTCCGATTGTATTCACAGATTCCGTCGTGCTGCGAAATAATTCCTCCAGTCCATTCGATACCAATAAAGTTGCGGCATTCTTCGGACGCAACGATACCATTGCTTCCGGCGTTACGATGACAAAGACATCTTCTATCAGAAAAAAAATACTGCGCGGTGCAATGAAAATGGATTCGATCAAAATTTATACACCGGGCACAACGAAGGCGTTTACCGTTGATATCAATTCAAAAGTTTCATTTGCTTTGACTGCTTCGAATTTGGTTGCCGATAGCGCATTAGCTGTTGTGCCGACACAAGTGGTTTATTCTCCTGGTTCTTCTGCATGGCAGATTGATGATTCAACTGTTTTAAGCTCTGCAACGTTCGATGCAGGATTGTTTCAATTGAAGTTCTATAATAACTTGAACATCAAAGTGGGAATGACGTTGAAGATCGACAAATTGATTGATCTTACGACAAATTCATCCTATACCGTTAATACTACAGTAGCGGGGAAAGATTCGTTAACGTTGCCGTTTGATATGACTAAATATAAAATTGAAGGAGGCGGTACAGGTTCAAATCAATTTGGCACACAGCTTTCTTATACGGCAACCATTACGACATTGAATTCAGAAGGTGCAAAAAAATTAGTCGGGAAGAGCGACAACATCAAAGCGGCTCTTATCCATAATTCTGATTTCGTTTTGAAATCTATTACCGGCAGAATCAGAACAACCGTTGTCAATATCGATCAACGATTCCCATCGAACATCGATGTAAGAGATTTAAAAGGATATAACGGATCGATTGCGCTCGACAGCATCTACCTTGCAATGAATTTACCGATGGGCGGGAATGACGGATGCGAAGCGAATTATCATCTCACCATTATCGCCAAAAATACACAACAGCATCGCAGCGATTCGCTCGTGATTATTTCAGGTACGAGTCCCGATTATAAACTTATTGAACCGGGTGTTGGTACACAAATTATTTTACGAAGTAAAACCGATTCGGCGTTCTTTAATTCGCTTACGCGATATTTCCCCAATGTTCCTGATTCATTTTACGTGCGTGGATCGGTCACGCTTGATCCGAACTTTGTGACGAAACAAGTGAATTATACTTTCAATGATACCAGTGGAATTTATCCAACATTCGATATCCATCTTCCACTCAGAGTCCAGATCGGCAATAGCACGTATGCGCAGACGATGGCATTCGATAGTTCTCAAATTCCCACGGACTTTACTAAAAATGTCGGGCAAGGATCAGCATCGTTCACGGTGGTCAACAACTTGCCGCTTCAAATGCAAATGAAGGCGGAATTTTTGAAATACAATAAAACGACTCGGAAGAATGATATCCTGTTCACTTTACCCGATACTTCAATCAATAAAACAGATGTGATGCGTATTGCTGCTGCACCTGTAACTGTTTCGAGCGGATGGGCGAGCGGTACTACACAATCCACATCGACAGTGTCGCTTAATAGTACGGATATGGGATATTTTAACCAGACCGATTCGATTCGTGTTACACTTTATAATCTACAATCGACGAATGGTCAAACAGTGCGTGTGCTAGGATCGAATTATATTCGCATTGTCGGTATCGGCAACATCACTTACACCATCAAATCGAAATAGGAGAACAGCCATGAAAACGACGATCATATCTTCGCTTGTTACATTGACGGTGGTTGTATCTTCTTTTGCTTTTGCCGGAGATAGAACCAGCTTGACCACACTCGGCATGGGGCGTACCGCAGTATCGGTCACCCGCGGCACCGATGCCATCGGTGTGAATCCTGCAAACTTAGCTGCGCCGGGTGTAGCACCGTTTGTGATTAATCTCGGACAAACGGATGCCCGTGTGAGTACGGAGCTGATGTCCTATGATATTTATCAAAAATATTTTACCGGCATCGATACCGGCGGTGGAAATCGCATCTCGTATCCGTTGACGGATGCAGATAAAAATACTATTCGCAATCAAATGCCGGATAACCCGCGGACGACCGTTAATGTCGATGAGATGTTTGGCGGCGTTTCGTTGCAAGCAGGAGTCCTTGGAAGTTTCGGCTTTGCAATTATGGATCATGCCGGTGCCACGATTACGCTTACACGTGGTTATGTTGATCTCTTTTTAGTCGGCATGCCTTCGAACTCGATGTATAATTTAGATGGAACATCATTTAACGCATGGTGGTACCGCGAATATAATATTTCCTATGCGAGAAAAATTCCCAACATTCTTCCCGTGATCAAATCGTTGTATGTCGGCGCCGGAGTAAAACTTATTCGCGGGTACGGAATATTCCAGATGACGAAGAATCATTCTTCCATTACAAATTCTACCACAGATGATCTCGGCTTAAATACTATTACTGCAAGTACCGATTTTGCTGCACAGCGTGCTGGTGTCGATTTCTTTAATAACGACGATACAACGAAACCGAAAGCTAAACCATTTCCTGACCCTGTTGGTACTGGGACAGGGCTTGATTTCGGTGTCACGGCAGAATTAAAAAACGGTATGATCGTTTCATGGAGCTTGACCGATATCGGAAGTATTACATGGGATAAGAATGTCATTGAAACGATGGGGAACGGTTATTATGTCTTTACTGGATATTCGGCATCGATTCAAGACAGCGCAAAAAATATTTTTAAAGGAAAGAATCAACCCGGGCAGTCGTTTAAAACATCCTTACCGACCATTATGCGTTTGGGCACAAGTATGGAGGCGCAAAATATTCCGGGATTATCATTTCTCCCCGGCCATCTCTTGCTCGCGTTTGAATATGCGCAAGGATTTAACGACTCGTTTGGCAATACCACCAAGCCGAGGTTTTCTCTCGGCACCGAATACCGGCTCATTCCGTTATTACCGTTACGCACGGGGCTTATTATGGGAGGAGATGACAAAACGCGTTGGGCATTCGGATTCGGGCTCGATTTCTGGGTGATCGATCTTGATTTTGCAACCGACACTTTCGGTTCAGCATTTTCACCAAAAAGTTTCAACGCTCTTACCGTTGCTGTCGGTATGAAGATTCGACTTTAGTTAATCGAAAAGTGTTGTATAAAACAAAAGGCGCAATGTGTTAACGTTGCGCCTTTTTCATTTTAGGTGAATGGGGAGTTATAAGATGTATCTACTCAAGTCGCGGTTTCTAACAATTGCCTGAAGTTTTTCCTGCACATTTGTCTGAGAGATACGAATATGTGAATCTTTTATTTCATCGGGCGCATCATACAAAACTTCTTCTAATAAAGTTGTCAAAATCGTATGTAATCTTCGTGCGCCGATGTTTTCCACTTGGTCGTTCACTTCATAAGCGATCTTCGCAACTTCTTGAATAGCGCCTTCCTCGAACTCCAGCGAAATATTTTCCGTTTCCAACAATGCCGTGTATTGTTTGATGAGTGCATTTTGTGGAAGCGTTAGGATTTTAACGAAATCATCTTCTGTTAAACTATTTAATTCAACACGAATGGGAAAACGTCCTTGCAACTCAGGAATTAAATCAGATGGTTTTGAAATATGAAATGCACCAGAAGCGATAAATAAAATATGATCCGTTTTCACCATGCCATGTTTGGTTAACACGCTGGATCCTTCAACGATGGGAAGCAAATCGCGTTGAACGCCTTCGCGTGAAACATCAGGGCCGGAAGATTGTCCGCGCGCGCTGGCGATTTTATCGATTTCATCGATGAAGACGATGCCGGAATTTTCTACTCGTTCTAATGCTTCCTTCACAACCTTTTCCATGTCAATCAACTTTTGCGATTCTTCCTGCATCAATACCTGCCGCGCTTCAGCAACAGTGAGTTTCCGTTGCTTTTGTTTTTGCGGAGCGATGCTTCCAAGCATCTCTTGCAAGTTGATGCCCATTTCTTCCATAGAAAAAGGCCCCATCACCTGCATCAACGGCATTTGCGAAGAATGCACTTCGATCTCTACTGTTCGTTCATCCAGTTCGCCTTTGCGCAACTTCTCGCGAAACTTATTCCGCGTTTTTGCATTTTCATCTTCCAGCGTAGGAACATCATGGTTGGATGAATCTGGTGTGTTGCGGTGTTTAACAGGTGGAATGAGAAGATCGAGAATATGTTCTTCGGAAAGCACTCGTGCCTTTGCTTCCACTTCCGATGCCTTTTCGGCTTTCACAATATTTACAGCGATTTCGGTGAGATCGCGAATCATCGATTCAACATCGCGGCCGACATAACCGACTTCCGTAAATTTAGACGCTTCCACTTTGAGAAAAGGAGCTCCGGAAAGTTTTGCCAGCCGCCGTGCGATTTCTGTTTTTCCAACGCCCGTTGGGCCGATGAGAATAATATTATTCGGCATAATATCTTCCCGAATTGTTTCCGGAGCGTGGAGTCGCCGCCAGCGATTACGCAAGGCGATGGCAACGGCTTTTTTTGCAGCTTGCTGCCCGATAATATATTTATCTAATTCGCGAACAATTTCTCGTGGTGTTAATTCTCGTGTCGGTTTAATGATTTCTTTTTTCTTCACAGGTTATAATTCTTCAATAGTAAAATTTTTATTTGTATAGATACAGATATTGGAAGCAGCGTTCAGCGATTCACGGACAATTTCTTTTGCTTCAAATTTTGTATGTTGCACTAACATACGCGCCGCTGCAAGCGCATACATACCGCCGGAGCCGACCGCGACAATACCGTCATCCGGTTCGATTACATCACCAGTACCGGAAACAATAAGCGCATGTTCTTTATCGACAACGGCAAGCAATGCTTCAAGCTGCCGTAAATATTTATCGGTACGCCAGAGCTTTGCAAGCTCGACCGCAGAACGAACGATTTGTCCTTGATGCTGTTCCAGCTTTTCTTCAAACCGTTCTAGTAAACTGAATGCATCGGCAGCAGAGCCGGCAAATCCAACGAGCACAGAATTGTTGTACAGTTTCCGAATTTTGTTGGACGACTGTTTCATCACCGTGCTGCCCAACGTTACCTGACCATCGCCGCCAACAGCAACCTTGCCGTTATGACGCAATCCGATAATGGTCGTTCCATGAATTTTATAAGTTGATTCCATAGGTAGCTTTCATGTTATACTTTTCTTCTAAGACGAGCAATAGGTAGCCCCAATTGTTCGCGATATTTTGCAACCGTGCGTCGAGCGATGTGCAAGCCGCTTTGTTTTAACATCTCGGCAATCTTATCATCGTTGAGCGGATGCTTTGATTCTTCGGCAGCAATAATATCCCGAACGCGCTGTTTCACTTCTTGGTTTGAGACATCATCGCCGCCTTCAGATTCCAATCCCGATGTGAAAAAGAAACGCAACGAGTGTACGCCGAATTCTGTCTGAACATATTTGCTATTCACCACTCGGCTAATGGTGGAAATATCCACGCCAACAACTTCAGATATATCTTTGTAAATCATCGGTTTTAATATTTCACCTTCAGTGAACCACAGCCGCTGTTTTTCCACAATGACTCTCATGACTTTTAAAAGTGTTTCGCGCCGTTGATGGATGGAAGCAATAAACCACTTGGCTGATTCAAATTTTTTCTTGACAAAATCTTTTGCTTCCGCGGAGACATTTTTTCCTTTCGGCGTCACCAATTCTTTGTATGCATTGTTAAGATGCAGCGGTGGAATATTACGGTCGTTCAGCGTAATGATGAAATCATCTTCATCTTTCTCGACGATAAAATCAGGGATGATATAGTTCTCTTGTACGGAAAATTCGCCTTCGCCGGGCTTGGGGTTTAAATGTTGAATGAGTTCAACTGCTTTTTTAAATGTGTCATGACTGACACCGATATTCTTTTCAAGCTTATCGAAGCGCTTCAATTTGAAATCTTCAAAATATGTGGTGAGAATTTTGATGGCGAGTTCTTTGAGCGCCTGCGGCTGTGTGCTGGCTTTAAGCTGCACGACCAAACACTCTTGAAGATTGCGTGCGGCGATACCGGGCGGATCGAGTGCAAGATTTTTTGCTGAACAGCGGTTGCTTTTTCCACGCTGATGTTCAATCCGAAACTTAAATTTAGATCCTGAACGATGAGTTCTAATTCCCGCCGGAGATATCCATCCTCATCGACATTCCCCAATATTTCTTCAGCAAGAAGAATGTCTTCGTCATCGATGGAAAGAAAACGGAATTGACTCAGTAATCGTTCGGTTAACGGAATCGTGGACGGCAAAGGGGATTCGTAGGATTCGTCGTCATCATTACTGTTTTTTGTTGTCTCGGGGCTTTTGAATCCTGCAAGATCGTCGTTCATATAATCGTCAAGCGTATAACTGTCTTCTTCTTGCTTGACTTTGTCTTCTTCTTGTTTTGCTTGAACCTCTTCATCCTCCTGGGAATCGGTCTCCGGTGCTTCTTGTTCCAGAGTCGGTTCCTGTTCTTCGCTCAACTCTAACATCGGATTCATTTCTAATTCTAATTTAATACGCTGTTCCAAGGCAAGCGTCGGTAATTGCAGCAATTTTAAATATTGAATTTGCTGCGGAGTGAGCTTAAGCCCGAGACGAAGTTGTTGTTGAAGATTGATCATTGGTTGAATAAAAACTTGTTGCCTTGCGCACGATGCCATTCGCAGACTTCTTTGAATTGCCGGTACCATCGTTCGCCATAAGCGCGTATCAACGCGTCTTTTAAAAAATCGTCTAAAAAAATATTGTTGTCGATGCCGTTCTCGATTGCCGGATCGCATTCCGAGATTCGTTCATATCGCAAGCGCTGCGTCCATCCGCGATCGACACGAATGGGAAAAAGCTGGCATGAAATCGGTTTACGCCAAGAAAGTTTTTTCTCGAAATATGCTTTTTCAAACGCGCATTTTGCAACGCCGTTTTCATACAAAACGAATATGCATGCATGATGATTGATGCACATGGTTGTGTACGAACCGGATGTGCCTTCGTATTTTCCGTGCTGATAAATAACATCGCGATGTTCGCTTGGCAGCATCGATTCGACGATGGGCAATGCTTTATCAATTTCTGCTAATTCTTCATCGAGCAGCGGCGCGCCCAGTCCGCCGGGAAGCGTACAGCACGCACCGCGGCATGCATTCACATTGCATGCGAATTTTATGCGCGGTAACGATTCCTCTATTTGTATGGTATCAACGTTCATCATACTGCATAAGAAGTATAAAGAAAAATTCTTCGAGAGCAAAGGGAGAAAAAACATGAAAAGAGATTGGACTAAAATGTTCTTGACCGACTTTGTCGATCATAGCTTCATAAACAGTTTGCCGGGTAACTGCCGGACGATGCCTTTGAATTCCAACGAAAGCAATGAGACGAGAACGTCGGAAGTGGCAGCGTTTGCTTGTTCAGCAAGTGCATCGATGTGTGTTGGATCCGATGCAAGAAGATTAAAAATCTGTTGTTCCGCCGAGGACAGATTGAGCGTGACACGTGTCGGTGCTGCATCATCAAGTGGCAAACTCAATTGAAGTTGTAACTCAGCAAAAATATCTTCGACATTGGTGATAAGTTTTGCACGCCCCTCGCGGATCAGTTTGTTGGTCCCTGCGCTGCGTTTCTCGGTGATGTTGCCGGGAATAGCAAACACTTCGCGGTCTTGATCCAATGCGGTAGAAGCGGTAATCATTGCGCCGCCGTCTTCCGCAGATTCAATCACAACCGTGCCGACAGATAATCCGCTGATGATGCGGTTGCGCCGTGGAAAATTCGGTGCATCGGGTTTTGTGCCCATAAAAAATTCCGAAACGACTACGCCGTGTTCCACAATACGGTCCATCAATTTTTTATTTTCCGGCGGATAGGGAACATCGATTCCCGATCCGATCACAGCAATCGTTCGCGTGTTGGCATGGAGCGCCGTTGTGTGGGCGATGGTGTCGATGCCGCGCGCCAATCCGCTGACGATGGTGATTTGCTGGCGGGCGAGTTCGGTAAATAATTGCTCGGTCACAGTTTGTCCATAGGATGTCGGATGCCGTGTGCCGACCATGCCGATGGAACGAAGATCGGCGTTGTTAAAATTTCCCAGCACAAAAAGTAATGCCGGTGGATCGTAAATCTTCTTCAGTAATTCAGGATATTCTTTATCCCAGATGGTGAGAATACGTCCGTTGATTCGATTCAATCGTTTAAGCTGTTCATCGGCAAATTTTTCACCGTCGGTATGGTGGAGAATGTGCGACGCGATTTTTTTATCGATACCGGAAACTTGGGCAAGTTCCTTTATCGAAGCGCCGAAAACATTTTCGACAGATTTGAAATGGGCAACAAGCGCGCGAATTTTCTGTGCGCCGATTTTCGGAACAGAAGCAAGCCGAAGAAGATCGCGAATGTTTTGCACCATTCTCCTATTCTGAATTAGAAATTATGAAAAAATTTCCTTGGTAAATCTTTGAACGAGCGCATCTGCTTCGGACTTGGAATGCGCTTCGGCGATGATGCGGATGATGGGCTCGGTGTTCGATTTACGAAGATGAACCCACGAATCCGCAAAATCAATTTTTAATCCGTCATCGGTATTGATTTTTCCGCCGGCAGCATATTGTTGTTGAAGGCGTTTCAGAATGCCATCGGCATTCAAGGTGCCGAGTGCGACTTTTCCTTTCGTAATGAGATACTGCGGCAGCGTCGCTTTCAATGCAGACAATGTTCCGCCGAATTCTGTGAGATGCTGCAAGACAAGTGCAATACCGACCATGGCATCTCTACCAAGATGCACGGCAGGTAAAATTATTCCACCGCTTCCTTCACCGCCGACCACCGCGTTCAATTCTTTCATTCTCTTTGCAACATTAATTTCTCCAACAGGCGTTCGTGTCGCGCTCGCACCATACTTTGCTGCGATATCTTCAACAGCACGCGTTGTAGAAAGATTAACGACGACTTGAAATTTTTGATTGTCGGTTGTCGATGGAAGCGATTTTAATTTTTTCAAAACAAAATCCACGCACGTTGCGATGGTGTATTCTTCGCCGTATGGTTCGCCTTTTTCATTGATCAGCACCAATCGATCAACATCAGGATCGACGGCAATGCCAAGATCGGCTTTATGCATCTTCACGGCATGGCATAAATCGGTAAGATTTTCTGGGATCGGCTCCGGCGTATGAGAAAAAACACCGGAAATATCGCAGCTCAACGGAATAACTTCGCAGCCGAATTCCGCTAAAAGTTTTGGAACGATTGCCCCGCCGGCAGCATTCACACAATCTAATACAATTTTGAAATGCCGTTTGCGAATGTCTGCAACTTTTAAAAAAGGAAGAGAAAGAACAGCATTGTTGTGATCATCAATAAATGATTCGAGTGATTGATGCTTGCCTTGTTTATCCCACGGGACGTATGTGTGCGATGAAACACCGGCTAATTTCCAGAACGCATGATTCTCATCAGCATCCAAAAATAAACCGGTGGATGCAAAAAATTTCAATCCGTTCCAGATCATCGGATTGTGGCTTGCGGTAATGGAGATGCCGCCCGCAGCTTTAAGCTTTTCCACAGCAAGAGCAACAGTCGGTGTGGGACAAATGCCCAGCGTTGTTACCTCGCAGCCCATTTGTACCAATGTTGAAACAACAATATCCTCAACATTCTTACCGGTGATTCTTCCATCCCGTCCAATAATAATGTGTCCGCGTTTGCAATATTCCGCATACGCTGCCGCATATTTCACAATTGTTTCCGGTGTAAGTGAATCGCCGATGGTGCCGCGAATTCCTGAAATGCTAACCATTAATGCCATGAACTATTCCTTAATTTCTGCGCGTTAATCTACACAGAAACGTTTGGAGATGCAAGATTCCCGTTGAAAGTCACTCAATGGCTCGTTACCTTATTGAAAGAATGAAAGACACGAACGTATTAATGATGAAACGAAACGTCAAATCTCAATCTCCTCAAAATAAAGCGGCTATTACCGTAGTTGGTGCTGGAGTCGTGGGAACAACGCTTGCACTGCTTTTACGCAAGTCACACTTTCCCATTGTCTCTGTTATCAGCAGGAAAAAAACATCAGCGTGTCAACTTGCACGATTAGTGCATTGTAAGAATTTTTCAAATGATGTTGCTGATATTCATCCTGATACATCAATTATACTACTCACCGTTTCGGATTCTTCGATTGCCGAAGTTGCAATGCAGATAGTACAAAATTCAAAACTCAATTTCAAATCGCTCATCGTTTGTCATACATCCGGTTCATTGACGAGCGATGAATTGCGTCCGTTGCAAGTACAAGGAGTGACGGTTTTCTCGCTGCATCCTATACAAACATTTCCAAAAGGAATGAACACGAATCGGCAATTACAGCGTATGCAGGGTATATGGTACGGGATTGAAGGAAATTCTAAAGCGATTCGATTCGCAAAGAACTTGGTGAAAGAATTAGGCGGCAATGCGATCATCATTCCAAAAGAAGAGAAAATTTTGTATCATATTGCGTGTGTTCTGGCATCGAACTACACCGTTGCATTACTCGGTGCGGTAGAAAAACTTTTGCAGAACACGACTTTACAATTATCGTTGCGGCAATTGCAGCCGCTGGTAACCGCAAGCATAGAAAATGCCATCAGCATCGGTGCTCGCCATGCATTGACGGGCCCCGCTGCACGCGGCGATGAACTGTTGATACGAAAACATACAGTAGCGTTACAACGATTCGATAAAAAGATTTTGAATTTATATCAGGTACTAGGAATGCAAGCGCTTGAAATGGCGGTAGAAGACAATAAGATTTCAGCACACACCGCGCGAGAGATTAAAAAATTGTTACAGGAAAATACGAACGAGAGGAAAAAGTGAAAGCACTGATTGCAAGCGGCGGACGCGGAACGAGATTGCGCCCCATTACGCATACACAAAATAAACATCTCATTCCCATTGCCAACAAACCGATATTGTATTATGCCATTGAAGCGGCAGTGAATGCCGGTATCAAAGAAATTGGCATTGTGCATACGGCAGATAGTTTGGAAGTGCCAAACTATGTCGGCGATGGTTCGCGCTGGGGCGTGAAGATCACGTACATTCCGCAGGAAGTGCCCGGCGGTTTGGCGCAGGTGGTGCAGCTTGCAGAAAAATTTGTCGGCGACGATAAATTTGTATTTTATCTTGGCGACAACATGCTGGTGGGCGGCATTAAACGGTTCGTGGAAGAATTTGAACAGAGCGGCTGCAACTGCTATTTAACCTTGTCGCGTGTGAAAGATCCGGAACGCTTCGGTGTTCCTGAAATAAAAAACGGCAGGATTCTTCGCGTAGAAGAAAAACCGAAGAAGCCCAAAAGCAATTTTGCTGTTGCAGGAATTTATCTGTACGACAAACATATTTTTGAAGCGGTAAAAAATATCAAAGCGAGTGATCGCGGTGAACTAGAAATTTCTGATGCACACACGTATTTAATCAAGAAGGGCTACAAAGTCGGTTACACGGAAATTACCGGCTGGTGGAAAGATACCGGTAAGCCCGTGGATTTACTCGAAGCCAATCGATTGATCTTAGATAACATCGATCCGCGTATTGATGGCAAAATCGATGCACACTCTAACGTCGCGGGACGCGTCGTGATCGAAGAAGGCGCAAAGATCATCAACAGCATCGTGCGCGGCCCCGTCATCATCGGTAAAAATTGTGTGATTGAAAACAGTTATGTCGGTCCGTTCACATCGGTCGGAGATCGAACGGTCATCGAAGACAGCGAAGTGGAATACAGCATCATCTTGCGTGATTGCAAAATTTCTAAAGTGGGATTGCGAATCGAAGGAAGCATTCTTGGCAATGACGTGGAAATCGTGAAAGCCGCAGGTAAGCCGCAGGTGCATCGCTTTATGATCGGCGATCAGAGCAGGGTGGAAGTGGTTTAAGATTAGAAGTTAGAATTTGGAAGGTAAAAGGTTAAAGATTATGGCACAGAATAAATCGAATAACGATCAAGTAAAGGTGATGGATAAAATTGTCTCGCTGGCAAAACGGCGCGGCTTTGTATTTCAATCCAGCGAAATTTACGGCGGCTTGAACGGCTGCTGGGATTACGGCCCGCTTGGCGTAGAGATGCTGAACAATTTGAAACAGCAATGGTGGAAGAGCATGACCTACCGCGAGAACGTGGAAGGCATCGATGCATCGATTCTGATGCACCCACGCGTGTGGGAAGCATCCGGACATGTCGAGAATTTTACCGACCCGATGGTAGATTGCAAGCAGTGCAAAGCGCGCTATCGCATCGATGTGCTGTTTGACGAAATGTCCTTAAAGAAGAAAAAAGATGTGTTGCGAGAGATCGATGCGCAAAAGTACGGCGGACAGCAGAAAGATGAATTCATTGCATCGGAATTTGCAGCATTGACGGCAACCGATGAGCAGGCAGCAAAGATCGTTCCGATGCTTTCGTGTCCCGCGTGCGGCAATAAAGGCACGTTCACCGACGCACGCAAGTTTAATCTCATGTTCAAGACATTTGTCGGCCCGGTGGAGGATGCATCGTCGGTGGTGTTCCTTCGTCCTGAAACAGCGCAGGGGATTTTCGTGAATTTCCAGAACGTGATGAATGCATCGCGCCAGAAATTGCCGTTCGGTATTGCGCAGATCGGAAAAGCATTCCGCAACGAGATCAATACGAAAAACTTTTTGTTCCGCACGCGCGAATTCGAACAAATGGAAATGCAATTCTTTTGCAAGCCGGGAACTGACGATCAATTTTTTGAATACTGGCGCGGCGAACGTATGCAGTGGTTTGTCGATCTCGGCATGAAGCGCGAACAACTACAATGGCATCAACATCCCAAAGATAAATTAGCGCATTATGCGAAGGATGCCTATGACATCGAATTTTTGTTCCCGTTCGGCTGGGGAGAAATTGAAGGAGTGCACAACCGTACGAATTTCGATCTTTCGCGGCACGAAGAATTTTCCGGCAAGTCGTTAAAATATTTCGATGAAGAGACGAAAGAAAAATACACGCCATTCGTGATCGAAACATCTGCGGGCGCGAGCCGCTCGTTCATGGCTTTCCTGACCGCTTCGTATCACGAAGAAGAAGCACCGACAGCAGAAGAAGGTGCAACTGAAACTCGTGTAGTCCTCAAACTGCATCCGAAACTTGCGCCAATCAAAGCGGCAATCTTTCCGCTTGTCAATCGCGACGGAATGCCGGAACTTTCGCACAAAATCGAAGCGGATCTGCGAAATCAATTCCGTGTATTCTATGATGATAGTGGAGCCGTTGGGCGGCGCTATCGACGGCAAGATGAAGCAGGAACGCCATTCTGCATTACGGTGGATTCACAGACGTTGCAGGATCAAACGGTCACCGTGCGTGAACGCGACTCCATGCAGCAGGAACGCATTGCCGCTGCGCGATTGAAAGAATATTTTGCGGTGAAATTTTTATAACGGGAGGACTGTGTTATCGTCGTGCGGTAGCACAAAGCAGTATGGTTGTAACGAGATTTATACAAAGCGTCGGAATGAAGATATTTTTTCTGACGCTTTTCATTTTGTGTTTCTTCACACCGGTACACGCACAATGGATTCAGGATTCCACAATTGACCGGCGGGTACAGGCCGGCATTCAGCATGTTTATAATTTTGAATTCGAGAAAGCAGAAAGCGACTTTGCGGAAGTCATCCGCCTGCGCCCGGATCATCCCGTTGGATATTTTTTTAAGGCAATGATTCAGTGGGAACGGATTCTGTGCAACTTCGACGATGAATCGCAAGACGACAAGCTCTATAATGACCTTGAAGTTGTTATCGATATGTGCGAGAAGCGGTTAGATGAAAACTCCAAGGATGTTACGGCGATGTTTTTCAAGGGCGGCGCCGTAGGATTCCGCGGGCGTCTGCGTGCAAATCGCGGCAAATGGCTTGGCGCTGCAAACGATGGGATGGTCGCATTACCGTTAGTACGCAAAGCGTATGCGTTAGAGCCGAACAATTACGATGTGCTGCTCGGCATCGGTATTTATAATTATTATGCCGAAGTCATTCCCGATCATTATCCGGTGGCAAAGCCGTTCATGCTGTTCTTTCCCAGCGGCGATAGGTCGAAAGGGCTGGAACAACTCCGTCTGGCTTCGGAACATGCAAAGTATGCAGGCGTCGAAGCGTCGTACTTTTTGATGCAAAGCTATTATATGTTTGAAAAAAATTATCCGAAAGCATATTATATTGCCATGCGGTTGCACGAACGGTTTCCCCGCAACTCTATTTTTTATCGATTCCTTGGACGATGCTTAGTGAGTTTAGGAAGAATAGGAGAAGCACGTGATATTTTTACGGACATCGATCAGTATTGCGATGAAAAAGTGTTCGGGTACGATACCTATGATAAACGCGAAGCCTTGTTCTATCTCGGCAAATTTGATTTTATGGCAAATCGATTTGACACAGCGCTAAATTATTTGTATCAATGTGATGTGTTGAGTCACAAAATAGATAAAGACGGCTCATCCGGATTTATGGCGCAGGCGAATCTGTTGATCGGGATGATCTACGATGTGCGCGGACAGCGTCCGCAGGCGCTTGAACAGTATGAAAAAGTGCTCGATATGAAAGATTATGAAAACTCTCACAGCGACGCAAAAAAATATCGCCGTGTTCCCTATACGATGACGAAATGAAAGTTCAAATTCTTCTTCTCGCTCTTATCGCTTCGCTTGCCGTCGTGTTCGGCGGTGCGCTCATCGTGTACAAAAAGAACTGGCCGGCGCGCGCGCAGGAAACACTGCTCGCACTCGGCGCGGGCTTCATCCTTTCGCTCGTGTTCATCGAACTTGTTCCTTCCAGCTTTAAGATGTTAGATACGACGGCGGCAATCTGGATTCTCATCGGTTTTGCAACGATCCATTTCTTTGAACACACCGTTGTCGGGCACTTGCATTTCGGCGAAGAGACGCACCACGATGTGATGATGACAAAAAAAACGGGCTACTCGGCATTCGTCGGGTTGTGCATCCATGCATTTTTTGACGGGCTTTCTATTTCTGTCGGGCTGCAATATAATTTTTTCCTCGGCTTGCTCATTTTCTTTGCCATTCTTCTGCACAAATTCCCCGAAGGGTTGACCATCGGCTCGATTATGACGAGCGCCGGATTTCCGAAGAAGATCGTTTTATACTCTGCTGTCGGCATTGCGTTTGCCACGCTGCTTGGCGCCAGCTCTGTTTTCTTCCTTGAAAACGTGGACTCGCGCATGGTGGGTATTGCGTTTGCATTTTCTGCAGGCACAGTGACATACGTCGGTGCGAGCGATTTGATTCCCGAAGTGAACAAAACCGAAAGCCGCTGGCCGCCGTTTTTAGTGTTTGCGGGGATGCTCTTGTTTTACCTCAGCGAAAAATTACTGGGGATGTTTTTTCGGTAACGACTTTGCCTGAAGCAACGAACTGCGACAATGTGCAACCACGGCACACACGGGTAGGCATTATCTTTTTTTTTAAAAAAATGCTTGCTTTTTATGAACGGCAGTTGTATAATTGCAATAGAGATTTGCAGTCAACGGCCATAAGGGAAACCAAGATTCGCTGTTATACAACGGATGGTTTTAATAGAATGGATAACATTGAAAAGCAGATTCGGCCCGCGATTCAAACTTCAATTTAAAAGATAATAATATAGTAGAAGGTTGCTCTATGCTCATGGGAAGGTGTGCATGGAAAAAATTCTGGAACGCAATCCGCTTTACGCGATGCAATCGGAATACATCGCTTCGCGCCATCACATTACAAAATCTATCAACGCAATTACAATTTCAAGCAGCGCATTCGGGATGCGGCACAATCATTTTCATTCTCTCCACATCGGCAATAATTTTTTCAGCATTACCTTATGGCTGCAAAGCAATGAATATTCGGGGTGAAACAATGGGCTCATGGCATCAAACAATGGCTTCTCGGAACGAAACAATGAGCGCAAGTCTTGAAGCAATTACAAAACCAGAGCAAACAATGATGCCTCCGATGGAAACAATGACAGCACGGTATGAAGCAATGGCAGGCGGTATAGAAACAATTACAAAACCGGATGAAACAATGGGAACGGGCATGGAAACAATTACAAAACGGATTGAAGCAATGACATACCGGACTGAAGCAATGTCATAGGGATAGGAAACAATGACCGATGGGAGTGAAGCAATGGCGAAATTTTTAAAAAATATGCAGGTAGGACATTCCTGCCTGTCGGCAGGCAAGCATTCTTGGATGTCTTCATGGTGACACGCAGGTCACAATGTGATGGCATAGCCAAATGTGTGTCCCACCAGAGGTCTTCTTTTTTATTACAATATCAAAAATCCTGCGGTAGGACATCCATTCTTGGATGTCTTCAGGGTGACACGCAGGTCCCAATGGGATGCCTTCGGCAAATGCGTGTCCTACCAGATAACATGGTATGGTGACACACAGGTCACAATGTGATGGCATAGCCAAATGCGTGTTCCACCAGAAAGGTTGTTTTATGGATGAAATAAAAATTACACGGCGGCATTTACCGCATTGGAGTATGGATGAATGCATTTATTTCGTCACCTTTTGTGTTGAGGGTGATATGTTGAACGAGGATGAACAAGGTCTCGTGTTGGAACACATCAAAAATGGAGATGGAAAATATTATGATTGTTATGCGGTGGTGGTGATGCCGGATCACGTGCATGTATTGTTGCAGACGAAAAAAGGAATGACACTCAGCCGTGTTATGCATGGCATCAAAGGTACGACGGCACATACAATCAATCTGCATCGGAACACTCGTGGAAGGATCTGGCAGAAAGAATCTTATGACAGAATTATGAGAGACAGCGATGAGGTGCATGAAAAACTACAGTATATGTATAACAATCCCGTGAGGAAGGGATTCACAGAGTATCCGGAAAAATATGTGGGATGGTGGTGTAATGAAAATATATGTGGATGATTATTGCATGGTTGTTATGACACACAGATTTGTTTTTGTTAAGGACACGCAGGTCACAACGTGATGGCATAGCCAAATGCGTGTCCAACCAGAAAGTTTGTTTATCATCAATCTCATTGGTAGGACATCCATTCTTGGATGTCTCCATGGAGACACACAGGTCCCAAAGGGATGGCATAGCCAAATGCGTATCCCACCATGATGGTTCTTGTTCGCATGGTGACACGCAGGTCCCAAAGGGATGCCTTCGGCAAATGCGTGTCCTACCAGATAACATGGTATGGTGACACGCAGGTCCCAATGGGATGGCATAGCCAAATGCGTGTCCCACCATGATGGTTCTTGTTCGCATGATGACACACAGAAAATATTTTTGAATGTATCAAGAAAGAAAGGATCAGCCGTTTCGAAAACATAAAAACCAAAGGAGGATTTTATGAGAATCGATTTAACAAACAAATACACTATGTACACCGGATTGGATGCGTTCTTCACGCTCAATGCTGTGAAGATTGCATTGATCGATGCGCTGGTAGAGTTCGTAGCGGATTTCAAAACGCTGCTTGCTCAAATTACAAACGCCGATAAACAAGTAACCGATTCCACGGCAGGAACGACCGACACGAAAAGTGCGGCCGAGCATGCCCTCGTGACATCGATGATCACAGTGGGCGGCAGGTTCATCGTGTACGCCAATGTGAATAACGACGCGGCATTGAAAGTAAAATACAACTTCAGTAAAACCACGCTCTACCGTACCACGGGATATAGCGCTGGTAGATATTGCTGTTGCATTATACCAGGATGCTACTGCCGTGCTGGCACAGCTTGCCAAATATAAAATTACGGCAGAACTGCTGACCGATCTGAGCACGAAAACCGAGGCATATAAAAATGCTATCGGTGCGCAGGGCAGCGGTAGGTCTCAGCATTCTTCTGCTATTGTCAATGTGGATGAGGTATTCCACTCGATCGATGCGCTGCTGAACGATAAGATCGATCCGTTAATGCTCTCTCTTGAGCAGGACCAGCCGGCATTTTACCGCGAGTATAAACAAACACGCGCGGTGAAGGACCTTGGCGGTTCGCACAAGACGAAGACCGATACACCGGCAACACCATCCGGCGGCACAACGACTGCTGCTGCCGGAACACCGGCAAAACCATAGCCGGTGCATTTTTAATTCACAGAACTAAAACGGCTGATTCCTCTCACGCCCCGCACGATGCGGGGCGTTTGTGTTTTTGGGTGTTGCGGGTGGGACATTCATTTCTGAATGTCTTTATGAGATGACACGCAGGTCCCAATGGGATGCCTTCGGCAAATGCGTATCCCACCACAAAGTTTTTTATCAAGAATCCCATCGGTAGGACATTCATTCCTGAATGTCTTCAAGGTGACACAGGAATGGTTATGACACACAGGTCCCAATGGGATGCCTTCGGCAAATGCGTGTCCCACCACAAAGTTTTTTATCAGGAATCCCATTGGTAGGACATTCCTGCCTGTCGGCAGGCAAGCATTCTTGGATGTCTTGATGGTGACATGCAGGAATGGTTATGACACACAAGAATGTGTGTCCCACCCGGTATGAAGAATGTAATTTTGATTTGAAGAATGACGGAAGAAATGTTACATTGCACCGAGCAATTCTCCTATACCATTTCCATATATTCTTGTGGGAGTTGCCCGGAAAATTTTGTCAAAGTTTTCTTTGCATGAACCAAGCGACCTTTGACAAAGTTGCTCCATTCTTTGGAGTTGCCGGATGTGTTTTTGATTTACGATGTGCTCCGCCGGAGTTGTATCGTTTCAAACGGTGCACGGGAAAAATAAAACAAGCAAAAGCATTTTGTCATAAATAATTGTTTTTATTGAAAGAAAAAATGACAATGAATGAAATACCAGACGAAGCGATCGAGATAGTCTCTCGGCATATTAATGAAAGAAATAATAGACCGTCGAGGGTACCAGTAACTACTATTGATAGTGAAACAGAGACACCGCATTATTTTGAAATAACACCTTTCGATCAAATAGATAAATCTAAATCAAAGTTTTTTGCAATCGATGGTAGTTATAATAGCCAGGAGTTTTATAATGGATTGGCAATCGGTATATATAGAGCAGGCTATATTTGTTACTTTGAAGGCAAGCAAGTTCGATTGAATAGTGAAAACGATCCTATCGTTCTTGGAAAGTCATATACTCCACAAAACATACTTGATACAAATGATGAATATAGGGGTGCTATTTATGATGAGTTGCTCGAGATGGAACCAGTTAAAAGGATGCTCGATTATTTTGGCAGTGTTAATGTGTTTGGCTTTAATAGAGACTTGATTTGTAGTTCTCTTTCAAAACTTTTGAGTTTTTGTCAAGAGGTCTTAGAATGGGCGATGGTATATGAAATCTTGAATTTACCAATCATTCAAAGGGAAGATTTTATATTACGTGATGGGACATTACGGTCAAACAACATTAAGCAAGAATATTTAATTAAAATTGGAAAGTATGCTAAAGAAAAAGGAGTGTTTTTAGTCGCTATAACAAAAAATTCGCCTATTAAATTTGAATTGTCATCAACATTTAAAAAGGTTGATAGTTATTTACAAGAAGATTATAAATTAAAATATCCCTTTAAAAACAAAAATCCAAAATGGCAAAAGCTGTGCTGCTGGCTTGAAGTTGCTGATGATATTTTGATCTCAGCGTATCCTCAGGCACAACAGAAAAAAGATATGGAAGAAGGAAAAATAAAAATTGTTACTGCAACAAGCATGTATGGTAAAAAGGGATTAACCGGGGGAAGAGGGTTCGGAATATTTTTCGTTGCCCGCCTTGATTATGTTGAAAAACTACAAAACTATGATTGGGTTGTGGCAGATCTTAATATCTTTGATGTTATCCCAGAAATTGAAAACAATAATGAACAGAAAAATGTTGAGATAGTTAAATACGTTTTTTATGAATTAACGAGGTTAACGCAAGAACACTATATCCTGGGATATCCATTTCCTCTTGTGGAAGCGCATAATTTTATCACACTAAAAAAAGATTTTAAAGATGAAGTTATTAAACGGGTAAAACATGCTCTTTACAAAGAACAACGAATGGATAATGTTGATATAGAAAATTTATTTTTAGACATTCATGAAAGATTCTAACAATGGCGAATGAAAGACATGATTTTGGGGTTCTTTACGGACAAAAGACAACCGCTGATGCACTGTTAATTTATTCTTCTTATGAAGACAGTAAAGCAAGCCCCCAAACAGGAGATTTTATCGTATTAACACCAAGAGATGAAGATGGTAGAAAGTATCTTGCAAGAGTTGAAGCTGAAGTTTATGATGAAGATCCCATCTTTCGTTCTCAAGATAAAACTTTAGTGGCTGTACATTATGCGCGCATCGCTGAACGAGAACTTTCTGAGAGAGATAAACAGAAGATGTTCAGTTATACATATAATGTAAAGATACTTGGGACTTTTACGGCAGATGGCAAAGATTTTATTACTGCGGTTAGAAAACTTCCAACGGTTTCGTACCATGCAAGGCATTTAACACCAAGAGAAATTACTAATATAATAAATGCAACCAACGAAAAAGGAATTCCCATTGGGTATCTTTGTATCGGTGATACACAGACTACTAATGAAATATTGTTTGATATTGATAAATTAAAAGAAAAACGGACTATGGTTTTTGCACAGTCTGGATTTGGTAAAACCAATCTGATGAAAGTGCTTATTCATAACTCATTTAAAGATAAAACAACAGGTAAGCTTATATTCGATTTAAATGGAGAGTATTTTCTTAAAAGTAATGTCCAAAAAACTTATGGCTTTGGTGATATTGATGATTCAAATATAAAAGACAATCTTGTTGTATATTCAGACAAACCAATTCCAGCGACCTATAAAGAGAGATTTGAATTTGGCGGAAAGGTCAAAATCAATTTTTCACAAGATTTTTCTGTTAATGATATACTTCAAAATTCTATTGGAATTACTAACGCTGGAAGAACATTTTTAGAATATATTGACAGCTTACCAAACAATGAAGATGTAAAGACATTTATTTATATGATATTCAATGAAACCGATCCTTCAAAAGTTCGTCATTTCGCATATACAAAATTCGCTTCCTTTTTTGAAACAGTAAAGAAAAAGGCAAAAGACCCCAATGAAGGTGATGAATTAGATGTGTCAACTCCCAATAAAGCAATGCTTGGTGCAGTTATTCGACAGATTAAAAGTTTTAAAAGTATCCACGATAATTCCTCAAAATTAGTAGAAACAGTTGCTAAACAGTTAAAAGTTAATAAAACGGTTATAATTGACCTATCGTTGAAGGATAGTATAGAAGCGAGTTTGATTTCAACAATTTTAGTTAAAAAGCTATTTGAAAATAATAAGGCTGAATTTACAAAAATTCAGGAAACAACATCCGAGACCATTGAAGAGCCAGCAGGTGTAATAAAGGCTACAATATTTGTTGAAGAAGCACAAAACGTATTATCTGATGAATATGTAAAAACAAATTCAAATCCATTTGTTCGTATTGCGAAGGAGGGCAGGAAATTTGGACTAGGTTTAGTTGCCATTACACAAAGGCCTTCGGCAATTTCCGAAGAAATTAGATCGCAAGCAGAAAACTTTTTCGTAATGCACATGGGTAATACTAAAGACATCCATGCTCTTATTGAAAGCAATATCAATTATGATGGTGTAATATCAAAATTCATTCAATCGGAATCAATTTCAGGAAACCTGTATATGGTTTCTGCAAAACAGTCATTTGTAATACCATTAAGAATTATATGGTTTGAAAAAATGATAAAAAACAATGTTTATCAATCATCACGTTTTTCTGAAGTTGAATTTCCAGAACTATATTCTAAATAAATTATGTCTATCGCTGTTTTACGATTATCAAATAGTATCATTAAGGAGCATGCTCGAAAAGATGAATGTGCTAAATCGGTAAAATCTATTCCTCTTGGCGATAAAGTTATAAACAGTATTCGTCGTGATTTAGAAAGATTAAATTGGGAATTTAAATTACCAACGACAAAAAATGGTTACCCTATTTTAGTGCCTCCAGAAAGTTATGATAAAGAAACTATTAGAACCTCAATGTCTTTTAAAAGAGACGAAATAATTGCTAAAAATAGAAAATGGATTGACAATAACCTTGAGTTGGCAAGATTAAATTTAGCAAAAGGTGTCGATGTATTAAATTCAGAGATCGAACCAATTATAGAGGTTTGTAAAACAGAAAAGCAACATCGCCTATTTCGAATTTTACGGTATTATTGGAGTTCACCTTATAGTGAATATGTTGGTAGAAGAATAAAATTAATTATTCGCGATAAAGGGTTAACCAACAGGCCTGTTATTGGAATTGCCGCTTTGGGAAGCCCTATTATTCATATACCCGAAAGAGATGATTTTATTGGCTGGGATATCAAAACTCGCACTAATAATTTAATCTATACTTTAGATGCTTATATAATTGGCGCCCTACCCCCATACAACTATTTGTTGGGAGGAAAACTTATTTCTTATATACTTGCTTCGAAAGAGGTAAGAGAAATTTATCGTGAAAAATATAAAGATCAGATTACAATAAAAGAAAAGAGAAAGGCAAACAAGCTTGTTGGTATATTTACAACAAGCTTATATGGTAATAGCTCACAATACAATAGGATCAAGTTCAACAACGAATTACTTTATCTACCAATTGGTCAAACAAAGGGATATGGAAGCCTACATCTGAGTGAAGAGACCATCCAATTAATGGTTGAATACCTTAAGTCCCAAAAAATTTTTGTTGGGCATAGGTTCGGCGATGGTCCAAGTTGGGTAATGCGTGTCATTCGAAACGCCGGTGATTTATTGGGCTTCGAAAGTGATTTTTTATTAAAACATTCTTTTAAGCGTAATATATATTTTGTTCCCTTGGCAAAAGAATATAAAAGATTTCTGAATGGTGAGACGAAACAACCTTCATTTACAAATTATTCAAAAAAAGAGCTGGTAGAATTTTGGGAAACACGTTGGCTTGAAAAAAGGAAAAAAAGGGAAGAAGTCATTGCAAAAGTTCTGGAATTTTCACCCGAGCAATTTACAATATAATTTGGCTGGAAGGAAATTCCTCCAAAGGCAGATAAACGCACTCCCGATCTTGCATGCTTGTGAGTTATTTACACTTCAAAAAAGCTAAGGGCTGGATTCCCACTAAAAGCATGTGGGAATGACGCTGGTTTATCTATGACACAACAATATGCCGCCATCAGTCCATCGGCACAATCATTGCTGATGATGAAAGGGCACACGAATATTCCGTTTGCCCGAACCGCCGCAGAGCTTTTTGCCTCGTCACAATCTTCCACGCCGGACGCCCTGAAACAAGATATGACCTTCTGGGCGCGCGTCCTGCATTTTGAACAGCGCTACTGGAGCATCGATGCTTTGCTGGCACGCCTTCCCATGCACAATATTTTAGAACTTTCGTCTGGATATTCGTTCCGCGGTTTATCGAAAACATCCGAACGCAATGATCTCTATTATATCGATACCGACTTGCCTGATGTGATCGCGGCAAAACAGAAGATGATCGCCGCACTTGCCGAGCCGGTGACGCTGAAAGGAACGCTGGAATTGCTGCCGCTCAACGCGCTCGATGAAGAACAATTCCGCGCCGTTGTTTCCCGGTTTCCCGCCGGAGAAATTGCTATTGTCAACGAAGGGCTGCTGATGTATTTAGACACGGAAGAGAAAGAAAAACTCTGCGGCATTATCCGGCGCGTGCTGCACGAACGCGGCGGCTGCTGGATTACTGCCGATGTATATTTGAAGAATTATGTGGAAAAACTTCAGCTACAAATCGGGGAACGCACGAAACAATTCTTCGAGCAGCACCGGATTGAAGAAAAGAAATACGAAAGCTTTGAAGAGGCAAAGCAATTCTTTGAACGGATGGGGTTCGTTCTGGAGCAGGAAGCAGAAGTGAACCATGCACGGTTAAGCGCCCTGCCGCATTTAATGCAAAGCTGCTCGCCGGAACAGTTACAAAATCTAAGTTCGAAAGGAAAAATGCAGGCAACATGGCGTTTGCGTGCAGCGAAGAAGTAGTGAGGATCCCGGCTGGAAGAACCGCCCAAAAGATGGCGGGTGACACGCAAGTCCCAATGGGATGCCTTCGGCAAATGCGTGTCCCACCAGATAATATGATATGGCATTACACAGGAATTATTTAAATCAGGAACCCTGTGGGTGGGTAGGACATTCCTGCCTGTCGGCAGGCAAGCATTCTTGAATGTCTTCATGAGACACTGCGGAATGGTTATGACACACAAGAATGTGTGTCCCACCATGAGAGTTTTTATCACTATTACCGTTGGTAGGACATCCATTCTTGGATGTCTGCATGATGACACGCAGGTCACAACGTGATGGCATAGCCAAATGCGTGCCCCACCAAATAAATAGTAGCCGCGATGGGGAACCTTCCAAAGGTTAAAACGAATCGAAGGGACTTTCGGAAGGTTGCTGTTAAGTACGAAAACAAATCCGGTACGGCACGTTGTTTTTTTTGGTCTTATTCAGTATCTTATTTTTAAGCATGGGGCTGTAGCTCAGTTGGGAGAGCGCTTCGTTCGCAACGAAGAGGTTGTCGGTTCGATCCCGATCAGCTCCACTACTGGTGAGGTTCACAGATTCCGAATCATCGGAACAACGATACCACCAGTGAATGGAATATAAACTATTGGAGAATGTAGTAGTGAGTTTGGGGTCAAGTCCTGCGCAACAAAGCATTGCCCAACCCCGCGAGGTCCGGAAGGAAGCAACGGTCAGCAACTCGTTTTGTGTGACGCAGGGGAGCTTGACCTCATTTTTTTTGTATGCTGTAGCATTTCAAAGCCCCCTCCGTGGGCTGCTGTCTCGAGAAGCGAGACAATAAACGGAGAACGTAATTAGTGGGTTTCCTTTTTACCATATCGTTAGTGCTGATCGGCCTCGTGGTCACAGGGGAACTCTGCGCACAATGCGCACACGCATCTCATTTCCATCGATTTGGATTGATACACGAACGAATGTTTTTTCGCTGCGATCAATTTCTGGTTTCAGGCGGAATCTTTCCATCTCGTTACGAAACTGCGGATGCTTTTTGGTATTATCAAGCAGTATTATGGATAAGGATTCCAGATGAAAAAAGAAATTGTTATCAATTCAACGGCGAATGAACATCGCATCGCCATTCTTGAAGACGGCAAACTCGCCGAACTTTTTGTAGAAACTCCCGGAAAAGAACGCAATGTCGGTGACGTGTATCTTGGCCGCATTGCCAAAGTGATGCCCGGCATCCGCGCGGCATTTGTGGATGTAGGCATGGCGCAGGATGCGTTTCTCCATTTCTCCGATGTCGGATCGATGGACGATTACAACGCCTTGTTTGAAGAAGACGACGATGATGAAGATGGGGAGAAAAAAAATGACGCAGCTCCCGTTGCTGCAGCAGAAGCGGCAGGCGGTACCAATGGCGCACCTCCTCAAGGCGAAACCAACGGACCGCGTGATTACCGAAGGGATCAGCATCGCCGCGTGCCGACGATGCAAGAAGTAAATTTACAAAAGGGGCAGGATATTCTTGTTCAGATCACGAAAGAGCCGGTCGGTAAAAAAGGCGTTCGTGTTCGTTCAGCAATTTCGTTGCCCGGTCGATTTTTAGTATTGATTCCATTTGATGGAAAAGTGGGCGTTTCCAAAAAGCTTTCAAATTTTAAAGAGAAGCGTCGCTTGCGAAAAGTTGTCCGTTCATTGCTTCCCAAAGGATTCGGCGCTATCATTCGCACCGTTGCCGATGGTAAATCCGATGAATTGTTGAAGCAAGACCTTGATGAACTCATCAAGACATGGCAGAGCATCGAAAAGTCGGTAAAGAATGAACAAGCACCGGCTTTGATTTACAAAGATATGAACACCACTTCCAGCGTTATTCGCGATTTATTTCAGGATGCTGTTGAACATGTGGTGATGGATGAAAAAAAATTATTCAAAGAAACTCGCGCGTACATTCAGTGGATGTCGCCGGATTTGTTGAACCGATTAGAATATTATAAAGACCGTGAACCGATCTTCGATAGATATGGAATTGAAAAAGATATTCAAGCGCTGTTCAGCAAGAAACTTTGGCTCAAGAGCGGCGGTTATCTCTTTATCGAAAAGACGGAAGCGATGACGGTGATCGATGTGAACAGCGGCCGCTATGCGGCGAAGCGAGAGCAGGAATTAAATTCGCTACGCACGAACCTTGAAGCATCGCGCGAAATATGCCGGCAGCTGCGCCTGCGCGATATCGGCGGCTTGGTTGTCGTTGACTTCATCGATCTGGATGATGAAAAAAATAGAAAAAAAGTGTATGATGAAATGAAAAAAGAAATGCGCCGCGACCGTGCAAAGATTACCGTGCTGCCGATGACGGAATTCGGATTGGTGCAAATTACACGACAACGTATTCGCCAGAGCGTGATGATGAATTTTTCCGAAGCATGCCCGACGTGCGGAGGAACCGGGTTGGTGCAATCCAAGGCATCGACGGTGAACCAGATCGAACGCTGGATCAAACGCTTTAAATCGGAGAAGAGGGAATTCCGTCTGGAGTTGCAAGTGAATCCGGCGATTGCCGAATACCTCTCACAGGGTACTATCAGCCGGTTGACGAAATTACAGTTCAAGTTTTTTGTCAAACTCAAACTTCTTCCTGAAACAACCTTGGCGGCGGATGAATTTAAATTTATTTCTATTAGACAGAAAAAAGATATTACGGATCAATATAAATAGTTGTAAGGTGTACCTATGAAATTTTTTATCGATACGGCAAACGTCAACGAAATTCGTGAAGCAGCAAGCTTCGGTTTGGTTGACGGCGTGACGACGAATCCCAGCTTGGTGGCGAAAGAAGGAAAAGATTTTCACAAACTGCTGGAGGAGATTTGTTCCATCGTCGATGGCCCGATCAGCGCAGAAGTGGTTTCGTTGGAATTCAACGGCATGATGAAGGAAGCGCATGAGCTTTCCAAAATTCATTCCAACATCGTCATCAAACTTCCCTTGATCCTTGAAGGATTGAAAGCCGCGAAGGCGCTAAAGGCGGAAGGCATTCGCACAAATGTCACATTATGTTTTTCGGCGAACCAAGGGTTGCTTGCGGCAAAAGCAGGCGCATCGTTTGTCAGCCCGTTCATCGGACGCTTGGACGATATTGGGCAAGAGGGCATGGAACTCATCGAACAAATCATGACGATCTACCGCAACTATGAGTATAAAACGGAAGTGATCGTTGCCAGCGTGCGCCATCCGATGCATGTAACACAAGCTGCATTGATCGGCGCAGATATTTGTACGATTCCGTTTAAGGTGATGGAGCAGTTAGCGAAACATCCATTGACCGATAGCGGCATTGTAAAATTTCTTGCAGATTGGAAAAAATCACAGGCAAAATAATGTCGAAGCGAACACCATTTTACGAACTTCACAAAACACTCGGCGCAAAGATCGTTGATTTTGCGGGCTATGAAATGCCGGTGCAGTATTCCAGCATCATCGAAGAACACATTGCCGTGCGCACTGCCGTCGGCGTGTTCGATGTTTCGCACATGGGCGAATTTGAAGTGCGCGGCAAAGATGCGCTGGCGTTCTTGCAAAAAGTTACCGTCAACGATGTGTCGAAATTGTGGATCGGTAAAGTGCAATATTCTGCTATGTGTTACGAAGATGGCGGCATTGTGGATGATTTGCTCGTCTATCGCATGGAAGATCGCTATATGCTGGTCGTGAACGCAGCAAATCTTGCAAAAGATTGGGACTGGCTGCAATCACAAAAATTTGGCGATGTGGCATTGAACGATGTCAGCGATGCAACAGCGTTGCTGGCGATTCAAGGGCCAAAATCACTTGCAACGCTACAACAATTGACGAAAGCAAATTTATCTGCCATCGAATATTACGCATTTGTCCAAGCAGAATTATGCGGTGTTCCGATGATTATCTCGCGCACCGGTTACACGGGCGAACTTGGTTTTGAAATTTATTTTACCGCCGATGCAACGATTGCTCAAACTATTTGGAAAGCGATCTTCGACGCCGGAAAAGAATTCGTCATTGTACCGATTGGTCTGGGCGCGCGCGATACGTTACGATTGGAAATGGGATTTTGTTTGTACGGCAATGACATCGACAAAACAACCAATCCGTTAGAAGCAGGATTGGGATGGATTACGAAATTGAATAAAAATGGGTTCAACGGAAAACGAGCAATGATGCAATGCAAAAAAAACGGATTGCAGCGAAAACTTGTCGGCTTTACACTGCCGGATCGCACATTGGCGCGTCACGGTTATGAACTACAATATCAGGGAAGACATATCGGTCGGGTGACCAGCGGAACATTTTCACCGACACTTCAGCGCGGTATTGGCATGGGGTATGTCACTATTGATGCGTCTGGTGTCGGAACGGAACTTAATGTGGTCATACGGGATAAAACAATACGTGCGACGATTGTGGATATGCCATTTGTACACAAAAAATAAGTAAGGAGCATACGTTGAAAATAGATCTCAGTTTCAGTACGACGCAGTTCGATGAACTGCAGCTTCGCGATAAAAATATTGTTGTGATCGATGTCCTGCGCGCCAGTACGACCATTGCTGTAGCGCTCAACAACGGCGCGCGAGAAATTATTCCGGTGGCAAGCATCGAATCGGCGGTGAAAATTTCAGGAAGTTTGTTCGGCGAAGTGACCTTGCGCGGCGGCGAACGCAACGGAAAGATCATCGAGGGATTCAACCTTGGCAATTCACCGTTGGAATATACCGAAGCGGCTGTTAAAGGGAAGTCCATCATTTATTGCACTACGAACGGTTCTGTTGCCATGGCAAAAAGCCGGTATGCAAAAACGTTGGTGGTGGCGTCGTTCGTCAATTTATCAAAGGTTGTCGATTTCATCAAAACCGAAAATAAAGATTTCCTGATCATCTGTGCCGGCAGGTTGAATAATATTGGGCAGTTTAGTATGGAAGATTCCGTGTGTGCAGGAATGATCATTCAGAAACTTTCCAAGATCGAAGGATTGAAATTAGAATTAACAGATGCTGCACAAGCTGCGCTTGCATTACAAAAGGCATTTGGAAAATCGATTCTTAAATTGTTGAAATCTACCGAGCACGGAAAATTGTTGACGGAAATCGGTATGGGTGACGATTTGAAAGTGTGTGCCGAAGTGGATTCTGTCCCCGTGCTGCCGATCTTGAATGGCACGGTCATTAAATTACGAAAAGAAGAACCCGTGTAATTTTCTTGCACGAAAAGCACGATGGCCGAAAATCAAAATACGACAGCGAAAAAAGAACACCCGAAACATCGGCGGCAGATCGGAGCGTTTGCCGGCATTCTTGTTTCCTTGATGCTGTTGTTGAGTATCGTTTCCTATTCTGCGGCAGATCAGGCGAGCGGTGAAATTTCGCTGTGGGATTTATTTAAAATTTTTTCTAATGATGAAACCATTTTGTTGAAAGCCGAGACGACCAAGAACTGGCTCGGCTTATTTGGCGCAATTATTTCCAATTGGTGCATCAATGCAACAATTGGCTATGCAGTGATTATCCTGCCGCTGCTGGGATTTATCTGGTCGGTTTATTTGCTTAATCAAAAAGAACTTCACAAAAAAATTGTTCTCACCAACTATACCATCATTCTTGGTGTGGTGTTCGCATCATTTACCGGATTGCTGCGCCAGTTTGAAAGTGCACTACCGATGGAATGGAGCGGTGTTGTCGGGCATTTTATTTCTCAAGTGTTATCAAAAACCGTGGGCTTAGCTGGAGCAACCATTTGCATCGTCGGTTCATTTTTTATTGTCCTGACACTTCTCATTGATCTTGATTACAAGGTAACGATTGAAAAGATTCGCGCAAATTTTGAAGAATGGATTGCATGGCGGAAAGAAAAACAAATCCAGCGCGAACAGAAGCATGCCGAAAAAGAAAAAGCAGCGGCAGTCAAAGCAACACAAGCCGCTGTTAGAATAAAACGTCCGGCTCAAGAGCTTACTATTGAACAGCAGCCGAGAACAAAGCCGTTGCCTATTCCCGAAAATCCTGTAATCAAAAAAAATATTTTACCGGATATTGAATCGGAGCAAAAAGAATCTGCCGAAATGATGGAACAAATTCCATCTTCAGAATTGGAACTCGATATTCACGAACAGGTAAAAGAAGAAGAAGTCGATTTTGATGAACGCGAAATTCAAGAGGCGGAAGATGTGGAAGAAGAAATTGATTATGTGTTTCCGTCCGTCGAATTATTAGATCCTCCCCGCACTTCCGAAGAAGTGAATGAAGAAGAGCTGAAAGCAAACGCCGATTTATTGCGCACCAAACTTTCGGACTTCGGTGTAGAAATCGACGGTAGTGTTTCGGTAACTCCGGGCCCGGTTGTCACCCTGTATGAACTTGTTCCGGCAACGGGTGTGAAGATCAGCCGCATTGAAAGTTTGGAAGATGATATTGCGCTGGCATTAAAGGCGAGAGGCATTCGTATCATTGCGCCGATTCCCGGCAAAGGGACCGTGGGTGTAGAAATTCCGAATCACAAACCGGCATTAGTTACGATTCGCGGCGCGATCAATTCCGCAAAGTTTCGCGATTCCAAAGCCGTACTGCCGATGGCGCTGGGCAAAACAATTTCAGGCGAAATTTATGTCGATGACCTTGCCAAGATGCCGCACTTGCTGATTGCCGGTGCAACAGGATCGGGAAAAAGCGTCGGCATCAATACCATCCTGACGAGTTTTATTTTCCGATTGCATCCAAGCGAAGTGAAATTTGTTATCATCGATCCTAAAAAAATCGAATTGACATTATACAAAAAACTTCGGAATCATTATTTGGCTGTCTGTCCCGACATCGACGAAGAAATCATCACGGAGCCGAACAATGCCGTGATGGTGTTGAAGAGCGTCGAGTTGGAAATGGAAAATCGTTACAATCGTCTTGCAGCAGCGGGCGTTCGGAATATTGCAGATTACAACGAACGCATTGCCGATGGACGCTTACGCGATACAGAAACTCAAAAGCATCACAAGCTGCCGTACTTGATTGTGGTGATTGATGAATTAGCGGATTTAATGATCACCGCGGCGAAAGAAGTGGAAGAACCGATTGCACGGCTTGCGCAGCTTGCGCGAGCCGTCGGCATTCATTTAGTTCTTGCAACACAGCGTCCGTCTGTGGATGTGATCACCGGCGTGATTAAAGCAAATTTTCCGGCGCGCATTGCGTATCAAGTTTCATCAAAAACTGATTCGCGAACCATTCTCGATATGAACGGCGCAGAGCAATTGTTGGGCAACGGCGATATGCTGTATTTGCCTTCGGGTTCGCCGAAACCGAGCCGTATTCAAAATGCGTTTATCTCCACCGATGAAGTGGAACGAATTATGAATCATATCGGCAAGCAAAAAGGGTACAGCAATCCATTCAAGCTGCCGTCGGTATTGGAAAAGAAGCGGCAGGTAAGTTCAGGCGCCGGTGTCAGCGAGGATGAATTGTTTGAAGAAGCAGCGCACATTGTTGTGCGGCATCAACAAGGGTCGGTTTCGTTGTTGCAGCGGCGATTGAAAATCGGCTATTCGCGTGCTGCTCGTTTGGTGGATGAATTGGAAGCGGCGGGCATTGTCGGTCCATTTGATGGAAGCAAAGCACGCATGGTGTTAGTCGAAACCGATGCAGAATTAGAAACGATTTTGAAGTATCCCAAAATTCCTCCGCAAGATTTATAAATTTGTAAAAAATGTTTGCCGCAATACGAACATGGGCGTAAAGAAATTATGATGATGAAAATAAATAAGCTTGGATGGATCGTGCTGTTGATAGCGAACACTGTCATGGCGCAGGATAAAGAACTATCGGTGAAATATGTGACCGATCAAATTCAGCACCGGTATGAAATGATCGATGATGCTGTTGCGCAATTTGAACAACAGGTGAAGTTCGGCTATTCTGCCATCGAACAGAGTTTCAGCGGCACGTTGTATATGAAAAAGCCGAATCGCTATCGCATTGAATCGGAACATCAAACCATCGTCACCGACGGAATTTCGGTGTGGGCATATTCGCCAGCAAACAACCAAGTGATCATTGATCACTACAAAGAAAATCAAAATTCCCTGACGCCGGATAAATTTCTGCTGAACTTGCCCTCCAATTATTATACGACACTTCTCGGAACCGAAAAAGCGAAAAGCGGCGAACAAGCGGTGCTCAAGCTTGTGCCCAAAGACGATCGCTCGTTTGTCAAGTCCGTCAAAATATGGGTAGATGAAAATAATTGGATGGTAAAGAAAATCTTGATCCTTGATGTGAACGAGACCACCACCACCTATATCATCAACGATATTAAACTCAACGGAAACCTGAAAGAACGTACCTTCAACTTTACACCGCCCGCGGGCGCTGAAACGGTGGACCTCCGCTAACATGCTCCGAGTATGACGATACCCAAAAATATAAAAACTCTTTTTCGTTACACACTCAGTTTTCTTATCGCCCTTGGCTTTTTGTACTTTTGCATTCCGGGGAATAAAATTTTCTGATTTGCTCGATTCACTCAAAGGCGTCAATTATTGGTACGTTGCGTTACTCATACCGATCGTTATTCTGAGTCATTGGGTACGTGCGGTGCGCTGGTCGTATTTACTTGCGCCGGTGAAACCGAAGATGTCCACGCGCAATCTTTTTTCCGGCGTTATGATCGGCTATGCGGTGAACAATGTCCTTCCGCGCGTAGGAGAATTGGTGCGTCCGATGGCTCTGGGAAGATTGGAAAATATTTCAACAAGCTCCGCGCTTGCTACAGTTGTTGTAGAACGCATACTCGATATGATGAGTTTTTATTTTTTAGCGTGCGTCGTTATTTTCATCTATCCGCATTCGCTCGATCCGTTCATTACCAATGCCGAATCGATGCGGCCGTTGTTTTTAGCCGGCTGTATTGTGTCGATGCTGATTTTTCTGCTATTGTTTTTTAAGGTGGAAGCATTCTTTCGTATTCTGACCAAGCTCTTGCGTTTCATTCCAACAAAATATCGCGGACGCATTGAACATCTTCTTGATTCCTTTTATGCGGGATTTGCCGTCGCCAAGCAAAAAGATAAATTTTTTGTGGTGCTGCTCTGGAGTTTTGCTATTTGGGGATTGTACGCACTTGGGATGTACGAGCCGTTCTTTGCGTTTCCGGCATTAGCAAAACCGGAGTTGAACATTGGCGCTGCGGTGGTGTTGTTAGTCATCTCTTCCATCTCATGGATTTTACCGGCACCCGGTGCCATTGGAACGTACCACGCATTCCTCACCGTGGCGATGATGCGATTGTACAATGTCGATGCAGCGACAGCGTTAAGTTATTCTATCCTCACCCATGAAATCGGCTATTTGATTGTGATGGTTATCGGCGGTTATTTTTATTTCAAAGATCATTTGAACGTCTCTGAATTGTCAACAGAGACACAACAACCGGAATAATATTCCGTGAGCATATGACAAAAACAATTTTCTGTTTTTGGCGATGATGAATGGCATGCGAAAATTACTTTTTCCAATATTGATGTTGTATTGCAGCATGGCAATGGGGCAACCCGTGCAACCGGAAAGCCATGCATTCCAGATTTCTGCCGGGCTTGGTGTCGATGAATTTTCTTCGCGTTCTGTTTTTTTCTATATCAACACTTTGTTCGGTGTTCCTTCCACGCAAACATTGGGAGGATTGATTCCTGCGACAGAATTTTTTATTGTGCCGGAATATCAAATAACAGATAACTGGCTGGTTGGCTTTGAATACAGTTATTTGTTGTGTTCTAAATCTATCACCGGATATTATGAAGGAGAATTTTCTGAATCGGTTCACATGCCTATGATTGTGGCGCATTATTGTTTGCATGGCGAAGGATATTGGATGAAGGTTGGCGGCGGCGTTGGCTATACTATTGGGACGCTGACGCAAACGGTAATACAAGGTTATCCGGAACAAACGTATACTGCGCATGGAGCAGGATTGAAACTCGATGCTGTGATGAATCTTGCCTTCGATAAGCATTGGTATGGAATGTTGAGCGGCGATGTGCGGTGGGGCGTCGGTAACACGTTTGCTCATAATGGAACCGATGTAGTATATCAATCAGTCATGCCACAATTAAATTTTGTAACGGTCGGTTTGAAACTTGGAATGATGTACCAATTCTAACAACTCCATGAATTTCAAAATCTTTTTGTATCTTAATGAATCCAACAGGAAAGAATAAAAAACATGAAATCGACGATTTGTCTTATTGTATGCACGGTGTGTTTACTCACCGGCTGTTCACAACAACAATCAACACAGAGGAAAACCATGAACGTTACCATTGAAACCACAAAAGGCAACATTGAATTAGAATTATTTCAATCCGATGCGCCGAAAACCGTTGCGAACTTCGTCGGACTTGCGGAAGAGGGCTATTACAACGGCGTCATCTTTCATCGCATCGCCAAAGGATTTGTGATTCAAGGCGGAGATCCGACAGGCACGGGTTCCGGTGGGAAAAGTATTTACGGCAAAACGTTTGACGATGAATTAGATCCGAACACGTTATCGTACAAAGAAGGATATGTGCGCGGTGTTGTGGCGATGGCAAACCGCGGGCCGAATACGAACACCAGCCAATTTTTTATTATGCTTCGCGATGTACCGCAAATGCCGAAGAACTATACGATCTTCGGGCACGTGCTGAAAGGAATGGATGTGGTCGATTCGATTGCAGCGGCGGAAATAATTCCGCAAATGGGGCCGATGGACGGCAAGCCCAAAGTGGATATTGTGATGAAAAAAGTTACGGTACAAAAAATAAAATCCAGTGGCATTCACGAAATCCAAAAAAGAAAAACTTCCATCGTACGATGAATTTCTTGAAGCGACGAAAGGGAAGAAGTACGCATCGATCTATGTGTTCACCGGCGAGGAAGAATATTTCATCGATGAATGCACGCGGCGCCTTGTTGCCGATTTGTTAACGGCAGATACCAAAGCATTCAATTATGATGTACCTCTACGGCAGCAAGATGGAAGTGAAAGATGTGCTGGCGCTTGCCACTTCATATCCGATGATGAGTGAACATCGGGTTGTCATCGTTAAAGAATTTGAAAAACTTGTTGCCGGCGAGCAATCCAAAGAACTGCTTGCGGCTTACATCGCAAAGCCATTAGATTCTACCTGCCTTTTGCTGATCAGCAAGGAACCGGATTTTCGCATCAAGCCGTTCAACGAACTCAAAAAACGCGGTATGGTGTACAGCTTTCCGACGTTGTGGGATAATCAAGTTCCCGCGTGGATCAATGCACGATGCAAAACGATGGAAAGAATATCGAGGCAGAAGCATGTAATGTGTTGCATGCCTACGTTGGCAATTCTCTTCTTGCGCTTCAAAATGAATTCGAAAAACTGTTCACCTTTGTCGGTGATCGGAAACAAATCACCGCGGAAGATGTAACGGCAGTCGTCGGGGTTTCGAAGGGATTCACCATCTTTGAATTACAAAATGCTATCGGCAAGCGCGATTTAACAGAATCGCTGCGTATTCTTCAGCACATGTTAAATGCCGGTGAAACACCGGTGATGATGATCGTGATGCTGACGCGATATTTTACGACACTCTGGAAAATTCAGGGCTTATTGCAAAGCGGTATGTCAGAACAATCGATTGCAGGCGAAGTCAAGATGTCGCCCTTCATTCTCAAAAATTATCTTTCTGCTGCAACAAAATTTTCTACGAATGATTTTGAACATGCCTTTGTTGCATTGTTAGATGCAGACATCCAATTAAAATCTACATCGCCAGAATCCATATCATTTAATGGAGATGTTGGTGTACGCATTGGTGCGCTCTACTCCTGTTGTTCCGTCAACAGCAACATCAGATAGTTCTGTCGAATCGTAATTTGGCTTTTACGGGATAACGTCTTGCATCCTTAGCATTGTTCTCGTATTTTACAGTCACTTCGTTAACAAGTAATAAATAATAGTGTCGAGGATAATGCAACGTTTCTTTAGTATTCTTTTATGTGTAATCATTCTTGGTTGTTCCTCTGCTCATACCACCCGTCCTGATTCCACCGCTGTAACAAAAAATTCATCATCTGTCGTTTATTCAAAAGTATCGTCGGCGTCCACAGGTACAATTCTGACGATTGCAACGCCGCCAATGATAAACGATACTAATGCGGCATTTCAGCCGGATACTGTTCAGTTGAATGCCAACACCAACGGTCACGGTTTGACGGACACAAGTGAAAGTGACAATGAACAAATTTTGCAAAACTTAGAGCAAGCGCGCCAGCATTATTTATTAGCGTTGGCGGCGCAGGATGCAGGCGATTCCATCAGCTGCCAGGTAGAATTTGAAGCAGCGATTGGAATTCTCAACGAGCTTGGCGATTTTCCGGGTATTGATAGCAGCAAAGAATATTTAGACTTAAGTAAAAATTTGATCGATGATTATGAAAAGGTACATTGCAGAAGTCGATAGTCTCGGGCCGGAAGCTTCGATCTATGCGCTGCGCGAAAAACTTGATTCATTCGTTGAGCAAGGCGATACGACAGGATTAGGCATCCCCAAAATAGAAATTAAAGGAACGCAAGTTCCATTGCCGTTGAACGAATACGTTGAACGTGCTGAAGCATTTTTTATGGGCCGCGGACGGCATTATATGGAGCGGTGGCTGTATCTTGGCGGAAAATATTGTCCCATGATGAAACGAATTTTTAAAGAAGAAGGTACACCGGAAGAGTTGGCGTTTCTGGCAATGCCGGAAAGCGGCTTGCGTCCCGACGCGCGATCATGGGCGCGTGCTGTCGGATTGTGGCAGTTTATGAAAGGTACAGGATCGTTGTACGGGTTGCGTTCGAATTGGTGGTACGATGAACGTCGTGATTTTGAGAAATCGACGCGTGCCGCAGCCCGCCACTTAAAAGATTTATACAGTGATCTCGGCGATTGGAATTTAGTGCTGGGAGCATATAACGCCGGCGCAGGAAGAATTTATCGTGCGATGCGGCGCAGCGGTTCTCATGATTTTTGGGAAATGAGAAAATATTTACCCAAGCAAACGCGAGGTTATATTCCACAATACATTGCTGTTGCGCGTATTGTAATGAATCCGGAAGCACATGGATTTACAAATATCGAAAAAGCAGATTCGCTTACATACGACGTGGTCGAGGTGAACGATTGTGTCGATTTGCGTGTGCTGGCAAAATGTGCACAGACGTCGATCGATACGCTGCAGGAATTGAATCCGGAATTGCTGCGCTGGTGTACGCCGCCGGGCATTACGGGGTATCGATTCCGCATTCCTCTTGGAACAAAAGACACCTTCTTGGTCCGGTATGCCCAAGTTCCTCAAGACCAAAAAAAGGATTGGGCAATTTATAAAGTGCGCCGTGGAGAAACCATTTCCTCGATTGCACGCAAGTATGGTTTGGCAACAGATTTCTTGAAAGATGTCAATAATATTAAATCCAACAAGCGTTTGTCTGTTGGAACGACACTTGCCATTCCTATACCCAGAGATATTGCCGATAGTAAAGAGCCATTCGATTATTCACCGGCAGTCAAAGGGATGAATTTAGGCGCAGCAAAATCTTATGCCGAACGTGTAGAATCATCCAGTAGCAACAAGAGCAGGCATGCACGCGTACAAGAACGGCAATCGGTGGAACAGCCGAAGGGAAGAGAAAAAATGGTGTACCATGTAAAGCATGGTGATACCATCGGGCATATTGCAGAATGGTACGGTGTACGTGCAAGCGATATTCGGAATTGGAACGACATTGCTTACGGCAGATATATTCATGCCGGACAGCCGATAATAGTTTGGGTGCCGTCATCAAAAGTTGCGGCGCTGAAAAAAATCGATTCTATGGAGTTCTCGGAAAAACAATCATTAGTTAAAGGCGGTCTTGCGGAAGCAGCGCAAGCTGCTGAGACGCCAACGCGTTCAAAAAATAATTCTTCAGATTGGATTCAACACAAAGTGAAACGCGGCGAGACATTAGAAAAAATTGCCCGTACGTATGAAGTCAGCATTGAAGACTTGAAGCAATGGAATCATCTTCGTTCATCGAAAATAAAATACGGACAAAAGATTGATATTTACGATAAACCAGAGGAACGTGTCAAGACGATTGCCACAACGCCTGTACAACATACCACAGCCGTAAAAACTTCCAGTACCTGGAATCTTTTCTCCAACGCATAAAGTGAAAAAAGGAGAATCGATTTATACCATCGCCAAGCAGTATGGCGTCGATATCAAACAGTTGAAAAAAGAAAACAACCTTCGCCGTAATAAAATTATTGTCGGTCAAACATTAAAGATTCCTTCCAAATCACAATCCGCACTACCTTTGCAACATCACGTTCGGCATTCACAAGGATAGAATTAACACTCCGATAACGTACAGGGTGTTGACTCTCGAAAAAGAATTCCTATATTGTTTTGTGTATTAGATAGGACGATGTCGTAAGTGTTTTTTCTATATGTTGTTTGAAGCAGTGCTCTCACGTATGTGACGCCATGCACGAAAGAAGTTAAAAGTGCATGCAGGTGTTGACTTTCGAGAAAAAGCATCTATATTAGGCATCCCAAACTAAATAGTGTTGTAAGGTGAAAGATACGATATTGATTTTTGTTATTGATTGTATGTGCTTTGTTACCCATTCATTTTATTTACAACAGCGTTCACTCTTTTCTGCCCAATCCTCTTTTTCTCCTTCGTAAAATGAAACAGCAACGGTACCTGGATAGGAATTATTGTCTTTAGTCTTGCAGCGGCTCTTAACGTCGAGCGGGGAGATGCGCAGCAATTACATAAAGTTGAAGACGCTACAGGAACGTTTTATACTTCGGTCGGCCAAATACAATTGACGATTACAAACTATGGCACATTAGGTACGCGCAACAGTAGTTGGCCGACACAGCCGTCCTGCGTGTATCCTGCCGGATCACTTATTGAACACATGTATCAAAGCGGCTTATGGATCGGTGGACAACCGCGAAATGTTCAAGAAGACCCGATTCGTGTTACAACTGCCAGTTGCGACCGTGTCAGTACAAGTCCACTCACCAATTATGAATTTACAACGGACATCGGTTCAACGATGATTGAGCGTTCTACACTTTCCAGTGCTTCTACGTTTAGTATCGACGCCATCAGTCATCAGGATTTTGTTGCGGATTACACGGATCGTTATACTCGTGTTCCCACGGCTGGAGCTATCGGGGATTCGATTGTCAATCATCATCCGTTAGGTGTTACCGTACATCAAGAAAGCTATGCATGGAATTTTCCGTATGCGAATGATTTTGTGATTATTAGTTACACGATTAAAAATATTACTACCGATACCATCGATAATTTTTATGTCGGGCTTTGGTCTGACAATGTTGTGCGGAATACCAATTATGTTCGCCCGGCTGTCGGTTCCAGTTATTATGCTCAATGCGGTGAAGGGTACGATTCTATCGGACGGATGATGTACACCTATGAAGCCGGTCCATTTGCGTCTGGTACTCGCAGGCGTACAGCTACATCGGTGTATCGTTGCTGGGAACGACGCCCTTCCCGGACGGCATTAATCTTGAAAACGATTTGCACAAGCAAACGTTTTACAACGCGTGGTTTTATTCTTCGTCAAGTTCTCCAATGCAAGATTTATGGTCGCCATCGCAAGATTATGATGCCAACGCTGCATACAACAGCCGTTATACAAGACTTTCGCAATCGCTTTCGCAGGATATGATTACCTATGTCCATCAGCATCCAGGTAATTATACAACTCTGCTTTCTGTCGGTCCGTGGAAAACATTGTTGCCCGGCGATTCCGTGCAAATAGTGCTTGCCGTAATCTGTGCCGACAACGCGAATAAGGCGTTGTCTGAATCTAAAGACGATACGACGCAGCGAGCTTATCTTAATGCAGGACGTAAATGGGCGCAGCGATGTTATGACGGCGAAGATGTGAATGGGAATGATATGCTTGACCCGGGGGAAGACGTCGTTCATCGTGTGCCCGGTGGATTAGCAACCGGCCCAGATGGAATTCTCACGCGGTATGTGTTGCCGATACCGCCATCGCAGCCGCATGTGCATGCAGAAGTCGGCAATCAAAGTGCTACGATATATTGGGATAAGACAGCGGAATATTCGCGCGATCCGATCAGCGGCGTTTATGATTTTGAAGGATATCGTGTGTATCGCAGTAAAGCGGGATCGGACTTTTTGAATAATGCCAACTGGATACTCAATATTCCGTTGGTCGGTGATTTTGATCGAACAGACGACACGATCGGATATAATACGGGATTTGATAAAGTACGTATCGATACATCCCATTTGGCATTGAATACAACGATTACCCATGATGCCTCCGGTGCGTTTTCCGGTGTCGTATTTCCCGGCGATACTTCAAAATATTTTTACCAGTTCCCGCCTGCCGGTTCCGGCGTGACGCAATTGAACGGCTGGCAGTATTTGTACGGTGTTTCTGCGTACGATCAGGGCGATGCGTCGAATGGTATTCCTTCTCTTGAAAGTGCGATGACAACGGTGAGCACAATTTCCGGTACAAAAGCGACATCCGATCCGTCGAAAGAAATCGGTGTGTATCCGAATCCGTACTATGCCAGAGCGTATTGGGATGGCAATGGCGAACGGTATCGAAAAATTTATTTTTACAATTTACCGGCAAATGCAACGATCACCATTTATACACTTGCAGGCGATGTCGTTGCGCAGTTCGATCACAGCGGTACCGATGCGGGAAATAATATTAAATGGTTCCAACAGTTTGCCGGTTCTCAGGCACCGCAATTTTCCGGCGGCGAACATGCGTGGGACTTGATTTCAAAATACGATCAGGCAATTGCAACCGGATTGTATTTGTTCACGGTGAAAGATAAAGATACCGGCACCATTAAACGTGGAAAATTTTTAGTGATAAAATAAATGAAACCAGAAAGAGCATCTTACTTGCTGATGTTATGCAAAAAAAGGAACGTCTGTCATTCCCGCACGTTTTTAGCGGGAATCCAGAAAAATGGATGCCCGACAAAAGCATTCGGGCATGACAACTTTATTTTATTTGGTGTTATTCTTACTATGCGCAAAATGAGTTGCTTACATATTTAATTAATTCTATGGAGGATTTTATGAAACGAATGTTATTATGTTTTGTTGCACTGCTTCTCATCGTTGCAGTTTTACCGGCAAAACCAAGGTTTGCAAAAGCTGCACGAGCAGCGGTTGTTGGCAAAAGCTATCCGCTTGTCTCTATTCACGATCTTCAATATGATTCGCCGGCTGCGTTGGCGTCTTGCGATTCGGCCGATGCGGCAAGTGGCCCTGCTTCCACAGCAACAGGTGTTTGGATAAAGCAAACTTCAGCATATTCTAAATATCAACAACCCGGCGGGTTGTATGATACGGTTGAAATTGTGGGACAAATTATTGTACCGCCAAAATATATTTCGTTCACTGGAGTCGGAGGTTACAATTTTACGTTACGCGATACTGCCGCGCATTCATCCGGTGCGTGGGCTTCCATTTTTGTTCGTGCGTGTCCAATAAATGGAGGAAATACCATTCCTGCCAATGTTGCTGATACTTTGGCTTTGTATAATGCACATCTTTTAGATTATATGCCCGGTGATATTATAAGGATTCGCGGATATGTTGATGAGTATCCTACAAATAGTTTTGCAAGTTACACTGAATTTGTTCCCATCGCTGGCACTTTTGTCGCAAGTGCAGAAATGAGCAGTTGTGTTGAATATATCGATACATGGCCGGTTCCCCCACCTGATAATGTATCTGCCGGTCAATTTATGAATGGCCCTTACACTTCGGCAGGAAAAAATATTTTGTTTTCAACCGGCGAACAATGGGAAGATTGTTATGTTGAGTTACATAATCTGCATGTTGTGTCTTGGGTGAGTGGACCGACCAGTACATCTTTAGGAAATGGTACGTTTGCAATGCAGGATTCTTTAGGTAATGAAATTAGCGATATGGATGGATCAAAATTTTTCACGACACGTACCAGTACACCGACAGGCAGCCCTCTTAACTATCGCGATCCATCATCACAATATGTCATACCTTCGATAGGGCAAAAAATAAACATGATCCGTGGTTATATTGCAACCAACTCCGGATCTGATGCAAATCGTGGTTATCGTATCTACCCTGTGTTTCCAACGGATATAGTTTTTGGAGATGTGTATCCGGGAATAAGTACACATAGGAGAAATCCGGTTGCTCTTACACCAACCGATTCTGCTGTCGTCACTGTAAAATCGTATCAACAGTTTGGCGGTTTGGCGCCTCAAACGGTCTTAATCCATTACAGCGTTAATAATGGAGCATGGCAGACGGTAAATATGGTTGGGCCAAACGTTGCCGATTCGACATGGCGTGGTGTAGTTCCTCCGTCTCCTACTGATGCATTTGTAAAATATTATGTCACAACCGATGACGGTAATGGGCATGTTGCTCTTTATGCAAATGCAGCAGGCGGCTCGGCATGGAGCGATACCACACAAGGATATTTCTTTTACTATGTTCGTAATCGATCGCTGACTATTCAAGATGTTCAATACACCCCATTCTCTAATGGAACGAGCGGTTTACTTGGCGCAGCAGTGACGATAACCGGTGTGGTAACCGCAGATACAAGTGATTTGAATATCAATAGCACAAGCGGTACAACCCCATGGTACATTCAAACAGGCAATGCACCTTGGAATGGGATATGGGTCTATGGCACCAATTCTCATCTGTATTCGTTGAAAAAAGGAGACAGTATTAGTGTGTATGGTGGTGTGCAAGAATATAATGACGGTTTGACCGGAAGTATCGGACGTGTAACACGTATTTATGATACTACGGTAACAGTTATCTCTTCCAATCATACAGTCCCAGCTCCCATTGTAACAACAACCGGTAATTTGGCGGCAGCAAATGGTGCAGCGACGACAGAACCGTACGAAGGGATGTTGGTTCGTGTAAATAATGTAACGATCTCAACACTTTCGCCGACATATTCCGATTCTACGGAGTATGCGGTTAGCGATGGTTCCGGTGGTGAGTTGATCGTTCGCAGCTATGAAAGCAAGGCCAAGTATGCACCTGCGCCGCGGATGATCGATACATCGCTCGGCAAATCTGTTTTCCTGAAGGAGGGAGATCAATTCAGTTACATACAGGGTATTTTATATTTCAGCTTCAACTATTACAAACTTGTGCCGCGAACGAACAGCGACTTCGGTGTGTATACGCCGATAACGACGGGTGTGTTGCCCGCGAACAATGTTCCGAAAAAATTTGGATTAGCGCAAAACTATCCCAATCCGTTTAATCCATCGACGAAGATCGAGTTCGATCTTCCTGTCAGTGGAACAACATCGCTAAAAATTTATAATATTTTAGGACAGGAAATTGCTTCGTTAATCAACGGCTATCGTTCTGCCGGACATTACTCCGTGCAATTTGATGCGTCGCGATTATCGACAGGCGTGTACATTTATCGCCTGCAATCTGCCGCGAATATGATGACCAAACGCATGGTGCTGTTGAAGTAGATGATATAGAACGTTTGCTTGATCTGACTAAAAGGAAAAATATGGTGGGACATACATTCTTGTGTGTCCCTTTGGGACAGGCAAGAATGCCTATCCTACGAATGATTTTTTTTGTCAAACTCCGACGAACAAAAAATGTGCTTGTGAAAATAAACAAAAGAAATATGTCGATCGCTGTTGCAGCGATGCTGGGCATGGCATGTTGCTACAAAGCGGTTGCGTGAAGCAATATTCGAACCAGCCGGTGCCGAATAAAACACCGTTAACATTTTTCTGGATTTATTCCGACACTGCCGTTGCTCAAGGAGTAAGCAAGCAAGAACTGCGATGGTGGGGTGAAGATCAGGATGGTTATGTTGTCGGATATTTGCTGGCGATCGTACCGAATCTCTCTGCAATTCCCAATCCCGATACGTTGACATATTCGTACGTTTACGACGACAGATTCGATCATCAGTTTCCCATTGCGTCAAGCAAAACAAAATTTTTTAGTCGCAGTGCATGCAGTGGATAACACATTTTCCTATCCGCTGCCTGTTGGTGCTGTCATAAAATTATCTCCATTTATATATTGGGATAAAAATAATAACGGAATATATGATTCGGCAGATGTGCGGTTGGACAATTTAGCGAATTCGATGGATCCGAATGGAGCCAAGCAGCAATTTCCAACGGTCAATACACCGCCGACCATTAGTTATGTTCCCGATGCAAATATCGATACGTTGATTGCGCAGCCGCCGCCGGTTACATTTACAGTAGCAAGTTTTTCATGGGCAGGCGCTGACTTCGACGGCGACGAAACCATCGCAGGTTATCGAATCTCATTAAATGATTCGACATTTTCCAATCCGTTGCTCGTGCCGGCAAGCGTGACAACAATTACGTTGTCTGTTCCTCGCGCAAGAAGCGATGCTGCTTTAACTTCGACAGTGAGCGCAGATGTGTTCACGGGAGTATCGCCCAATCTTCACAATATCGGCACACTTGCCGGAATGAATCTAGATGCAAATAATAAATTGTAAGTGAAGACACTCGATGTTGCGGGTGCAACCAGCAGTCCATTAGTATTTCCAACTAATGGCCGCAGTTGGTATGTGAAAAGGCCGCGTGGGAAAATGTTGTTGGTAATTGATTATGTAGGTTCAGGTGATTCGTCTTCGGTGCGGACATTTTATACCGATAGTGTGTTTAAAAATATTTCCGGTTTAACGTACGATATATTGAATTTGCGCGACGGCAGTATGACGCCATCTACGCAGCATGTCAATCCGGCGTTGACAAAAACCTTAAAATTATATAATTCCGTTTTTTGGTACACCGATCCGTCGCCGAGTTTGGTGATCTCTCGGAGAGTCTTGTTCGATTATTGGAGTTCCATCGATGGTGGCCATCTGGTTTATTCTGCACAATTTACAGATAGAACCGTCAATCCTGATGCCGGCCATGCCTATCGTGATATTGCTCCGCTTGATAGTCTTGGATGGACAGCACTCAATGCAACAAGGGAGAGCGGTTTAGTGTATCCGGATTCTTCGGTCGCTTCGGAAATTTATCCTGTTTTGAGTTTTAAAAAAACATATATTGCTCCAACATTTCCGATTTACCCAAATGCTGCTGCAAAAAATATTTATTATTATCCTCGGAATGCAACGTATAATGATCTGAAAACGAGTGTCGGTGTTATCGATGACACGAAACGTGTAATATTTTTGAGTTTCCCATTAGATAAAATGAATGCAGGGAATTCCAGTTCAGGTGTCATCGGATTCTTCAAACAAGCGTTTAGCGACTTCGGTATTGCCTTGCAATGAAAAAAGTTTTTACATATTGGTGCCTTGTCTTTATTGCGAGCGTTGGCCTGAGCGCATCAGCGTTTTCACAAACAGGTATCTTAAAGGGAAGTATCATCGACAAAATTACCAAAGACGGATTGCCCAGTGTGAACATCGTCGTCAAAGGAACGTATTACGGTGCGGCAACAGATTACGACGGGAATTATATCATCTCGAAAGTGAATCCCGGTACGTATGTTGTCGAAGTGAAATTAATCGGTTATAAATTAGTGCAATATCCTGCAGTGAATATAAAAGCAGGCGAAACGACAGTGCTGGATATTGTGATGGAAGAAACGTCTCTTTCGCTGGGACAGGAAGTTGTAGTTGTCGGTGAAAAACCGATGTTCAACATCGAAGAAACTTCCAGCAAACGTTCGGTGAAAAGCGAAGACATGTCTGTAGCAGCAGTGCAAAATGTGCAGGATGTTGTTGCGATGCAGGTTGGCGTTGTCAAGTCCGACGATCAAATCCATATACGCGGCGGCAGAAGTTATGAAACGGCGTACATCATTGATGGTATTTCGGTTCAAGACCCGATGGGCAGCACGGGGTTCGGTGTTCAACTTCCTCCGGGTTCCATTCAAGAAGCGGAAGTGATCACAGGCGGTTATGGCGCAGAATACGGGCAAGCGACCTCCGGCGTTGTGAATCTCACGACAAAAGATGGCGGCGATAAATACACTGGCTCTCTCGGGCACAAGCAAGATCATTTTGGATTCAACGATGATTCGCGTTCGAACTTTAATACGGATATTTATGATTTTGCACTCAGCGGACCGGAACCTCTTACCACGTATTTGCTGCCGGCATTGGGTGTTGAACTTCCCGGTAAAATAAGTTTCTTTGCAAATGCAAACGTGAATCTCACAGACGGTTATACGCGATGGGTGGAAACGATTGACAATGACGGGCTGCCGACTGGCTGGGAAGTGAAAGCGCCGGGTGGATTAAAAAGTTCGCTTGTCGATGAATCCAGTTTGATGCCGCGGCGCAGTAATAACTGGTCGGGATTTGGAAAGTTGACATGGAAAATTACGCCGACGATGAAATTAGCATACGCCGGCACATATTCGCTTTCCGTCAATCAAAACTCGCAATCGATTCAGACGACGCTGGAGTATGTGGAGCCGCAGCCGGGTTATCAATATCTTTTCCAAAACATTCCAGATAGCGCCAACACATTTGCGCAAGTCAATATTCAGCAATCATTGACCTTTACACACACGCTGAACACAAAAACATTTTATGAACTTCGCCTGAGCCATTACACAGCGCATTTGCGTGCCGATGCAAATGGAAAATCGTGGCAAGATTATACCGAGCCAAAAGATATTGTTACGTTTCCTTTAATTTATCGTAATTTAAAAAGTGACACGGTGCTTGTTATTCCCGGCGACGGATTTTATGATGTCGGAAGCCCTTCGGACATGGCGAGATCAATACGTGAACGAATATACAGTGAAGTTAGACGTGACCAGTAACTTCAATGAAAAAAATAAGTTTAAGTCCGGCATCGAAATGCGATTTCAAGATATGCAGATGATCGATATTGATGAGCCGTGGGTGCGGCCGATGGGGTATGATAATGATATTTATGCTGTGAAGCCGGCGTTAGGTGCAATTTATGCGCAGGATAATCTCACATCCGGCGGTATGGTGTTGAACTTCGGCCTGCGCTTCGATTATTGGTTCCCCGGAAAATATGTCGATGATGCGATGCGCAACCCCATTCGCTATCTATGGTGAGCCCCGGCTAATTCGCCAAAAATATTTTGACAATCACCTATTCGATGTTCGGTTTGCCGATGGAAGGGACGGCTTAGCCCGCGGTTGGCAATAGCGCATCCGGTGTCGGACAATCAAACGCTCTTTTTCTCGGACGGGCAGTATTCAAAATTTCCGCGTCCGATTTATGTGTACACAAAACTTCTCCGATCAACGCTCACGCCACCGACCCAAGCAGTCGGCAATCCCGATCTGAATCCTGAAACAACTGTTGCATACGAGCTGGGCATTCGTAATCAATTATCCGAGAATGATGTTCTCAATGTCACGGCATATTACAAAGATATTTTTGATTATATCACGGCGGCAACGGTACAAGTTCCTCAAACAAAATATGCGACAGGAACTTACACCACGTATATTAATTTAGACTATGCACGGACACGCGGAATAGAAGTGGAATATAAAAAGCGGTATTCCGATTGGTTCCGCGGCGCGTTGTCGGCGTCGTATTCAATCGGGACTGGAAAAAGTTCTTCGGCTGAAGAAGCGCTCTACGATATTCAGCAAGGATTAAGCGAGACGGTGAAAGAAAATTATCTCGCGTGGGATCGTCCGTTTGAAGGAACCGTGGTATTGAATTTCCATATCAACAAAAATAAAGCGCTGTTCGGTTTTGGCAACGGTATCTTAGATGATTATAATATTTATACACGATTTTTTTATCAATCGGGAAAACGCTATACGCCTCAGCTTCTAACCGGCTATGATGCTGCGACAGGCCGTCCTATTTATACCGCCGATCCCAATAATCTGTACGGCATGGTCGGTGACGATATTATGACATTGGATTTAAATTTTGAAAAAGATATTGATCTCTCGTTTGCGCAGTTAGCGATTACGATTGAAATCAGTAATATTTTAAATCGACAGAATGCGCAGATCATCAATCCGCTTACCGGTATGGTGCACACGGTACCAAGCAAACGGCAGTTGGACGCCGACACCAAATAGCTGGAATGACCCGCACTATCCGGAAACTCAAGCGCCCATCGATACGTACCTGTACAATCCCGCACGGTATATGGAACCGCGCCACATTATGCTTGGAGCCGCGCTGAAGTTTTAATGAAAAAAGTCATCTTCTATATTGTGTTGAGTATCGTCATTGTGCAAACGGTTGTCAGCCAGAGCATTTTGCCGAATCTTGGCGGGCAGCGCGCAGGCATTTCCAGTTTGCAATTTTTAAAGATCGGTGTCGGCGGACGTGGTTCAGCGATGGAAGAATCGATGGTGGCAGTTGCCAACGATGTCTCGGCGTTGTATTGGAATCCGGCCGGCGTTGTGCTGGATGAACATAACGGTGTGATGTTTGCGCATGCTGATTGGTTAGTGGATTTGAAACATGATTTTATTGGAGCAACGTACCATCTTACCTCTGCCGATGTTGTCGGATTATCTTGCATCTCGCTACGGACGGATGACATGCCCGTAACAACGGAAACACAGCCGTTCGGGAATGGAACATATTTCCATTACAGCGATCTTGCTCTTGGATTGACCTACTCAAGAAAGATGACAGCGCAATTTAGTTTTGGTGCGACAGTCAAGTATGTTGAAGAAGATTTAGATGTATTGAAAATGAAAACGTTCTTGTTCGATTTTGGAACGTTCTATATGACGGGGATCGGTTCTGCCCGCATCGGTGTTGTCGTATCGAACTTTGGTTCTGATGTATCGCCTGCAGGACAAATCACCGCGATAGACGGTTCCACAATTTCTTCATTTCAATCTTTTACACCGCCAACGGTTTTTAAACTGGGCTTTGCGTTCGAACCGTATCAAACCGAACAGAACCGTATTACAACTTCTGTTCAATTAAACCATCCGAACGATAATGCAGAAGATGTTCGTTTCGGTGTAGAGTATGCATGGAGTGAATGGCTGATGCTTCGTGCCGGACTTCGGCGTACTGTGGGTGGGTCGTGGCTGGAAAAAAATTCCAACACCGCAGACGATTATTCATTCGGCATCGGCGTCGTTGCCCCATTATCGTTCACGGTGATTACCTTTGATTATGCTTATACGGATTTCAATGAACTCGGAGCCGTACATCGTATCTCTTGTTCAATGACATATTGATGAAACCTATAAATATTATATCGATATTTTTTATTGTGCTGATTGCACTCTTAAGCGGTTGCAGTAGCGATCCTTCTCCTATCGGGCCATTTTTGGCGCTTGAAGGATCGACGTATTCAGTGGGCGATACTTCGTATTTAGAATTATATCCGCCGTTTCAACAGGGCTTTTCCGGACCGACAGCGCTGTTGTCCGGTAAAGACCAACTGTTGTATGTTGCTGATACAAAAAATAATCGTGTGGTGATGATGGATGTTGCAGGCGGGTATCTGGGCGAGTGTCGTATTGATTCGCCGACCGCGTTGGCACAAGATTATAAATTAGATTTGTTGGTAGGCGGTGTCGATTCGGCAACAGGTGCAGGGACGTTATATCGCGTTCATCTTGTAGATGGTACCGCACCAAATAGATTCTGCAAAGATCACGATCATCAGGAAAGAATCATCGCATCCGCATCGTCGTTTTGTCGGTATCGGCGTTATGCCCGGCAGTCAATATCTTGTTGCTCGAACCGGTACCGATAATTCCAGTTCCATCGATCCCGATACACGCATCATGTGGTTCGATACATCCGATATATATCTTACTCCGGTAACGGATTTGACGACCGGATCGGGCTCTGGTATCAACTATATCAATTATCTTTCCGGATTTACGACGTATCCCAATTCGCGTGATTTTATTGTGCTGCAGCATAATTTGAACGGCAGCGCCGTGGATTATGGCGCAATTTACATGAAGTATTCATCATCTTCAGATTTTCAAGGTTGGACAGTGCCATCGACGTATGATCCCGCATTATCCAATTCAGATTTTATTCATCTGAAACAGTATGTGTATCCATTCGGTGTGACAATCGATAGCAAACGACTCGATGTGTTTATTACTGATGCAGCGCAGGACAGCGTGTTTAAATTTAACAGTAAAGGCACGCATAAAAAAGAATCGTTTGGAAAATTTGCCACGAACAATCGAATGGCATCACCAACCGGTGTTGCGTTCTACGATAAAACTTTGTATGTGGCAGATTCTACTAAGAATTGTATCTTCCGGTTTAAACTATCGACCGATTTTTAATCGATTATAAGATTCAGAAAAAACAAACGCCCGGCAAATTGTCGGGCGTTTTTGTTTTTCATGAAAATGAAAATAATTATTACAGCAGCATCGCAATCGGATTCTCCATAACCTTCCTCAAGTCCTGTAAAAATCGAGCGGCAACTGCACCATCGATAATACGATGATCGGATGAGAGTGTTACTTTCATCGTGTGTCCGACAACGATGTGTCCGTTTTTGACAACGGGTTTTTCGATGATAGCACCGACCGCAAGGATAGCGCCTTCCGGCGGATTAATGATTGCAACAAAATCTTCCACGCCGAACATTCCCAAATTACTAATCGTGAACGTCGCTCCTTGATATTCTTCCGGTTTGAGTTTGCGATTGCGTGCGCGTTCGACAAGATCACGTAACTCTGAATTCAACTGCGGAATTTCTTTCTGTTCGCAATTACGAAGAACCGGCGTCACCAATCCTTCTTCCAATGCAACAGCGACAGCGATATGTGCTTCACCAAATTGACGCATTGCGTTGCCAAGATATGAGGCATTCACATTTGGATGCTTTAACAATGTGATCGCACTTGCTTTGACTAACACATCCGTAAAAGTAATTTTTCCATTTGTAGCGGCATTGATTTGTTCGCGGAACGCCATCGCCGGTTCCATATCAATTTCCATTGTAACATAAAAATGCGGAACGATTTGTTTGCTTTCTTGCATGCGCTTGGCGATGGTTTTGCGGATAAGAGAAAGTTCGACGTCCTTGTGCCCGCCGGGAATGATAACGGCAGTTGGTTTGCTTGCAGTTGCCGTACCGGAACCGAGCGATTCGACATCTCGCTTGATGACGCGACCTTGAGGGCCGCTGCCATGAATTGTTTGCACTGAAATATTTTTTTCGGCAGCGATACGTTTTGCAACCGGCGATGCTTTGATGCGTTCATCCGAAGATGTAGTCTGTGAAACAGCAGTAGAAGTGAAAACTGCAGGTGTTGAAGCAGGATGAGCCTCTTTTGGAGTTTGGGCAGAACGTGAAATCGAAACGGGAGTCATCGAATCGCTTAACATGGAAGTGATGTCTTCGTTGGCTTCGGCAATAATGGCGAGTGGTGCACCGATGGGTGCTTTGCCGCCGTTCGCAATAAATATTTTGCGGAGCACGCCGGAATCGTATGCTTCCAATTCCATATCGGCTTTATCGGATTCGATCTCGACAAGAATTTCTCCTTGTTTTATTTTATCGCCTTCATTCTTCAACCATTTTAAGATGACGCCCTCGGTCATCGTGTCGCTCAATTTGGGCATAAGAACTTTTGTTGCCATCGTTGCCTTCCTTTTTTATCTTCAATCGCGATACAAAACGCTGTGAACTGCTCTGATTACTCTTTGAATGTTGGGAAGCGATGCAACCTCTAAATTGTGCGCGTAGGGAAGAGGAACGTCTTCCTGTGTTACACGCTCGATAGGCGCATCTAAATAATCAAAACAGTTGTGTTGCACTTCGTGGGAAATTTGTGCACCGACTCCTGCGAACGGCCAGCCCTCTTCCACAATCACCAAGCGATTTGTTTTTTTTACGGAATTGAAAATCAATTCCCAATCCATCGGTTTGATGGTGCGTGGATCGATCAATTCTACGCTGATGTTTTCTTCCTGCAATCGTTTAACGGCTTTCATCGTAATGTGCTGCAGAATTTTTGACCACGAAACAATCGTAACGTCAGTTCCTTCTTGAATTATTTTTCCTACACCGAGCGGGATCGTGTATTCACCGTCGGGAATTTCTCCCTTCTCGCCGTACATCATTTCGCTTTCGATGAAGATGATCGGGTTCTCATCGCGAATGGAAGATTTTAACAATCCTTTTGCGTCGGCGGGATTGGACGGCATCACAACTTTCAATCCGGGAATATGTGCATACAATGATTCCAATGCTTGTGAGTGTGTGGATGCAAGTGCGTGTGCCGCACCGCCGGGCCCGCGAAAAACCATCGGCACGTGAAAATGTCCGCCGGACATTGAATACATTTTTGCTGCGTGGTTCACAATCTGATCGAATGCCACGAGAGAAAAATTCCATGACATAAATTCCACAATGGGGCGCAATCCCACCATCGCTGCGCCGATGCCGATGCCCGTAAATCCCGCTTCCGCAATCGGCGTGTCGATAACGCGCTTCGGTCCGTATTTATCTAATAATCCTTGACTGACTTTATACGCGCCGTTGTATTGAGCAACTTCTTCGCCCATAAGGAATACATTTTCATCACGAGCCATTTCTTCATCCATGGCTTGGTTCAACGCTTCACGAAAACTGGCAACCTGCATATTAGTTTCCCTCTTTCGTATAATAAACGTCTGTCCACAATTCTTCGGGAGGCGGTTCGGGACTTGTCTCAGCAAATTCTACGGCTGCTTCAATAATTTTCTTAATTCGTCTTTCTGCTGCATCAAAATACTCTTCGGAAACGGTGCCGTCCCTTTTTAACGTTTCGCCCAACAAGGTAATGGGATCGAGTCGTTTTTGTGCTTCAACTTCTTCTTTACTGCGATAATGTCCGTGAATCGGATCGGACATGGAATGTCCACGATATTGAAACGTGTGGACTTCGATCAATGACGGTTCAGACGTTTCACGTGCATGATCCACAGCTTCTTTAATAACTCGATGTACTTCCAAAACATTGTTACCTTCCACTGAATCGCTGCGCATATTATACGCCGCCGCTTTTTTTTGCAGCACCTCTACTGCCGATGCGCGATCGACCGCCGTGCCCATTCCATATTTATTATTTTCGATGATGTAAATAACCGGAAGTTTCCAGAGCGCAGCAAGGTTAAGCGACTCATGGAAATGTACCGATGTTTGTTGCACCATCGCCCATAAAACACAAACAAACATTTTTCTCATTTCGATATTTAATTGCAAATGCTGCTCCCGCCGCAATCGGAATATGCCCGCCGACAATAGCGTGTCCGCCAAGAAATCGTTTTTCTCGGTCGAAGATGTGCATTGAACCGCCCTTGCCTTTCGTCGTGCCGCCGATTTTCCCGAGCAACTCCGCCAAAATTTTTTTTGGATCGACGCCTTTTGAAATGGCGAGTCCGTGATCGCGATAGGCAGTGATGACATAGTTGTCTGGCATCAGCGCGCCGATGGCACCGGCAGCGATAGCTTCCTGTCCATTGTATAAATGGCAGAAGCCGCCGATCTTTCCCATTCCATAAAGTTGTGCTGCCTTTTCTTCAAACCGGCGGATCAACAACATCTCATCGTACCACGTAAGCAGCGTATCGGGAGGAACGCTGCGCAGAGAGTCTGAATTTATTTGTCTTGTTGTAATACTGTCATCCATAGTGTTTTATCAAGTCGGTTAATGACCAAAAATATGTAGTTTTAAATTGAAACACAAAAAAAAGTGTAGAAGTTGCATCCTTGTCTAAAAAAATGAATTCTATTTAAAAAATAAGATCAAGATACGCAACTTCTTTGGGTGATGCTGAAGAATCTCCCCATGGCGTTTAAATCGTTTGAATCTCTCCCAAATCTTCTCTACATTAATTCAAAATAAATGCGCCCGTAGCTCAGCTGGATAGAGCGACAGCCTCCGGAGCTGTAGGCCGGGCGTTCGAATTGCCCCGGGCGCACATACACTGAAACATTGAGGAAACTGCCATTATGTTAAAACCGCAGAAAAAAATAACAAAAAAAGAAATTAAAGAAGATAAACTTGTTACAACATATTTTGAAGCACAATCATGGCTTGAAAATAATAAACGCCTTGCTGCCTATATTGTCGCGGCTCCTGTTGCAATAATCTTAATTTTATTTTGGTGGCACTCCAAACGCGTTGAAGCGAACGACACCACGACGACACAGTTTTCTAAAATCGTTTCATATTACGATGCCGGCCAGTATGATAAAGCGATCAACGGTGTTCCGCAAGAAGGTGCACAAGGATTGCAAGCGATTGTCGATGAAAATGGCAGCACGCCTGCCGGGGAAATTGCCAAACTGTATCTTGCCAATTCTTATTTTGCAATAAAAAATTACGACAAGGCGCTTCAGTATTACGACGACATCAGTTTATCCGATAAATTGCTGACGGCTGCGGCGTATGCAGGTGAAGCTGCTGCGTGACGAAGCAAAGCAAGATTATGAACATGCGGGAAAGTATTTTGAAAAAGCTGCGTCCCAAAATATGACGCAAGTTTCTGCACCGGATAATCTGCAGCGTGCCGCCGTGAATTATGCGGCAGCAGGGCAGAAAGACAAAGCTGTCGAATTGTTAAAGACGTTGAAAAAAGAATTTCCGGCTTCCGCTCAAGCACGAGAAGCCGATCGCTTTCTTGCGGAATTTGCTTCATAGCCATTTCGTTGTATGACAAACACTGCCGCCATGAGATTTACTCGATGTGAGGAGAAATTTCTGGCGGTTTTTTTTATTACGCGCAAAAGATGAATCTGCTTTCACAAAATAACAGCAAAAGGTATTCTCTCTCTTGCTGAATTATTCCATGCCTCGTCTAACACGCATATTGCTCATTGCCACTCCAGTGGTTTTGTTGCCTCTGATCTATATCCACGATGTACTCCGGGTGATGGTAAAATTAGATATTTCGTTGGTCAATTTTTTACGTGAAGTATTTATTCTTGCTGCGTACACCTCGCTGGGGCTTTTTATCGATAACCGCCGTCAGCAAGTGAAACAAGGATTGCCGAAAGAAATTGGACGATTGCTTATTGCGGTCATTCTTTTGGAACTTGTGCTCGGTGCATGCACGTAAATTTTTACCCGATGAACTCAGCGGCATCGGAATGAAGCAAGCTGCACTCTCAACATTTGTGTTCACCCTTGCAGTGATTGCCTCAAGCGTTATTGCGATGGTTGAATTGTTCATCGTACGAGACCTTCTCTTCTTCAAAAAAAATAAAACGACCAAACGCAATTATCGCTTGTATCTTGCCATACTCATCATCGCATGCTTGGTAACGCTGCCGATGTTTATGATGAGCGATACGTGGGTCAGTAAAACATTGTTTGCCCTTGCCGTCCTGATGATTATTGCAATTTCCTTCCGACAAAGCTGGATTGTTTATCTTTCGAAGCGGGAAAAGATTTATACCATCGTTTATTCCGGATTCCTTTTCCTTGCGTTGATTGGGTTGGAAATATTTCTTTCACAAGGTTCAACGGTCGGCGGTTTCCTCTCACGTTACAGCGAGCCGCTGCATACGTTTATCAAGCTCAACAACATTTTGGGCATTGTATATTTCGGCATAACCGGTATTACAACGCTCTTTCATCTTCCCACAACAGAGGTGTTCGAGCGTAAACAATCGGAGTTGCACTCGCTCCACAATCTGAGCCGGTTGGTAACACAGGTGTTTGATTTTCAGGAATTGGTGAATACCGTTGCACAGATGACGACGGAAGTGTGCGATGCAAGAAGCGTCTGGCTGGAATTGTTGACAACCGATGAAACGACCGGCATGATGTCCGTCGATATTGCCGTCCGTAAAAATATAACACAACCAGAAATTGATGCACTGACCAATGAAAATGAACACGTACGCTCATTGTTATTGGATACACACAAAGCATTGTTGATTGACGACATCTGGTCGGATCGCCGCACCAAACATCTCAAAGCAAAAGGTGTGCTGCGCAGTTCGTTGTTGATGGCGCCGCTTGTTTCTCACAATAAATTGATCGGCGTACTGTATGCCACGAAAGATGTTGAGAACGCCTTCGATCAAGATGATATTGATGTGATGACGACGTTTGCAGATAACGTGAGCATCGCTATTGAAAATTCGCAGTTGATTGCACGCTCGTTAGAACGCGAACGCCTGCATCAAGAAATGATGGTGGCGCAGCGCATGCAAAAACGATTATTGCCGCAGCACTTGCCGGAATTGCCGCAAGTGCAACTTGCTGCAAGCTCAGAATCGTCGTTTGAAGTGGGCGGCGATTATTACGATGTTTTTACGCTTGCTGATAATAAATATGGCATCATCATCGGCGATGTTTCCGGCAAAGGCGTCTCGGCGGCATTTTATATGGCGGAAGTAAAAGGCATTTTCCTTTCGTTGAGTAAATTATGTACCACGCCGCGTGAATTATTGGTGCGTGCCAATCAATCGCTGCTGGAAAGTTTGGAGAAGAATGCATTTATTAGTGTTATCTATGGTGTGTTGGATGTTGCCAGCGCAACATTGACTCTGGCGCGAGCAGGGCATTGTCCCGCGGTATTTCTTTCCGGTGAGAATAGCGAACTTATTCGTTCGACCGGACTTGGATTGGGATTGGCGGCCGATGAAATATTTTCCAAAGCCACAGAAGAACGTCAATTACAATTGAAACCCAATGATGTTTGTTTGCTCTACACCGATGGCATTGTGGAAGCACGAAATTCTGAGGACGAAGAATTCGGCTATGAACGCTTGGTCCATGTTGCACAGCAATGCAAACGCTTGCCGGCAGAAGAAATTAAAGAAGAAGTTCTTTCGAGTGTCCGAACCTTTCTCGGATCGAACCCGTATAACGATGATGTAACGCTTGTTGTCGTGAAATGGTTAGGAGCTTGAGCAGAAAAATGAAGGATGGAGCAAACGTGTTGAAATCAGCACAAGAAGGAGAAAAACCATGAGTGATTTTAAAGTGCACCAGCGCGACGGTGAGGACGTGAGCGTGATTGAGCTGAAAGGATATTTAGATGCGCATACTGCGCCCGATCTGGAAAACGCTTTTCAGAAACTCTTGACGGAAAAAAGATACAACATCGTAGTCAATTGCCGCGATTTGTCATACATCAGCAGCGCAGGATTGGGAGTCTTTATGGCGTACGTGGAAGACGTGCGCAATAATAAAGGCGATATTCAAACTCAGCAATATGTCGCCGAAAGTATATAATGTGTTCGACCTGCTCGGCTTTCCGATTTTATACGAAATTTTCAAAGACGAAAAAGAAGCAGTGGTGAAATTTCATGATGCACAAAAAAAGTAACGATGGCTCTTTCCGCAAAACATATTTCCAAGAAAATCCAGAGCAGAACTGAAAGCTTGTCGGACGCACGGGATTTTGTCGCCACGGCTGCGCGCCGCTTCGGCTTTTCGGAAGAAGAAGCCGCTAACATTACGCTTGCCGTGGATGAAGCATGCACGAACATCATCAAGCATGCCTATCAGTTTGCACCGGACAAAGAAATTGAGATCGAAATTGTCGAAGGAAAAGAATCGTTCGAAATCCGTATGTACGATAGCGGAACCAAATTCGATCCGGCAGCAATACGTCCGCCGGATTTGAAAGAGCATCTCGGTCATTTCCGCCGCGGCGGTTTGGGTATTTATTTGATGAAAAAATTGATGGACAAAGTGGATACAAATTCCAGCCGGGCAAACGAAATGAAGTCCGTCTTGTGAAATATCGTTCCAACGCGGCATAAACCGAAAGAACATTCTACGAAAACGAGAACCGTTACAGAATCTCCTCAAGTCCCAAAAAATTCCTTACATTCGGAATCTTCTGCACTTCTTCCGCTTATCGAATTTAGTCAGGTTGTTAATTCCTCACTGGATCTTTCTTTTATTCTGAATACTGTTTTACGAACGTTAATGGGAAAAATGCTTGTCTCAAAAGGGATGGTGTTGTTGAGACAGCAGGATACTTCGTTGTTAATCGTTGCGACAAAAGGTCTGGCAAAAGAAGCCTTGGGTGAACTGGTGCAAGTAAAACGGCTGCCGCATGCCATTCGGCCGATTGCTGCTCTTGCATCTAAAGAAATATCGTGGGCACTTTATCTGCAAGCGCATCAATTGAAGTTGCTGGTGCCGATTATTTCTCAGAAGAAAGTTGTCGGGTATATCGCCCTGGGGGAACGATTGACCGATGCAGAATATTCTCCCGATGAAAAAAAATTGATTCAGCTGTTAGTCAATCTTTCCGGCGCGGCAATCCAAAAAGGATTGATCATTGAACAGGTGAACGAGGCGAACAAAAAATTAGACCGGAAGAATCAGGAACTCAATACGCTGTTCGATCTCAGTAAAGAATTTAATATCGGATTGGATTCTGCAAAAGTTATACGTTTGATTACGTTTGCCTTGCTCGGACAAGTCGGCGTCAAGCAATATGCTATCTGTTTGAAGCATGCCGATGATATGCAAATTGTTGCGCACAAAATGCCGGACGTGGAAGGATTACAAGAACTTCTGAAAAATCTTTGCATCCTCGATCATCCGTCCACGGTGCATGATCTCTTAAAATCAAAACACTACCGGCTCACAGCGGCAGCGTTAGCGAAACTCCATGTTACTGCGGTGGTGCCGATGCATTTGCAGCAGCAAACCAAAGGCATGATGCTGCTCGGCGAACGCATGCGTGGGGGAGAATACACGCAGCAGGATTTTGAGTTTCTCTACTCGCTCGGCAATCTTGCCATCATCTCCATTGAAAATGCGCGGCTCTTTCAAGAAGCGATTGAGAAACAGCGCATGGAAGATGAACTGAATATTGCACGCGAAATTCAGCAAGGATTATTGCCGGAAGAACTTCCAACGATAACGGGATTTGATATTGCAGCGATCAATATTCCGTCCTTGCAGGTGGGCGGCGATTATTATGATGTTGTGGAAAAATCTCAGAATGAATTTGCCATCGCCATCGGCGATGTTTCCGGCAAAGGAGCGCCTGCCGCATTGCTGATGGCGAACGTGCAGGCATCGCTTCGCGCGTTAACGCCGACCTGCGTTTCTGTCGCTCAAACGACCGGACATATCAACGATCTGATCTGTGCAAACACAAAAAGCGGAAGCAAGTTCATTACATTCTTCTGGGGCATTCTTAATGTTGCAACGCGGCAATTCCGTTACAGCAATGCGGGTCACAATCCGCCGTATCTTCTTCGTGCCGATGGCAGTGTGGAATTGTTAGACAAAGGCGGATTGATTCTCGGTATCTTCAAAACCGGATCGCCCTATGAAGAAGGGATTGTATCGTTGAACAAAGGCGATACGCTTGTATTATACACCGATGGCATTAGCGAAGCGATGAATGCCGCGAATGAAGAATTTACCGAAGAACGATTGCAATCGGTGCTGCAAAAATCGGTACCCAAGCCGGCAAAAGATATCATCAAGGATATTCAGGCGGCAGTTGAAGCACATACGCAAGGTACGCCGCAATCCGATGATATTACGATGGTGGTAATAAAAGCGATTTAAACATTACCGTTAGTTTGCGCTTGCTTGCCCCCTTATTTTTGGCAGGTCGAAAACTGACGGTAATAAACAATTTTGTTTTTTCGGTTTTAAATTCCTTGTTTGATCAAAAATTCTTCAGAACAACGGGTATTTTGGCTGGAAGACAAGTTTATTTGCTGGAATACGAATAAAATAGCTGGAGACCGGCTGAAAATGCTGGAGGCCGATTATTTTCGCTGGAATGAGAATGAAAATGCTGGAGAGCCATTTAGTTTTGCTGGAATGCGAATTTTTTCGCTGGAGTGCGAATGAAAACGCTGGAGGCCAATTTTTTTCGCTGGAATGAGAAATGAAATGGCTGGAGACCCGTTGAAAATGCTGGAGAGCGATTGAAAATGCTGGAGAGCAGATATTGCTCAGGAAGTAAAGAAAATGGTGTAAAATAAGCAATGTGCCGGATAGAGAGCAGTTGAGATATTCGGACTTGCATTTTAATTGGTAAAAGCAGAAATTTACAAAGGAAGCTTCACCAATAAATAGTTTCGGAAACATGAACCACAGGCAACGAGAACATAAAAACATTGAGAGAATCGATCCGATCCCTTGAAGAGGTCGGATCAATTGTTGTAATATTTATTTTCTTGCATTTGGATTTTGGATTTATGACATTGTGTGCAAGAAGCTTCACCAAAACACTAGTCCGCCATTTTTTTGGCGGAGAATTTTTAAAGGTTTATATCTACATGGCAGTGGTGAATGGGATTGAAAGAATTACAAATAAATACTAAACTTGCCTATCTAATTACTAGTTAGGGCGCACGAAATAGTTTCTACATAATTAACTAAACCATTTATTATTTCAAATAAACTCAATATGGAAAAATTAATTTCGACGTCCACAACTAGGCCATCCCAAGAAATAGAGGTCTTAATGACTGAATTCTTTTCTACGTTCTCTCCTTTGGAGACGTTGAACAATGGCAAAGCACTCCTATTATATGACGAAAAAAGTAAAGCATTCTATACTCCTTGTCATCTCAAATCATCGGACTTTTGTGACAAAGCTGATTTTAATGCGACAATTGATGAAGGGGATGATGACGACCTTTATAAACTCAATCGAGATATTTATGAAAATGAGAACGCATATTTAGCAATGGTTACCGATGCAAAGGCTGGACGTCCATTTGAAGATATAGTTGTTGAATACGACAAAAAATACAGTGCCGAAATCCCGCTCAAAGTATATGGTGGACAACATAGAATTAAGGCAATACAATCTGCAATGACCATAAAACCAAACATCTATCACGGGTTCAGGATTTACTTTGGCCTTTCAAGAGAACAGAAGGTTGAAATTGCAACAATTAATAATACTTCGATTGCTGTTTCCAACGATTTGCTCGATAGAATGAGGGAACAACTCTTAGGCAATGAGCTAAGGGACTATTGCCAAACTGTCGGGCTACTTCCTCCAAGTCAAGATTTTTCTGATAAAAAAGATCTTTTGATACCAACGGTCAGGGTTGCAAGAACGTTTGTTGTTAACTATTGGAGAGGAAAACAAAATGCTTCAGCTACATTTCATGAACCAATAGTTTGCAAGTCTGGTGGAATTGATGAAGAGTATATTAAAGCGCGGGGTCTCATAAATTGGCAAGACTCAAACTTCATAGAGACGGGAAAAATGTTTTCATTTCTTCACCAAACGCAACGTGCTAAAGTGACAGCGAGAAAAATTGATGCATTAAGCCAGTTCGCAGGCAAAGCATTATCTCTTACTGTTGTCGCAAGTTGGAGCTATGCTGCTGGACTATATTCTACAAATAAACCAAATCAGAATATTCTATATGCTTTGACAAATAATTTAGGACAAACTGATGATCCTTTAAATGCAAAAGCACTCTCTGAAGCCAGATTAAAGGGAATTGATCCCGATACTTATAGAGGACTTGGTGCGCGGCTCAGTGCTGACGAATTAGGTAGAATGTTAGAAGTATTTATTGTGCTAGTAGAAAAAGCGACAGAGAAAAGAATTTCAAAAAACCTTGCAAATGCGGCTATACAGTCATATGAAGCCAAAAAAGCGACTCATAACGCCGCAAAATCTCTATCTAAAATATAATATATGTTTGAAGATTATTTACAGGACGCGTACACATTTTACGAGCTTGCCGAAGAAAAAGCAACCATCGGACAGGAACGAGAGGCTAAAACATATTATCGAGCCTCAGTCTTCTGTGCTGCCTCTGCATTAGAGGCATTCGTCAACTTTATTGGTGACACATTTAGACAAGGTAACAATTTGGATAAAAATGAGGTTGCCTTTCTAAATGATAAAATAATTGAAGTTTCTCCTTCTAAAGCATCTACCGAAGAAAAAATAAAATTCAACTCAATAGATAGCAAAATTAAATTTATTCTTAAAAAATTTCTTGTTCCAATTGATGTTTCTGTCTCTGCTCAATGGCGCAATTTTCTTGAGTTCAAAGATCTTCGCGATAGTTTAGTGCATTCCAAACTAATTTCAGACGAAAGAACAATTAGCGAATATCGCAAAAGTATTAAAAGTGGCCTTAATGCTAACATAGATATTATGAACGCAATATCAGCAAAAATATTTTCCAAGCCATTAAGAAAAGGCTTGACCGAATTGAAGATATAGGAATAACCAATAGGCATGTTGCTTCGTGCGTTCTAACCAGCGGTTCAAGCTGACCGGATGAGCGTGGGTACTTTACGCATGGCTGGTGGTGGGTTTCAGTTTTCATTAAATTGTTCTTTGTACTTCATAACATTTGTGTAATTAATTTCGTTTTCAGCATGAACTTGTTTCGTTTAGTGCAATTTGAAAGTTATCAGTGCCGCAGCTTAGCGCCGATCCGTTAGGCACAACGCAAAATAATAATGTGAGCAACAAAATGAAATTAATGGTAATCATAGGATTTTCGTACTTATACGCATTCTTTGAAATATTTATGAATATGAGACAAAGGAAAAAAAGTGTTGTTAACGCACTAAAGGATAAAGGTAGTTTATGGATGTTATATATTTGTATAACGATTGGATATATATTGTCCTTTTCCATAGGCGCAACAACAATTGGTAGGATATATCATTGGGATACTTTCTTTTGTATTGGAATTGCAATGGCGATCCTGGGTTTGATTATCAGAATACAATCGATATTAACGCTTAATGATGAATTTACATATTCGGTGTCAAAAGTTGAGAATCACAAATTGATCAAAACGGGTATATATAAGAAGATTCGACATCCAGGATATTTAGGGCAACTTATTATTTTTATTGGGATTTCGATTTCAATGTCAAATTGGTTATCTGTTATATTAATGATAATACCAATTGCGATTGGTTACAATTACCGAATAAATGTTGAAGAACGATTTATGTGTGAGCACTTTGGGGAAGAGTACTTAAATTATAAAAGTGGTACAAAGAAAATAATTCCAATAATTTATTAGGATGCGTTGTGCCTAACCAGGTACTGTGTTAAAAGTCAAGAGCGATGAGAGAAAATATGTCTGCCGAAGGTGGCAAAGCCATGCCTTTGGCATAATCAACGCAGATTGCATTCGGCTTTAGGCTATCGCTCGCTGGTGCAGTTTGAATTATCTATGCCTTAACTACTTGTCCGATTTTATGGGTAAAGATCACAATGACACCATCAACCGTATCTCTTTCGCCGGTCGGCCAAAATCTTTTCGATAATGCTTCGCAAAGGCTTCTTCAGACATCTGCCAGTCGATTTTCTTCGCTAACACATACAGTGGATGTGTATGATTCAATTGTTCTTCAAACGTCGTATAGAAACTCATTTGGGCTCGGTGCTTAGTTGATAACAACATATATTGTTCTGCAAGGTTTTGATGATCTTTTCCTCGTTTCTGGTGTACTTAAATTAATACTTTTTTCCCGCTTCACCTGTTTTTATTACCTCTTTCTTCTTCTTCAGGGACGACTAAGTAGAGAGTTCCTTTAAAAGTGTCGATTGAATGACTGAAAGCGGTAGTTCTTGCCCCGTCCAAATTTTAAACGCTGCCGCGCCTTGTTGAATCAACATCTCCAATCCGCCGATGGTCGTTGCATTTGCTGCACTTGCCTGCCGAAGCAACAAGGTTTGTAATGGGCGATAGATTAAATCAAAAACAATGTGATGATGATTCAATCGTGTGTTGTCGGGAAGAGGAGAAGCGTTGATATTGGGAAACATTCCCAGCGGAGTGCAATTCACAATAAGCGTAATTTCTTCAATTGCCCCGATAATTTTTTTTGAATCGGTTGGGAGTATTTTGATTTCTACATCGAGAGTACGAAATGCGTTTGCGAGCGATTCAGATTTTTTTTTCTGTGCGTGATGTTAAAAAGATTTTCTTTGGTTTCAAGTTTTGTGTCAACACAAACATCACGGAATGCGATGCACCGCCGGCGCCAAAGACAAGACACGAAGCATTCTGAATTTTATTTCGAAATGGTTCCAAGGATTTCAAAATGCCAATGACATCGGTATTGTAGCCGAACAATTTTCCGTTTTTTTGATGAACGGTATTCACTGCGCCGATAACTTTTGCTTCATCGGAGATTTGATCCAAGAATTGTATCACAGCTTGTTTGTGTGGAACAGTAACATTGAATCCGATAAAATTTTCATTGCGAAATTGCTGAAGAGTATCGCAAGATTTTCCTGCGTAACATCCATTGCTTCATACTGTGCATCGATTCCGAGCTGCGTAAATCCCGTGTTGTGCATCAACGGTGACAGTGAATGACCGATAGGATGTCCGATGACAGCAAAATGTTTCATAGGAAATTCGATAGAAGAGAAAAATATTACGACTACAGCAAACGGAGAAACTGCCGGTCTTTGACTAAGTCAGGATATGCCTGTTCAAAATCTTTCCGCAATTCCGGCAATATGCGGAAGGCAGTAGCAAATTCAGACGCTGCTTCACGATAACGTTCCAACGAAAGAAAAACACGCGCCAAACTAAAACGTGCTTCGGCATAATCCTGCTTCAGGTCAATTGCATGGTTCAATGCTTGGAGCGCTTCTTCGTAACGATGAACTTCATATAACGTATCGCCATAATCGAACCAAATATCTGCATTGTGCGGTTCAATTTCTGTAACGTGTTTGTAACTTACAAGACAATCTTCTAATTGTGCCAAATTATATTGTGCATCGCCAAGCGTGTACCAATATTCTGCGTAGTCGGTACGGAGATTGGTTGCTTTGCGAAATTCTTTTTCGGCAAGGTGAGTTTGTCCCAGAGCATCGTAACAACAACCGCGTCCGAAGTAGGATTCGTGATGTGTGCTGTCGAGGTCAATAGCATGGGAATAACAATTCAATGCTTCAAGATAATTGTTCAATTCTTCATACGCATTGCCAAGGTTATGCCAAATGGAAACATCTTTCGGTTCAAGTTCGATTGCTGCTTTGAAACATCGTATGGCATCCGGCAGCTTGCTGATATTGGCAAACGCATTTCCCATATTGTACCATGCCGCCGGAAAATCTTCTTTAATGGCAAGTGCGTACTCATAACTTTCAATTGCTTCTTTGTATTTTCCAATTCTGTTTTGCACGATGCCGCGGTTATACCACGCATTGTAATTATACGGATCACGATCTAATTGTTCTTCATAAGCGTGAATCGATTCTTCCGGCCGATCCATATAATCGTAGCAATAGCCAAGTTCGTACCATACTTCAGGATTTTCGGGATCAATGTCCAGCACAAGACGGAACAATCGTTCTGCTTCGTCAAACTTTTCCAATTTCTCCAATGTTACAGCCTTATTGAAGAGGGCATCGGCATTTGTCGGTTCAAGTTCCAGAGCTTTTTCAAACGATTCTAAGGATTCAGCATCACGATTTAAATTATCGAGTGTGATGCCGCGGTTAATGTAAATTTCTGCATCAACCGGATTCAAACTGACGGCTTTATCAAAACAAAAAAGAGCATCAACATAGCGAAACAAATTATTCAATATCATGCCTTTACGCTGCCACGCATCGGCATTGTACGGCTGGAATGACAACAAGCGATCGGCGTACGTCAACGCGTCTTCAAATTTTTCATGCTCAAAATAAAACTGGATAATTTCTTCCAGTGCTTCTGGGTTATTAATGTCTTTGCCGCCATTGCGCAGCAATTCCCTGAACCGGCGAACATCGTCTTCTGAATGTCGGTTATGCTGGGAATCGAAATTATCATCATATTTATTAAAGTCAGCCAACGCAGTATCCTTTTTCCTACCTATTAATAAAACAAATTACAGCATGGAAGTCAAGGAGCGTATGTTAAGTGTTTGTGAACCGTGATTTCTCGTTTTGGCGAATTGATTTTAGCGGTAAGTTGGCGTATATTTATTATTCGTCAGAGAAAATGATTGCCGAAAATTTACAAATTCTGCGGAAACGCATTATAGAAGTTTGTTCACGATGCGGACGCAACGCAGAAGAGATTCAGCTTCTTGCTGTCTCGAAGACATTTTCGGCGGAAGCAATTCGTGAAGCGATTGCCGCCGGACAAAAAGATTTTGGCGAAAATTATGTTCAGGAATTGCGTGAGAAGCGTAAAACGTTTTCTGGTTCCGATGTGCGGTGGCATTTCATCGGCCATTTGCAATCGAATAAAGTAAAATATCTTGCCGAGTATGTGCATCTCATTCATTCCGTGGATGATATGGAACTTGGAAAAGAAATTGATAGACGCGCAGCGAAGGTTGGAAGAGTTCAAGATGTTTTGGTGGAAGTGCATACCACCGATGAAGCAACGAAGTATGGCGTTGCTCCAGAGAAAACCTTGGAGCTCGTTAAAGAACTTGCACTGTTGCCGCACGTTCGTGTTTGTGGATTGATGACGATGGGACCGTTTGCCGATGATCCAAATCGATCGCGAGCATCGTTCAGGCAAGTTGTGGAATTGAAAAAACAAATTGAACGCGAAGGTATCAAGCAAGTAGAAATGAAACAGTTATCGATGGGCATGACGCACGATTTTGAAGTAGCGATTGAAGAAGGTGCCACGATTGTGAGAATTGGAACAGCAATCTTCGGCACGCGTTCCTATAACCAGCAATAAAGGAAGGAAAGCTATGAAAATTACACCACTTGAAATTAAACGCCAGCAATTTAAAAAAACGCTGCGCGGCTTTGATCCCGTGGAAGTAGAAACATTTTTGGAGATGCTTTCCAATGAAATGGAAGAATGGGTGCGTCTTGATAGAGAACAAAAAGAAAAGATCGTCGAATTAGAAACGCAGCTTTCCGATTACAAGAATATTGAAAAGACGCTCCAGCAAACATTGATGCAAGCGCAAGAGACGAGCGGCAAATCGATTGAAAATTCCAAACGCGAAGCCGAACTCATTGTCAAAGAAGCGGAAGTGAAAGCATCGCAAATTGTCGAGAAAGCACGGTTGGATTTTGCAAAAGCAAAAGAAGAGATCAGCACGTTGAAAGCGCGGAAGGAAAGTGTGTTGAGCAAACTCAAAATTTTACTTTCATCCGAATTAGATTTAATTCGTGCGCTTGCCGTGGATGATGATGCAATGCAGAAAGATATGTCCAAAGGCACAGGCAAAGACAATCTTGAGATCGACGAAATTTTGAAAAAGCTCTAAAGGATTTTTCTATGTCGGAATTACGCACACAGATTGCTGAAGCGCTCGAATTTATTCGAACAAAAACTTCTACAATACCGAAGATTGGTATTATTCTCGGAACCGGCCTCGGTGGATTGGTGAAAGAAATAAAAAAGGAAATAGTTATCGACTACGGCGATATTCCACATTTTCCTATTTCCACTGTCGAATCGCATCAGGGCAAATTGATCTTCGGAACGCTTGCAGGTAAGAAGGTCGTTGCAATGCAGGGGCGCTTTCATCTGTACGAAGGATATTCGCTGAAGCAAGTCACGTTTCCTGTTCGCGTGATGAAATTTCTTGGCGTGGAAAATTTACTTGTCTCCAATGCCGCCGGTGCGTTAAATCCCTTGTTTCAAAAAGGCGATGTGATGATTATGAGCGATCACATCAATTTGCTCGGCGATAATCCACTTATCGGACCGAATGATGACGAACTCGGCCCGCGGTTTCCCGATATGTCCGAGGCGTACAGCAAAGAGTTAATTGCACTTGCCGAACAAGCCGCATTGGATTTAAAAATCCGCGTTCAAAAAGGCGTGTATGTGGCAATGCAAGGTCCAAATCTGGAGACAAAAGCAGAATATCGCTTTGTTCGTTTCATCGGTGCCGATGCCGTGGGAATGTCCACCGTTCCAGAAGATATTGTTGCAGTGCACATGGGAATGAAAGTGCTGGGCTTTTCGATTTTGACAGATGAATGTTTTCCCGATGCACTGAAACCGGCAAAGCTGGAAGAAATTTTAAAAGTTGCCAACAAAGCTGAACCCAAGATGACGGCGATTATGAAAGAAGTTGTAAAGCGAATGAAAGTGTAAAGAAAAATTATGAAGAACAATTTCTAACACTTGCAAATATTTATTTGATGACGAAAACGATGTTTAAACAAATTACAGACAAACTTAATTATCACGAATTAGAAACCGAAATTCTCAAGTTCTGGGAAACGAACGATATATTCAAACAGAGCATTATCACACGCGAAGGTAAACCCGCGTTTATATTTTACGAAGGCCCGCCGACAGCGAACGGGCGTCCGGGTATTCACCACGTTATGGCACGTACGTTGAAAGATATTGTGTGCCGGTACAAAACGATGCAAGGGTTTCAAGTGCATCGCAAAGCCGGCTGGGATACGCACGGCTTACCGGTAGAAATTGAAGTCGAGAAAATGCTTGGCTTCAAACACAAAGATGATATTGTTGCGTACGGTGTTGCAAAGTTTAACGAAGAATGTAAAAAGTCGGTTTGGAAATATAAAACCGATTGGGAGAAAATGACGAAAGAGATGGGCTATTGGGTCGATCTCGAACATCCTTATGTCACTTTTCACAACGATTACATCGAATCCGTTTGGTGGGCGTTGCAGCAGTACTTCGATAAAGGATTGATCTATAAAGGATATAAGATTCAACCGTACCTGCCCGCGCTGCGAAACGCCATTATCATCGCACGAAGTTTCGCTCGGTTACAAAGACGTCAAAGATCCATCTGTTTATATCAAATTACAAGTGAAGGGCGAAGACAACACCTTCTTTCTTGTTTGGACGACGACACCATGGACATTAATTTCGAACGTGGCAATTGCTGTTCATCCTGAAGTCGATTATGTAAAGGTTGAACACAAGGGACAGAAACTCATTCTTGCCGAAGCGCGCTTGTCTGTACTTGGCGACGAATATGTTGTGCTGGAAAAATTTAAGGGCGCATCACTTGCCGGAAAAGAATACGAACGGATGTACAATTTCCATTCTGTAAAAGAAAAAGGATGGTACGTTGTGCTCGCGGATTTTGTGACGACCGAAGACGGTTCCGGTATCGTTCACATGGCACCGGCGTATGGCGAAGACGATTATCAAGTTGGAAGAAAATATAATTTGCCGACGATTCATCCGGTGAACAAATCAGGAGAATTTAATTCTGAAGTAACGCCGTTTGCGGGAAAATTTGTAAAGGATGCTGACGCTGAAATTATTCTTGATCTCAAGCATCGCGGCATTCTCTATAAAAAAGAAATGCACTTGCACAGCTACCCGCATTGCTGGCGGTGTTCATCGCCGCTGCTGTATTACGCGCGCGAATCGTGGTACATCCGCACGACAGATTATGCAAAGCGGATGGTTGAATTGAACAAGCAGATCAACTGGATTCCAAAAGAAGTCGGCGAAGGGCGTTTTGGAAACTGGTTAGAAGACAATAAAGACTGGGCGCTTTCTCGTGACCGGTTTTGGGGAACGCCGCTGCCGATCTGGATTTGTGAAACATGCGGCAAGCTAAAATGTGTCGGCAGTGTGGAAGAATTGAAAAAGGGAAAGAATGTTCCTGAACCGCTTGATTTACATAAGCCGCATGTCGATGCTGTTACATTTGAATGTGAATGCGGCGGCACGATGAAACGCACGCCGGAACTTATCGATGTGTGGTTCGATTCCGGTTCGATGCCGTTTGCGCAGTGGCATTATCCTTTTGAGAATAAAGAAATTTTTGAAAAAGCATATCCCGCAGATTTCATCAATGAAGGAATTGACCAGACACGCGGTTGGTTTTACACGCTGCATTCGATCGGAACATTTTTATTTCATAAGCCGGCATTCAAAAATGTGTTGGTGAATGAACTTATTCTCGACAAGCAGGGGCAGAAAATGTCCAAGACGAAAAAGAATACCGTGGAACCGTTTTCGCTGCTGGAAAAATACGGCGCGGATACGGTGCGGTGGTATTTGGTATCGCAAAGCCCCGTGTGGCGCCCGACATTGTTCGATGAAGAGGGAATGGGAGAAGTTCAGCGAAAATTCTTTAGCACGTTGGTAAATACGTATTCGTTCTTTGCATTATATGCCAACGTGGATGGATTTGATAACAGCGAACCGAAGATCCCTGTGAACGAACGCGCAGAGATCGACCGCTGGATTTTATCGGAACTCAATTCGTTGCTCAAACAATATCACGAATATGTCGGCGGATACGATGTAACGCACGCTGCACGCGCCATCAGCGATTTTACGATCGATCAACTTTCCAATTGGTATGTGCGCCGGAACCGGCGGCGTTTCTGGAAGAGCGAAAAGGGAAAAGATAAAACTGCGGCGTATCAAACGTTGCACGAATGTCTGTTGACGATTACAAAATTGATTGCGCCGTTTGCGCCATTCCTTTCGGAAGAATTGTACCGTAATTTGACAGCAGGGAATAAGTCCGCATTGACATCTGTTCATCTGGAGTTATTGCCGGTTGTTGATGAATCCCAAATAGATTCCGAATTGGAACATCGAATGGAACACGCGATCAAAATCGTGAGCATTGTCCGTGCGATGAGGATGAAATCGAATTTGAAAGTTCGCCAGCCGTTGAAGAAAATCATCCTTCCAGTGAGAAGCGATGCAGAACGAAAAGAATTAACGCAGATGGAAGATGTGATTCTGGAAGAGATCAACGTTAAACAAATCGAATACGTCACGGATGAATCTGCCGTCATCAAAAAGAAATCGAAACCGAATTTCAAAACACTCGGGCCAAAGTTCGGGAAATCCGTTCAACCCGTTGCTGCACGCATCAAAGATTTAACAGCGGCAGAAATTGCAACACTGCAATCCGCCGGAACGTTATCGTTGACGATCAACGGCAATGTGTACGAAATCGACACAAATGATGTGGAAATTTTGCACGAAGATATTCAGGGCTGGTTGGTGGAAAGCGATGGTTCTGTGACGGTGGCATTAGATACAGAGCTGACGGAAGATTTGGTGAACGAAGGACTGGCGCGCGAATTTGTCAATCGTGTTCAGAACTTACGGAAAGATTCCGGATTTGAAGTGACGGATCGTATTCGTATTTATTACCAATCATCGCCGCGTTTAATGGCGGTGCTGGTAAAAATGACGGACTACATACAACAAGAAACGCTGGCGATAGAAGTCAACGCGGCCTCTTCTGCCGAAATAACAAAATATGCTGTCAAATCGGAAGATATAAACGGCGAACAAATTTCACTTGCAGTTGAGAAGATTTAGAGTATATTGGTGCATTCATTATCGATTAAATCCACGTTCGTCGTGATGGGAGAAATAGTATGGCAAAGAAATTAATAAAGAAAGCAACAAAGAAAAAAGTGGTTAAAAAAACAACGAAACGTGTTGCCGTAAAAGCAAAGAACGTGAAGAAAGCGAAGCATGTTGCAGCGGTAAAAACAAAGCCCGCAGCGAAAGTTGCGGTAAAAAAGGGTTACAGCAAAACCGAGTTGGAACAGTTTAAAAAACTCATTCTTGAAAAGCGCAAAGAGATCCTTGATGAATTGGAATCGTTGAAAGCGACGATGATGGACACCACCACTGGCCAGTACGAGGTGGAAAATTCCAATTACTCGCTGCACATGGAACAAGGCACTGATGCGATGGAACGCGAAAAAGTTTTTTTATTTGCATCGCGTGAAGGAAAATTTTTAAATTATTTGGATGATGCGCTGAAACGGATCGAACGCGGCGATTATGGCTTCTGCTCGGATTGCGGGAACTTAATCGACAAGGATCGTTTGGAAGCCGTTCCGCATGCACAACAATGCCTCTCATGTAAGATGAAGCGCGCTAAAGATTAAAAGAGGAGTTTCCGTTGCAAGTATTATATCTTACGCTTGGTATTGTTCTGCTCGATCAAGCGACCAAGTTGCTGATCAAAGGATTTACCATATCGTGGATGCATTATTATCATGCAGGCATGCAGTTGGGGCAAAGCGTCCCCGTCATCGGTGATTTTTTACGATGGACGTATGTTGAAAATCCCGGGATGGCATTCGGTATCGATGTCGGCGGTAGAATGTTCCTGGCTGTGTTTTCGTTGGCGGCAAGTATCGGTATTTTTTATTATCTCTATAAAATTCGCCGTGAAGCATTGAGCATTCGTTTATCGCTGGCGCTGATTTTGGGCGGTGCGATTGGCAATTTAATCGATAGAATTTTTTATGGCGTCATTTTCGGCGAAGGAACATTATTCTACGGCAAAGTTGTGGATTTTATCGATATGGATTTTTTCAAGATTCATATCGGAAGCTTTTTTATGGACCGATTTGCCGTATTCAACGTTGCAGATTCTGCCGTTACCGTCGGTATTGTGTTGATGTTGTTGTTCCATAAACAATTCAACGAACTCGAAAAAAAATCCGAACCGATTCCCATACCGGACAAACCATCACCGGCAACGAGCAGCGAGAGCGGTGAAACGCCGAACTCTCTATCCTAATTCCTAAAATGTCTCCCAACATTCCCTCTGAACCAAACACAGAGGAGCGTGAGAAACTCCAGATTATTGTTCCGCTCGGCGAGCATCGCAAACGGTTAGATGTGTATCTTACCAATCGGGTTGAGAATGCAACGCGCAATAAAGTGCAGCAGGCAATCGAAGCTGGTGCTGTATTAGTCAATCAGAAAAAAGTCAAATCAAGTTATCAACTCAATCCCAACGACATTATCGATGTTACGTTCCCGCGTTCGCCGCGCCCCGATGCAAAAGCGGAAAATATTCCGATTGAAATTATATATGAAGACGATCAATTAGTTATTGTCAATAAACCGGCGGGCATGGTAACGCATCCGGCGTACAGCCATTACACCGGTACGCTCGTGAATGCGATGCTGTATCATTGTAATCAACTTTCGCATGTCAATACAGAATTGCGTCCGGGCATCGTGCATCGGTTGGATAAGGATACGACCGGATTGATGGTGGTTGCAAAAAACGATACGGCGCATCAACTTCTTGCAAAACAATTTTCTAAACGAACGATTGACCGCGAGTACCTGGGCGATTGTGTGGGGCAGCTTTAAGGAAACGATCGGCACCATCGAAACAAATCTCGGACGCAGCAAACGCGACCGAAAAAAAGTTGCTGTTACTGCAGATGGAAAATTAGCCGTAACGGAATATGAAGTGCTGAAGGAATTTGAATTCCTTTCGCTCGTTCGGCTGCATTTAAAAACCGGACGCACGCATCAAATTCGCGTACACCTTGCACATGTCGGACATCCGGTGTTCGGCGATCCGACCTACGGCGGTAGAAATAATACGTGGAATGGATTATCGGGAAACAAAGCGCAGCAAGCCGCCAATTTGTTAAAACTGATCGACCGTCAGGCGCTGCATGCCAAAACCATCGGCTTTACGCATCCGACAACGAGGGAGTTTGTAAAATTCGTTTCCGAATTGCCGGACGATATGAAACAAGTGATTGAGATGCTCTAAGTCTCATCGTTTCTCTGCGGTTAAAAATTGTATTAGTTAGAATATTCTCTGACAGATTATTAGCTTATTGATGTTACGCAAAAATATTTTATATGATCCCAAACACTCGGAAGTGTATCCGATGCGTGTAAAAAAAATCGCAGTTTGTTATAAACTGTACGCGGTCGTATATTGTTGCAGAAGTAAATAAAACAAGAAAAACACATGAAGCCTTTTACAGAATTATGTTTGCAATTTCTACTTCCAAGTTTGTTGACGGTTGCCTGCTCGGTTGCGGCTGCTCAAAACGAAAATTTTTCAATCGATGTGCAGCGCATCGATACGAATGTGTTTGTCTATCATTTCACTATCAATGCCGATACACAAGCAGTAGAGGAAAATGGATTGATCGTAGAAGGAAAGGACAGCGTGGTTGTTGTTGAAACGCCGTGGGATTTAACGCAAACGATTCAACTCATCAACTGGATAACGGAACATTTGAAAAAGCCCATCGGGATAGTGATTGTAACGCATCCGCATCCGAATCAACTTGGCGGGCTTTCGGTTCTGTTAAATGATCAGTTCCCGATTTATGGCAGCGTTCATACCGCACAGGAAGCGAAGGCGAATGGATTTCGCCTGCCCGACTATCAATTTTTAAACGATACCACATTTCATTGCAGCGGAATTACTGCCGAAACGTATTACCCTAAAGCCGGGCACGATTATTCCAATGTGGTGTTTTATTTTTCGGGATCAGATATTTTATTCGGCGGTAATTTTTTAAAGGACACAAAGTCAAATTTTCTTGGAGTTATTAACGGTACAGATGTCTCCGTGTGGATGCAGGGCCTTCAACGGTTGAAAGAAAAATATCCTCATCCAAAAATTATTATACCGGAACATGGAAATTGGGAAGGTGTAACGATAGAGACGACGGAAAAATTATTACAGAATGCGGTGAAGAATCCAGCTGAACAATAATTACTTTGTTCTCCAAATCGTCGCCAATTCAAACACAGCAATGCCGTACGCCACGGCGACATTGAGAGATTGTTTCGTTCCGAACATCGGAATCTCAATTGCGCCATCACATAGTTCGATTACTTCTTTCGAGACTCCGGTAATTTCATTTCCCACGACCAAACACATCGGAAATTGTTCCGGCGTTGTGTTGTAATAGGGAATACTATGGTCTGTCAGTTCCAAACAAATAATTTTATAGCCGCTCTGTTTGAGGGGTTCAATCGCTTCAATAGGATGTTTGATATATTCCCATGGAACGCTCTTGGTGGCACCCAGCGCAGTTTTTTCGATTTCCTTCCGCGGCGGATGCGGTGTAAAGCCGGCAAGGATCAGCTTTTCAATCATTGCTCCATCCGATGTGCGGAAGATAGAGCCGACGTTGTATAAGCTGCGGACATTATCGACGATTACCACGAGCGGCAGGCGCTGCACGGTATCGATTTTTTCTATCGGTGTCCGATGTTCGGAAATTTCTGCATGAGATAATTTTTTCATACGCATTGCAGTAGCGCAAATTTTGAAATATCAAAAAAATATATGGACTAAAATGAAGAAGCCCTTATTCAGAGGAACAAGGGCTTGCACAGAAAAACAGAAAGGAGAGAGATGCTATATCTCTTCCATCAATGCACGTTGAGCGCGGCGAATTGCTTTTGCCTGCTGCATGCGTTTTTTCACGGAAGGCTTGGTAAAGAATGCACGTTTTTTGACTTCTTTCAAAATTCCTGAACGCTCGTATTTTTTTTTGAAACGGCGAAGCGCACGATCAATCTGTTCATTCTCTCCGAGAATAATGCCTACCACGAAATCACCTCCTTCGGTTGGTTTAAAAAATTAATTGGATACAACAACATCTTCATTTGTTAATTGAACATTTTCCAACAGTTTGCGTTCGCCAAGCTTTTCAAACACCACAACGATGGATTGAAAGCCATCAGATGTTTTATCCTTGCGAACGATTTTACCGACATCGTCCCATTCGGAATGATAAATAAATCCTCCGAGTGGAAATTCTTTTTCTTTTGCATATGCAACACATTGTTCGCGGTCAATCGGTGTGTGTCCCGCTTTGCGCTCCAGCACTTTGCTATCCAAGGCGAGGAGTGCGCTATGTTTGCATTTTGTGCAACGATACCATGACTTGACGATATCGGTAACAGGGGCGTCGGTTTGTTGAACGCTGCCCACAACTTCCATCTTCGTATCTTTTCGGCAATAGGCGCAATAATGTGTGATGAATCTTGTTCGTGCCATAATGATTCCGATACTTGTTACAAAATTTTAGTGGCAGTAATAAAAGTACTACTGTTTTTTTTTCAATATTAAAGTACGAAAAATACAGCGGGAAGTCAATCAAAGGTCTTTGCTTTTCAAGCATTTTTTCTTATACTATAAAGCCAAGCGAAAATGTTGTAGGCAAGTTTTTTGTCAATAGAAAAACAGCATCATATATCGAAAGACGCACGGTACACGGTTGTAATCAATCGTGAAGGCGATGCCGCCAATGCGAAAAGTTTTAGAATTGCACCGTGGCAGTTTTTTGCCGCTGGCGGTGCAAGTGTTCTTTGTCTTGTCATACTCGTTCTTCTTGTGTGGACGTACACGCCGCTCGGCGAATGGATTCCCATTCCCAACGCCGGACTTGAAAATAAATACGGCAAAGAATTAATTTCTTTGCATCAGCGGATAACGAATGTCACGGAGCAATTAGTGGAATTACGCTCTTACAATCTCAAAGTGCGTAAAGCGATGGGCGAAATAGTAGGTGTCACAGATTCCGGTTCTGTTGTTGCAGTGCCAAGAAGTGAGATGCCGGAAAAACCATCTTCCTCTAAGACGCAGCGACCAATGAATGATGCGCCGAATATTTCCACAATGGAATGGCATACAGCGGCTGTATCACCGATGCAAGCAACCGATACACGCGAGGTTCCTGTCAATTTTCCTGCCATCGTTCCGACGGAAGGATATGTGAGCCGCGGTTTTGAGCCGGAGAAAAATCATTTTGGTTTAGATATTGCCGGCAAAACAGGAACGTTGGTTGTTGCAGCAGCAGATGGAAATGTGGTCTTTGCCGGCTGGACAAACGATGCTGGATATGAAATCATTATTTCGCATGCCAACGGATTTATGACTTTTTATAAACACAATGAATCGTTATTGCGCGGTGCAAGCATGCATGTGCATCGCGGTGAACCGATTGCGACACTGGGAAGTTCAGGCACGACAAGTTCAGGACCGCATTTGCATTTTGAAATTTGGAAAGATGGCATACCTGTTGATCCAACAGGGTATATGATCAATCTTAATTTGTGAGGATAGATAGTGTCTGGAAAAAATGATCCGATAAAAGAAATGAATCTCCTTGCCATTGGCACGGTGATTGAAGGAAAAATTCGCAGCCAAGGAAGTGTACGAATTGATGGAAAATTGATTGGCGAAGTGACCGCAGGCGAAGCATTAGCGGTCGGGTTGACCGGAGAAATTGAAGGCAATGTAACTGCCAAGAATGTAACAGTCGGCGGAAAAGTTCGCGGTACCATTAGTGCAGCGGAGAAATTAGTATTTGAAGGAAAGTCCGTTGTGCGCGGCGATGTTCGCGCAACGCGGTTAGTTGTAGATGAAGGCAGTATTTTTGACGGTAGAATTTCCATGACGGAAAAAGCGCCGTTATATGAAGTAAAACATTAGTATCTTGGTAGTGGAGAACCAGTATGACAGTTGATTCTGGATCTCCTGAAAAAAAGGAGAAACCTGCGGGCACCTTTCGAGATGTTGCGCCATTTCTCTCACTCGGCTTTCAGTTAGCGAGTGTGGTTGTTTTGTTCTTTTTCTTGGGATATTGGATTGATAATAAATTCAGCATCTCGCCGATTGGAAAATTGGCGGGACTTGTATTAGGAATTGTCGGCGGCTTTATTCAGTTTTTTAAAACAGTCGCAACATTAACAAATGATACAAAGTCGATAAAAGGTAGTGAGAAGCATTAAATTCGATTCGTCATTTTTGTGGATAGTATTGTGTTGCTTTATTGCGATAGCGCTGTTGACCTTTTACCCGATTTCTGAATTTGCCACAGCAAAAGTTACGCGAAGCATCGTTGCCGGTGGAGCAATGAGCTTGTTGAATCTGTTGCTGGGCTATCTGTTCATCGAACTTTCATTCGAGAAATCCCACACAACATTTTTAAAGTATGTGTTAGGCGGCATGGTCGGCAGATTGTTCCTGATGTGGGGCGTCTTGCTGGTATTGATTGGCGTCTATCAATTTCACGCTGCATCATTGATGTTGTCGTTGTTGTTTTTTTATGTTGTTAATTTAATTTTAGAAATAGCATATCTTCAAAAAAGAGTTTCGACGAAACGATAAATTAAAGTATGATGGTTGAACATTCGGATACATTACATCAAGCCGTAGTCGCAGTTGCGGACACAGCCCATGCTGTTGCTGGACACGAGACAATGACGCCCGGCGAAATTTTTGGGCATCTCTTAAAACATTTGCAAAACTCCAACGAGCTTGATCTTCCGTTTTTACGTGTTGAGCTGCCCCAATTTCCGCTTATCCATATCGGCGGTGTCACCATCGATCTTTCCATTACCAAGCACGTCGTATTTTTATTGTTCTGCGGACTGTTGTTGACCGTGTCTGCGATTGTCGCTGCACGAGCGTATCGCAAAACGTTAGTACCGCGTGGATTTGTCAATGTGCTGGAAACGGTCGTGAATTTTATTATTGAAGATATCGCGTTGCCCAGTATGGGGCAGGCGGGCATGAAGTATGTACCGTATTTACTGACAACGTTCTTTTATATTCTCTTGATGAATCTTATTGGATTAGTGCCGTATGGTGCAACCGCAACGGGAAATATTATGGTCACGGCAGGGCTTGCCATCATTGCTTTTGTCATGATTCAATTTTCAGCAATACGTGCGCAAGGATTCAAACATTATCTATTGCATCTGACCGGCGGCGTCCCTTGGCCCCTCTGGCCGATTATGGTACCGATTGAGTTTCTTAGTTTATTCACCAAACCGTTTGCGTTGTGTATTCGTTTGTTCGCCAATATGACAGGCGGGCATATCGTCGTTGTTTCGCTCATCGGACTCATCTTTGTATTTCATTCTTACCTCATTGCACCGGCGCCGCTTATTCTTGTGATCGGTATCGATATGCTGGAATTGCTTGTGGCATTTATTCAAGCCTACGTCTTTACAACACTGACAGCGCTATTTATGGGATTAGGAATCCCTTCAGAAGAACACAGCAAAGAACACTAAAAATTATTTTATGAAAACACTATTTACAATCAACATGAATCAACCCTATTATGGAGGAATACAATAATGTCAGCTCAAGTATTTGCATATTTAGCAGCAGGATTAGGCGCAGGACTCGTCATTCTTGGTGCATCATTTGGTATCGGTAAGTTAGCTGCTGCTGCTATGGAAGCTGCCGGACGCCAACCCGAAGCAATCGGAAAAATTCAAACGGCAATGATTATTGCGGCTGCACTTATCGAAGGTGTGACCTTCTTTGCGCTTGCAATCTGCATTCTTCTTGCACTTAAATAAGAAATAGAGATCAATGGAATTTCAATTATTCGATCCTAACTTCGGTCTGATTGTTTGGACTATCGTTGCCTTTGTTGTCTTTGCAACGGTGCTGGCGAAGTTTGCATGGAAACCGATTCTGAAAGCTTTGAACGAACGCGAAGAAAAAATTCGCGGTGCGCTGGAGCAGGCAGATAAAGCACGTGCGGAAGCCGCAGCGATGTTGAAGCAGAATGAACAAAACATTGCGCGCGCAGAACAGGAATACCAGCGTGTGATCCAGGAAGGCAAAGCGCTTGCTGAAAAGATGAAAGACGAAATTGTTGCGAAGGCAAAGCAGCAAGCACAGCAAGAATTGGATCGTGCGCAGGATGAACTAAAACGCAATGTTGACGAAGCGCGCCAAACACTTCGGACAGAAATTGCCGATCTGGCGATTCAGGCGGCGGAAAAAATTCTCGACGAAACGCTCGACGAGAAGAAACAAAAAAAACTTGTCGATAAATTTATCGATCAACTTCCGAAGAATTAACGATGAGTAATACACGTATAGCCCGCCGTTATGCTGAAGCGTTTTTGCTTGCGGCAGAAGAACAAAAGTTGCTCAAAAAAGTCGGCGATGATTTTCTCATGTTGCGTGACTTGTTGAACGAATCACATGAGCTTCAATTGTTTCTGAAAAGCCCCGTCATCAAAACGGAAAAAAAACAGGAAGTGTTGAAGGCGGTATTTGAAAAGAAAGTGCAACCGCTGACGTTTGTTCTGTTGCAACTTCTTGCGGAAAAAGGACGTGAAAGTCTTTTGCCGGACATGATCGAAACATTCTTTTTGCTGCGTGATGAAAAACTCGGCATTATGAATGTGCACGTAACGACAGCGGTAGAGTTCACGCGTCAGCAAAAGAACGAACTCCAAAAACATTTCGAACAGTATTCGGAAAAAAATGTTCAAGTGGATGTGAAAATCGATCCGGCTCTTATCGGCGGATTTGTTGCACGCATGGGCGACACGTTGTTCGACGGCAGTATCAAGCGGCAATTAGAATTGCTGCGTCAGCGATTTGCTGAACATGTCGGTGTGAATTAATATTTGTTTTTTGAATCTATTAAAAAATGAAAACCATTCGAATGAATCGAATGGAAAAGTAAATTGAGGATGACAATGGCAGAAGTACGACCAGATGAAGTATCGGCAATATTAAGAAAACAACTTTCCGGTTTTGAACGAGAAATAGATGTGTATGATGTCGGCACCGTGTTGCAAATCGGCGATGGGATTGCACGCGTCTATGGGCTTTCCAAAGTCATGGCTGGTGAATTAATCGAATTCCCCGGCGATGTCTTTGGCATGGTGTTGAACCTTGAAGAAGATAATGTCGGATGCGTGATCTTCGGCGAAAGTTCGCACATTAAAGAAGGCGATACAGTCAAACGTACCGGCCGCGTGGCATCGATGCCGGTGGGTGAGCAAATGCTCGGGCGTGTGATTACGCCGCTGGGCGAACCGATCGACGGAAAGGGACCGGTTAAAACTAAAACATTTCTTCCGCTGGAACGCAAAGCGCTTGGCGTGATGCAGCGCCAACCGGTGAAAGAACCATTGCAAACCGGATTGAAAGCAGTCGATGGCATGATTCCCATCGGACGCGGACAACGTGAATTGATTATCGGCGACCGTCAAACCGGAAAAACTGCTGTTGCGATTGATGCTATCATCAACCAAAAATATACACATACGGAAAAAGCGAAAGCTGAAGGTATTAAGCCGGTCTATTGTATTTATGTTGCGATTGGACAAAAAGGATCGACTGTTGCGCAAGTGTTCGCGAAGTTAGAAGAAGAAGGCGCGATGGCATACACGACCATCATTCTCGCCTCAGCAAGCGACTCAGCACCGATGCAGTATATCGCACCATATGCGGGAGCAACGCTCGGAGAATTTTTCCGCGATTCTGGGCGGCATGCACTTGTGATTTACGACGATTTGTCGAAACATGCTCAGGCATATCGCCAAATGTCTCTCTTACTTCGTCGTCCTCCCGGACGTGAAGCGTATCCTGGTGACGTATTTTATTTGCATTCACGATTGTTGGAACGTGCATCGAAATTGAATGACAGTCTCGGCGGTGGAAGTTTAACAGCGCTCCCGATTATTGAAACTCAGGCGAATGACGTTTCGGCGTATATTCCAACGAACGTTATTTCCATCACCGACGGACAAATTTATCTTGAACCAAGTTTGTTCAACGCGGGCGTTCGCCCTGCTATTAACGTCGGTATTTCTGTCTCGCGTGTCGGTGGCAATGCACAGATCAAAGCCATGAAACGTGTTGCCGGCAGATTGCGTATGGCGCTTGCACAATATCGTGAATTGGAAGCATTTGCAAAATTCGGTTCCGATCTTGATAAATCGACGAAGCAAACATTGTTGCGCGGTGCACGTCTTGTGGAACTGTTGAAGCAAGGACAGTTCGTTCCGATGCCGGTGGAAAAACAAGTGGTGAGCATATTTCTTGGCACCAACGGTTATCTTGATGAGATTGCGTTAGGCGATGTGCAAAAGTTTGAACATGATTTTATTGAAACGTTAGAATTGAAACAGGGCGATATTCTTTCTTCCATTTCCAAGACGAAAGAACTTGCAAAAGATGTGGAAGAAAAACTCCATGCCTTTGCAAAAGAATTTCTTCAAAAATTTAAAACGGCGGTGAAGTAACCCGTGGCTACATTACGTGAAATTCGCCGCCGCATTGTCGGTGTAAAAAGTACACAAAAAATTACGCGTGCCATGAAGTTGGTGGCTGCGGCAAAACTGCGGCGTGCTCAGGAATCGTTGCTCGCAACACGTCCGTATGCACGAAAGATGCATGAATTATTACGACATCTTGTTACGAAAGTCGATGCCAGTGTTCATCCGTTGTTGCAAGTGCGTCCGGTCAAGCACGTGTTGGTCGTCGTTGTTTCCGGTGACCGCGGTATGTGCGGTGCGTTCAACGGCAACGTGATCAAGGCAGCGATGGAGCATGTGAACACTCACTATGCAGAGTTGAAGAAAGAGCCGCATGCTGTTCAATTTGTGACGATTGGCAAAAAGTGCACAGATTTTTTTGTGAAGCGTGATACAGCGGTATATACACAACATCCCGGTGTATTTGCCAATCTTCATTTTGGTGTTGCACGCGGTATCATGGATGAACTCGTGAACGGGTATTTGAAGGGCGACTTTGATAAAGTTGAAGTGGTGTATAACGAATTCAAATCCGTCGTTCAACAACGCTTGACGGTTGAGCAGTTGTTGCCCATTCTTCCCGAACAATTAGATACCGAAAAAACTCCTCATGCTCGTGCACTGATAGATTATATTTATGAACCTTCCAGTAAAGAGATTATGGATGTGCTGCTTCCGAAGCAACTGAATTTTCAACTCTGGAGAATTCTCTTGGAATCCAGCACAGCTGAAGAAGGTGCTCGTATGACGGCGATGAACAATGCAACGGGGAATGCAGAAGAACTTGTTCGCACACTCACATTGTCGTACAACAAAGCGCGCCAATCGGGCATTACGACGGAATTGCTTGAGATCGTTAGCGGCGCCGAAGCATTGAAAAAAGCCGGCTAACAAAATCGAATATGGTCTTTGTATAAAAAACCGCTGTCGGCTGGGCTGGCAGCGGTTTTTTGTTGAAGTATTGCGGAAAGAATCGTATTCTTACATCAAATCATAATCTTATTGTTGGAGGAATTTATGGCAGTCATATCGCAACAACCCTTGGGAACACGATCGGGTATGCCGGGGCAGCAAGCTGCTGTTCGCGTTGCTTTGGAACAACTAAATATCCAAAATCTTTCGAAAGATAAACTGCGCGAATTATTCCGTGGCGGCAAATTACCCACCGCCGATCAAATTGTCGAAGAAGTTTTTATACGTGCTATTCAATCTGGGGCAAACGATATTCACTTCGAACCGATCGAGGGTGAACTGCAAATTCGATTGGGACATGAAGGGATATTGAAACGATTAGTCTCTCTTCCTCCCGACATGAATGATCCTATTATCAGTGTGTTGAAAACAAAAACCACACTGAATCAATTTGAAAAAAAGAAGCCGCAAGAAGGAAGATTCTCTGCCACCTATGGTCCGGATCCTTACGATTTTCGTGTGAATGTTATTCCGGTGATGGCGGGCGAACGTTGTTTGGTGCGTATCCTGCGGAAGAGCAGTCAAATTGCAAAGATCGATGATCTTGGGTTTAGCACGGAAAACCTTGAACGGTTAAAAGCACTGTTACGTAATCCCCGTGGATTATTTTTAGTGACCGGTCCTTCCGGCAGCGGTAAATCGACCACTGTGTATGCCGCAGTCAATCAAGTTCAAACTCCGGAAAAATGTATCATCACGGTGGAAGACCCGGTAGAATATCGCTTGTCGTACGCCAGCCAGGTCAATCTTCCTTCAGATAAATCCTTTAATTTTATCGATGCCTTGCGTGCAATTTTGCGGCAGAACCCGAACGTGATTCTGATCGGAGAAATTCGTGATGCAGAAACCGGCGTTGTTGCTGCAGAAGCTGCACTTACAGGTAATCTTGTGTTGAGTACCGATGCTTGCCGATGATGCAATCGGCGCAATTCACCGTTTGTTCAATCTTGGCGTGCCGGCGTATTGGCTTGCTTCTACGGTCGTTGGTATTGTTTATCAATTGCTCATTAGAAAAATTTGTCCTAACTGCCGTGAAGAATATCAACTTTCGCGCGAAGAATTACAAATGGTCGGTGCACCGATGGAAACATCTGATTTAAAACTTTTCCGCGGCCGTGGTTGTCCGAATTGTATGGGAACTGGATACAAAGGACGTGTGGCAATTTGTGAAATTGTCACCATTAGTCCCGTGTTGCGTGATCTCATCTTTCAAAAGGCATCGATCTTAAAAATGCGTGAAGAAGCATCAAACTACGGTTTTCAGGCAATTCGCCAGGATGCTGTTCGTAAAGCGCTTACCGGCATTACGACATTGCAAGAGGTCGTGCGCGTTTTAGGATAAATGGAAATGCGAATCAGCCAAAAGTAATTCTTGATTACCTTACGTTTTTTCGCTATTTTGTTTTACTGTAAGTCTAAACTTCCGATGATTTGGATGAAAAGAAATCGGAAGTTTTTTTGTCATTGTAGATATGCATGTTTGAAAATTTAACGCAAAAGTTAGAAGCAGCGTTTAAGAAACTTCGCGGGCAAGGAAAAATCACTCCTCAAAACATTGAAGAGTCCTTGCGCGAAGTTCGACGCGCCTTGCTCGATGCCGATGTCAATTACAAAGTTGCAAAACAATTTGTAGCAGATGTTCAGCAACGGGCAATGGGGCAGGATGTTCTTTCCAGCATCACGCCCGGCCAGCAAATCATCAAGATCATTCAAGATGAAATGGTGAAGTTGCTGGGCGAATCGAAAGCAGATGTTGCTGTTGCACAAGCTCCGCCGACGGTAATTTTGATCGCCGGTTTGCAAGGTTCTGGAAAAACGACCTTCTCTGCAAAGTTAGCACTCTTGCTAAAAAACAAAGGGCGATTGCCGTTGTTGGCTGCTGCCGATGTTCATCGTCCGGCAGCAATCGATCAATTGGAAGCGCTCGGTAAGCAACTCGAACTTCCGGTGTATGCCGATCGCGGTGCGAGTGCCGTTGCGATTGCAAAAGGCGCGATTGAATTTGCGCGGAAAAATGTCCGCGATACAGTCATCATCGATACTGCAGGCCGCATGCACATTGATGAAGAAATGATGAAAGAAGTTGAAGCGGTACGCGATGTCGCGAAGCCGCATGAGATCCTGTTCGTTGTCGATGCGATGACAGGACAGGATGCCGTCAATACAGCAAAGGCATTTCACGAACGGCTGAACTTTGATGGAATTGTTCTTACAAAATTAGACGGCGACAGCCGCGGCGGTGCAGCGTTATCGATTCGCGCCGTAGTGCAAAAGCCGATCAAGTTTATCGGCGTCGGCGAAAAGTTGGATGCACTTGAACCGTTTCATCCTGACCGGATTGCATCGCGTATTCTTGGCATGGGCGATATCGTTTCGCTTGTTGAAAAAGCGCAGCAGCAATTCGATGAAGAGAAAACGGTCAAGTTAGAAGAGAAACTACGCAAAGCGCAATTTACGTTCGATGATTTTCTCGATCAATTGCATGAAATTAAAAAGATGGGATCGTTGAGCCAGATTATGGGAATGATCCCCGGTATGAATAAGCTGCCCGCTAATGCCGAGATTGATGAAAAAGGACTTGTGCGTGTCGAAGCGATTATTCATTCGATGACGAAGCAAGAACGTTCGCGCCCTTCCATCATTAACGGAAGCCGCCGGCGAAGAATTGCCATCGGCAGCGGAACGACAGTACAGGAAGTGAACCGTTTGCTGAAGCAGTTTGAAGATATGCAGAAAATGATGAAACGTTTCAGTAAAGGAAATGCGCGCCGCATGATGCGTGGCATGCAATTTCCCATGAATTAAAAAACACTATAATAAATCAGTATCAATAACTTAAACACAGGAGTAAAAACTTGGTTAGAATTCGATTGCGTCGAGAGGGAAAGAAACAACATCCCATCTACAAAATTGTGGCGACCGATATGCGTGCGCCGCGGAATGGAGGATACCTCGAAGCGCTCGGACAATACGATCCGCACACTCATCCTGTTGCCTTGACGTTTCAAGAACCGCGCGTGGAATATTGGCTGCGCAATGGTGCCCGTCCGACAGATACCGTCCGTTCGTTATTCAAACGAACAGGATTCTGGCTTCGCTGGACATTGATCCGTCAAGGCAAAGATGAAGCAACCGTGAAAAATGTGATAGAACGCTGGCAGACGCTACAAGCAGATCGCCCGAAACGGGAAGCTGATCGCAAAGCACGCCGTCTTGAGCGGAAAAAGAAAGCCGCTGCACCAGCAGTGCCTGCATCCGCACCGGCAGAAGCGCCAGCTGCTGAAGCTACAGCATCGTAAAACTTCGATCGCGAGTAACGCAGAAAAGAAAAAGGGAATCGTTCGATAGTTATCGAGCGAGACGAAGCATCATCTGAATGTTGTGTGAAACAATGGAATTGATTGCGGTTGCAAAAATAATTAAGCCCATTGGCATTCGAGGTGAAGTGAAAATTCAGTTGCTGACGGATGATGGCGAGCGGCTCTCGCTTCTCGCATCAATCTGGATTGGTAAAGATGAAAAAGCGGTAAGAGAACACAAGATTCTTCGCGTTCGTCAGGATGTCAAGCAATGTGTTGCAACTCTTCAGGGTGTAGAAACTGTCGAAGCTGCAGAAGTTTTGCGCGATCAGTTTTTATTCATTCCAAAAGATGAAATCGTATTGCCGAAAGAAGGACGATATTTTGTCGATGATGTCCTCGGCTGCGAAATGGCAACACAAGACGGCAAGCAAGTCGGAACGATAGTGGATGTCCTAACACTTCCTGCAAATGATTTGTGGGTTGTGCGGAATGGAGAAAAAGAAATACTCATTCCGGCTGTGAAAGCGATTGTAAAAGAAGTGGATGTGAAACAAAAGCGCGTTGTGATCGATTCACTTGAAGGATTGATAAATTAATGCGCATTGATATTATCAGCGGATTACCGAAATTGTTGGAAAGCCCGCTGCAAGAAAGCATCCTGAAGCGATCGCAGGATAAAGGAATTGTTGAAATTGTTGTGCACGATTTGCGCGATCACACGCACGACAAACACCGTATCATCGATGATACGCCTTATGGCGGCGGCGCCGGAATGGTGCTGAAACCGGAACCGTTCTTTGAATGTGTCGAATCGCTCAAGGCACAACGCACGTATGATGACGTGGTGTTCTTGACTGCCGACGGAGAAACGTTCACGCAAAAGATTGCGACAGAACTTTCGTTGAAAGACAATGTGATGTTTTTGTGCGGGCATTATAAAGGCGTCGATCAGCGTGTGCGCGATGAACTCGTAACGCGTGAAATTTCCATCGGTGATTATGTGTTGACGGGCGGCGAAGTTGCTGCGGCAGTCGTTGTTGATGCCATTGTCCGGTTAATTCCCGGTGTCATCAATGATGGAGAATCGGCGCTGAGCGATTCGTTTCAAGATGGCTTGCTCGGTGCACCGCAATACACGAGACCGCCGGAATATCGCGGTTTAAAAGTACCGGATGTGCTGTTGTCCGGTAATCATAAAGATGTTGACCGTTGGCGGCAGGAGCAGCGCGAACAAAGAACAAAAACGTTGCGTCGTGATTTGTTCGAACAATAAGTTGAAAATAAATATTATTAAACGATAAAGCGGAGTAGTATTATGGATAAAATTAAATTAGTCGAAGCGACACAACTTCGAAATGACATCCCGGCATTCAGAGCCGGCGACACCGTGAATGTTCAGGTGAAAGTAAAAGAAGGCGACAAGGAACGTATTCAGGATTATCAGGGCATCGTTCTTGCACGCCGCGGTTCCGGCATCAATGCCACCTTTACCGTACGGAAAATTTCCAACGGCGTCGGTGTGGAACGTATTTTTCCCGTCAATTCCCCGCGTATTGCCAAGATTGTACGCGTGAAAGAAGGAAAAGTCCGACGCTCCAAGATTTATTATGTACGTGAACTTGCTGCGAAAGCTGTAGCACAAAAGACCGGCGGCACACAGGCGTCATGAAGTCCCGTCTGGCAATTGCAGACGCGCTCTATGTACAGCCGCTGCTGTACGGGTTAGATAAACCGGATGCGCCGTTTGAATTGCGTACGGACATTCCTGCGCGCAATGCGTTGAAACTTCACGAGCGTTCCGATGAAATTCGGAACGCTTTTTTATCTCCTCTGGATTATGCACGCTATGGCGGCGAGTACCTGCATTCTTCCGAATGTTTGCGCTGCCTCATCTACGCCGACCGGTACCATTCAGCTAATTCTCAAATCCGATTTGCGAAATATCGAACGTGTTGCTGTCGATATTCGGTACACATCGGAAATTATTCTTGCCAAAATTTTACTGCTGGAAAAATATCGCAACGAGCCGACAAGCAGTTCGTCCTTACAGTTTCTTCCGATGATGCCGGACGTCGATGTGATGCTGGCAAAAGCAGATGCGGCGTTGATCGTCAATTCCATTCCTTCTGCACGGACGTATGAAAATCGTTTTGTGCTTGATCTGGTGGAAGAATGGTTTGATCTGACGGAATTGCCATACATTCATGGTTTCTGGGTGGGAAGAGAAACAGAATTAACAGAGCATGAAGCTGCGGCATTACTGAATGCAAAAAATCAAGGCGTGAAGCTTCAGATTCAAATTGCCGAAGCATTCGCACAAAAACAAAATCTTTCGCTCGCCGCTGCACGTGAATACATCAACGCTTTTTCTTATGACCTCGGACAAGAAGAAGAAGACAGCATCGCAGAATTTTTCCATTACGCATTTTATCATGGTGCCATCGGTGATGTTCCTGAAATTCAATATTTCGATCTGGGATCACCGAATTCTTCTTACAATTAGCGAAGTATATTATGAACGACTATAATCACAATCCCAAAGAATACGATCCGTGCATGCATTCTGCTGAGCATTTGTTGAACCAAACCATGGTGCGAATGTTCAATAGCGGGCGTGCATTCAGCGCGCACATCGAAAAAAAGAAATCGAAATGTGATTATCACTTTGAACGAAACCTGACTGCGGAAGAAATTGTGCAGATTGAACAGACCGTGAACGAAAAAATTCAAGCCGATCTGCCGATTCAAGAATCGTTTATCAATCGAACGGAAGCGGAGCAACGTTTCAATTTATCGCGCTTGCCGGAAGAAGCCGGCGAAACGATTCGCGTGATTACTATCGGCGATTATGATGCTTGCCCATGCAGCGGGCCGCATGCCGCATCGACAAAAGAACTCGGCAGCTTTAAACTCGGTTCCTCGGATTGGCATAACGGCGTCTTACGAGTGCGTTTCAAATTGCAGTGAACAGTACGGGTTGTTTATGCGAGCATGTTTGATTTTTAGTCTCACGATGTTTATATTTTTCAGTAATTCTTTTTCACAAAACCAAGTTGTAAGCGATACATCACACAAAGGAAAAATAGTTCAGGAAGATACCATGGCACAGATGCTTCAACCACCCTATCTCAAAAAAGTCGGACAACGCGGCAATATCACCATCTGGGTTGTCGATGGCGTTTATGTGCGAACGCATCTTGATGAAGAGTTCACCAATTACGGCCAGCATGGCGGCTGTGCGTGCATCCCGAAGAATGAATTTTGGATAGATCAGGAAGCGCACGAAGATGAGCAGCAATTTTTTATCGATCATCTTCTGGTAGAACATCGGCTGATGGAAAAGGGTGTTTCCTACGACGATGCATTAGAAGCTGCGGACAAACAGGAACGCGCCGAGCGCAAAAAAGCGGGTGATATTGAAAAGCTGACGAAAGGCGGTAATCTTCCGAATCCGCAACAAGTGCATGTGCGCCTCTGGAAAACATTAGAGTCGGGAGTGAGTGTATGGATTGTGGACGGCCGATTGGTGCGAAGCGTGTTCGATATTGATTATACCGAAGGCGGGCATGATTATGTGTATGAATTTGTTCCTCAGAAAGAGGTATGGATCGATAACGATGTTTCTGAGATTGAACGCCCGTATGTGCTGCTGCACGAATTGCATGAACGCAATTTGATGGCGAAAGGCATGCCATACAGCAAAGCACATGAAAGTTCCAGCAAGATAGAATACTATTGCCGCCACCATCCCGAAGAACTGCATGATAAATTAGCGGCAGAAGGTTGGGAATAAATAGTTCGGATAATTGAATCCGTCGGACATTCACCTATGCATGGTCTGGCTGCAATTGCGTATTGTTCTGCACTGTCTGATTTTGTTGTGTTGTAGTTTGGTTCTGCAATTGCTGAAGTTTAAGCTTAAGTGCCTGAACCTTTTCCGCCTTTACTTCTGCCGTATCTTTACTTCTTTGTTCCGCAGAGATTTTCTGTTGCAAAGAGGCGACCTGAGGGTTTGTCTGATTAGCGTATGGGTTGCTTCCACGTGTTGTCGATGAAACTGATTGAATTGACATAAGTCCTTCTTTCTTTTTTATGTATCAGGGTCTATATATATTATCGACACATTTTTAAAAAACTTGAGACAAGAGAATTACCGATAAATCGACTTGTGAAAATTTCTAAGACGCATGTTGTTCCAAAATCCTCCTGCTAAAAAGGGTGGAGTGTAAAACAGATTACGTTATTATCCTGGAAACGAAACCTAAATTACCTGCCACTTTTTTTGGCGGGAGGTTTCGGCTACCGCACTTTTTCGAGTTTTCACACAATCTGAGAGCTTGGGAACGAGAGATGTATTTTGGGCGATGAGAAAAAATGAAAAGCGGACTAATTTACAGCAAGTGCAGCATTGCGTACAATCCCCACATCACCAATCCAACGCTGATGGGAATTGAGAGGTTGTCGTCCACTTTCATGGGAAGCGCTTCGACGATTGCACCGATCAATGCTGCGACGAAGCCGACAAGATATTCTGCTAATACATAATGGATTTTCGGTGCAGCGAGAATCACCAGCATGGCTGAAACAAAAAACGCTGTCGATCCTTCCAAACTTTTTCCAAAAAATCTATGACGCCCGAATCTTCGTCCGATGAGTGCCGAGGTTGTGTCTGAAATAATCAGTATGGCAATGGCGTTGATGGCAATAATTTTTGGAAAGAGAAGCACGCACAACGAAGCTGCAATGAGCACGTGTGATGCCCCGTTCAACCGCTTTTGATTCTTGTCCGTTTCGTGCCGCCGCAGCAGCCAGCCGAACCATTTGTAAAACCAAGTTGAAATATCCGGAATATAATATCGTGCGATATCGACCGAAACGAAAGCAATCGTCAGCGGAATGAGAATAGCAAGCGCAAGCTCTTTCGAAATGAAATAATAAATAGTGGGTATGGAAAGGGAAAAAAGGTGAATGCCTTTCCGTGCCAGTTCGTTCCGATAATTTATCGTAGCGGCATGTTCAAGCTTATCTAAATTGCCGGCATCCGGCGCAAACAGTTTCTTCGCGTCAATTGGACTCACGCTTTAGCACCGGTTGTCGTTGCAATTGTCGGCGTTTTGAGCGGCTGTGCTTCCGGTGTTCCGTCGGAAATCTTTTCTACCGGCGGCAGTTTCTCGCCGCGAATGAGTTTATCGATTTCATCGGAATCAAGAATCTCGCGTTCCAGCAATGCATTCGAAATTCGATGCAATATCTGAATATTATCCTTCAGAATTTTTTCAGATCGTTTCATCGCCGTCATAACGATGCGCTTGACCTCTGCATCGATGGCAATAGCCGTATCTTCGCTAAAGTTGCGCGAGCGTGTAATTTCGCGTCCGAGGAAAATTTCTTCTTCTTTTGCCCCGTAGGCAAGAGGCCCGAGCTTATCACTCATACCCCATTCGCAAACCATCTTGCGTGCAAGTTCTGTAGCGCGTTCAATATCATTGCCCGCGCCGGTGGTCAATTGATCGAAAATCAGTTTTTTCTGCAGCGCGTCCGCCGAGAGCGTACGTAATCATTGTCTCGAGATATTCGCGGGAGTACGTGTGCTTTTCATCAATCGGCAAATATGTTGTAACGCCCAACGCACGTCCGCGCGGGATGATGGTAACTTTGTGCACGGGATCAGCTTCCGGCAAAAATTTTGCAACCAGCACGTGACCAGATTCGTGATACGCGGTCACTTTCTTTTCTTTATCCGAAATAATCATGCTTTTACGTTCCATACCCATCATCACTTTGTCTTTTGCTTCTTCAAAATGATGCATGGACACGACCTTGTCGCTCTTGCGCGCGGCAAGCAGTGCAGCTTCGTTCACGAGATTGGCAATGTCGGCGCCGGAAAGTCCGGGTGTTCCCTTTGCCAAGATGTCCAAGCGAACGTCATCGGCAAGCGGGATTTTTTTTGTATGAACTTTGAAAATTCCTTCTCGCCCTTTGACGTCAGGGCGATCAACAACAACCTGCCGGTCAAATCGTCCTGGGCGTAGCAATGCGGGATCGAGCACATCGGGACGGTTGGTTGCAGCGATAATGATAACGCCATTATTTTGTTCAAAGCCATCCATTTCCACAAGTAATTGATTCAAGGTTTGCTCGCGTTCATCATGCCCGCCGCCGAGCCCTGCGCCGCGATGACGACCGACCGCATCGATTTCATCGATGAAGATAATGCACGGTGCACTGCGTTTTCCTTGCTCGAATAAATCTCGAACGCGGCTCGCGCCCACGCCGACAAACATTTCCACAAAATCCGCTCCGCTGATGGAGAAGAACGGAACGCCTGCTTCTCCCGCCACGGCGCGTGCCAGCAAAGTTTTCCCTGTGCCCGGAGGTCCCAGTAATAAAACACCGCGTGGAATTTTTCCACCCAGCCGCTGAAACTTAGATGGTTCTTTCAAAAACTCGATTACTTCCTGCAATTCTATTTTTGCTTCGTCAGCACCGGCAACATCGGTAAAGTTAATTTGTGACATGCCTTCGGTCAATAGTTTTGCGTGGCTCTTACCGAACGAGAATAATCCTTTTGCTCCGCCACCGCCGCCAGCACTTGCCTGCATCCGGCGGAAGATCACTAACCAGATGCCGATCAAGATAATCCATGGCAGGAAACTGATCGCTGCATTCAACCATGTGCTGTCTTCTTTTTCAACTTTAAACTTTAATCCTTTTGTTGTCCAGCCGGTGACAAGCGCCTCATCTAAATTAGTATAAGGAAGCGTTAATTGGATACGCGTAACATTGTGTGCGGTTTTGCCACTTGAAGTTTGAATATCCATCGATTCTTTGAGCTTGCCATGAAAATCATAAACGCCATAGCTAGAAATTTTAATCGATGCTTCTTGAATTTTCTGATCGTTCAGCAGTTGTTGAAATGTCGTGAAGCCGATTTCATATTCGGTTTCTTCATTCGTGCGGAATGCCCACATAATGAGAAACACGGCAAGAAGAATGCCGATCCAGCTTAAGATCACGCGGCCGAATTTTCCCCACGGCGAATTGTCTTCACGCTGCGGTTTGATGGGCCGTCGTGGTGTGCGCGGCGGCGTTGGGCGCTTCTTTACATTCTGGTCTTTATTTTCTGATTGTTCATTCAACCATTGATTCATCGTATTTCAACTCCTGACATCAAAACAACTTACTCTCATTATGCAGCCGTATTCGGCGGAGCAAGGCGGTAGATTGATCTTAAATTACGAACTTTTTGGGCGTAGTCCAAGCCGTATCCAATAACAAAATCTGGCGGAATCTCGAAACCCACATAATTGACGGGAAAGTCAATTTTTGGCAATCCCTTTTTTAATAATAGTGAAACAAAAGAAAGCGAGCGTGGGTTCTCTTTCTCAATAAGTTTTTTGATGTAGGTAAGAGAAAGCCCTGAATCCACAATGTCTTCCACAATAATAATGTCGCGTCCTTCAACCTGACAATTTAAATCTTTCAACAAACGAACTTGCCCGGAAGAAATCTTTGCGTCGCCATAACTCGACAATTTAAAGAAGTCGATCTCGCACTCGATGGTAATGTGTCGGATGAGATCGGCGAGAAAAATGAACGAACCGTTCAACACGCCGATGAAGATTGGCACTTTGTCTTTGAAGTCGGAATTAATTTGTGCCGCAAGTTCTTTGATGCGTGCTTGAATTTGTTGTTCCGTAATGAATTCTTCAAACGTATCGCCGTTGATGTAAAAAAGATTTGCCATACAATGCTCAAATAATTGGATGATAAGTAAGTTTGACTGCGCTGCGAGACGCAGGTGTTAATTTGAATCGATCATCTAACCGCTTGCCGCAGACCCAAACGATACTGCCGTTCGATTCGAGAATCGGAATTATGGATTTAAGATGACGCGGAATTTTTTCGTTCGTGAAGTAGTCGCTTAATTTCTTTTTTGCATGCAAACCGAACGGCACGAACCAATCGCCGCTGCGCCATGTGCGGAGAACAAGATGCTGATTCAACTGTTCTGCATCGACAAATTCTATATTGCGGCTGCCGGAAAATATTTTTGGAACAGGCATCGGCTTGCTGATGGAAATTGTTCCTGCTGGAAGTTGCAGGGACGCGCCAAAATAAATTTCCTGCGCTGCGAGAATTTTCTGTTGTGCGGTTGTGATAAGAATGGTATCGTGTTCCAGCAATGCGGTAACGTGAGCACCAAGTTCGATGCTTTTTCCGACCGTTAAATCAGAAAGATGGAGCAGGCGTTCGATCTTTTTTTCTGCCGGTTCGATGTGAAAACGTTCCAGCAGCTTGACACAAATTTCTGATTGAACAAATTCCGGCAACGTGTTGAATTTTTTTAAATGAATACTGAGTTCGCCGGTTGTATTGATCGAAGTGCAGAGAGAAAGTTCTTCCTGAACCAAGGTGCGCAAGGAATCATCGACTTTGCGCATAGTAGCAGAAACAACTGTCAATGATTTTAAAATTTTTGGATGCTTACGTTGTAACGCAGGAATAATACGATGCCGGAATTCATTCCGTTGATAAACAACCGAAGCGTTGGATGAATCATCACGAAACTCTACGTTATGTGCTTTTGCATAAGCTTCAATATCTTTGCGCCACGCAAACAGCAACGGGCGGATGATGTTGCCTTCTTCTCGCCTAACCGGAATTCCCGCAAGTCCGTGAATACCTGTACCGCGATAAATATTCATCAATACCGTTTCCGCATTATCATTTGCGTTGTGCGCTGTTGCGACACTCTCAGCGTTAAGTTGTTGCCGGATAAATTCGATTGCTTGATAACGAAGCGTGCGTGCGGCAAGCTGTTTGGAAATTTTTTGTTTGTGTGCGAATGTTTTCACATCGATGCGGGTCGAGTAAAAAGGAATTGCCATGCGTTCGGCAGTTTGTTTTACAAGCGCTTCATCGCCATCGGATTCTTTTCCGCGCAATTGATGATTGATGTGAACTACGGCAAGCTGTAAATGCCATCGCTTTTGCAATTCATTCATTACGTGCAGCAACGTCATCGAGTCAATTCCGCCGCTGACAGCGAGCAGAATAAATTGTTGTTGAGCAACAAGTTCGCGTTGTTGCAGGAACTGTTCAACAGAATGTACGAATGTTGTTGAGTTCAATTTCACTGTTATCACGATAAAGAAAAAATTTGAATTACAATCAGTTTTGGCAAAATCAAAAGGTGTTTAGATGAATGGTAAAAATCACAATCTACTCTTACTAAGATACGGCATTTTGGCTGGAAAGACAAGATAAGGAACAGGCATGGTATGCTTTAGAATATCAAGAAAAAAAATCCTTTCCTTGCCTTTCCCTTGAAAATAGGATAACTTTTTTATGGTATGAAAAGTCTTCGTTACAAGGTGGCGTTCGGGTATGTGGTCATTGTCATTATTGGATTGGCAACGAGTATGTTTGCCGTGTACAATTTTTCGCAGCTCAACAATGCGGTGGGGGATATCATCCGTGATAATTACGAGAGTGTACGGGCAGCACAAAATATGGTCAAAGATTTGGAGCGGCAAGAGAATGCACAGTTCCAAATGCTACTGGGCGATGACGATGCAGCGTATGTCCAGTTTACTGCGAACCGCGCCGGATTTTTGGGCTGGTATGAAAAGTCGAAAAGCACGCCGCTAAATTCTGCTGAAGCTGAATTACTGAATGAAATTGGTACGCTGTACAAATCGTACATTACGTGCAGTGATTCATTGTATTTCCTATTGCAATCAAAACATAACACGGGCTTGGCAGCGAAATACAAATCACAAACAATTCAGCCGGTCTTAAATCGATTGAAGGAACGCTGCTTTCAATTGCTTGAAATGAATCAAGATGCGATGTCGCAAACGGAAATAAAAGTGCGTAGCACGGCATCCGATGCAACGTTCACGGTAATTTCGATTTCTATCGCTTCGATCATTTTAAGTTTTATCATCAGTACGCGATTCACGCGTTCGATTATCAAGCCGGCAGAAAAATTAACAGCGTCAGTTCGAAAAATTAGTCAGGGACAGCTCAATCAAAAAATCGATGTTGTGACGGATGATGAAATCGGCGTCTTGGGGCGTGAATTTAACAAGATGACGGAACGCTTGCGAATGTACGAGGAATTAAATGTTCAGCAGTTGATTTCTGAAAAAAAGAAATCCGAAACAATTGTTGAAAGTATTGCCGATCCGATTATTGTTACCGATGAATTTGGAAAACTTGTTTTAATGAACAATGCAGCAGAAACCGTATTGAATATCCACGGCAATGAATGGCAGGGAAAGCTTTTACGCGAAGTAATTACAAGTCAGCAATGGGTAGAAACATTGGAGTTCGGTATTTCACATCGGCGCGAACATGAACATCGAGATCAACTGTTGACCTTTGTCCGCAATACGGTCGTGTTGTATTATCGTCCGCGCTATGCAACATTTTTTGATAAGAGCGGACAGGTGCAGGGCGTCGTGACGTTGCTGCAGGATGTAACGCGATTTAAAGATTTGGATCGGATGAAATCGGAATTCATTGCAACCGTCTCTCATGAATTGCGCACGCCGCTTACGTCGCTGGGAATGGGAATTGATCTCCTTGCACAGCAAGTAGTAGGAGAAATTAATTCGCGCCAGAAAGATTTGCTCGTTGCAGCAAAAGATGATTCCGAACGTTTAAGAAAATTAGTCAAAGAACTGCTGGATCTCTCGCGCATGGAATCCGGAAAATACCAAATGAAAAAAGAATTGATCGATTTCTACAAATTAGTGGAAGATGCTGTTCGACCGTTGCGACTGCCGTTTCAGAAAAAAGAAATTGAACTTCTCCTTTCCTTGCCAGAAGAGTTGCCCATGCTTTCCGGTGATGCAAACTATCTATCGTGGGTGATTACCAATCTTTTAAATAATGCTTTGAGATACACTGAGGCAGGCGGAAAAGTAGTGATCTCTGCACAAAAAGAAAAAGATGACTCGTTGCTGGTGGCAGTAAAAGATACAGGGCATGGCATTCCTCCTGAATATCAAGACAGTATTTTTGATAAATTTGTTCAAGTGAAAAGTTCGACGGAAACAACACCTGGAAGCGTCGGATTGGGATTGGCAATTGCACGGGAAGCGGTAGAAGCGCATGGTGGAAGGATGTGGGTACAAAGTCAGGTAGATGTCGGAAGTACATTTTTCTTTACACTTCCTGTTGGATAAATTTGTATTATAAAAAACATGGAACAGCGGAAACCTACAGCATTAGTCGTTGATGACGAACGAAATATTCTCAACACGATCGGTATTTGTCTTGAATCGATAGGAATGATGGTAACGTTGTGTTCCAAACCGCAGGATGTGATTCATTTGCTGCAACAGCAATCGTTTGATCTTGCGTTTGTGGATCTGAAAATGTCGCCGATGGATGGCGTGGAAGTGCTGACAGAAATTAAACAATATTCTCCGACAACGACGGTCATCATTATGACGGCGCACGGTTCGGTGGATACAGCCGTGATCGCAATTAAAAAAGGTGCATACGATTATTTACAAAAGCCGTTCGATTTTGAGGAACTGAAACTCTTCACACAAAAAGTACTGGAGCATCATCGCCTGGTGCATGAGGTGCAAGAATTAAAAGAAGAACTTGCAACGCTGCAAGGCACCGGCAATATTGTTACACGCAATCGCGCGATGATCGAGCAGCTTGATCTTGTCGCTCGTGTAGCAGAGAGTACGATCAGTGTGTTGATCGAAGGGGAAAGCGGTACCGGAAAAGAATTGGTCGCACATTATGTGCATCAACAGAGCGGACGTGCCGATAAACCGTTCATCAAAGTGAACTGTGCCGCTATACCGGAGCAGCTGTTAGAAAGTGAATTGTTCGGACATGTGCGCGGCGCTTTTACTGGAGCGCTGAAAGACCGGCAAGGGCGATTTGAACTGGCAGATGGCGGAACAATTTTTTTAGATGAAATCGGAGAATTGCCGGCAGCTATTCAGTCGAAATTATTGCGTGTGCTGCAAACGAAAGATTTTGAACGCATCGGAGAAAATGTTACACGAAAAGTAGATGTTCGTGTCGTTTCTGCTACGAACCGGAATATCGATGAGGCACTAAAAGAAGGTGTGTTCCGGGAAGATTTGTTTTATCGATTGAATGGTGTGCGCATCAAATTGCCGCCATTGCGAGAACGCCCGGAAGATATTCCACTATTGTTGCATCATTTTCTCGGAAAATTTTCCGGTGATCGGAAGGTGGTCATTGCACCGGATGCGGAAAAAGCTCTGCGTGAATATCGCTGGAGCGGCAATGTGCGCGAAATGGAAAACGTCGTTGAACGCGCTTCGTTGCTTGCTACCGATAGTATCGAGTTGAAACATCTTCCAGAGGAAATACGAACAGCACCAGCAATGGGAACGCTTTCGTTGGAAGAAACCGAACGCATACAAATTAAACGCGTTTTACAAATGGCTAAAGACTATGATGAAGCGGCACAGATTCTTGGTGTGGACCGAAAAACCTTGTTGAACAAGCGCAAGAAATACAGTTTATAGATTCTCAATTCTAACGGGGATTTTTTCCCCAAGATAAAAGCATTGATTTTATTTATTCCGATTCGTCTTTCTCATTTATCAAAGGAAAGTGCGGGTAATATTTCCCCATCACGCTGATATGTCCTTGCCATCAACGGCTCTTTCTGCCTATTTTCCGTACTCTGGATGATGACTCTATGGCATTGAAATTGAGTAGGTAGTTTGTCTGGTATAAATGTTTATGGAGTAAAAATATGGCGACGAAGGTTACAACGTTAAACAATCTGGATGTTGCGATTCTTGAACCGCGCGGTTCATTAATTGGCGGAGAAGAAACGGATGAGTTCAAAGCGAAAGCGAAAGACCTGATTGAACAAGGGAATAAAAAACTTATCTTAGATCTTGGTGGAATTACATACATCAATAGTACCGGTATTGGTGCGTTAGTTGGTATTCACTCTGCGTACCAAAAAGTGCAGGGTAAAATTCGATTATGCAATGTTGCAAAAGGAGTTCAAAATGTGTTTGTCATTACAAAATTGACAAGCGTGTTTGACGTTGAAGAAGATCGTGAGCAGGCGATCAAAAGTTTTAAATCATAAATCATTTTTCAGTTCAACAATCTTACAATCAATATATATATAGGAGAACGTTTCATGAAAACATCTACGTTCAATTTTATCACGTTAGTCGCTTCAGCAGTTATCGGCTACTTGATATATGAATACGCATTACCAAAATTTGTAAAAGATGGCGGTCCGTTAGTTATTCTCTTGATCGCTGTTGCGATTATGTTGTTTGCCGTTATTTTCGAGCGCTGGTTTTCACTTCGCAAAGCCCAGGGCAAGGGTGCCCTTCCAGGATTCTTAAAGAATGTTCAGCAGGCAGTCAACGCCGGCGATATTGACGCTGCTATCGCTGCATGCGATAAACAACGCGGTTCTTGCGCCAATATTCTTCGCGCTGGATTAGAGCGTTATAAAACGGTCGTTGAAGAAGGCGATGTAAAAGGCCAAAGAGAATTGATGGAAAGCATCCAACGCTCCATCGAAGAAGCCACCATGTTGGAAGTGCCGATGTTGGAACGCAATCTTCCGATGATGTCCACGATCGCTTCGATTGGAACTATGGTCGGTTTGCTCGGAACGGTTGTCGGTATGATTCGATCTTTCCAAGCTATGGCAAAAGGTGGTGCACCGGATGCTATTCAGCTTTCTCTTGGTATATCCGAAGCTCTTATTAACACCGCTGGCGGTCTTGTTGCCGGTATCGGTGGTATTGTTGCATACAATTTTTTCACTGTAAAGATCGATAACTTTACATATATGATCGACGAAGCAAGCTATGCCATTATTCAATCGCTTGTTTCACGTAAACCCCATAAAAAGTAATTGAAGGCGAGGATTTCCTATGCCAAAACATAAAAAAAACCGAGTTAGCGTCAAGATTGATATGACCCCAATGGTCGATGTCACGATGCTGTTGCTCACATTCTTTATGATGACGACGCAGTTCAAACCACCCGAGGAAGTGACGGTGGATATGCCAGCGTCGCATTCACAATTCAAACTTCCGGAATCGGATGTGATGATGGTGTATGTGAACAAAGAAGGTAAGATTTACCTTGGCATCGATAATCAATTCTTGATGGTGCGTCTATTCGGTGAACAAAATCGTTTAAAACGTGCTGTGCAGTTGGATAAAGCAGCGCTTGGTAATATTCTTATTCAGGCGCGTATTAATAATCCCAAACTGCGCACGGTACTCAAAGGCGATAAAGCTGCACCGTACGGACCTATTGAAGATGTTATGGATGTCTTGGTCAAAGCGCAAATTACACGCTTTAATTTAGTTACAGAATTGAATAAAGGAGCATAAAATGTCCGCTGTTGAAACTGGAGAGCCGAAAGCCAAAGGCAAGGGCGGCAAAAAGAAAGCAAAGCGAGTTGGCGTACGCATCGATATGACACCGATGGTGGATGTCTGTATGCTTCTGCTGACCTTCTTTATGCTAACCACGGTCTTCAATAAACCACAAACGATGGAATTAAACCTTCCACCGGATTTAAAAACAAAAGTTGAAGTTCAACAATCTGCTTTACTCACACTCCGTGTCGGAGCAGATTTCTCCATCTTTTGGAATAAGGGAGATGATCTCAAACTGCAAAAGCTAACTTTTCGAGAACTTCGTTCGTTTCTCGTAGAGCAAGGCCGCAGCAATCCCAAACTTGTTGTCCTTATCAAAATCAATCGTGATGCGACGTACGAACAACATGGTCAATTTGATGGACGAAGTAAATCTTGCCAACATCACTCGTTTTAGTCTTGTGCCGATGGACGACGCAGATAAAGCATTAATGGCAAAGGCAGGATAAGGAGAATCTATGGCAAATGTAGCATTAGCAGTTCCTTATCAAACCTCTGGCTATGGAGCTGCCGAACTTAAGACTGTCTATCAAAAATATATGTCATTCGGATTTTTGTTAGCCACCTTGGTCATTTGTTCGGTAATCGGTTCCTATTATTTAGCCGAATGGTTGAGTGAGGAAGATGAACCAGTGCAAATGGTTCGTATTTTAAAATATACAGACCTTGGGCCACCTCCTTCGATTCAAAGTAACGAAGTGGCACCATCGGTCGCAGCAGAAGGGCCGGCAGTGAAACCGAGCATCGGTGTTCCTGTTCCTGTTCCAGATGCAGAAGTAAATCCGGAACAAACCATTGCAACACAAGCAGAGTTGAGCGCTCAATCTGCACCGGTAAGCGAGATGGGTACAGGTGCCGGCGGTAGTGTTCAAGTTGAACAGAACCTGGAAATTAGTGATGATGGTCCACCGCCCGATTTCGTTCCATACGAAAAGGAACCGACGGTCGTTAAAAAAATCGAGCCGAAATATCCCGACCTTGCTTTACGTGCGGGCCTCGAAGGCAATGTGTTCGTGAAAGTATGGGTAGATAAAGAAGGAAAGGTTCGCAAGGTGGTGATCTTGAAGAGCGATGCAGAAATCTTCAATGAAGCAGCCATCAACGCCGCAAAACAATGGGTGTTCACACCCGCTGTGATGCAAAAAGGACCAGTGTCGGTATGGGTTTCTATTCCATTTAAATTTAGATTGCAAACAAGTAAGTAAGGACTTGTGATATTGGCGAAGCTGATGAGAAACGGTGCCAATGCGTTTAGATGCTATCGGTTGCTGGATCTTATCAGCTTCGTTCTTTCTAAAAGTACATCAGTACAATGTTGAAGATTCGAAATATTACTACCTACATAAGTTATGTAGTCGGTGCGATTGCATTACTGTTTGGAATCGTTGTTCTATCTGGAGTTGGATTCGCCAATGTTCCACAACAAATACGTATTGCATTTGGAGTCGTTTTGATTTTGTGGGGAATCTATAGGTTTGTTCTGGCATGGTCGAACTATCGACAACAACAAAAAGATGAGAATGAAGAATGAAAGCGGTGCTTCCATTTGTCTGTTGTCTGTTGTTGATGGGTGTGTTCGGATGCGAGCATAAAAACGAAAACACAGCGACATCGGGAAAAATTTTCGTACTGGTGAGCGAAGTGTATGTGCCGCTGTTCCAAACTATCACAACAGAATTTACCAGCTTGTACCCTGATGCTCAGTTTGATGTAAAATCGGTTTCGAGTCGTGAAGCGATTGTTCATCTTCTTAACGATAGCGTTCATACCATCTGCATTGATCGGCAATTCAACGATGAAGAACGTCAAATCGCAGATCAAGCCGGAATAAAGATCGTCGAAAATCATATCGCCGACGATGCGATTGCGATTGTGGTGAACGAGTTGAATCCGCTCGCCTCGATGAAAGTTGAATATATAAAACAGATCATCGATGGAACCATTACACGTTGGGAACAGCTTCCGGGTTCCAAGCAATCGGGAGCGATCGATGTGGTACTGACCGGAAGGAATTCAGGTCTCTACGAACTTCTTCAGAAAAAGATTTTTCAAGATGTGAAACAACTTACCGTGAGTGCAGCATTTCCAACGCAACATGATGTTCTTGCGTATGTCGCACAACATCCGTTTGCGGTGGGTTTTGTTTCTTCATTTGTTGCGCTGGAACATCTCAAGGCAGTCAAACTTCTTTCAGTCGATATTGTTACAGAAGATGGTTCTCCCAAAAAAGTGTTTCCTGGGCCGTCGGAAATTTATCAAACACTTTACCCATTCAAGTATTCTTTGTATCTTTACACAGCGGAAGCCAAAGCTGCAACAGGCACGGGCTTAACCGCATTTGTTCTCTCATATAATGGACAACGGATTATTCAAAAAGCGGGACTTGTGCCCGTAAAAATACCAACACGCACGATACAGTTAACTGCGGAGTAACTAACAAATGAAACGAATTTTTTTTATTACAATCTTCGGACTTCTTATCAGTTCTTTTGCATGGAGTCAGCAATCAAGACTTGACTATGCAAAAGAATTGTTGAAAAACAATAAACCCCAAGAGGCAATCTCGGTTTTACAACCTCTGCTTTCATCCTCTCCCCGCGATGAAAATCTTTGGCTTTTGTTGGCGACATCGTATCAAAAAACCGGCAATCTTGATTCCGCAGAACTCGCCGCACAAAAAACGGTGGAATTAGAAGATGATATGTCCGATGCATATCTTGTGCTTTCACAAGTTCAACTTGCAAAACAAAAAATGCCGGATGCATACAAAACCGCAAAAGCAGGGTTGAGTATTAAAAAGAAACAAGATTACGAACCGTTGTGGCTGCAACTCGGGAAAACTTTAATTGCGATGGATTCTGCAGATGCAGCATTGATTGCATTTTCTAAAGCACGGGAATTGAATTCGACGGATGTCGATTCGTACGCAGGAATCGGTGACTCCTATTTAAAATTAGCGCAGCCCGTTTATCCGATGGCCATCGATCAGTATGAAAAAGCATTACAGATAGATTCAACACGTGCGGATGTCTTTTATAAACTTGCTAATGTGTACGCAAGAGATCGGCAGTGACACGGAAGCAGCAAAAATTTACGTTCATTTGATCGCCATACACCCGGATAATTATTCAGCGCGGTTAGATCTTGCGCGATTGTATTTCCGTGCAAAACAGTATGTAAAATGTGCCGCAGCATTAAAAGATTATTTTGATAAAGAAAAAAATCCACCCAAAGATACGCAGCAAATGTATTTGGAATCGTTATATAACAGCGGCAGATATAAAGAAGCTCTTCCAATTGCCAAACAATACATTACTGTCGATCCGAATTCCGGTATTGCTTTGCGAGTTCTTGCGCAGGGATATATCGATGAAAAGCAGTTTGCGCAAGCGGTAGAGATGTACGCAAAAATTGCTGCGACCGATACAATGGAGTATGATGATTATCGTATCCTTGGAATATGTTACGAACAGTTGAAAAAAGATTCACTTGCGGCATCAACATTTGAAAAAGCATTAGCATTAGATAGTACCAAATACGTGATTTGGGGTGAAGCGGCAGCACGCTGGATGAATGTTCAGCAGTGGGATCGTGCTGTAAAGTGTTATGAAAAACGCATTGCATTAGATACGACCGTTACTGTCATTACCGCATATTTTAATTATGCCAACTGCTTAATGCAGATGAACCGGTTTGATGATGCAGAAGTTGCTCTTGGTAAAGCTATTGAAAAGAATCCTAAATTTCCGCTGTCATATGTTCGAATGGGCTTTTGCTATGTTCAAGGGAAAAAATTTGTAGAATCGCGTCCATGGTTTGAGAAAGCCGTGAAAGTGATCGATACAGATGAAGAAAAGTATCGATTAGAACTGGCAGATTCGTATAAGATGATTGGTCTTTCCTACATGCTTGAGAAAAAAGATGAAGAACATCCGTTGAGACGGTGGGAAGAAGCTGTCGTTAATTTAGAGAAAGCATTGAAGTACAAAGAGGATGATGCAACAACACACGTTTGGCTTGGACAGAGTTATCAGAACCTCAATAAAAAGGAAGAAGCAATAAAGCATTATAAACGTGCGTTGAAATTGGACCCGAATAATAAAGAAGCTAAAAAAGGATTGGATGCGCTAAATCAGTAAAAACAATAAACGAACATATACTAAAACATAATTTATAATCACTTATCTTTTCTGTATGAAAGGAACTACGATGAAAAAAAGTTTTATGCTGTTGCTTGGAGCCGCCTTTGTACTGTTTTCTGGCTGCGGAAAAAAATCTGCCGATATTCAAACGTGGGATCAATATCAAAACTCATTTTTCCATGTAACATTTCCATTTCCCCAAGGATGGACTGTCGCGAACGAAACAAATAAAGTAACGATTTCCTCTTCCTCGGAAGTTGCAGAAAAATTCTTTGATCATGACTTTCGCAAACCGGATGGTGTACAAATTATTGTTGCTGCCGAACGTATTGATTCTGTGCAAGATTATGTAAAGTACATGGACAGCTTTAAAGCGGATCAAGAACAAGCAGGGTATAAAACGAAATCCTATACCGATGCAAATCTTGCCGGCCTTGGTGCAAAGCAGTTGGTATATTCCGGTATGCTTGACGCACAAACAAGAATGACGATTATTCGTACAGCGACCTTAAAAGATTCAACCATTTATTATGTCCAATACGCAGCATTCAACGATCAGTTTGAACCGTACAAAGTCGTTTATGATTCTGTTGTTGCGTCGCTTGTTTTGCCGAAGCCGAAAGAAAAAGTAACAGATCCGAATGCCTATGTTGTTCCATCTAAAGAAACACGAGTGCTCAAAAATGATGTTTTGGAAGCAACCGTTCCTGAGAACATGAATGAAACGTATCCGAAAGCGAAAGGCGATGTAAGCTTTGCGATGAATTTAAAAATTTATCGTGAAGATTGCACCATCGATATCGATGTGCGTCCTGCGAAGAAACTTTCTGTTGAAAAGGTTGTTGACCAAAACAGCAAAAAGATTTCTAATATTTCTGGAAAAGGTTCGGCTACTATCGGTGGCGAAAAAACTATTTACGTAAATTATTCTCCTGTCAAAAATATCAAGAGCCGTGTCTATTTTGTCGTCAGAAACGATAAAATTTACCGCATCGTTATGAATTATTATGCGCCAATGGAGAAAGACTTCTTACCGGCGTTTGAAAAGATTGTTGCTTCCATGCGTTTAAAGTAGTAATATTAGCAACTTAAATAATGAAGCCGAGGTCTATTCGTATGTCCTCGGCTTCTTTTTGTTGAATTTGGAACCTTAAATTTTGGACAATGATAGTAGTAATCCTTCACTTACGCATGCAGGAGTAAAGGAGTTTGCCACAAGCCGTCCGCGTGTGCTGGGCTGGCTTCGGAGCGCTGCAATTCTTGATGGTGATTGGGGCACCAGCGTTGCCTATGTGATGGGTATCGGCTTTGCGCTTGCCGGATATTCCAGTTTCTATCATCTTGCGTTTATGATGGCGTTGACCACCATGGTGGCGGTCAACTACATTACGATTTGTCGTTTATATCCTAATGGCGGCGGCGTCTATAGTTCGGTGTATCATCGTTCTCAACTGCTTGCTGTTGTCGGCGCATTGCTGTTGGCGGCAGACTATGTTGTAACGATGTCTCTTTCTGTGCTTGATGCGTGTCATTATCTTGGGCTGGAGCATCCTGCATTCTGGGCAATCGTCATCATTGCGGGAATCGGTGCCATCAATTGGTATGGGCCAAAACATTCCGGTGGTTTGGCGTTAGCAATTTCTCTTTTTACACTTGTTACGTTATCGGTCATTATTTTTTGCTCTGCACCAGCCGCTCTTACGCAGGCGACGATCGTTTTACCGAAAGGTGGATTTTTTTATAACTGGGGAATTTTTGTCGGTGTTGTCTTAAGCTTGTCGGGCATTGAAGCAATTTCTAATATGACAGGATTGATGCGTGATCCGGCAAGGGATTCTCGCCGTGCAATTTTATCGGTGCTTGCAAAAGTCATTATTGCCAACCTCTTCTTGGCTCTGGCAATGCATGCAATTCAAGGTCTTGTTCCGGGCGATCATTTAGAAGATATGTTGCGCTTCCTTGGCGAACATTATGTCGGTGTTTGGTTCGGATGGTTTGTTGCATTCTCGCTTGGTATCTTGCTGATCTCTGCGGGCAATACGGCACTGAATGATTTAATCTCTATTCAATTCCTCATGGCGGTGGATAAAGAATTACCATCGTCGTTGCGAAAATTAAATAAGCACGGAGTCCCGATTTTTCCATTAGTGATTACGACTTTAGCACCAATTACCGTTTTGTTGGCAATCCATGATGTTGAATCACTGGCACACTTGTACGCGATTGGTTTGGTTGGTGCAATGATAATCAATTTAGGATCGACGGCGACAGATAAAACGGTCAGTATGAAACCGCATATAAAAATATTGATGTTGGTTTCTGCTGTCGTTTTGGTCGCTATCGAAACATCCATCGCCATTAAAAAACATGAAGCGACCATTTTTGCTGTCACGATATTAGTTCTGGGACTCATCGCACGCCAGATTGCAAAGCGGAAACAAGTTGCTCCTGTGCTTGCTGAAGTTCATGAAGCAGTGCTGCAGCCGACACGCAAACGCCGTAGAACGGCAATGCCATCCAAACGCTATTTGTTGGCGATGAAAGACCTTGATGAACGGTTGCTTAAGTTTGCAGTAGAAGAAGCCAAACAACGAAACGCGCTTTTGTTTGTATTGCGGGTACAAGAAATTTCTGTCGGACTATTGCCGGCGCGTATGACGATGACCGTGAATGGTGCTGAAGAGCGAATTGAAGAGATCTGTAATACTTCGGGAATCGATTTTCAAATTATCACGATTCCGAGTTATGATATTGGATATACTATCGTGGAACAGGCGGCAACTTTCGGCGTTGATCGAGTCATTTTGGGCGCAACGAAACGCAGCATGCTGGAGTATGTTTTGCGCGGCAGTGTGATGCGCTCGTTAGGTGAATTATTGCCGGAAGATGTCCAGCTTGTGATTTTCGGCGGATAACTTGTTTCTTGTAACGCCTCATCCCATCTAAAATCTTACGAGAGTCATGTGTGTCGTGAAAATGGCATTACTCTTTTTTGTTAGCAAAGTTTTCGGTATCATACCGTAGAACAGCAGATCAGTTGTGCCGAATAAATTCATGACAAGAAACAATTTTATATATCAATTTGGTGAAGTCGAATACAACTTCGCATCGCGCACGCATATCATGGGCATTGTGAACATTACACCGGATTCATTTTCTGATGGTGGAAAATATTTTGATACTGAATGCGCTGTGGCACATGGGCTTATGTTGGCAGAAGAAGGTGCGGATTTTTTGGACATCGGCGGCGAATCGACGCGCCCCGGTTCTGAACCGGTTAGCGAAGAAGAAGAGTTGCGCCGTGTTGTACCGGTTATTGAACAACTGGCAAAACGATGCCGTATTCCGATTTCAATTGATACGTATAAATCTTCCGTTGCCGATGCAGCGCTTGCTGCGGGTGCAGCCATCGTAAACGATATCAGCGGATTGACATTCGATGAAAAAATGGCAGCAGTAACGGCGAGGCATCAGGCAAGCATTGTGCTGATGCACATGAAAGGTGCGCCGAAGACAATGCAAGAAAACCCAAGTTATAATAATGTAACGAACGAGGTAAAAGAATTTTTGCATGCGCAAACAGGAATAGCGGAAACTGCTGGTATTAAACAGATTATTCTTGATCCCGGTATCGGTTTTGGAAAAAAGTTCGAACATAACGTCCAATTGTTCCGTGAATTGAAACAGTTTGAAGAGCTTGGCTATCCCATTCTTGTTGGTCCATCCAGAAAAACATTTGTTGGAACGATTCTTAACTTACCGCCGGACGAACGCTTGGAAGGAACGGCAGCGGCAGGAACGGCAGCGATTTTAAACGGCGCACAGATTCTTCGCGTCCACGATGTTAAAGCAATGAAACGCGTGGCGCTTGTTGCGGACGCACTGAAATGAATTTGTTGCTGAAATCCACAATCGTATTGATTCCGGCGTTCAATGCTTCACAATCGCTGTCGGAACTTGTAACACGGCTGAAAACGTTGTTGCCGGAAGTGTCGATTCTTATTGTTGATGACGGATCGACAGACGAGACGGCGACCATTGCAGGACGATTACAGGCAACAGTTATCCGACATGCTTCAGAACAAAGGAAAAGGTGCCGCACTGCAAACCGGATTCAATTATGTGTTGCATCATGTTCTTGTTGACTATGTTTTAACGCTCGATGCCGATTTGCAGCATCTGCCGGAAGATGCACCGGCGTTCTTTGATGCACTGCAACGAATGAATGCCGATGTCCTTGTCGGATGGCGACAGCGTGTCGGAACGAACATGCCGATTCATCGGCGAATGTCCAATGCTATTACTTCATTGATGGTAGGAACAAGAACTGGCACGGTGATTCGCGACAGCCAATGCGGTTATCGGTTGATAAAGAAAAATGTTATTGAACAAGTGAAATTAGAAACTACCGGCTTTGAAGCGGAAACAGAATTTTTAATTAAAGCGGCAAAACGAAAATTCAAAATAGAGTTTGTGCCTATTCAAACTGTTTATAGCAATGAAAAAAGTTATATGACACATTGGAAGACCACCATGAATTTTGCAAAAGTATTATTTCGAGATTGGGCATGAGTCGATTTGAAGACGAGCGAAGAGAGCTTGTAGCGATCTTGCGTCAGCGCGGTATAACAAGCGAGCGCGTGTTGCATGCGATGCAAAACGTAGAGCGGCATCAGTTTGTGATGCCGGCATTTACGAATCGTGCATACGATGACAGCGCGCTGCCGATTGCAAATGGTCAAACAATATCGCAGCCATATACCGTTGCGGTGATGACAGAAAAATTGGGCGTTGAAAAAGGTTCTAAGGTCTTGGAAATCGGTACCGGTTCGGGCTATCAAGCTGCGGTGCTTGCGGAAATGGGATGCCGTGTGTTTACGATTGAGCGGCACATGGAATTACATTTGCAGGCGCGCAAATTGTTAGAGAAATTAAATTACCGTGTTGCTGCACGCTGCGGCGATGGAACGGTGGGCTGGAAAGAATTTGCACCGTACGACGGCATTATTGTAACGGCAGCGGCACCGGAAATTCCCCAGCCATTGCTCAATCAATTAGCAGAAGGTGGTAAGTTAGTTGTTCCTGTCGGCACAATGGCAGGACAATCACTTCGCGTGGTAATGCGAATCGGAGATACATTTGAAACGACAGTGCGGCTGATGGCGGCGCGATTGAGCTTCGGCTGGACCGACCGGATGGAGAACCGCTTGGAACCCTTAAAGTGAACCCTCCCGGAGCGTTGGACAAATGGGAGACGCAATCCTGCTCGTGAATGGTCCGACAGGTGTCCACGATTTGGTTTTGAAATTCACCGGCGGCGACGGGCCGTTGTTAAAATTCGATTGGTGGAAGTTTGAGAAATAAACGAATATAAAATTCAGATTAATTGTTTTTCAACAAACGATTAATCTTTGTCGCAGATCTTGGATCGGACTTGACTTGCTGCATGCTTCCAAGAACATGACAGGCCATGCGCCGTGCTGTCGTTCCCGTGGTAAATTGCGGATGTTCTCTGCTCGCCGCGTTGCTAACTTCCGTGTTGTGCGCGTCGGCAATTGCGGAAGGTGCCGATGCTTCGGGACCGGCGGATTTGCTGACAAACCTGTTCCAGCTTCGACGTTGCGCCGAGCAAGAGCCGTCCGGTTGTTCATCCCTTCCGAATCGTGGCGGATGTCTACGACGTGGATTCTGCGAGCGGTTTGCTGGTGTTGCGGGATGCGTCCGGTATTGAGCTTGTTCAACTCGATCTTCGAGGCCAAACAATTGAACCGGGGGTTAAGGTTTCTTTGGAAGGAAGAGGATGTGGTGTGAAACCAAAAAGCTTCGGATTGGCCATTATCCCGGGAATGGTTGTTGATAACGACGGCCTTCATGCAATGGCAGAGTTGAGTCTGGCGAGGTGTTTCTCCACTCAGGCATCAACCCGATTACTGTTCAATGGTTTAACCGCATCGATAATTTCGGGCTGAACGTGGAATATCAAGGTCCGGGTTTGCCGCGCCAACATATTCCGAGTTCGGTTCTTTCGCGGGCAACCATTGACCCCGCAAGCGGCAGCACCAATTTCCTGGCCGGACTGGATTATCGGTGTTATGAAGGTGTCTGGGGATACCTTCCGGATTTCGCGAAACTACACCCTGTAAAAACCGGAGTGGCCACGAACTTTGATCTCAATGTCCGAACGCGAAACGATGCTGTAGGGCTGGAATTCGACGGGTGCATCACGATTCCGCAGGATGGTGTCTACACGTTTCATCTCGCGTCGGATGACGGCAGCCGGCTGTCTGTCGGCGAATCATCTCTGGTCGTTCGAGTGTTGAGCAACGGTCCCGCTCCACGACCGGTTGAGGAAGTGCCCGCAACCATTCTCGCGAGGAACAGCCGTCCCTGGGTGACCCTGGAAGGAACCGTCAATTTCGCGGGCGTTCGAAAAACCGGCGGCGAATTTACGATGCGCGTCGGAAAAGATGACGTTCGCGTGGAAGTATTCCAAAGCGGTGGAATTTCGCCGCTCATTCCGTTGAACACCAAAGTTCGGGTTTCCGGAATTTATCAAGATGTCGTCACGGAGGACGGTTCGCGGATTCCGGGGATGTTGCTGGTTTCGGACTGGAAGGCGGTCCACCCCGCGCCCGCCTCGGGAACAAGACTCTCAACGTCGCTCAACGATGCGCTGAGTGACGAACCAGTTGGCGGATCAAACGGCTCAAGTGGCGACGACCATTACGACAATCACGACTGCGGCAGAGGTCAAGGCGCTGCCCGCCGAGAAGGTAAAACAGCAGCTTCCGGTTTCCATTCGCGGAGTGGTGACAGCCGTTCTTCCGGCTTTTATTCGTGGCGCCGTCGTCCAGGATTCCACGAAAGGCATCTTCATCTCGGTGCAAGACATCACAAACACAACACCGTTGCAGCGCGGGGAATTTTACCAGATTGACGGTGTCACCGGTCCGGGGTCTTTTGCGCCGCTTGTCGTTGCGCGCCGCATCACCCACCTTGGAACCGGTCAATTGCCCCAGCCCCTGCGCCCGACTTGGAACCAGTTGTTCAATGGAAGCCTCGACACCCAGTATGCCGAGATTGAAGGGGTTGTGAGTGCGATTCACGACCAAGGAATCGAGATGCTTACGGAAAACGGGAAAATCACTCTGGACCTTAACGACTTTCAAGCGGAAGACCTCGCGAATTACGAGAACGCCCTGGTTCGGATTCGGGGTTGTGCTTTTGCCGTTTTCAACCCGCAAACTCATGAGCTTGAACCGAGTTCGCTCCGCATCCTTGGGAGCGCGGTGGACGTCCTTGAAGCGGCGCCTCGCGATCTTTTTGATGCGCCGCAAAAGAACCTCGGCGAGCTTCTGCTCTTCGATCCAAAAACAGCGCCATTCCGGCGGTTGAAGGTCAGCGGACAAGTGGTGTATGGCAGTGCGGGAGAGTATTTTCTCACCGACGGCACGAACGGAATGCACGTTGCAACCAGGAATTCCGATCCTTTCGCTGTTGGTGATTTGGTTGAGGCCGCTGGCTTTCTCGAATTGGGAGGTCCGGTTGCCGGACTCAAGGAGGCGGTGATGCGTAAAACAGGCCATGCCCCACTGCCCACGCCCAAAAGGCTCACTCCGGAGCAACTTCTATCGGCCCATTATGCCGGCATGCTTGTTCAGGTGGATGCCACATTGATGAACCGATGGCAGCAAGGTTCCGAACACTTGTTGGAGCTTCAGTCCGGGCTGCTTGCTTTTCAGGCACGGATTAACAGCCAAGGCCGGTCCATTTCGTTGCCGCCATTGGGCAGCCGATTGGAATTGACCGGCGTCTATTCGCCTCAAGGCAGCCGCGCCGGCGAAGGCTCTGTGAGCGGCTTCGAACTGCTGCTGAACTCTCCTGCGGGTGTTCGCGTCCTGGCAACTCCTCCGTGGTGGACTTTGAAGCGCATGCTCGTCCTCGTCGGAATCCTTGCCGCGCTGCTCTGCGCCGCCTTGGTTTGGAGCAAGGAATTGCAGTGGAAGGTGCAGGAACGCGGCCGCCAATTGGAAGGCGAAATTCGAAATCGCCAACGGGCCGAACTGCAACGCGCTGCCGAAGCGGAGCGTTCGCGAATCGCCCGCGACTTGCACGACGAACTGGGAACGGGTCTCACCGAAGTAAGTTTGCTGGCCAGCACGGGCGTAGGTCAATTCCAGGAGGCGGAGAAAAGCCAAGACCGCTTCCGCGTCATTGCCGAGAAAGCCCGCGCCTTGGTGTCGGGGCTTGATGTCATCGTTTGGGCGATTGACCCAAAACGCAATTCGCTGCAGTCATTTGCCGATTACCTTGGCGGCTATGCCACGGAACTTTTCTCCGCGTCAGACATCGTTTGCCGGTTCAAGATTCCCATCGAGTGTGACGCGGTCACACTGACGGAAGCGGCGCGGCACAGCCTGTTTCTCGCCGTCAAAGAAGCCTTGAACAATGTCATCCGCCATTCGTCGGCGACGGAAGTGGAGCTGCAAATTTCCCAGCTGGGTGACCGCCTGCAAGTCGTGATTGCCGATAATGGCCGCGGTTTTGAATGGAACACGGTCCACCGTGGCAACGGCCTGACGAACCTCCGTGAGCGTTTGGAAGCGCTAAATGGCCAGTGTCACATTGAGTCGCAAGTTGAAAAAGGAACAACAGTCAAATTCATTATCCCTTTGCCTCGCGATCCCAGTTAGTTCGCACAAATCTAACATCATTACATGACCAAGGTTGCCATCATCGAAGACAACAACACGATGCGTAAAACGCTCGTGGAACTGATTAACAGCACACCTGGATACCGTTGTGTTTGCGCGTGCTCGGCTTCCAAGGAGGCTCTTATTGAGGTGCCGAAACACAGTCCCGACGTGGCGTTGATGGACATTCACCTGCCGGACGAGTCCGGCATCGCCTGCACGGCGCGGTTGACCGAAAAAATGCCCGATCTTCAGGTCATCATGGTAACGGTCTACACCGACACCGACCTCATCTTCCAGGCGCTAAAAGCCGGCGCCTGTGGATACATTCTCAAGCGTTTCCGGCCCGAGGAAATCATCCAAGCCATTGCCGACGTGCGCACCGGCGGCGCGCCGATGACCCCCGAAATTGCACGCATGGTGGTGCGCTCCTTTCGCGCGCCTTCGGCTGTTCCCAGCGCGGATGGTTTGACGACGCGCGAGGCGGAGATTCTTGAGCTGCTCTCAAGAGGACTTTCGAACAAAGAGATCGCGCAAAAGACGAATATCACTTCCGGAACCGTTCGTAATCATTTGGGAAACATCTTCAAGAAGCTTCACGTTCGCTGCCGGACCGAGGCAGCCGCCAAATACTTCAGCGCAAAAACTTCCGCGCACAATCGGGCGGAGTAAAATACATCTGCTGTTCATATTTTAGTCACTGGCGCGTAAATATTTAGTTTCATGGAAGCAATCCGGACATGGCATCACTGCCATTTCCCATCGCTGAAAAATTGCGCCCGGCCATCCGCGTTGAGCCGGGCGGGAATTCCGACGGAGCGCCACGCTGCAACGCAGATCGCTTCAAAACCCCCTGCATCGGCGGTCTGCCACTGCCACATTTCCTCAATTGTTGGCGGCCCTTTCCCGACAATCTTCTGCCGCTTCTGCAATTGCTGCCGGACAGTCTGCGCCGCGGATGCCATCCCGGTTTGTCTCCGGATGCGGGGATAAAAATATTCCCAGAGCGCGCGACGCCAATGGTATTGGCCGTCGCGCTCCGGCTGAATTTCCGGCGTCAGGACATTCTCGCGGTAAATTGCATCATCCAGTTTCCAGTTGACGATCTGGCGGTTGTAATTGGCCAAATCAACATGTTGGAGCAGGGTTTTCAATTTTCCGCCCTGCCAGATGGGATTTGCCGACAGAAAATCAAAATCGCCAATCTCCTCCGGCGGAATGAGACATTTTCGTGCCACAGCCAGAGTTCCATTACTGACGGGGAGAAATGGCGTTCCCAAATATACCGTTGTTTGAATCGAAGCAGCTGTTGCCAAAACCCAAGCCAGCCGCCGCAGCCAGACTTCTTTTTTTGGACTGGAGATGACGCCGGGAGTTTCCGGCTTGGTTTCGGTTTCCGAATTCGGATTGCTGATTTCTAAAATGGGACCGGTCGCTTCGGTTCCTACTGTTGATTCAAGGCGACTCAACCCCATGAGAATCCAAAACACAGGCCCAACGGCGAGTCGAAAAAAACCGCCGTCAAACCAAAAACCGATCAATAGCACAATCAAACCCGCGCGGAAGATTGCGGAAAGCGAAGGTGGAGGATGGTGGGTGGAGGGCGGCAAGTTTGGTTCGGTTAATTTTCTGCGAAGTGAAAGCGTCAGGCAGGTGACAAAGCAAAGAAGCGCCGGAACGCCGGCGGAAATGCCAAGCATGAAATAATCGTTCATCTGGATGGCCGCCGACTCGCTTATTTGCGGTGGCAAATAGTTTTTTGCATACGCCGATTCCGCCTTCTGCCAGCCAAAGCCGGCCAGGGGACGGTCAGCCATCATGTGGATTGCGCCTTCCCATGCAACCACGCGGTTGCGCCATGAGAAATCATTGATGTTTCCCACGGAAACCATGCGCTGCACGGGACGCCAATCTAAAAAGCGAAATTGCCAGAAACCCAGCAACAGGCTGGAGGCCAGAATGACCGAAATCGAAAGACGGTTTTTTTTGAGCCAACATATCCAGCGATTTTGAACTTCACGCCACGCCAAATAACCGATTCCAAGAGCCGTGCCGATCCATGCTCCGCGGCTGTAACTTTTGAACAAACCGCAGCCGCAGAGAATTGCAGCAGTAATGAGCAAAATCGCGCAGATATATTTCTTCCACTGGCCGACTTCGACTTTCCATCTGCGCGCTTGCAGCATTTTGCCGACGGTCAAAACGATGCCCGTTCCCATTAGCAAACCAAAGAGATTCGGATTTCCCCAAGGACCGCTCCAACGGGGGATTCCGTGATATGGAAATCTCATCAGGGATAGGGGTTGCTGCTGCCACAATGCGGCGCAAGCAAAGCAGCAGATCAGCAAACTGACCAGCCAGGTTGCGCGCCGCTCAACATGCTTGTCCCGCCATCGCACCCATAGTGAAATGGCTTTGCCGCAAAATATGCCCGCAATAAAAACCGGTATTTTTGGGAAAAGGGATGTCGAGTCATACGCCAGCGCGTAACGCGCCAACGCCAGCAATACCAGCGCGGCCAGCCAGAAGTTCGGATTTGCAAACCAACCGCGGCAGCGGGCATAAATTCGCCGTGACCAGCCTGCGGTTCCTGTTAACTGGGGCCGGCTCACATCGGCCGCCCCGGATGAAGGGAAATCCGCGCGACGCTCAAGAAACAAAAGCACGAAGAAATAACATGACAGGCACAAGACAACCATCCATTGGGTTCCCGAATTGCGGAAAACGGCTGTGACTTGGTTGGTGATGGAGCCGAAAAAACCGGGAGACCTTGCCCAAAGGCTGTCAGCGAACAGCAGGACGAAAAACAAAAATGGCACGGCGCCGTATCCCAGAGCCGTGGTGGTTGATTTGCTTTTCAACAGGAAACACACCATTACCACCGACGGCAGGAGCAACAACGTTATCAACACCCATCTTGACGCGGTGGGTTGGTTTCTTTGTGGAGAACTGACTTGCATGACCTGCATCCGTCGCCTTGCCTCCGGCATTTGCAACCAGTTGCCGCCTTTGGGGAGAAAGTAGGCAAACGATGCGACCTTGGGCATGGCATGAACCAGACGCTGGTCTTCAACCTGTGTCACGTTTTGAATCGCCGGCAGCAGATCCTTCCGCGAACACACCGGACGGAACGACGTGACGACTGCCTCCGCCGTTTTGCGGGGACTCAAATCATACCGGCTCCTTCCGCCACCGGGTGAAAACTCCGTGAAAGCAAATCCAGCCGGGAACGCCATTCCGTCAAAATTGGTCATCGCGGTCACCGCGTAGATGGCATCCGTGAATCCCCATTTGTAGGGCGGCCCGTAATTCTGGAATTTAACCGTCCTGTTGGCGCTCATGTGATAAAATCCGCCGTCGTTGAAATAAACCAACTTGAGCGGCAGCGAAATTCTGCCGTTCATCAGTTCCCATTCCGCTTCCAACCGCAAATCAGCCACGTCCGCCAGCGCATAATCCACGTCATAAACTGGCATCAGGCGATTCGTCACGTTCTGGGCCTTGAAATAGCATTGCGAGGCGAACATGACCCACAGGTGCGGAATGATCGAATCGTTTAAGGAACCAACGGGAATGTTGTTTGAAACCACCAGGCCGATGTCAGCGCCCGGAGAACCGGGAATGATTCCGCCCGCTGAATTCATGACGTGAAATTGCGGCACTGCGTTTGGATTCGATGTGATCTGGAATATCTCCGCGCCGTTCATTGAGCCAATGCGACGCTGTGTTACAGTTCTCGCAGAGTTCGTCTCCGCGGTTTCAATCAACCAGGCGCAATCCCGCACATATACAGTAAAAGCCGCCGAGGTTGTCAAGTCGGCCTGGCCGGGTTGGATGATATGTTCCTGAATCGTCCCCTGCGCTTCGAACTCTTGCCCGTGCAGTTGGACAGAACTGAAAAGAGATACCAAAAGCACGGAGACAAACAGGCCGCGCAGTTGGAATGAAGTCCGCATTTATTGAACTGGTTTTGGTTCGCCCGGCGCGACTTTTTCCGCTTCCGCCGGGATTTCTTCCAAATATGGAATCCCGAAATACAGACCAACAATGGCCCTTTTTGACAAATCGTATTGATCAATCAAATCATTAGCCGACCTGGCCTCGCGGTATGTTTTCAATTGGGCCTCGCGGATATGCTGCAATCGCTTATACTCCGGATTATTGGTGCCGCCAACGAAACCAACTTCGTAATGTGCCACCTCCGGCACTTCCTGCTTTTGCAGGGTCTTCGCCTTGCTCAAAACCAGTTTCAATTCATTCAGATACACGTTCGAGAAGTTGCTTCCGCATTTCAGTCTGCTCGCGCTCGTTAAGTCGAGGCGAAAAGGCGTGTCCCGACATCATCATTTTCAAATGCAATCCCTCTGCCAATTTAGAATAAGCGCTGCAGGCATCCATAACATCCAGCGGAAATTGTAGCGCCTTCTGCGAATTCTCAATCATTTTGGGAAAGTCGTGCTCACTTTGGTATTCGTTATTTAATGCCAGTGCCAAGTAAATCCTCCCATGAGCTTCCGGTGAATTGGTGTTTTGCAGCAACAATTTAGTGCTTTCCGCTTCAATCACTGAAATGTTGGTTCCGAATTGGATTGGAACCAACGCCTTGGCCAATTCGTCGTCAGGACTTTGAGCGATGGCTGACTCACAGGCAACCGCCACCAGAATCGCCCCAAGCAACCGGCGAAACAGTTTGGCTGAAGAATGGCCGAAATTTGCGAGAATTTCACTCAACATATTTCGGCCCCATGAAAGCATCTATGCGAGCGAAGTCAAACAAGGAGTTTTCTTGGTTTGCTGGGATGGTCCCGGGGAATGGGTCTTGCGAAAACCGATCTGTTGACACGGTGCCTGCTGCAATAGCCTTTGCATAAGCCATACCCACTTACCCTCGCAAAAAGCTGGCACCACCGCAGTCTGATTGACGCCGGGAAATTTCTCGCCTAACTTTCTGCCATGTGCGCCCGTTACACACTCACGCTGGATCAGGCCAGATTTGTGATGGACGGCGTGGTGCATATCTTCGCCTTTGTCCCGCGCTACAACATCGGCCCCGCCCAGCGCGCGCCGGTCATCGTCAAGACACCGAAAGGCGTCAAATGCGGGGACATGACTTGGGGCTTTAACTCCGAATGGTCGAAAACCCTGCACATCAACGCGCAGGCCGAGCGCATTCAACAGACCGGCATGTTCAAGAAACTCCTGAACCAGCGATGCCTCGTGCCGATGGACGGCTTTTACGAATGGAAACCTGACAAATCACCCGTCCGCTTTCTCCGGCCCAAACGCGACGTGTTTTATGTGGCCGGTCTCTGGAAAACAGAATCTTTAGCGTCCGGCCTGTGGCCGGAAACCCCTGCGTCGGACCTGCGCCTCGAAAATTCGGCGCATAGCGCCGACGCTACAACGTCACGTTCCTTTGTGCTGCTGACGACGGTGGCCAACGCCAGCGTCAAACCAATCCATGAGCGGATGCCCCTGATTCTGCGGGAAGATGCCATCGAGCAATGGCTCGACATTTCAGATTTCAACTTTCAGGTTTCAGATTTGTTGGACAAGTCGGACTTGTCACATTATCCCGTCAGCCGGGAGGTGAACAACGTCCGCAACGAAAACGCCGGCTTGGTTGCGCAGGTTCCCGCCGAGCGTGAACTGTTCAAAGCTTGGAATGCGGTTTAAGCGTTTCGGTTTTCGTATTCAGCGGTTGCCTTTTCCCACCCCGTTCCGAATTGTTCCGACCGCGGATTGACATGGATTTTCGAGCCGTCAATCGTGAATCAATTCGCGTTCGCACGGCCCGTATGATGAAGGTTGGCGTGGAACATCGGCCAAGGACTTTTTGCAAGCGGCATGGCGTTCGTGGAGGTGATTGCGTAAAGAATCGAACTGCTCGTGACATATACAATCCCGGCAGCAGCAATGGCTGGTGATGAAGAGATAATCCAATCCACTTTCAGATCCCATTTGAGAGCACCGCCGGCTCCGAGGGCGTAATAATCACGCTGCGGCGCGGAACAATACACGACTTGGTTTGCAGCTACTGCGGGGGAAATGTCAACCAGATCACCCATGTTAACCGTCCAGATTCGTTTGCCGACATCATTCACGGCAATGTTGGACGAGTTTGCCGCCACATAAATCACGCCTTCGGCGTCCAGCACCGGCGATGACGCCGTTATGCCGCCGGTGTGCAGATGCCAGCGCTCGGTGCCGTCCGGGTTCAGCGCGTAAAGATTTCCATCCGTGGAGGTGAAATAAATCGTGCCGTAGGAATTCAACGCCGGCGATGAGAGGATTGTTCCGCCGGTCGCAAACGACCATCGCAATGTTCCGTCCGGCTTTAGCGCGTAAAACTTTTTGTCGTGCGACCCGAAGTAAACCGTCCCGTCCGCGCCGATGGCCGGCGATGAATCCACGATTCCGCCGGTCGCGAATTTCCATTTCAGCGAGCCGCCGGGATTGAGCGCGTAAAAATTCGTGTCCCAAGAGCCGAAATATACCGTTCCGTCCACACCGATGGCCGGCGACGAATCCACCCACGCGCCGGTAGCCAAGCTCCATTTGAATTTGCCGTCCGGCGAGACGGCGTAAAAATTCCTGTCGCGCGAGCCGAAATAGATTGTGCCGTCAGCCGCAATGGCCGGCGACGATTTGATTTCGCGTCCGGCGCCGAACCTCCATTTGATTTTTCCGTCCGGCGCGAAGGCCAGCAAATCTCCCCAGAACGTGCCGATGTAAATCGTGCCGTCGTCCGCGATGGCCGGCGAGGAACCGCTGAAACCTTCGGGCGACGAGAACGTCCACAGGTTTGTCACTGCGGGCTGCGCGCGGCAGACGAGTTGCGCGCCCATGCACAGGGCAAAGACGGCAAACCGGATTCGTCGCGGTGAACACATTGCAACAGTAAATCCCCAAATTCGCCCGACGGCAATTTCATTCTGCGCGTTGGCCTCATTCGAAACCCGAACCGCTGCCGGAGCGCGGGCTGTCTCAACTCGCAGCGTTCTCGACAAATCCAGCCGCTGCGGACTGAAGACAATCCGTTCCCCAGTTCATAGCATGGCACGAATTCGTTCCGCGCGCACTTGCAACGCACGCGGTTGCAGACTACCTTGCGCCCTCCTATGGAAAAGGTTGTCATCATCGGTTCGGGCTGCGCGGGCTGGACGGCGGCGCTTTACACGGCGCGCGCCAACCTCCAGCCGCTCGTGCTCGCCGGCCAGCAGCCCGGCGGGCTGCTCACCACGACGAGCATCGTGGAAAATTTCCCAGGTTTCCCGGAAGGCGTGGACGGCTACGAACTGATGACGCGGATGCAGAAACAGGCGGAGCGCTTCGGGGCGAAGTCGAGTTTCGGCACGGTGGAGAATGTGGACTTCTCCAAACGGCCATTCACGCTGGTCGTGGACGGCGAGACAGTCGCCGCGCAAACGGTCATCATCGCCACGGGCGCGAGCCACCGGCATCTCGGCGTGCCGGGCGAGGACTTGCTGGAAACGAAAGGCGTGACTTACTGCGCCACCTGCGACGGGGCGCTGCCGTTGTTCCGCAACCAGCCGCTTGTTGTGGTGGGCGGCGGCGATTCCGCGTGCGAAGAGGCGCTTTATCTGACGCGCTTCGGCTCGCAAGTTTTTCTGGTTCACCGCCGCAACACGTTGCGCGCATCGAAAATCATGTCCGAGCGCACGCTGTCGAATCCTAAAATCAAACCGGTTTGGGATTCCGCCGTGGTGGAAATTCTTGGCGTGGAGCGGGGCAGGGTGACCGGTGTGGAATTGAAGCAACTCAAGACCGGCGCGGAAAATCTCCTGTCGTGCGCGGGCGTGTTTATCGCCATCGGCCATTCGCCGAGCACCAAAATTTTCAAGGAGCAGATCGAGATGGACGCCGGTGGCTACATCATCCGCAAAAACGGCGCGATGACCAACGTGCCGGGCGTTTTCGTGGCGGGCGACTGCGCGGATCACGTTTATCGGCAGGCAATCACGGCGGCGGGCATGGGTTGCGCGGCGGCGATTGACGCCGAGCGGTTTCTCGCGGCGCAAAACCAGTGAAACTCCTCTTAAAATGTTTTTATTGCTGAACAAAACCTGCTACCTTTGGTCGAAGTTGTGCGAATGAACATAAGCCGTTTTCAAAAAGGAATGCTCGCGGGCATCATGCTCGCGGCGCTGTGCGCATTTTTTGCCGTTCCCGGCTGTGTCACGGCCAAAAAAACTCCCGTCTCGCTGGCTCCAGTGTCCGAATTGCGCCTTGTGCCCGGGCCGGATGACGCGCGCATCGCCTACTGGACGGCCCGGCTGATGGAGAACTATCATTACACGCACAAGCCGCTGGACACAAAGATGTCAGAAAAGTTTTTCGATGGCTACCTGGACATACTCGATCAACACCGCGAAAATTTCCTGCAATCGGACATTGACGAGCTGGCGCATGACCGGACGAATCTCAATGTCTTCACGTTGGGAAGACGCGAACGCGCGGACCTCACACCGGCCTTCGACATCATTAAGCGGTTCCTGCAACGTTATCAGGAACACATCGCTTATGTGAACCAGTTGCTGAAGGATGACCGGTTCAAATTCAACACTGACGAATATTACCAGTTTGACCGCCGCCACGCGCCGTATCCGAAAGATTTGGACGAGGCCAGGCAACTCTGGCGGCAAGAACTGCTTCACGAGTATTTGGTGGACAAGTTGAACGACGAATTTTCGCCGACCAACGGCGGCGCGGTTTTGCCACTGAACAAAAACGCCAGCGCGGAAATCATCAAAGACCTCACAAAGCGTTACAACTGGCAACTGCACGTGTTCACCAATTGGGATGGCGGCAACGTGTTGCAGTATTACCTTGAGGCGCTCACACGCGCCTACGATCCGCACTCGGATTACATGAACACTGAAGGCGCGCAGACATTTTCCATCTCCATGAGCCTCTCTCTTTTTGGCATCGGCGCGACGCTGACGGAAGACTACGGTTATTGCACCATCGGCACGCTCGTTCCCGGCGGCCCTGCCGCAAAGAGCAAACAGCTCAACCCAAAAGACCGCATCGTGGCCGTCGCCCAAAGCAACCAGCCACCCGTCAACGCCGTGGATTTGGAATTGGCGCGCGTCGTCGAGATGATCCGCGGTCCCAGGGGACGCAGGTGCGTTTGACCATCATGCCCGCGGACAACCCGGCTTCGCGCCGTGAGGTGACGCTGATCCGCGATGAGATCAAGCTGGAAGATCAGGAGGCCAAGGCAAAACTGATTGAACAGCCCGACGGGAACGGCGGCACGCACCGGTTTGGCATCATTGATTTGCCGTCGTTTTATGCCACAATCCCGGCGCCCGGCAATGAAGGACATTCGTCGCCGAAGTTTGTTTCCGAGGATGTCGCAAAACTGATTAAAAAGCTGGAGGACGAAAAGGTGGAGGGAATCATTCTGGATTTGCGGGGCAACCCCGGCGGTTCGCTTCAGGAAGCCATTGATTTTACCGGGTTGTTCATCAACAAAGGCCCGGTGGTGGTGGTGAAATCTTCGGACGATTCCATGATCGTGAAGAATACCAGCAATCCGACCGCGCTTTACTCCGGCCCGCTCGTCGTGCTCCAAAACCGCTTCGCCGCGTCCGCCTCGGAAATCGTCGCCGCCGCGTTGCAGGATTATGGACGCGCGGTCATCGTGGGCGACACTTCCACGCACGGCAAGGGCACGGTGCAAAGCTTGATACAACTCCGCCCGGTTGTATCGCCGGACGCAACCAACGATCCAGGCGAATTGAAAATCACCATCAGCAAATTTTACCGCGTCAGCGGCGTTTCCACGCAGTTGAAAGGTGTCGCGTCCGACATCGTGCTGCCGGATGTGTTGAATCATTCGACTGACATCGGCGAAGGCGCGCTCGAAAATCCGCTGCCGTGCGATACGAACAGTCCTGTAAATTTCACCAAGCTGAATTTCGTCGCGCCTTACCTTGCCGGATTGCGCCAGCGCTCGGACGCGCGCGTTGCCACCAACCAGGATTTCATTTACGTCCGGCAGGATATTGACCAATTCCTGAAGCAACAGGCGGACAAGACCGCGACGCTCAACGAGAAGGAAGCCATCCGGCAACGCCAGGCCGAAGACGCCCGAAGAAAGGAACGCGACATGGAATATGCCATGAGGGCGCTAGCCGACGAAAAGATTTATGACATTACTGTGGAAAACTCCGTCACGAACGGCCTGCCGGCGCCGGAGGCGCTGACCACGACTAATCAAGGCGCTTTGTTGATTGCCACCAACAGTAATGGCAGCGTTTCCATCCTGACGACCAACAACGAATCCGCCATCGGCTTCGTCTTAAACCAGTATGTGACGAACACGCCCGCGGGTGCATTGCATTACGGCACGGTCATCACGAAACCGGCGCCCGATCCGATGCATCCGATGCTTGACGAGGCCGAACGGATCCTTGCGGATTATGTTTCGGCGTTGAAAAAGAACGCCGTCATAGTGGCGGGCCAATAAGTCGTGAAGCCGCTCGTCACATTTCTTTGCGCGGTGCTCGTGGCGGGCGAGGCGCTTGCCGATCCATACTCAACCGCCATGCGACAGGCAAGGACAGCCGCCAACGCGGGGAGCGGACAGGAAATCCCTACGCCTGCAGCGCCGCCTCCGCCACAAAACAATGCGCCACCCAACCCGGCGCTCCAAGCCACGCTGCAAAACGTCGTGGATTTGCGGAATGATTTGACGGCCATCGCCGGCGCGACCGGCACGAATGTCCTGATCGCTTTCAAATCATCGCTGACAAATCATCTCGCGGCGGCTGCGCAGGGCGCAAAGGCGTCGCAGGCATCCACCTCCAAGCTGGCCGATGATTTGTCGGTGGCGATTGCCGGGAATGACAAACTGCGCGCACAACTGCCGAAACTGGCGCAGTTCGCCCATGCCAGTTTCAACGGTTCGCAGCTCACGGACGCGCAGCAGAAGATGATTTTCGACGGCGTGCAAAAGATTTTGACCGGTGCCGGGGCGTCGCCGGAAGCAGCCGCGACCGTGGTTGACGACTTCAAGGCGATTGCGGGCGAAACCAAATAAGAGTCGCGCGGTCCGTTTGGCAGATTTGCAAAAAGCGGGGCGGGTGGTAAAGTGCATCCACTGGAGGCATGAGTCGCACGGGTCATCAAGGATTCGCAGTGCTTGTTTCTCCGGATTGACAATGAGACGGACAATTTGTTTATCACTCGCACTCGCCGCGTTGAATTTTTCCGCGCTGGCGCAACTGGCCGGTTCCATGAACACGAACAAAACTGAAATCGCGGACCTCGGCGGCGGCTGCTTCTGGTGCATGGAGGCTGTTTTCGAGCGGCTGCCCGGAGTCATTTCCATCACCAGCGGTTTTGCCGGTGGCGCGACCGAAAACCCGACCTACCAGCAGGTCTGCACCGAGACGACCGGCCACGCCGAGGTCACGGAAATCGTTTTTGACCCCGCGAAAATCTCCTACGTCAAGCTGCTCGAAGTATTCTGGCAGGCGCACGACCCGACGACGTTGAATCGCCAGGGCGCTGACGAGGGCACTTCCTACCGCTCCATCATTCTTTACCGCAACGAAAAACAAAGGCTGGAGGCGGAGAAATCAAAACTCGCGGCACAGGCGGATTTCAAGCATCCCATCGTCACCGAAATCGTGCCACTCAAGAAATTCTACAAGGCCGAGGATTATCACCAGCAATACTTTGACAACAACACTAACGCGGCTTACTGCCAGGTGGTCATCGCGCCCAAGCTGGAGAAGCTGGAGAAGGAAAAGGTAATCCAACCAACGCCGCAGACTAAAAAATAAACCGCGGATTACGCTGATAGCGCGGATGGTTATTTCAAACTCGTATCACCGGTTGTTTTGGGGCTTTTCTCGTTCACGACACGCTTCCATTCCAGCTTGGAGTTCTTGAAGTTGAGGAGCAACGCCACTTCCAACCCGGTGATGTTCAGATAACCCAGCATCTGAGCTATGTGCGTTTCGTTAAAGGTCGTGACAACTTTGGGATCGGCTATCACCTTTCCATCAACAATTAAGTCTGGGATGAACTTGCCAATGAAATGGCCCCGGTAGTGAACCGGAAATTCCCGCTGCTGTTCAATCATGCGCCCTCGTGATTGCAATTCGATGACGAGGGCGTTTTCATAAAGCTTCTCGTCCAGACCGGGTTTGAGTTCATTCAGGACCGCCATCGCGGCGCCTATGATGTCTTCGGTGATTTTCTCGTGAAGCATGAAAACAAATTAACCGCGGATTACACAGATTTCACGGATAAACTTTTCCATCCGTGTCATCCGCGCCATCCGCGGTCAAATCTTTTCGTTCGGCTTACAGCCCCTTCTTGAGCATGACCTTGATCAAGTCGCCCACGCGGCAACTGTAACCCCACTCGTTGTCATACCAACTGATCAGCTTGAAGAATTTGTTGTTCAGCTCGATGCCGGAGCCGGCGTCGAAGATCGAGGACAGCTCGCAATGGATGAAGTCGCTGCTGACCACTTCGTCCTCGGTGTAGCCGAGAATGCCCTTCAAGTAGGTCTCGCTGGCCTTCTTCATCGCCGCGCAGATTTCCTTGTAGCTGGTCTCCTTCACCGTTTTCACGGTCAGGTCAACCACGGAAACCGTCGGCGTCGGCACGCGAACCGCCATGCCCGTCAGCTTGCCTTTGACTTCCGGCAGCACCAGCCCCACGGCCTTGGCCGCACCGGTCGTTGACGGGATCAAATTGATCGCCGCGCTGCGGCCGCCCTTCCAGTCCTTCTTGCTCGGGCCGTCCACCGTCTTTTGCGTGGCAGTATAGCTGTGAATCGTCGTCATCAGGCCTTCGGCGACGCCGAAACCTTCCTTGAGCAGCACATAAACAACCGGCGCGAGGCAATTCGTCGTGCAGCTCGCGTTGGAAATGACATGATGCTGCGCCGGATCATATTTGCCCTCGTTCACGCCGAGAACGACCGTGAGACAGTCGCCCTTGGCCGGGGCGGAAATGATGACCTTCTTGGCGCCGGCGGTGAGATGGCCCTTGGCCTTCTCGACGTCGGTGAACAGGCCGGTGGATTCAATCACCAGATCCACGCCCATCGCCTTCCACGGCAACTCGGCGGGCGTCTTGGCGCTGACCACCTTGATTTTCTTGCCGTTGACGATGAGCACATCATCATCGGTCTTGTCGGCGGCGGATTTTTCCGACCCAACCGTGCCGTTGAAGCGGCCCTGGATGGAATCATACTTGAGCAGATACGCCAGGTTGGACGCCGGAACAATATCGCCGACGGCGACGACTTCGATTTCCTTGCCCACCATGCCTTGTTCGATGAGCGCGCGGAAGACCAAGCGACCGATGCGACCGAACCCGTTGATTGCGACTTTTATTGCCATAATTGTTTAATCTTTCAATTCGATAAAATGTTCAACAAACCGAGCGAGCATGATAACGCCAGTCCGTGTTCCGTCAATGAGGAATTCTGGAACGGAATTGCAAATTTTGAACCGTTTTTTGCTCGGTGCACCTGGAATGCAGGATTGCCGGAAAACGTGGCGGTTCAAATCATCATTGGCCTGGTTTGAGGTGGCGCGACCCGACGCCGGGATGGGATTGTGCAAACCTGCAAACAGAATTCACCTGCCGCCCGTGCTGTTTGTTTGAATGGTCAGCTTGGTTGGAATGAAAACATTCGTGGTGTCCTGACCCACAATCACGTTAATGTTGCTGACGCTGCCGTTCGTTTGCCAAGTTTGCGGCGGGCCTATCCAAGGTCCGCGCCAACTGACATACAATGTATAGGTGCCGGGCGGCAGTTGATCAGTGTGAAACGTGTTGTCTGCACGGATGAAAGCACCGAGAACCACCGAGTTGGTCGGCAAAGGGCCTTGAAGCTCCAATTTTATCCTTCTCATGATTGGGAACAAATTGCTTTCCACCTCCGCCGGACGTTCAACCCGGCCCGAAATCCAGCCGCCGCGTTGTAGGCGAATATCCGGGACAGATACTATGCTGTCTTCGTCTGCCGCATCGAAATTGACAACCTGTGCCACGTAATTCGTCGTTACGACGTCCATCTCGAGAGCGCCAGCGACAGCCGGCAATTCGTAACGGCCTTCAGCGTCTGTGCGAATTTCAGATGGATCGCGCGTGCTGGGAAAGGCGTAAATGGGTTGATCACCAATCGGTTTGCCGGTGGCGTCGTCAAGAACCCGGCCTTTGAACGTGACGCCGCGCGACAACACGAAGTCAATGGAATAATTGGTGCCCGCTTTTACAACGAATTCCCGATTTTCCTCGGCATAGCTTGGACTTCGCAAGGAGACTTCATAATCCCAAGGCGTGACATTCGTGGCCATCCAATCCCCGTTGCCGCCAACGAAGGATGGCAAAGGGTGCGCAATGCGGGGCAGGGTGCCATACATCCGCGGTGGAGAAACCGTGCAAGTCACATCCACCGGCAGCTTCCCATCCGTCGTGCGGGCATGAACGGTGACGGTCGTCGGGCCGTTGGTGGGTGTGGTGGTGATGATTGGGGCTGGAGTGCAGAAAGCCGTTCCACACAGCATCACCAGGCCCAGGAAAATACGCGTCGTTTTCATATTAGCTCTCAACCGCGCTTCATTAACGTGAGTTGAGATTAGGAAACGTCCGCCGCGCCGTCAATTCACGCCTTCAGCACTGTCCATCTTCACCACGGCTTCAGCGCGACAAGCAATGAACTCCTCCTGTCGGGATGGGCGGCAGCTAATCTAACGGCAATTCTCTTTTGACCTGCTCCCAAGGAATGCGCGGTTTGCCGGCATTGGCGCGTTTGGCGCGCTCAATTGTCCGGGCGTCTTCAATGTCTTCAACCGTCCGGCTCATCTGACGCAACAACGTTTTTGCCTGGGTGAGCTGCTTGTTCAGTTTCGTCCAATTGCCTGGCAGTTTGGCGGATGTCAAAACGGCGTTACTCATAAATGTCTTTCCTGTCACCGACATCATACACCACGATGCATTCGCCTTCCAACTCAAACAGCACGCGGTAATTGCCAGCACGGAGGCGGTATTTATTCTTGAAGCCTTTCAACTTTTTGATGTCACCGATCAGGTCTTGCTGCGCGCGATTCAATTTCCCGCCGATCAAACGGCGGGCGTCCTTGGGCAGGGCGCGAAGCTGTTCCAATGCCGACGCGACGAAATCAATTTCGTAGTGCATAATGAGATTGAACTATGCCTTCAGCACTTCAATGAAGGCTTCCTGCGGGATGTTCACGTTGCCGATGGATTTCATCCGCTTTTTGCCTTCCTTTTGTTTCTCCAGCAATTTGCGTTTGCGCGACACGTCGCCGCCGTAGCATTTCGCCGTCACGTCCTTGCGGAAGGCGCTCACGTGCTCCGACGCGACAATCTTGCCGCCGATGGCCGCCTGTATTTTTACCTGGAATTGCTGCCGGGGGATGACTTCCTTGAGTTTTTCCGCCAGTGTGCGTCCCCGGCCCTCCGCCTTGATGCGGTGGACGATACATGAAAACGCGTCCATCGGTTCGCTGTTCACCAGCATATCCAGCTTCACCATGTCGCTTTCCTGATAATCCGCCGGTTCGTAATCCATCGAACCGTAGCCGCGCGTCATGCTTTTGATGCGGTCATGGAAATCAATCAGGATTTCATTCAGCGGAATCAATCCCGTCAGCATCACGCGCTTTGTGTCGAGCGTTTCCGTGTGTTCAATCGTTCCGCGCTTTTCGGAAACCAGCGCCATCATGTCGCCGATGTTTTCATTCGGGCAAATCGACGAATGCCTTCACCATCGGCTCCTCGATTTTTTCGATGTAAGTCACGTCCGGCAGAAACGCCGGGTTGTCCACGTCCTTGCGCGTGCCGTCCGTGAGCGTGACGTGATAAATCACGCTGGGATACGTGGCGATGATGTCCATGTTGTATTCGCGGCGCAGGCGTTCCTGGACGATTTCCATGTGGAGCAGGCCGAGGAAGCCGCAGCGGAATCCGAATCCCAGCGCCACACTCGTTTCGGCTGAATACACAAACGCCGAGTCGTTCAGCTTGAGCTTCGCCATTGCCGATTTCAAATGCTCGTAGTCCGCCGTGTTGATCGGATAAATGCCGCTGAACACCATCGGATGAATTTCCTTGAAGCCCGGCAGGACGCCCGACGGGTTCCGCGCGTCGGTGATGGTGTCGCCCATCTTCACCTCTCCCGGCGACTTGATGTTGGCCGTGAAATAACCGGTTTCGCCCACTTCCAATTTTTCGCGCACGTAGGGCTTGGGATTGAAGCTGCCGACTTCCTTGATCTCGACGTTTTTGCCGGAGTGGAGCAGCTTCACCTGCATGCCCGGCTTCAATTCGCCGTTGAACACGCGGACATGCGTGATGACGCCCTTGTAGGTGTCGAACAGCGAGTCAAACGCCAGCGCCTGCAAACTCGGCGCGCCCGTGGGCTTCGGCGGGGGAATGCGCTCCACGATGGCTTCCAGAATTTCCTCAATGCCGATTCCCTCCTTCGCGCTCGCGGGAATCGCCAGCGCCGCATCAATCGTCAAAATATCCTCAATCTGCCGCTTTGTCTGCGCCACGTCCGCGTGCGGCAGGTCAATCTTGTTAATGACCGGTATGATTTCCAGATTTTGCTTCCGCGCCAGATGCATGTTGGCGACGGTTTGCGCCTCCACGCCCTGCGCCGCATCCACGATGAGCAGCGCGCCTTCGCACGCGCTCAAGCTGCGCGAGACTTCGTAGGCGAAATCCACGTGGCCGGGCGTGTCAATCAGGTTCAACTCATAGGTCTCGCCGTTGCGCGCCGTGTAACGCATCGTAACCGGATGGGCCTTGATGGTGATGCCGCGTTCGCGCTCCAAATCCATCGAATCGAGCAATTGCGCCTCCATGTCGCGCGTGGCGATGGTGCCCGTGCGATGGAGGAGCCGATCCGACAGCGTCGTCTTGCCGTGGTCAATGTGGGCAATGATGCTGAAATTTCTTATGTGTGCCGCGTCCATCTTTAAAAAGTGACAGGTGGCGGGAGTCAAGTGACAAGACGCTGCCGGTGTCCGGTTCATGTCTCCTGTCACGTGTCACCTGCCACGCTTCGTCACAGCAGGATACCCGGAAAACGGTTGAAGAAAAGGAAATTCAATTTTTCAACGCGAAGGCGCGGAGGCGCGGAGCCTTGGAACAACGAGGCAATCAGGCTCAAATTTAAAAACCTGAAATCTGAAATCGGAAATTCAAGTGAGCCTCCTCGCGCGCCAGCACCGCCCCTGAATAGACACAAAAAGGCACAGAAAGCACAAAAGGGAAAATCTCTTGCGCCTTTTGTGCCTTTTCGTGGCAATAAAATCAATAAACCGAGCACCAACACCGCCGCATCCTGCGCCGACTTCACCACGTCCTCAAAAGATTCATCCGCCGTGTTCGGCTTTTTCAGTTTGGCGTCCACGTCCGGCACCGATTCCAGGAAGCTCAACAGCAGGCTGCTCTTGATGCGTAATTCAATTGGTGGCCGTCCGCAAGGACCTCCGGCAACGCCCCGCTCGCCGCCAGCGTGCCCCCGCATTGGTGGCCGTGCGCAAGCACCTTGGCCGACACGATGCCGATCACGTTGCCCCGCTCATCCACCAGCGGACGATGCTCGTCCTGCCATTTGCCCGGCTGCATGGTGGCCGTCTGCAAAGACCGCGCTGATTTGAAAATACCGCGGGTCATCCCCCGGTCGAAGTTCGACTTTCCACCGGCAATTTCCCCCGTGGTGGCCGTGCGCCAGCACCTTGGGCGCGAACCCCTGCAAACCGATGTCGGGAAAACCGACCGTCGCCACCGTGCCGCCCAATTACGCCGACCGGCTGGATGAAATGGGCAATGGAGAAAATTTCCCGTCCGCTTTGAGCAAGGCCAGATCATTCGCCGCATCCACCTGAACCACCTTGGCGTCAATCAAACCCGCGCCCGCCTGCGTGGCCGAAGCCACTTCGTCGCGGCGAAGGCCCGTGAGCAAACGAACCTTCGTCGCATCCTTGACCACATGATAATTGGAAATCAAATAACCATCGTCCGTGATGAAAACACCGTGCCGGTGCGGGCTTTTCATTGCGGCGACAGAATGATGCGATAAAAACGCTGCTGACTGCTTGCAGTATTCGGATCAATTAAAGTCAACGGCAAACCGATTCCGCCCAAAGTCACGAAGGGAAACCACTGCGTTAAATTCGTCGAGTATTCCACCGTGTAATTCACGCCGGTTGCGGTATCAAAGCTTAATTGAAACTGGCCGCTGGCGAGCATCGTCGGTGCATTGATGCCAAGTGGCAGCACCGTCAACATTGCGGGATTGCTGGTGATGCTCCCGTAGGCATTTGTGATGATAACTGTGTAAGCTCCAGTATTGACCGGAAAAGCATTTAGAAGCGCGAGCGTTGTGTTTGTCGAAGCAAGAAGGTTTGTCCCATTAAAAAACCATTGATAAGTCAAAGACGGCCAACCGTCTGCTGCTACGACGAAACTTGCTGGGCATCCGTTGGTAACCGTCAGCGGTTGCGGTTGGCTGGTTATGGTAGGCAGCATTGTTGCCGTCAATGTTACGATACTACTGGTAACGCTGCCTTGCGCGCCAGTTATTATTACGTTGTAGTTGCCATCATCGTTCGTGGTGACGTTATTCAGCGTAAGGGTAGGAAGTGACCCAAAAGCGGAGACTTTGCGGATGACATTGTTGCCAGAATCCGCGATATATAAGTTTCCAAACGAGTCTACAGTCACGCCACTTGGGTTTTGAAGCGTTGCGTTGGTAGCTGACCCTCCATCACCTGAATATCCAAAAAAAGTATTGCCAGCGAAAGTTGTTATTATGCCATTTGTAGAAACTTCTCGGATCCGGCTGTTTCCATTGTCTGCAATAAATACATTTCCAAATAAGTCTATTGCAATACCATTTGGATATTCCAAACTTGCATTAGTTGCTGCGCCTCCATCGCCAGAAAAGCTATTAGTTCCATTTCCTGCGATAGTAGTTATTATACCGTTTGTATCAATCTTCCTGACATCACCATCTTGAAATTCACTGATAAAAAGATTGCCGTAAGCATCCAGAGCTACACTTTGTGGAAAATCCAAACTCGCGTTAGTTGCTGCACCTCCATCGCCAGAGTGAGCCTTCGTTCCGTTGCCAGCGATTGTTGTAATGATGCCATTTAGGTCAACTTTACAGACCCGGCAATTACCATAATCTGGGATATACATATTGCCGTGCTTGTCCAACGCAACACCACCGGGAAAAACAATATAGGCATTTGTTGCTTGAATACCGCTCCCGAGACTGCTTCCACCTCCCGCTACGGTTGTGATACCGCTATATGCATCTTCGCCACATTTTCTAATACGGAAATTACCCTCGTCTGCAAAGAATATGTTGCCAAATGAATCTACGACTAATCCTTCAGGCGAATTAAGTTCAGCGTAAATTGCGTAACCACCGTCACCACTATAGCCAGCGATAAATTTGCCTGCTATGTTCCAAAGTAATCCATTGGTATCAACCTCACGAATCTCATTATTGCCAGCATCAGAAAAAAATAAGTTGCCGTAAATGTCCAATGTTAAGCTGCTGGGGTAATTTAGACTAACATTAGTTGCGGCAACTCCATGGTCCAACGAAACGCCAGCGACACCATTGCCTGCAATGGTGGTGATGATGTTAAGTGGGAGATTTGTGCCATTAAATTGCCATTGGTAGGTGAATGGCCCGGTGCCGCCGGAAACTGTCGCGCTGAATGTCGCGTTTCTGCCAATAGTCACAACTTGATTGGTTGGCTCGATGGTGATGGTCTGCGCTGACAGCCTCACCCCTAGAAATAAAATCCAAACCCACCAATTCAGTTTCATGTTAGTAGATTACTTGGTTTCAATCGGCTGGCAAGAACTCTGGCTCTTCTTAAACTTTTCTTGGACAAGTCCGGCAATTTGCGCGTCCATTGTCGGGCCATAAATAAAATGCCGCGCATTTCGAACTGTGTGATGGTTGATCGTATCCACCACTTCGGCTGAAATTTCATTGTGGGTTTCCGTCCATTTATTTTTCAAATCAACGCAAGCACAAACCTTTCGTGATAGAGGAAAAGTGATTCCAATTTCTTGGTCAGTCAGTTCTTCGCCACGAATGTTTCGCCTTTCCAGCGGATTCCAGCGACAAATTGGATTGTCGCTTGTAAAAAAGAATTTACCGGCCGGTGCATGAATGAAATTCCAATTCATCCCGCCAAAAATTTCAGAAGCCAATGAAATCGGTTGAAGCGAGTGCAGAAGTGCAGACCCTTTGCTTGCTTTCATTTCTACATAGTTTGGAACTTTGGCCGGATCAACGCCGAGCGAAGCAAATGCCTTTTGAAATTTAGGTGAATTTTTGCAACCTATCTCAAGAATCACCTGATGGATTTGGCTTAAAAAATCGTCAATTGCACCGACTCTTGCCGGACTTCGTGCGTCTTGAATTGCTGCAAAATCGAAAAATAAATTCCACAAATTGTTTGTCATTTCTTCTTTGTTGCGAATTGCCTTGAAAAGTTTTGGTAACTCATTTTCGAGCGGATGAAATGCCGTCTCAAGTGTTTCGTCGTCGCGCCCGCCTTCTTTCAAGGCAACTGAATTGTAATAGTCCTCGCACCCGCAATTTTGCGGCGTAGATTTTTCGATTGTCCCGCTCGCCAAATTGTATTGCCAAAGTTCATCCCAAATTTTTGTAAATTTCCGCAGATAGACCTGCGGATTGAAATGATGGCTTATTGCCGTTGTCATGTGATTAATTCAACCGCCAAAAGCCCCAAACGTCCAACCCAAAATGAAAACCGGAAAAGAAGCCCTGACCATTTCGAATTGCGAATTTCGAATTGCGGAGAGCGCGACCCGTCCGTTTCGGCGTAGCGGCATTCGGGAGCAAGCCGCCATTTAAATTCCGTCCCCGTTTGCCCGCCCTGCCGGGCCGCCGTCACGTCAGGCTGATTTCTGCGCGACCAGTCTGCTTTCCGTCATCGCCCGGCATCGTGTGTGAGCCCGCCCGCGCCCCGTTGCCCCTGCGGCATTCGGATTGCGGAATTGGTGAAAATTCGCGCAATTCGTGTCTCATTTTGCTTGCGGCGTCGGCGTTGGTGTCGGAGCCGGTGCCGGCGTGTGGTTGCCGCCGTGGTCGGGCGGGAAGATGCCGAGCAGAAATTCACCGCGCACGCCGGCGTTGGCGGGGTCGCTGGCCGGCCATTCCAAATCGGCGGCGTTTTGGCAACGGAGCGTTTGAATTTTCATGGCAATTTAGAGCTGACGATAGACTTCAGAACGGTGCTGGATGCGGTAAATGCGGACGAGCTTTTTGGCCGGATAAATCCAGTAGAGGATGCGGTAATCGCCCACGCGGAGCTTGCAGAGTCCGGCCAAATCCTCCGGCATTCCGACGAGCCGGCGATGCATCATTGCGGCGGCGTTTCCCGCGAGCCATTGGATTTTGCGTTCCACGCTTGCGCCGATGGCGGCGTCCAGCCCGTTGAGTTGCGCGTCGGCCTTGCCGCCTATTTCGATTTGATAGGACATGGCAGGTGACGGGGTTTCCAGGGTTTGAACTTGCCCGCCAGATCCTCCCGTCGCGCCGCCCGCAATTCCGCGATCACTTCAGGATTCTGCGCGGTGAGCCAGTCCTGAAGTTCGTTGAGCGTCTCGACAGACGAAAGGACGGCGGCGGGGATTTCAACGGTTTCCATTTTCATGGCGATAATTTAACACATTTGGCCGGGAAGGGTAAGGTTTTTCCAGTTAAAATTATTTCGCCGGTGTTGGCGGCGCGGGCGGCGTTGGCGGCGCATGGTTCCCGCCGTGGTCGGGCGGGAAAATGCCGAGCAGAAATTCACCGCGGACGCCGGCGTTGGCGGAGTCGGCCGCCGGCCATTGCAAATCGGCGGCGTTTTGAATGGTCAAAATGTTTTCGTAAAGCGTGGCGGCGTCGGCGTTCTTTTGCGTGGTGGTGTCTTTCGCGCCGCTGATGGATTTGACCCGGTATTGTTCGGCGGGGCCAAAGCCGTTGCGGGCGGTTTGAATGGCCGTGGTCTCGGCATCCGTCCAGCCTTTGAGCTTCAGCACGGCCAGGTTCGCGGCATTGGCGATGGAGCCAAGCACGATGTCCACGCGGCCCAAATAGGAGCCGAGGTCATTGGCGTTATGTGGGCCAATTTGAAATTCCTGATGCAGCTTCACGGTCTGGCCGGGAAAGGCGAGCTTGGCGGTCTTGGCCGCCTGCGCCATGCACTGATGGAGCGTGTTCAAATTATCGGTCTGCGCCTGGGTGAGCTTGCCGAGTTCGCCCTTGGCGGTTTTCTGGCCGGTGACATCGCCGGTGACTTTCTGGCAGAGCGTGTCGGCGGCGGTGATGAAGGGGTCACCCAGCCGCAGGGCGATTTCAGGGTGTGCTTTGGCGGCGGCGATGATGAGTCCGCCGTTGTGCGTGATGATGGGAACGGGAATATGCGGGCGTTTGGTGTTCATGTTAGTTCATGGTTGAGGGTTGGGGGTTGCAGGAGCCGGCGGCGCGGGCGGCAAATCGGATTTTGCGGTGGCAGGCTTTCGGACCGCGCGAACCGCCTTGTGGGACTTCGCGCTGGTTTTGACTTGAGCGAATTCGGGGCTTTGGGGGCCAAAATAACCGCTTATCCCGCTGCGGGCGCGGGCATTCAACAGGCCCAGTTTGACCGCCAGCTTTTCCCGGTCTTTCCGCATTTTCGCCAATTCACGCTCCCGGGAGTCAATTTCTTTCAACAGGCCGTCATATTCCGCGCTCACCTTTTCATAGTCCTTGAACGTGGTGTCCTGCATCCGGAACTCACGATGATCTTTCCACACCTTCAGGATGGCGCGCGTGTGCTCGTTGAGTTGCCCAGGTCCATATTTCGCATGTTGTTCCGAAGTGTCATTCGTGGTCTTCTTCAGGGGCGTTTTGGTTTTCATGGCAGTTGGGTGTTAATGATTGAGAGTTGAGAGTGAAAGCTAAAATCTCACCCCGTCCCTCTCCCCGCCCGGCGGGGGAGGGTGTCCGATAGGATGGGCGAGGGGGCTGTTTTATATAAATTGCTCACCGGCAGCAGGTTGCAAAACTGGCGCGGCGTCCTATAAATCGGGGCAGCAGCTATCACAAACGGGGCAAAAGTCTGCGCGTCGGGGCAAAACCGGATGCGGCCGGGGCGGCGGCTCATGCTGTCAGGGCAGGTGTCTTTGGTGCCGGGGCAGTCAATTTCAAGGTCGGCGCAATTTTTGCCCAAGGCCGGGCGGGAGGGGTTCGGCACGGGGCAACGCGGCTCGCGGGGATGCTCGCCCCACCAAAATTCGGGGCAGTCGTTGTCAAAACCGGGGCAGAGGCGGATAAATCGGGGCAACACAAAACCATTTGCGGAAAAGGGAGCACAAACATTTCCGTAATCGCCCAACGACTCCGAGTATCGTTTTGGATTCATACGAGCGGCACCAGAATAAGCACCTTTGGAAATCAAGCGCAACAGAAATTTGGGATTATTTCCGTTTTGGAAATTTTTTCGCGTATTCAAGCGCGCAAGTGTCATTGTCCGATTCAGCTCATCTACCGCCCATCACGAAAACGATTGAAAAAAAGACAATTTGGAGAGGGACAACTTGAGAGACGGCCAACCACTCAACAGGGCAGGGCAGGGGACATCCTTCGCCCGAAAAGCTGCGGGGGCGCAGGTAGGGATGGTGCGCTGCGCCGTCCGCGCCCGTAAAGCGGGCGCAACGAACGGGCCGAAATCATTTTGTGGGTCAAAGATTCCGGCGGCTTTACCGCCGAGAACGCCGCAGCGCGGCGTCCCTACCTCGTGGTGGTGGTGGTGTCAAGGTGCTCCCAAGCAGCGGCCCGGCAAGGGAATTTTCTTTCATTCGGCCCGGTTGCGGGTATTTTCTCCGCAATAAATTTGTGTAAATTCGTGAAATCCGTGTCAAAATCGTTCAACAAATTATGATTTTACGCTGGCTGTTTTCCAGAACGCTTCGGGAAGCGTGTGCGTTGCGCAAGCACGTTCAACGGCTGCTCAACGCGCAGCGTGATGTGTTGACGCCGGCGGCGCTTCAAATTGTCAACGGGGCGATTGTTGGCCTGCAAACCGCCATCAGCACCGGCGCGAAGAAACAGGATTTGCGGAAGCAGATGGGGATCTTGGAGCAGGTGGCCGTGAAATGGATCAAACCGCATCCGCATCCCGCCTGGCGTGAAAATGTCGAGGTGCTTCTCGTGGCGCTGGCGGTGGCGATGGGCATCCGCACGTTTTTCCTCCAACCCTTCAAGATTCCCACCGGCTCGATGCAACCGACGTTGTTCGGGGTGACATCCATGAATTTGATCGGCGACACACAATTCCGGATGCCCACGGGCTGGGAACGGGTGAAGGAATGGTTCGAGGGGGTTTCCTACGTTCACGTCGTCGCGCCGGCGGACGGCAGGGTTGACGGCATCAGCCCGATGCACCGGTTCTTGATTTTCAACATCACACAAAGCATTTCCATTGGCGGTGTGCACCAGACAATCTGGTTCCCGCCGGATTTTGGCGAAGCGCCGCCGGGGGCCGATCCATTGGTGTATCGCGCCGGTCTGTATGACGGCACGGGGCGCGTTACGGATAGGGTTTTTCACAAAGGTGATGACGTGATTAAACTCAAAGTCCAGTCGGGAGACCATTTGTTCGTGGACCGGCTCACTTACAATTTCCGAAAGCCGGAACGCGGAGAAACCGTCGTGTTCGAGACCCGGGGAATTTCAGAGGAGATGCGCGGTCTTTACAACATTCCCGCCGATGAATTTTACATCAAGCGGCTGGTTGGACTTGGCGGTGAAACAATTTCCCTGAAACAGGATTATCTGGTCACCGGTGTTCCGATGTTTGGCGGTCAACCCGTTCCCGTGGGGCGCCTTGTGGTGAACGGACAGCCGTTGTCGGCATCCACGCCGCGTTTTGAAAACCTATATTCCGTTTTCCGACGCGCCGAAGGGCGACAAGACACTTCCATATCAGCCAAATCATTATTTCGGCCACGCGATGATTCAGAAATTGGCTCTGGGCTTGACGTTTCAGATTCGCCCGAATTCTTATTTTGTGATGGGCGACAACACGATGAACAGTCTCGACTCGCGATTTTGGGGCGATTTTCCATCGTCCAGCGTCATTGGCAAATCGTTCTTCGTGTATTGGCCGCTGACCAAGCGGTTTGGAGTCGGGCAATCCGTCAGCGCGGAATGAGCGCGGCAAATCCTGAAACGGTTTTGATCACCGGCGCGTCGTCGGGCATCGGCTTGGAACTGGCAAAATGCTTCGCGGCGGACGGCTGCCGTCTGATACTCGTCGCGCGCAGCCAGGACGCTCTGGAAAAACTCGCTGGCGATTTGCGGCGCGAAAATCATGTCGAGGTGGTTGTGCTGCCCGGCGACCTTTCGCAGTCCGAAACGCCTTTGCGGATTTTCAATGAACTGACCGGGCGGAAAATCTTCAGTGGACGTTCTGGTCAACAACGCCGGCTTCGGCGCCATCGGGCCATTCGACGAGCTGCCTTTGGAGCGGCAGCTCGAAATGCTCCAGGTCAACATCACCGCGCTCACGGCACTGACCGGATTGTTTCTGCCCGGAATGATCGAGCGGCGGCGCGGCGGAATCCTCAACGTCGCATCCGTCGCCGGTTTTGTGCCCGGACCCGGCATGGCGATTTATTACGCAACCAAGGCTTTCGTCCTTTCGTTCACCGAGGCGCTGGCCGGCGAACTCGAAGGCACCGGTCTTAAAGTCACGGCGCTTTGTCCGGGGCCGACCGCGACGAATTTCGGGAATGTTGCCGGAAGCAAGAACGTGAAACTGATCCGGACGCGTCGCATGACCGGCGAGGAAGTCGCGCGGACCGGCCATCGGGCCTTTCGGCGGGGGCGTGTCGTCGCCGTTCCCGGATTTCAGGGCAAATTGTTGATTGCCTTGGTCAGAATCGTGCCGCGGACTTTCGTTCGCAAAATCGCGCGTCAATTCAATGGGTTTCAGCGAGAAAGCATGATTCAGCGCCTGTCCTATTATAGCTATACAATGTTTGTTATATTTACATAGTGTAAATTCCTCAGTGTTCGTTGAACGCTGAAAGAATTTGACGTGGGCTAAACGATGGCGTATGGTCAAGAAAGCCTGCAAACAAATGGGCAGAGATGCCTCGTGGTCGTAGGACTCACCGAAAAAGTTTGGCGCAAGACAGGCAGCGTCCGAGCTAACAGGTGCAACGTAAAACAGAGTTCAACCGAACTGTTTTACGTGTGCAACCGAACGAAACACCAGACTTGAATTTGTCGCGTCTCTACGCAGAGACGATGAATAGGCTTTCCACGTTGCGTCGTAGAGTTCAGGAGGGTCGTGATGTGATGGCGGCATCCGAGTTTGCAAGATGGCTAATCTTCTCGGGCATGGTTGAACTATTCAAGGCACATTCACAAGACGGCTTCCATAAGGTTGACGGGTCGTTGTTGGCGTCGAAAACAGAAATGCTGCTGGATATGTGCAACGAACGTTTCCGCACTGGCAAGCAAGATGTGCAAATCGAGAAGCAAGAAATGGAGTCGTTGCGTGACAAGGTGGACACCATTGCCGGATACCTGGCTAAACTCACAATAGCGCCAAATGTGGTGTTGTTGCCTACTGCACCTAAACCGGCTGAACCTCTCGAATTGACCGTGTTGGATGATCCGCGGGTGGCGGTAGCAGCGCGGCCCGCTAGGGCCGCGCTGCCGCCAGCCGCTAACCCTGCTCTTAAGGACTAATTAGCTAAAATTGTTTCATGAAAGCATTGAAAATACAGCAAAGCTTGATGACTGCTAAGGGCGGCGGTTGGGGAAGAAAAAATAGTGATGAATTTCCTGTCTCGGCTGTCGAGAAGTTGGAGGTTGATTTAAGGGGTTTTGTATGGTGGACGGCTTATGTTCGCGGCAGTAAAGAAGAAATCTGCCTCGGTCGCAATAGGACGCCAGAAGAATTGGAAGATTTGGCGCGATGGGCAAAGCGTCGCAAGCTGGTGTTGCCTCCTGAATTGACGTCTTTGAAATTGTCAGAGCGTGATAAGGAGTGGGGTCACATAACTTAATTGGCATCTGCCGCAAACATAAACTGTTCACCATACAAAGCACATGAAATCAAACGACAAAACAAAACAGCCGACAATCGACAAGGGTCGTCTTTACTGGAGTGCGTCTTGTGTTCGCATTTGGCTCAATGGACACTGGATGGACTTTGGTCAGCGTTCGCTTGAATCTTGCAAGGTTGTAGCGGAACAATTCGGGTTTGAATTGCGCGTGGCGCGGTGACGGGGTTCTGTTTATCGCCCGAACCCGGCGCTCAGAAGGTATGCCAACCCTTAACTTGGGCCGTAAGGTGTGCGAGGCGCGCCTACGGTGTTCGTTTGGCAATGGAGAGATGGTCGCGCGAGCCTCAAAAAATAGGCCAATAACCGTGGTTTGGGTAGCGCGGATGGCGGGTAAAGAAACGCGTCTCAAACGAGGGTGGGCGCAAGACGGCGGCTTATACACACGATGTTCACAACGAAGATAAAACTTGTTTGTTATAGTTGATTAAGAAGAAACTGGCATCAGACATTTGTTGCCCGTTTGTCAGGGAAAGTTTGTCAGGGAAATCATCCCGGCAAGACTTTGATTGGTCGCGCAACTGTTTTCCAATCTCGTCCGGTTGCGAATCGCTTTGCCGCCCGGTAAATCTTTAGATATTCGGCTACGGTCCGGTCCCAAGAAAAATCAACCTTCATCGCGGTCTGGCGAAATCGCCGGAACAAATCTGGACGCGCGTAAATCGCCAGAGCCTTGCGGATGGCGTGGGACAGCGCCCGCGCTGAAAATTCGCGGAACTTGATTCCGTTTGCCAGCGCCGCGTCCTCCCGGAAATCAATCACGCTGTCGTCCAGCCCGCCGGTGACGCGCACGATGGGGATCGTCCCGTAGCGCAGGCTATACATCTGGTTCAAGCCGCTTGGCTCGAACCGTGATGGCATCAAGTAAAAATCGCAGCCCGCCTCGATTCGATGTGACAGCGCCTCGTCGTAGCTGATGCGCACGGCGACCTTGGACGGGAACCGTCGCTCCAGTTCATGGTAACCGCGTTCGTAGGCCGGCGAGCCGCTGCCGAGCAGGACAAATTGCATGTTCGTGCTCAACATCTCTTCGAGCGCGCCAAGCTGGATGTCCACTCCTTTTTGTTCCGCCAGCCGTGAAATCGTCCCGAACAACGGCGTGTCCGCCGTTACGGGCAGGCCAAGTTCCGTTTGCAAAGCCAGTTTGTTCGCGGTCTTGCCCGCCAGCCGCGCGATGGAATACGGGCGCACAAGAAATGGATCGTCAGAAGGATTCCATTCCTCGCAGTCCACGCCGTTGAGGATTCCGAAAAGCCGGTCCCGCCGTTTGCGCAACAAGCCGTCCAGCCCGTCGCCGAATTCTTCGGTCGTGATTTCGCGCGCGTAACGCGGGCTGACCGTGGTGACGACATCGGCAAAAATAATTCCAGCCTTGAGAAAATTGATTTGCCCGTAAAACTCCGCGCTTTCGGCCGTGAAATATTCCCCGGCAGATTTGTCAGCGGAAACGTTGGCCGGCGGAAAAATTCCCTGATACGCCAGGTTATGAATGGTCAGGCACACCGGCGGCGGATTCCCCCACCCTTCGGCGCGCCGCTGATGCAGCATCAGCGCCGGCGCCAGCGCGGTCTGCCAGTCGTTCACGTGGACCATGTCCGGTCGCCACGGCAAATACCGCGCCAGGCTCACCACGCACTTGGAAAAGAATGCGAACCGCTCGGCGTTGTCGGGATAGCTGATGTCATGTTCCTGATACAACCCGGCGCGGTCGAATAAAACTCCGGCTGGTCAATGAAATAAACCGTCAACCCCTTTTCAATCTCGATCGACCACAGTTCCGCCTGCTCGCGCGACGCGCCCAGCGGCAAATCAAATCGCCAGTTTTCGCGTTTGATTTGGGGAACCTTTTCCCGGACGCAGCGATAGAGCGGCGTGACGATGCGAACCTGGTGCCCGGCGCGCGCCAGCGCCTTGCCGAACGCGCCCACCATGTCCGCCAGCCCGCCGGTTTTTGAATACGGATGGACTTCGCTGCTGGCGAGAAGAATTTTCATTCAACATCGAACATTCAACATTCAACATCCAACACCCAGCGAATTGCGCGCACACGTCTTCCAAAATTGGATGTTCGATGTTGAATGTTGAATGTTATATGTTTTTTCGCGTTCACGCTGAAATTCGTTCGGTTTTCAAATACGGCTGAAGCGGCTTCGGAATCAGCACGCTGCCGTCCGCCTGCTGGTGCGTTTCAATCAGCGCGACGAACAGCCGCGCCAGCGCCGTGCCGCTGCCGTTGAGGATGTGCGGAAATTTGTTTTCGCCGGTTTCGGTTTTGAACCGCAGGTTCATCCGGCGCGCCTGAAAATCCTCGCAGTTCGAGCAGCTCGAAACTTCCAGATAGCTCCCCTGCCCCGGCGCCCAGACCTCGATGTCGTAAGTCTTCGCGCTGCCGAAACCCATGTCGCCTGTGCAAAGCAATATCACGCGATAATGCAGGCCCAGCAATTGCAAAACCTTTTCCGCGTTCGCCACCATCTTCTCCAGCTCGTCGTAGCCGGTTTCCGGCTTCACGATTTTGATCAGCTCCACCTTGTCGAACTGGTGCACGCGAATCATGCCGCGCGTGCCGACGCCCGCCGCGCCGGCCTCGCCGCGAAAACAAGGCGTGTAGGCGCAGTAAAATTTTGGCAATTCCTTTTCCGCCAGAATTTCCTCGCGATGAATGTTCGCCACCGGCGTCTCGGCGGTCGGAACGAGATAAAGTTTGCCAAGCTTCTCTTTGTCATCGCCTTCCGCCACGCCGTAATACTGGTCCTTGAATTTCGGAAACTGCCCGACGCCTTCGAGGCATTGCGGCCCGACCATAAACGGCGGAGAAACCTCGGTGTAGCCGTGCTCGTTGACGTGCAAATCGAGCAGAAATTGAATCAACGCCCGCTCCAGCCGCGCGCCCCAATTCGTGTAGAGCAAAAAGCCGCTGCCGGACAATTTCGCCCCGCGCGCAAAATCCACCAGCTTGAGCGATTCGCAAAGTTCGACGTGCGACTTGGGCTTGAAATTGTGCTGAACTTTTTCACCGACCACGCGAACCACCGGATTATCTTCTGCCGTTTTGCCAATCGCCACCGACTCATGCGGAAGGTTCGGCAGTTGCAGCATCAATTCATTGCGCGCCGCCTCGGTGTCTGCCGCCTGTTTGTCCAGCGCCGCGATTTTGTCGCCCAAGTTTTCGTTTCGGCCTTTTTCGCCTCGGCTTCAGCGGTCTTCTTCCGCCCCATCAGCGCGCCGATCTCTTTTGAGGCGCGATTGCGCTGCGACTTGAGCGCCTCAACCTCCGCAAGAATTTTGCGCCGTCTGCTCATCCAGTTTCAGCAATTCGTCAATTCTGCCTTCATCCCCTGCCCCGCGCGCAGCGAGACGCTGGCGCACAAAATCGGGTTTTTCGCGGATCAATTTGATGTCGAGCACAGCGCAATTTAAGAAACGCGCTTGGTGACGGCAAGCCGATTGGGTTTAATGGTTGTGTGATGAAACTGCTGGACAAATTCAACCGGATTGCTCGCGTGCCAAAACTGACGCGGCTGCGAATCGTTTTGGCCATCACTCTGGCCGTCATCGCCGACGGACTGCAGTTTCTCCTGAACGGTGCCGGCTGGTTCGGGCCGGACCAGGTCATTGATGTCGTTGTCATGCTTCTGACAAGCTGGCTGCTTGGATTTCACTGGCTGCTGCTGCCGACGTTTATGCTGGAATTTGTCCCGCTTGCCGATGAATTGCCGACATGGACGGCTTGCGTCATCGCCGTCATTGTTTTGCGAAAACGCCAGCAATGGCCGCCGCCGCTGTTGCCGCCCGAAAAACCGGCGATTGAAATCTGATTGAAAATTCCGCTCGCAGACGGCACATTCAACGCATGACGAAATCCGTTTTTACCGGGCCGGTTTACGTGGTGCGCGACAACATTGACACCGACCAGATCATCTCCGCGCAATTCTTGAACCTCGTCCCGACCATTCCCGAGGAATACGAGAAGCTCGGCAGCTACGCGCTCGACGGCCTGCCGAAATCGCTTTACCCGACGCGCTTCGTCAAGGAAGGCGCGCTCGACAGCGAATTTCCCATCGTCGTGGCCGGGAAAAATTTCGGCTGCGGCAGTTCGCGCGAACACGCACCCATCGCGCTCGGCTCGGCCGGCTGCAAAATCGTCCTTGCCGAGAGCTTCGCGCGCATCTTCTTCCGCAATTCCGTCGCCACCGGCGAATTGTATCCCTGCGAAATCACCGAACGCCTTTGCGACACCTTGAAAAATGGCGATATCGTGACCGTTGACCTCGACGCAGCCACTGTCACCGTCAGGGCGACCGGTAAAGTCATCAAATTCAAACCGCTTGGCGACGTCCGCCCCGTCGTGGATGCTGGCGGCCTGTTCAATTACGCGCGCAAAAGCGGGATGATTGCGAAGTGAATTCCTGTGAACATGACTGCGACTTTGAGTTACGAACAACAAGTCGCTGAAATTTTGCGCGAATTGGGCATCGAAAGGATTTTCAGAAAGCGAAAACCTATTCTTGAGGCAACAGAACTTGTCTCCATCGGCCGCGACATTTATGAACGCGAACAAAAACTTGTTCCCCATGCTGCCGCTGCCTGGCATGAAATGAAATTGGTTGCCGAAAGTGAAGGAATCATCTTGCTCGTTGTTTCTGCCTTTAGAAGTGTTGCCTACCAAAGCCAGATTATTAAACGCAAACTCGCCGCCGGACAGAAAATGGAACAAATCCTTCGGGTCAGCGCTGCGCCCGGTTACAGCCAACATCACACCGGCAGGGCAATTGATGTTACTACTCGGAATTGCAAGCCGTTGAAGGAAGAATTTGATCGAACAGCCGCTTTCGTTTGGCTTGCTCAACACGCGAAGGATTTCAAATTCACAATGACCTATCCACGCGACAACAAATTTGGCGTGATTTATGAGCCGTGGCATTGGACTTTTCAGGGTTAGATTAAAGCCATGCTAAAACCAAATTTACTCCCCTGCCCCCGCTCGCTGAAACTTCTTCGCGGCAAGTTCACGCTGCCGAAGCGGAAACCGCAGGTTGCAATCAAGGTCAAACGCAGCAAACCCGCACCCAATCATCCTGAAGGCTACGCGCTGGTAATATCAAAAGATCGAATTGAGATTTCTTTTCGCGAAATTGGCGGCTTGCGCGCGGCGTCGGCCACGTTGCGGCAATTGCTGCAGCAATACGGCCGCCGCCTCCCCTGCCTGAAAATCCGTGACTGGCCGGATTTCCCCCGTCGCGGCGTGATGCTCGACATCTCGCGCGGACGCGTGCCGAAACTCGAAACGCTCCTTGATCTCGCCGAACATCTCGCCGATTTCAAAATCAACGAGCTGCAACTTTACACCGAACACACGTTCGCCTATCGCAACTACAAATCCGTCTGGCAAAGCTGGGGCGCGCTGACCGGCGAGGAAATCCGCAAGCTGGACGCGCGCTGCCGCGAACTCGGCATTGACCTCGTCCCAAACCAGAATTCCTTCGGCCATCTGCGCCATTTACTGGAGCATCCGAAACTCAAGAAACTCGCCGAAGTTTCCAAGCCTTACGAAGACGCCAGCGGCGAATTTGTCCGCCGCCCGACGACGCTTGCGCCGAATCATCCCGGCACCCTGCCCTTTTTGCGCGGGCTTTACGACGAGTTGCTGCCGAATTTTTCCAGCCGTTTCTTAAATGTCGGCTGCGATGAAACATGGGATTTGGGCCGTGGCCAAAGCAAGGCGCTATGCGATGCCAAAGGCAAAGGCCGCGTCTATCTGGATTTCCTGAAACAGATTCACCGCGAGGTTTCAGCATGTGGCAAGACTATGATGTTCTGGGGCGATATTATTTTGAAATATCCGAAGCTGATTTCGGAATTGGCCAAGCTAGGTAGGGCTGACCTGCGGGTCAGCCCGGACGCGCGGCAGCGCGTCCCTACCAACAACTTGATTGCCTTGAGCTGGGGCTACGAGGCAAATCACCCATTTGAAAAGGAAGCGGCGCGATTTGCGAAGGCGAGAATTCCATTTTACGTCTGCCCCGGCACGTCAACGTGGCAAACGCTCATCGGCCGTTACGACAATGCGCTGGCCAATCTCCGCGCGGCGGCAAAAGCCGGGAAGAAATCCGGCGCCATCGGCTATTTGATCACCGATTGGGGTGATGGCGGGCATCCGCAGCCGCTTGCCGTAAGCTGGCCGATGTATCTGGCAGGCGCGGCACTGGCGTGGAATTCAAAAGAATTCGACAAGCGCAATCTTGTCCAGGTTTTGGGCCGCGATGTTTACGGACATGCCGGAATTGCGGAAGCCACCTACAAACTCGGTTTCGTCCACCAAATACTCGGCGTAAAGACGCCAAACGAAACGCCGCTGGGCACGGTCATCGCCGCGCCGAAACCGAAAGAGCGCGAATTGTTCTGCCGCAATGGGCTGAAATGGTTTGCCAAGATTTCGCCAACAAAGATCCGCGCGACCTTGAAGGAAATCGAAAGACAGATTGCCATTTTAGAGAATTTGGGACGGCGACACGCCGTCCCTCCCAAAACAAATGTTTTCCTTCGCGAATTGGATTTGGCCGCGCGCATGGCGGCGCAATCGTGCAAGTTCATGCTCTGGCAGCAGGCGGTGGTGGCTGGAAACATTCGGGCGGCAAAACGAATGGCGCGAACTGGTATCCGTGACTTGAAAAGGTTGGAGGAGGATTTCAACACGCTCTGGCCTTTGAGGAACAAGGCCACGCCAAAACATTGCTCGGCGTTTCTGCGATGGCGAATGGATGATTACCGACGCAAATCCGTGGCGACGGCAAAATAGAACCGCGCCGAAACCAGACAGGGCGGAGTTCGTTCAACGTCCGGGCCACCGCACATTCACCCGCGGGCGGATCGGCGGTGGTTGGGTAATTTTCGGAGGCAATGACGGTGGTGGCGCGGTGGCGGGCGTCCGCGGCAAGTGTTTCTCGGCATAAGCCGCGGCTTGCGCGGCAACCTTCGTCACCTCTTCAGCCGACCTCGCCACGTCCTCCACGACCTTGGCCTGGGTTTGCGCTACTTTTTGCTTCATCCAATCTTCGGCATGAGCCGCCAGCTCGCCGATTTTGGCCTCGGGAAATTTCATCTCGCCGATGTTGAAATGACCGAGTTTTTCCGTCGCTTGCCCGATGAGGTTCGCCGGCACGACCGGATGGCTGGCCGCCGTTTCCAGCGTTTGATAACCATTCACGATCCAGTCGAGGCTGCCGGTTTCGACGTCCAGTAACAGGCCGTGAACGGGAACTTTCGGGCCGATGAGCGGGCTTTGCCGGATGATGTCGCACGCCTTGATGACATTTTGCCGCTCACTGCCGAACAGCCCGAAGAATTCGTTGAGATTGTCCGGCAACAGACTCCGTTCGACACCCAGCGATTTGAACTTTTCGAGCAACTGCATGGTCGTGGTCTTGCCGACCTGGCAATCCGTGTGTCCGATGATCGCGATTTCCTTGCCGCCTTTTACCGCGCACGCCAGCGCCAACGTGCGCATCATCGAACTCATCGGGTCAAAGATGATGTTGCCCGCGTTGCGCAGCCAGATGAATTTGTCGGCGGGCAGCGCCAGCGCGTTCGGGAAAAAGGCGTTCAGCCTCGGATCAATGCACGTCAGCGCGATGACCGGCAGTTCCTCGGCAAAATCATCCGGATGCAAGCCGGCGCTCGCGTCACCCGCAACCGCGCGATGGTTCGCGTCAACAATGGCTTCAAATAGGCGCATATAGATCAAAGTTTGAATTCTTCGGAAACGACGGCCAAAAGCTCTTTTTCCTTGTCGGCCAGATTGTGGTCGCTGGACAGCGACTCCTCCAGCGCCGCATAAACTTGCTTTCGCATGGCGGGCGTTGGAAAAGCTTTGCCGATTTCCGCCACATACTTCCGCGCCGACTCCGGCGACGCTCCGTGTTTTCTGGCGCGGGCAAAACTGGCGTCAATAAAATACTGCCGCGCGCTGTCGGATGAAAACTGGATGTCATCCAGCACGCTCTGCACCTTTTCATCCTCGATTAAGTCGAGATTGCCGTCCGCATACATTCCCAAGGTGAGCAAATCCACCAAAGCCTGTTTTTGCTGGTCCGTAAAGGCCTTCAAGTTCATGAAGATTACTTTGCCCGGCGCATTTTCTTTGTCGAGTGCGAAATGACACTCGCGCGGATGGCGCGCCGCGCCCACTCGACCAGTTCCAGCGGCTGCTCCAGCACGTCCGGCGGCACCTCGTGATAGCTCATCGTCAGCACCTTGCCTCGCGATTCGTAGGTGAAAGGCCCCATGCCGCGCGCCGTGTATTCCGCCTGCGACTGCGCGTCCGTTTTGAAGAACACCCGGCCCTCGTCCAGAATCCCGAAGAAATGGTCGCCGGAATAAAGCCCGTGCGCGCCAAACATCGCCTTCGCGCGCACATCCGGCAGCGCGCTCAACTGGTCGAGCACAAATTCCTTGAACGAATCGTCAGGCATCGTCCGCAAATATGCCATTTTGAAGAAACAGACGCTATTGAATCCTGCCGGCGGAGTTCTCGATAACAACATTCGAGAACACCGCCGTGTCGGATTTGTCCGGCAAATGCGAGCAGAAGCCGATGCCGACGTAAAACGGACCGTCAATCTTCAAGTTGATGGGCGCGCCGAACTGGTGCATCGGTTCGCCTTGTAGGCTGACGAAGAGCGCGAACGAGTCGCCGCGCTTTTCAATGCCGATGCGCTGGGCGTTGGCGGTGACCAGGTCGTCGGGGGATTTGCCGCCGGGCAAACCGCCACGGCTGCCGATGCGATATTCCATGTCCGTGATGCGGACATTTTTCTCCGGCCGTTGCGCCAGTTGAATCATGCCCGCGCCGTGCAAGGCGACGAACACCTCCTTGGAATCGTCATCCAGATCCTGCCGGATGATGAGGACGGCTTTGCGGTCGCCGTAACCGTTCGTGTCCGGGAACGAAATGCCGGCCGCGAACGAGACGTCGCCGGACATTTTCTTCCAGAGAAAACGGAACTCGTCGCGCATATACCAGACGTTGTAGCCGGCCGAGTTGATGGTGTATTGCTTCGTGCCGGCGTCGTAACTGGCGCTGCCGGGGATGAGCGCGCTGCCGATGTCCGACTGGCCCTCAAACAGGCCGATCGGGGTATCAAATTTTTTGCTGGGCCGGTGGAAATCCGCCGGCGGCGCCACCTGGACATGATTGGAAGAGCCGGGTTGCGCCCAAGCCGGCACGACGGGGGTTGTGTTGGTGGTTTGCGCTCGGAGCAGGTTCGTCGCGGCGCACAATATCGCGGCCAACAACGAGATCTGGAGAACGGATTTCATGGTAGGGAGCCTATTTTTTGCGTTTCCTTTTTGTGCTGGGCAAACTCAGGTATCTTAATTCGTAAAGATCGATAATCCCGTCAAGAGCCTCATCCGCAGCGTCGTGCTTTTGTGGGCTTCTTAATTTGCCCAAAAGGCCCTGCAAAAACTTTGCCGTTAACCTGATTATCAAGCGCTTCTCGTGGTTGAAGTATATTTCCCGCATCCAATCCAATTCTTGGCCCTTTTCCAAATCCATCTTCTCAGTGCGCGTAATAATAAATCCAAGTCGGCCGTAGTAGCCGCAAAGGTAAGAGAGCATTTGGCGATATTCATCACGTCCAACTGCGGTGTTGATATTCGACCGAGGCTTGAACTAATCCAACCAATAAACCAATTCCAAGCGGGTCAGCTTCGTATCCCTCGTCGAGCCGATCAACAAGCAACAGGACACGTTCTTTTGTCTTTCCGAGGCCCACGAAAAGGGCTTGCTGGATTTCATCCACCTGTAGTCTGGTTGGAAGTTCAGCAATAGCCGATTCAGGATCTAACTTGCCATCTAAAACAAGGCGGAGAGCCTGTCGCAATCGTTCGGCAAACTGGCGTCCGCCTTGTTGCCATTTGCCTACATGAGATTTAAGAAGAGGCTCACCCTCATATCCTGTGAATTTGTAGTAACCCCATATTTTCATTGTCGCTTCCATTAGGAGCGCATAACGCCAAGCGATTCTGCTTCCTGCATAAATCAAATTGAATTTTTCTCCAAATTGTTTTCCGAGTGCTCGTAAACCAACCACCTGATGCTGTTCAGGACTTAATTCGACGAGCCGTAAGTGGTCAGTTCGTCCCCATGTCTTCGACAATTGATAAAAAAGCGCACTTTTCCCGACACCTCGTCGCCCGACAACAATATTGTAGGCCTGATGCTCCAATAATGTTTTGTAATCCGGCGTTTCGTAGAAAGCT
>CAWBMS010000007.1:0-679377 GCA_963790045.1 Ignavibacteriota bacterium | reverse complement strand
TTAGCAAGCCCGTGACGCCCGATTTCATGAGCGCCTCGGTCAGCGACCGGCTGGCCGCCCAGGTGGAGGTAGGTGAACAGGAGTTCGCCGGACCGGGAGGAGCCCGTACTCGCTCGGCAGCGGCTCTTTGACCTTGACAATCAGTTCGGCTTGCCGAACACGTTGGTGTGTTCGGCGACCAGTGTGGCGCCGGCCTGGGCATAGCCCTAATCCGGATAACCGGCCCCGCCCGGGCGTGGCGCTCGACCAGCACCTGGTGGCCGCGCTTCACAATGATAAGCGGCCGAGGACAATAATGCCGAACGCGATGTTCCTGGCCTTTGATTTCTTTGGGAATGCCGATGACCATAACAGGCCAGACTTAACACCGTGCTTCCACTCTTGTCGATCCCGCGCGCGGGGGTATGCTGGCAGGGTGAATGAGAAGTGGAGCAAGTGGCTGCCCTACGGGTTCATGGCCCTGGCGGCCTTGTCGCGCTGGCCCAGCCTGTTTCCGCCGAACTTCAGCGCCTTTTACGCCTTGGCTTTTTGCGCCGGCGCCTTTTTTCCGGCACCATCAAGTGGTGGCTCCCGCTGACGACCCTGGTGGTTTCGGACCTGGCGCTCAATCTCTACTACTGTTCGCGCTCATATGCAATCCCTTCAAGTCGGCCAACTGGTGAACTACGGCGCCTTCCTGCTCATCATCTGGTTTGGCGCGCGGTTTAGCCGGCGCTCCTCGTTTCTGCGCCTGCTCTCCGGCGGCATCGTTGGCGCGCGCCTCTTTTACCTCATCACCAACACCGCCTCCTGGCTCACCAACCCGGAATACACCAAGGATTTGGCGGGCTGGATTATGGCGCTGACCAAAGGCACCAACGGTTATCCGACCACCATCCAGTTCTTCATCAACACGCTCCTGAGCGGGGGCCTTTTCACCGGGCTTGTTCGCCGGCGCCCTCAAGCTGAGCGAAGCCGCCGAACCCGCGGAAAAGGAACCGAAGAGGAAGCCGAGCCCCGGACGGCGAGCAGAAGCCGCCGGAACCGAGGCGAGGCCTGAATGCACCGAATCGGCGTCGTTTCCGACACCCACAACTATCGTCGACCCGGCGCTGACCAGCGCTCCTCGCGGCGTCGAGCACATCCTGCATGCGGGGGACGTCGGCCAACCGCACGTGTTCGACTCGAGCTCGAGCAAATCGCCCCCGTCACTGCCGTCGTCGGCAATACCGACGACCCCATGTTCGGCCTCGAGCGGAAATTGTCCATTTGGCGGGGCGGGTCTTGTGCTGCCCTCTTGCAGCACATCGTCAATCCCCACTCAATCTCCGACAGCCTTCGGGACCGCCTGCGAAGCCTCCGTTCATGCATCAATATTCTCTTGATTTATAATATCAAAAAACAGCGCCGCGAACAATCCCCATTTATGGGGATGCTGATATCATGGCACTATGGAGAAAAAAGATAGTGTGTGTGATCATGAGACGGCATTTTTGCGGATAAGCTTGACTCTTTATTAGAGACTTAGTATCCTATAATAAGGTCTATCATGAAAAAACAAATTACAGAATCGACCGTACTGTTTATCAGCATTATCAAATGGGTGTTTCTTGCCACTATTGCCGGCGCTATTGTCGGCGGGGCAACTGCATTGTTCCTTAAAATTCTTGGATGGGCAACGGATGTCGGGCATCAATCACCCTATACATTTTTATTTTTGCCCATTGCGTTGTTCCTCAGTGCACTGATGATCAAATATCTTGCTCCCGATGCTGAAGGTCACGGAACAGAAAAAGTAATTGAAGCGATTCACAAACGTTCCGGTAAAATCCCCCTTCTCGTAGTGCCGGTGAAACTTGTTGCAACGATTATTACGCTGGCGACTGGCGGCTCGGCGGGAAAAGAAGGCCCATGCGCACAAATCGGCGCGGGATTGACATCCTTCTTTAGTGATCTTTTAAAATTCGACGATCACGATAGAAAGAAACTTGTCATCTGCGGCATTAGTGCAGGGTTTGCAGCAGTATTCGGTACGCCGATTGCGGGTTCGTTCTTTGGAGTGGAAGTATTATTTGTCGGCGCAATTCTGTACGAAGTATTGCTTCCATCGTTCATTGCCGGTATCACGGCGTATCAGGTATCGTCGGCTTTTGGCGTTACGTATTTTCATGGATCGATTAACGTTATTCCTGTCTTTTCAGAATTATTTCTTTTGAAAGTGATGCTGGGTGGATTGTTCTTCGGATTGTGTTCCATCTTTCTTATTGAAATGTTGAAAGCAGGCGATAAACTTTCAAATCGAATAACCATCTGGAAACCATTCAAAGGACTCATCGGCGGTGCGCTGCTTGTTGGATTGACATATATCTTTTCGGCAAAGTATCTTGGATTGGGATTATCAACTATTGAAGCAGGTTTCCGTGGAGAGCAAACCGACTGGTATGCGTTTTTAGTAAAACCATTGTTCACCGCAATCACACTGAGTTTTGGTGGCAGCGGCGGCATTGTAACACCGATATTTTTTATCGGCACAACCGCTGGATTATTTTTTGCCACGATGATGAATCTGAATTTAGGAACCTTTGCTGCAATCGGGCTTGTCAGCGTTCTTGCCGGAGCGGCGAACACTCCTATTGCAGCAAGCATTATGGCAGTGGAATTATTCGGCCCGCAAATCGCACCCTATGCAACCGTGGCGTGTGTGATTAGTTTTCTTATTACGGGACATCGAAGTGTGTATCCATCTCAGGTGCTTTCCATTTCAAAATCCCCTTCATTAAAAGTGGAAATAGGAAAAGAACTTGACGAGATACAAACTTCTTATCTGCCAAGAAAGAAAAGTTTAGCGAGTTTAATTTTGCACTTTATCGATGCTATTGAAAAGCTTGTCAGGAAGATTCAGTCCGATTTGCCGTCGAACGATCATGACAAATCGGATGATGATAAAAAAGATTGATGTGTCTGTCAAATTCCTGCGTCGCTTTCCTGTAGTATTTTTTAGAATGTATCTTGTATCACACGTTCATAAAAACAATTTCTTATACTTGTGTATTCGTTTGCAGTGTCAATGTTCATCATGAAAGGAATTCTTATGATTCATCGATCGTTTGCTGTCCTCCTCTTGTTCGTTCTTTTTATAACCATCAGTGCAGCACAAGGACATGGATTCGGATTGGGGCTTGAGGCCGGTACGCCCACCGGATTGAGTGCCAAAGCATGGTTAACACATTCCACGGCACTTCAATTTGGACTTGGCGTTCCATCGTTATCACAAACGGATGGAACTATCTTGAGCGTGGACTATCTTTGGCATGTTTCGCCGTTTCAATCTCACGAAATACTTTCGCTCTTCTACGGTCTGGGAGGAATTCTTGGCAGCGGCACGGGAGATAGAAATTTCGGCGTTCGCGGTGTAGGCGGTATTGCATGGATGCCGCACGGCTTTTCGATTGATCTCTTTGCGCAGATCATTCCGACATTATATTTGCAGTCATCGTCGCATTTCGATGTTGATGCGGCCATCGGTGTCCGGTATTTCTTTTGATGTCTTGCTGCGTCATCAAGAGTTAATGTGATTCCTGTTTGTTCCTCTCCGACCGCTTGAAGCGATCGGAGAGGTATCTTTTCTCTTTGCCGCTTGCTCATATACAAAAAATCATTTTATTCTATACCCACGCGAACCCCCTGCCTGCGGCGTCCCCTGTAAAATTTCTTGGGATTGTGGTACCGCCTTTTGGTGCTGAACGCAGTTTGCCGTGATGTATAAATATTTCAAAAAATAGCTGTTTTAGTGTATTCTAAGGAGCAGCTTGCCACTCCGGAGTGGCAATTTACCACTACGAAGTGCTGAAGTAACACTCGGAAGTGCCGAATCGACACTATTGAGTGTCGATGTGCCGCTTTTGACCGTCGGTGAAGCACTCTTATGCGTTGACTTCGCACTTTCTTCCGGCGAGAAAAGGCGGTGGATTCTTTTCCACAGATTTCTAATTTCCTCAGTTTCCCCTTTATATTTTTTTTACGCTTCCGGCTTCGCTTTTTATGTTCCTTTCATTGTCTTTCATTTGGAATTCAAGCAAGTTGAACACAGACATTGAAAAGGAAAGAACATGATTATTGGACTTGTCACAGCAGTGCTTCTCTTAGCATACTTGATCTATACACTTATTAAGCCGGAGAAATTCTAATGATCACGATATTGGAAATTATTCAGATCGCGTTGTATTGCGTCGCCCTGTTCTTGCTCACGCCGCCGCTTGGTAAACTGATGGCAAAAATTTTCGCCGGCGAACGCACGTTCCTCTCACCGGCACTCGGATGGTTAGAACGGCTCATCTACAAACTTTCTGGTATCGATCCTGCGCGTGAAATGGATTGGAAAATATATTCCATTACGCTGCTTGTGTTTAATATTTTGGGATTTGCGATTGTCTTTGTACTGCAATTGGTGCAAGCATCGCTGCCGTTCAATCCGCAGCAATTGCCGAATGTGTCATGGCATTCTGCATTGAATACCGCAATGAGTTTTATGACGAACACCAACTGGCAATCCTATTCCGGCGAGACGACGCTTGGATACGCGGTGCAGATGTTCGGCTTGACAGTGCAAAATTTTGTTAGCGCGGCAACGGGCATTGCCGTGATGCTTGCGCTCGCCCGCGGCATTGCACGCAAGACCACGAACGACATCGGAAATTTTTGGGCTGACCTTGTGCGAAGCACCCTCTATATTCTCTTGCCGCTTTCGATTCTCTTCACGGTGGTGCTGGTTGGTCAGGGAGTTGTGCAAACATTTTCTTCGTATCAAACTGCAACGACATTAGAAGGGCAGCAGCAAGTTATTCCGCTGGGGCCTGCGGCATCGCAGATCGCGATCAAACAATTGGGAACCAACGGGGGAGGTTTCTTTAATGCGAACAGTGCGCATCCGTTTGAGAACCCGACGCCGCTTTCAAACTTTTTAGAAATGCTTGCGATCTTTTTAATTCCTTCTGCGCTTGTATATTCCTACGGCATCATGGTGAAAGCAAAAAAACATGCGTGGATCGTCTGGGCATCGATGTTTGTGCTCTTTGTGGGTGGGCTGGGAGTTTCTCTCTGGTCGGAATATTCGATGAACCCCGTTACCGGCATTGCAGGCGGGATGGAAGGAAAGGAAACGCGCTTCGGCGTTGCGAACAGCGTGCTGTGGTCTGTTGCAACGACGGATGCGTCGAACGGATCGGTGAATGCCATGCACGATAGTTTATCACCGCTATCCGGATTCGTTGCGATGTTGAATATCAAACTCGGCGAAATTATTTTTGGCGGCGTAGGGTCAGGGATGTACGGCATGCTGATCTTCATTCTTCTAACAGTTTTTATCGCGGGATTGATGGTCGGGCGAACTCCTGAATATCTGGGAAAAAAAATCGAAGCGTTTGAAGTGAAGATGGCGGTGCTGGCAATGCTCATGCCGAGCATGTGTATTCTTGTCTTTACAGCTCTTGCATGCGTTATTGATGCGGGAACGTCGAGTATCAGCAACAACGGCCCGCATGGCTATTCGCAAATTCTCTACGCATTTGCCTCCGGTGCGGGCAACAACGGCAGCGCTTTTGCCGGATTGAATGCCAACACGGTCTTCTATAACGTACTGTTGAGCATCGATATGTTCATCGGCAGATTCGGCGTTATTTTCCCGATGCTCGCGATTGCCGGTAGTCTGGCAAAAAAGAAAATTGTACCGCTTTCAACCGGAACATTTCCCACAGATACCGTTTTGTTTGCTCTTCTTCTTCTCGGTACGATTCTGATCGTGGGTGCATTGACATTCTTCCCAACGCTGGCGCTCGGGCCGATCATAGAACATTTCTTGATGTTGAAAGGACAGGTTTTCTAGAGGTTCGCTATGGATAAAAAAATGTTATCATCGACGTTATCGTTTCTATCGGGCAAAATTCTTCTGCAGGCATTGAAGGATTCCCTTAAAAAATTTCATCCTAAATCATTGGTAAGAAATCCTGTGATGTTCGTTGTTGCCGTGGGTGCTGCGATGACAACCGTGATCGTGTTTCAAGAAATAGTTGCCGGACATCCGTCGCCGTTTAATATTCAAGTAACGGTCTGGTTATGGTTCACCGTATTGTTCGCGAATTTTGCCGAGGCAATTGCCGAAGGCCGCGGAAAAGCACAGGCGGAAGAGTTGAAGAAAAATCGCTCGCAATTAATGGCGCGTAAGCTGGAAGGTGGAAAAGAAATTTCTCTCGCTGCGACGCAATTGCACAAAGAGGATATCGTTGTATGTGAAGCCGGAGATGTTATTCCGTCCGATGGTATTATCATAGAAGGAATCGCAAGCGTGGACGAATCCTCCATCACCGGAGAATCTGCGCCCGTCATTCGTGAAAGCGGCGATGACCGCAGTGCGGTGACAGGCGGAACAAAAGTTTTGAGCGACCGCATCATAATTCGCATCGTGTCCGAGCAGGGGAATACATTTTTAGACCGGATCATTTCATTAGTGGAAGGATCGAAGCGCCAGAAAACACCGAATGAAATCGCATTGACGATTCTCCTTTCCGCATTGACGATCATCTTTTTGCTTGTCGTTGCCACATTGCCGTCGTTTGTGCAGTATAGTGAAAAAGCTTCCGGTTCGGCAGTCGGAGCTATTACAACATTGCCTGTTCTTGTGTCGCTGCTCGTGTGTTTGATTCCAACAACCATCGGCGGATTGTTGAGCGCTATCGGTATCAGCGGCATGGATCGATTGATTCGCAAGAATGTGATTGCCACAAGCGGACGCGCAGCAGAAGCCGCGGGTGATGTGGATGTGCTGCTATTGGATAAAACAGGAACCATTACGCTGGGCAACAGAATGGCAACAGAATTTATTCCGGCTCCCAACATTTCACCGGAAAGATTAGCAGATGCAGCTCAACTTTCATCGATAGCGGATGAGACACCGGAAGGACGTTCCATCGTTATTCTTGCAAAGGAAAAATATCAACTGCGCGGCCGTACGGTTGCCGATGCCGCGGCACATTTTGTTCCGTTCACAGCACAAACGCGCATGAGCGGCGTTGATATTCCCGCCGGGGAAAAAGAGAAAAGAATTATTCGCAAAGGTTCTGCCGATGCGATTAAAACATTTATTCAAGAACAGCACGGAACATTTCCGGCTGCCGTGCAAAGCAAGGTAGATGAAATCGCGCGGCAGGGTTCCACGCCGTTGGTTGTTGCCGAAAATAATGAAGTACTCGGCGTAATTCAATTAAAAGATGTGGTGAAGGGTGGAATCAAAGAGCGGTTTACACAATTGCGGGCGATGGGAATTCGCACGGTGATGATTACCGGCGACAATCCGTTAACTGCCGCTGCGATAGCTGCCGAAGCCGGCGTCGATGATTTTATTGCTGAAGCAAAACCGGAAGACAAACTCAAACGTATTCGCGACGAACAGGCGAACGGCAGATTGGTCGGGATGATCGGCGACGGAACGAACGATGCGCCCGCACTGGCGCAGGCAGATGTTGGCATTGCGATGAACAGCGGAACGCAGGCCGCGCGCGAAGCCGGCAACATGGTCGATCTCGACAGCAACCCGACAAAACTGATCGAGGTTGTCGAAACGGGAAAACAATTGCTGATGACGCGCGGTGCACTGACAACGTTCAGTATTGCCAACGATGTTGCAAAATATTTTGCCATCATTCCGGCAATGGCTGGAACATTGTACGCAGCGTCGGTGCTTTCGAATGGCCCGCTTTCGGCATTGAACATTATGCACCTTGCCTCGCCGCAGAGCGCCATTCTCAGCGCTGTTATTTTTAACGCACTGATTATTGTGGCGCTCATTCCTCTGGCGCTCAAAGGCGTCAAGTATCGCCCGGTCGGCGCCAACTCGGTGTTGTGGAGAAATTTATGGATATACGGCATCGGCGGCATCGTCATTCCGTTCGTCGGTATTAAAATCATCGATATGTTCATCGTTGCGTTAGGATGGATATGATATGAAAGGATCCTCGGTCATGGAAAATCCAGGTGATGACGGTAAATCCCGTAGTTCACAGACTAAGATTGTCATTGTATTGGCATTCATCGTTGGTCTTTTGATCGGGCTTGTGTTTCATGATACACTGATTCAGCATCTGCCAAATCAGTTTGATATCAAAAGCTGGTATCCGAGATAGTAAATACGAAAACGGAAATACATTATGAAAACCTATTTTCTTCCTGCTCTCAGAGTATTACTCGTGCTCACGATTCTTACCGGTGTCATCTATCCGATTGTGATGACATTCCTTGCGCAATGGATGTTTCCGCGTCAAGCAAACGGAAGTCTCGTAACGCAAAACGGAACCATTGTCGGTTCGGAATTGATCGGGCAAAAATTTACGAGTGAGAGATATTTTCACTCACGTCCTTCTGCCATTGATTATAATCCGTTGCCGTCCGGCGGAAGTAATTTCGGCCCGACGAGCAAGGCATTGCAAGATTCTGTTCATGCAAGTCAACGGCAATTTATTAGCCAAAACAAACTTGCCGCCGGTGTCGATGTTCCGAAAGAAATGTTGTTTGCATCCGGCAGCGGTTTAGATCCGCACATCAGTCCCGAAGCTGCGCTTCTGCAAATCGTTCGAGTTGCAAATGCTCGGCAACTTGATTCATCAAAAATAGAACAATTGAAACTGCTTGTCCAGCACTATACTGAAGCGCCGCAATGGAATATCTTTGGACAGGTTCGTGTGAATGTCATAAAACTCAATCTTGCGCTTGATCGTGAATTTCATTGAAAAGGTAAAGCGATGATACACAGGAATGAAACTGAAACGCCGACTTGGCTTGAACGCCTGATAATTCTGCTTGTCATCGTTTTTCTTGCAGGATTTTTTTCCGGCATTGCGGTACATGACAGAATTCTCGGTCAAGATCCCGGACATGCAGTTTGGAAAAGTGTGTTCCTGTCTAAATGATATGAAGACGAACCGAGAATAAAGGATTTTTTTAATGTACACCGATACTGCCTTCGTCGTGCGTGAATTTTCGTGGAGGAATCACTATATTTGAATCCATGGATACACCGGAAGAATATCGCCCTAACCCCGATGACTTGCTTAACGCATTAAAAAAGGAAGAGGAGCATGCGAATCGTGGGAAGTTGAAAATATTTTTTGGGATGTGTGCCGGCGCGGGCAAGACGTACGATATGCTCAAATCCGCGCATGAAGCAAAAGCCAAGGGTGCCGATGTCGTTGTGGGATATGTGGAGACGCACAAACGCCCTGAAACGAGCGCTCTCATCGAAGGCATTCCGATTGTACCGCGAAAAAAGTTAGAATACCGTGGTGTGCAATTAGAAGAAATGGATATAGATGCGGTGCTTGAGCGTAAACCCAAAATCGTTCTGGTGGATGAACTTGCGCATACGAATATTCAGGGAAGCCGTCACACCAAACGATATCAGGATGTGTTAGAAATTTTAGATAATGGCATCGATGTTTATACCACGTTGAACGTGCAGCATCTCGAAAGCCGTGCAGAAGCGGTTGCACAAATTACCGGCAGCATTGTGCGCGAAACGGTGCCCGATTCTATCTTCGAGCAAGCAGATGAAGTTGAACTCATCGACATTTCACCGGAAGAATTGCTCAAGCGCCTTGCAGAAGGTAAGGTATATACACTGGAACGTTCGCAGCAAGCGGTGCAGAATTTTTTCCGCAAAGGAAATCTCACTGCACTGCGTGAAATGTCGCTGCGCCTTACCGCGGAACGCGTCGATCAGCAATTGCGTGAATATAAAAGTACGCGGCATATCACCGGAACATGGAAATCCAGTCAACGATTGCTCGTCGGTATCAGCGATAGCCCGTCCGCGGTGTCGGTCATTCGCTGGGCGCGGCGTATGTCGTACGCGATGAATGCCACATGGATTGCCGTGTATGTAGAATCATCCAAGCAGCTTTCCGATACGGCAAAGAAACAACTCAACAACAATATGAAATTGGCGCGCGAGCTTGGCGCTGAAGTCATTACCACCGGCAATGAGCATGTGCCAAACGGCCTCGTACACATCGCCCAGCAGCAAAACGTTTCCCATATTCTTATCGGGAGATCTGAACACCGCCGCATCTTTGCCAACACCCTTTATGACCGTCTCATTGAATTGAGCGGAGACTTGGATGTTACGGTTGTCGGTGACCATACAAAAGATCAGCTTCCGATAAAAAAACATTTTCCTGTACTTGAAATTCAATCCGGCATATCACAATACGGCATGGTGACATTGATCGTGGTGCTGGTTGCTCTTGCCTGCTATCCATTCTCGCTGTTGTTAGGATATCAAACGGTTTCGCTTGTCCTGCTTCTCACGGTGGCGTTGCTGTCGCTTCGTTTCGGCGTCGGTCCCGTAATTCTTGCGGCAACGGTTAGTTCGCTTGTATGGAATTTCTTTTACATTCCTCCGCACTTTACGTTGACCATCAACAAGCCGCAGGACATGCTGATGTTTGTGACCTATTTTGCTATTGCAGCAGTCACCGGAACATTGACTGCGCGTGTCCGAGCAAGGGAAAAGACCGTTCACTCCCGTGAAGAACGCGCAACGGCATTGTTCACCTTAACCAAACAATTGACGGCGGCGAAAACGCAGAATGAAGTTGCAGAAATTGCGGTAAGAAATATCGCATCATTTTTAAATTCCGAAGTAGCAATTCTCTTAAGCGAACCGGATGGTGATATTTTTACAAAAGCGCATGCGGCAAGCACCTTCAAGGTGGATGAAAAAGAATTCGGTGTTGCTGCATGGGTGTACTGGAATGAAAAGAAAGCGGGAAAATATACCGATACGCTTCCCTCGGCAAATGCAATGTATTATCCCGTTTCCGGCCCGCGGTATCCGTTAGGCGTTGTCGGCGTTAAGCCGCGCGATGGCAAACAGTTTACAATGGATCAGGAATCGTTGCTGGAAAACTTCATCGCACAAATTGCGGCGACGCTCGAACGCGAGCAATTAAATGAAATCGCCAAACGTACCATTGTCTATGCAGAATCTGAAAAATTGTATAAAACATTGTTCAATTCCATTTCTCATGAATTGTGTACACCGATCACCGCGATTATGAATGCATCGGAAGGATTGTTGTTCACTAAAGAAACTTCATCGAATCATCTCAACGACGATCTGCTTCTTGATATACATACTGCAGCAGAGCGGCTTAATCGATTAGTAGAAAATCTGTTGGATATGACGCGGCTTGAATCTGGACAGCTTGCGCTAAAATCCGATTGGTGCGATGTGCGCGATATTGTCAATACATCGCTGAAAAAATTGGAGAAAGAACTTTCGCATCACACCGTCCGGATCGGCATTCCTGAAAATCTTCCTCTTGTCAAATTGGATTTTGTGTTGATTGAACAGGTCATCACCAACCTTCTCTACAACGCATCGCTCTATACGCCGCCCGATTCACAGGTCGATATTGATGTGCACATCGATAATCATGAATTAGTCATCGTCATCAGCGATAACGGGCCGGGCTTTCCGGCAGAAGCACTCAACAAGTTGTTCGATAAGTTTTATCGCGTGCCCGGAACGTGTACCGGCGGCACAGGACTCGGACTTTCCATCGCGCGCGGATTTGTGGAAGCCCATAAAGGAAACATCGGTGTCTCGAACAAACCGAACGGTGGTGCACAATTTATCATACGACTTCCCGCGGAACCTCAACCATCTATTGTATTGCAATGAATTCCATCCCAGCGGAAATATTAGTTGTTGATGATGAAGTGCAAATGCAGCGGTTGTTGCGTGTCACGTTGGAATCGGCAGGATACCATATTACATTGGCGGAAAATGCAGCAGAGGCAATTCATCATGCCGAAACACATCGCTACGACGCCATGGTGTTAGACCTGGGATTGCCGGATGCCGACGGCATCGAGGTATTGAAAAAAATTCGCGTGTGGGCAGAATATCCAATTATTATTTTATCTGTTCGATCGTCGGAAGATGATATTGTCACAGCATTAGATGCCGGCGCAAACGATTATTTGCTCAAGCCATTTCGTACCGGCGAATTACTGGCACGCTTGCGAACAGCGCTGCGCCATGCACAAGCGTTGTCGTTGGCTTCAACGGTGGTGAAAGCAAAAGATGTCTATATCGATGTTGAAAAGCGGGTTGTGAAAAAACATGGCGCCGTGGTGAAATTAACGCCGACAGAGTTTGCGTTATTGGTCCTCTTTGTTAAGAACGCCGGAAAAGTTCTGACGCACAATTACATTTTGCAGCAGGTGTGGGGCCCGAAATACGAAGGCGAATCGCAATATACGCGCGTCTATGTCGGGCAGCTCCGAAAAAAATTGGAAGACAATCCCGACGATCCGAAATTGTTTGCAACAGAATCCGGTATCGGATACCGGTTTGTACCGGACGAGTAAAGGTTTTGCATGAAGTCTTATTTTACTTCAATCGGTTTTCCGTCAGCTTCGCCGGTATCGAGAACGGCTTTCCAGCTTCCGTCCGGTTGTTTTTTCCAGATCGTAGTGTAGGTGCCAGTTCCTTTTACTGTTTTGCCCTCAACATTTTTCCAGATACGAATATACGATCCCACCGTGTAACCGATATTTTTGGAAATGAGGATGCCTGCCGAAGTTGGTTTCCATCGCAACGAGACATGCTGTTCTCCGAAGATCGGCTCCATGACGTTGCGAATTGCTTCGCGTCCGAGAATCGGTGCGTTTGTGTCGGAAATCATCGAACCGTTCGGTGCAAAGAATGATGCCCAAGCTTCTGCGCCGCGTTCGGCAACAGCTTGATCGAAGGCAATATCCGTTTGCCGTAAGATTGCAACTTCCTCTTGTTGTGCTTGTGCGTATCGCGGGGAAGATATTGCGGTAAGTAAAAAAAGAAGAAAGAATACAAATGATCTCATAGTTACCCTTTCAATAACATTATGCCAATGTTTTCAATTTAGGAATGTGTGTGATGGCAAGCGCACTACATGCGTGGACGCATTTCAGGCATCCATTACATTGTTCCGGATGATCGATGCGTGAATGTTTGTGTCCGAGGAATTTTACTTTTCCGATAATGCCATGTTCACATGTCTTCGATGCATTTCCAGCATGCGGAATATGCTTTGCTGTCGATCAGGATGAACTTCGTTCTCAGGTGATCGTGTTTCCAGAATGTATGCACGATATTTTTGCTCGATGCTTTTAAAACGGTTACAGCAACCCTTTAAGTTTATCGTACCCTGCGCGGCTGATCTGCACTTTTGTTCCGTCTTTTAAAATGGCGACGCGGCTGTCTTTGGCATACAACTCGATGCGTGCAATGCGCTCGACATTGAGGATGTAAGACCGATGCACACGCACAAACTTTTGCGGGTTCAGCAGCTTTTCTAATTCTGCCATACGCTGTTGCTTTAAGTGCGACTTCCCGTCGGTTTTAATCGAGACATAATCATCCTGAGCTTCGATGTAGTCAATGCGGTCAACAGGAATCACGTGCACTTTGGTGCCGTCTTTGACAAGGACGCGCTCCAATGGATTTTGTTGGATCGTTTGCTTCAACGGCTGAAGCAAAAGAGGAGCAGGTGTCTCAATTTCTTTCCGTGCTCGTTCCAATGCCTCGCCGAATCGTTCCTTGCTGAAGGGTTTGAGAAGATAATCGATGGCATGCACTTCAAACGCTCGCACGGCAAATTCATTATACGCCGTTGCGAAAATAATTGCCGGAGGATCATCAATCAGTTCCAGCACTTCGAAGCCGCTGAGTTTCGGCATTTGAATATCGAGAATCAGAAGATCAGGATGAAGTTCGCCGACGGCTTTCACCGCGTCGAAACCATTTTCGCATTCGGCGACAATTTCGATATCGGAATGGGCGGAAAGATATTCCCGCATAATGAGCCGCGCCGGTTCTTCATCATCGACAAGAATCGTTCGTATCGGTTGTTTCTTCATTCGTCTTCCTCGTCTGCGGGTATGGAAAGTGTTACACGAAAATACGAATCGGTTTTCACAACATCCACTCGCGCCGTGTGATTGTACAATTTTTCCAACCGTGCGCGGACATTGCGAATGCCAAGCCCTGTACCCTTTTTGGTTTGAGGTTCAGGATCGATGGGATTTTCGACCATGAGCAGCAATTGCTCATTCTGGCGTTTTGTCTGGATGAGCACCGTTCCGCCTGAAAGCATATTGGCAATGCCATGCCGCACGGCGTTTTCCACTAACGGTTGCAAAATAAGCGGTGGCAGCAAGCATGAGACAGTACTGGGATCGATTTCTTTTTGTACTTGCAGGCGTTTACCGAACCGAACTTGTTCGATGGTAAGAAAATCGGAAACAAGCGATATTTCATCGGCAACGGTGATCACTTCGCGTGTGCCGAGGTCCAAACTCTTCCGAAAAAAATCGGCAAGTAAAATCGTCATGTGCCGCGCTTGTTCCGGGTTTGCCGTTGTCAGTGCACTGATGGAATTCAAACTGTTAAATAAAAAATGCGGGTTGATCTGCGCACGCAGCGCGCGCAACTCGGCATCCTGTGTCAGCAAATTCAATTCAATCACGTGCTGCTTGGATTCCTGTTCTTTCTGAAAAAAAATCAAAATGTAATGGACGGCTGCAACGAAAAGGAATGCCAACATCAGAAGCGCCACCATATAAAGGACATTTGAATCCTTCGTATATTGTTCAAAAATTGGCATGACTTGCGGTCCTATATGAAGCCCATCAACAAAAGATATCCAAATATATCCAGCAATGAAGGAGATAGCAGATGTGACGGCAGAAGCCGTAGTAAAGACCGTGAGCAGTTGCGTTGGCGATGTTTGTTGCAACGGAAAAGTTTTGCAGATATAATATGACGATAAACAGAGAAGAGCGAAGAAGAGATTGAGCGGTATATCCGTGAACAGAACCGGAAGCCAAATCCCGTTATGGAGTGAAAAGTACGGAATATCAAACAGTAATCCGGCAATAAGCCATGTTGCAAGATAAAGCGTTAATGCTCGTATGTTGGAAAGAATGGGATGCACGTATCGATGGCGATGGGGTTAGTAGTGATGGTGGTGATGATGTTCTTCTAATTCGGTGTTTTTTATTTCCATTCCGCCCATCATTAAAAATCCTGTAATGTTTAACCGTTTCGTAGCTTCGACTGGGGGATGCGTCTTATCATCCACACCTCCCATAATGGGAAGTGTATTGACAACGATCAGCCAATCTTCCGGAACGCGTAAAACAATGCCGCCCATCATGGCAAATACGTCCAGTGTTGCTCCGGTTTGAATATCTGCATCGTGCAAATCGATTTCAATGCCGCCCATGATCGCAGTTAAACTTCCTCCTTGAAAATCTTTCGATGTCACATATCTTCGCGAACCGCCCATGATGGCCGTTGCGGTGATGAGATTACTGGGATCACCCGACGTAGAGGCGGAAACCTGTAGCCGACGTCGGAATGAACTTTGGGTAATCAACATAATACCTACGAACACAAGAATGAGAGGCCAATAATCCCAGATATTAAGAGAAATGAATTCGAGCCGGTCGCACACCATCGCGGTACCGATAAAAATAAGAACAATGCTCCAAACAATTCCTCCGAGAGTGTGATGCTGAAATAAATGTGCAAAACCAAATACAATGAGCAGCGCAGGCCAGAAATGGATATAATAGCCCGCATCGATGAGATGCATGTTGTTCAACAAAAATAAAATGCCCACAGCAATAATTCCCATGCCGACAAGCATACGAAAGCCGAAAGAGTGGTCGTGACGATTATGCATGTGGCGCCTCTTCAAAATAGCATTGTGATGACTGGCGGCATGCAGACTTCAAGAGCATGTTGATACCGACACCGATCAGGAGAATAGGCCATGAGTTTCCGTATGAAAAGCCCCAGAGATGTAACTCGGAAATTAAAAACCATGAACCAAGGAACAGCATCCACCCCGCTTTACGGTATTCCCATGAAAACTGCGCGTCGCTCAGTCTTCCGATGCCGATGACCAACAGGATGATGGGCCATAAATGCCATGCAGAGCCAAGCATCCAATAATGAAAATTGCCGAGTAAGAGAATAATGCCGGCAAGTAACAGGAAAATTCCTGCTCCAATATGCCCCCAAGAATTTCTATGATAATGTCTCATGATGGTGTTCCTATAAATAATGCTATACAAACATACAGGAGAAACCGCCAAAGGTTACGCTTGTTTCGGTAAGCGGTGGATGCATGTCGGTAAGTAGCGAATAACCGTGCCGTTATGCCACTATATGGAAATCCTGAACTCTGGGATCTAAAATAATATCGCGGTATCGAAGCGGCGATTGTAAATAAATTCCATTAAGCGATCGGCAGCGGCTCAGAGCGACATACGCTTGACCGTGCGCAAAGGCTCCACGCCCCAGATCGATAATGACTTTCTCAAATGTTTTCCCTTGGCTTTTATGAATTGTAATTGCCCAAGCAAGTTTGATGGGAAATTGTTTGAAGGACCCGTTCACGAAAGGTTCGATCATATTGTTTTCCCGGTCGTATTCATATTCCAATTTCTCCCATGTTACCGGTTCAACTTCATGAACAACATCACCAAAAGAAACTTCGATGGTTTCGTGTGTTAAACGTTTAATGATTCCCAGCGATCCGTTGACCCAACGTTTGTTAGGATCGTTTTTCACCATCATTATCTGTGCGCCTTGTTTGAGCCGCAGTTTATTTTCTGTGGGAAAGGATTTGGTATCGAAATCACCTTGAACATCAGCATCATACGCAAACTCGCAGGAATGCAGTGCCATCAGACGTTGAAGATTCATCGTCGATGCAAGGGCATTGGTGCTGGTGAGTGTAATGGCAAGATCGTGTTCATCAAATTTACATGAAGGATGATGACGCTTGTTCAGGGCTTCTAAATCAGAAACCTGCAAGGCATTGTTTCGAACTTTATTCAAGAGATGGATAAATGCCGGGTCTGTTTGACGAAATACGGTTTGCAGTTCTATCGTTTGTAGCCGTGTTTCCTTAAAAACCTTTGCGCTGAAAAAATACGGTGTTGCATAATGATCTGCAAAATATTCTTCCAATTCCTGATCAATAATGGGGGGAAGCTGGTAGAGATCGCCGATGAGCACCACTTGAACGCCGCCGAACGGTTCTGCCATTCTTTTGCGATTGACCCGCAGTGAAAGATCGATGGCATCCATTAAATCTGCGCGCACCATGGAAACCTCATCGATCACCAATGTCTCAAGAGTAGAGAAAAGTTTTTCTTTGTCCCGCATGTGTTTGATATTGTTGGGCGTGATAAAATGAAATGGAAACCTAAAGAATGAATGAATCGTTGCGCCGCCGATGTTAATAGCGGCAATGCCTGTCGGCGCAAGTACGACGATTTTCTTTTTCGTGTTCTCTTTGAAATAATGCAGCAACGTCGATTTACCCGTTCCAGCATTGCCGGTAATATAAAAATGCTGGGAGGTGTGTTCCAATTGATCGAAGGTGTGAGAAAACTCGGGTGTAAAAATAAAATCCGCGGGAATGCCGGATGAAATGGAAAGAAATTCTTTCTGCTTTGTTTTCAAGCCGGCAGTGGAAAGAAGCGATTTTTTCTTTTTCGATTGAGTAGCTGCGGCTGTAGGTTTTTCTTGCTTTCTTTTTTTCATATAAAAAGATACCAAAGAAAAAACGAAGTTACTATCAGTGGACATAATTCGAATGAACAGTAGAATTAATGCTTCCTTGAGATGTTATTTTACTTACCGAGAAGAATGACACATATTGACAATAAACAATAAATTCTTTATCATCATTCAAGTTTGGTTTATTAAAACATCTGTTTTTTTCGTTTCATTGTGATACACTGATAACAATGGTGGAGGGTTTATGAAAAAGATTTATTGTTTTGCAGCACTTATGGTTAGCGGTGCTTCTCTTCTTTTTGCTCAAGTATCAACATTTGAAAAAACATACGGCGGCAACGGAGATGATTATCTTTATGGATCTGATAAAACGATTGATAATGGATATATTTTAACGGGTTATACAACGACCGGAACAGCAGGTGATCAAGATGTTTGTCTTGTGAAAACCGATAGCTTAGGGAATATGCAATGGGCGAAAAGTTTTGGTGATGCAGGCATGGATTATGGCAGTCAGGTAATTGCCTTATCGAGCGGATATGCAATTTTTGGACTTTCTCAAACAAATACTTCTTTGGGTAGTGCAGGGAATGATAACCTTGTTGTTCGGACTGATTTAAACGGAAGCATTCTATGGAAAAAAACATTCGGTGGTTCAAATAATGATAATATCCATCATGCTTGTCAAACAAGCGATGGTGGTTTTATCGCACAAGGAAATACGTCTTCGTACCGATTTGGGCTATGATGATCTATTTTTAACAAAGCTGGATAGTCTGGGAGTTATTCAATGGTATAAAACGTACGGCACTGTTAATAATAATGACCAGGGCGACCAGATGCTACAAGAAACAGATGGAAGCATCATAATTGTTGGATCGATACATATTGCCTCTCAAGATCATGATATGTTGGTAGTGAAGACAGATACTCAAGGGAATTTACTTTGGTCTAAACGTTATCCGTATTTCTATAATGAATGTGTTACAGGAATTATTAAAGCTCCGAACGGTGATTATTTACTTTTGGGGAATTCTAATCCTTATGGCTCTGCAACGAATAATCTTCTTCTTCTTCGAATAGATAAAAATGGAAATGTTAAGTGGACAAAGCTCTATTACTCTTCGGATGGACAACGGCCGTATCTTTGGGGAAATATATTAACGACGTTATCTGATGGTTCTATGATACTCGACGGAGTCTTAGGAGAATCTTCTTCTTCAAATGTTTCTGGATGCTTAATTAAGACAGATAGCTTGGGAAATGTCCTTTGGTCAAAAACATATGGAGGTGCTAATACAGTATTTTGTCCATCTATTGCTACGTCAAATAATAATATTGTGCTGTCAGGCGCAACGACAATAAATTCGAATGGAGGATTGGATTGTTTGTTAGTGAAAATAGATAGCAGCGGCAGTTTTTATTCCACAGGTTCAACACAATTATCAACAACAACATTAAATATCACCTCTGTGGATACTGCGTTAATTACTCATTCATATACCTTAACGACACAAGATGGTAATTTCTTACGTGACAAGTATACCTTTCTCTATCACGATACTACGAAAGTGATTTCTGTTTTTCCCCAAGCGAATGCAAATAATGTAGCACGCAATACTTCAATCAGTGTAACGTTCAATAAAAAAATTAATCCAGCATTATTTTCCGATTCTTCGGTCATTGTTCGTGGATCGCTAAGCGGATTACATTCGAATACCTATCAGTATAATACATCGACAAACACCGCAACAATCTCGCCAAAAACGAGTTTCAAAGCAGGCGATATTGTTCGAGTAACGCTTACAGGCGCATTGCGTGATTCACTTCAACGACCGTATAGCTGGATGTTTACGGCAAAAACTGATTCGAGTTCTGGAATTTTTAAAAGTGTTTCATCCGTGACAGTCGGTGATAACCCGTTTATGACAATCGCTGTCGATGTGAATAATGATGGATACACCGATATTGTATCAGTTGATAATACAAGCGGTACAGTTTCCATCTTAAAAAACAATAAAGATGGAACCTTTACAAAATCGCAAACAATTACAGTGGGATCAATGCCCGGATGCTGTTGCCGCAATAGATGTAAATGGAGACGGATTTATAGACCTTGCAGTATGTATCGGTTGCCAGAATGCTGTTGTCATTTTAAAAAATGATGGTACAGGATCATTTACACAAAGCTCATCTTTTTCTGTAGGTTCTTCTCCTTGGGATATTATTGCTGCTGATGTCAATGGCGATGGTAAAGATGAATTGATTGTTGCCAATGGAGGATCGACAAATATTTCAATTTACATTAATCAAGGTAATGGAACATTTACACTGAATTCGACGGTTGCGACTGGCGATTGGCCGGTGAATGTTGTTGCTACAGATATAAATAGTGATGGTTATTTGGATCTTATTGTTGCTAATCATCGATCTAATACTGTCAGCATCATAGTAAATAACGGACAGGGTGCATTTACAACTGATACAACGATTTCAGTGGGCACAGAACCTTGGTCGGTTGTTGCTGCGAATTTATTCGGAAATGGATTGACTGATTTAGCTGTGGCAAATGGTGCTTCCAATACTATATCGATTATTAAAAATCTTGGGAATGGACATTTTGTTTTAAATAATACTCTTAATGTTGCAGCGCTGCCTGTCCGAATTGCAGCAACGGATGTCGACGGTGATGGAAATGTAGATTTAATTGTTGGCAGCAATATGAACAATTTGATGGCTATTTATAAAAATGATAGTAAAGGGAATTTCTCTACCAATCCAGCATACACTTCTCTTTCAGGTGCACCAAGGGATATTACTCCGCTCGATATTGATAATGATGGAATAATTGATTTAGCAGCTCTCGATAACGGCGTGGATCAAGTCCTCTTCTTAAAAAACAATCAACAAGATACAAGCAATAAAGTCCTTCGTATTACCGATGTTCCCAATGATAATGGAAAACATGTGTTTGTTCGATGGAAGACACCACAATCTCCGTACGTTTTGGGAATTTCTTCTTTTGATTTATATCGCTATGACCAAAATGCATGGACATTTATTCAAGGGAACATTCCAATCGATAGCGGAACAGTGTATCAAGTGATTGCGCCGACTCTGTATGATTCTACAATTACGAATGGTATGCATTGGTCTGAATTCAAAATTTTTGCACGACATGCAGATTCATCATACGCAATCATCGGACCGGATAGCGGGTATTCTGTCGACAATCTTCCGCCGCCAGCACCGCAGCGGGGATATGTTACGTATTCCGTAAATTCGTATGTCCTTCGCTGGAATGCGGTTCCGAATACATATAATGACTTAAAGGGATATTGTATCTATAAATCAACAGCAGCAACTACTCTTTCCATGGCAAATAGAATTGCTTTTGTCGCAGACACGCAATATACCGATTATGCAAAGAATGCAACCTCGTACTATATTACTGCCGTGGATTATTCCGGCAACGAAAGTCCGGCATTATATATTACAGGAGGATGCGGAGTTGTAGTAGAGAAACCACTTGTTTATCATCTCGAACAAAATTATCCCAATCCATTCAATCCGTCAACAAGAATTACATTTTCTTTATTAAAAGATGGATTTACTACGCTCTCTATTTATAACATGCTTGGGCAAAAGGTCGCAACATTGATCGCGCAAACTCTTTTCTGCAGGAGAACAAACCGTTGTGTTTGATGCTTCTCGCTTATCATCTGGGGTCTATTTTTATAAACTGCAATCCGGCAGCTTTACACAAATTCGGAAAATGCTTTTGATGAAGTAACGGTGAGTCGCAGAATTACGGTGAAAATAAAAAGGCACGAGTTGTCTCGTGCCTTTTTTGTGTACAGAATATTATTGTTTTTTTAAAGATCATGCGTGGGATACACAATCCCGCATTGTTTTCTAATCGTATCCATCGGTACTGATGAGTTGAATGCTGTCGCTCCAACTCCACAAATCGCTTTGTGTTTTTCCTGCAAGAATACAGTTCGCTGCTTCTTCCGCTTCGTATTCATATCCATTGCTCTTGAATTCAAATGGGAAGAGTTCCTCGTGCCCATCGCGATAGATTACTTTGACATTGCCCGGACAGAAGAACCATGGCGTAAGAACTATTTTCCCTTTGGTGCCGTGTATTTCGGACATCACCGGTGTATCGCCGTGGAAGGAAGAATACATCACCGAAAGCAAATCTTTTTCGTATTGAAATGTGTAACTACAACTGTTGTCGCCGCCTTGCACATCCAATCCCGCCATAGCGGAAATTTTCTTCGGTGCGCCGAGCATCAGCAGCGTAAAGAAAATGTTGTAGATGCCTGTATCCAGTACCTGTTCCACCGCATAACTCGAGACTGTGATGACGGTGTTGCGGACCGAAATCGGAGATGATCGAAAAGAACGCTGTCATCAATTTTATTTCACCGATAGCGCCGGAATCGACTAATGCTTTCGTCTTGATAACATTGGGAAGGAATCGGCTCCAGAGTGCTTCCATCAAAAAGAGATTGCGATTTTTTGCCTCCCTAAACATTTGTTCTTCTTCTTTTTTATTGACACCCATCGGCTTTTCGCACAGCACATGTTTCCCATGGCGGAGCGCCGCAAGCGTGTTTTCTAAATGCAGGTTATGCGGCGTTGCAACGTACACCAAATCAACGGCAGGGTCGCTTATCAATTCTTCGTAGCTTCCGTACGCGTGCGGAATATGATATTCATCGGCAAACTTTTTTGCCGATGCACTTGTACGCGAACCGACCGCATAGAGTTCAGAATTGTTCACGACCTGTAGTGCGGTCGCAAGCTTGCGTGCAATCCATCCGGTGCCGATTATGCCCCAGTTAACTTTTTTTGTTGCCACGATTATTCCTTTTCTTTGAATGTAAAGAAAACTTTTTACTAAAGGTTTTCATCTTTGTTTTCGTTTGATAGAAGCAAATGAAGATGTGCTCATATCTTTAACGCCGTTTATCATCTTTCGCGTTAGTACTTCTCGGCGCGGGTTGAGAAGACGGCGATGGTTTAAAACTCGAGGTTCGTTCAGTTGCACGCTGGCGCACTTCGCTGTCATGAACTGTTGCTTGTTTCGCCGGTGTCTCCGGCGCTTGTTTCCATGTGTTTTGATTGCGCTGCTGCCATCCTTGAGGAGTGCTGCGCATGATACTGCCGTCTGGAGCTGCATAAACATTATTCTCTCTTGTAGAAGTACGCGTCTCGATTCGTGGAACAGGCATTGCAGCCGGTCTCTGCTCCGGTCGTTGAACAGTTGGAGTGATTGGCCGATTCACGGTTGGAAGAGACGGCTGAGTTCTTTGCGTTTCTACTCTGATTGGTTGTACTATTCCATTTGCAGCCGGGCGTCGTATGCTGGTTCCTCTTTGATCGTACAGCGTTGCAGGACGCGGAATATTGGAAGTGCGTCGTCCACTATTCGATGTCCTCACTGCTACCGGATGATATACCGGATGGTATCCAGCACGATAGATTGGTGTTGTCACAGGGCGATATACAGGATGATATTTTGCCGGGCCCCACCATCCTGCGTGTGTAACTTTTGGATGATGAATAAACCATCCGTGCGGCTGACCCCATCCTGCATTGAAAGACCATCCAGCCCATGGATCATAATGAACATTCAATCCCCACGTCCATGGTCGTGCATAATAGGAGTGTTTGTACCACGGATGGTAATTGTATCCCGTTCCGTACACAACCGTTCTGCCATAGACATAACATCCGGTGTATCCTGCCGTGTATCCGACATAAGCGATTTCGGGAGTATATGTATAGACACGAACATAGCGAACGCCGTAGATTGGACAGTTCGGTGGAATGGTATAAATAATTTCAGGAACATTAATGCAGACATCCCATGGGCCGAACGGCGTTGCACTTTCAAACCATACTCCTTGATCGCAATCGTAATAACGTCCATAAACGCGAATGACGGCTGTCGAGGTATTGGCGGCATACTCCATGCCCGTGGTTCCGATCGGTTCAAATTGCGGATCGCCGTCATAATCAACTTGTGTTGTTGTCTGAGCGCGGTCCACTTCTGCCATTTGAGGAATCTGTGCATCATAGACTGCTTCTTTTGCCGGTATGGTTCCGGCGACATCTGCGAGCACAGCATCGCATGCGGATCCGGGAGGAATATTTTTAAAATCTGCCGGAAGTTTGTCGGATGCAGTAAACGTCCACGGGCCGGTTAATTTTGCTGCAGTGAACCATCGCCCGGAAATAAGAATAAAATATGTCTGTGTATTGATTTCCAGAAAGACACGGCTTGGTGTATTGCTCGCATACAGAAGTTCGGTTCCTTCAATCGGTGCAAATTGAATTGCGCCGTCGGTTGCAATCAATTCGGCGGGCTCAGTGCTTACAATAATCTCCGGCAATTTACCGGTGCTTGATACAAAATCATTAGCGATGGAATCTGCTTCCAATGTGTCATCAGATATTGTTTGCTCATAAAGATCAACAACCGATTGCGGAGGAATATCCGTTTGATTCCATGGGCCGTGAATAGTTGCAGCGCTGAACCAGTAATCTCCTCCATGAAGATAGAATAGTTTGGCGCTTCGGTCTTGCACTAAAAAATACGGCGTATTGACTGCACGTGCCAGAGATGTTCCCTCTTTGCCGCTGAAAATGGGATCGCCATCGATACGAACCAGAACAGCAGGATGATCCATAACGATAATTTTCGGCGGAGTCGTTTCAAGTTCGCTGATGGATTCTTTCTCTTTCTGAGCAGTTTCAACACTTTCTAAAAGCAGGTCGAGTGAAAACGTGAGGTTAAAATGCGGTATCTTTTCTTCCAATGCCGCAGCGACCTTTGCCGTATCCACATCGGTGCCGGAAGGAAATCGGGTTCTTCGTACTTCCATTTCTTCCAGCGTCACGGTTCGTGTCGGGCGGTCGGTCAATACGCGGCAATCGATCCATATCGCACCGAAGACGGGATCGTCTTTTCCTTCCGGAAGAAAGGAAATGGCAGCACGTGCCTTCAGAGAATTTCCCGAGTACGATTCGATCTGCGGCTGGTACATCGTAATGGTACCTTCGGTGCTTACTACCTCGCGGGGCCAATCCTGTGCACACAGCATGGAGGCCCAGCAAAAGAGCACAATCGTTAGAAGGTATTTCATCATAGTATTCCTTTTTATTGAGAGAGCAAACTTATTAAAAACATTTTGGCATGTCATTGTCTGATCGATTCCATATAAAGACACAACGGATAATGCAACAAAAGAGTTTTCTACAAAGAAGTTTTTTTGCATGTCTGTCGTTTTTAGTTTGCTGCATGCCACATAAAATACTTGCTGCAATGTAACATTTCTTCGCCCATTCTTCAATCCGTTTTGTGATGACAGATTTGAGTCTGGCGGCGTAGAATAAATAAGAAGGGCTGCACCGCAGCATAACTCATTCTGTAAAAATCCCGCATGTTCGTTTCGAGTTTGTTCCTTTTGTTGTCGAAAGTTTCGGAATGAAGATTCTACACAAAAATCCTTACGAACTTGATAAGAAGTTCGATATCTTCTGTTCTCTTAATCACGAAACCGTTCATCGCTTTATTGCTTTCATTTTTTGCGTGATTGAACATGTTCGAATTCCTCAAACGTTCTCCTCACTTCTTGCGTAGTTGCTCGCTTCCCGTCACTATCCACAAATTGATCGTACACTTTTACCGCAGCGACCGACATCCGGATCGCATCCATCTGGGAAACAGCATCGCCAAAAAGGTTGGGATGACTTTGAAAAAACCCTGCAGCACGTTGAACCGCGGCAAATTCTTCGCGATCCTTTTGTGCCGGAAAGGTAAACTTCCATCTTTTCGCCTGTTGAAAAACTGGATTGTGTTTTTCTGCCGATGTAAGTCCGGCTGCTGCGAGAATTCTGCAATCGAATGTGCGGCATGTTTCCGGACGATACTGATAAATCAAACAGCCCTCTTTCTTCAACATCGGACACCGGCCATCACGATCGTATCCCATCACATGATCTCCCTCAGGATGCAGCGGAGCAGGAAACAATAATTCTTTGGGAATGTGCTTTAATGATTTAGCTTCGTTTGCTTTGATATGAATAAAGTAACGATGCGCGGCAGCACGCCGTGCACTCGCCGCATGGAACTTTCATGTTTTTTCCATTCAGTAACGATGAACGCATGCGCCGGAGCCAACAGGAAAATTCACCGGCAGATAAAAGATCAAGAGCCGGCGTATTTTTCTCATCACGTTCCATTCATCATTTTCTTGGCAGCTTCACCGAAGGCGCTTTCGATGTTCCCGGAGCATTGTTAATGCCGTGCGGATAATTTACAACTTCGATTTCTTCCGGCACAACTTTAATCAGGATGAGGTCTTTCAATCCCGGATACATTTGTTCCCAGTATTCTCGTTTCCGTTTTTGCTTTTCCGACATATCATTCACCAGATATGCTTTACCGCGCACATTGACATACCCGGTTATATGCGCATGGTCCGCATAATATAAACTCACCTGCGGATGGAAACGGATGTTTTCAACTTTTCTGCTCTTAACGCTTGTCGCAACCCAGATCGTCCAATCGTTTTCCGGCAGCAACGGATTCACCGTTCGCGCAATCGGCATTCCCGTAGAATCAACGGTAATCAATGCACAAAACTGCTGCGAGTTGATCATCTCCTTCGCTACGGCAAGCAGCGTATCCGGAGGAATTATTTTCGATTGCTGTTCCTGACAAACACCGATGGAAGAAATAATCAGAAGCGCTAATACTACCACAAATAATTTTTGGGATTTCATATCATTCTCCTTTTCATGAAAAAATTTGAAACTCAGTTTTTCGATTGGGCGTATTTGATGAACGCATCGGTTACGTCGGTTCCTTTATCACCGTATAAAATTTCTCCACCTTCTGTCGATTCCAGAATTAAACTATAACTCTGTGCTTTGCCGAATTCTCCGATCTTGACGCGGATTTCTGCAAAGACTGGCTGCAATAATTCCTGCTGCAACTGTTGCGCCGTTGCATTGGCGGATTGCGCAAAGCGTTGATAATTTTCCTGCTTCTGTTTAAACTCGATTTCTTTCGCGGCAAGTTTTGCGCGATCCCATTTATCATGGTTTGCAGCGTAATCCTGCTGGAGATTCGCCAGCTCTGTTTGCAATGCCTGATTCTTCTCCTTCAGCTCTTCGGTTTTCTGGTCAAATTCCTTTTGAGCTTTCACCGCAGCCGGATATTGCAGCGTCAGCGTTTTGGCGTCAACGTATCCGATGCGCAGCGATGAGGAGCGGTAGGCCAGCGTAGAGAATACTGCGGCATAAATCACTCCGGCAAGTAGAATAAGCGGTAGAATTTGTTTAAATAATTTTGATTCGAAAATCGCGTCCATAGAAACTCCAGTATGTTATAATAGTTGAATTCTTGTTTCTATAGGGTACACAATTTTCTTTTTAAATAATATAAGGGTCTTGTCTAGAAGAATTAGGTGTTAAAGATAATAGATATTAGTAAAGAGTAAAGATCGTTGTCACGATGATTGAAACGAAATTCAGATTCTTTCAAGTAGAAGTAAAACTTATGACGAACAATACCATTATGTTTTCTCATTTTCCGTTTGACATACGACCAGAACGATTCAATACCGTTGATGTGGTTATGGTTCCGAGCGAATTCTATCGAATGGTTAATCCGATAATGTTTGTAACCCGAAAGGACAAGACCGTCATAACTACGCCACTTATCGGTATACACATTGGTTTTGGACTTAGCAACAAGTTTTTCGATAATAGGGAGAAGGGTTTTTGATGATGCATCAGGAATCACCGTTGCATACACCTTGCCCTGACGTTTTAAGATTCCCACCACAGGAACCTTGTTGGGTGCACCACGTCCACGTTTATCGCCAACGTGACGAGAACCAAAATAGGATTCGTCGATTTCGATATTGCCTGAGAGTGGTCGCAGATGTTCTTCCTCATACGCAGCGATCTTCTCTCGAAAGATTTCGTAGTAACGGTCAACCGTATGGCGATTCAAATTCAGTTGACGAGCGGTTTGTATCGAGGTTAATTCTAACGAAAAACTCTTTAAAATCTTTTTTATCTGATAATCGCTTAACTTGCTATATTTCATAAGGTCTTACAAGAAATTTACTGAAATTTCCTAGACAAGACCCTAATATAAAAAAAGCCGCCAGCAAATTGACGGCTTTGTATAAAATTTTATCTTGCATCTTTTTCACAATTCGGTTACTTTGTTTTCGTAATCACCTAAACGAGAGATAACACGTATGAGTTGGATTCTAGGAACCATCGGTACATTTACTGAGGCAGAAAAGAAGCATATCTTTGCGCTCCATCCCCAGCCAATAATAACTGTCCAAACAAATAACGTCCATCTTGTCGCAGGAGGCATTTCATCAACTTGTTTCGAGGAAAAATTTTCGGCATCGCAAACTTCCGATTGGAATGCATGGCTCGTAGCAGGGCTTGGCATCCAATCAGAAAACGGACATAGTTCGTTTTATTCTCGAGCGCAATGGGGTTCGGTTCTTGCAGCGCCACAACCTGATTTGTCCCGGCTCGATGGACATTTTGTTGCCATCCGATTGAACGATCGGGAAATTCAAATCTTCACCGATCAACTTGGAATGAGGAGTTTTTATGCGGCAAAAACTGCTCACGGCATGGTCATCTCAACAAGGTTGGACTGGGTTGCCCGTGCATCAAACAACAACGACATCGATTACGAATCCTTCGGTCCGCAATGGCTTGCTTTCAACCAAATTTCATGCTGGAGCCCTGTTCATCAAATCTATCGGCTTGGTCCCGGAAGCAACGCACGATGCACTGCAACATCGTTCGAGCACCGTGATGTTGTATGGAAAAAAGAATTCGGTTCCCATGGCAACAATGATTTTGAAGAAGTGCTCAAGCCCTTACTCATTCCGGAAAACGTTTCTCCAGAATCAATTTCATTTGGCCTTTCCGGAGGATTGGATTCGAGAGTACTGCTCGCATTGTACACATCGATGGGAAAAAAGAATCTGCGGCTTCATGTGTTTGGCGATTTGGTCGATCCCGACGTTGTCGTCTCAACTGCTATTGCGGAACGATTACACTATTCGCATGTTACATGAACAATATATTCCACAAACTTCCGACGAATTGCTTGCTCGCTTGCGTGAATATCTCGCACAAATTTATGTAACCAACCCAGCATCGGCAATTATCAATGTCGGTGCAGTTGATCTTGTCGCCAAACACGCATCGCTTCTCTTAGATGGTTCGTTCGGAGAAATGGCGCGGCGGCAATCGTTCAATCGTTTGCTCATAAAAGGATCGAACGCGCTCCGGCAACGAGCCGCAAACCAAATGATTCGCTATATGACGGTTCCGCGTGCTGCAATTTTTCATCAAGGTGCTGTTGAAACGATGGAACGAGGATTTGTCCGGCAGATGCAATGGTATCTGGACGAAACCGCTTCGCACCCTCTGGTTACCGATGAAGACTTTGTCGATCTGCTGACTATTCGTACACGATTCCCAAATTATTCCGGCGTTGAGCAGGCACGCACCGACGCTTTCATTATGAGCTATATGCCGTACTTGCAGCCCTCGGTTTTGCAAAGTACGTTTCGCATTCCTATGCACTTGAAAAGAAAGGGAAGACTCTTCCGGCAAATAATTACGCGCTACTGCCCAGAACTCGCTGCATTCCCTTTGGTGAAGGGAGGAACAACCTATCCGTACCGGTTCTCTACGGTACCTGCTCACCTCTGGACGCTTTTGAAAAAGAAATTTGGAAAACCCTATGCGGATATGCGCAGATACGCCATGCTGGATTTGCTGAAAGAATATATCTGCGATCATGTTCACTCGCAGGAATTTCAAAACTATTCGGCGTACGATGTTCAACACATTCAATCCATGGTTGAACGTTATTATGCCGGCGAGCGGCAATGGGCGCATGAAATCGATTGGTGGTTATCGTTCGAGTTCTGGAGACAATCCCTGAAAAATAATCACTGAACAGTAAACATGGGAAATCCCTTCTCGATACTGGCGAAGCCGCCGGTATTACGGCGGCTTTGCATCTTCAAGTTGCCACGTGAACTGCCAATTATCTTCTACCTTCTACCCTTCCTCATCGCTGGCATCTCGGCAATTGATTTTTCCTTGCATGGTACGCTGTACACAAATTGCACTCGCCATGCAGCGTGCATTCTTTGGGACATGGACATGCGGCATGTCCTCTCTCTGCCGGCGTCGCCGGATTCCCTACCGAAACTAAATGCAAATATTCCATTGCGCTGATATGTTTCTTATCAGACATCTTGATCTCATCTATTTTAATAAAATTAATTTTCTTGTCTCTGAAAATCCTCCCGCTTGCAGCCGGTAAAAATAAATACCGCTGGAGAAGTTGCCTGCATTAAATGTTACTTGATGACTTCCTGCCACCTGCCGTTCATTCACTAACGTTGCTACTTCTCTTCCAAGAACATCAAATACTTTCAGTGAGACAAAACCATTAACAGATAACGAATAACGAATCACGGTTGACGGATTAAACGGATTCGGATAGTTCTGTTGAAGAACAAACTGTTGAGGACGATATTCGTTTTCTGTTTGAATACTCGTCGGTATGACTTCCGATAAAGGACGATAAAATCCTCCTTCATCGGTAACAATAAATAATTTATTCAAATATAGTGCTGTTACATAAATAACTTTGTTCGTAAGCGTTGTATCGCTGGGCTGCCAATGAGTTCCATTATCAGATGAATAATACAGTCCCTTACTTGTTCCCGCAAAAAGAATTCCGTGAGCACCAGCGATGGATGTCATATCTTCATACATCAACCCCGTAAGGAAGTCCCAGGATTTTCCATCATTGGTTGTCCGATAAAGAAATGCTGATTCACCAAAACCAAATATAGTACTATCACACATCACAAATGATGATACATTACCATAATCCGCAAGTGTCCAATCTTTACCGGTATTGGTTGAATAATAAACACCATCTTCTATTGTCGTTGTATTTGTTTTCGTTCCTTTAAGCAGTTGATTTTGCGTGTACATCTCGGTTCTTACCCTTTGTTGAATATCCAATATATACCAGATAGAAATGGACACACATATCGTAGAATCTGTAACAATAATGGCATCGACTGAACAATTTTCAGGCCAGGTGGAAAAATCATGATATTGCCACGAAGTTCCTCTATCGGACGAAGAGTACAATCCTTGAACCGATGCAGCATACACATTATTCCTTTGTATCGTTATTGAACCAATAATTTTATTGTATGTTAACTCCGAATCGCATGGCGACCAATGTTTACCACGGTCTAATGAACGATATAAGCCGCCCCATTCACCACCAAGAAATAGCACGGTGTCATCGGCAGCAATTGCACTTGCAGAAAAATTACTTGGTAAATTTACATCGGTTCGTACCCAAGAGCAGGATGAATCGCTGAAAAGATAAAGTCCATCATATTCCGCCCACAGATTTTTCCCGTCCGTATAAAACCATCTCGGCGCAATTGGCATCTTCGCCCATTGTGCAAACGATAACTGAACCATAAACAACATTGCATCGCATAATATTTTTTTGATGTCTATCGTTTTATCTTCCAAAAATATTTAAACGTCACCTTTTCATCAACGGCTTTGCATACCCAAGACGTTAAGCGAACCATAAATGGTTCGACTACCAATTATTTTAACCCCCTTGAGGTTGTCCTATAATTACGATTAATGGTAGGATAGGCATTCTTGCCTGTCCATTATACAACAAAAACGACAAACAGGAATGTTTGTCCTACCAATATTTTGGCTTATTGGACAGCCTCTTAGGGTGAGGTCATAAAAAGGTAGCATATATTTTTACTTTTTCGTCTCCGCCGCTGCGGATGAGTCCGTTGCCACTTTCGCCTTTGTATCAGTTTTGTTCTTTGTCGCCGGTTTGCGCGGAGGAACAAATTCCACCAGCACATCCTTCTGCTTGGCAAACACGCTCCGTGCCTGATTCTCCACGCGGCGCATCGCCGCCTTCAGTTTTAGTTCAGAAGCATTGCGCGCAGCCGTCGCCTTTTTTTGTGCTTTCAGTGCATCGCTCTGGCCTGTATCCGCGGTCGTCAATCCGTTGGCCAGTAGGTCGGCGGAATCTTCCGTCGCAATCGTCTGCAAATACTTTATGGAGCTTTTCATATCCTTTACCGTTTCGATCTTTTCTTCCCCGATAGGGTATCGTTTCAGCTTCTGCGGATTCTCTTCTTCATAAGCTGCCTTTGCAGCGTTCAGCGTGGAGCCAAACAATGCCGAAGCAGTTGCCATTGCCGCATCCTGCGCGGCAGTCGCATCCTCCGCATCCTTCATCGCCTTTTGCTGCACGACATCCTTTGCCGTTGCGTCCGCTACTGCATTTTCCAGTTTGGTTGTTGCGCTGTCGCTAATGCCATTCGCATCCGCGGTCTTCGGATGTTTCTTCGCCGTGGCTAATAAGTCCTGCGCTTTTTCGACCGTTGTGTTGAGTTCTTCCATATATCCTCCAGTATTGGGTTAGCGATTAATGTTGATTATTGGTACAGCATAGTTTCATCTTCATTCAATCGAACTCGTTATAAAATATTCTTCCATTTTCTTTTGTTACCAAGCTTGCTTGTGACCGTCACCAACTCGGTTTAAACTTTTGCTGGTGACGGTCACATATAATTGCCTAATCTTCTTCCATATCCTTTACCGTTTACCTTTTCACATCTATCCTTCCTCACCTCTCGCATCGCGGCAATTGATTTTTCCTTGCATGGTACGCCGTGCATAAATTGCATTCGCCATGCAGCGTGCATTCTTTGGGACATGGACATGCGGCATATCCCCTCTCCGTCGGCGCTGCCGGATTCCCTGCCGGAACTAAATGCAAATACTCGATCGCTATGTTTCGTTTTTTATCGGACATACTGTTTTATATATCCTTTTCTTTTTTACTCTCGCTACCAAGTTCTACTTAGTAGTCTTTTCGGAAGCTCCGCTTCCGTTTATACTTTGCACACAAAATATTTTTCTCTCCATTCGTTTTCATAAATTCTTCTCTTATTTTCTCTGTGCTGCAACAGAAAAGGTTATCGCGTTAACGGGGTAAACATCCTGAACGTTTTGGAAATTAGGAATGAAGACATTAGCCGTGTACGATCCCGGCTTTAAGGATGTATTCACCTTCCATGTTCCTGTCAGCGTATCGTTCGGCGGCAGGGATCGCGTCACAATAAGATGCGAACCGCCGTATGGTTCGTACAGGGTCGTATCATTGTTCGAAATGCTGAACACCACCTGCGGCTGGATGTTATCGCCGGTGTAATATTGTATCGTTTGGGAAGATCTATTAATCAGAATAAAATTGATAACCAAAGGTTCACCAGTACTAAATGTCGACATTCTTTTTCCCGTTGTATCGGAAGTATAAAAATCTGCTTCCAGCTTCGGGTCTCCGACTGATACAAGTTTTTCACAACCGGCAACAGCAATAATGATGAAGGCGATTGCGCTGGCCAGCGCTAATACGCAAGCGATCCTTTTTATTTTTCCATTCCACTTCATTTTTCTTTTCCATTCCTTCATCGCCGTTCTCCAAGCTGGGAGTGAGTGGGCTTGCCCGCATTCGTTTTGGCGGGACTCACGACCTCTGTTGTTCAGGAGTGCATTTATTCGCCTTTGGCAGAACTCCTTCTCAACGCGGGTGAAAATCTTAATATATTGCGAATGAGTACAAATCCGCGGTTGCATATAAATATTGTTTCTTGCTTGCGTATGGTAACACATAAATCTCGCCTTTTATCATGCCGACTTTGGGTGATACATACACAATCTCGCGTGAACTTTCTATCATCCCGGGAGATATCGATTGATTGTTTGTATATGCATAACAATGATATGTGCCAAGCGGGATTGTTATCGTCGTATCGACCGATAGCACATGAATATATCCTACGGTTGCATTAACGTAAAATGAATCCCGGGCAGCTGCGGGATATTTTAATGCGAGCAATCCATCGGAACTGAATAACCCAAGATTTTGATTCGTGCAATAAAAATTTGATAGATGGAACCATCGTATTCCATTGTGGACTGTATCGCTGACAACTTGATATGTTGTGCTCGTTGATATAGCCACATTTCCGGTTGTGTCATAAGCGTTTAAGCTATAAATCCATTGATTGCCGACAGCCAACGGGATAATTCCATTGGACTCTGATTGTGGATTAACAAGGATGTCATCCTTTCGGCATCCAACGACAATAACTATGATAACAACTATTGAAATGATTATTACTCGCATTTTATTTTCTTTCTTCTGTTTTCCTCTCGCTCCAAGCTGGGAGTGAGATCTATCACGACCTCTTTTGTTCAGGAGTGTAATTCCTTCACAACGCGGTGATAATAACAATTGAAATAATTATTGCTCGCATTTTATTCTCCGTCTTCTATTTTTCTCTTCCATTCCTTCATCGTCTTTTCAAAGCAGCGCTTCAGTTGTCACCATTCATAATTGGACACGTTTATTCTCTTTCAATTTTTATTCTATTTAAATATTCAGGTAACTTTGCACGACAAACATCGAGAATAATTTGTCGCGAAAACTCACGGGCATTTTTGGGATATAATTCTAAATGGAACAAAAATGAATCTACTTCTTTTGCTAGACTATCAATATTGTTTGTGACGCTAATAATTATTTGTAAACTATCGATAAAAGTATATCCTTGTGAAACGTATCCTGACAATTCAGTAGTAAATGCTCTTATACCGTAACATCTATTATTTGCGATCGAGTAATTATCAAATTTATCATGAATTAAATGACTTTGAAAAATCGTTTTGTAATGGGTATACTCTTCCATCGTTTCTAAAGGTAAAGCATCTCCGCTTCCTTCTTCCCCTCTTGACTGACGGACATTCTCTGAATCCAATGAAGATTGGATTCCAGCAGGAGTTGTAATAGAGACATTGAGAACATTGCCTTTGTAACAACCAAGCGAATAAGAAACAACGCCATCAAAATATGCGATACCAATTCTTGGTAATTTATCTTCTGGCTTCGGGAAAGTAATTTTAAGCTTATACGGAGATAATTCTATTGAATTTGTTGAATCGCTTACTGAAGTCACTTTAACATTATCACGCGCATATATAGGCAAACAAGATACTGTAAAAGATAGTATGGTTATTGTGATAATTACTTTTACCATTTTTTTACTCTCGTTACCAAGCTCTGCTTGGTAACGTCGTTTCGGAAGTTCCGCTTCGGTTCACATATCTCGCGTAAAATATTTTTCTTCCATTCTTTCATCGCCATTCCGAATCTTCAATCACCCATTCTACCATCACAAATTCATCTAATCAAATATTTCTTCCGCCATATATCAGATTGCTTCGTTGCTCGTCCCTGCGGAACTTCGCGCCTCGCAAAGACGCTACAATAAAATGAACTTCTCATATTATTTTTTTCGACCTTTGAAAAATATTGGTACAAAATCGAGAATGTGTCGGGGCATACCTGCAAAAAATACTGTTTGAGGTCGCCAAAGGCGACCAAGTTTATTTTTTGCAAGAGACACATTCGATGATTTTACAATATTTTTCATCAGTCTTGATCTTTGCCAATGGTATCACTTCGTGATTGGTTCTTTTCTTTCAAGAGAAAAGAATAATCATACTTAGTATCCCATTCACCAATAACCATGAACGACCACCAATCACACATTCGCCCATTAAAAATCACACAATAAAAAAAATTCTTTCACCATCACACACTTCCCGCACTATTTAAGTTGTAACCTGTTTGATTTAGAATTCTGGGTATAATGTTGTAATTCTACGAATTAAAAGCAAATTGTTTTTATGATTTTTCTCTCTAAAAGGTATGGTAGCCGAAACCTTTAGGTTTCGTTTCCAGAATAATGCGAGGACTAAAGTCCTCGGCTACCGCTGTTATTTGATTTTTTAAACAGTCTCCATACCTTCGGGATAGGTTTCGTGCCTGCCACAAATACGGAAGCTAAAGCTTTCGACTACCATAAGTGTAAAAGCAAAAAAACGGCAATTTAGCTCGTTTTAGGCATAAATCGGCTTGGGTGAGTCATTCCAAACCTTGGGTAAATCATTCATAAGCTTCGACATGCCATTCAAACCTTGGGCAAGCCATTCAGAAGCTTCGGCATGCCATTCAGCGGCTTGGGTATATCATACCAAACCTTCGGCAAGTCATTCGACGCTTTGGGCATGTCGCTGCAAAGCCCCGGCATGTTGTACGCAACGTTGGGCATGCTGCACATTGTTTTTGGCAAACCGTTCGCATCTGCCATTCTATTATAGAGAAGCATCGCTCGGTTATAAAATTCTTCCGGCATGTCGTTCATCATCGCCGTTCCATCACACAAAAGTTCCGGCATCTCGTTCCAGGAAACCGCGCACTCACTCTGCGCCTCCGGTATCTTGCATCCGCAAAATATTCTTCGTTATTTATATTCGGTTCGCTGCCTCGCAGCGAGAATATTTTTATGCACACGGACATTTCTTAAAAATTTATGAATACACAAACGCCATTACCTCACGTCGATCCCGAATCCTTCCGCACCTACGGCAAAGAAGTCGTGGATCTGATTGCCGATTATTTAAAACATCCGGAAGAATATCCCGTGCTCGCGCAGGTGAAACCCGGCGATATTAAACAGCAGCTTCCCGCCGCGCCGCCCGCCGCACCGGAAGGAATGGACACGATCCTTGCGGACTTTCATCGCATTATCATGCCGGGCATTACGCACTGGAACCATCCGTCGTTCTTTGCGTACTTTGCCAACTCCGCATCTGCACCGGGAATTTTGGGCGAGATGCTTTGCACCGCGCTGAACGTCAACGGCATGCTCTGGCGCACGTCGCCTTCAGCAACGGAATTGGAAGAAGTGGTGCTCACATGGCTGCGCCAAATGATCGGGCTGCCGGAACAATTTCGTGGTGTCATTACGGACAGCGCTTCCGTCTCGACGCTCGTTGCACTTGCGGCGGCACGCGAGGCAACGCAGAAACACATCCGCGAAGAAGGGCTTGCAGGACGAAACGATTTGCCGAAACTGCGTTTGTATATTTCCAACCAGACGCATTCATCGGGAGAAAAAGCTGGTCTCGTGCTCGGTATCGGACGAATTAATGTTGTCAAAATTCCCTCCGATAATATTTTTAGAATGGATGTACAAAAATTAGAACAAGCGATTGCAGAAGATAAGAAAAACGGATACCTGCCGTTCGCCGTGATGGCAACGATTGGGACGACTGCAACAACAAGTATCGATCCTGTACCGGAAATTGCCGCCATCTGCACACGCGAAAACATCTGGCTGCACGTGGACGGCGCGTACGGTGGAAGCTGGGCGACGATGCCGGAGATGAAACACATCATCAACGGATGCGAGTTTGCCGATCGATGGTCGTCAATCCGCATAAATCATTATTCACACCAATGGATTGCAGCGTGCTCTTCACACGCCACGTGGATACGCTGAAGCGTGCGTTCTCGCTCGTGCCGGAATATTTAAAAACTTCCGACGGCGATGCAACCAATTACATGGACTGGGCGTGCAGTCGGCAGAAGATTCCGCGCGCTGAAATTGTGGTTCATCATTCGTTTCTACGGTGTGGATGGCATCGCTGCAAAGCAGCGTGAACAATGTCGATTAGCAAAAGCGTTTACATCGTGGCTCGAAGCCGACGGCAATTACGAACGCATCGCGCCGGTGAACTTCAGCGTGGTGTGTTTCCGTTTCCATCCAAAACATATATCCGACGAAAGCTTGTTGGAACAGCTCAACACGAATATTATCAATTCCATTAACGCCACCGGCGAAGCATTTTTGGCGGGAACAAAACTGAACGGCAAGTTTGTGATCCGTCTTGCCATCGGCAACGTGGCAACATCGGAGAAACAAATTCAGCGCGTATGGGAACTGGTGCAGCAATACTCCGTGTTGAAATAACAAAAGGAACCTATGGAACAACAACACGAACATTGCATTGCATGCGGCGTTTCGGATGATCAAGCGCCGCTCATTCACTTTTCCTATCAATCCAAGAACCTGCGCATTTGCTCCCAATGCCTGCCGGTGATGATTCATTCGCCGCAAAAGTTGGCGGATAAATTGCCCGGATTGGAATCGATCAAGATAAAACCGCACGAGCATTAAATTTTATTCTCATTTCATCGGTAGGACAGGCATTCGTGCCTGTCCTTTTTTATGACACACAAGAATGTGTGTCATACCAATATTTTACCATTTCTTTCCTTGCATCCCTGAGCAATTCTTCGTTATTTTCTCCACGGAAACATACATAAAACGACGAATATGAATCTTCTTATTAAAAATATTAAACAATTAGTCACCGTTTCATCTCATGGCAGTAAAATCAAAGCCGGAAAAGAGATGAACGACCTCGGCATCATCGAACATGCAACAGTGCTTATCGAACACGGGAAGTTCTCATGGATCGGCAAGAGCGAAGAATTTACACAATCAGTTTCGCCCGATCTTGATGTGATCGATGCGGAAGATGCAGTTGCCCTGCCCGGCTTTGTGGATTCGCACACACACGCCGTGTTTGCAGAACTTGAACAAGGGAAAGCATTAACAGATAACACCTTGATGAACACGGTAACGGCAACACGGGAAGCGGCAAAGAAAGATCTGAAAAAATCCGCGCGGCATTTTCTCGATGCAATGCTGCGTGCAGGCACAACGACCGTCGAAATCAAATCCGGCTACGGCTTGAATGAACAAGACGAAGTAAAGTTGATGGATACCATCAATGAACTAAAGAACGAGCACTTTATCGACATCGTTCCGACATTTTACGGAGCGCAAGCTGTTCCGCCGGAATACATCGATCAATCAGATGCATACATCGAATTTCTTTGCACACGATTGCTTCCCTATCTTGCTCAGCGGAAGATTGCGGCATTCTGCGATGTGAATTGCGAACAAGAATATTTCTCCGTTGAACAATCAAAAAATTTATTACTGGCGGCACAGGCACTGGGCATTCCATCCAAAATTCATGCAGATCGATTCTCGCATATCGGCGCATCGAAACTCGCTGCAGAACTTCACGCAATTTCCGCCGATCATCTGGAACACATCGATGATGCAGAAATTCAAGCATTGAAACAATCCGGCATCATTGCGGCAATCCTTCCCGGTTCTTCATTTTTCATGCATCAACAATATGCGCAGGCGCGAACCATTATCAATGCAGGCGTGCCGCTGACACTTGCATCGGACTTCAATCCCATTTCGTGTCCGTCGTTTTCCATGCCGATGATGATGACGATTGCTTGCACGCAATGTTCGATGACGCCGGAAGAAGCGATTACGGCGGCAACGCTCAACGGCGCGGCGGCGTTACATCTTTCCGATTCCATCGGCAGCATTGAAATCGGCAAGCAAGCGGATATTGGGTTGTACCAAATTCCGAATTACCAATACCTTGTGAATCATTTTGCAGCAAACTTAGTGTGGAAGGTTATCAAGCGCGGCGTTCATCTGGATTTTTAAAATGATATGAAACGATTAGTAGAATGTGTTCCGAACTTTAGCGAAGGAAGAAATCCATCGACCATCGATGCCATCGGCAGCAGCGTGAAAAGCGTTGCCGGTGTAAAGCTGCTGAACATCGAACCGGATAAAGATTACAACCGGACGGTTGTCACATTTATCGGCAAACCCGATGCTGTGGTGGAAGCAGCATTCCGTGCCACAGAAACAGCGGCAGCGTTGATCGATATGCGAACGCAGCATGGCGAACATCCGCGTATCGGTGCGGCAGATGTGGTGCCGTTTATTCCGATTCGCGATGTTTCGATGGACGACTGCATTCAACTTGCCAATCATTACGGACAACGTGTTGCTAAAGAATTGCATATTCCAATTTATTTGTACGAAGTAGCAGCACGTTCTTTGCAGCGAAAGAATCTTGCGGACATTCGCAAAGGAGAATACGAAGGATTAAAAGAAAAGCTCAATGATCCGCAATGGAAGCCGGATTACGGTGAATCACTCTTCAATCCAAAAAGCGGAGCAACTGTGACCGGTGCAAGAAAATTTCTCATTGCATATAATGTCAATCTCCGTTCGACCAATGAACAGCTTGCGCATGAAATTGCACTGCGCATTCGTGAAAGCGGCAGGGCGATGAAAGATGAGTACGGAAATCCTGTAAAGAACGAGCAGGGTGAAACGATAAAAATTCCCGGCACATTGAAAGCAGTGAAAGCAATGGGTGTAACGCTTGCACAGCACGAGATGACACAAGTTTCTATAAATCTTGTCGATTATGAAATCACATCGATGCACGAAGCGTTCGAAGAAGTTAAACGGATTGCGCAAATAATCGGTATCGAAGTCACAGGAAGTGAATTAATCGGGTTGACGCCGTTAGAAGCGATGCTGAAAGCAGGAAGATTTTATTCTCAAGAAAATAATTTATCGGAAGACAAACTGATTGCGCTCGCAATCGAAAAACTTGGATTGAATCACTTAGCACCGTTCGACCCGAAGAAAAAAATTATCGATTACCTGATCGATTAACTACAGCGTCAACCTTTTCCCAGCAGATCTAATCCGTACTCGTATCCTTTATTGAACGCTTTCAAATTGAGATCTTCTGTCCCTTTCGGAACGGATGCTTTGACCGCTTCGCGCATTGCTTCGGGCTTTAAGAGATCGAACACCGCGGTTGTAAATCCCATCATCACAATATTGAGCACCATACGTTTGCCGAGTTCTTCTGCAAATCGTGTCGCGGGAATTGCATAATGATGAAGGTCTTTGCGAAGATTGATTGGCGTTACTAAATCCGATTCCGTGATCAGCGTTCCGCCGACGACAAGTTCCGGCGAAAATTTTATATATGCTTCCTGCGACATCAACACCATCAAATCCGGCGATGTAAGATACGGATACGCAACCTGTTCATCCGAAACAATAATTTGTGCGCTCGTAGCAGAACCGCGAGCTTCGGGGCCGAACGCCTGAATCATCGTTGCATGTTTTGTATCGAAAATACATGCTGCACGGCCGATAATGTAACCGCTGAGAATGACGCCCTGCCCGCCAAAGCCGCCGATTTTAATTTCCGTTCGTGCCATACGCTTTCTTCATTTCGGGAGACGGAACATATCGTTCGCCAAGTTTTTTTGTATAATGTTCGAACATCGCATCCTGATACGGCTGCCGTTCGCGGTCGATAAACTTTCCGACGACGATCTTGCTCTGAAATTCCAAACCGACGGTCTTCGTATCGGCGCCGTTTTGTATTTCGCTGTTCTCTTTATAATACATCATCTGATCCAAACCGTCGCCGATTTTATTTCTCCGGCTGTAGAGCGTCGGACATGGAGCAAGTATTTCGATAAACGAAAATCCGCGCTTCGATAAAGCTTCTTTTATAGATTTTGTCAGATGACGAACGTGATAGGTTGTCCATCGCGCAACGTACACCGCGCCGCATGAATCCGCAAGAAATGGAAGATTGAACGTCTGTTCAAAATTTCCGTACGGTGTTGTCGATGCTATTGCGCCCAGCGGTGTAGTCGGTGCCGCCTGCCCGCCGGTCATTCCATAAATCATATTATTGACAAGAATGACGGTCATATCCACATTGCGACGCGCTGCATGAATAAAATGATTGCCGCCGATAGCCGTTAGATCGCCGTCGCCGCTGTAAACGATGACTTTTAATTCAGGATTCGCAAGTTTCAATCCTGTTGCAAAGGGAATGGCGCGTCCGTGTGTCGTATGGAATGAATCCAGATTGATATATCCCGCCACGCGTCCCGTGCATCCGATACCGGAAACAATTGCAACTTTGTCCAAATCCAACTTGCTCGTTTGCAGTGCGCGAATAAAACTATTGACGCTTGTGCCGATGCCGCATCCCGGGCACCAGATGTGTGGCATACGATCCATCCGCAATAAACTTTGAATCGGATTGGACGGAACCGATGTCGTTGCTTCGGCTACTTGTTCATCCGCCATTACCATCTTCCTTTCATGCAGCTACGAATGGCTGTATATATTTCTTCCGGATCATGCACGGTTCCGCCGGCGTGCGGAACAGATACCACTGTTGTTTTGCCTTTCACGACACGTTCCACTTCGTGCACCATTTGCCCAGATTGATTTCCGGAACGACAAACGCTTTGACGCGATGCGCAAGTTCGGCAATTCTTCGTTCGGGAAACGGCCAAGCTGTAATCAAGCGCAAATGTCCGACCTTCATTCCGTCTTTGCGCGCCCATTCCATTGCCGGAACGGCAACACGCGATGTGATGCCGTACGTGACAAGAACGACATCGGCATCATCGATGTGCTCTTCTTTATAATCGATAATGCCGCGGGCATTCACTTCTATTTTTTTTGCAAGACGGCGAATCAACCGGTCGTGCGCTGAAACCGACATATCGGGATAACCGCGTTCGTCATGCGTGAGTCCTGTGACGTGAATATGAAATCCGTCGCCCGCTTTGACCATCGGCGGCACGAGTCGTTCGTTTGCTTTAAACAAGGCAAAATCTTTTTTCTCGCCGGAATAATATCCGCGATCGACAATTTCAATTTCTTCAGCACCCGGAATCACGACACGCTCGATCATGTGTCCGACACATTCATCCATCATCAACAGCACCGGAATGCGGTACCGTTCTGCAAGGTTGAACGCACGAATCGTGAGATCGAAACATTCCTGCGGCGAATTCGGACACAAGGCAATAATACCGTAATCGCCATGCGAACCCCAGCGTGCTTGCATCATATCGGCTTGCGCGGGCGCTGTCGGCAATCCGGTGGATGGGCCGGCGCGCTGCACATCGATGATGACTAACGGAGTTTCTGTCATCGCAGCATATCCAAGATGTTCCATCATCAACGAAAATCCCGGGCCTGATGTTACCGTCATCGCTTTTTTACCGCCCCACACGGCGCCTTGAATCGCGATCGATGATGCAAGTTCATCTTCCATCTGAAGAAAAATTCCGCCGACAAATGGAAAGCGATCTGCAATACGTTCCACCACTTCTGTTGATGGGGTAATGGGATAGCCGGCAACAAATCGACAACCCGCTGCAATTGCTCCTTCGCTGCACGCATGATCGCCGTCGATAAAATGCGCGCCGGTTAAAACTCCCAACGGATCAGCGTGCATGCACTTCTTCCTTTTTCAATTTGTATCCGTAGATGGCAAAATCCGGACAGACCATTCCGCACATATCACAGCCGGTGCAATCTTCGGGATGGACTAATGTCGGCGTGTGATATCCTTTTGCATTGTAACGACGGGAAAGTTCCAGACAACCTGCGGGACAAAATTGCACGCAGAAGCAGCAACCTTTGCAGCGCTCCGTAACAATAACAACGGTTCCATTGATCGGCTCCGGCATTTTTTAATCCCATATCCCTTGATGTTTCATATTCTTTTTATCTTATCAAGTGTGGTACCAAGATTTGATTCAAGCTGAAAGATAAAAATTGCTTTAAATCTACAAATAATCGCCACTTCTTCTTCTCTGTGCACACAAAGATAGTGCGTATCCTTTTGATAAACAAGAAAAAACCTTATTTGTAACAGGCGGAGATGTGGCTAATTTCCCTACGTAAATTACCGTAATACAAAATTCAAGAGTTTACCGTATTGCTAGTGGCTATGGTAAAGAGTAACTTGGTATCGTTAAAAGATGATAATTCACTCAATTCATATTTATAAAATATAAAGGAGATATAAAATGAAAAAACTCACTCTCGTCCTCGTCGCAATGTTGATGATTGTTTCTGCAGTTTCATTTGCAGGACAAACAACTGCAACAGCAACTGCAACCGTTTTAGCCGCCACCAATGTGACTAAAACTCAAGACCTTGCTTTCGGAAGCTTGGGTCAAGGTGCTTCTGTTACTATTCTTTCCACAGAGGCAGCAGCAGCAGCATTCACGGTCAGCAGTAATAATTTTTCTTATCCAACAGTAGTTGCTTTTACATATCCGGCAAACCTGATCAATGGATCTAACAATTTAGCATTTACTGCTCAGATACCTGTTTACAATACATCAAATACACAAACAGGTGCAACAGCTTTCAGTGTTGTTGCGGGCGGAACAACAAACAGTGGCACTGATGGATCTCTTTACTTATGGGTTGGCGGCAAAGTTACTGCTACATCTTCACAAGCAGCCGGTTCATATACAGGAACAATTACCGTTACAGTTACACAACCGTAATTTTTCTAATTAGTTCGAAAAAAAGTAGAGGGCTGTCAGAAGATGATCGCCCTTTCTTTTTGTCCATCCGTTGATAATCATACATCCTTTTCCTACATTAGCATCGTGATGAAACATTTGATTCTGATATCCATGCTGGTTGTATTGCGTTGCAGTTTGAGCATAGCGCAAGAAACGGCATCAGCAACAGCATCGGGATCATTTTCAATAACATCTTCTTTGAGCATTACCAAAGTGAACGATCTCGAATTCGGCGATTTAATTTCGGGAGTAACAACAACGATCGATGCAACGTCGCCGCAAGCAGCAGAGTTTTTAGTTAATGGAAGTTCCAGCGCCTCAGTGAATATCACCGTAACCTTTCCGGATAAATTAATAAGCGGCAGCAACACCATAAATTTTTATCCGATCAATCCTATATACAATACTGTTTCCAATGCACCATCAACAGCGACACTTAAAAATGCAACGAATGGATCGGCAACCACAGGCACCGATGGAAATCTTTTCATCTGGATCGGTGGAAAGGTAATGACGAGTAAAACACAGGCAGCGGGAACTTATACCGGCATCATCGTGGTCGAGGTAACAGAACAATGAAATCGTTTTACAGCATTCTTCTGTTCATCATAGTCAGTCCATTGCTGATTTGTCAATCGAATTTATCAGTCATTAAAATTAGCGATATATCCTTCGGAACGAATATCAGCGGCAGAGAAAAACACCTTGAGCCGCTCGATGCTGGAGCGGCAGAATTTCAAATTCAATCAGCGGTCGAATCGATGGCGACCATTACTGTTCTCCTTCCGACATCGTTTACCAATATGAATGGATCGGATAAAATCCCTGCCCGTTTTCATGAGAGAAGCGCTGCCTGGTCGACAATCGATAATACCACTTCTCGAACCTTCTTCGATCCGCGACAACCATTGACATTATCATTGAAACAACATCAAACTATTTACATTTGGATCGGAGGGAATTTACATCCTTCCGCATTGCAACGCGCCGGCAAATACACCGGCAGCATCACCCTTACTGTCTCCTCAATTCCGAAAAATTAATTATGCGTACATTTTTTTCTTATCTTTTCTTGACACTGTTTGCAACACAATCCTATGCACAAGTTTCTATTGCACCGCCGGCATTGTTCATCAGTTCCAGCAGCCATTTCGGTACTTTTCTTGTCGAAAATAAAACCGGCGACCCGCAAGAAGTTTCCATCAAATTCCGTTTCGGTTATCCTATTTCGGATTCGTTAGGCAACTTATCTATGCAATATGATGATTCCGTTGCCGAGGCTCTGCATTCGATGGCGGATTGGGTAAAAGGATTTCCCCGGAAATTTATTTTACCGCCCGGCACACAACAAATTGTTCGTTTAAATACTCAACCTCCTGCAAATCTATCGGATGGAATATACTGGTCTCGTATTATCACAAGCGCTCAAGCACAGGCAAAACGTATCGACACCATTCGATCGGGAATTACCACACAAATTAATGTCGCCTTTGAACAGGTAACCACGGTCCTTTATTGTAAAGGTTCACTTACAACGAATCTTGAAATCATTGATCCAATCGTCATTGAAGATTCTGCGACAATTCGGCTTGTTTGGAAAACAGTAAAAACAGGAAACGCCCCGTATTTTGGAACATTAAAAGTAAAGCTCGTTGATGCAAGTGGAACCGATATTGACGAATCGACAGAAATTGTCGGTATTTATGCAACGATGAATAAAAAGGCATCGTTCTCGCATTCTAAAGTGAAGGCGGGAAATTATACAGCCGAAGTCACATTCATCTCCGAAAGAAACGACATTGCATCAGAAAACATTATTCACATACCGCCAATTGTTAAAAAGATTGCTTTCACGATCAAGTGAGCAAATGGAAATAACCCATAATATTTTATGGATGTACCCAAAAGACTATACAAACATTCTGTGCTGCAACTCTTCAGTGGCAGTTATCACCCAAAATGGAATTGCGTCCTTGCATGGTAATGCATTGCGTATATTCTTATTTTCGTCATTTTCATCTTGGGGTTCTTTTGGTGGGAATATTTTTTTCTTCTTTATTAATTCCGCAGCTTCACGCAGAACATCAAACTCCTCAAGATTCAGCCAACCAAGAAATTTATCTTAACTTTAGCTATTCGTTAGGAATCGTCAACACGGTTGTTACGGCGCTTTATAGTGAATCAAGCGAATATTTACCACTTGGACAATTATTTTCTCTCCTCCATATCCATTATCAATTTGACCATAAGCAAAATGTTGCTGAAGGTTTTTACATTACCGAATCTCGAAGATATGTAATCAACTTTAATACGGGAACCGCTCGTGTCGATACGGCAACATTTATCCTTGCATCTGATGATTATATCCGTTCTACTTTCGATATTTATGTAAAGCCAAGCGTTTTAGAACGACTTTTTGGACTTCGTTTTAGAGTCGATATTAGACGATTAACATTGTCTCTTGAAACAAAAGAAGAACTGCCCATTGTCGCCGAACGAAATCGCGAACAACAGCAAGATATGCTCGAAAGCCAGAAAGCAGCAGCAAAAGAACATCCTCTCCTTTATCCCCGACAAAATAATTTTTTTGACGGAGGATTTTTTGATTATTCTTTAACGGCATCATCGACAAAAAATTTTCAAAGTTATGGATACAATCTGCAAGGCGGCGGAATCGTTGCAGGAGGAGATTTAACGCTGACTGCTAACGGAAATTATTCTTCTTCGATTCCTTCTTCGTCTTCTGTAGAAGGCGAGTGGAGGTATGTGATCGATGAAAATCCATATATCTCAAATATTCAGGCTGGGTTTGTGAACACAAGCAATCTTTTTTCTCGAAACTTTAAAGGCATAAAGATATCGAACGAACCTGTGCAAGCACGGACGATGTTTCAATCGTACGTCATAGAACAAAAAACATTTCCTCTCTGGACGGTGGAACTCTATCTTAATGAAAGGCTCGTCGGGGTCACAAAAGCAGACGAACTAGGCAATTATCGCTTTGTTGTTCCGATAACCTACGGCACAACGTACTATAGTTTACGTTTGTATGGGCCGACAGGCGAAGTCGTTGAAGATAAACAGCGTATTCAAATTCCATTTTCGTTTGTTCCTGCCAGCGAAATAAATTATTCTGTCGGTGCAGGTGCATTGCAGGAAAATAATGATCGATTTACACAAGCAGTAATAACAGCCGGGCTAACACCGTGGTTGACTGCGAGTGCCGGGGTGGAATATATTAACGATACGCTCTCTGCACGTACCGGTTGGTTTTCTTGCGCTATCTTCCTGGTTGGCTACAAATTATGTTTTCACAGTCAATGCCGCACCAGGCGTACTATACAAGGCAGATTTAAGTGCTGTGTACGCTTCGCAAATATCAGCTGACCTTTCGATCACCAAGAATGAAAAAAATGGATTTTACAATCCATCGAATAATCTTGCAGAGATTCAATCGACCATTTCGATCCCGTTTACACTTTCTTCAACTTCTATCACGTATCAGTTTCAAGCAAACCGGCAAACATACGAACACAGCACATCGACAGGAATATCAACAGGGCCAGCAGTCACATACAAACAACTTAATGGAACAGTAACGTATACCTATTCGGAATTGACCGCAGATGCAGCAAGCACATCAATAGAACCTACTCTTTCATCTTCACTTATTTACTCATTCACGCCGCACGGAACAATAACATCAAATATTTTTGTTGGTTCATCTCTGATCTATGACCTTGAACGGAAAAAGGCTAGTCAATTTCAACTTGATCTTTCCAGTAATATTACTTCATCGGGACGACTTCAATTTTCTTACTCTCACAATTTTCTTCAAAATCATTATACAGCAAGTGTGCAGTTTATTTATGAGTTTCCCTTTACACGCTCATCAACGACGATATCTTCGAACACCGGCGAACCGACCATACTCCAGAATGTTAGCGGTACTGTAGGGTACGACAATTACCAAAATAAATTCCAATATCATAACTTGCCGTCCGTCGGGCTCTCTGCGCTTACCATGCGTATGTTCGTTGACGATAATGGCAATGGAATTTACGACCCCGGTGAACAAATCATTAACAACGTAGCAATGAATTTGGGCCAGCCAGCTTCTATCGATTTAAACGACTTTGCCGTAACACGAGTACGACGATTATTGCCTTATACACATTACGATATTGACATTATTGAATCGTCCATTCCAAATCCACTCTGGATACCAAAAGCGTATTCATTCTCAATCATCACAGAACCCAATATTTATAAACCTATCGATCTCCCCTTTTATACATCCGGCGTCCTTGACGGATCCGTCCTGATGCAAATCGGTAATGAACAAAAAGCCGTGCCGGGTATTGACGTTCACATTCAATCCACAGACGGAAAATATAATAAATCCATTCGCGTTTTTTCGGATGGTTCATTTTATCAAACAGGCATTCCGCCAGGAAACTATATTGCCTTTGTTGATCCGATACAGTTGAATATCCTTGGAGCAATCTGCAGTCCTTCGAGCCATCCGTTTAATGTTCGCATTACTGCCAACGGAGATTATATTGAAGGAATGAATTTCATTTTAACGCAGCGACAAACTGAAAAATCTGTGTCGAATACGGCAGATAGCAGTAAAACTAAAAATATCCTTTCAATTCCTGTTCTTGAGCAGAAATATAAAATTGAGATACACGAAAAGCCAAAAGGATTCTTTATACATATTTCTACTTGGGATACCGACCGTCAAGCACGCAGGGAAGCAAAATATTTCAATCGTGATACAGAAGTGAAAACCTTTGTTGAAAAAATTATTATCGACGGAAATCCCCAATATGCTGTTCAAGCCGGAATTTTTCCAACCAAAGAGAAAGCAATTATTGCTCTTCATAAAATTTTATCGAATGAATAGTACATTCTTTTGTAGAAATTACAGCCGTTAAGTTAATAAGACAACCATTCTTATTCTTTAATATTACTATAACGTGTTGTATTCGTTAAAGTTAAAGGAATCTTGTTTTTACGAATATAACTTAACGGCTTGGCATTGTTCTCGCAGATTCATCTGGTATGAGAACGATGAAGATAATATTAAGTGTACTTTTACTCTTTTCGATGATACCGGAAGTACACGCACAAAAAAAGGCAGCTGCGATGGTAACTGCTACGGTGATTCCCTCCATGACTCTTGAAATTGCAAAGACCAAAATCGTTTCAGCTCAAACCCTCAATCTCCTTGGCACAGGGAATATTCTTGTTGTTGTGGATTCAAAAAACGTAAAATCGACCAATGTCCTGCAATTGACGACCGATAAAGTTACACCCGTCTCCATCCCTTCATCACAAGAAACGGGAAAAACTTCTATTACGTATTTAAGCAGTTGATTTAAAATTTTCTGAAATTGAAATACAGAAAAGGCGGACTCATCATCCGCCTTTTTCTTTTTATAACACGATCAACACTTTAATCCAAAAAATGCACAAACAACCCGTCACGCAGTTTCGGCTCGAACCATGTGGATTTTGGCGGCATCACTTTGTTATTGTCGGCAATCGCCATCAATTCATCGAGCGAAGTCGGGAACATGCTGAATGCAACCTTCATTTCTCCGGAATCGACACGGCGTTCCAATTCTTTCAATCCTCGAATGCCGCCGACAAAATCGATGCGCTTATCCGTTCGTGGATCGTGAATACCGAGAATCGGATCGAGAACATATTTTTGGAGAACGGAAACATCCAATCGATCAAATGGATCGTTCATTGCTTGTATGGTTTTCTCCGCCGTCAACGTGTACCATTGATGATCAAGATATAAACCGAATTCATTTTTTCTCGATGGATGAACAGCGCGTTCCGATTTCTGTATCGTAAAACGTTCTTGAAGTTTTGCAAAAAATTCTCCGCTTTCCAATCCGTTCAAATCTTTCACGACTCGATTATAATCCATAATCCGCAACTGACTTGAAGGGAAATACACGGCAAGGAAGAAATTATATTCTTCATCGCCACGATGCTGCGGGTTCGCTTTCGCTCGTTCCGTTCCAACTCGATATGCTGCTGCCGAACGATGATGTCCATCGGCAATATATAAGAATGGAATTGTTTGGAAAATGGAAACAATGTTTTGAATCGTTGCAGAATCTTTTATCACCCAGCATTGATGACGAACGCCATCAGCCGCAATGTGATCGTTTTCCGGTGATTGTGCGGTAACGCCGGAAACAATTGCATCGATTTCTTTATTATCCCGGTACGTTAAAAAAATCGGGCCGGAATGTGCATTGGTCACGCGCACATGTTCACAGCGGTCATCTTCTTTATCTTTGTGTGTGAATTCATGTTTTTTGATAATTTCTTTTCCGTATTCTTCCACCGAAGCACAGCCGACTAATCCAAACTGTGTGTGTGTGCCCATCGTTTGCGCATACACATACAATGAAGGAACAGCATCTTCCACCAGAATATTTTCAGAAATTAATTTCTGAAGATTTTCTTTTCCCTGTTGATACACGCGCGGATCGTGCAAATCGACAACAGGATCGAGATCGACTTCCGGTTTACCGACGTGAAGAAATGAATATGGATGGCCTTGAACTTCGTGACGTGCTTCTTCGGAATCCAGAACATCGTAAGGCCTGGAAGCAACTTCGCCCGCGAGTTCCGGTCGCGGGCGAAATGCTTGAAACGGACGAATAGTTGACATAAATTACAGAATCACTTATGCGGCAAATGCTTCATTAATTTTTTCCGCAATTTCGATTCCGACGCGGTCTTGCGCTTCCACCGTCGAACCGCCGATATGCGGCGAGACACTGACGCGCGGATGAGCGATCAATGCTTTTTGTGCATCGGTCGGTGGTTCGGTCGTAAAAACATCCAGACCGGCGGCACCAATTTTTCCGCTGTTCAACCCTTCCAGCAGTGCAGTTTCATCGACAACACCGCCGCGTGCGCAATTGATCAGCACGACACCTTTTTTCATCGCATCAATTTCTTTTTTTCCGATGACCGGCCCGGCCTTTTTATCTAACGGAAGATGCAGTGAAATAAAATCTGCGTTCGCCAACACTTTTTCTTTCGTGGTGATTTCTACATCGTAATTCAACGGCGAAAGCAGCGGATCGTACGCTAGCACATGCATGCCGAACGCTGAACCGCGCCGCGCCACTTCTTTTCCGATGTTGCCGAAACCTAAAATCCCTAAATTCTTTTTATACAGCTCGATGCCTTTGCTGTATTCTTTCTTCGGCCACTTTCCTTCTCGCAAATCCGTCGTGCTGACATTGAGAAATCGCGAGAGTGCCAGCATGTGTGCAAACGCTAATTCAGCAACCGAAATAGATGATGCAGCCGGCGTGTTCAATACTTTTAACCCTTTTTCTTTTGCAAAGGTAACATCGATATTGTCTAATCCCACGCCGCCGCGCGCAACGACCTTCAAGTTTTTTCCGGCTTCGATCACTTCTTTCGTGACTTTGGTTGCTGATCGAACAACAAGACAATCGTATCCGCCGATCTTCTGCAATAATTCATCGGGCTTAAGAGAAATTTGATCGACTTGATGACCGGCATCGGTCAAAATTTTTGCGCCTTCCGGCGAAATGCCGTCGGTGATAAGTATCTTCATTGTAGTCTCCGTTTCATTAAATGTGAATGTATGATTCGGTGGATGTTGTTTTGTTATCTGTTAGAACAGGGTTATCTCTGCCTGCGAGATACAGATATTATAGTAAAAAAAGGAATAAGCATCAACTTGCGCTATTAATTTCCTAACATTTTTAATAAATAAGGGCAGCCGGAGGCATAAAATATTGCGCACAACGTGCATTACAAACTATTCTCCAACCGCCCCTTCCTCTGCCATCTACCTTTTACCGTTTACTTGAGCATCAACATTTTTTTCACTTGCACGATCTGTTTACTGCCGTCTGATGGATTGACAATCATCCGCGCAAAATACATACCGCTGGCAAGACGTGAACCATCGAAGGTCGCGGTGTAGGAGCCGGCATCTTTCATTCCGTTGACTAACACGGCAACTTCTCTGCTGAGCACATCGAATACTTTTAATGTTATTCGCGCACTCGAAGGAAGTTGATAGCTGATGGTCGTTGTCGGGTTGAACGGATTGGGATAGTTCTGAATTACAGAAAAATTAGCGTTAGTAGTTTTGTCGTCATCAACTATATTCTTTTGTGCCACTTCGGATGAAGAAGAATTGGAAGCAACTGTTGATGCTGAAAAACTCCCTACACTTACATATATTATGTTTGAAGTCACACTTGTATTATTAGCATCGGTGACGACACATTTGACATCAAAATTTTGAACATCAGAAAGATTAATTGTAGTACTATTTGAACCAACTGCCATCCAAACATTTACGGGGTATAAATTCGGTTTGACGGATGATGCTGTTGCTATGGCTGCACTATTACCAACTTCCATTTTGTACCATTGATAATTATATGATGGAAATCCATAGGAAGCAGTTACCGTATATGTACCAGTTTGATTTAATTTTAGATATGTTGGGCCTGTGATTGTTGCAGATAGATTCGCGCCGGAAAGAAGATTAATGGTATTTTTACCTGTTGGTGTTCCCCAACCAGTACAAAGATCGTACCCTTTAACAGCAGAAAATTTTGTAGGACTGCCAGTCCATTCGTTATTTCCAGATTGAATATCATGAAAATAATAATTATAAGCACTACTTTTGCCAGCCGTATAAATAATACTATTAATAGATCCTATCGGGTTTTTACCCAATGAGATTGCTTGTTGATTGGCTAATGCAACCAATCCAGCCCAAAGTGGAGCTGCACAACTCGTCCCACCAACGATCCAATCGTAACCAATAATATTATCTTGAAAAGTAGTACATCGAACGTAAACATTATCAGCGGTCAGTGAAACATCTGGAATATTACGCATTGTCGAAGATCCTTGATTATTAGTCATGCTAACACTACTCTGCCAACTTGGAATGGAATATTGAGTGCTTATTCCACCGCCACTACCTTGACCATTATAAGATGAACCATATTCAACATCCCAATTCCAGACAGTTTCAGATGAATATGAGCCCCCAGCACTTGAAGTGGTCAATGTCGTTCCTCCTACTTGTGTAATATTAGGTGAATCACCCGGCCAATCAATCAATCCAGTATAAGCATCATCATCACCAGATGCATTAAAAAATGATTGACCTTGAGCCGCCATTTCAAGAAATATTTGTTCGGCTGCTGGGTCAGCAGTTCCACCTGGGATAAACCATGAACAACTTAATTGCTTTGCCAAATTATCAGTAGCCATACGATTTAGTAATGTATGCCAAGCAGATGGATATAAGACGGAATCTGGATTGCCTTCATAAACTAATACTTTAAATAAACCAGGTGCCATAGATATTGCCATTTCAATATCAAGACAAACCTCTTGGTCATAATCACTTACTCCAATAGGTAGACCATTAAAATTCCCTAATAATACAGGAGTGATTGTAACATTTGGTAAGGCAGGTTTTGCATGAGTTTCATAGTAAGTAATATCACTCTGTGCGAACCCATCAAAGGCAACAATTCCAACTGTTTGTCCTGAACCAGTAAGAGTTACATTGGGTGCATAAGCATTTCTGAAATCGTAACTAGCATATGCTCCGCCATAACCAGAGCCAATATTTCCTGAATTCTGTCCATTGACAATATGAGTATGGCGAACGTGAGGTCGAGTACGATAATAATTGGTCAACCCACCAATACTCAATATTGATATATTCAGGTTCAGTGAAGGGTCTGTTTCCAAAGCAAAAAATGTTCGTGCTTCTTTGGGGTGTTGATATATATTTATTTTAGAATGAAATGCTTTTTCAATATTTGCAACTGTTCCGCTAACCTGAATAAGCATTTTATTGGGGGTTGTGTTTTCGACCGACAATCCGTTTTCTTTTATATAGTCGACAACAGATTGATAGTCTTCATCTGTTGGTCCGAATTGTTCAGTGAATTGTTCAACCGTAAGATAATGCTGATAATTTGAGTTTGTCGGATCGTAAATATTTTTAAGTAGATTCGTGAGTTTATCCTGATTCCGCAGAGGCAGTGTTATATCAAAATGTAACTGACTGGTGCTATCTACTCTTGATATTGGTTTTAATCCGAGTTTTGCTATTACTGGCGGAATATGCCCATGTAATATTTGATGTCCTTGTGCTATATTAAGGATGTTCATCAAAAATAAACATGTTATCATAATACTATATTTTACAATTTTCTTTTTCATAATATTTCCTTTTAATGTTTGCAAATTAGTATATATTTATAGTGCAAATAAAAAGAGCATTATTATCCACAAAAAGTGGTTTAATCACAGAACTCAATTTATTTGTTATTAATGCTATGGGAAGTGCAGCAACACTTCCCATAGTTATATCATTTTATCCATAATATCCTCCTTCCGTATATTGACTGTTTATTTAATAACCTAACGAAACCATGCTCCCGATTCGGTCCCAACAAAACCACGAGAATTTATCATAGAAATTGCATTGACCGTAAGTTAATCCATTATTGTTCTGCTTTTTTGTCTGGTCAATGCTTGGAAATGACTTATTAAGGGTCGACTATTTATAATTCTTCCCTACCATTATTAAAGAGGATAACGCCAAGCCCCACTTCCTCGTGTACCAATAAAAAGGTAGGTATTTATAATCATCATTGTATTTACAAAAACAGAATCTATGATTGTTCCGGTTGTTACCTTGTTCCATGTCATGCCTGCATCGTTTGATTGAAAAAGTCCTTTGTTTGTGCTTGCAATAATGTAATCTCTACCATTAGATGCTAGAACATCGATAGTGCTATCTTGTAGACCATTATTGGATGCAACCCAAGTTAAACCGTTGTTGGTTGACTTAAAAATACCGCCTTCCCAGATTCCAGCAACAACTGTTGATCCGACATTGACTAACCCTGTAATATCTAATGTTGTATTTGTTAAACCAGTATTAATAGTTGACCAATTAGCTCCATTGTTTAATGAGAGAAAAATACCAGAACTCGTGCCAATAAATATATTAGAACCCTGTACTGCCATGTTCGAAACCGAAGGAGTATATGAATGACTCCCATATGTTAAAGTTGGCAATCCGTTATTGGAAGTAGTCCATGATATTCCATCATCGGTCGAAAGAAATATTCCAGCACCACCAGCAAAAATATTATTTCCTAAATATGTAAAACAATTTACATCCTCACTGTCAGCCTCAGGCCATGATATCCCGCTACTGCTCCAGGTAACCCCATTATCTGATGATCGATAGATAGTGCCTCTGCGAAGTCCGCCTTTGATTCCAGCAAAAACATAACCACCATATGTAAGGAAAGTGACTGGAGTTCCAACATAAAGTGGGGTAACAGAGGATTTGCTATACACATCAAAAACTGTATCTAATAACCAATTGATACCGTCATCATGAGATATATAAATAAATGCTTCTGAGCAGGTTGCACAATATGCTCCACAAAGAAAATTGTTACCACTTTGCACAAAACCAGTAATATCTTGGTTTGGTAATCCCTGACATTGTGTCCATGTGGATATTTTGGGCGAGACTATTTTATCTTTACATCCAAGTTGTAATATAATAGTTAAGATAAAAATTATTATCGGGAATATTTTTTGAATAATAAATTTCCACGTGTACGTAAAAGATAAACATGGTTTCATAACGACATAGCTCTGTTCGCCTGATTGTAGCTTTACCTCTGTCATCTTTCTTCTCCTTCTCTATAGAATAGAATAGAATAGAATAGAATAGAATAGAATAGAATATCTTTTATAAAATGATTGCATCAGTAAAATATCCCGCCGATGCACTATGCAGAACGTACTTTATTTTCTATTTATTGTCAATAGAAAAATCATTTGAAAATACAACCAACTTTTATCGCTGGATAACAAAACAACCCAGCTTAGTTTTCATCTCGTTCCCAACGTTTGCGTCGAGAATGGAAGAGGAAAATGCATATCCTGCCAATATAAATCGAACCATTCGCTCACTTGCACATCTTAAAATCCTCCCATCAAAAAATTCTATAGACATATATTAAAATTATTGGTATGTTATAGGTAGCTGAACAAATGTTTGTATTAATAATGATTGAGGAGTAACCTATGCCACGTGCACATAATTTTTTTGCTGGACCTGCCGTTCTGCCGTTACCGGTGCTTGAAGAAACCCGCGACGCCGTTGTCGATTGGAATGGTTTAGGCGTTTCCGTGATGGAAATCAGCCATCGCGAAAAAGCATTTGAGAAAGTCGTGACGGATGCACAATCCGATGCGCTTGCGTTGATGGGACTTTCCGCAGAAGAATATGCCGTGGTGTTTGTCGGCGGCGGCGCCAGCATGCAATTTGCCATGGTGCCAATGAACTTCCTTACCAAGAAAGCCGATTATGTGAACTCCGGCGAATGGTCTTCAAAGGCCATCAAAGAAGCAAAACTTTTCGGTGAAGTAACGGAAGTTGCGTCTTCGAAAGATGCAAAGTTCACGTTCATCCCGAAGAATATCAAATTTTCTCCGGATGCAGATTATGTACACATCACATCCAACAATACTATTTACGGAACGCAATGGAAAACCGATCCCGATACCGGCAGTATTCCCTTAGCTTCGGACATGTCGTCGGACATTCTCGGCTATAAACGCGACTTTAAAAAATATTCGCTCATTTATGCTGGTGCACAAAAAAATCTTGGACCATCCGGCGTTGTGATGGTTGTTGTGAAAAAAGCATGGGCAGAAAAAGCCAAACAAAATATTCCGTCGATGTTAAAATACAAAACGCATATCGACGGCTGTTCGTTGTACAACACACCGCCATCGCTGCCATTGTTTGTGTTGGGACGCACGCTGAAATGGATTATCAACGGCGGCGGCGTGGAAGCAATGCAAGCGCGCAACGAGAAAAAAGCGAAACTTGTGTACGACGTCATCGATGCATATCCGACATTCTACAAAGGCACGGTAACGGCAAAAGAAGATCGTTCGCTGATGAACATTACGTTCGTGCTGCCGACACCGGAGCTGGAAGAAAAATTCCTTGCCGGCGCCAAGGCACAAAAAATGCTCGGCCTCAAAGGACATCGATCTGTCGGCGGTATGCGCGCTTCGATTTACAATGCATGCCCGGTGGAATCGGTTGAATTGCTGGCAAAGTATATGGAAGAATTCTATAAGACGAACAAAGGATAATTCTTTTTTATTTCGGATCAGTTTACAGGCGAGAGATATATCTCGCCTGTTTTTTTGTACGCTCTTTTCAATTCATAGATAATGTTTGAGAGCATGCTAAAGCCATTCAATTCTTGTGCACCACTTCCTTATGTTGCTTCTCCTTTAATTTCCTTGTAACATACAACCATGGAAAAGTACATCATTCTTAAACGCAACGAAGAGCATCGGTTGACCGCCGGGCATCAATGGATATTCAGCAATGAAATTGCTTCCGTGGAAGGTGCACCGGAATCCGGCGACATCGTAGCAATTTTACGACACGATAAAAAATTACTCGGGCAAGGATTTTATCATCCGCATTCGCTTATCGCGGCGCGCTTTTTAACAGCGATAGAAGAAGAAATCTCGTTTGATTTTTTCGAACGGCGCATTCAACAAGCCTACGCTTTGCGCAAGCATTTATATCCGAACGCTGAAACTTTCCGGCTGGTGTACGGCGAAAGCGATTTTCTCCCCGGTTTAGTAATCGACAAGTATAATGAATATCTTTCGCTGCAAATTCTTTCCGCCGGTATGGAAAAACGTACCACGCTGATTTGTGATGTGTTGGAATCGATATTTCATCCGAAAGCGATTGTGGCACGCAACGATACAGGCACGCGCGTGCTTGAACAACTGCCGGAAGAAAAAATCGTCCTCCGCGGCACTCCGGGCGTGACGATCATCGACGACGATGGCGTGAAATTCGAAGTCGATGTGATGACCGGGCAGAAAACGGGATTCTTTTTAGATCAACGCGAAAACAGAAAAGCCATTGAGCGGTACGTAATCGGCAAGAGTGTTCTGGATTGTTTTTCTAACGAAGGCGGGTTTGCCCTGCACGCTGCAAAAGGCGGCGCAGCATCGGTTACTGCCGTGGATAGTTCCGAAACGGCGATTGCCAAACTGCATGTGAACGCGCGGCTCAACAGCATCGAGAACATTCACGTCACGACTGCCGATGTGTTCGATCATTTAAAACTCTTGCAAGAGAAGAACAAAAAGTTCGATGTCATCATTCTTGATCCACCGTCTTTCACAAAAAACAAAAAAAGTATTCCCGCTGCATTGCAGGGATACAAACAGATCAATGCCGCGGCATTGCACCTCATCAACATCGGCGGATTTTTAGTGACGGCCTCGTGCTCGCATCACATATCAAAAGAGGGATTCCTTTCTGCCATCGAACAAGCAACGATCAAAGCAAAGCGGAAGGTGCAGTTATTAGAATTTTCAGGCGCCGCGCCGGATCATCCGGTTTTGCCTGCGATGCCGGAGACCGAATATTTAAAATTTGCGATTTTTGCCGTACAGTAATAATGAAAAAACAGCTGCATGGTTCATCATGCAAGGACGATGGGATTACGATTTTATATTTTGGCGGGAATGATGTTCATGGGCAGCATGTGTGTTTCATCATTAGACGCACAGCAATTTCCCGCAAGCGACAGCACAATCATCTTCACGCCGTCTAATCCGCAATTGATTCGTCCGCATGCGTACAATCCACAAACGGACGCGTGGGGCGTCGATCTTGATCTTTCTAACAACGGCTTTGGCCTTGGTTTTTTTTACCGACACGAATACGACGACGAACTTTCCGGTATGATCAACTTTACAATCTCTGACGTAAAAGATAATAACGAAGTAGAGCAGTATGATTATTTGTACGGTAGCACCGTTGTTCCCGGCAAACTTAATCGTTTGCTGTTAATGCCGTTGTTTGCCAGTGTGCAGTACCGGTTATTTAAAGATGACATCGATGATAATTTTCGTCCGTACATCACCGGCGGCTTGGGACCGACGATGATTGTCGTTGCACCGTACGCAACCTACACACCATCCGTCGATATCTCCGGTAATGCCTATATGCAACAAAACCAAATTGATTTCTTTACAAGTTTAAAGTACGCGCAGTTGCGGTACACGTTCGGTGGATTTATCGGAGCAGGACTCTATTTCGGATCGCAGCAAGGCACGATGACCGGCATCAGCGTTCGCTATTTGTATATCCCTTATTCGCCCGGCATCGAAGTGATGCAAGGCGGAAGTATGAATTCCTTCGGCGGATTGTTTTTGACACTGACTTTCGGCGGTTATCTCTAATCTTTAAACCATTTTTTGTCTTAAAAATTTTCCTGTGTAAGAATTCGGATTCTCTGCAATTTCTTCCGGCGTGCCGAGCGCAACAATATTACCGCCTGCAACCCCTGCATCAGGACCGAGATCAATGACAAAGTCCGCGCATTTCACAACATCCATATTATGTTCAATGACAATGAGCGAATGCCCCGCTTCCACCAACGCGTCAAAACATTTGAGGAGTTTAGCGATGTTGTCGGAATGCAACCCGGTCGTCGGTTCATCAAAAATAAACAACGCGCTTCCTTCCTGTTCCGATGAAGAAAGATGATGCGCTAATTTGATGCGCTGCGCTTCTCCGCCAGAAAGTGTTGTCGCAGATTGCCCGAGCCGAATATATCCCAATCCCACGTCATCTAACACTTTCAAACGTTTTGCCACGCGCTTTCCTTCCGGCGAAGTCGCGAAAAATGCAATCGCTTCTGTCACCGTCATATTCAATAGATCATGCACATTCTTGCCGCGATAGCGCACATCCAAAATTTCCTGCTTAAAGCGTTTGCCTTTGCATGATTCACACGGTAAAAATAAATCGGCAAGAAATTGCATTTCAATATGCTGCACGCCATCGCCTTCGCATACTTCGCACCTGCCGCCGGGCACGTTGAAGGAAAAATGTCCCGGCGTATAACCATGCGTTTTTGCCGTTGCCGTATTCGCCAGCAAGTCGCGAATCAAATCAAACACTTTTAAATACGTTACAGGATTGGAACGCGGGCTTTTGCCGATGGGAGATTGATCGACCATTTCCACGCGCGCAACATATTCCACGCCATCTATCGATCTGCATTTACCGGCAGTGCCTTCGTAGCCGCCTTTCCGTTTCATCAATCCGGCATACAACACTTCATGCACGAGCGTGCTTTTTCCGGAACCGCTGACACCGGTAACGCACACAAATCTGTTTAACGGAATCCGCACATCGATATTTTTCAGATTGTGCGCCGTTGCACCGCGAATGAATACTGATTGTTCGGAATCTTCCCGCCGTTTTTTCGGGACGGGAATGGAAAGCTTGCCGTTGAGATATTGCGCCGTGAGTGATGTCGGATGTTTAAGAAGTTCCGGCAGTGTTCCATTGAAAATGATTTCGCCGCCGTGTTCGCCTGCGCGCGGACCCATATCGACAATGACATCAGCTTCTTTCATCATATCATCGTCATGTTCCACAACGATGACGGTGTTTCCGACATCGCGTAAAGATTTCAGCAATGCAATCAATTTCTGGTTATCTCGCGGATGCAAACCGATGGTCGGTTCATCCAAAACATACAACGCGCCCATCAGCGAAGAGCCGAGCGATGTGGCAAGATTGATGCGCTGCGATTCGCCGCCGGAAAGCGTCATCGTTAATCGATCTAATGTGAGATAGCCAAGCCCGATGCCGTTGAGAAACCGCAACCGTTTCCGGATTTCTTCCAGAATGCGTTTAGCAATTTCCGTTTCGTGCGCTGTCAATTTAATATCGTCAAAGAACTGATGTGTTTCGGCAATCGTCATGCTTACGACATCGTACATATTTTTATCATTGACGCGGACATTCAGTACATCGCTACGCAAACGCGATCCACCGCAAGCATCACATGCAGTGTAACCACGGAAGCGGCTAAGAAAAACACGATTTTGAATTTTATAGGATTTACGTTCGATAAAATTAAAGAATTTCTTCAAACCTTCAAACGAACCGAAACCGTTCATGATGATGCTCAATTGTTCTTTCGTCAACGCGCTGAACGGAACATCAACGGGAATATTAGCTTGATGTGCGACACGTAAAAGATCCATGAGATTTTCGCGCCAGCCGGAAAACGTCCACGGCAAAATTGCGCCTTCGCGAATTGTTTTGCTCGGATCGGGAACAACTAAATCCAAATCGATTCCCATTATGCGCCCGAATCCCTGGCACACCGGACATGCACCGACGGGATTGTTGAACGAAAACAATCGCGGCTCCGGATCTTCGTAACGTGTTCCGTCGTTGTCGCACTCGTAATGCTGCGAGAAGCGCAGAATCGTTTTTGATTCCAGCAACTGCACAAATACATAACCGCCGCTTTCTTCAAACGCTGTTTGAATGGAATCTGCAAAGCGCGTAGCACTGTCGGTATTGCCTTTCCGCACAATCAACCGATCCACTAAAACATAAATATCTTTTTTTGTCTTGGATTTGAATTCCTGTTCGTTGAGATCGACGATTTCATCTTTCACGATCAGACGAAAAAATCCACGCTGCTTAAGTGTGGCGATTTCTTCTTTAACCGAATGCCCCTGATGCTCCGGCAGCGGAAACATCACGTACAATTTTGTCCCGTCCGGCTCTTGCTGTAATCGATCCACGACACTGGAAACAGATTCACGTTTCACAAGTTTACCGCACACACTGCAATATGTTTGTCCGATTCTGCCAAACAGCAAACGCAGGTAATCATAAATTTCTGTCGTGGTGGCAACGGTAGAGCGCGGATTACGCGATGTAGTTTTCTGTTCAATCGCAATTGCCGGACTGATACCCTGAATCAAATCCACATCCGGTTTTTCCATTCTCTCTAAAAACTGCCGCGCATAAGAAGACAAGCTTTCCACATAGCGCCGCTGTCCTTCCGCGTAAATTGTATCGAACGCAAGCGATGATTTTCCCGAACCGCTTACGCCGGTCATAACAATGAGTTTGTTGCGGGGAAGCATCAGCGAAATGTTTTTCAGATTATGCACACGCGCACCGCGGATGATAATCTCCGATAGTTTAGACGATTTGGAAGACGGCGGTACCGGAAGAGGCGATGTGTTGTTCTTTGCCATGAAAGATAAGATACAAAAAAATGAGACGGGCTTCTCTCTTTTTTCTAAGCAAATGATGAATCAACACAATGAAAGAATTATTTGTCCGCAGCGAACCATCGTTTCAGGGTACATATTGCAAGCGCAGCTATACCGCCCACCGTATCGATTCCGACATCAAAGATGGATGAAGTACGATCTGGAATAAACGATTGGTGATATTCATCCGACGCTGCAATGAGCACGATGACCAAGAATGAATACAGCGCCCAGCGCCATGCATGGTGTTCATCCGACCCGCCTCGAAAAGCACGGAATAATAATAATCCCGAAATAAAATATTCCGTTAGATGTGCAAGTTTGCGTATGAGGAAATGGAGATGCTCCAGTTCTCTGTGAGAAATGGACGGCATCAAGAACCGTAGAATCGGTTCAATAATAGAAGACGTATTTTGTGCGCCAAACATCGCCGTGGACATCCAAAAAATAAAACACATCCATAAAATAACCGGAAACCAAAACTTTACACTATTATTCGACTTCATTCTTCCTCAAACACCATGCTGGGATATTCATTTCTTCTTCTACAAGATACAAAAAAAAGCAGAGGACTTCAGTATTTATTTCCCCGAAGAAATTTTTTAAGAAACCCGTGATATACGGATTATCGTGCAACCGGTGCTTGTTGCAAACGTTTGTATAACTCTGTTCGCAAATTCATAAGAAGCGTACTAAATCCGACTTTATACTGCGAAGGTTTTTCAAATCGCTTGTAGTCCATCGGCAACAACACGAAACGGTTGGAAGCATATTGCTCGCTCTCTTGAACGGATGGGATCGGTACAGTATTTTCACCTTGTTCCATCATTTTCACCATCAATGGCTGCACCGATAACTTACCAACATTCCGCTGATGGCCAACAAAGGATGGATGATACAAAGATTCGATCTTTGCTTCTTTCTCCAACGAAACGCCGTCGCAATCGAACATACCTTTGTCATCTAAAAATCGAAAGACATGTTTTTTCCCTGGCATCGTTGTCTTCAAAAAATTATCCGTCACCTTCATACTCGGCTGACCGTTCAACTCACTCAACTTATATATTCCTTCCAAAGCAGGACTTCCGTTCGCACTGATGAGTTTCGTCCCGACACCGTAGGAATCAATCGGCGCATTTTGCTGCGTAAGATTGTAAATGAGATATTCATCTAATTGATTGGATGCAACGATTTGGACATATCGCAAACCCGCTGCGTCCAACATGGCGCGTACTTTTTTACTCAGCGATACAAGATCGCCGCTGTCCAATCGAACACCGGCAAGCCGTTTGCCTTTTGCTTCCAACTCTCTTGCGACAATGATAGCATGAGGAATTCCATTTTTTAATGTGCCGTACGTATCTACCAACAGCACACATTCGTCGGGATAGAGTTCGGCATAACGGCGAAACGCCGTCAGTTCATCGCTAAAACTCTGAATCCATGAATGCGCTTGCGTGCCGGTGACATCGAGCCCGAAGTGATACGCCGCAAACACATTGGATGTTGTGTCCACACCGCCAATGATTGCCGCTTTGCTTGCAAGAATTCCACCTAATCCTTGCGCACGGCGCAAACCAAAATCTTTTATCTTGCGATTGCCTGCGGCAAAACGAATGCGCGATGCTTTGGTAGCAATGAGCGATTCAAAATTCAAGATATTCAGAAGCATTGTTTCGATAAGCTGCGACTCGACAAGATTGCCTTCGACACGTACGATCGGCTCTATGGGAAACACAATCTCTCCTTCATGCATCGCATGCACGGTTCCATGAAAACGAAATTGCTGCAAATACTGAAGAAATTCTTCCCGAAATTTTAACACGCGCAAATAATGAATGGCTTCGTCATCGAACCGGAACTGCGCCAACAATTCTAACACATCGCTGATACCTGCAAAAACTACATACCCACCTTGAAAAGGATTTTCACGAAACGTATAATCATACACTGCCGGCGTCGCGGTTTTGCCGGAAAGAAAAAATCCCTGCGCCATCGTCAATTGATACAAGTCCGTGTACAACGCCGCCTGCGATCCGAGAAGTGCTGTAATTCCTTTGGGAGTATTTTTTTGATCCATGGAAATTTCCTTCCACATCTAAAATGCGTTACGATAATGACGGATGTCCGTTTGTTTGCCGCGCCAATCGATGGCGATAACATCGAACCGGCACACACGTTCATTGCTGTTGTGTTCTGACAAATAGCCCTCCGCCACTGTGCGAATCTGCTGCTGCTTCTTTGGAGTGACGGCTTCTTCCGGCATACCGTACGTGTGCGAATGCCGTGCTTTCACTTCGACGAATACTATTTCATTGTCATCTTCCGCCACAATGTCGATTTCACCGCGCTCATATCGAAAGTTTTGTTTGAGTATTTTAAAACCATGCCGTTGAAGATACTGTACCGCAGTTGCTTCCCCATTTGCACCTTGTAATCGTTTGTTCGATGAAGGCATTGCCATCTCCAACACGTTGTCGGAATAAAGTAATGAATGAGAAGAGGAAATGCAACCTTACTAATGTTGGATACTTTTTTTTGATGCTGGTGTGTTGATATTTATTTTTGCACGAACTTCTGAGTAAACGTTTTCCGGTGAATGGCACACAAGCCGTATTGACGGATAGCATCGAGATGCTGTTTGGTACCGTAGCCCTTATGTTTTGCAAAACCGTATTCGGGATATTGTGCATCGAGTTCCATCATCAGCCGATCTCGCGTTACTTTGGCAATAATGGAAGCGGCTGCAATCGTGAAAGATTTCGCATCACCTTCGATAATGGTTTTAAACCGATAGTTTTTGTGCGTAAAATAATTTCCGTCCACCAGAATATAATCTGGAGGCACGGACAAATGTTCCAGCGCATACTTCATCGCCAGCATGGTTGCCTGTAAAATATTGATGCGGTCGATTTCCATGTGGTCAACCATCCCGACGCCGACGGCAAGCGCCTGTGCATGAATTTTATCGAACAAAAAATCACGCCGCTTTGCAGAAAGTTTTTTGGAATCATTCACGCCGTCGATGATGCAATCTTTTGGAAAAATCACTGCCGCTGCTACTACCGGACCCGCAAGCGGGCCGCGCCCTGCTTCATCGATTCCGGCAATGGCTTGAATTCCCTGCTGCCATAATGCTTGTTCAAATTCAAGATTTATCATGATCGTTGTCTCTGTTAAGTGTCCAACACCTTACAGGTGTTGGACACTTCCTGTGCTGTGTACATTTTAAAAATTCATCGATCCAAAAAATATTCCCAGCAGTCCCATCACCATACAAATTTTTAACAGCGCACTGATACGGTGCATTGTTTGCGAAGAAGATGAATGCCACATCGCAACCGTAACGATCAGCACGCATACATCTACTGGCATGACAAAAGCTGTAAAATATAAATTATAGAGATGCAGAACAATAGCGGCAACCGTTGTAAGAATAAGTATGAGCATAGAACCGGCAAATAGCCAGCGTGCAGGCGCAAGACCGTACCGCACCGGCAGCGTATTCGCATTGGCCGCGCGGTCGCCATCGACATCTTCCACGTCTTTGATGAGTTCACGTCCGAAGTTGGAAAGAAACGCAAAGAGCGCAGGAACGATGGATCGTTTTACATTACCTACCGCCACGCCGCTGTAGAGAAAAATCATCCATGCAATTATTCCCGCAGCAAGAATATTTCCGAGCAATGCAGTACGTTTGAAGTACACAGAATACCAGTACAGCATAACTACCGCAGCGATAACCATTGCGAGTGCGAGAATACCAATCCATGCATTTAATATCATCGCTGCTAGCGCACAGAAAAACCACATGCGCTGAGCATCACGCGGTTGAAGTAAATTGCTGGGCAGCGGGCGCGTAGGTTTGTTGATGCGGTCGATCTCCATGTCAAAAACATCGTTCATGGCGTTTGCAGATGCAGCAACAAGCGCAACAGAAAACGCAGCCAGCAAAACCTGAACTGCATCGCCGATGCGTGCGCCGGCAATCCAGCAGCCGACCGGAACGGCAGCAAACGCCATCAGCACATTGACCGGGCGGCTGAGTTGAATATATGCGTTGAACATTTTAAAATGCATTAATTAACCTGATATGAAGTTTTGCTGTACTAAACGTATCGCCTTCGCCAAGCGCAATGCTGACGCCGATCAATCCGATACCGGAATCTAACTGCACACCGATGCCGTATCCAATTTTCGTTTGCTCGGATGCTACGAGACCGATCGATGCAATGGCTGGCTGCACAATATAACCGGCATCGATAAAGCCAAAGACATACGATTGCGACGCCATGAGAATGCGGTATTCAAGATTCGACCAGACAATTCGCGAACCGAGAAATTGTCCTTCGCGGTACCCGCGCAGCGTCGTGGCACCGCCAAGAAGAAACAAATCGCTTTGATCGATGTCACTTGCACTGAAATCGCGCACGTGCAATTCCGCCGCAAGAATGTTACGGTACCACAATGTATGATAATATTTTAGATCAAGCATCACGCGCCGCGTTGCCGTCACGATGCTGTCGCCGCCTGCCGCCATATGTTTGATGGATTTTCTGCCGGTTTGATACTGTGTGGTGTAGTACACGCCTTGTGTCGGCGCGGCAATATTGTCGCGCGAATCATATTGAATCGCAATGCCGCCGCTTGTTGTGGTACTCGCAGCAAGCACCGACCAGCCATATCCCTCCGTTGGCGTCACATCCGTTTGCGAGAACGATCCGCTGATGGAAAATTCTTCCAGCAACATCCATTCAGCAGTCAAATCATATTGCATTTTGATGTACGTGGAATCCTGCTTGCGCTGAAAAAATCCGAACTGCCCGTTCAGCGGCAGCGAAGCAATCCACGGCTCGAGATAATTAAATTCCACTTCCTGCGTGTTGCTGTTTTCCTGAAACCATCGCGCGCTTAGTTTTCTTCCCGTGCCGAATAAATTTCTGAACGATACATTCACCAAACCGGTTACATATCCTTTCGTGTTCGTTCCGTTTGCCGGCACATACCCCAGCACGCCGTCGAAACTGTTGTAATTTCCTTCCGCCACTTTCACCGAGAGGCCGGCACTGTCGCGTTCATCAAAATATATTTCCGGAGTGGAGACACTACTGAACAATTGCAATCGCGTCAATCGGCTTTTAATGCGCTCCGGTAAATTGCCGTCGTATAGTTCATGAGGATACAAGCGCGCTTCGCGAGTGATCACGTCGGTTTTCGTAGATGTATTTCCTTCGACACGCAAACCGGAAATGGTAATCGTCCGCCCTTCATTAATCGATAATAGAATGCGAAGAGAAATTTCATCGAGCGTATCGATGCGGACAATATTTTCTACGCGTACGCTCGCCAGTGGATATCCTGCTTTCTCATACTGTTGAAGAATCGATTGAATATCTTTTTCAATGACGGATGAAGAAAAAACGCTTCCTTCCCGCACGTTCATCCATTCACGCAATGCGGCATTGGCGAATATTTTGTTGCCTGAAAACTCTATCGCACGCACAATGGATGGCTTGCCTTCAGAAATAAAAAACATCAACGAGATATTGTTGGCAACCGAATCACGTTCGATTTGAACGGAATCCGTTCGCGCCTGCAAGTAGCCGTCGCTGCGGTACAATCCTTCTATTGCTTGAATATCTTTTGTCAACATCGTTTCATTGTAACGAACATTTTGTTTTATCTGCAACATACTCATAACCTGTGAAGCAGAAAAATGATGATTGCCGACAACCTGCACGCCACGGACTACCGGTTGCGGTTGCCCAAGAAGTAATGAGGAAGACATCATCATTATGATGGACATAAATGTGTTTCTAAAATGATTTTTTCCATCACGCATAGAACCCATCCACAGCACATGCGGATTCAATAGATTCTTCCCCACAAATCGGTCGTCGGATATGTTAAACGGTAATCACCAAAGCCGGAGTGATCCACAAAAATAAATTGTCTGCCAAGATTGTAATAGTACCATATCTCGTACGGCTTATCGTTGGCGTCAAACGGATGCCGTTCGATGTTTTCCGGTGCACCGTGACAAAACAAAGACCATTCCCATATCCGTTTTCCAACCATCCCCCAAATGTGAAAAATGTTTGTTGGCATACGCGACGCGTGCATAATATTCTTCCATCAAGCTGTTGGTTTGGGTAGCGGGATTAGGATTATGTTTCTGCCAAAATTCTAAAAACCGGTTTTCCTTTTCCGCAACAGTCGATGCATCCCGGATTGAATCGATTTCGCTTCCTTTGGCGATATATTGAAGCTGCTCGATTGCTTTATCAAGATCGTTGATCGATGGCGGTAAATTTTTCAGATGCACTAAAATATTTCGTAATGCCTTCGCGTGCAACGGGTTGCCTGTGCTATCACGTTGAAAGGATTGTGCGTTAATGACCAATGTCGTTTGCGACACAGGCAGCAGCGAATCTTGCAATTCCCAAATCGATTGTGTAAACATCCCGTTTAACATCATCGTTTTTTCCTGCCGCAGCACCGTATCGCGTTTCTCATTCAACGCATATAGGGACAGTGTAACGGAATCGAGTTTTGCACGTGAATAGATTTCAAAATATAGATAGGCACGCTCTCCGATTCGACTGACAACTCCCGTTAGATTGGGAATGATGTTCGTGTGCGCTCCTTCTTTACTGACGCGATCCACCAACAATATATCGCTGAGCACCAACGGCCGATGGAGGAATGAATTGACAATAACAGAACGTTTGAAGGCCGTCGATTTTTTTGATTCCTGATCGATGATCTGTACTTGCAGCGAATATTGCCCGCTATCTAACAGCACAGAAAATTGTTTGGCACTTGAAAGCCGTGAAGAAATTGTCTGCGAAAAATCTTTTGCGTGCAGTTCCACTGATTGATCCTGCTGCCATACTTGTTGCTGTGTTGAATCTTGAAGCGAAGCAAAAATTTCATATCGCCCGATATATTCACGATCTTCGTTCACAAAACTAATTTCATTGTAGGGAACTTGCAGATAAATTCCGAGGCGTGCATGATCCAAATGATTCGACTCGAAAACAAGTGCTTCACAGTTGATGTTGGTAGAATTCTCTGTACTCGGTTCCGGTTGTGCAAAAACCATCGGGATCATCATCCATCGCACCGCCATCAAGAAGAATAGTGAACAAAGAATACGATGTTTCATATATTCCTCCTCTCTCGTTCCGATTTATACATCCGCAATAAGATCGTATTCCGTTGCATCCGTTACCGTTACCGAAACAAATTGTCCGGGAAGAAGTGCACGCTCACTGCGAATCAACACTTCTTGATCGACTTCTGGCGCATCCCATTCTGTGCGTCCACCATAAATTTCGCCGTCGTACGCATCGACAAGTACTTTTAATTTCTGTCCGATGAGTGATTCGTTTCGTTCGATGGAAATTTGTTTCTGAATTTCCATCAACGCTTCCTTTCGTTCTTGTTTCACTGCTTCAGGAACCAGATCGCCGAGTTCGTACGCACCCGTGCCTTCTTCCTGTGAATATGTGAAGACGCCAAGCCGGTGGAATTTCATCTCTTCAACAAACTCGCACAACTGTTTAAAATCATTTTGTGTTTCTGTCGGATATCCGACAATGAGTGTGGTGCGCAGTGCAATGTTGGGAATTTCTTTTTTGATCGTCCACAATAATTCTTTCGTGGCGCGCTGCGTCATGCCGCGACGCATTGACTTCAATACGTTGTCGGCAATATGTTGAATCGGCATATCGATGTACCGGCAAAGTTTTGAATATTGTTGAAACGCTTGCAGCACATCGAGCGGAAATTTTGCGGGATACGCGTACATCAATCGAATCCATTCAATGCCATCGACCGTTTGCAGTTCGCCCAGCAATGACGCTAAACGACGTTCGCCGTACAGATCGAGTCCATAATACGTTGAATCCTGTCCAATGACGACAAGTTCTTTCACTCCTTTTGCAGCAAGCAAGCGCGATTCGTGCACAAGTTCTTCGATGGGCGTTGAGCGATGCCCGCCGCGCATCAGCGGAATGGCGCAGAAAGAACATGGGTTGTCGCATCCTTCTGAAATTTTAAGATAAGCGGTATGCGATGGAGTTGATAAAATTCGTTCGCCAAGCAATTCGCGCTTGTAATCGACGCCGAGTTCGGTAAGAATCTCCGGTAATTGCCGTGTGCCGAAAAAGGAATCGACTTCGGGAAGTTCTTTCGCTAATTCTTTTTTAAATCGTTCTGCCATGCATCCCATCACGATAATTTTTTTAACTTCGCCATGCTCTTTCATTTCAATCGCTTCGACGATCGCATCGATTGATTCCTGTTTTGCATCTTGAATAAATCCGCATGTGTTGATGATAATCGTATCGGCATGATCGGCATCACTCACCACTTCCACATTGCCGGATTGTAATTGAAGCTGCGCGTGCAGCACTTCCGAATCAACTTGATTCTTCGGACAGCCGAGCGTTACGATATGAATTTTTGATTTTCCTGCCACACAATATCCTACGTGCTACGAGAGCACAACAAAATCGATATACAAATATACAATCGGCGCGACATAAATTAAACTGTCAAAGCGGTCATATACGCCGCCGTGGCCTGGAATGAGCGACGACGAATCTTTTACACTGGCATCGCGCTTGAATCGCGACTCAATCAGATCGCCGATTTGCCCGAAGACGCCGACAAAAATTCCGAGAATGATTGCCTGATGCAGTGCAAGATAGCCAAGCAACAAATATTTTGCGGCAACCATCGTGACAATCGCAAAAATAAATCCGCACACAGATCCTTCCCAAGTTTTTTTCGGGCTGACGCGTTCAAACAACAAGTGTTTGCCGAAAGTTTTGCCGCCAAAGTACGCTGCCGTATCGCAAAGCCATATCGATGCAAGGATCGAAATCACGGTGAACCCGCCCCAGCGATTGATCTGTGCAAGCTGCCCATCATCGGCAAAGCCCACGGTAAAGAATTTATAAACCGGAAATCCATACGGAAACAATTCTCGCAGAAAAATAAGAGTTCCCAAGCAAAACGAAATCACCAACACTCCGAGAACCGTGGTCGCAATATTCATGGTGGGCGAACCTTGGGTGCGAAACAATTCGATGAGCAGCACGAGCAGCACGAACACCAACAGCACCACAGAGAACAATTGATGCTGCGAGAACATCGATAGCCGCATGCCGTGATCCAAAAAGAATTGGTACACTTCCACCTGTGTGCGTTCATAAATAAAGACGGCATTCACGCAAAACCCGGCAATAATGCCGAACGTTTTCAGCGGGGCAGCGCCTTTCGCTTCTGCCATGCCGTAAAATTCATACAACGCAACTGCCGAGATGAGCGCCACCAATCCGAAAAAGAAATAACCGCCCAGCATCGTCAACCAGACGATGAACGGCATTGCGATCACTGCGACTAAAATACGAAATGTTAAATTACTAAATTGATGCATAGGAATAATCACCGTTTAAAATTAGCGTATAAAAAAACAAATTGTGTCTGATTGATTTATGTTAAAAGATGGAGACCCGTTAAAACTGTCGTTGCTTTTTGTACTTCGGTCTTCCGCACCCAAACTGTTACGAGATTTGCCGGAATAAAATGCGCTGTAACATGATCGTGCAGCGAGAATGACTTGCTTTCAATCTCGGCGGCTTTCAAGTTTTGCCGAATCGCATCGGCTTCAAACTCTGATTCAGAATGATGGACGATGCTCCAATCATTTAGAATCTCATGATGCGCTTGATTGCCGCAAAATAATTTCATTCCCTTGATGGTTTTACAAACTTCGCAGAGCGGTTTATAACATACCATGCACATGCCGATAGCAGAACGATCCGCATGCGTTTCACATTCATATTCCGTATTGTTGGCATGAATCATGCCGCAGTGTTTACAAAACGGCAACGTTGCATTCAGTGGTTCACCGCAATGGCTGCATGTCGTATTCATACCACACCATTCTCCAAACAAACTCTGCGTGTCATGCGCAGGTATCTCATGAACGACCACACAAAGAGCACGCCAAAAATCATTAATTCAAACAGTACCGTAGAAACTGCCGGTGTGAACTGCGCAGCTTCCAGCATGCTATCGCTCTCCATTCCAAAATATCCCGCCAGCACGGCAAGGACATTATTAAAGAAATGCGCCGCCATCGGCACGACAAGCGATTGCGAACGGTAGCGCAGAATTCCAAAAAATATTCCCAATCCCACCAACGGCACAACTTCAAACGGATTCACATGATACAAGCCGAAAATTATTCCTGCCAGCATCGCTGCCGCCATCGGCGGCATTATTCTGTTGAAGGTGCTTTGAATGAGTCCGCGGAACAGCAATTCTTCCGCAATGGCGGGAATGATCGCTACAACGAAGAGCACAAAAAACAATTCCGGCAATGTATCCGAATGCACCAGCACCGCCGTTAAGCTCTCCATCATTTTTTTGATGGGATCAAAAAATTCCCGCATGAGTTTCGGTACCGGAATCATATCTTGAAAGAACAGATACGCTTCACACACGCGCTGTAACGAGAACAGGGCAACCAATGCAAGCAACGATTCTTGCATGCCGGGCACACGGAAAGAAAATATTTCGCGCTTCCTTTTGCTGAACAATCGTGCAAACAATAATGTCGGGACAAAAAGAAATAATAACTGTCCGATCATCGTCAACAAACGCACAAGCTGCACATTGTCCCGTGTCACTGATCCCGTACCGGCAGCCAAGAAGACGATCAATCCTCCGCCAACTTGATACAACACAAAAATAATAACTAACGCTGCAATTGCAAACAGCAACGGATGGATATTGTGGCGTTCCACAAAAGAACGCTGTTCAACACTCGTTTCATTTTGTGAACCGGTTTCGGGCGTTTCAGGAATATGTTCTTGTGGTTCAGTCATCCGTGTACATCAATCTTCTACTTTTGCTTTAATCGTTCCGTTGATACCCGAATACTCCCGCAGTTCTGCATCGATGGAACCGACAATCACTTTCGTACTTACCTTCACCGGAATTTTTCGTTCATCATTCGTCATCCAGATAATAATTTTTCCGTTGCTCTTAAACAATCCGCCTTCCTGCACCAACGGTTCCACACAAATGCAATTAAACGTTCCTGCTTTTACTTCCACCTGCTGGTATCCGAGAAACTTTACCGCAAGTTGATACGTGGAATCGTTATAAAAATTCGAGAGATATTGTTTTTCACCTGGCTTGCATTTGGAAAAATCCATAGTGCGCACATAGAACAATGCAGAGACGACATCATAGACATAGGGTGATGTACGAAAACGACCTTTTGCCGTAATCGCTACATTATTTGTTTGATCGAACTCCGCTGCAAAATCAAAACTATATTTTCCTTCCCGCACACGCTGCGTAAAATGCCATGGAAAAATTCCTTTTGTATCGACTAACGTTTCATAATAATCATCGACTTTATAGAAGAAAGAAAATGTCGGCGTGGATACAACTGTGGCAAGAATTTGAAAACATTCGCGTCCATTCACGGTTTTCATTGTTGGAATCGAAAACTCCGCCTCTCCTGCTTTGATAAAACTAAATCCCACATCAAACTTTAAATGTTCGCCGACACCGAATGCCTGTTGTTCGACGGTGCGTAATTCTGTTATCGAAGAGGGGGCGGAGTTCTGTGCTCGCACGGTCATTCCATGAAACATACAAAGAGAAAAAAGCATGAACAATAGTTTGTTAGGTGCTAAATATATTTTGAATACCAACGTTTCGTTCTCCAAATTTCATCGTTATGATGAATGTGTGCCCAGCAAGTTCTCCGCCGCTCCGGCAACTTGTTCCGGCAAAATTTGATCCATGCATGTATTGCCGCGGCAATCGCCGCCATTGCAGCGAGAACATTTCGCCGGATCAGGAACAAAGATCACTTTCTTTTCCGTCAACGGGCCCCAGCGTTTGGGGCTCATCACTTTCAACGGCGGATAAAATCCGATGACCGGCGTTCCGACAACCGCTGCAAGATGGAGCGGCCCTGTGGAGTTTGCAATAAATATTTTTGCGGTTTTAATGAACGCCGCAAATTCCCTCAATCGCAGTGTGCTGATGAACGAACTAGCTGCACCGTTACTATGTTTTACAATCGATTCCACTAACGTTCGTTCAGCTTCGCTTCCTGTAACTATGACTCGCAATCCTTTTGCTGCAAGCAGCACCGCAAGCGCAGAAAATTGTTCCGGCTTCCAATTGCGCGCAGAACCGCCGCTGCCGGGATGCAGGATCACAACACGGTCTGCATTTGTTATGCTTAAAGTTTTTTGCGTTTCTTCTGCAACACGTACATCTTCGGTCGTCAGCACAAGTTCCACATGCGGCGGTGAGAAAACATTGCAGCCAAGCGCATGAAGAAGCGAGAGATTGTATTCCGCTTCATGCTTTGTTACGGTTTTGCGATGCTCATACACACGTGCGTTAAACAAAAAAGAATACCAACGGTACGCAGTTCCAACGCGAACGGAAATTCCCGCCAGCCACAACAGCAGCGCAATTCGGAATCTCGGATATGCAACGACCACCGCATCAATACGCGCACGGCGCAATTCACCCAACATTTCAAAAAACGGTTTTACTTTTCCGCCGCAATCGTAGATCAGCACGGCATCAACTCCGCGTTGTGTGTCGGCAAGACCGCGCGTGTATTCCCGCAGCAACAATGAAACATTGGCGGCTGGAAACTGTGCACGCAATTCTGTCACTATGGGAAGAGTCAAAATAACGTCGCCGATCCGGTCGGTGCGAACTACAAGTATATGCTGAAAACTGTTTTTTTTCACTCTATTTATAGCGTTTCCGCTCACGTCAATATACAAGAAGGTGCAGGCAGAAGCAAGAAACCGAGCAAAACGCCTTGTTATTGCGGACAGGAAACACGATCTTTTAGTTGAACAGAAACTGACATTCAAGAATGAATGTCCTACCCAAGTTATTCTATATTACATGGTAGGACACACATTCTTGTGTGTCCTTATAATGAATTTATAATTGGACGCAACAAACAATGGATGGTAAGACAAGAAATAATATTGCACCGGGCAAAGAAGTCGCAATTGTCTTAAAACAAGATCAACGTACCGGAAAATTAACAGAAGGAATTGTGAAAGATATTCTTACCAAAAGCCCGTTTCACTCACGCGGCATCAAAGTCCGCCTCACCACCGGCGAAATCGGACGTGTGCAGGAAGTGAAAGAATAAAAATCTACTAAAAGCTGTTTAAACCTTGTCAAAGTTCTTCGGTTTCATTCTCGGCAACTTTGACAAGGTTCCGTTTCTTCATTTCTCAGGTGTCAGAATTTTCGTTTCGCCTTTGAAAAGTTTCTTCACCATCTCCGCATCAGCTTTAGAACCGACGATGGTTCCCCAGTGCATGGGAATCAAAAGTTTGGGCTTAAAGGCGTTCGCCGCCTCAGCCGCTTGCTGTGCCGTCATCGTGTACGTGCCGCCGCAAGGAAGCATCGCAACATCCGTAACGATAGATTTCATTTCGGGAATAAAATCCGTGTCGCCGGCGTGATAAATCTTTTCGCCGTTGGAAAGCGTGATAATGTATCCCACCCACTTATTTGCTTTCGGATGGAATTTTTTATCGATATTGTAAGCGGCAACTGTTTGAACTTTTAATTTGCCGGCGGTGTATGTTTTACCCGGTTCGACGGCAATGACTTTGCCCTTAATTTGTGCAGCGACATCATTCGGTGCAACAAACATTGTTCCCTCTTTTTGGATCTTCGCAATGTCTTCCGGCGAATAATGATCGTAATGCGCATGTGTAATAAAAATAATATCCGCCTTCGGAAGATGGTCCGATAGTTTAAACGGATCGATATAAATTTGCGCCGTTCCGTCTTCGATACGGAACGCCGAATGGCCAAGCCAATGAATGTTGTCGGTATTCATAGTGCCTCCAAGCAAAATAAAAGATATAAAAAACAATAGGCGGTTTGCATATTGCCCGGTTCTTTCAAATACAGTATTGGCTGCCGAATTTAATTCGGTTGATCTTTCTACGTCATTTTAAAAATCGGTATTAATTTTCAACCTTCGTTGCTTCGTATAACCAAAACTGTTCGTCAAGTTGGATTACTTCTCCGGTAAACGATTGCAATAGTCGTAGTTGCGTATTTTGCGAAATCATTCCCGCGAGAACAATTTGATTGTTATTATCCATCAACGGAAAATTAAGCACCAATAGAACTTTCTTGTTTTGTTTTTCAGTAAAATTTGTACACGAAACAAATACTTCGGATAATGACAGTGTTCGTTTACGCTCTTTATTAAATGGTTCTTGGTAATAACTAAAATGATTTACTTGTGGGAAAAAGATTTTTGTTCCGGTGTGTGCCGCAATTGTTTGAGCCGCATAATCGATGAATCCAACCATGACATGCGTTTTGTCGAGATTATTTTCCGTAATATATTTTGCCGCATCTTGCGACATGGTGAATTTGTATTTCATGTCTATTGAAAAAGCGTAACATGCTGAAAATACTTGTGCAAACAATATTACATATACCATTGGAGTAAAACATTTTTTCAAGAATCCTAAAGATTTAGTTCTAAACAAACCATCGACAGGTTTCAATATTTCCAAGCTGCTGTTTTCTTCGGCATTAGTAAACAACCAATAATGATATATGAAAATGAGGAATAACAATCCCTGATATCTTAAAAAATACACTTTTGTATATTGTAAAAATGCTAAATAAATAAGGATGGTTAAAGAAAAAATGAGGCAAACTACAGGTTTTTCTGAAAACTTTGCAATAATGACTATCAGAATAAAAACAGAAACAAGAAAGGTGAGAATATTGGGTATTGTGACATAAGCGGACACAGAAAACGTTTGAGGAAAAATCATCGTGTAAGGAACAATATTCGTATTCCAAAATGCAATTCCCGAACTGAAATGAGGAATGGGGAAAAATGCGTTCCAAATAGATTTTATATTAATAAACAGTGGCGCCGATCCAAATTGTCCGTTGCCTAAATACGAGGCATTTTTCAATGTTACCAAATAATGTGAAACAAGTATTGCTCCCCATCCCACAATAAACAACATAAGTGCTAACATAAAAATACTATTGAATTGTATTTTTTTCTTTGTATAAAGATAAACACCATCTAATAAAAGATATGCTGATAAACATCCCGCAAAAATGGTCGATTGTATGGAATGATTTGCCAAAACCAGAAGTGCTGCCACGATGAGTAAATAATTTTTCTCTCTTCGGGTGAGTAAATACACCAAAACAAATAAGAATAAAATCATAAAACCGTAATAGCGTGAAATGATACCGTAATCGTACACCATGAAATAGCTGCACACAAACAAAAGTTTTTGTGGTTTTGCTATGTTGGTATATTTTACAAATAGATATATTGCAGGAATAAGAATGAAGAGGTGAGCAATCTGAAACATCGCTTCAGAGTTGTTCATCAGCATAAAAAATTTCAAAAATGCATAGTAACATATTGAAGAAACATCGCCCTCCATGAACACATGGTTTGTAAATGCTAACCGTGAATATATTTCAAGTTCATCACGCCACAGTTCATGTAAAAAACATTCCCAAACCAAGTATCAATGCAAAAAGAGTGGTCATTGCAATGGGAATATAGTTTAGTGGAATCAGAGAATGTTCATTAACGCCCGTTGAAAATTTATTTTCGTGTGCTGTTACGATGGCTTTACCCTGTGTTCCTTTTTATAATACGTAGTTTGAATTTTGTTGACGAATGACTATTCATTCTGAAATCACCACTGAAATAAAGTTGGCGGCATTCCTTAAAACTCAATCAACCTGTTTATTGTTTGATACTAATAATTTTTCGGGATTGCTGATTTTTTTAAAGAACAAATTGAAGAGGAATTTCAAACTGATAAAAGCATCGTTAATTTTCATCTTTGAGCTGTTAAAAGTTCGCACATTCAAAATGATTGGAATTTCACAAATACTATACCGATTATAATTCAATACAAACAAACTTTCGAAAAAAAACGAATATCCATTCGAAACCACTTTCTGAAATGCATCCTCGTTGATTGTTTTAAGATTGTATAAGCGAAATGCGCCCGATGCATCGTAATTTAATCTCAAAACATATTTAGTTAATGTATGACCAACTGTTGTTAAAAGTTTTCTAAAAAAACTCCATTCAGAAAGTGCATCTTTTTGTAAATACCGTGACGGCACAACAATATCGCACGCATCAGATTTTTCAAGTAATTTCGGAATGTATGATGGCGAATGAGTAAAATCGGCATCCATCGTTATTAAAATATCATAGTTTCGCTTGTAACCATAGGCAATACCATCTTTATGCGCGCTGCCAACGCCCATTTTCCCCGAACGATGAAGGACCGTCAATTTGGACTGTGTTTTTGCAATTCTATCCAGGATGTCGCCGGATCCATCTGTTGAATTATCATCGATAAACAATAAATCTGTGTTTGGAAGTTGCAATGAAAGAATTTCAGAAATCATTCTTTCAACATTGTCTTTTTCGTTGTACGTGGGAATAAAAATGAGCGTTTTTTTAGGCATGAGCTTTTTATTTTTTAATTTCTACAAGCATCGGTAATTTCAACTTCATCTTTAACATTGCAAGTTCCTTTTACAAATTATTATGATCCCAAATTTTAAGGATGAATCAAAATGGGCTTTCCTGTTTCTTTATTCACCGGCAGCACAACAAAGCGTGAAGCGGTGGAATCATATTTTAATGTATAGGGAGCACGATCATGGAAATACTTTACCACATCATGATTCGAAATCGAATCGGCAAACTGGCAATACACAATATCATCGGTAAATTGAGGAGAAGAATTTCTGTAACCAAACACCCACCCTGAATGATCATACGATTGAATCAGCACTAAGGCATGGTGAACCCCAGAAGATTGGACAACAGTGTAGGGTTCTCGAATTTTAGCCGTCAAGCGCGCCACATGAGATATTCGTTCTGGAATTGTTGCGCCCAAGGCTGCAAGACATGAGAGAAGAAGGAATGCTGGAGCAAGCTTTTTGCCTTGTTCAAAATACGCAGAACTTTTTTCATGGAGAAAGAGCACTCCGCGAGCGCTGAGCAACAACAACGGAATCAATAATTCATAATAATAAACCGGGCCGAGATCGGAAACACCGGGAGTATAAAATAGCAAATATCCCGTCGCAACGCTTCCCAGAATGCCAAACAATAAACGATCTCCAAATTCTTTTTTTGAAAAAAGAAACAAGAAGACGAATATGAGACTAATGGGAAATCCAAATAGGATTGTATTCAATCGCGTCAAAGATATTATCAGGTTACGGAATCCAAGAATGAGTGTGTGATCATAAACTCCAAATCCAAGACGTTCGGTCGAATCGAAATAACTGTAGGGAAATTGCATTGGATTTCCCGTCACGACAGCATTGCAATGCAAAGTCACAAAAAACAGAACTGCAAACCCGGCGGTCAACATAGCCACTCTTGCAATGGCATGCCTCGCAAATCGTAAAGCATCTTTTGCCATAACCATCAGAAGCGGCAGAGACCAAACAAACGCCGTCCATGGACGAGTGTTAAATGCATACCCGAGAGCAAAACCCGAAAGCAATGAAAAGCCGATTGCCCATGGAAGATTTTCCGTCCGTCGGGCACGAAGAAGAAGATACATAAACAGGGCAAGGAAAAACGCGGTCGTCGTATGACTGAGACGGGACGACGAAATAAGGTAGAAGAATGGCGAAACAGCACCAAGGCAAAGCGCAAGTAACGCCACGCGTCTGTCTTCGTACAATTCCCTGCCGATGAAATATAACAAAAGCAATGTCAGAATACTGATTGTAATAATACCGACGTAACGATTGCCAAGTACCATGCCAATAGCAATAATTGCCGGATGACCCATCGTATATCTGCCAATCCAGCTGTATCCGTCATTAATGATGAACACATTGTCAAAGCTTGTTCTGACGGGCGGAGGCGGATTATCGATTCTACCGGAAAGTAATGTTTGCGCTTGAAAGTCGTAGGTATTCTCATCGTCGGTTACTTCGGTTTCATGAAAAAGGAATTGTATCGAACACACAAGGATAACCGCTGCCGACAACAGCACGGCAATAATGAGGCGTCGATGATTGATAGCCGTCAAATGAAAAAAATGTATATCAGTTTTCATCAATGCAACAGAGAAAAGTACAATAGCCGGTAATAACAACAGCAATTTCCAGAATTGTGAATACATCACGACCGAAGGAATCCCACTCATAAATAATGGAATATTGTGCGAATAATGAAAGTTGGGAAAGCTAAAATCATTCAGCAACGATGCAATAATGATGTACAACCCTAAAAAGAAAATACCGCCTCCAAGGAGCGCTCCCATTCGTTTCGTCTTCATTCTCAAGTCCTTTTCACATTGTTCTATCAAAAATATAAAAACAATAGTTTAGATATCGCTTTTTACTTTGTATAAGTACTGTCCGTCCTCTTTCGTTCAAAGACAAAAATAAAATCCTGTGAAAGGGGTTTGTATATTCGGGCAGAATCTCCTATCACATATCGTACATTTGTAACATCTATCAGATCTACAGTTGCAATTCGTTTATAATATTTTGCTGTATAACTTTTAACCCAGCTTAGAATATAGCGATCAGAGTGTTCCTCAGGAAGCCAAGACCAAGGTATCCAAAAACAGATAAGGTGTCTGGGCTGTGCACGTTCAACATCAGCAATGAATTCTTCCTGTATTCTTCGCGCAAACGGCTGCGACTCCATCATGCCATACATATAGATGTGACCAGAAACGGATCTCCGTTTTGTATAGAAATTAATTTGTGGCTCCGAACCGATTATAGCGATACGTTCATCGGGATCAGTGTGCTGAACGAGAAAGTTGCTGAGAGGAATTGATTCGGCGAAATAATTATTCATATAAAACGAGTGTACAATATCAACCGGTGTTAGTAAAAGATAATAAGCGCGGTTTGCATACACATTCTCGCTAATTACCAAAACGAATATTAGTACAGAAAAATATTTTATGATATGCCACCGCTCTAATAATAAGTGTTGAAGAATATAAAATCCACCGCCGATAAAGACACTACACACAGGAAGGACAAGAATAAAATAATGTTCCCTAAAGTGTAATCCTGGACAAATAGATAAGATCGAAAACAATCCAAACGATAGAATCATGTTCTTGGTAGAATCAAGGAGTTTTCCCGCAATAATAAATATCACACCAATGCCAATGAGTATGCAGAAAAATGGAAGAACATCCCAAAAAAGAGACAGCATAAATGCTAAATTCATCATACCCTTGCTAAATGGCACAACGGAACCGTATGAAAAGGCGTACTGAACAACCCAGAACCAAAAGTTGTGAAACGATCCACCAAAATAAATAACGAGGAGAAGCAAAATTACTGGCACAATAAATCCCACCGTAAGCACGGCAGCGAGTTGAAAGATATTTTTCTTTGAATAATGTTCTTTCAAACCATGGATACCAAGCAGTGATAATCCAAATACAAAAAAGAATATCCCGGGTTGTTTCATCAAAAAAGCACAGCCAAACAGAATTCCGGCGAGAAAGACAGTTCTTCGCTTTTCTGTTTCACAAGCGTTGATCAAAACTAGTATCCCCCCCAAGGCAAAAACAATAACAAAATGTGTTGCATGTGCCGCAAAGCCGAGCATATAAGGGCTTAACGATAAGAGACCAAACGATGCGGCAGCCACAATGCCTGTCGAAACATCGAACCATTTTTTTGTCAATAAAAAGACCATGAGCAACGATGCAAGGTTGACAATCAATAATCCAAGGTGAATGGCTGTAATTGTTTGTCCAAAGAGCAGCATGAAAAAGGCATACATGAAACTTGTTCCGGGCAGCTTCATGTTAAACGCTTCTAAATATGGAGGCACTCCTTGAAGAAGCAACTGCCCCATATAGGCGTACTCGCCTTCGTCTCGTTCAATGGGAGTTGTGAGAATACGGACACGCACAAAAACAACAAATGCAATAAGACACGCAAGTAATATCCATGGTAAATAAGAATACTTGTGCAGTATCGGTGCTGTCGGATTTTCCGTCTCTTGATGTTCTAATTTTGTTTCTGTGGCGTCAAGCATAAAATCTTTTCTGATTGTTGATATTTACAATGAATCGGTACAAATAATTAATGAGGAATGTGCTTGATACACATTTACCATGAACAAAATATAGAAAAATCATTCCACATCATATTTTTTCATCAAAAACTATCTGAGAATTAGCATGGAAGATTTTTTCGGCGATTAAATGATTTCACCGCTTTGATATGTTAAGAATATCGGCAAGAAAATTAAGAGTCCAACTAAAGATTTATCCCTCTAATTCTCTTCTCGCTCTGGCATATCCCGGCTTCAGCACTTCGTAAATTATTGGAATGTGCTGCTTGTACAAAATAAAGATATTTTTCATCTCGCTGATCGATAGTATTTCCATCTTGGGCAGTATGTGCAAAAATTGCACATACTGAATTTTCAACAAGTTCTTTGTCTCTGGAAGCGTTCCAAATGTGTTTTGCGATAACACTTCGCTCCGTTATAAAAGGTTATAATGATTTATCGTGCGTGCTGTGATTCTATAAACCATCTCAAAGATGGTCAGCCTTTGCAGTCGCACTGTTATGCCCGCGGATTGTAAGCGGGCATCCAGAATTCTGGACTCCCGATAGAAGCATTCGGGAGTGACAGAATATTTTTGGGACCACTTATAGTGCCTTCAAGCCGAACTTTCCGGATCGTTGCTCCTTTGCGTAATTCTTTCTCGGAATATACATTGGCAAGATGTTCTGAAATAGTGCGGGCATCTTTATCGAAAAGAATTGCAATCTGCGCTTGAGTCAGCCAGACGGTTTCTTGTTCCAGTCGAACATCGATAGCAGCTTTTCCATCATCTGCTTTATAGATAATGATTTCGCCTTTGTTTCCGTTTTTTCCCATTTTGTTTTTCAAAATGTTTTGCTCATAGGAAATAAAAAGCCACGCACTATGAAGCCCAAACTATACACTTGATTTCCGTTTCACAATTATTATAATCCCAGCTCTCTTCTCGCCCTCGCATAACCCGGCTTGAGCACTTCGTAAATAATCGGGATGCGCTGCTTGTACGGAATGAATGCGCTCTTCATCGCATTGATGGTTAGTTTTTCCAGATCGTCGATGGTCATTCCAAATTTTTCCGCTGCGGTAAAATATTCATCCGTTAACGTAATGTTGCTCATCAAACGGTTGTCGGTATTCAGCGTGCATCGGAATTTATATCGATAATAAATTGCAAATGGATGCTCTTCCATCGATGGCACAGCGCCGGTATGGACGTTGCTCGTTAAACAAATTTCCAATGGAATGCGCTTATCTAATACATACTGTGCAAGTGTCCCCATGCTTAACACTTCGCCATTCTTGATACGCATATCTTCGATCAAGCGCGTCGCATGTCCGATGCGATGCGCACCGCACCATTGAATTGCCTGCCAGATGGATTCTTTGCCGAATGCTTCGCCGGCATGAACGGTGATGTTAAAATTTTCCCGCTGAATATAATGGAATGCATCGACATGTTTCTTCGGCGGATACCCGCCTTCTTCGCCCGCAAGATCGAAACCCACCACGCCGCGATTGCGGAAATCCACAGCAAGCTCCGCAACTTCTAACGATACGCTTGGTTCCATGTGCCGCATAGCGCAAATAATGGCTCCGTATTGCACACCGAAATCTTTTTTCCCACGTTCCAATCCTTTGAGAATCGACATCACAACTTTATGTGTATCCAAAAATTTTGTGGCATGAAAGACCGGGGCAAAGCGCGTTTCTACATACACCACATTGTCCTTCTTCATATCTTCCATCATCTCGTAGGCAACACGCTCCAGCGCTTCCTCGTTTTTCATCACTGCGCAGGTGTGTTCAAATCCTTCAAGGAACAACGGCAAGCTCCCGCGTGTTGCACCGCGATGAAACCATTCGGCAAGTTCACCGGCATCGTGCGTTGGTAATTTAGTGTAGCCCTGATCTTTCGCTAACTCGATCACTGTTTGCGGACGAACGCCGCCATCCAAATGATCGTGCAGCAGCACTTTCGGCACGCTCTTCAAAAATTCTTTTGTAAGTTTCATCAAAATCCCTTTACACTCAAGACATTAAATTATTTATTATTCCTTGTCTAGTAAATTAATGTAATGTTGTGTGTGCTGAAATTCAACTTTTCCGGCATAATCCTTTCATCAAACGGCAATTGACTTTTCATTCTAATCTGGTTATTATCTGAACAGTGGAAGAACGGTTTTTACCGTCTCCACCAGATATAAACGCGGTTTAATAAATTGACTGAGTAGTTGTTTCTTGTAGAAGTGAACCGGCATGGCTGACGAAAAAATACAGGTGTTGATTGCAGACGATGAAGATCCGCTCCGGATGACAATCGCCGCATGGTTAACAGACGAAGGATTCGTTGTGGATGAAGCTGTCGACGGCGTCGAAGCGATCAAAAAAATTCAGGGTAAAGATTACGACATTGCCATGTTGGATATCAAAATGCCGGGCGCAAATGGATTGGAAGTGTTGCGGTATGCCAGAAAAAATTCTGCACAAACCGAAATTGTGATGATGACGGGGATGAGCGACGTGAGTATGGCCGTCGAAGCAATGAAGCTCGGCGCGAAGGAATATTTGACGAAGCCCGTGGATATGGATCAGTTGGTGCCGCAGTTGAAAGCGATCATCAAGAAACGCGATGCGGATGATCGCATCAGAAAATTACAAGCAGAACATACGGCACGGTTACTGTACGATTTGCACAATCCGATTTCCGGCCTCCGGCAAAGCATTGGCTACTTAATGAAAGGCATGGCGGGATCCATCGGCGATCACCAAAAAGAATTGCTCGGGTACATGACAACCTCCATCGATAAAGTCATTGTGCTGCTCAACGACATGATGGATTTGACGAAATTAGAAGGCGGAAGAGTTCGCCTTAATAAAGGGATCGCCTCTCTTGCCGGCACCGTTCAAAATGTCTGTCAGGAATTTCGCGTGCCGATCCAATCCACCAACATTACGTTAGATGTGCACGCAGAAGAAGAGTTGCCGCCGTTGGAATATGATTCGGAAAAAATCGAACAGGTGCTTCACATTTTTTTAAGCAATGCGATTTCTCATACTCCGCCGCAGGGTGCCATCGTCGTCCAAGTGCGGAAAGTTGCCATCGTGTTGGAGGAAGGCCGGCCGCCGACGGAATACGTAATGGTTTCCGTATTCAACAGCGGAGATGGAATTCCGAAAGAAGAATTGCCGTTGGTCTTCGATCGGTACCGCGATCTTGTTACCGGAACAAAGAAGGAAGTCTCTCTTTCCGGATTAGGATTAATAATTTCACAGCGCATTGTTGAAGCGCATAACGGAAAAATATGGGTGGAATCGGAAACCGGAAAAGGCGCCACATTCTACTTTGCATTGCCTATTCGATAATTAAAAAGAGCTACGTATGCCAAAAGAAGCTATTAGTATTCTCGCCGTGGACGATGAAGAATCGTTCTTACAAGTTGTCCAAGCACTACTGGCAGAAGAAGGATATAAAATCGATACAGCCGTCGATGGTGTTGCCGCCATCAATATTCTCCAGCAGAAAAATTTTGATCTCGTATTGTTGGATATCAAATTACCGCGTGTGGATGGAATTGAAGTGTTAAAATTCATCCGGGATAATTCATTCGATACCCAAGTCATCATGCTCACCGGCGTACATGATATTAAGATTGCCGTCGAGTGCATGCAGCTTGGCGCGTACAATTACGTCACCAAACCGTACTCCGGCGATGAATTACTCTCCACCATCGAACGTGCGGTTGAACGCAAACGGTTGAGCATCGAAAACAAAGTTCTAAAATCCGAACTTGCGCGTCACATTTACGCAGGCAACATCATCGGCGAAAGCAAACCGATGTTAGAATTGCTGAACGTCGCGGCAAAAGTTGCGCCGACAGATTCGCCGGTCTTGATTCAAGGCGCCAGCGGTACGGGAAAAGAACTGGTTGCGATTTTCGTTCACAAAAATAGTCTGCGTCAAGATCAGCAGTTCGTTGCACTTAACTGCGCTTCTATTCCGGAAAATTTATTAGAGAGCGAACTCTTCGGCCACGAGAAAGGCGCATTCACCGACGCGCATCAGATGAAACAGGGCATTGTGGAAATTGCCAACGGCGGTACATTGTTTCTCGATGAGATCGGCGAAATCAATATCGGATTGCAGCCGAAACTTCTTCGATTCTTGCAGACCGGCGAATTTCGCCGCGTCGGCGGCAATAAAAATTTGCGTTCGGATGTCCGTGTTATTTCCGCCACCAACAAAAAATTAACAGACGCCGTGACCGACGGAAAATTTCGCGAAGATTTGATGTACCGCATCAATGTTATTACGCTTACCGTGCCCGCACTGTGTGAGCGGACAAACGACATTCCGTTGTTAGTCGATTACTTCCTCAAGAATCGTGTGCGGCCGCGCGGCTTGATTATGATCGAACCGAAAGCGTTAGAATTGTTGATGAAATATGATTGGCCCGGAAATGTGCGCGAATTAGAAAATGTGATCGAACGTGCAAGTATTTTGTGCAAAGACAATCTTATTCAAGTCGATGATATTGCTCTGCCAATCGGACGGCGCCCGGTGGTAGCAAAAGACAGCACAGCAACATCCGGCGGCATTCAATTGGGCGGAGCTATTTCGATGCACGACATCGAAAAAATACACATTGCCGGTGTATTGAAATCGGTGGGCTGGAATAAAAACACCGCATCGCAAATTCTCGGCATCAGTGTGAAGACGCTCTACACTAAAATTCAGCAATACAATCTTACAAAAGAATAATTTCGCGATTCGTTCCACCTCAACAAGATCGGACATTGATAGGTATGCTGCTTTATTTTCTTCGACACGGCGAGGCAGTTCGAAACAGCACGATGAGCGATGCCCAGCGCCCATTGACCGACACGGGGAAAAAACAGGCAACGGCTGTTGGTACGTTCTTACAGCGAACGCATACACCCGTCAACAGTATTTTTACAAGCCCACTTGCCCGCGCACGAGAAACGGGAACCATTGTACAATCGTTCGTGTGCGCGCATCGATTCAATTCCACGGAATATTTGACCAATGGCTCCAACCCCAAACAGCTTGTCAACCTTCTGGATGAACAAAATGTTGAATCGATTCTGTTGGTCGGACACGAACCGCATCTTTCAGAAACAGTTACGACCGTTCTTGCCGACAATCGTTTCATTTATTTAGAAATGAAGCCATGTTCATTGGCGCTGGTGGAAATTGATAGCCCACTGCACTTCGGTACCGGCATTTTAAAATTTTTGATCCCTGTTAGCGCAATGGAATAAACAACCGTTTCAAGATTCTTCTTCGTACCCAACAAATGATGTACTTTCAACAAGATTTTGTACATTGAGGAATAAATTTGCATACTCAAAGGAGTTGTTATGGAACTGAAAACTGTTAGAATCGAAAAACCCGAAGCAACAAATTTTATTTTGGGCCAATCGCACTTTATTAAAACAGTGGAAGATATTCACGAAGCGATTGTACAAACCAATCCGCAAATAAAATTCGGATTGGGATTCTGCGAATCATCTGGTCCCGCACTCGTTCGTTTCACCGGCAACGACGATATTCTGATGGAGATGGCAAAACAAAACGCTATGGCGCTCGCATGCGGGCATGTGTTTATCGTTTTCATCGAACACGGATTTCCGGTCAGCATTTTGAACACGATCAAAAATGTTCCGGAAGTTTGCAACATTTATTGCGCAACGGCAAATCCCGTAGAAGTGCTCATCGCGGAAACAGAACAAGGCCGCGGCATTCTCGGCATCATCGATGGCATGAAAACACAAGGCATCGAAACTGACGACGACATTCAAGGCAGAAAATCGCTACTGCGAAAGATCGGCTATAAAATAGCATAATGACCCGGAAAAATTTTTAAATCGAATCAAAACAAAAAATATTTACTTATCATCAATTATAAAGAGAGAATTTATGCCCACGACATTAGAAAATTTAAAAGATGCCTTTGCCGGCGAGAGTCAGGCATTTCAAAAATATAAAGCATTCGCCAAGAAAGCGGAAAAAGATGGCTTCAAAAATATTGCGCTGTTGTTCAACACCACAGCCGAAGCAGAACGCATTCATGCCGAAGGGCATCTCGGCGCACAGGACGGCGTCGGTTCGACGGCAGAAAATTTAAAAGCCGCTATCGCAGGAGAAACGTACGAATTCACCAAAATGTATCCGCCGATGCTGGAACAAGCAAACGCGGACAATCACAAGGCAAAACGGATGTTCAACTATGCGCTCAAAGTAGAAGCGGTGCATGCACAATTATATAAACTTGCACTTGAAGCCGTTGAACAAGGAAAAGATTTGAACGTGAGTGAAATTTACATTTGTCCTGTCTGCGGCAATATCGAATTCGGCAAACCGACAGAAAAATGCAGCGTCTGCGGGTTACCTGCCGATAAATTTATTAAGTTATAATTTTGTCTCATCGAACAACGCGTCGTTCTACAAACGGCGCGCTGTTCCTTCCTTCAAATCATTTTCAGTATTCAGTAACTTTCCCCAAATCATTTCTTTTTTGTTCTCGTGTATCTTTATCTCGTTCCTCATGCCATATTCGATACAATGATGATCGATATCCATGAATAATTGTAAAGATTGTTAAATCTGCGTACCGATTGATCTCTATCGTTGGGTATTTCAAAAAGATTTCGTTTATTGAAATAGATCATGAACTAACGACGATAAGGAACGATTCAATGCGCTCATACTTTTTTTTAAAATTCTTCATCACAACAGTATTGTTATTTGGCTTAGCGAACGCTCTTTATTCGCAATCATCTTCAGAAATATATCCTATCCCCGGCTCGGATGTATTAAGAAAGCACGGACAGCTCATACAAAATAACAGACTTTTACATTCTGCAATAAAAACACAAACCACAGCGCTTCGAAAAACAACCGGCTCGTGGGGATTCAATCCCGGATCGACTCATAATTGGTATGCAACCAATCTTGTTACCAATACGGAATATCTTGTTCCTTCCACGTGTCGTGCTGTTGGAAATTATTGTTATATCTTCGTTGAAGATTCAAACTGGACAACAGCAACCGGAACGGTCACCGGCAAAGTCAATCAAGCCGTTGTCGATTCTGTGTTGAGTGCATTTGAAACACGCATACCTGCAAACCCGGCACGAGGAATTTATCAGACTGATACTTCGACCTTTGGTAAACCTCCCATTCAAAATATCTATAACGATCCGAAAATTATTATTCTTATTTTAAATATTCGCGATGGCTTTACCGGTACCGGCGGTTATGTTGCCGGGTATTTTTACGATATAAACGAATATCCCGATGCGGAAGTTCAACAAGAACTTGGTTCAACACGGCATTCCAATAACACCGAAATTTTATATATCGATTGCAATCCTGCCAATCTGACAACAACGACAGGATTTACTGACGCCTGTTCGACCACCGCACATGAATTTCAGCACATGATTCACTTCAATTATAATTATATCGTTAATGGTGATTTAAATGGTGGAAATGGAGTAGATCATTTAACATTTATCAACGAAGGGTGCTCTGTCTTCGCCGAAGTCAATTGCGGATATACTATTTACCAGCAAAATCTTTATGAAGGTGAAACGAATCATTATCTCTTAGATTGGCGCACCGACAGTATTAATGCCGTGCAAAAAGATTATTCTCGCGCTGCACGATATTTTACTTACCTTCACGATCAAATCGGCATCGGTGTGTTCAAAAAAATTGTTGCCAGCGTATATGATAGTGTGAATTGCTTTAACGATGCATTAAAAAATGTCGGCAGTGCGCATCGCTTTAACGACTTGCTGCCGGACTGGTTTATCGCCAATATTCTCAATGACACGACGGTCAATCCTCTCTACGGATACCGGTACGCAGGATTAGCAGATGTCTCGACAATAAATTATAATACGCCCAACAATTCCGTCAGTAATATTTCTGTCGAACGATATGCCTCGCAATATTATTCGATCACCGGAGGGTATCATCTCAAAGCAAAATTCACGACAGACAGTTCGTCGCTTTTTGTTCAAGCCGTAGAAACAGGATCAGGCGCCAGCCGTGTCGTTGCGGTTCCGACCAATGCACAATTTTCAGAACCATTGTATGGCACAACATATTCCAAAATCAATTTCATTGTGTACGATACATCCGGTTCCCACACTTCAACATTTTCATTCACAACATCCGGAGATTCAACTGCAGCAACAGACGTTACAGCATCCTCGAGTCTTCCGCATCAGTACGGATTGAATCAAAACTATCCCAATCCGTTCAATCCGACGACAGTCATTCGTTACCAATTACCGGCAGCAGGCATCGTATCTTTGAAAGTGTATGATCTATTAGGACATGAAATTGCAACGCTCGTCAATCAAAACATGCCTTCGGGAGTTCATTCCGTTTCGTTCGATGGTTCGCACTTCGCAAGTGGCGTATATTTTTACCGGATCATCGCAGATCATTTTACTGAAACAAAAAAATTCGTTCTCTTGAAGTAGCAACGCAGAGAACAACAAATTTATCAGTACCCGGGCACTTCACCCGGGTTGTTTGTTAGCATCGATATTTCTTACTTCCTGCATTAAGATAAAATCAATATTTTAATCCTTATTTTATTGTTCATTTTGCAATATTGATTTTTCTTAAAAAATTAACTTGACATCATCTTCCTTTATTCCTAATATTGCTATGTTCGTGTGCGGGTTGTTCATGAACAGTCTGCACACGAAAAGTACCAGATAAAATTTAAAGACAGATAAAGAACTATTGTATCACTCCTCACGTAAGGGTGTGGATATAAATTTTGGGAGAATTTATGATACGACATTGGGTTGTTCTTACCGCAGGAATCTTCTGCATCCCTATCTCTTCTTCCATTGCACAGGTGCATATTAAAGAGCGGGTGGAGATAAAACCGAAAGCGATGACAGTGAATAAAGCAACGATTTTTTCTGCACCAGTGGTACCGGCAGCTTCAACAATTCGGTACGAAGTATCATATAGTGGGGGTGTAAATATGGCGTCAGGTATTTGGCACGTTCTTTCTGTTGGTTCATACTGTGACGGAACGAATCAATCATCGGATTTTGACGGCAGCAAACAAACCTTTACCGGCTCGGCTTATGCAAATGGCGGTGTGTATGTGAATGTTCTTAGATTCTACACTACTTCTGCCGGAACTTTAAGTCAACGTTGGTATTACGGTGATGTTCTTGTCCAAGATCATACTGGAGATGTTTCTGGACCGGCGCAGATCATTTCTAATTGGAGCTACCAGATGCGAAGCGGTTTTACACTCAATGGTATTTCTGATATGGGACATGGAGGATCAAGTACGGTTGGCGTCACTTTATTAGACAATTATGCATCATGTTCTGATCCCGGATGGGATCCTTCGTTTGGAGTCACCTATACCATCACAGCGGGTGCACAGTATGGAGGATTTTTAACAACCGATGGAACTAATCAGAGTCTTGGAACAAGCGTTACGTATTACTATAATGATTTTTGTCCCTTTCAATATTCTGCGAATGGTGAAACACCAGATACGACAGCACAGGTAACCATTAAAGCTACAAGTGGGGCAGTAAGTTCTAGGTCCTTCTTTTAAAATATTAGGCCCCATTATTACGCTTACGACAACCGATGATCAATTGAAACCATTAGGTGATAACGACAACAAGGGCCCAAAAACTGCAAGAGTCATTGATTATTCAAAGGTTCGTTCCACCTATGTTAATGTGATTGTTAAAAGGCCCAATGGAGAGCCGATGGCAAATTATCCGTTTACACTGAGCGCCTATGTCCGTGCAAATTCAGGCGGGCATAACCATACAGACAATAGGCCAACAGGAAGATTCATCGATGGACAGGACACTGTAACAACATTGTCTGCAGTCACTGGCAGCATGGGTTCGGCAAGTTATGTGTATCTTTGCAGCGGTATTGGCGGTGTGGATTCTTTCTTTGTTCAGGGAAGAACAAAGAACGATACTGCAACAGCAATTATAACATTAAAGATGGGTGACTTTAGTGAACTGACAGAAGGTGAGCATTATGTTTTGACTGGTGCGAATGCAGGTGGTTCACAGCATAGTAAGAATCATTTTGGCAATCCTAGCCTTCTCAATCATCTTGAAATATTAGCAGACACCGTTTACGCAAAGAAAAAATATCGATTGAGATATAATGATATGAGTCTTGCCGATGGTGGTCCCTTTGATTATACCAACAATTGGAATACGCCACATCAGACTCATAGAGAAGGCGTCAGTGTGGACATTAGCAATGTCGCTCTAACGCAGACAAACACAACAAGAAGTATTACCGCAACCCAGCTTAATTATTGGATGAAAAGTATCGGTATAAATAGTCCCAACATTGGAAAAGAAGGAACCCATTTCCATGTAACAATACGATAAGGATAAATTTATGAATACCTTAAAAATAGAAATATTAGTCTTTGTTTTGTTTTTTGCAAATACCTTTAGTCAAGATTCGGTTGATGTTGGTAATAAAATCGATCTGAATCAACATGCAAAAGTAACACTAATGAATAAAGCTTATCAATTCAATTATTTATTGCAAAATGGATCAAAAGCCAAACAAGAAATTGAGGAGTTTACGTTACACTGTATTGCCGGTATTGATGTTTATCAAATGACGTCGGCAAATAATTGGGATGGCTTATTTTTTTCTCAGACTGAATCTTTGATTAGGTGGATAGCTGCCGTCAACGATACAGGAGATGGCTATATAAATGCTATTAAACCAAACGTTACTCTTGCGGGATATTCGTTTATCTCGAACAACCTTCCTGGAATCGTTATCTATTATGCTGAAGGAAATCACTCTGTTCCAACTTTTCCGGATGGAATGGCAACAGACATAATTCCTGGTTATAGTGATCTCACACCTTATGGTCCCGGTGTTATTGGTAAAACCATTGGACCCGTTACAATCCCTGATCCCTTTGCACCCTTAGATTTTTTAGACACGCTCAGTAGCTATACCACACAATCCCGTGCATTGGGCTGGATAAAAGATGATGCGACGGCGAATAAGTATCTCAATTATTTTGCATCGGCAAAAGCCGTATTCCAGTTAGGGATTTTAGATTCCGTTAATCAGATATTGAAAACTGTTCTTTTAAATGCTATCAGCGACAGCACAAACAATTTAACAAGCGAAGCATACGCTCTTCTTTACTATAACGCAGCGTATCTTATATCGCAAATTCCAACATCCGGCTGTATCGTCAAGTTAACCAACAGCACCGGCGTTGCCCTGCTTACCGGTTACTTACAATATTATGAGAGCGGCGCATGGAAAGATGCGGTGAATAACAATAACGGCATATTCAGGGTCAACACCACGCATAAGAAAGTAAGCTTACGCATGACGTATGAGTACGGCACACAAACGAAAACAAATGTTACGATAAAAAATGATTCAACAATTATTTTTCAAACGAAAAATGTTTCTGTAAATCTACAAAACAGTCAGGGCAATCCATTGGATATAGGTGTAGTGCAATATAATGTTGCAAGCCCCTATGGGGCGTGGTGGCAAGATTTCGGAACAACAACAAACGGTATTATTACAAAAGAACTGCTTCCGATAAAATATACGTTTCGTTTAACGTATAATGGTGTCACGGTTAGCAAAACACAAAATGTCGATTCCAATGCAATAGTTGTCTTCCAAACTATTCCGACAACAGTACAATTACAAACGAGCAATGGCATTCCTTTGGATACAGGTATCATTCAATATTACGCTGGCGGTTGGCAAACATTCGGTACAACATCCAATGGCGCGGTTGCCAAAGAACTTTTGCCGCTAAAATATACATTCCGTTTAACATACGATGGAACGACCATCAGCAAATCACAGAATATCGATTCTAACGCGACAATCGTTTTTCGAACCATACCGGCTACCGTTCAATTTAAAACCAGTACAGGTGTTTCATTGGATACTGGCATTGTTCAATACTATGCAAGTGCTTGGAAAGATTTTGGTACAACGGTAAACGGCGCAGTAACAAAAGAATTATTACCGGCAAAATATTCATTCCGGCTTACGTATCAGTCTTCTACTATCAGCAAAGCGCAAAATATTGATTCGCTCCCAACCATTGTTTTCCAGACAACTCCTGCCAAAGTGCAATTGCAAACGAGTTCAGGATTAGCATTAGATACCGCCATCGTACAGTATTATTCCGGCGGATGGAGAACGATGGGATCAACATCGAACGGCGTCATTTCGACAGAACTATTGCCGATCAAATATTCGTTCCGTCTCACGTACAGTGGCACAACTGTTAGTAAATCGCAAAACATCGATTCGAGTTCATCAATTGTATTCCAAACTGTCCCTGTTCAAGTTCAATTACAAACAAGCGCGGGCTTGCCTCTTGATACCGGCATTGTCCAATTTTATTCGAGCGGTTGGAAAGATATTGGATTGACCATCAACGGAGGTGTGACGAAAGAATTATTACCTGCAAAATATTCTTTCCGCTTGACGTATAAAGGCGCAACAATCAGTAAATCACAAAATGTCGATTCAAGTTTGATCGTCAACTTTCAAACAATTCCTGTTACCGTGCAGCTGCTTTCCAGCACCGGCACACCGATCGATACGGGTGTTGTGCAATTTTATTCCGGCAGTTGGCAGAACTTCGGAACAACATCCGTCGGCACTATAGCAAAAGAATTGCTGCCGATGAAATATTCTTTCCGCCTGTCATCGAACGGTATCACGGTGAGTAAAAGCCAGAACACCGATTCTAGTGCGACAGTTGTGTTCGCGACAATACTATGCACGGTGAATGTAACGAATTCATCCGGAAGCGCATTGAATAATGCCGCCGTGAGTTATTATGCAGGCGGTTGGAAAGTTTTTGGAACAACGACGAATGGAACCGTAACAAAAGAATTATTGCCTGCGAAAATTCAATTCCGTGCTGTGTACGAATCGAAGACGCAATCGGTAACACAGGATATATCGAGCAATCCTGTCATTCAAATTGCACTGCCCATTCAATAAGAGGAGGAAATATGAAAACGATGTTCATGATGTTGCTGCTTTGTGCCGATCTCTGCTTCGCTCAAACCGATAGCGTGTACACGATTCCTTTTCCCGATGGGACAACCGCATCGAAGAATAACACCATCGATTTAGCGGTTGCCAATACATCAAAAATTAATGCGCAAAATGTTCTTGTCAGTATCGGCAACGTGCCGGGCTGGATAAAATTCGATACGACGAAACAATCCATCAGCAATGTTGCCGGCAGCGCAGAACAAACGGCATCATTTACGTTTTCGGTAAACAAATCCGCACCAGTGGGAAAGAAACAAACGCTTTCATTTACTATTTCATCGAACGCACAAACATGGACAAAAGATATTTCTGTAAAAGTCGCTGCGCCTGCAACGTATCAGTTGTTACAGAATTATCCCAATCCGTTTAATCCGACCACAACTTTGAGTTATCAACTTTCCGAGCCGAGCCATGTCAATTTAAAAGTGTATGATATACTCGGCAGAGAAGTCATAACATTAGTCGATGAACAGCAGGATGCTGGATATTATCAAAAAGTTTTCAATGCGCAACGTCTGTCAAGCGGCATTTATTTTGAACGGCTGATTGCAACGGATGGTAACAACAATAAACATGTTTCAAGAAAAAAATGTTGATGCTCAAATGATGAAATCATTTGAGCGAAGCCCCGTTCCGCGGGGTTGATGAGGCTGTCCAATAAGTCAAAATATTGGTAGGACAAACATTCCTGTTTGTCGTGTTTGTTGCATAATGGACAGGCACGAATGCCTATCCTACCATTAAACGTACTTTTGGGACAACCTCGAAGTTCCGTACAACGGAATTGATGATCAAATAGCTGAAGAACGAATATTGATTGAACCAACGCTCGTCAATCAAAACATGCCTGCGGGAGTTCATTCCGTTTCGTTCGATGGTTCGCACTTCGCAAGCGGCGTATATTTTTACCGGATCATCGCAGATCATTTTACTGAAACAAAAAAATTCGTTCTCTTGAAGTAACAACGCAGAGAACAACAAATTTATCAGTACCCGGGCACTTCACCCGGGTTTTTTATTGCCGTTTTTCGCGTAAATATAACATCATGTTCCTTCCTTAATTCCCATCCATCGTTTTTAGCGAAATTTTCGTGTCATAAAAATATGACATGAAAATCGTCAAAATGATGACAGACAATTATTTTGGAAGTTATTAAATTTGAGCGATTGATTATTCAGAAAATAATTATGTGCCACAGGCACTCTAAAAATTTCTGCGTATGCCATGAAAAACAATTCAAGAATTTTCATGAGCGCAGGAACATATAGTCCTTCAATGTGAGCAACTGTTATGGAGAACACCATGAACGTCGCAATTGTCACTGCCATTCTCACGGTTGTCGGTTCTCTCTTCACGTATTTGTATCAACGGTGGGACGACTACACCACGATCAACAGATCGCTTCTCACAGAAATCTCACGATTGCTCGCTGTCATCGATTCACATTATCGCTGGTGGCACAAGTGCATCGAAGAACAGAAAACCGATCAGCCACTTCTCCCTTTTACCACGGATATTTACGATGCGTCGAAAGAAAATCTGGGAGCACTCGATAGAAAGTATGCATCGCTGATCGTCGGGTTCTACGGCTACGTTCGCTTTTTAAATAACCTGCAAAACGCGCGCAAGGACTACAAAGATTTCCCCGAAGAGTTTCTTCACAACTATACACGAGCGCTGAACGAACTTCTCACACGGTACGGAACACAATTTTCAAAAGCATTTCGTCAGTATAACATCAAGCCGCCCTATTTAGAAAGTTTGCCGATGCTTTACACATCCTCACAGTGAACAGAATAGAAATCCATTGTTTCATAAAACCAATCACATCATTCAAGGAGGTCTTTATGTATCCGTTCTTTTGGTTTTGGTTCTCTCTCGTCGTGCTCACACTTCTTATCCTTTTCTTCGATGTTAAATATTCTCTCCTGCGGGATACCAGTACCGCCCTGCACAAACCGTACAGCTTTGCGCGCGTGCAGCTTGCATGGTGGACCATCATTATTTTTTCTTCGCTCATCGCCATTCTTACCTTGAAAGCCGGCATCCCGACGTTCAGTGAATCCATTCTCGTTCTGCTCGGCATCAGTTCTGCAACGACCGCCGCTGCACGCGTGATCGATGTCGCCGATCAAAAAAATACGGACATCGTTCCCATTCAAAACGGCGAGAGTGAAAACTTTTTGTTAGATATTTTATCGGACGGGAACGGCGTGAGCATGCATCGCTTTCAAACCGTCGTGTTGAATATTATCTTCGGCATCTGGTTCGTCTGCGCCGTGTTAGATCATTTCACGCAATTCTTAAACAACGTCTCGTACTTTACCGGCAACATCAGCAACATTTTGCCGGTGCTCGATTCCAACAATCTCATTCTTCTCGGATTGAGTTCCGGCACGTATGCCGCATTGAAGATCACTGAAAATAAAACGCCGCAGCAGCAAGCAACGCCCAACACGCTGCCCGCAGCAGTTCCCGATGAAGCCGTCAATAAAAATACAAAAGCGGAAGGATAAATGATCATGGCGGTTTATCTTGAGATAATAATTTTTAAAAAACAACCGAGTCATTCTGAGCCTGTCGAAGAATGACGATTGTTCAAGGTCACGCTTCGACATGCTCAGCGTGACGCTCTCTTTTTCATGAAATTATTATTATCGATGATAAGTTTATACAATGAGAAAGGATACATCATGAACATCATTCAAATCCCAAGCCCTAATTATACGCGCGGCAGAAACGGCTACCAGCCCGAAGCCGTCGTCATTCACATTATGGAAGGCACGCTTGCAGGAACGGATAGCTGGTTCAGGAATCCGGACTCGCATGTTTCCGCGCATTACGGCATCAGTAAAAATGGCGACGTGCATCAATATGTTCAAGAGCAGGATACCGCATGGCATGCGGGGCGTGTGCACGCTCCGGTGTGGAGCAACATCAAACCTGCGGGCAGCGGATTGTATGTGAATCCGAATTATTACACCATCGGCATCGAACATGAAGGCGATGCACAGACCGATTGGACCGACGCACTGTACAACAGCAGCGCCGAACTTCTTGCGGCAATATGCAGGCGGTGGAATATTCCGTTCGACCGGACACACATTATTAAACACCGCGATATTTATTCCCTCAAAACATGCCCGGGTATCAAAGTGAATATGGAGACGCTCATCGCCATTAGCAATAAGAAAGCGCTCTCTGCCCTTCCGGATGATTTCGCCGCACAAACCGGAGCCGTAACCACAATCACAAATTTAAACCTGCGCAAGCTCTCTCCTTCCACCCAAAATCCGATTGCACAAACGGTCTTATCCGGTTCTGTGCTGCAATATGCCGGTTATACAGAGAGCGGAGAGAATGTAAAATCCAACAAACGCTGGTACCGAACGCCGGAAGGATTATGGTTCTGGGCAGGAGGAGTAAAGGAATGAGAATACCATATTCGCGGTATTGACAAAGACAAAAGAAAAGAATAACATGCTCGCACAATCCCCTATACCAGAAAGGTATCCTAAGAATAATAGGACAATGATTTATAAAAAGAATGTCATGCCCGAAGTTTGTAATCGGGCATCCAGAGATGAGAAAAAAAATATGAACATCTAACCTAATAACAACACCGCCATGCAGTTGCAGCTGCATGGCGGGTATTTGGCGAACAGAAGGCGGTGCCGTTCCACGCAAGTGGAACGGCGAGAGTGTCGAGCTCTAGAATATTCCCTGTAGGGAATCCCGCCGCCTTTTTGTTTGCCTTTAAATAACAAAAATCTGCTGGACTATAATTTGGAATATATTTCTACAAATACAAGGTTTGTTCAAAGAAGCACTTACGAGGATGTCCCAAAAGTTAAAATACTGGTAGGACAAACATTCCTGTTTGTCGTTTTTGTCATATAAGGACAGGCAGGAATGCCTATCCTACCGTAGAAATAAAATATGTATGAAGTACCATGAAAAACAAAATACTGACTTCCTAATATCGGCAGGCGGCACAATATTCTTGCAGGCCGTTACTGAAATATCAGCGATCAACTCTCGAAAATTTTCCGCCGGTGCAGTACTATCGCCCGCCGGCAGCAAAATATCTCCGGCTTGCACCGTAATATTGCTCGGCAGCGCAAAAATATTTCATATCGGCACAGTACTATCAACGGCTGACACACAAATACTTTCCATCAACACAGTACTATCAATGACCAACACGGAAATAATTACAATCTGCACGGTACCATTGGCGGGTAACTTTGCAATATTTTTAACCGGCGTCGTACTATCACCCATCGACATTGAAATGTTTACAATCGACACCAAAATATTTTCGATTGACACGGAAATATTTTCAATCTACAAGGCATTATTGGCGATTTCAGGCAAAAAACGGCACAGCGTTCTTTTCATTTCAAATCCTGATAAAAAACATATAGGGAAGTGTTCCTCCATAATAACAAATCTCATCATTAATTAAAGGAGTTATACCATGGATAAGCGAAACGAAAACAACCAGACCATGTGGGAAAGCGTCGATTCGGTATTGAATGATAACGAAACGACCGTCAACAGTATTGCGGAGCTGAAAAATTTTGTGGACGATTTTCGGGCAAAGAAAAAAACGGCGGCCTTAAAATTTAAAGAAGCCGACGATACACCCAAAGGGAAGGTTGCGGAGAAAGATGCGAACGCATTGTTGCTCATCAAATCCGCCGATAATGCATGTTCGGCAATTGCTGCGTATGCACACAAAACCGGGAATCTGGAATTAGCGGCGAAAGCTGCCATCTCGACAACCGAATGGCATTTGATGCGCGACACCGAATTACCAACCAATGCTGAAGCGATTATTGCCCTTGCCGATGCCAACGCCACAGCGCTCATTCCGCACGGATTAACCGCTGAAAAATTAGCGCTGTTCAAAACACGGTATCAGGCATACGCCGATGCACTCAAAAGCCGGCTCGGCAGCAGCAGTGAAAGCGGCACCGCACGCGAAACCGGAGAAACCTTCACCGCTCAGGTCAATATTATTCTGCGGAAAGAAATCGATAAGTACGTCAATCAATTGGAGGATGATTATCCGGAATTCTCCAGCGCCTATTTTGCTGCGCGCGCAGTGAAAAATCTCGGCGTGCGGCATAAAAAGCCCAATGAAAAAACAACGGCCACAACAACGACGAGTACGGCTGCTCCAACGACAAAGTGATGAAGAAGAATGGAGAATTTAGGAGTTAGAAGATAGAAGTTAAAAGTTAAAAAAACAGAGACGCTCGCTGAGTAATCACGTTGTTTCTTTAAATTAGCGGGATGCATCGAAGCGAGCGTTGAATATGCAGGGACATAACCCGACAAAAACATGGTGGCAACTATATTGAAGTCGCGCAAGTGTCCGACACCTTGAAGGTGTCAGACACTTCCAGAAAGATATGTGACGGTCACATGCAAAAAATTGAGAAAGGAGAAATGGGATGAGAGAAGATACACCACCGTGGAAGAGTTGTTTGTGAAAGATATTGCAAGAACACAGTGAATGGAACATCCATTCCAATTTATACAACAACAGTGTATGCACAGCATACGCTTTCACAGTAATTTGGGAGATACGTTATGAAAACAAAGAGTTGGTTCATTGCTTTTTTTATTAGTGTGGTTTGCTTTTCTATTACGATGGTGGCTCAAAAAGCGACGCCGCTTACCATCTATAATGGTAAGACATTAGCACGGGGATATGATATGGGATTAAACACCGACAGCGAAAGAACTGATTGGCTGAAAGACACTGGAAAGGAATTTATAATATCCTATCCAGCGGGACAAAGTTGGGGCGCTGTATTTATTACTGTTGGTAAACCGCAAAGCGAAGAGGGAAGGCGATTAACATCAAATTATTCTATCTATGATACGTTAATCATTTCCATGAGAGGGGCGCATGGAGGAGAGAACGTCGAGATCGGGATAAAAGATGTTAGCAACCCTGACAACGGCAGCGAAACAAAGGTACAAAAAAACCTTGAGCAAGCGTTATAAACAATATTCATTTCCTCTTTCAGGATTTACTACTGCCAATCTTCAAAAATTATATGTTGTCACAGAATTTGTCTTTGGTTCGCAAAAGGCAGAAACGATCTATGTCAATTCTATTATCGTGAAATGAGTGAACACTCATGAAACCGAGAGAGAATAAATTCTTTAAAGCGCTACTCGCCTTTACCAAGACAGATCAGCTCAGGAATTTCATTGCATTTTTTGCTTTGTTCATCTCCCGTCTTACGCTCATCTACACGACAAAGAAAATCGATTACGATCTGCGGCCCATTCTCACAATCAGTATTCGAGGGATCTCAATCATATAAGGGATATTACGGGTTGATCTTACAGAATGTCGGCCTTGGGCCTGCAAAGATTACCGGTGTATCTCTAACGTATAACGGTGAACAGCCTTCTACAAGAGCAAAGCTTGAACGGATGATCAACACAGACGTTATCGCCAGCAACATCGGTACTATTATATCTCATACAGAACCGGTTGAACCGGGAATGATGCTCGGGACGGGACAGGAATTGATCGTGTATGCCGTTGAGCAGGAAAAACTTGACAACCCATCTGCTTTTGATTCGATTCTTGGAAAAAGCAAGCTCGTTGTGGAATACTCGTCGATCAATGATTCCCGTTCTCAAGTAGAGTTTCCTTTGAACACGCATCCATAATACATCATCCAGACATGACGTTCTATTGAGAAAGGAGGAACGAGATGAAAAAAGATATGCCGCCGTGGAAGTGAAGGCGCGATAACGCGCGATCAGGAATATAGATCGGCATAAAATATTTTACCAAAAACAAAGAGAGGTTTATTGTGAATATTAAAATTCTATCGGCAGGACCGAATCCAAATCCACAAACTGTCCTTACACAATTACAGAACCAAGCACAGCAAATAATAAGCACACCCAATATCACTATGCATAGCCAAACAATGACAATTATACTTGACCCCCAAGGACAATTCATTGCCGTAATTAGCATCATTTATTCTTAAGGAGGTCAATATGAAATGGCCATTATTTAAAATACTGCTTATTTTTTATTATTTCTTTTCTATCCTAATACCAACCATGGCGCACACACAAAACAATCCCAATCGACCATTTTATAATCCTATCGTACAGGTGGTATGAAGGTACTGAAAATGCTGAACCCATATTGCTTTCATATAAAGAAGATGATAAATATGTCCTTGATCGTCATTCGAGTCTTCTCATTAAATTTTTCGAAAACGGTTTTGATGATAAACCCATTCCATATATTAAGCAGGTGGTCGATTCGATTGTGTTTGAAGCTACTTCTCCCCTGGGAAAACTCCTTGCTAATAGGACAATAACCAACGATAAATTGCCGGATCAAAAGGTTTCATACGCGATTATAAGAAGCAATATAGATTCCTCATTGTGTGCTGAAGGAAATGTTATTTGGGTAAATATCTTTTATTCCACTTCAGATTCCACACGTTTTTATGTTCATCAATCGTTTAAATACCGGCGCTATAAATTACGCCTCCTCGTAGATTTGAACGGTACTGATGCGAGTGAACTCTGGGGGGCTATTGTCGAATCGGCAACAAAATCCCAGATTAAAGTTGCAAGCGTCATTTCCAATGGAAGTTTGAGTAATCCCTTGATTGCCGGTTATGTTCCAATATTTCATTGGGATAAAAAGCATGATTCCTTTTTAAATACATGCATCGATTATATAAACATCGGCATAGCCATTCCGTTTAAAGTAAGTTCATCGATTGCTGAAGCCGGCTGGGGGCTTGGAATGGGTCTCTTAACCAATCAAGATAATAAATCGGCTATTCAGATTGGCGTTCTTTTCCCTAATTCAGACTTTATAGATCATAATGTTGGATATGTTGGAATAGATATACCTGTGGCAATAGAATTTTTATCAAACTTGTTAAAAAAATAATTCTATTATTAATCTCTCAGTTGTGCAAGAGTCAGCCTCCTGCACTATCCGAGGAGCACGTTATGAAAACTTTATTGGGTGTGATAGTGATGATGCTTATATCCACCGATATGCTGTTTGCACAAGATACGAGCAGTTACCGTAATACGATTATGGAAATGGAAAAGATGGAACTACAACCTGAGGTTATGTCTACTATACAACCAACACCAACAGTAGATTATCCAGAACAATATAGTTCTTTGAAGGAAATCAATGATGCACTTTTGTCTCTTATCAAAACGTACGACAGCAGGGACACGGTAATAATGAAATTTATAGACCATGAACAAGCAATGTCACCTAAGCAGATTATGAAAGATCGCCTTCTACTTATCGAAACGATTATGAAAAAGTATAGTGTAAACAAGAGGAATTAATATGAAAACACACATTTTAATATTTTTAACGCTTATTACTTACGCCTATTGCAGCGCACAGGTAAAAATTCAAACAGCACCTGATTCTACCATTGAAGCATATATTAAAGCAGCAAGCCAATCTACTGTATCTACGTCAGACAACCCGAATGTTGATTCAGAAGTATTACAGAAAGCTTTTGAAAAGCAGGAGTTGCAACACCGCATAGCCGCCGATGCCTATAACCAGCGTGTCTATGAATGGCAGCTTTTTAATTCCAAAATCATTTTCTGGCTTGTGGTGTTGTTGGTGCTCAGCGGTGTTACTCTTTCCGGTTTTCAGTTTTATAAAGATCATATTGCACAAGTTAAATTTCATGAATTAACGGATAAGATGACAAGAGCCACGGATAGCGGGCAACCACAAAACAAAAATGATTCGATGACTATAGAAGCAAGTTTACAGGGACTTAAATTCAATTCGAATATTATCGGCATGATGATTCTGATTATATCGTTTCTCTTTTTCTTTGCGTACCTGAAGTTTGTTTATCCGATACAGTAAATGTTATGATCAACGGGATTTCTTTCGTTCTAAAACTCCAGCGGGTAAACCAACATTCTTGCAGGGGCGAGGCAACCTCGCCCCTACCATTACAATTGCAACCAAATTGAAAGGAATTGTATATGTCTTTTCTCTCTCCCATCCTTTCCGGACTGCAATTGCTGTCCGGCCTTGCCGGTGTGTTCATCGATCCGGCAAATAGACGCAACAGATGGATTTTTATTGCCCTGCTCATTCTTATTTTCGGCGCCACTGTTATAAGCGATGTACAAGACGCACGGGAGCAGCAAAAAGAGCAACAAAATTCCAAGCAGCAACTTGATTCGCTGATCGTACAAAACAACACCATTACACACATGCTCAATCAAGTGCTCACCGGCTACGGCAACAGAAGAACATCATTCTCTACCGTAGAAATGAAACGCAGTGTTGAAGCCGATACCCGTTTGCGAGCACTATCTGCTGCTGCTCCGATGGTGAAATCAACATTGCGTGTCGAATATTTTATTAAACAAGCTGATGGCGCAGTCATAGCCCCCATCTTGCGCCGCTTCGGATTTCGGATTGATATCAAACAGCCGATCAATACTATTCCAACAAATCATATCTGGGTGGGAAACAATGTAACATTGGATGAAACCAAACAACTTGCTTTTGCTCTTATACGTGCCGGTGTAGAGCTGCGTGCTGTTGGACGGTTTCAGGACGGCAGCGGAGCGAAAGCGAATCTGATTCAGATCGGTTCCGATCCGGCAATACAATCACAGCCCGTGCTAACGGTTGACCAAATTACCGCGATGACACAATGATAAATACCAGACAATCAGGAGAACCATTTATGAAACAATATACTCTTTACTACGCCACCAATCGCCACCATCTTGGCGATGATGCACACCCGACAGGATATGATTCGAAATTCAGCGATGACGGATATGAAAACCTCCGGTTTGGCTACCTTACGCTTCAAGCCGATGAAGAACAGGTGAACAACTACCTCACGGCGCCAGTGGATGGATTGGGTGCGGGTGATGGCAACGGCCTTGCGGGTTACTTTTCAGGCATGGCAAAAGGCGCCGTCATCGAAACGTACACGGAGAATCTGGAAAAAGGTATTGCCGATACAAAGCAGCCGCTTAAGAATTTCGGTTCAACGGAATTCCTAAAGGATCTGAAAACAGAGATGCTGCAAAGCAGCGACACATTGATTTTCATTCACGGTTTTAACGTTACGTGGGAAAGCGCCGTCGGCTCTGCACTGGCGCTGCAAGAAATGGCAAACGCGCAATCGTTGACGAACAAAAAATTAACCGTCGTTCTTTTCAGTTGGCCGTCGGAAGGAGAAGCGATTCCGATATATTCGTATCTCGATGACCGCAGCCGGGCAAAAAATTCCGGCTACGCGGTGGGCAGAGGATTTCTCAAACTCAGAGATTTTTTTATTCGTCTCTACGATGATGTGAAAGCGGGAAACGATGTCGCCTGCGGACAGGCCATCCACCTTCTCTGCCATTCGATGGGAAATTATGTTCTGCAAAACGCGGTGGCGCGAATGATAGATTTTACTCCAACCTCTGCGTTGCCGCGATTATTTGAAAACATTTTTATGTGTTCAGCGGACGTGGACGATACCGTTCTGGAACCGGATCAACCGCTCGGACAACTGAATGAGCTTACACGAAGCATCAATGTCTATTACAATCGCGAAGATAAAGCGATGATGATTAGCGAGACAACGAAAGGCAATCCCGAACGCCTTGGGTACAACGGCTGCGCACGGCCGTATCATGTTCATGCAAAAGTATTTCAGATTGATTGCACATCGGTTGTGCCGGGCGGTTTGCTTTCCATCGAACATAGCTATTACACACTCGGCGATATTCACCGGGATATTATACAAACCATTGCAGGCATCGCTCAGGATTCGCCGCAGCGGAAACGAGAAGTCAGCACCGAATTGCCGAATACATGGAAGATGAGGTGAGACAGCTGTTTAAAAGTTTCTATTGATGTTAGACAATTAACACTCATTGAACACTATGGTGGGTTATCATGCACCATGGTGTTTAAAAAATGGAGATACTATGTAATTCCTGCACAACAGATAGAGAATAGAAGCGTGCCGGACATTTCCACTGCTATGGGACTGTCCCATAAGTCAAAATGTTGGTAGGGCAAATATTCTTGTTTGTCGTTTTGTGCATAATGGACAGGCAAAAATGCCTATCCCACCGTTAAATGTACTTTTAAGACAACCTCGTGTTTTTTATAGAGACGCATCTTGACACCGATATTCTCACGCAGTATATTGAAACAAAACATTCAATAATACTTTTATGAAACTCCTTGCACTCGAAAAAGACGTACCGGGAATTCCCGACAGCGCATTTACCGAAGAAATTTTGAAACAAGAGGCAGTACGTGCATGGGAATTGCAACAAGACGGCGTTCTTCGCGAACTGTATTTTCGTGCTGATCGGCAAGCCGCCGTATTAGTGCTGGAATGTGCGAGTGTCGATGAAGCCCAAGAGATTCTCAGCACACTGCCGTTGATCAAGAACGGATTGATCGACTTCGAGATCATTCCGCTTACCGCCTATCCGGGGTTTGCGCGGCTGTTTGACAAGCAATAATGAACTTCTCATGGCAAGGACTTGCACTGGGAAAGTGTGATTTTTTTCTTTCCCATCATTGTCTCTTCAAACAGAAATCTCTATCTTGGCTATGCAGAGTATCTTTGTATGAATCCGACAAACATCTTCGTTACCGGTGCAACCGGCTTTATCGGCACAAAACTCGTGAACGAGTTAGTGCGCCAAGGACATACCGTCCACGCACTGACACGCGCCGCGAGCAATCGCGATGAATTGCAGCACGAGTGCATCAAGTTTGTGCAGGGCGATATCATGAATCTCGATTCGTTAGTACAAGGGATGAAGGGCTGCACACATGTCTTTCATCTTGCCGCCTATGCCAAAAATTGGTCTCGTGATAAAAATATTTTTTATCGGCACAATATCGATGGAATGAGAAACGTTTTTGAAGCGGCGCGCCGGAACAATATTCAGCGCATTGTGTGGACATCGACTATCGTCACCTTCGGCCCGACACACAAAGGCGTGATAGGCGATGAAACTATGCCTCGTATCACACAAAAATATTTTACCGAATACGAAGAAACAAAATCCATCGCCGAGCGCGAAGCATTGAAGATGGCTGCAGAAGGGTTTCCTGTCGTGATAGTCAATCCGACTCGTGTGTACGGGCCCGGAAAAATGACAGAAGGTAATTCTGTGAGCTTGATGATCGATCAATACGACCGCGGACAACTGCCCATTCTTCTCAATCACGGAACCGACATCGGTAATTATGCATTTGTGGATGATTTAGTACGTGGACATGTTCTCGCTATGGAACGCGGACACATCGGCGAGCGGTACATTCTCGGCGGAGAAAATGCATCGCTGAAACAATTTTACGAGTTGGTGGATGAAGCGAGCGGCAAGAAACATTCCCAAATAAATTTATCGCCGCGCGTTGCTATGGCGTACGGCGCCGCATGGAGATTTGCCGCAGAACATTTCGGCATCTACCCGCAAATTACGCCCGGCTGGGTAGAAACATTTTTACAGGATTGGGCGTACTCCTGCGCCAAAGCCGAACGTGAATTGGGCTACACCTTCACGCCGCTGAAAGAAGGAATTCGATTAACGTACCACTGGCTATTAGAGCAGCGCAAAAAACGATAACTCATCAATCGGAGCAAGCTATGAATCCATTTGAATCTTCGCTGTCCTTCAAAGAAATTTTTTCAACAGAAAATCGGAAACCGACCATCATTCTTCTCTTTGGCACTCTCCTGCTCGTCACATGGAAATATTACGGCAGCAGAACGTTGTTTCTCGCCTATTTAGTGTCGCTTATTCCCTTTATCAACAGCATTGCAGCGATGGCGGCGGAATGGTATAATTATCTGACGGCGCTCGTTCTTTTCGGCGTTCTCTCGCTCCTTGTCATCAAATATATTTTTAAAGAACCGTTCGCACAGTATGGACTACAATTGGGCAACTGGAAATTCTGGCTTCCGGCAACAGGAATTGTTGGAATCATCATGATTGGTTTGGGATATTTTTCATCGAAGGATCCGCATTTCATCGCGGAATATCCTCTCTACAAAGGCGCTGGCGCTTCATGGCAAATGTTCACGCTTCATGCCGTTGGATATTTATTATTTTATATCGGATGGGAAACATTTTTCCGCGGGCTGATGCAGCACGGGTTAGCGCCGCGTTTCGGTGCGTGGGGAGCGATCTTAGTGCAGTCAGCAATCTCATGCATTGTGCACATCGGCAAACCGACGGGGGAAATTTACGGCGCTGTTTTTGGCGCTCTCGTTTGGGGTGTTCTCGTGTTTCGCTCCCGCTCGATTCTCCCCGCTATCCTTACACATTGGATGCTCGGGCTTTCGTTAGATTTCTTTATTTGTTTTGGATGATAATTTTTTGAAAACAAAATAATTATCTCTTTTCAACAAACACAATGACATGACGGATAAAAAAATTACCATCGGCGGGTTTCGGTTCAACATTACTGATTTCTTGATCCTTGGAACACTCGCATTATTTTCGCTGCTCGCGCTGATCTTTTGCGGAGAAGTAGAACGATGGTGGGTTTTGATTCTCAAGAATACCGCTGTGGGAATTGCCTATATTTATTTCAACCGCTTCAGTGAAAAAGCAACGACAAAATTTTGGAAGTTCTTTTTCCGTATGGCTCCGATTGTTCTCGCCTTTGTGTACCTTTTCGGCGCGGTGGATAAATTGCAGATGATTGTTCAGCATCAATGGATGGATGATGATGTTTGCGATTTCGAGCAGTACGTGTTCGGTGTGCAGCCAACGCTGTGGATCGAAGATTACATTTCCAGACCGTTGACTGAATGGTTGATGTTCTCGTACGTCATTTATGTCCCGCTGTATCCTGTCTTGTGCGGCATCATCTATTACAAACGCGGCGAGTTGGCGATGGAAGATTATTTCTTCACGCTTGGTTTTACCAATGTCCTGTGCGATATCGGATTCATCCTTTATCCTGTCGCCAGCCCGATGTACCACATCAAAGACCTTTACACCGTTCCATTAGACGGCTATGCGTTCACGTATCTCGGTGAATTTATGCGTAAGTATTTGCATTTTGCCGGCGGATCGATTCCCAGCCCGCATGCCGCCGCCGCAACGATTATGTGGGCGATGGCGTACCGATATCACCGCATATCATTTTGGATTTTAACGCCTATCGTACTATCACTCTATGTTTCTACATTTTACGGCCGCTATCATTATCTTACCGATGCCGTTGTCGGAATTCTTGTGGCAGGATTGGCGTTGGTTGTTGCGCCGCTATTGATGAAACTCTGGAAGAAGATTGCAGAAAAAAATGTTGTCACATCAAAATAATTATCATCTTGAAATTAACAAACGAGGTGCGTTATGAAACACGGTATTTGCATCGTTCTCCTGTTCACATTCATCGTCGTCCCATTTGCTTTTTCGCAGCAGCCCGTGCCTGCAAGTGAACGTCAGTCAGTCGATCTCACCATTTATAATTCCGATATTGCGTTGATTCGTGAAGAACGAACGATGAATCTAACGGAAGGATTGAACCGCGTTATCGTTCCTGATATTCCTGCCACCATCGACGGCACATCGCTGCATTTTTCCAGTTTGACCGATCCTTCTGCCGTCAAAGTGCTGGAACAAAGTTATCAGGACCGATCTTGTGCACCAAGCAAAACTGTTAGAAAAATATATCGGCAAAGAAGTTGAATTTTACCGGATGGACCAAAACACAAAAAAAGAATATGCTGTTCAAGCAAAGCTACTCTCAAGCGGCTGGCAATCGAACGGTAACAATCAATATATAGGAACAGGAAAGATGATCGCTGAGGTGGACGGTAAGATTGAACTCGCGCCCGAAGGGCGGTTAGTATTACCGAGTCTGCCGGAAGGATTAATTTTGAAACCGCAGCTTGAATGGCTGTTGGAAAATTTTTCCATCGGAACGCACAAAACAGAGATCAGTTATCTTGCATCACAAATAAATTGGAGCTGCAATTATGTCGTTTTGTTGGACGCAAACGATTCGCATCTCGACCTTACCGGCTGGGTCACAATCACCAATCACTCCGGCACGACATTCAAAAATGCCGGATTGAAACTTGTTGCAGGAGATGTGAATCGTGTACCGGACCTGCCGCGTTATAGTGGAGGCGCCGTCAATGCTCAATTTTCGGCACAATCCGACTTCAAAAAGCAATTCGAGCAAAAAGAATTGTTCGAATACAAACTCTATTCCTTGCAACGGAAAACCGACCTCAACAACGACGAAACGAAACAAATCGAATTGACCTCGGCAAATCATGTAACCGCAAAAAAGGTATTTATCTATGACGGCGTGGACGGGCAATGGCGATACTGGATGAATAATTATTCCTATCGTGAACAGGGAAGCTTCGGGCAACAGTCCAATGCAAAAGTCGGAGTCTTTATTACGTTCAAGAACGATGAAAAATCCGGACTCGGCATGTCGCTGCCGAAAGGCAAAGTGCGCGTGTATAAACGCGACGACGACGGCAAAGAACAATTTGCCGGTGAGAACGAAATCGACCACACGCCGAAGGATGAAGAGATCAAACTCTATCTCGGCAACGCGTTCGATTTGGTCGGGGAGCGTGTGCAAAAAGAATTTCGTGTCGTTGTCTCCGGTCATGTGGTGGAAGAAACATTTGAGATCAAACTCCGCAACCATAAAACGGAACCGGTAGAAATAGTTGTGTACGAACATCCGTGGCGCTGGAATGAATGGGACATCAAAGCATCGACAGACACATGGGATAAAGTTGATCAGACTACCATTCGCTTCCCGATGAAGCTGCAAAAGGATGAAGAGAAAACGATTACGTATACGATACGGTATAATTGGTAAACAATATTTTTTGCATTATGCGATTTGTCTATTTCATACTTTATCTTTATCACGGTGTAACATTATAAACGGAATTTACAATTATGCTTTCGAAATATTCTCTACGCTTATTTAATTATTTTCTGATGGTTGTGTTTTTTCCATGTTCCCTTTGGGCAATCGGCGGCCAATCATATATTACCAATACATACAGTAAAAATAGTGCCAGCATCGTTAGCCATGGTACGGCAACTACATTATTTATCAGTTCCAAAGATTACGCCGGTGTCATTCGGGCATTGAAGGATTTAAAAACCGATATTGGTAAAGTAACGGGAACTGCACCGGCAATTGTGTTTGATGAAGCTCCATCTCAAAATGAACTCGTCATTGTCGGTACCATTGGCAAAAGTCCCATCATCGAACGGTTGATACAAAACAAGAAACTTGATGTAAAGAATGTTGCCGGCAAATGGGAAACGTTTATTATTCAAACAATCGAAAAACCGTTGCCCGGCATCGGTAAAGCTCTTGTGATTGCCGGAAGCGATAAACGCGGTACTATTTATGGAATATACGATGTATCGGAACACATTGGCATCTCTCCATGGTATTGGTGGGCAGATGTTCCGATTCAACCACAAAAGAACTTGTTTGTTTTGCATGGACGCTATAGCCAAGGTACACCAGCCGTAAAGTACAGAGGTATTTTTATCAACAACGAGGCACCGGCTTTTTCCGGATGGACCCAGGAAAAATTCGGCGGGGCAAATTCTAAAGCATACACAAAAATATTCGAATTGATTTTGCGGCTCAAAGGCAATTATCTCTGGCCGGCGATGTGGAACAATGCTTTCAACGATGATGATTCTCTCAACAGGCCATTAGCCGATGAATATGGGATTGTTATGGGAACTTCACACCATGAACCTATGGACCGTGCACAAAAAGAATGGCAGCGCTATGGAAAGGGCCAATGGAATTATAACACAAACGGTGAAGCGCTGCGCGAATTCTGGCGCAAGGGTATTGCGAACATGGGGAATGCTGAAACTATAGTGACGATGGGTATGCGCGGCGACGGCGACATGCCTATGGAAGCAAGTACGAACATCGCTTTGCTGGAAAAGATTATAGCTGACCAGCGAAAAATTCTTACCGAAGTAACCGGAAAAAAACCGGAAGATATTCCCCAACTATGGGCGCTATATACCGAAGTGCAGGAATATTATGACAAGGGGATGCGCGTACCGGATGATATCACCTTGCTCTTATGCGATGACAATTATGGAAACATTAGAAGATTGCCGAATCTTCAAGACCCAAAAAGATCCGGCGGGTATGGGCTCTACTATCATTTCGATTTTAACGGAGGCCCATGGAGTTATAAATGGATCAATACCGTTCAGATTACAAAAGCATGGGAACAACTGCATCTTGCCTATGAGCATGCGGTTGATCGAATTTGGATCTTGAATGTCGGAGATCTGAAACCACTGGAATTCCCCATCAGTTTTTATTTTGATTATGCATGGGACCCTAACGCTTGGCCGCAGAGCAAACTGGAGGACTATGCCCGGCTCTGGGCGCAGCAGCAGTTTGGCTCACAGGATGCTGCACAAATCGGAACAATCATTACTCAGGTACAGCAACTATAACGGCATTCGAAAACCTGAAATGATGAGGTTCAATCATTTCAGTCTGATCAATTATCATGAGTTTGAAACCGTTATTGCAAACTATCATACACTGCAGGATGAAGCAAGCGAGATCGAAAAGCATATACCTGCTGAAACCAAAGATGCATACTTCGAACTTGTGCTCCATCCAATAAAAGCAATTACGAATTTGTACGATTTGTATTATGCGCTTGCCCTGAATAAATTTTATGCATCACAAGAACGGGCTGCAACCAATACGATGTCCGATAAAGTGAAAGAATACTTCCTCCGTGATTCGCTTCTTACTCATTATTATAATAAAGAATTGCGGGATGGGAAGTGGGATCACATGATGGATCAAACGCATATCAGTTACTATTACTGGCGAGGCCCTGAAGTTGACTCATTGCCCCCAACGGTTCGATTCGATTTAAAAAACAATGCCGATATGGGTGTAGCGATTGAAGGATCCGATGCATGGTGGCATAAAGAAACAACAGAGTCGGTTTTACCTGCGTTCAATTCTTATCATGATACGCTGCATTACATCGACGTGTTTAACCGTGGTACAAAACCATTCAACTTCTCCATCGATGCTTCCGTTCCATGGATCAGTGTTACACCCAATGCAGGCGTTATCGAACAACAGGAACGTCTCGAAGTAAAAGTGAAGTGGGATAAAGTTCCAAAAGGAGAACAAAGAATTCCTTTAGTGATCATAGGTCCCTCGAACCAAAAAGTAATCGTTCAACTTCCTGTTGATAACCGGGAATCGAAAGAAACGTTGAACGGATTTGTTGAAAGCAACGGGTATGTTTCCATTTCAGCTGCAAATTACACGCGGGCGATCAGCTCGGAAAATACGACATGGCAAATTTTAAACAACTATGGACGCACATCAACCGGTATAACATTATTCCCGGCGACCATGACGAAACAGGAAGCAACCGATGCTGCACCACATTTAGAATACAAAGTCAACCTAAGCGATACAGGCATGGTAAAAGTGCTGACATATCTGGCGCCCACGATTGATTATAGTGGAGAAAAAGGACTGCACTATGCCGTGGCATTTGATGAAGAAGAACCCCAGATTATAAACAGTACGTTAAAGAAAAATGGCGAACGACGGGTGAATGACAATAACGCAAAAGTAATGATGGACAACATCAGGATAGAGCAATCTATTCACAACATCAATGCGAAAGGATTGCACACGTTGAAATTCTGGATTATTGACAAGGGGCTGGTACTGCAAAAATTAGTCATTGATTGCGGCGGATTAAAGCCCAGTGAACTAGGGCCTCCTGAAAGTTTTCATAGCACAAAATAATTTTCATCGTTCTTTTACCGAAAAAGTATGGCAGCTAAAAACCTTTCTTGCCACAGCGAGCGGAAAGTTTTCAGAATAAAAAAGGATAGAAACCAATACTATCTCTATCCTTTTTATTTCTCAACTACGCAAACAACCTATCGCTTAATATTTTCGAATCGTTACACCCGCCGCTTGCCCAGCGTTTTTGTCCAGTGAGCAAGCTGCTTTTTTACTTCTGTCGGATTTGTACTGCCTGCCGATTTTTTATGCTGCACACTAGTTTGCGGCTGGATCATTTCAAACACATCTTCTGAAAACTTTGGGGAAATTTGTTTCAATGTTTCAAGATCGAGATTGCCGAAATACATTTTGCGGCTCAAGCAGGTACTGCACCACTTTGCCGGTCACTTCATGCGCTTCGCGGAACGGCATGCCTTTCGTTACAAGGTAATCCGCCATATCGGTTGCCGTAAGAAAATCAGTGCGCAGTTCTTCCGCTAAATGTTTTTCGTTGAACGTGGTGTGCACCAGCACGTGCGCAAAAATAAAGAGGCACTCGCGTGTGGTGCGGATGGTTTCTAACAGCGGCTGTTTGTCTTCCTGCATATCGCGATTGTACGCAAGCGGCAACCCTTTCATCGTCGTGAGCAAGTTCATCAACGCGCCGTACACGCGTCCGGTTTTGCCGCGCACGAGTTCCGCCATATCGGGATTTTTTTCTGCGGCATAATGCTGCTGCCGGTCGTGTACGCGTCGCTGATCGTAGCAAACGAAAATTCTTTCGTCGTCCATAGCACCAATTCTTCTGCAAAGCGGCTCAAGTGCATCATCATCACGCTGCCGGCAGAAATAAATTCCAAAATAAAATCACGATCACTCACCGCATCGATGCTGTTTTCGACGATGCCATCGAAATGTAATTTTCTCGCAACCAAATTCCGGTCGATGGGAAACGGCGTTCCTGCAAATGCCGCCGCTCCGAGTGGGGATTTGTTCAACCGCTTGCTACAATCCTGCAAACGCTCGAAGTCACGTTCTAACATCGATACATACGCCAGCAAATGATGCGACAGCATCACGGCTTGCGCACGCTGCGTGTGCGTATAGCCGGGCATAATGATGCCGAAACATTTTTCTGCTTTATACACCAACACCCGCTGCAGATTGATAACGAGTTTGCTGATTTCTTTTATTGCCGACCGCAGAAACAATCGTTCATCTAATGCAATCTGGTCGTTCCGGCTGCGCCCTGTGTGCAGCTTGCCGCCGAGAGCACTGATCTTTTGCGTTAACCGCTGTTCGATGGCGGAATGTACATCTTCATATTCACCGGTCAACAAAAATTTTCCCGCTTCAATTTCTTTTTGAATTGCCTTCAATGCCACACGAATACGCCGTGCTTCGGACGGCTTCAACACTTTGCAGGCGGCGAGCATTTCTACATGCGCAATGCTGCCGGCAATATCTTCTTCGTAAAATAATTTATCGAAATCGATAGAAGATGAAAATTTCAGTGCCAATTCCGACAACGGTTCTTTAAATCGTCCGCCCCATAATGTTTGCGATGCCATACGTGTGTTCCCTGTTGAATCCGTGAATGATACTTTGTTCGTTATAATAATGTACGGAAAATTACGAGAGCGAGCAATGCAAGAGAAGTAACCATCATCGAAATTTCTTTGGATGAAAAATAAAAGGTGTCAGCATCATCCTTCGTTTCATTCACCGATGAACAACTTTTGTTCACCGATTAAAGAACGCTCTACAAACTATGGTTGCTTATTTTATGATCGTCATAACGCAGTATGAATATGGAGAAGAATTTATGCCCTCAAACATTATTGAGGTAAAAAACTTTACAAAGAGCTATGGCGATTATGCCGCTGTGAACAACATTTCGTTCACCGTGGAAGAAGGTTCTATCTTTGCCTTCCTCGGCCCGAACGGCGCCGGCAAAACGACAACCATCAATACCCTGTGTACGATCTTAAACAAAACAGAAGGTACGTTGAAAATCGGCGGACACGATGTGAATAAAGAACAAGCGGCGGTACGAAAGATATTGGCATCGTGTTTCAGGAATCGACGTTAGACAGCAATCTCACGGTGAATGAAAATTTAAAGCTGCATTGCGATTTTTATCACGTACCGAAGAACGAAGTGACAGACAGGATCGGATTTGCGTTGGATTTAGTCGGACTTGCAGATTGGCGCAGCGCTCTGATTAAAAGCCTTTCCGGAGGCATGAAGCGGCGCGTGGAAATTGCGCGCGGGCTTGTGCACTTTCCAAAAGTGTTGTTTCTCGATGAGCCGACGACCGGCCTCGATCCGCAGACGCGCGCCAACATCTGGGATTACATCTGTGCAATTCAAAAGCAAAAAAACATGACGATCTTTTTGACAACGCATTATATGGATGAAGCAGAAATTTGCGATAAAGTTGCAATCATAGACCATGGAAACATTGTCGCGTACGATACGCCGTATGAACTGAAGCGTGCCCACACATCGGATACGGCAATCATCAGAACATCTTCTGCAAACGAATTGACGGCGTACCTTGCGAAGTACGATATTCCCTACAAGCAGAACGATTCGGCTTATTCCATCCGGCCGCACTCGCTCGGCGAGATGCTGGAACTTGTCTCACACTTCAAACAATCGATCACGGATTTCGAATTGCGCAAAGGCACGCTGAATGAAGTCTTTATTGCGATCACCGGAAAGGAGATTCGAAACTAATGCGCGCCATTCAAGCAATTCTCGTTCGCAACCTGACGGCATTCAGCCGCGATAAAATGCGGTTCGTTTTTACGCTGCTGATGTCCGGATTCTTTTTATTCATCTTTTCGTTCGTCATGAAATCGGCTGCCATGGCTATTCCCCGCCCGATGAACTATCTCATCACCGGCATTATCATTATGACGGTCTTCCAGACTGCGTTGAACAATTCGATGAACATCATCGAAGATGTTGCGAGCGGATTTATGAAAGAAATTATGGTCGCACCTATTGCGCGCTGGCAGATTTCGATGGGGCAGATCGCTTCCTCCACCGTCATTTCGGTGTCGCAAGGAATGTTGATTATCATTATCGGATTATTGATCGGTCTGCACTTAGATATTCTGCATTTTATCGAAATGAGCGGTGTGATGATTCTCGTCGGCGTTACGTTTGCGTCGATCGGATTATTTCTGGCAACGCTCTCGAAAAACTCATCCACGTTTCAAGTACTCATTTCGGTCATTGCCATGCCGCTCACATTTCTTTCCGGCGCATATATTCCCACGACCGTGCTGCCGAAATTTCTTTCAGCTGTTGTTTATCTTAATCCGCTGACATACACGACCTCCGCATTTCGGTACGTTGCATTGCAAATGGACGGTGCGAGCGAAACCTCGCTGCTGCAATACGGCGTTGCATTTAATGTCGGTGGATTTATCGTAACGCCGTTCATTGCTCTCGGAATTGTGGTATTGATCGGCACGGTATTCTTTTCCCTTTGTGTCCGACAATTCAACAAAGCGGATTTCTCCAGTGTGAAAGTATTCCGGCACAGACACCGGTAACGATGAAGCAAAAACTTTCCACAACCTTTACCTTGAAACGGAACTGTGTGAATTTTAAACAGCGCCCTTGTCAATTTTTTGTATAACCCGAAGGCAACTTCAGCAAGTTACAAGACACTATCTGCAATACCCGGATCGATAAATTTTTTCCCCTGCATCACCGCTTGTATGGCATCCCAAAATATCTGCGGATCGGAACTTTTTAAAATATATCCATACGCACCTTGTTGAAATGCACGCTCCACAAAACGAGGAAAATCGTAATTCGTCAGCATAATAATCTTTACCGAAGGGGCATGCTGAAGAATAGACGGTATGGCTTCGATGCCGCCAGTACCCGGCATCGATTGATCTAAGAAAACTACATCCGGTTCTTTTCTTACGGCTCCTACAGGAAGGCCTGGAATATCGGCCTTCTGCTGGAGTTGTTCTATAAGAGTATCGGCAGAATAGAATGTTCCGATCTGTACACCACGCATCCGAGCGCTGAACAATCCTTTCAGAGCGCCCAGCGCAAACTCATTATCGTCTGCAAACCAAATGGTATATTCGGTATTTTGATAAACGTGCGGCCTGTTTCTATTCCCATCCATACAACAGTGTATCTCCTTAAATATTCCGTGTACCAATAGCAATAGTAATCGATTTTACCGTTAGAGTCAAATAAATCTCGATGAGAATAAGGTAGTCGAGGACTTTAGTCCTCGTTTTTATTCTGGAAACGAAACCTAAAGGTTTCGACTACCGTACTTTTTAGGGTTTTGACACGGTCTTGATCCCTTCGGGATAACGTTCGGAATGATGAATGGTATCAGTCTCATCATGATGCTGTCCCAAAAGCACGTTTAACGGTAGGATAGACATTTGACGAAGTCATCACAGTGTGACTTGCCTGTCCATTATGTAACAAAAACGACAAGCAGAAATGTTTGTCCTACCAATATTTTGGGTAGTGTCTCATTTTGATAAAATCCATTTCAAAAAGCAATCAGTCACATTGAGTTTATCGAAATGTGACTGATGTTCCCTCGTCAGTCTTCGATAAACTCAGACTGACACTATGAGAACTTCAAAGTGAGACACTACTATATTTTGACTTATGGGACAGCATCGACTACCATGATTCTCTATTCTTTTACTGTTTTTCCTGCCGTTGTTGCCTTTTCTGCTAAAGCCGGTTTTGCTGCAGCGGCAGATTTTTCATCTTTTTTCTTATGCCGGACGCCGAGATTTTTTATGGCGCGGGCATTGGTGTATGCTCTAAAAAATTCCGGTTCATCTTCCTGTACCTGCTGCGCATAGCGGTCGATTTCATTATCCAGAATATCGTCCGTCTTTGCGACAAGTTCTTCTGCCGTTTCGCGCCCGCCGCTTCCTTCGGAGGTACTGCCGAGCCGTTCGGCAAGCGCGGTGGAATAATCCGTAAGCCGCGTTTTCAGAAGCGTAATTTTATCGGCAGTAAAACCGTGATTGGTTAATGCCGCTGCATTGGCATCGACCGATTCGATAATGGTTTTCGCTTCATCGACCAAAACCGTATCGCGGGTATTGGTCCAGTGCGAAGCAGGTATATCCATCTTCGTTTCCAATTCAGTGTTGTTGGTTTTATGCCCGAGCACGCACAGGGACGCCGTCGCGCTTTTCAATGAGTCGATCAGCACATCGGAAGTTTTATCTTTCACTTCCACTTTTCCTTTGGACGCGTTGTCTGCCGATTGGAACTTGGTTTTGCATGCCTGCTTGGTGGTTTTAAAATTCTGCACCGAGTTCTGGAATTCCTGATTCGTTCCGATGACCGTGCTGTTGTCATCCAGCACCTGTTCAACGCCGTCCCACATAGTTTGGCGGTTTTCTTGTTTTTTATCCATAGTATTATACTCCTCGAAAATAATAATTATAAGAATGTACAAAACATGTTTTGCTTTGTACGGTGATTTAGGAAAGATGTATCGTAACCATGTAAGTTTATATTCATCCTTGTCAAAGTTGCTTATCCTTCGAGCATGTGACCGTCACCTGCTTTGTTTGAACTTTGTTGGTGACGGTCACGTATATTTGGTTGGACAATTGTCCGCCCCTACTTATATGCTCAATGACTCTCGACTCATAGACTCATTTCAACAGCCGGAGGCCTAAAAATGTTTTCACGCGAAAGCGTGAAGCTATTTTATCATCAATCCCGCGTACGGGATTTCGTTGAAGTGATGAAATCACTTCAACATCAACATTTTCTTCACCTGCACGATTTGCTTGCTGCCGTCTGACGGGCTCACCACCATACGAGCAAAATACATGCCGCTGGCAAGACGAGAACCATCAAAGTTGGCAGTGTACAAACCGGCTGATTTCATTCCATCGACCAACACAGCAACTTCTCTGCCGAGTACATCGAAGAATCTTCAAAGTTACACGTGCACTTGCAGGGAGTTGGTATTGTATTTGTGTTGTCGGATTGAACGGGTTGGGATAATTGCCAACTAATGCAACAGATGAAGGAACAATCGATTTGCTTGAAGACGATGTGTCTCCAGTTTGAATATTCGCACTTGCATACGGCATCTTTCCCGTCTTCGGATCGACGTATGTCTTTAAAGCCGTTTTTGCACGGTCAAGTTCCATATCGTTTGATAATTTTGGAGTTCTAAGAATGTCTGTTAATAGCGCTACTGCTGCCTGCGGATCATTGTCCGTATATAAGCTAATATAATAGTTCCTGAGTTTTGCCTCTTCTGCAATCTCGGTATTCTTGTTTGCATTGATGATCTCTGTATTTGTTGTTTTGGCAAGATCAGATCGTCCTTGCATTTGATACAGATTCCCGAGCAGCAGCTTCTGTATCTTCGGAGCATTGGGATGATTTGCCTTGAAGAAATCGATAATGTCCGGCGTTGTAGCGCTATCGGCAAAATTATACATCGCTAAATATCCGGCATAGTTATCGGGATGGTTATTGATATACGATTTTAAATATGTTACCGCTTCTTGGTTCTTTCCTTTAAATGTTGACCCGATAAGAAGCGAATCCAGAAAATCGATTGAAACAGATGCCGGTTGTGCTTGATCATTAGATTGACTCATCTTTGCCATCAGCTCGCCGGCTTTAATTCCGGTGCTGGCTGTCTGTCCTGTAACCAATGGAAGGGGCGTTGAGATCCATGGATTGGAGGTTAGCCAATTACTGTTCGAGAAATTATTGGCAAAAGGCCAAACGTTAAATTGAGGGTTGCTCCCCCACCAATTATAATCAGCAAAAACAGTGTTTTGTTCGCCGAAATTATTTCCAACATTTACACAGTAATTATTTTTATAAATGCTGTTTTCGCCGCAGCCATCGTCCATCCCGCCGATGGTTCTGCCAAGATCGCACCAGCTATTTTGATAGACATTTACTCCAAAACCACAATTGGTAATTCGGTTCAACCCTTCATACGACCAGTTGTAGTAATTAACACTCGAGCCATAGATCACGGCGAGTCCCCAAGCGAAATAATCGATATCATTTCGTGATACTATTCCGCTTCTTGCGCCGCCACCGAATTGTATTCCGACTCCCTTTTGGTACCCGGAAGAACCCGGATATTTATATATTTTGTTGCCATAGCACCAACTACCTGTATCGCCGGATATGACGATGCCATAATTGGTATTGCCATTAGCAATAGTATCACTCATAGCATGAAAATTATTTGAGGAAGAGACGTTGATGCCATGGCCGGAGTTGTTGGTAATTTTACAGTTTGTGATCCAGGTATTGTTTGCACCGTTCAGCACATCGATCTGCGTTCCATACTGGATAGTACATCCATCCATATTTGAATAACTTGCGCCACTGCCGCTAAATTGTATGGAGCCCCATGCTCCAGGTGATGTGCTGCCGGTGGAGGTGAAGGTCGCATTCTGAGCTTGTAAATTACCATTTACAATAAGTGAGGCGCCATTTGCAAATGATAAAACTGGACCTGAATTTATTGTTAATGTTACCCCACTTGGGACTGTAACGGTTCCTGTAACAACAATATTACTAGACCAAGTCGTGTTACTTGAAAGAGAACCAGAGACAGTTTTCCCCATATAGCACCATGAATCTTCTGAAGTAACTGAAGACTTATTCTGATTATCTATTGCTACAACATTGTAACGCCAATACACATCTTTATTTGTGGGAAGATTGCCTGGAAGGATTGGATTGTCTGTATATGTCGTAGAAGTTAACAACGAGGAATTAACTTTGGTATACGAAAGAGTTGCACCATCATAGTAAATGGAACGATAAAGATTATAACCGTGAGTACCAGATTGCGTCATATTTGGCTCGGTATTTGCCGACCAAGAAATTCCTATTGTATTATTACCGGAAAATGATGCAGATACATCTTGTGGCTGAGCGGGTAGTATTTGTGATAAATCGTTAACATAAAATTGTAATTGTATTGCTCCGTAATTACTATTATCCGCATCTGTTAAAACTTGCACAGCAAAATTTGATTGCGTGCCACTCACGGTAGTAGCAGCTGGATTGCTCCATGGTGAAAGAATGTTATTACCTGTTCTACTCCAAAACGTTTTTCCATCTCCTTTAAATCTAGTGGATTCCATTAAAGCGCCCGTCGCTTCGTCTTTCCAAACAAACATCATATTATAACCACTATGTTTGCTTTGAGAATTACTGGCATAAATAACATCTCTAACTGAAGCCCCTACATTTCTATTAGACGAACCTCTCAAAAAAATAGGAAGCGTTTCTGTAGGATCTGTTGATGAATCCCAAGGATTATGTATCCAATTTAAAACAGACCAATTCCATCTGCCATTTGCGGGAACAACACGTAATGATGCCTCTGTATTAGGTTCAGCGCTCGAAGAATTTTGGACAACATAAATTCCTTTCGCAATATTATTAACATCAGGATTATCATAAGGAGTAAGATATTGATGATTTTCAATAATATAATATTCTCCATTACCGGCTGAAATTCTATATGCATCACCTTTCTTACCAAAATCGCGTAATGTTACAGTCTGTGACGTTGCAATATCATGGAACATATCCAACCGAGTTGCTCTCGTTCATAAGCATTCATAAAACTGCCAGTGCTAGGACTACGTTGACCCATTAATGACCACATACCTGGTGCATATTGATGATTGAGACCCCAAACATGACCAAATTCATGAACGATATTTTCCATCGTATGTCCCCAATCAGGATAATAAAGCATATTCATTATATCAACAGAATTACTTGATTGAATAAATCTTGCACCATTATCAACGCTTACATTACCACCAGGCAATGAAGCACCTTGCCAACCTTCAGCAATAAAACTACTTCCATATAACCCTTGATTTAAATACCAGAGTCTATAACAGAAAAAAACCATATCAATCGTATTATCAGATCCTTGTGTGTGATTATATGGACTGTCTATCCATCTATCGAAATCAGAGAAATTTATTGTTTGATTCAGTTTTTGTGCAGCATCACTCGCAGAATAATCTGCTTCATATCCTGTATGATTGGCTTGATACCAAGCAAGTGTATGAGGAGCTTGAACGTAATAAGCATTGCCAATCATTTTAAATTGTCCATAACTCATATCGTTAAAAAATGTCGAAACATTATTAAGTTTACCGGAATTCTGTGATTCTGTTGCATCGACAATATCATTAAGATAATTCGGTCCAACACCGACGGGCCATGTTGTGTTATTGACATCAACATTGTCATCAGGAAAATCAATAAAAATAAATAAAACTTTTAATGTCCCGAAAGAAGTAACGTTTTGCCCGCCTATTTGTGTAGCTACCTGAGTACTTTGCGATACACCGCATACTGATAAATTTTGCGCATTAAGGTTATTTTGTATCCCAATCATTATCGGGAGTACAAAAATGATAGACAACCAAATTTTCTTTTTCATAACTTCCTCCTATTTATTTGATTTTTTGTTATTTAATTAACAGCATTCTTTTTTGGATGCTTAAATCTTTTATCTTGAGTTCATAAAAATATATTCCCGATGATAAGTTATTTGCTGTAAACTTTGCGGTATGTATTCCGGCAGTTTGCGTGCCTACATATATTGTTTTCTACGCATCTTCCTAAAAGATCGTAAACTTTCAATGTAATAAATCCGGTCATTGGTATTTGATATTTTATCAACGTTGATGGATTGAATGGATTCGGATAATTTTGAAACAACACTATCTGATTTGGTATTGTAACAGATTGTCGATTCACAGAAGTAATGGTTCCATAATGTACGCCGTCAATTATAGCACCTGTCAATGCGTATTGATCCGATGGTTCAACTTGTTCTCCTATTAATCCAAATCCTTCTGCTAAATAATCGATTCCAAGCGAAAAAACTTGCGAGGTGTCGTTTTGGTACCACCAAATTCGGAATGCTTTTTCAGCAACAGTTTTTCCAAAAATATTTACTGAATCAGTGTAAGTTACTGTTGCCATTATAGGACGTACACTATCCATCGTTCCTTCTTGCCAAGAATCTCCACTATCAGCATAAAGCTTATAGCGTATATAATTCGGTTGATAATTCATATTGTATACATTTCCCATCGAATCAATGCGATAAATACTTGGGCCAGTAGTCGTACTTACAACTCGGTTATAAATGAATACATCTTTTGTTGAACGATACACTACTGAATCAGTATAAATTGTATAGATTAAATCTCCAGTGAATATAGAATGATATTGCCGTATATCGCCTGCGTGATATGGGTAAAACGAAAACGGGTTAAGCGTTTGGGCATTTACAAAACACATCATCGATGATACTACCAATACAAGATAAAACAGTCTTTTCATGGCCTTTCCTCTTCGAGTTATTTTGAATAAATGATTTTGTTTGTCGACGAATAATTCTCTGTAATTAATCTAACAAAGTAAACTCCACTTGACAATCCTTTGGGTTCAAAACGCACCGAATGTTGACCAATATTTTGGTATCTGTCAACAAGAATTGAAATTTCTTTACCAAGGATATTATATATTTTTATTTTTACACTCCCGCTTTTCGGCATATAATACGATATCATTGTAGAAGGGTTAAATGGATTGGGAAATGCTGGAAAAAGTTGATAAGATATTGACATCGTATTTTGCTTTTTATCTTTTACAGAAGTCATTTTTCCATATTGTTTGCTGTCAATAATACACCCAAGTAATTCAGCATTGGGTGTTTGACTAGGCATCGCCAATTTCAAGGAAAAACCCGAAACCTGCTGCATAATAATCATCATAAAACCAAAGTTGATAATGTGCTGTATCTAATCCAGAGTAGTACCCTATTTTTTTTACTTGAGTTAATGTTCCCAAGACATAATCCCAATAAATAGAATCAATCTTTGCAACAATTGAATTTCTTACATGCCACATTTCATTTTTCTTTGCAGTGAGCTTACAGATTAATCCTCTTCAGCTGGGAGGGAGTTAAACTCCCGACCCATTATTAGTAGTATCATTACTATTTACTTTCGATGAAACTACATTATCTTTGCATCCAAACATGGAAACTAACAGGATCAATAAAACAATATTCCGAACCGATTTACTTGTCATCAAAACACCTCACTTGACATTTTTTTTATCTTCCAATGCCGGTAATATAAAATAACCTTTCGGTTTGCACAACTACCCGTACGGGTAGTTTTTTATTTTCATATAAAAGCAGGAACTTTTTCATTTCAGTAATAACATCTTCAGCTGGGAGGGAGTTAAACTCCCGACCCATTATTAGTAGTATCATTACTATTTACTTTCGATGAAACTACATTATCTTTGCATCCAAACATGGAAACTAACAGGATCAATAAAACAATATTCCGAACCGATTTACTTGTCATCAAAACACCTCACTTGACATTTTTTTTATCTTCCAATGCCGGTAATATAAAATAACCTTTCGGTTTGCACAACTACCCGTACGGGTAGTTTTTTATTTTCATATAAAAGCAGGAACTTTTTCATTTCAGTAATAACATCTTCAGCTGGGAGGGAGTTAAACTCCCGACCCATTATTACACTATAATTCTCCAACGGCTTATAAGTTTATTCCTTGTGTTGCGTATTGGCTTTTTTAGGGGCTTGTATTTTTTCAGTCATCTCATAGAACATCACCTGCCTTCGGACGTTTAGTTTGATTTTGGACCATAAGTCAGTTGACGTTTATTGCTTCCATCGGCATCCATGACCCACAGTGTTCCGTTGTTTTGTGGATCGTATTTATTAAATGTGAAGCCAATATAAACAATCTTTTTCCCATCTGGAGACCATGAAGGCTGTAGCCCACCATTTACAGTCGTCTGCTTTAAATTTGTTCCATCAGAATTTATTATCCATATATTGGCGTTGGATTCAAGCGCAATTTTCATACCATCTGGTGCATATTTGGGATGTCTGCTGTCATAATTGTTTCCACCAAGAAAGAGGAAAAAGTATTTGGAATTTGCCTGAACATCGAACTTCCAAATGGAATCGCCAACCACTTGACCCATAGTTGTTACTGCCCGTGTTAAATAGAGAATCCTCATATCTAGAGGGTCCCAATTTGGATAATTTCCATACGCCGCGAGAAACCTCTGTTGTGTCCCCTGTGTTGACATAAGCCAGATACCGCAGGAATTGGGTCCTTCACAAATTGACATGTTATATGTTATCCATTGTCCATCGGGACTCCAAGCAGGAAAGAAGTTGCGGCTTGCAAATGTAAGCTGAACTAAATGGGACATATCAAGGCTATCTTTTATAACTGGAGCTTTGTAAATCTGAGCTTCTGATTCAAATACAATCCACTGACCGTCTGGGCTCCAATTCGCACATTCTTCACCACCCTTGAGTATCAAATGAGGATTTGTGCCGTCAGTATTGATTATCCATAAACCCGCTGAATCAGGATCAGAATAATAAGAACCGTCAACATTAATTTGTATAACACCACCATGATTATAAACAATAGTTTTTCCGTCTGGCGAGCATGCAGGATAAGCGTCAATCTGTGGATATATGGGTTGATCTCCGATAGGTGGATTGACACCATCGGATGGATTATTTTTTTTGCACGACAGCGAAAATAAAATGAGACAAGCTGTGCAAGCACGAAATAGTTTTTTCATAAATTTAATCTTTTAATCAACGATTAAATGTAAACTGTGTTTCTGTTTTAGAATTAATATCAATCATCCATAAAACGCCATTATTCATCGTCCAATCGGTAGATTGATATCGAGTATAAACAATTTTATCCCCAGACGGCATCCAACTAAATGCATCATCAGCCCCATGAAACGTTAATTGATATTGGTTATTCCCCGTTGTATCCATTATCCAGAGATTTCCACTTGACCAGAAAGCTATCTTTGTCCCGTCGGGTGAATAGTGAAGACAGCGACTGTCGTTGTTCTGTCCCCCAATAAATGTGAAAAAAGAGTTTATGTTTGTATTAATATTGAATATCCATAATGAATCTCCTACTACTTGCCCTTTCAAATTTATAGCTGTTGTAGCATATAGAATTTTGTTTGGCGAATTAAAATTCCAACAAGGGGAATTTCCATAAGATGCTAAAAATTGTTTCTGTTGATTAATTGAGGATACCATCCAAATTCCACATGTTTTTGGTCCTTCACAGATAGCGCTGTTATATGCTATCCACTGCCTGTCAGGACTCCAAGCGGGATAGAAATTTTCTCCTCCTGTTGTTAATTGGGCTAATGTTGTCGTGTCAAATGTGTTTACTGTAAATCGCATTTTAAATATCTGTGCATTAGATACAAATGCAATCCACTCACCGTCAGGTGACCATGCTGGACTTTGCAGTGTGTACGGAAAAATCCTTCGCATATTCGTTCCATCAGAATTGATCAGCCAAAAACCGGTTGAATCACTTGCAAATTTTTGTTCCGGGTTGCATGGATCGGGATAAACAATATTCTGTAGAGGTGTATGATTGAATCCGATAAATTGTCCACTCGGATGCCAGATAGGACTGTCGTATGGAGGGTGCGGAACAATACCGAGATCAATTCCACCACAAGGTGGTTTGCTACCATCGATAGGATTATCCTTACGGCATGAAAACGAAAGAGCGGTGATTACGATGAAAGAAAAAAGAATTATCTTATGCATCATTGTTTGAACCTTTTCTTCCGATGGTTGAATTCTGCGGGTATGCATTCCCTGTAACGAATGTGAAGAGTGTAAATAGTTTCGCTGCTCTTACCCGTACACTATTTATTTCCATCGTTTGCTCCCAACGTTTTATTTACAATGGTATAAATCTGTTTTATATCTTCTGATTGGTCGTAATGTAATAATTCAAAATATTATTTACAATCACCCAAAAGGGTGATTTTTATTTCCTATGTTAATAGGAACTTTTTCTTTTTCCTTCTGTATCGAAAAGGATGCGCTCTTTGTACAGTTTTGCCAATACAGCAGCTACGGTATGAACTCCTAATTTATTATAGCTGCGTTGAAGATGTGTCTTAATGGTATCGATACTTAGATTCATTTCTTCCGCAATCTGTTTTCGCGTCAATCCTTTTGCAAGATGTTGTAGCACATGCATTTCTATCGGAGTTAATCCGTAGTGTGCTTTATTATTGTAATCGATTATTTGTGAGTCCACATATTTCAGCATGCTTTGCGGAAGAGACGGGTCGATATAATATTTCCCTTGCATCACCGTTTGTAATGCATCGAGGAGAAACCGTGTATCCGAACTTTTTAACACATAGCCGTACGCCCCTTGCTGAAATGCCCGTCTGATTAACCCTTCGGCATCGTACTGTGTTAGCATAATAATTTTTACAAAAGGAGCGAAACGAAGAATGGGCTGAATGGCCTCGATGCCCGATGTGCCCGGCATCGAACAATCTAAAAATATTACATCGGGGGTGCACTTGTATATTTTTGTTACGTTTTGCTGATGCTGTAATTTTTCGAGCAAAGAATCTGCAGAACAGAATATTTGTATTGCCGGACGATGCAATACATCGCAAAATACACCTTCCAATCCATCCAATATTACCGGATGGTCATCGGCAAACCACAGAGTGCACCGCCTGCTTGAAGAACCAAATACCCAGTTGTTGTTCCCAACCATACAACCTCCCGAAGAGTTTGCTTATTTGTAATTCTGTATAATGAATAGTACACCAATTTATAATAACTGTCAATGAGACCCAATACCGGCAGGGGGCTGTCCAATAAGTTAAAATATTGGTGGGACAAACATTCTTGTTTGTCGTTTTTGTTTTATCATGGACAGGCAAGTCCCAAGGGGATGCCGTTGGCAAATGCCTATCCTACCGTTAAACGTACTTTTGGACAACCGCATTATATTTGAGGGACATTCAAAAATGCCGAAAATGCTTCAAAAAGAGGAAATAGCAGATTTTCCGGCGTATTCATGTGGTGTACAAGTTGCGACAATCCATTTTCAAGCTCTGCCGGTTGCCGTACAAACGGCGGCAAACCATTTTCAAATCCCGCCGAACGCTTTACAAAGTGTGTCATTGGTTGACAAAGGCGGGAGAATCATTTTCAAGCATCGACAGACGCCATACAAAAGTGAACAAACGCTGTACAAACTCTGCCGATTCATTTCCAAGCATCGCTGATCGGCGTACAAATTGCATCGCCCGTCCTACAAACCATATCGGATGCCGTACAAATCGTGTCGAATGGTTTCCAAGTATCGCCGATTGTCTTCCAAACGATTCCGGATATCTGTACAAATGTTTCCAATCAATTTCCAAGCGCTGCCGACCGACTTACAAACGTCATCAATCGGTTTCAAAATGCCGTCCATCGATATTGCTTGGAATGATGAAAATATTTAGCGGTGAATAGTTTAGTACATAAAAAAACCTCCTGCATGTTTTTGCAGAAGGTTTTTTAATCTGATAATCTGAATATATAGATTAGAGCCATCCTTCGACAAGCTCAGAATGACTCAATAGCTCTGGTACAGGAACATCGGCTTGCCGAGGAGGTGTGCCACCTTGGGGCGGTACTTGTTGATGTCATATAACTCATCGACATCGACGCATTTCTTTCCTTCGGTAATCATGCTTGCGGAAATGGTCGTGTACTTTCCGTCGCGGAGGGCAACCATTCTGCCGGAATGCTTTTGCACCATCAAGTCGGCAGCAAGATAGCCGTAGGTGGTGGCGACCATGCGATCAAGCGCATCGGGTGCGCCGCCGCGCATCAAGTATCCTAATTGTTGCACCATCACACCGACGCCGGAACGCTGTTCAATTTCTGCGCCGATGTATTGTCCGATGCCGCCAAGCTTCTGATGTCCGTACGCATCTGCTTCGCCGGTTTGTGCGATTTCCCCGCCGAGGGGTTTCGCACCTTCGGAAACCGTCATGATGGCGTAGCTGCTGGGATTCTGCTGACGATCGTGGACGAGAAAGTTCACAAGTTTTTCGATATCGAAATCGACTTCTGAAATAATGGCGCGGTCAACACCAGCAAGGTATGCAGAGATAAGCGAGGTTTCGCCGGAATTGCGTCCGAATAATTCCACCACAGCAATACGCTCATGCGATCCGCTTGGTGTGCGCATGGAATTAATAAATTCCACACTGCGTGTGACAGCGGTAGAAAAACCGATGCAATAATCCGTTCCGTACACGTCGTTGTCCATCGTTTTCGGAATGCAGACCATCGGGACGCCTTCTTTGTGCAAACGCACGGCGTAACTTAACGTATCGTCGCCGCCGATGGCGATCAATCCGTCGAGCTTCAAGTGTTCGATGACACGAAGAGAATGCGCGGTGCAATCGGCAGGTTCAGTTCCGTTTTTATGTTCGAACTTTCCTTTCAAAAAGTCCGGCATATCTTTCGGACGCACTTTACCGGGATTTGTTCGCGAAGTATGCAAGAATGTTCCGCCGGTGCGGTCGATGGTACGCACAACGGTCCTTGTTAAAGGAAGAATTAACTCTTCTTGTGTCTTCGGGTCATCCGGGTTGAGCCGAAGCAATCCTGCCCAGCCGCGCCGCAATCCGATCATTTCATGTCCGTCATCAAGAATTCGTGTAGCCGCGGCTTTCATACACGCGTTTAATCCGGGCACATCACCGCCGCCCGTTAAAATACCAATTCGCATTATGCACTATCCTTTCTAAATAAAGAATGATATAAAATTAATTTTCAACAACAGAAATCACAGCTATAAATTAACGCATCATTGATTGAAAATCCAGATGGAAACAACAAGGCACCGAAAATATTTTTCGGTGCCTTACACGGATAAAGGATAGAGACATCTGAAACATCATTTTCATGGTGGGACAAGCATTTGGCGAAGCCATCACGTTGCGACCTGCTTGTCGTTATTGCTATAAAATGAGTTTGTCCAATAAGTCAAAATATTGGTAGGACAAACATTCCTGTTTGTCGTTTTTGTTGCATAATGGACAGGCAAGTCCCCAGGGGATGCCGTTGGCAAATGCCTATCCTACCATTAAACGTACTTATGGGACAACCTCTACCGTAATCAAAAATATTTCAGAACTCTCGAATGTCAATTCATTTTGTAGTGTAGCGCTCTGTGACGGCGGGGATAAGATACTCGTCAAACGCGCGCTGCATATCAAACTCCGGTTTCCAATCCCAATCATGCCGTGCAGCATTGTCATCCACATCGGCAGGCCAGCTATCGATGATTGCCTGTCGTTTGGGATCCGGCACAAAAGAAACTTCTGCCTTCAAAAATGCTTTGCGAATCAGGTGAAGAATTTCTCCGGCAGAAGGATTGAACGATCCGACATTATAACTTTGCCTTGTGAGCCGTTCCCGTTTGGCAGCTTGTAATTTTAATAATGCATGGACGGCGTCCGGCATTGCCATAAACGGAATGCGCGTATTCTCTCGCACAAAACATGCATACGGTTTTCCTTTTGCCGCGGAATGGAGCATCTCCGGCGCAAAATCACTCGTGCCGCCGGTGGGTAATGTGACGGCGCTGATGAGTCCCGGAAAACGCACACAGCGAAAATCCACCAACCCTTTTTGTTGTTCGGCATCGAGCTGCCGATAAAAATGCGCATAGTACCGCCGAGTTGTTCGATGTAGAGTTTGTTGATGCCGTACATCGTGCGCGGCTCCAACCATTCTGTTTCTCGAACTTTTCCATGTTTCTGCTTGATGTCAAGATTCGGCAATCCGTACACGGCAATGGATGACGGATAAATAAATTTGATTTCGCGCCCTTGCAAACGCGATTGCGTGATAGCGATTTCCAGCAAGTTCAATGTGCCGTTGACATTGACACGATGTGCGAGAGTCGGCTGCCGTTCTGCGCGCGTGGAAAGAAGCGCGGCAAGATGATAGATCGTATCGAAATCATGTTCGGTGGAAAGCGTTTCTAATAAACGCTGATCCAGAATATCGCCGGTAACGATACGATGGCATTTGGATTTTACATCGCGGTCTAACGGCGCGATATCCATCGCAATAATATGCATGCCGCCTTGTTCGGCAAGATGGCTGATCAGTCCGTGGCCAATTTCTCCGTTGGCGCCGGTAATAAAAATGGTTTTTGTTGACATACGAGGTGCTTTAAAAAAAATTATGAATTATTCAAGTCGATCATCGTTTTGCCGCCGGGCGCAGGAATGGAACGCGGCGATTTTAATAATTGAACTTTTCGGATAAGTTCCAGCGCTTCTTCCAGCATTTTGCCGATGACGGTAATGCTTTCCATAATCTCGGCATTAGATTTTACAGCAGGATTCTCGGCAAGCAATTCATTCTGAAGTTTTGCCACGGCAATCGGGTTGCCGACTTTATCGGCAACAGATAGCGCAAGTTCGTACACCGTCAATTTTTTTGTTTCATTGGAAATGCGTTCCTCTAATTCCCGAATGCGCATGCCGGAACGAATGCGTGCAGAAAGTTCCTCTAACTTGAACGGTTTGATCAAATATTCGTCTGCCCCGGCGTCTAAGCCATGCACAATATCGTTCGTTTCACTTTTGCCGGAAATCATGATGATGTACATATTTGCCGAGCACGGTATCCGATTTGACACGTTTAATCAATTCGATGCCGCTCATCTTCGGCATTTGCCAATCCACCAACAATACAGATGGTGTGGTTTGTTGAATAATGGCCCATCCCGCGATAGCATTATCGGCAGAGGTAACTTGATAGCCGTCGCTTTCTAACAACGCAGTGAGAATGCGGACAATTTCTTTGTCATCATCGACGATGCAAATGTTTTTCATCAGAAGAAATCTACTGCTTTGTGAAATGAGAAGCAACGGGGAAAGGGCAAGAAGGGGAATTGGAAAATGTCTGACACCTCTCAGAATTGATGCTCAGAAAGGTGTCCGACATTTCTTGTAAAAAACTTACTTTACAAATTCTTCCGCAAAGTATTTTGCTGTGAGCGGCTCGCCGGTGGCAAACTTCATCAACTCATCCCACCGCAAACTTGCGCCGGGCATAAACACGAATGTCTTGAGATAATCACCGACTGCAGGTTTGCCGGCAAAACAAACATTTTTTATATCTGTCTGCTTCAAAACATTGACGGCAATGTAATGCTGAAGCTGCGATGCCGTCAATTCGCCCAGTTCATAATTGTGGTAATACACGGGCGATTGTGAAAGATGAATCTTTGCCGCCCAGTCCGGTTCATTGCGCCCTTCCGGTTTTTTGATGTGCTGGTATTGTTCGACTAAATCCCACCAGAGTTTATTCAAATCCTGATCGGGATTTTGGTACATCGCCCGTTCGAATCGCATCATCACCTGAGTCCATCGGGAAAAGATCAATCCGTGCATGCGCAAACTTTCTTCGCCAGCTTTACGGATTGCTTCTTTTTCGCTGTCGGGAATTCCCACCATCGCCGAAAGCCAATCGGCATTGCTTGCCTGGCGTTCCATCATCATTGCGATGGCTTCGGTAAAGAAAATATGTGTTTCGCTGCGCAGTAGAAACGGAAGGTCGCGGCGTACGTTGTTGCTGTATGCCGCGTGGCCGAGTTCATGAAGAATGGTGCTCATCCAGGTACTGATTGTTGACGATGCTCAACATCACGCGAATATCACCGCGACGGTCGATATCAGTTTCAAATGCGTGCTGGTATTTTCCTGCGCGCCCGTAGAGGTCACTGTTCTTCACGATATTATCGACAGGAAGATCGAGCTGTGTGTAATACGTTTTTGCAAGCTCTTCCACTTTTTTATTTTTGAAGTATTGATCCAGATCGACATTGCTGACCTGCGGTGCTTCCTGAAAGAACCTGTCTTGATAATGCCATGGTTTCATATCGGTAACATTAATATTCCACTTTGCGGCAAGTTTTATGTCGATGTCGGTTTTCAATGTTTTGAACGGCGCATCGGTGAGCGTTGCAAGTTCATCGAATAGTTGTACAATTTCTGATTCGCTTTGTTCGGCAGCGATGAGCGACATCTCATAAAAATTTTTGTATCCCAATTGTCGTGCCGCTTCGTTGCGCAGCTTGACCAATTCGATCAGCATCGGCGCAATCGCTTTGCCGACAGTTTTGCTTGCCTCCCAAGCTTTCTGCCGCTTTGCGCTGTCGGTTTCTTTTTGCAAAATATCGTCGATCTCGTTGTCGCTCACTTCTTTGCCGTCGATGATGCCGCGGAAGGTGTTGAACCTGTTCGCAATCTCCGCGCTCTTTTCCACAATCTTTCGCATTAATGCAGAATCGATTTGGTTGGGAAGATAATTGTTGTAGAGAAGAATTAATTCACGCTTAAGAATAGGATCTTGAATGTTGCCCGCATCGTTCCATTTCTTCAACTGTGCAAATTCTGCTTTGTTGGAATAAATGGTGCGGACATCCATTTCCGTTGCCGCCTGCTCATCGTAATATTTTTTCTCGCCGGTGGCGCTGGCATCCCAGCTTGCGAGATTCATGGCTTTCAATTTCGGCTCGACAATCTTTACGTGATTGTCGATAAACGCGCGTAATTCCTGTTCATCGTTTTGCATAGCGAAACTCATGGTGATAGTGGTGGTACAAAAACAAAATAAAATTATGAAGGATTTCACAAAAAGCTCCTCCTTAAAAAGTGAAACGTTATTTGCTGCATTTAATCTATACTTCTCATACTGAAGATGCAACGAGAATTTCGATGTGCGTCGGTATGGGAAGGCGAGAAACAATGGTTTGCTTCCAGTATCTTTTTAAAATGATTAAGCGTTGCTTATCGTAAAGACCGTTCTTGTAATATGGTTTGAATATCTCTTCGGGCATCGAGAATACAATGTACAAAAACATTATTTTTCTCAATCGAATAAAATATCCGATATGGTTTGAAGGAGATTTCTCTAAACTCAACAACTCCGACTTTAAACAATTCTGATGGAATATGCCCACGCAAAGGCAACGTCTTTAGTCTATAGCAGGATTTACGAAGAGCGATAAACAATTTATCGGCATGCTCTACCGAATCGTTTATTGCCACATACGTATAGATATCATAGAGGTTGTCTTCGGCAGAACGGTCAAAGAAGACGTTATATCTTTTCATTCTTGAAATTCCGAATACGTTTTTCTAAGCTTCCAAATGTTTCTTCTATCGACTTCACTTTTCCCCGTTTTATGTTTTGCTTGCTGCCCGTAAGGATTTTTAATAATGCGAGTGTTTCCTGCATTCGTTCGTAAGAACGAATATCTTGAACAACGACCTTTGCTTCGCCATTATGCGTAACAACTAATGCTTGTTGAGTGTTTGTAATGTCGCGGATTAGCTCAGATGCGTGTGCTTTTAGATAGCTGATCGGTTTAACGGCAGTGCTTAATTTCATATAATCTCCTATTGTTAGCGTGACTACAATATAGACTTTATTAGAGTCTTGCACAATATCTCTTTTAAGCGTTGTCTCTCTTAGCCGTAAGTCTATAATGTCAACCCTTTGTTACCTCTCCGATCGATTAAAACAAACAACGCTGTCAACATTCACAGAGTTTTTTCTCGGATAACATTGACAGGGTTCATTATTTTTTTTCAATCGGCGGCTGCCATGAAGATCGTTTCCACTGTTTCAGTTCGAGATAGACATTCCCCAGAACAACTTTTAATTTTGCAGTGATGGGAATCGCTGCTGCATCGTCGCTGAACCATCCGGTAAAATCTCCGGTCAATCCCAGAATACCTTCCACGTGCAATTTGCCGGATAATTTTACAACACGCACCGGTTGTTCCAGCGCATCGATTTCTACCGATGTTTTTTCCCGTTCATAATAAAATTCCACTTTACCAATTTTTCCCATCGAAACGACCGACACATTATGAGCGGCATGCTGGGACGCCAGCAATCGCGCAAGATATATCATCGAGATTCCATCTTGCACGGGAAACTGTTGAATATGTAAGGTGTCCGCTGTGAATGACCGCGGCGGGAATTCGATTTTGTCCCGTAATGCTTTTGTAACGAGAATACGATGCCGTTCTATCTGATATTCGTACACCAAGGTTTCCCATTGATCATCTTTTTTTTCGAATGACCATGAACCGGTCGAGTTGCACAGAGAATCCATTTCTGCATACGCGATAAAATGAAGATCAACAAAAGGAAGTTTATAAGAATCGATGGTGGCTTTCGCTTGATAACGAATGGAATTGTTTTTGATCTGATGCGGCAACAACTGTAATCGTATCGTTCCGATCTTGATATGCGACCAGCTTACTTCATACAGCAGCACTTCTCCTTCAGAAAGCATTGCCGATTGTTGAGACACAATTTCATGCGCCGGATGAAGCAATTGAAGTATGATAAGAAAGACTGGAAGCATAATCGAAACAGTTCTTCAAAAAGATAACTCTTTTTCTGGAAAAGTAAAGGAGCAGAAAACAACAATAGCAGAGGGAGTTTTTACATTATAAATAAAAACCGGCTCTGCATTGCTGCAAAGCCGGTTTCGTACTTGTTATCCATCCTCCCGTGTAGAGAATGGAACACTTTGACCGAATTAATCCATGATTTTACGAAGAAACGCTGGGCGTTCCGTATCGGATTTATCGATCCTATTCTGTTGTCCTACTTCCCGCATCGGGCTGTTGGGCAATTCCACACCGCGCCGCAGAATCGTCGGTGCGTCGTACCGCTGCAAATCCGATTGTCCCACAGGAACGCGATCGACCAAAATCGATGTCGGTTTTGCCGGACGCTGTACCACGGCAGCACGTTTATTGAAGCCGGTCGCAATGACGGTCACCATCATTTCTTCCGTCGATGTTTCTCATCGATGACGGCGCCAAGAATGATGTTCGCTTCTTCGCCTGCGGCTTCGTGAATGATCTTCGTCGCTTCATCCACTTCAGTAAGACTGAGCGATGGACCGCCGGTAATGTTGATGAGTATTCCCTGTGCGCCGGCAATCGAAACGCCTTCGAGCAGCGGGCTGGAGATCGCCATGTTCGATGCTTCGGTCGCACGATTTTCGCCGGAGGAAATTCCTGTGCCCATCAGCGCATCGCCCATTTCTTTCATCACCGTGCGCACGTCGGCAAAGTCCACATTGATGTAACCTGGAACCGTGATGATCTTCGGAAATGCCGCGTGTGGCATTATGCAGAACCTCGATCGGCTATTCCAAATGCTTCAAGGATCGGCGTGTGACGGTCGATGAGATGCGAGCAATTTTTGATTAGGGATGACGATGAGCGTATCCACCTTCTTCGCAATTCTTCGATACCGTTATCCGCCTGCAACGAACGCTCTTTGCCTTCGCTGCTGAACGGCTTGCGTGACGATACCGACGACCAGCGCGCCGATACTTTTTGCGATGTTCGCCACGCAACGGCGCACCGCCGGTGCCCGTGCCGCCGCCCATGCCGGCGGTGATGAACACCATATCGCAGCCGCTTAGCGCACTGCGCAATTTCTTCACGGTCTTCTTCCACCGCACGATAGCCGACCGTAGGATCGGCTCCTGCACCAAGGCCGCGAGTAAGATTTTTTCCGATCTGAATTTTGTGCGGAGCTTTGCTGCGCTCAAGTGCTTGCATATCGGTATTGACCGCGACGAAATCGACGCCGACTGCAATCCTTTATCGATCATGCTGTTGATAGCATTCCCGCCGCCGCCGCCAACGCCGACGACGCGAATTTTTGCCCCATGATTCTTAATTATGAATTATCACTGTTCTCCTCCTTCAGACATGGTAAAATCGATCATTTTGAATTAGTTTGTTTATTCTTGTTGACGGTTGCAATACCCTCCAGTGTATCAAAGTCCCGCACGCCTTTCATGCGGGACACACAGCATCTCTGATTTTTTGAAAAACGTTTGTTTCTGTCCTCTCATCACGTTCTTCGAACCATGACTTCATTTTCTTGAGCATCGTGCCGACCTGCACTTTCTTCTGCTTGCCGTTGCCGTTCGTAAACTTTACCGGCGCAGCGTCTTTGTTCCGGAAGTCGTCGATCACCAGGTCGCGCACGTCGCTACATTGGATTTTCAATTTCGCGCACAAGCCCGCCGAACTGAAGCCGCCGGGTATGCCGATCTTCACCGGCAAGCCGAGGACTTCGTGCGCAAGTTCTGCGGTACCCTTGATAAGCGAACCGCCACCTGTCAGCACGATACCGGCAGAAAGATGTTTGCGAATATCCCGACCGCTTGATTTCCATGCCGGCAAATTCTAAAATCTCCTCCATCCGCGGTTGGATGATTTGCATAATAAATTTTTGTCCACTTCAATCGGCGCGCGCCGCCGATACCGGGAATCAGAATCGGTTGGTTGTCCGGCACATTCGGCACCGTATGTAAAACCGTAGTCCACTTTTATTTTTTCTGCCTGATCGGTCAAGATGCCGAACACTTTGCGAATATCATCTGTCACTTTTCGTCCTGCAATACCTATCACCGCGGTGTGGCGAATGGTGCGTTCTTCAAAGACGGCAAGGTCGGTCGTGCCGCCGCCAATATCCAACAACGCAACACCGACTTCTTTTTCTTCATCTTCCAGCACTGCATAACTTGACGCGAGCGGCTCCAGCACCATATCGTTCACATGAAGACCAGCACGCTGCACACATTTGTAAATATTTTGCGCCGCCGTTACCAAACCGGTAATGATGTGTACCTCCGCTTCCATCCGTACGCCGGACATTCCGACGGGATCGTAAATGCCATCCTGGCCGTCCACAATAAATTGCTGCGGAATTACATGAATAATTTTTCGATCCGAGCGGCAGCGCGACGCGCTTGGTGTCTTCAATCAAACGGTCAACGTCCTGCTTGCGTAATTTCATTTTCCGGCCGGCTGATGCTGACAACACCGCGGCTTTGAAAGCTCTGGATGTGATCGCCTGCAATTCCGACGGTGACAGAACTGATCTGCACACCGGATTGCTGCTGTGCATCCTGTACCGCTTGCTGTATCGACTTTACGGTTTTATCGATGTTTGTCACCACACCGCGCGTCAATCCTTCCGATTGGCTCTTGCCGATGCCCAGAATTTTTAACTTACCGGGATGCGATTCATCCGGCGACGCCACGATGGCACACACTTTCGTCGTTCCAATATCTAAACCAACTGCAATATCATGTTCCATAACAATCCTTTTTTATCACTCACATAGTTTTCGCCGGCGGTTGATCATTCGTCCAGCGCGCAACAATTTGATCCTGATACCGCAAGTCGATATACTGTAAATTTTGCGGGCCGCGTGCACGCGCAACATCATTCCAAAACACTTCTAACCGTGCAATTTTATTTGCCATATCTCCGCGCCCGAAAATAATCGGCACGCCGCCTTCTGCTGCAAACAGCACAATATCGCCGCCGTTTCGCACTTGAATTTCCGAAATGTTATACGATAACGGACGATTGACAACCTTCACAACAGCAAGCAATTGAAGAGCTTCCAACACATCGGGCTGTGTGACGTGCGAACCGAGCGTCAACTGTTCCGTTGCGGTAATTCCGCTGATTACGGGAAGGTCGAACATTTTTTTTGAAACACTTCGCGGCAGCACAACTCCTTCATCGTCAAGATACAACGGTTCGCTGCGATTGATGATTGCAATGGGAACACGTTCCTTCACGGTTACATAAATCGTGTTCGGAAGATTCCGTTCCACCACGGCATCTTTAATATAATAATGGCTCATCACGTTGCGCTGGATCGATGTGAGATCTGCCTTGTATAATAATGTGCCGAACGGCGCTTGCATCAACTGCACGATTTCATTTGTTGCAACGATGCGATTGCCTTCCACTTTCACTTGCTTCACTTTCAAATTCGATTTCCACGCGTTTGCGCCGATAATTACCAAAACAATCAATACAAGAAGCGTAAATACACCGGATTTATCTTGCTTCGCTTCGCTCACGCCGCCTCCTTCACGCTTGACGAAAATCCAACCAACTTCACTTCTAACTCCAGCATCACGCCGGAGTTTTGATACACGGTACGTTTTACCAGATCGATCAATCGCAGCACATCTGCGGCAGTAGCATTGCCGAGATTGACGATGAAGTTTGCATGCTTTTCGGAAACTTGCGCTCCACCAACACGCTTGCCTTTGAGCCCTGCTTGCTCAATCAGTTTGGCGGCATGTGTTTGCGGCGGATTTTTGAACATACTGCCAAGGTTCGGCATGTCTAACGGTTGTGTTTCATTCCGGCGAAGAATAAGTTCACGCCGACGTTTTGCCAATTCCTCTTTGTCGCCTTTCGGCAGCAGGAACGATGCGCTGAGCACAACGTCGTTGGTAAATCCAGAATGACGATACGCAAACTGTCCTTGTTCTTTGGAAAGACGCTGCACAACGCCATCACGAATAATTTCTACTTCCAAAACATGATCGGCGATTTCACCTTGATGCGCACCGGCATTCATGACGACACCGCCGCCGATGGTGCCGGGAATTCCTGCAAGCATTTCCACACCGGCAAGTTCATTCTGCACACAGAAATCCACAAATTTTGTCAAGCGTAAACCGGCTTCTGCAACGACAAGATTTTCTTCCAAACGAATGCCGGACAATGCCGGTTCGACATTGATAACGGCGCCGCGAATTCCTTCATCACTCACCAGCACGTTGCTGCCGCGTCCCAATATCATCCACGGATATTTTTGTTGATGAAAGTACGTGATGAGCGAGATCAAATCGCTCTTATCCGCAGGTTCAATATAAAAATCTGCAGGACCGCCGACTTTCATCCACGTGTACGAAGCCATCGGTTCATCGACCGCAATGTGCCCGCGAAGAATACGTTGTATGTCCGATAACGAAATCATGAAAATTATTTTTTCACCTGAAGCTGTTTTAAAAATTCTTCTCCAAACTTCCAGATATCGCCGGCGCCCATCGTAATAACAATGTCGCCCTGCTTGACGATCGTTTGTAAAAATGCCGGGACTTGTTTTTTATCGGGGACGTAATACACGTCTTTGTGCCCAAATTGTTTTGCAGCGTTCACAATGAGTTCGCCGGTCACTCCTTGAATCGGTTCTTCACGCGCGGGATAAATATCCGTTACCACGAGCACATCCGACAACAAAAACGATTTGCCGAAGTCTTCGTAAAAATCACGCGTGCGAGAAAACAAATGCGGCTGAAACACACACACCACGCGGCGCCGCCATCCGGATTTTGCGCCGGCAAGCGTTGCTTTGCATTCGGTGGGATGATGCGCATAATCATCATACAACGTAATGCCGTGTGCTTCGCCTTTCTTTTCCCAGCGGCGATAGACGCCTGCAAATTGTTCGATACCGGCTTTGATCTTTGCAAACGGCACGCCGAGTTCCAATCCCACCGCAATTGCACCGAGCGAATTCTGTACATTGTGATTGCCCGGCACTTGCAATGTGATGGTACCGAGTTCTTCTCCGCGACACACTAAGGTGTAGGTGGACATATTATTTTTATGAGAAATATCCATTGCCTGCACGTCTGCTTGTGGATTTAATCCGTACGTAACAATTTTCTTTTTACTCAGATGCGGCATAATATCAAGTAGCGCCGGTTCATCCAAACACAATACGATAAATCCGTAGAACGGAACTTTTTTTGCAAATTGAATAAACGCACTTTTGATGTTGTCCAAATCACGATAACAATCAAGATGATCGGTTTCTAATGTTGTCAGTACGGCAATGGCAGGCGTGAGAGAAAGAAACGAACGATCATATTCATCCGCTTCCACAACGATGAATTCGCCGCGTCCAAGGCGAGCATTCGTGCCGCCAAGTCCGCTTAGCTTGCCACCGACAATTACTGTTGGATCTAAACCGCCTTCCATCAACACCAAACTTGTCATCGATGTTGTCGTGGTTTTTCCATGCGTTCCTGCAATGCCGATGCCGTATTTTAAGCGCATCACTTCGGCAAGCATTTCTGCACGGCGTACCACTGGAATTTTTCTGCGCTGGGCTTCTATCATTTCAGGATTATCCGGCTGCACTGCAGAAGAATAGACAACGGTATCCACATCATCGGCAATATTTTCGGCATGATGCCCTTCATAAATGGTTGCGCCTAATTTCTGCAATCGTTCGGTCACTTCAGAGAGCGATCGATCCGATCCGCTGATTTTAAATTTTTGATCGAGCAAAATTTCGGCAATTCCACTCATGCCGATTCCACCGATACCGATAAAATGTAATTTTTTAATCGAGCTAAACATGATTCTTCCTATTCAAAAAACCTATTTAATTTTCTTCGATGAATGATATTTGCATGGCTTCCTGGCCGCGGCGGAACACGCTGTGCAATTTTTTCCATCTCTGAAACTAATTCGCGGCTGTGCTCATATCGTCCAACACGAATGCGAAGCGCCAGCGGCCGTTCTTTAATTTTGATCGAGATCTGTTGAAAGTGCCCGGCCGTTTGCACAAAGCGTTCTTTGCCGATATGCATCCATTCAATATCATCGATTTGAAACACGCGATCGCGGTGCTGTGAGTGAAAAATCAGGCCATCTGGCGTGATGATAAGTTTGCGATCACGCTGGATATTAAGGAACAGCACGACAACAGATGTCACAAAAAATATGACGATCACATACACGATGGGATCGCGAAACACAAAACTGAATTGATCTTCCACAAAACTGCCGCGCACACCGGCATACAACACAAGCGTGAAAAGATAAATCAATGTCTGCTGGTAATAAAAATCGAGTTTATATTTGAATACTTTTGCCTGCACGTGTTATCCAATCAATGTCATAATTTTCTTGGCGATGTTGCTGCCGGCATCGGGCTTGCCGAACTTTCTGCATGCTTCAGACAGCTCTAACCGTCTTACATCATCGTTGAGCAGCGAACACAATTCCTGTTTCAAGCGTGATGCTAATTCATGGTCGGCAATCATAACGGCAGCGCCGGCTTCTGACAACGTTCGGGCGTTGACTGTTTGATGATCTGCTGCCGCATACGGATACGGAACAAGGATTGCTGCTTTTCCCAGCCGCGTAATTTCCGCCAGTGTTGTCGCGCCAGCTCTGCACACAACAACATCAGCGGCAGCGTATGCGTTCTCCATCGCATCGATAAACGGATACACCCAGCCAATGTGTTTTTGTTTCATCATCTCAGCAAGCGCTGCATTATATTTTCCGGTTTGCCAGATTAATTGAATTCCTGATTGAGCAAGATCATCTACCATTGCCTGTATGGCTTGATTGATAGATGTTGCGCCAAGGCTTCCGCCGAACACAAGCACGGTTTTCTTTTTTCCGTCTAATCCGAAAAACTTTAATCCATCTTCTTGCGAAACCGCCGCAAGTGATTCACGTGTCGGCGTTCCGACAACTTCGACGTTATCGCTGCGCTTCAGCCAGCGGCTCGTTGCCTCAAACGCTGTGAAAAGCTTTGTAACACGATTCGAAAGCATGCGCGTGGTCACACCGGGATAACTGTTCGATTCATGAACGACAGTTGGAATACGCAACAGCGATGCAAGGTACAGCACCGGCCCGCATGCATAACCGCCGGTTCCGATTGCTACATCGGGATGAAATTTTACTATGAGAAAGAACGATTGAACGATGGAAACAATCACTTTTAACGGGAACAGTACATTGCTGGCGCGTAAGCTTCTGTGAAACCCACTGATCCAAATGGTCGTGAACGCATAGCCGCGTTGCGGAACAATGCGCGCTTCAATTTTATCTTTCGTTCCGACAAATAAAAAGATTGCATCCGGCTTCAGCTTCTTTATTTCATCAGCTATCGCTAAGGCGGGAAACACATGTCCGCCTGTTCCGCCCGCTGCAATCAATATGTGTAATTGCTTGTTCACTTCTAATAAACTTTTCCAAGGCCGCTTTCCGGTGAAAGCGATTGCGCTTCTTCAGCCGGTACAGCAACTTTCGTTGTGCGTGGAAATAAATCCGTGTACGACGACACATTCAATAACACGCCCACAGCAAACGCAGAAAACAGCAGCGATGTACCGCCGTAACTGATGAACGGCATCGGCAAGCCGGTTGTCGGAAGAAGTCCTAACGCCACGCTTGCGTTCACTAATGCATACAGTGTAATCGTACCTGGTGATGGCAATCGCAAAATATCTTCCGAATTCATCATTGGCATGTTTCGCAATACGATAGCCGCGTAACATGATAAATGCAAACGCCGCCAGTACTGCAATCGTGCCGATCAATCCGTACTCCTCGCCGACAATCGAATAAATAAAATCGTTATACGATTCCGGCAAAAATAAATCACGTTGACGGCTTTCTCCCGGCCCAACACCGAACAATCCACCGTTACCAAAAGCAATGATGCCTTGAACGAGCTGATAATTTTTCTTGCCCGAAGCATCTTGGCCAATAAAATGTTGAATGCGTTCCAATTGATATGGACGTTTTAACACATACGCCATAAACGCGATGTAGATAGCGAATAACACGGCAGAAGCAACCAACAATAAAAACAAATGCGAGAGTTTTACTCTTCCAACAAACAACAGGATAAGTGACAACGCAAAGATCATCATACCGGTACTTAAATTGGGTTGCGCAAGAACCAATGCGGTAATCAATCCGATCCAAATGAGCATAGGCCGAAATCCAGTTTTCCAATCGCGCACTTGTTCTCCTTTGGTTGCCAGCAATACGCTGATATGAAACAGCAGAACAAATTTTGCAAGTTCTGACGGTTGAAATCCGAGGCCGCCGAAACGCAACCAGCGCGTGGCGCCTTTCGCTTCGCCGCCAAGCACAAACGTAACAAATAAAAATATAATGGCAACGATAAGCGCCGGCTTCGTCAGTTTTTTATAGACACTGTACGGAATACTGATCCCCACAAAGAGCGCCGCAATACTGAGTAATATTTTGATCGCATGCAAATCGAGATAATGACTTTCCGATCCGTTCCGTTTCAGCATCGACCATTCTGCTGAGGCGCTGTACACCACGCCGACGCTGATCACCATCAATCCCAGTATAACGATCAACAACCAGATGTCAATATGATTACGTTGAATACGCAGCATTTTATAACTCGTGCACCAATTCTTTAAATACTTTTCCGCGGTGTTCGTAATTATCGAACCAATCGAATGATGAACATGCAGGTGACAGCAGGACAACATCGCCCGGCTGTGACAAAAATTTTGCACGCGAGACAGCTTCTTTCATCGAAGCCGCTTTTGTTACAACGGTCATTCCGCGGAACGCTTGTTCTACCGTATCCGCAGATTCACCGATGGCCACAATTGCCTTCACTTGCCGCGTGACAAAATCATGCAATCGCGAATAATCGTTCCCTTTGTCTCTGCCGCCGAGCAGCAACACAATCGGTTCATCAAATGCCTGCAGTGTGTACCAAACAGAATCCACGTTCGTTCCTTTGGAATCGTTGTAATATTTTACGCCTTCCAATGCGCGCACGAATTCAAGGCGATGTTCAACGCCCTGAAAGGTTTTGAGCGTATGTTGGATCGAAACCGGATCAACACCCAACACCTGCGCTGCCAGTGTTGCGGCCATCGCGTTATACACGTTGTGTATGCCTTTGATAAATATTTCTGCCGTTGGAATGATGGCAACGACCGAATTATTCAACCGTGTGGTAAAAATGCCTTGCTCAATCCATGCACATCGATTTGTATATTTCGAAATGCCAAAACCAATTTTTTTGCAACGCGCATGTTCAACGACCTTTAATGTCCACTCATCGTCGGCATTGTAAATGAGAATATCATCTTCACGTTGGTTTTCAAAAATACGTGCTTTCGAGGCAGAATATTTTTCCATCGAGTGATTGTACCGGTCCATGTGATCCGGTGTGATGTTGAGCAGGATTGATATTTTCGGACGGAACGAATCGATATGATCTAATTGAAAACTGCTTACCTCTACCACGGCGATATGATCGACAGATAATTGTTCTACCACGGAAGAAAATGCCGTTCCGATATTTCCCGCTGTCACACAATGCCTCTGTGCGTCTTTCAATATTTCACCGAGCAATGTGGTCGTTGTCGTTTTGCCGTTACTGCCGGTGATCGCAACGATCGGCGCTTGACAGAACCAGCTTCCGACTTCCAATTCACTGACAATGTTGATGTTCCGCTTGAGCGCTTCTTGTACAACCGGCGCAGAACTCGGAACACCGGGACTAAGCACTATCAAATCACAATTAAATACTTTGGCGGAGTGATTGCCCACTTCAAATTCTATTTGTCCTGCCTTGAGCAGTGCAATCTGTTCTGAGATCTTTTCTGCCGGAGCGGCATCACTCACCAGCACAGTTGCGCCGTGTGCTTTGAGCAACGCTGCCGCCGCAATACCGCTGCGTGCTGCACCGATCACTGAGACTTTTTTATGTTGAAGTTGTGAAATATCCATATACTTCTAACGAACTTTGAATGTTGCGAGACTTAAAATCATTAATAACAAAGCAATGATATAAAATCGCGTGACAATTTTTGGTTCGGGCCAGCCGAGTAATTCAAAATGATGATGGATGGGCGCCATTTTGAAAACACGCCTGCCTTCGCCGTAACGCTTTTTTGTGTACTTAAAATAAACACGCTGGATAATCACCGAAACTGTTTCCATTAAAAACACGCCGCCGAGCGTCGGGAGCAATAATTCTTTTTTCATCAACACGCATACTGCACCGATGATGCCGCCGAGTGCAAGTGATCCGGTATCACCCATAAATACTTGCGCCGGATATGAATTAAACCACAAAAATCCCAGCGATGCGCCGGTGATTGCGGAACAAAATATTGCCAGTTCACCGTTGCCGCGCAAGTACGGAATCGTGAGATACTGGCTCCAGATGGCATGGCCGGAAATGTATGTCATAATCGCAAGCGTGATGCTAACAATGCCGACCGTTCCAATCGCAAGTCCATCTAATCCATCTGTAAGATTCACAGCGTTCGATGTTGCGGTAATCACAAACACAACGACGGGAATATACAGTACACCGAAATCGAATTCCATATATTTATAAAAAGGAACCGTCGTGCTAGATTTTAAGTGCACTAAACTTGAATCGATCCATTGTGGATGAAAATATATCACACCGCCGACAATTAATCCAACGAGAACCTGTCCGACAATTTTATATCGTCCGATCAACCCTTTCGGCTTTTTCTTGATCACTTTCAAGTAATCGTCTAAAAATCCAACTGCGCCGAGAGCTATGGTTGTAAAGAGAATAAGCTGGATGTACACATTCTTCAAATCCGTCCACAACAATGCGGGAATAATGATGGCAGAGAAGTACAATCAATCCGCCCATCGTCGGTGTACCGGCTTTGGAAAGATGGCTTTTCGGCGCTTCCAACTTTGCCGCTTCCCCTATTTGCAATTCGCGCAACTTGTTGATGATTTTTGGACCAAGCCAAAACGCGATAATCAATGCGGTAATAGCGGCAGCGCCGGCACGAAATGTAATATACCGGAAGATGCCAAACCCAGGAATATTGTACACTTTATGAAGATAAGCGAATAAATAGTATAACATTTTACGCTATCGCTTTCTGCGTTCCATGGTCATTCAATGCAGCAACCACTTCTTCCATTTTCATTCCGCGTGAACCTTTAATCAGCACAACATCGCCGGCAGCAACGATCTCCGTTAAAAATTTTATCAGCACCGGTTTTAATTCAAAGTGCGATTTGGTTGGCGTTGTCGCCGCCTCGTACGTTGCATGAGAAAGTTTTCCATACGTCAATAAAATATCAACTCGGCATCCTGCCGCTGCTTTTCCAATTTGTTTGTGAAGCGCTTCAGCAGATGCGCCAAGTTCCAGCATATCGCCAAGAACCGCAATGCGCCTGCCCGCCACATGAAGCGACTTCAGTGTTTTCAGCGCAACCAAAACAGAATCAGGATTGGAATTATACGTATCGTTGATAATGGTAATATCACCGACGCGTAGAATCTGCATGCGCTTGGTTGCCGCCTGAAATGTTTTCAGCGCATGCTGAATATTCTCCGGCGCCACTTTGAAATGCATACCAACCGTTGCTGCGGCAAGAGCATTTTTTGCGTTATGTTCACCCGGTACACCGACGGAAATTTTTATTACACGGGATCCTTTAGACTTTATTTGAAATGTCGCACAGCCGACATCATTGAATAATAGAGAAGAAGCTTTCACAGCTGCGCCTCGCACAGAAAATCCATAAAGAATTCGTTTCTTTATTTTTTTCGATGCCGCCGATAGATAGGCATCGTCTCCGTTCACAAAGACAACTCCATGATGCGCTGCCAGCCATGTAAACATTTCTGTTTCGGCTTTTGCGACACCATCGAGCGAACCAAAAAATTCTAAATGTTCATGCCCGATGTTCGTCAGAATGCCATGTGTTGGTTCAATAAGAGAACAAAGATATTCAATTTCTCCGGGATGGTTGGTACCAATTTCGATGACCGCTATCTCATGTTTTTTCTCTAAGCGAAACAACGTTTCCGGCACGCCAATCTGATTATTGAGATTACCTTCTGTGCATAAGACAGAATATTTCGTACTCAACACCAGACGAATCATTTCTTTGGTTGTGGTTTTTCCATTCGAACCGCCGACCACAAGAATCGGTATGTCAAATTTTTTACGATACACATTGGCAAGCGCTCCCAACGCACGCGTCGTATCTTCAACAACGATTCGCGGAATCGTAATGCTCACCATCATCGCTGCGTTGTTTTCCGCCCAGTGTCGATTCACAATGATTGCTGCGGCGCCGCCTTCAACTGCTTTCGAAATAAAATTATGTCCGTCAAATTGTTCGCCGCGAATCGCAACGAACATTTCTCCTGTATGAATAGAGCGAGAGTCTATTGATATACCACGGATGGAGAATGTTTTAACGCCGTCAAAACCCAATGCTTGTGCATGCGGAATTTTCAATATGTCTGTTTTTGTCAGCTTCACGATAAAAGTTTTTCGACCACTTCACGATCGCTAAAATGTTTTTTCTCTTTACCAATAATCTGATAATCTTCATGCCCTTTTCCGGCAATAAGAATCACATCGCCGCTCTTTGCCGCTCTCACAGCGCGTTCGATAGCAATTCTCCTGTCCGGTTCTCGCACCACACTGGCATGGCGAGTAATTCCACGCATCACGTCATCAAGAATTTGTTCCGGATTTTCTGTCCGCGGATTATCCGATGTTACGATGGCGATGTCGCTCAGATCGCCAGCAATTTTTCCCATCAACGGACGTTTCGTTTTATCGCGATCACCGCCGGCACCGAACACGGTAATAATTTTCCCATGGAATTCTTTTGGAAGAATATCATGAATGGTATTCAAACAATTTTCCAAAGCATCCGGCGTGTGTGCATAATCCACGATCGCTGTCCATCCCGCAGGTGAAGCGATGCGTTCAAAACGCCCGCGTACATTTTTAACGTTTTCAATTCCACGCAAAATAATTTCACGCGGTATTCCCAGCGCTTTTCCCGCACAATACGCCGCAATAACGTTGTATGCATTAAATCGACCAATGAGCGGTGTCTTGAGTTCGAACTCTTCACCTTCATCATTGACAAGAAGCATCGTTCCATCGATGCCAAGCCGCACTTCTTTTGCCCAGACTGTGGCGGGATCGGAGGCGCTGTAGGAAATTATTTTGACATGAGAAATAAGCGAAAGTAGTTTTTCACCCCACACATCATCTTTATTAATCACTGCGATATCCGATGGAGAAAGAGAATCAAAAAGGATTTTCTTCGCTTTAAAATATTCATCCATCGTTTTGTGGTAATCCAAATGATCCTGCGTAAGATTACTGAATACTGCAACATTAAAATCCAAGCCGAGCACGCGCGATTGATCCAGCGAATGGGAAGATACTTCCATCGACACCGACTGTACAGTTTTCATGCACCATCGTAGAAAACAATTCATTCAATTCCAGCGATTCTGGAGTTGTGTGTGTAGCAGGAATAATTTTATCGCTGATTTTATATTCGATCGTACCGATCAATCCAACTTTTTCTCCGGCTGCTTCCAGAATCGATTTAATTAAATGCGTGGTCGTTGTTTTTCCGTTGGTACCGGTAACACCAACCAATTTGAGTTTCCGCGATGGATGATCGTATTGGTTTGCCGCCATCATTGCAAGTGCTTTGCGCGTATCGGGCACGACAATTTTTATCACGCCGGTGTGCATACACAACGGATCGGGCAGAACAGATTCATCTTGAATTACAACCGCTTTTGCACCTTGACTGATGGCGTTTTGCACAAACCTGTGGCCATCGCTTGCCGTTCCTTTGATCGCAACAAAACAATCGCCGCGTTGAATCTTGCGCGAATCGTATTGCACTGATTGTATTTCCACGTCATGTGTTACTGCCATCTGGCCGAACATCGTTTGAAATAATTTTGTAACCGTAACATTTTCTAATAATTGTGCAAGTTTCATATTCAATATAATACTGTTGATGCCAATCCGCGGGGTTCGCAATGCAATAGGATTTCAGAACCGAGACGTACGTGTTCGCCCGGCGCGGGGAGTTGCGATGCTACAATACCGTTTCCTTGCAGCTTCACTCCAAAATCATCGATCACCAATCTATTCATCGCACGGCGAACGCTCATACCGCGTACATCCGGCACCGTAATCGTTCCATTGGTGGCCGCTGTTGAATCACTATTTAAAATCAGAGTAATCGATTCATTCTTCTCTGCTTGTTTCCCGGGTTCGGGAGATTGACGGAGAACGATCGTTCCCGATCCGAACGTTTGTGCATTTAATCCGCATCCTTCCAGAATGCGTTTTGCCAACGTGGGTTGCAACATCCGCACATCGGGAACAGTGATGCTGCCGTTTTGATTTTGATTTTGATTCTGTGCCACCGCAGTACGCGAAAATTTATACGATGTTGTAATGATGCGCTGTGCGATTGCATGAAACACGGGACCGCTTGTGCTGCCGCCGTAATAACTATTTGCGCGCGGATTATCCATCATCACCAAACAAACGATTTGCGGATCATCGATCGGGAAATATCCAACAAACGATGCGGTGTAACTATTTGCCGTATATTGTCCTTCTGCATACTTGCGCGATGTTCCGGTTTTACCGGCAATGCGGACACCATCGATGCGGACACTTTTTCCCGTTCCGCGTTCAATGACTCCTTCAAATGCTGCCGTAAGCAAATCGATGGTTTGCTGTGATGCGACACGACGAATGATTTGTGGTTTTTGTTCATAGAGCATCGTTCCGTTTCCATCTTGAACGGATGAAATGATGAACGGCTTCATCAATTCGCCATGGTTTGCAATTGCTGCATAGGCACATGCAATTTGCAGCGGCGTCACGCCGACTTCATAACCGTACGACATAGTTTGCAATGTTGTGCCTGACCATGTCGGATTGCCAGGTTTCTTAATGACGCCGCGCACTTCACCAGGTAAATCGATGCCCGTGAACATTCCAAATCCAAAATCGCGTGCATATCGATACAATGTTTCCCCACCGACAATTTTCCCGACTTTTGCAAGCACGATATTGCTGGAAAGTTCGATGCCTTGCTGGAAGGTCAACCAATCATATTCATGCGTATCGCTGATAATGCGGAACTTCGATCCGCCAAGCAGCACTTTCATTTTTCCATGTTCTGCGTTGATGCGCGTTTCCGGTGTCACAAGATGCTGTTCGTACGCTGCTGTTGCTGTGACAATTTTGAAAACGGAGCCGGGTTCGAACAAATCGCTCACAACACGATTACGCGCCGCTGCTAAATCAATTTTGCTGGTGTTGTTCGGATCAATTCCCGGATACGTGGACATTGCTAACACTTCGCCGGTTTTCGGATTCAACATCACGGCAAGACCGCCGTCCGCTTTGTTGGCTTCCACACCGCGTTTCAATTCTTCATCGACAATTGCTTGATACGTTACATCGATGGTGAGGTGAACATTGCTACCGTTTGTGGGTTCACGCCGCGGATAATCTGCCGACGGGCGCACACGGCCAAGTCCATCTTGCTGCATGACAACAGAACCGCTCATGCCTTTTAAAACATTGTCGCATTGCAATTCAATACCGGAAATACCTTTATTGTCAATATCGGTGAAACCAATCAAACAGCCGGCAAGATCATCGTAATGATAAATACGCCGCGGTTCCGGCGACTTCACAACGCCCTGAAGTTTGGAATCATCGATCCGTTTTGCAAGTTCCGGCTTCACACCGCGCTCTAACCACACGAAATGTTTGGATCCTTGTTCTTCATTTTTGTTGCGAAGTTTTTCTAAATAGTATAATTGCGGTTTTCCAAATACGGATGCAAATGTTTCTGCAACAAAAGCTGCTTTATTGCCGACGAAATGCGGGTCTGCACCAAATGAAACATACATCGTATTCGATGCAAGAATGTTTCCGTTACGATCATACATATTGCCGCGAACCGCCGGAAGAATAAACGCTCGTTCATATTGCTTTCGCGCCAGCGCCTGATATTTCGCAGCTTCAATCACTTGAATCGTTACAAGTCGAAACCCGATAGCAGTAAACGCAGCAGTGAACACGAACATCACGACAAGATATCTTGCGCGGAATTGTTTCCATGTATTCTGTCCATCAACTTGCTGTGTCGTTTGTTCTGTCATGGATTTTTGTGCGTTTGCGATTGAACAATTTCCTCAATCTGTTGTGTACGTTCGGGATCAACAGCAATCCACATGGGAATTTGTTTCGGCGAACGTAATCCCAATTGATCTTGCGCTAATTGTTGCACGCGATCAAGGGCTGACAATCGATTGATTTGTGCTTTGAGCAATTCCTGATCGTTTGTCATTTGTTGATGTTGCTTTTGCAATTGATCGATTTGAATGACCAATCTTCCGACTGCAAGAATATTGCTGATGTACAACACGCTGATCACTGCAACACCAAAGAGGATAACGATGACATTGAACGGAGAAATTTTTCTTCGTGACGTTTTACGATTTTTTGGTGAAGCTGGAGCGTGAGTATTCTCAACAGAAAAATCCGTTTGTATCTGTGGTATGTCGCTATACACCATATCGCGTGCTTCCCGAATACGCGGGATGGAAATGGGCGATACCTGCGGTTCCGCCATTGCGCGTTCAGCGTACATTTCACCAAAATTTTGTTCTTGTTTTGCCACGTTCGTCGCTATAATTTTTCCGCAACACGCATCTTTGCACTGCGGGCCCGCGGATTATTGTTTACTTCGCCTTCCGATGCAATGATCGGCTTTTTCGTCAACACTTTTATCATCGGCTGAATTGCAATATCTGGCTGCAATTTATTTCCAGATGGAATCGAATTCGTAGAAGCTGCACGGAACGTATCTTTTACAATTCTATCTTCCAACGAATGATACGATATTACCGCAAGCCGGCCACCGGGCAATAAGCTCTCAATGCTCGCTCGGAGTGCAATGCTTAAGCTTTCCAATTCATTGTTGACTTCAATACGGATCGCCTGAAATACTCTCGCCAATGTCTTATTCAAAAATTTCCCTCCCACTGTGTTTTCAATGATTGAGGCCAATTCGCCGGTTGCCTCAACAGGTTTTCCATTCCGTGCACGTATAATGGCTTTCGCAATTTTCCGCGATTGCTGTTCTTCGCCGTACTTCCACAATACATCGGCAAGCTGATGCTCATCGTATGTATTGATAACTGTCCGAGCATCGAATGCTTGTTCGCCATTCATCCGCATATCCAATCGATCATTCCCGCGGAAGCTGAATCCTTTTTTCGGTTCATCCAATTGATATGACGATACGCCGAGATCGAGCAAGATGCCGTGCACAGATTCGATTCCGAAGGAAGAAAGAACAGAGAGAAGGTTGCTAAAATTATTTTTTTCCATGTGTGCGCGCGTGCCGAATCTTTTTAACCGTTCGGATGCTGTTCGTATCGCATCATCATCTGCATCAATACCGATAAGTTGGCCCGGCGGTTCCAATGAATCAAGAATCGCTTCTGCATGTCCGCCGCCGCCGAGTGTACCATCAACATAGTATCCGTGTTTGTCTGTCAATAACATTGCAAGAACCTCCTGCAATAAAACGGGAGTATGATATGAACGTGTCTCCATCAGAATATTTATTGCTGAGACTTGAAGACTTGTTCTGCAACAGTTTCGTACGTATCTGGATGATTTTTTTGATACTCCTCGTACACTGTTGGATTCCACAACTCGATACGTTCCAGCACACCAAGGATCAGCACTTCATTCTCGATGCCTGCAAATTTTATCAACTCTTGTGGAATACTCACTCGTGATTGACTGTCGATCTCACTATCGGTGGCTCGTTCAAATAATGTACGAGCATAAAAACGATGCTGCGCATCGAGGAACGACAAGCCGCGCACAAATTGCTCCAGCTTGTTCCATTCATCTTGCGGATAGACATACAAACATTTTTCGAATCCGCGTGTTACAACAAATTTTCCTTTAGCACTTGACGCTAAATTTTTTCGTAGCTTTGCCGGAAGAGCAACGCGCCCTTTGTTATCAACGGAATATGTATATCTGCCTTTAAATGACGACATAAACATCTCACACGTGGTACTAAATACTTCGGAAAAGTGGTTTACCCATTTTCCCCACTTTTCCCCACGCTCACATTGAAATTTAATGAATTCATCTTCAAAGTCAAGCGAAAAATGGTAAATTTCACCGAAACGCAGATTTATCGCAAGAAACATTACCCATAATTCCCCTTGTAATTCATAAGTTCGATTTTTCGATAAAACTGTTTTGAATGTCCTATAGCTTTTTATCTTTACCACTGTGTCTCAAAGAAATCGAAATGAAAATTTGAATTCCTCTCACCTTTTTGATAGCTTATCTATACGAGATGGAGAAAATGCATGAATCAAAATCGCCGCGAGTTCTTAAAAACATCTGCTTTCCTTGCAGGAAGTGCCATGATGATAAATCCTTATAAATCGCTTGCAGAAAAAATTCCGACAAATCTTCCTTCGAGCAAAATGATATTACGCTACCGTCCGTACACATTGGAACTGAAACACGTTTTTACCGTTGCCGTGAATTCACGGACGACAACGCCGGTGGTGTTGACAGAAATCGAATATAATGGAATAGTTGGATACGGCGAAGCATCAATGCCGCCGTATCTCGGTGAATCTCATGAAAGTGTGCTTGCATTTCTTGCAAAGGTTGACTTGAGCAAATACGAAAACCCGTTCGATCTTGAAAATATTTTACAAGACATCGATAACATTGCTCCGGGAAATCCGGCAGCGAAAGCTTCAATCGATATTGCTTTGCATGATCTTATAGGAAAAATTCTCGGCCAGCCATGGTATAACATCTGGGGTTTTGATAAAAATAAAACGCCCTATACTTCATTCACCATCGGCATTGATACGCCGGATGTAGTTCGGCAGAAAACAAACGAAGCTGTAGAATACAAAATCCTCAAAGTCAAACTCGGCCGTGAGAACGACAAAGAAATGATCGAAACGATTCGGTCTGTTACCGATAAACCGATTACGACAGATGTAAATCAAGGGTGGAAAGATAAAAATCTTGCTCTTGAGATGATTCATTGGTTGAAAGATCATGGCATTGTGATGATCGAGCAGCCGCTACCGAAAGAACAAATCGATGACTTAGCATGGCTCACCGAACGCTCGCCAATTCCCATTATCGGCGATGAGGGTGTACAGCGGTTAGCGGATATAAAAAAATCTATCGGTGTGTATCACGGTATCAACATTAAATTGATGAAATGCACCGGTATGCGTGAAGCACATAAGATGCTGACACTTGCGCGTTCGTTAGGAATGAAAGTCATGGTCGGCTGTATGACAGAAACTTCCTGCGCCATTTCTGCGGCATCACATTTGTCACCGATGGTTGATTGGGCTGATCTGGACGGTGCGTTGCTGATAAAGAATGATGTCTTTGACGGGACAAAAATAATTGAAGGGAAAATTACGTTGACGGATCGACCAGGAATCGGCGTTGTGAAAGTGTAACTATAAAATTCCCATCTGATTCAATTTCAGGCGAAGTTGCTCTACGCCTTCAAATCGAATTGCCTGCATTCCCGCTAAACGTGCACCTTCCACATTCGGTTCAAGGTCATCGATAAATACCATCTCAGCAGGATCAACCTCTATACCTTTTAGAATGGCGGCATAAAATCCTGCATCCGGCTTCATCACATTCAATCGATACGAGAGAAAGTTTTGGTGAAGTACGTGCAGCGATTCAAGGCGCGCATAACTTAATGAATAATGCAGTTCATTTGTGTTGCTGACCAAACCCGTTCGGCGCGTTTGGGAAAGTCCTTTCACAATATCGACCATGCCATCGATTGGATTCGTAATGACATTTTCGAAGGCGTGCTGTAATTGATTTTTTAAAAATCTATTTGTGAAAAGAGCTCGAAGGTTTTCAAGAAATATTTCGGTAGTTATCAACCCTGTTTCATAGCTCCGGGTTACTTGTTCATATCCTTCAACAAAAGGCGTACGCGCCGAACATTCGCATAATCCTAACGAAACCCAAAACGCATCCGGATCGATGTTGACCAGCACATTTCCTAAATCGAATAGAACAACTGAGGGAACCGGCATCCACACCAACAATTAGCGATGAACAATATCAAGTACAAGGACGGCGCATACAGTCAGCCATGTCACCAATGCCCAGAGCAATGGGTTTTGGACAACCCTTAAGACTTTTACCTTATTGACCCGAGGAAGATGAACGCGTTGAACTTTTACAGGACGAGGCACTGCGGTGTACTGTAAAATTATTTTCCTGCTTGCGATATGCGGCTCTGCCATTGTTTCCATCGTTTTCATTCCTCCTCAAATAAGTAACTCAGAAAATATACAGCATCAAACATTGAGGCGTCGTGCGCATCATCACACACTCAGTACCCGTACAGATGCATCAGATTAAATTCTTTGTTCCTCACATGGAACTTCTATAAGTTAAATAATTGTTACTTAGATGCAAGTCTGTAGCCAAAATTTGGGACACAGATAAATTAAATTAATTTCACTTATCTAAAAGGAACTATTTTATGATTACAATAAATGCCCCTGCTCCAGAATTTTCCGAAGAAGCATACGTCAACGATTCCATTAAAAAAATTTCGTTACATGAATTTCGCGGCAAGTGGGTTGTCCTTTTTTTCTATCCTGCGGATTTCACATTCGTGTGCCCGACAGAGTTAGGCGAACTTGCGGATCATTATGAACAAATTAAGGCTGAAGGCGCTGAAATCGTTTCCGTTAGTGTGGATACGGCTTTCGTGCATAAAGCATGGCACGACGAATCCGCCACGATTAAAAAAATACAATATCCCATGCTTGCCGATCCGGCGCGAAGAGTTTGTTCGGCGTACGGAACATTAATTGAAGAAGAAGGATTGTCCCTTCGCGCAACGTTTCTTATCAACCCCCAAGGAATTCTTAAGGCATACGAATTCCACGACAACAGTATTGGCCGCAGCATTGATGAATTGATCCGAAAAATCCAAGCGGCAAAATTTGTCGAAGAACATGGCGGTGAAGTATGCCCGATGAACTGGAAACCGGGTGCAAAAACATTAAAACCGGGATTAGATTTGGTCGGGAAAATTTAATAGCTCAATCTCTACAAGTTCAACGTTTCTTTGGAGAATATATCTCTGGAGAAATGTTGAACCCTTCAAAGAATATACCGTTAATATTCTTTTCGATGAGAATAAAAATTCATGAATAATCCGCATATCATCATGCTCGGCAAGCAGAGAAGAACCGCCATAGCTGAGAAGTGGCAGCGGAATACCTATCACCGGCATGATTCCCATAGCCATACCAATATTTATAATTGAGTGTGTAATGATGACCGCCGCTAACCCTACAGCTGCGATACTTCCAAATCTATTTTTAGAACTGTGGGCTGTTTTTAATCCATGTAATGATAGAGCGGCAAGTAAAACTATTATCAATGACGAGCCAACAAACCCCAACTCTTCGCCCGGAACACAAAATATAAAATCGGTCCATTGTTCTGGAATATAGTTCAATTGTGTTTGCGTTCCCTTTAAATATCCCTTTCCAAAAAATCCGCCGGAACCGATCGCAATTTTTGATTGGAGAACATTATAGCCGGCGCCGAGTTGATCCATGCTTGGATCAAGATACGTTGCAATGCGTTTCTGTTGGTACGGATGAAGATGTTCATAGACAATCTGCACCGACAATCCCAGCGCAAGCGTAATGCCGAAGGTGACGACTGCTGCAAATCGATTTTTCCGAAACATGTAAAGAACGATAGCACTCACGAATGCAGAAATGAGAAACTGCGTTGTTCCCATTAATGCCCCCACAGCAACAACAATCGGAATAATTATAGCAATCAAAAAAAAGTTTGAAGCTCCGACCCAGTACAACAATGGCACCAACGCGGCAAAGAATACAATTGTTGTTCCAAGATCCGGTTCGGCAAGTACCAAGATCATCGGGGCTGCAAAAATCGCAAGCGCAATTAAAAGATGTTTCACGTTGGCAATCGATATGTCGTTGCTGGATAGATAAGAAGCAAAAGCCAAGATCGTTGCAATTTTTGCCAATTCGGATGGCTGACCTCCCAGCCCGCCGATGCCAAGCCAACTCTTTGAACCTTTGACGGTACTGCCGATTAACAAGATGATAACTAAAATTGCCAGTGTGCTGAAATAAAATGGGAATGCTAATCGTTGAACGGTGCGGATGGGCGTGAATGCGATAAGGATCATCACAACAAAACCCGCGACAGCCCAAATGGTCTGGCGATGAAAGTTTGCCGCATTATTGATATCAAATGTAGCGCTATAAATTGAAAGCAGCCCGAGAATCAGGAGCATCATACAAGCAAGCAGCGTTTTGAAATCGAAATATTCTTTGAAATATGAAAACATAATCAATAACTTTTTATTGAGTTCATTTGTGTAACACTATCACGTTGAAGATTCGTTGTCAGGTAACGCTCGATAATTTTTTTTGCAATAGGCGCAGCATAGGTAGCACCGAAACCAACATTTTCGACAATCACCGCTACAGCAATTTTGGGATGATCAAACGGTGCAAATCCGATGAACCAAGCATGGTCCTTGCCATGCGGATTTTGTGCCGTACCGGTTTTTCCGGCAACAACGATACCGGGAATGCGCGCTGCACTTCCTGTACCGCCTGGCTCATTCACAACGCGCCGCATGCCTTCTCGAATCATTGCTATGATTTCCGGATCGATTCCCACAGATTTTGTTTTGTGTTCAATTGTCTCAATGTGATTCGTGCGTTTATTCCGAATGGCATTGACAGCATGGGGGTTGCTGAAGTGTTCCGCCGTTTGCCCAAGCTGAAGCATAACGCACCATTTGAATCGGTGAGACACCAACTTCACCCTGCCCAATTCCTAAACTCACAACAAAGCCCTGCGTCCATTTTCCTTTTCCGTACATACGGTCATAATATTCCGGCGACGGTACCAAACTTGCAACTTCTTCACCGACATCGATGCCGGTACGTTCTCCAAATCCAAACTGCTTTGCATATTTTGAAAGCCGATCAAGGCCGACCTTAAGAACAAGTTGATAAAAAAACACATCGCATGATCGTTGAATCGCTTCGACGACATTGGTAGAACCATGGGCAGCATCATCTTTAAAAATTTTATTTCCATACCGAAAAACTCCTGGGCAATGGATACGGAAATTTTCATCAATGATGCCGTCTTGCAACGCCGCTGCGGCAACTAACATTTTGAAGGTTGATCCCGGCGGATAGCGCGTCATCGTTACACGATTGAACAATGGTTTTCCTGGATCAGTATTGAGCTGTGTCCAAACTGCCGCAGGTGTAACGCCGCTAAATATGTCCGGATCAAAATCCGGTTTACTAACCATCGCCAACACGCCGCCATCGTCAGGATCCATCGCAACAATCGCACCGCGTTCATTTACTAATAAGGACTCAGCGTACATTTGCAGCCCGAGATCAAGCGATAATAATAAATCGAATCCTTCTTTCGGTGGCACATCGCGCCTTCCACCTTCGAGTGGACCCAACAGTTGTCCCTTGGAATTAACAGCAATAAACTGAAATCCTTTTTCGCCGCGCAAGAACGGTTCGTAGCTTGCCTCCAACCCTGTCGAGCCGATGATATCACCGGAACGATATGCTGTCCCAAATTTTGCCAACTGTGCATCGGAAATTTCTTTGCAATATCCCAGTAAGTGCGGTGCACGCGCGCCATCGGGATAAATACGTTTCGAATCTATCTCGCACCCGACGCCTTGCAGCAAATACAGATGTTCCTCTATTGCCGCAAGCGTTGAAAAATCCACATCGCGCTTCAATCGTACAGGAGTGAACCGCGCTTGCATTTTTCCCCGCAGAATGCGTTCCATTATTACAGATGAATCCATTTTCAAAATGGAACATAACATCGGAAGGTCGGTAGAGTCAAAAGAAGCGGGGATAATGGTAATGGAGGACCGATGGGCCGTCATCAACAACTAAGCACCCATTCCGGTCGTAGATATAGCCACGTACAGGTTCTTGGACGATTGTACGAGCACTGTTCTCTTCCGATTTTTTTCCATACTCCGTATGATACAACAGCTGCAACTGATAGAGACGCAAGAAGAGAATTGAAAAACAAACAGCCGTTATGGCAACAAGAACATAATAACGAGACGGCGACCGTGCATCTTCTTCGTCAATCATAGCGACCACGACACATCATACTTTTGGGAATAGACGAACATCGGTAATACACTGATGACCACCGTATAGAGCGTTAACCCAAAATTCATTTCAAGCACAGAAAAGATTGTCGTTCCTTCTGCGCCTTGCAAGAGAATAAACAAATAAACGGCATTGTGAATAAGAGAAGATAAAAACACTAAGAGAACAAAACGATACGATCCTAGCGTTTGTTCAATCGTGTTCTCGTTATAAAAATACCCGAGGACAAACCCAGTAACTGTTTTCGAAAACGCGGCAAGCCCTAAAAACTTTATCGTAACAATATCTTGCAATAATCCGATAACAAAACCGCTGATGGTTGCTTCTATCTGTCCACGCCGCAGGGCATTGGTCACCAACCAAATGAGTAAAATATCCGGAACATAGCCGGCAATAGAAATAAACGGAAGAAATAATGTTTGCAGAAGAAACAAACCAAAGACAATGAATGCTGTCAGGAGATAGCGTTGTGCTTTCATAGGATGTCTTTACTTTCCTGCTCGCGGATTGATCGATTGTTCCAGATCGATTCGTTCCTGAACCGGTTTGTACTTCACAACAAACAGTTCTTCTATTTTGATAAAATCCACACCGGAAGAAAGAACGATTGTTTTAAACAGAGAACCCGTTTCATCTTTGATATTGTTGACCAATCCGATGCGAATGTCTGCCGGAAACATGCTGCTGTATTCCGACGTCATGACGACATCGCCAATTTTTACATCATGGGTCTTCGGCACATTTTTCAGCAGCAACGTATTGCCTTCGCACGCAAGAATTCCATCCACGCGGCTGCGCTGAATTTTTACGCTGGCGCGGAAATCACTGTTATATAAAATATTCACAATGGAAAAATGCGACGTAACGGCAACAACTGACCCGACCAATCCTTCATCGCTCACGACCGGCATGTGCAGTTCAACGCCGTCTGCGGTTCCAATATCCAGCGTTAAGGTATTGCGCATTAGCAATAAATTTTTATTGACGACGCGGCCGGCAATAAGCTGATTCGGAAATTGTTCACGTATTGAAAGCAGCTGATGCAAGCGAAGGTTTTCTAATTTTGCTTCGCGTAACCGCTGCGATTCATCTGCAAGCTCCATATTGACACGCCGCAGCAATTCGTTCTCTGCGCGCAATCCAAAATACGATGGAATAAAACTAAACTGATGTTCGATAACGCCGAACGCCACTGTCGCCATCGAGCGCACGTACTTCACCTGTGTATTATCATTGAGTGCCATCAACGTGAAGCACACAACGATAAGGCCTGCCAGTATCGTGTATTCTTTGAATTCGTAGAAAAGATTGTAAAGGCGTTGAACCATGGCGAACCACCGGAAGAAAAAACCGTGCGGTGCGAAGATACACCACACGATTCAATCTCTTATGTACCGTTTTCCTTTTAATAAAACCTTGGCGTATTTTTCCAGATCTTCGAGTGCTTTGCCGGTTCCGCGCACAACAGCAAGCAGCGGTTCTTCTGCAACGTGTACTGGTAAATTCGTTTCCAGACGCAGGCGTTCATCCAATCCTTTCAGCAATGCGCCGCCGCCGGTGAGCATAATACCGCGATCCAAAATATCTGCGGAAAGTTCTGGCGGCGTGCGTTCCAGTGTTACCTTTACGCCTTCAACAATTTGTGCAATCGGTTCGTTCAGCGCTTCGCGAATTTCAACAGAACTGACTTCCGTTGTTTTCGGCACGCCATTCACTAAGTCTCGGCCTTTGACCTGAATGGTTATTTCTTCTTTCAACGGCATTGCGGAACCGACTTCACATTTAATTGCTTCTGCTGTACGTTCACCAATAAGAATATTATGATTGCGTTTGAAGAATTGGATAATCGCACTGTTCATCTCATCACCGGCAACACGGCGCGATTCTTCATTCACAATTCCCGACAATGCAATGACGGCAATCTCCGTCGTTCCACCGCCGATATCGACCACCATATTGCCGACCGGTGCATCGACATCAAGGCCAACACCGATGGCAGCAGCCATAGGTTCTGCAATCAAATGTACTTCTTTGGCACCGGCGTGTTCTGCGGAGTCACGCACCGCGCGCTTCTCCACTTCCGTAATGCCGGACGGAACGGAAACAATAATGCGTCGGCTCGGCACCCAGCCGGAATTAATTTTCTTGATGAACTCACGCAGCATGCCTTCGGCAATTTCGAAATCCGCAATTACGCCATCGCGCATCGGGCGAATGGTACGGATATCTTTATGCGTGCGTCCCAGCATCTCTCGTGCTTCGTTGCCGATAGCAATAATGCGTTTGGTGTTGCGGTCAAACGCAACAATGGACGGTTCATTGAGGATGATGCCTTTGCTTTTCATCCAGATAACGGTGTTTGCCGTACCAAGGTCAATGGCAAGATCGGCGGAGAAGAGAGAGAAAAGTCCCATAAGAATATTTAGTTAATGTGATGAATAAAAAATAATACTATTATTTTAAGATAACACTTAATGACGAAAATGTCTTATACCGGTGAAAACTAATGCTACATTATGTTCATCGGCAGCAGCGATGACTTCTGCATCGCGGATGGAACCACCTGGTTCGATAACGGCAGTTGCACCGACATTGATCGCTTCGAGCAATCCATCGGCAAATGGAAAGTATGCATCCGATGCCACGGCGCAGCCGTGTAAAGCGAATCCTGCTTCCGCTGCTTTCATTGCCGCAATCTTGGACGAATCCACACGCGACATTTGTCCTGCGCCGATGCCGAGTGTTCGAGTCGAATTAGTATAAACGATAGCATTCGACCTTACGTGCTTTGCCACGCGCCATGCATACAGCAACGCCTGCATTTCATCGTCCGTCGGTTTACGTTTCGACGCAAACTTAAAATCTGCGATATGCAATCGATGTTGATCCGGTTCCTGCACCAAGACGCCGCCGAGTACTTTGCGAATATCTAATTCCCTCTGCGTCCGCACATTGAGCGTTTGTTTGATCAACCGACGATCTCTTTTCTTCGTTAAGAATTCCAAAACACCGCTTGCATATTCTGGAGCAATGATGACTTCCGTAAATATTTCGTTGATCGCTTCTGCGGTTGCGCGATCCAATGGACGATTAACACAGACGATACCGCCGAAAGCCGATTTGGTATCGGTGGCAAATGCGTTGCGATATGCTTCGACCAACGATGGCGCCGATGCAACACCGCATGGATTATTGTGTTTCACAATCACAACCGTGGGTTGATCGAATTCTGCACACAGCAGCGCTGCTGCATTAATGTCGAGAATGTTATTGTAGGATAATTCTTTGCCGTGAAGTTTTTGGAAATGCTGCCCGAAGGTTCCATACAGTGCCGCTGCCTGATGCGGATTTTCTCCGTAGCGTAAAGGATATTCTTTGGACATGGAAATATTGATCGCTTCCGGCAGAACTTGCTGCGGCAACAAACCGCCGAGATACGAAGCGATGACCGTATCATAATGGGCGGTATGCTGAAATGCTCGCTGTGCAAGCTGGAAGCGCGTTTGTGCTGTAATCGCGCCGTTGTTCTCGCGCATTTCTTCCAGCACAATTCCATATACATCGGGATTGACAACGACCGCGGTATATTTATAATTCTTTGCGGCAGCCCGTACCATTGCGGGGCCGCCAATATCGATATTCTCAATCGCTGTTTCTAACTTTACATCTTCTGCGGCAATGGTTTGTTCAAACGGATAGAGATTGACAACAACAAGATCAATCGGTTTTATACCATGCTCTTTCATTTGTTCGACATGCTTGGGATCATCCAACACTGCGAGTATGCCGCCGTGAATTTTCGGATGCAGCGTTTTTACTCTCCCGTCCATAATTTCCGGGAAGCCGGTTACATCAGAGACGGAAGTGACTGCAATACCTGCTTGTTGTAAAGCGCTGAATGTTCCACCTGTCGAAATAATTTCTACTCCCAAGGATTGCAGTGCACGCGCAAATTCTACTACACCTTTTTTATCCGACACGCTGATGAGCGCACGCTTCACCGGAAGCAGCGGATTGATTTCTTCTGTTTTCTTTTTCAATGGATCAAGAATTATAACGTTATCCACGCTTTGTTTCCTTTTATCTCTATACGATTTTCCGCAAGTGCTTTTAACGCAAGCGGAAAAATTTCATGTTCAATGGTTAATACTTTTGCTGCAAGCGATTCGGCAGAATCATTAACCGTCACTTCAACCGTTCGCTGAATCAGAATCGCACCACGATCATAGTCTTCATTCACCAAATGGACGGTTGCACCGGAAACTTTCATGCCACTGGCAATCACTGCTTCGTGTACGTGATGCCCGTACATTCCAGCGCCGCCAAAGAACGGCAGCAACGCCGGATGAATATTCACGATGCGATTCCGAAATTGTTGTATCACGTGAGGAGGAACTCGCTTCAAATATCCGGCAAGAACAATTGCTTCTACACGATGTTCACGCAATACTGTAAGCAGGTGATCGGAAAAATCTTGTGCTGATGCAAATTGTTTTTCCGTTATGTGCAGAGCAGGAATTTTATGCGCGCGGGCAATTTCCAATGCGCCTGCATGCATGCTGTTACTGATAAGCACGACAACTTGTGCCGGTACGGTTCCTGCGTCAATCGCATGAAGAATAGCTTGAAAATTTGATCCGCGTCCAGACGCGAAAACGGCGACGTTCATTGCTCCTTTTTCTTGCACTGCTTGCTGCGTTGCAATATCAAAATGTAATGAGAAGTTGAAGGAGAATCAACGAAAAGAACGAGAAAAAGATGAAAAAGAGAAATATTTCTTCTTTCCCTGCCATTGCTTTTCCATGTTTTTTCGGCTACCATTCTATCATCAAAAAAGAAACCCATGAATGCTTTACACATGATGAATGAAGTTCAACAGCAAATCCATGAGCTTGCCAACGTTGCGCAATTGTTGTGGGAACGCGGCTGGGCAGAAAGCAATGCGGGCAACATTTCTATCGACATCAGCGGAATGTTGAAACCTGCCGGCCCCGGCATCAAACGATCTCCACGGCGAGCGTTAACCAGAGAATATCCCGAACTTGCGAATGCACAGTTCCTTATTACCGGAGCAGGAACGCGGATGCGGGATGTCGCAACACAGCCAGAAACCACGCTCACTATAATAGAGGTACTGGAGGACGGCGCCGCTTATTCCATACTTCAGGACGATGCAGGAAACGACAATTTGCTGCCAACATCGGAACTTGCGACGCATCTTGCCATTTATCAGGATCGGCGGAAGCAAGGAAACGCCGTGAACGCTATCGTGCACACGCATTCCACAGAGATTATCGCGTTGACGCATTTTCCGGAATTACTGAATGAACAAGTGTTGAACACGACGCTCTGGAAAATACATCCCGAAGCGATGATCTCCAATCCTGCCGGCATCGGATTGATCCCATATATTCTCACCGGAACGGAAGCATTAGCGCAAGCAACCGTCTCTTCCCTGCGTCACCATCCGGCAGCCGTGTGGGAAAAGCATGGATGCATTGCAGCATCAGAAAGCGTGAGCAAAGCATTCGACCTGATCGATGTAGCTAACAAAGCCGCACAGATTTATTTGCTTTGCAGAAACGCGGGCATTGTTCAAACGGGATTAACGGACAGACAGCTTGAGGAATTACGGCACAAGGCAAGAGAATCCCGCTGACATTCTACCGCTGTAAATTATTTTCGAATACAAAAAATACATGCGTTCGAAACATGCTGCTCGGCAGTTTTTCTATCTCAATTTTGTGAACAATGAAATAATTTTAAGAATTTGAACCGGCAGGAACTTCTTCGTATATTTTGACTGTTTAACTATAAAAGTCAAATAGTCATTTTATGAAAAAGCCGACCATTCAACCGTTTAGTGAAAAAGAGAATAAAATTCTCGATGCCGCACAGCAGCAATTTGCAAAGTACGGCTACTCGAAGGTTACGATGGATGAAATTGCCGAAGAACTTGGCGTCGTCAAGGGATCGCTCTATTATTATTTTCCCAACAAAGAGGCGGTCTATCAAGCAGTCGTCAAGCGGGAACAAAATACGTTTCTCACCCAGCTTCATACGGGGTTACAGACGGCGGCATCGGCAAACGATAAGCTACGGTGTTATTTTCGCCTGCGCATTGCTTTCACCAAACGACTCTTTAATTTGAATCAGATGAACCGCGAGATCGTTCATCATCTTAAACCTCTTTATACGAACCTGTTCCTGCAATTTTCAAAACTGGAGCAGCAGTATTTAGTACAGATCTTGAATGAGGGCAAAAAGCATGGCGAATTTGAATTCACGTCGGCATTGTCGGTAGCAGCCGTCATTAATCATTCGTTGTATGGATTACGCCAATGGCTCATCTATCACAACAATCATACTTTTATGGAAGAAGAACGGATTTTGACTCAAGAGTCATGTCTCTTCTTTGAAATACTTTTAACAGGATTGAAAACCAGAACAGCACTAAAAAGGATTAGCACCAATGGCAAAAAAAGAAACAGCAAAACATCATGACCAAGAACAGCCGCCGGTTCCACCGCAAGCGGTACCGTTAGTTACATTGCCTGACGATGAAGAAATCGAGTCTGTGCCTCTGTATAAAAATGCCAAGCTCGTCATTCCGCTTTTTATTGTCGTATTGGCAATCGCCATATTTTCATGGCGCTACTATCTCAACCTGCGGGATTTCGTTTCCACCGATGATGCATACGTTGACGGCAACCGCGTTTCCATCAGTTCAAAAATTCTCGGGCGCATCGATCAACTGAACGCAGATGAGGGCGATACGGTGCAGCAGGGACAATTCTTGTCCGCATAGACGACAGCGATCTGCGGGCACAGGAAACACAGACCAAAGCGGCTCTCGCGTTTGCAAAAGAAAACATCGAAGTTTCAAGAGTCAGTCTCGATAAAGCGCAAACTGATTTTCAGCGCGCTTCGGTGCAGTTCCGGGAAAACATTATTCCGAAAGAACAGTTCGATCATGCACAAAATGAATTAGAAGCTGCAAAGGCGCGCTTGAATTTGGCTTATGCACAAGCAACGACAGCGCAGGCACAGCTCGGCGTCGTTCAAACGCAGTTGAAGAACACCATCATCGAAGCGCCAATGTCCGGCGTTGTTTCCAAACGGTGGGTCCTTGCCGGTGATGTCGTGCAACCGGGGCAATCTGTTTTTTCCGTGTATGACGTTAAAAATATCTGGGTAACCGCAAATCTGGAAGAAACCAATCTTGGTTCCTTGCGTGTCGGTGATAAAGCAGAAATAAGTGTTGATACCTACCCCGCCATCAAATTTTCCGGCACTATTATCCTCCTGGGCTCCAATACTGCATCACAGTTTTCTCTCATTCCGCCGAACAATGCATCGGGGAATTTTACCAAAGTGACGCAGCGCGTACCGGTGAAATTTTCTATCACACAGGATGATACCGGCCGTGCACCACGCGCAAACCTTCTTCCAGGCATGTCTGTTGAAGTGAGAGTAAAGGTTCGTTAATGGCTCCACTTTCTCTTCGCCGTTTACGGGGAGGAATGAAGCGTGTCGTTCCGTCCTTGCATCACGAACACGATTCGTACAAATGGTGGGTCCTCGCCAACGTCATGATCGGCACATTCATGGCTGTCTTGGATGCAACCATTGTTGACGTATCACTTGCAAAGTTGATGGCGGCATTCGGCATCAGTGTGGATAAAGTGGAATGGGTCATCACTGCATACATGCTCGTCTTCGCCGTGATGCTTCCAACCGCCGGATGGATTGCCGATCACTTCGGTTACAAGCGCACGTATTTTACCGCCCTTGCATTGTTCACTGCCGGTTCATTTTTGTGCGGACAGGCATGGAGTGAAGATGTGTTGATTATCTCCCGCATCATTCAGGCAACCGGTGCGGGCCTTCTGATGCCGACAGGGATGGCAATTATTACACGAGAATTTCCACCACAGCAGCGCGGGCTTGCACTCGGATTTTGGGGCATTGCTGCTGCTGCATCGGTCTCGCTTGGACCTATGATTGGCGGGTACCTTATCGATAACATCAACTGGAATTCCATTTTCAATGTTAATGTTCCGGTCGGCATCGTGGGACTGTTCGCAACGTATGTGATTCAACGGGAATATAAAACCAAACGAACGCGCAGTTTCGATGTTCTGGGATTTATCACCATGGCAACGGCGCTCAGTACGTTGCTGCTGGCACTAACCGATGCGAATGCGAAATGGAATACAGGCGGTTGGTCATCGCCGTTTATCGTAAATTGTTTAATCATCTCTGCATTGTCGTTCATCGTTTTTTTCGTTACCGAAGCAAACGTCAAGCATCCTTTGATCGACATGTCGTTGTTTAAAGATTTTAATTTCAGCGTCGCGAATGGCGTGCTGTTTATTTTCGGATTCGGTATGTTCGGTAGTACGTTTTTACTTCCGCTCTATCTTCAAAACGCTCTCGGCTATACGGCGTTCCAGGCGGGATCGTTGTTTCTGCCGGTCGGACTCCTTCAAGCGATGACGGCACCGATGGCAGGATTCTTATCGGATAAAGTCAATCCCAAAATTCCTGCATTCTGCGGACTCGTTCTTTTAGCGGTTAGTCTATTCTTTAACAGTTCGCTTTCACTGTTTTCGGAACATCATCAAATTATGATTCCGCTGTACATCCGTGGATTTGCAATGGGCATGATTTTTTCGCCGATGACAACGATGGCGCTCGCCAATGTTCCTCGTTATAAAATCGGACAGGCATCCGGACTTTACAACATTATCCGGCAGCTCGGCGGAAGTTTTGGAATCGCATTTATGAGTTCGCTATTGATACGGCGGACAATTTATCACAACGCCATCTACGGACAAGTCGTCAACCAACAATCGGATACGTTTCAGCAGGTCAGTCATCAATTAGTCCGGTTCAGCGCGGATGCACTTTCCGGCAATTCATCGCTTGCTGCTATGCGTGCACAAGCGTTGATCGCCGAACATATTGCAACACAAGCGTTTGTGAAAGCGGTTGGAGACGTTTTTCTTGTTGCCGCAGCTATTACCTTAGCGGGTACAATTCCAGTTCTCTTACTAAAGTATAAGAAAAAAGCGCACCATGAAACTACTGTCGCAGTGGATTAAATTTTATCGGAAATACTGTATGAAAAACAAAATCATCACTCTTATAACTCTTTCTTTACTACAGACAGCGTTCGCACAAGATTCCTTGACTGTGGAACAAGCGGTGCAGCGGGTTTTGCAAACGCATCCGGCTCTTGAACAAGCGGCTGCAAATGTACGTGCAGCAGAAGCTCGCACTGCGATTTCTAAAAGCGCAACATATCCGGATGTTTCGGCGCTTGCGCAATACACACGCATTGGACCAATTCCATCGGTTCTCTTTGGACCAGAAAATTTTATGTTCGCTCCCGATAACAATTACGACGGCCACGTCAGTGCACAATATACTGTGTACGATTTCGGAAAAACGAACTCCAGCATCGACGTTGCACAATCCCGCGTTCAATCCATGCGTGATGCCGTTGAACTGACGCGAACCGGATTGGCGCTGGAGACTATCCGTACATTCTATTCCCTTGTATTGCTTCAAAAAAGTTTGATCGTGCAAAACGAACAAATCGATGCATTGAACCAGCACCTTACATTGACACAAAAACGTGTCGATGCCGGAACAGCGACCAACTTTGATGTGCTCACCACGCAAGTGCGTGTTGCTTCAGCACAAAATCAAAAAGTCGATATAGAAAATTCGATCCAGAAACAAACTTCCGTCTTGCGTGCACTGCTGGGCTATCCTGCCGGCAAAGAGATTATGATTCGAGGAATTTTATCGGAAGAACGAAGGCCGTTGAACACCGATTCCCTTTTACAACTTGCAACCGACTTGCGGACAGAATTACAACTTGCACACAATGCCGAACAAACCGCCTTGTTACAGCAGCGGCTAAGTGAGTTAGGAAATCTACCTTCATTAAAAATAGGCGCAGAGTACGGCGTCAAGAACGGTTATGAACCGAATCTCGATGCATGGCGCGGCAACTGGGTTGCATTTGCGACAGCGCAAATACCAATTTATGATGGCAGCCGTACCAAGCATCAAGTGGAAGAATCGCAAGCAGCGCTGGAAGCAGAGCACGCTCACACCGACGATGTAACAAAACAAATTCGTTCAGAAGTCGAACAATCTATTGCCGATGTGCGAGCAGCAGAAACAAAAGTAGAAATATCCAAAGTGCAGCTTTTGCATGCCCATGATGCCGTAACGATGGCGCGTGGGCGTTATGAAGTCGGCACTATCACAAATCTCGATTTGTTAGATGCAGAGACCGCCGAATCTTCTGCAAAGCTTACCGACTTGCAGGCAATGTATCAGTATGTTATTAGCAACTATCAATTACAAAAAGCGGTCGGCACGTTGGTATCAAAATAAAGGGTACAAGCTTGAAGAAAATTCATGAACATTTTTCAAACGTGGATTGCTTTTAGCTTATCTGTTGCGGATATTATGTTCCAACAAAATTGTTCAACAAAGGTTGATAATGAATCGTAAAATTGTTTTCACTGCTCTGTTTATGATCGTAAGCGTTTGCACGCTCCAATCCCAAATGGTTTATCCGGCATCCACGGATCATCATCCGTGGTGGGTAAATCTTGGCGGCGGCGGTGCATTTATCGGTAACGATTTTACGATGACCGCAGGAGCGATTTATTCTTATCAATTTGAATCGACGATTGTGAGCGCGCGCATTCTCGGATTGACGAATGAAAATCCGACCGTGCAAGAAATTCATGCGACAACCACCAATTATAAATTTGCCGATTACGGAATTCTCTACGGACCGATTTGGCATTTCGGTAATTGGTACGTCGCTGCGACCGGCGGCATCGGATTAGTGCGTGCCGCATACGAACGCCCGTCGGGAATTTCTACCGTGACAAGTTTCAGCGTGCCGCTTGAAGCACAACTGGGTTACCGTATTTCGCCAACCACCGGTGTTGGTTTGTATCCGTACGCAAGCATCAATACCGAAAAATCATTTTGGGGTGTATTAGCATGCGTGCAATTAGGAATTTGGTGACGCAAGCCCGCGCGGAAAAACTCCTTGCCTTTGCACCAACAATTTGATATTTTAGATATGCTACTATGCAGGCCTGTTATGGAAATAACGGGCTTTATTGTCTTGCAGCGTTGTTCTTTACCACGGTGGCCATAGTTCAGTTGGTTAGAACGCCAGGTTGTGGCCCTGGAGGTCGTGGGTTCAACTCCCACTGGTCACCCCAGAAAAAATTTGCCCCTATCGTCTAGAGGCCTAGGACACGGGCTTTTCAAGCCTGTAACACGAGTTCGAATCTCGTTGGGGGCACGTAGTCTAAAGATGAGCTAAGTTGTGGTTTATCAACGAGCTCACCTTTTGAAAAATGCATTAAAATTGTTTGTTGATTGAGAAGAGAAATCGCTCGAAGGAAACACCGAGCAACCTTTTGTTCTCGGTCAATAACAATCCGACTTACAACCTGCCTTTATTCAATAAGATTATTTTCTCTCTGCTTTAATTCTTTCCAGCAGTACGCTTGCGGGTTCACTTGCCCGCCGTAGTCTTCTTTTATTTTTTGGAGAGACATTAGCTAGAGCGACTTCCCGTTCTTCCTTGATCTTCTTTAGCAACTCTGACGCAGGCGGGTCGTTCGGGTCTTGCGGAACGAGTTCGCCGCGGAAGGCCTTTGCGAGTATGGATTGTGTGAGTTTATCTACATACGCTTGCGCTTTTTTATAGCGTTCTTCAAGCTGATCGGCAATTTTAAAAAGCGCTTCGACACGACGGACGATTTCTTGTTGTTCTTCGACTGGAGGTAGTGGAATTTGAAAGCTACCGAGAATCTGTGCATTTATGTTTGATTGACTAACACCATCCGTTTTTACTTGGTTGCACCATTCTTTAGCCCGAGATGAATTCAAACAATAATTAAGATAATCTGAGTTCAGATAATCCCTTTTGTTTTTTATCCGAATTAGATAACCAGCAAAGATAGCTTTATTCTCACCTTTATAGATTGAAGTTTTTCCGACTAATTCGGGACTGTTTGTCCTGTTAAATAAGACATCGCCTTCCTCCAGATTATACTTAATAGTTTCAGAATCGTCATCTGTGTATTTAAGATCAGACCAATCAATTAAACCATTTTGCAAGTTGCCCATTCTTAATACAGGCACTTTACCTTCTTTATTAGATTTAGTCGATGTGCCGTATTGAAAACCATTTGACAATTCTTTTAATTCTGTCCAGAGCCAATTACCAGGAATTTCATATTGCACATCTTCAGATACTATCCCTTTGAATCCATTTTCATAATCAATCTTCTCTCTCCAGTCTTCTGTTAATTTGCCAGAGCATGCCGCGGCAAGGACGGACTGGCGAAAGCGTTTGAGTCTTTGAGGAAATTTATCGAGACGTTTTTTTGTTGACTCTACTTTTTCAAAAAGCCGGTCGAGTTTGGCAACGATGCGATGTTGCTCGGCAAGAGGAGCAAGGGGAAAAGGATGATTACGAACAATTCCTTGACTAATGTTTGGCTGTGCACCACCTTGTCCAGATTGAATAAAATTGTCTCTCTGTGAAAATAAGTAATAGAAGAGATAATTAGTAACAACAAGATTATTGTTTGGAATAACATTAGCACAAGCTTGATTTGTCGCCGCTGGAAAAGTCAAAATACCCAGTTTCCCAATCGTAGCACCGTAAAGAGCCATTGAAACAGTGCCAATCGGATATAATTTATCTGTACTATTTTGAAGACCTATTTTTGTTATTTCTTCATCAGTTTTAACTACCGGGCCATCTGGCAAATCTCCACTTTTGATCCATGGAGTTCCTTTACCAAAATATTCTGGTCGCTGACGTGATGGTGTTCCACCTGTACTCCAATTCCCAACATCTTGAAGTTTTATTTCAATCCAATGAGGAGGCAATCCGTCGCTCATTTCTCAACGCCTTCCTCGTTTTCCAAAAGCTCGACAATATCTTTCAGATCGTCCACAACGGCTTCGAGTTCTGTAATGGTTTCGCTTACTAAATCCTGCGGGTCGGGAAGTTCGTCGCTGTCCTCCAGCGATTCATCCTTGAGCCACGTAATATCGAGCTTATAATTGCGTTCCTTTACATCGTCAATGGTAAAGCACCGGAAGCGTCCCTCTTCGCCAAGGTCTTTCCGCCTGCTTCTGCCGTTAGGATCGGAGCCATAACATTTTTCAAATTCCTCAAAATGTTTTTCACTTAACGGGCGATCCTTTTTTGTAATGCCTTCCACATTCGAACGGGCATCGAATATCCAAACTTTCTCTGTCGGCATTCCTTTTTGGAAAAAGATGACATTTGCTTTTACGCCCTGGCTGTACGGCGTAAATGTTCCGCGCGGAAGCCGTAGCACGGTGTGCAGATTGCAATCGTGCATGAGGATTTCAAACACTTCGCCTGCTTTGCCTTCGAACAAACAATTGTCCGGCAAAACCATTGCCGCCCTTCCGCCGGGTTTCAGAACATTCACTACATGTTGAACGAAGTTTAATTGCTTGTTGCTTGTTTCGATAGTGAAGTTGTCACGATTGGGAGCTTGATTGGCGCCTTTGGTGCCAAACGGCGGATTAGTAAGAATAACATCATAGCGTTCGCCGCGGTCGGGATCGTAAATCGTATCGCCGAGATGAATTTGCGGCTCAACGTTGTGGAGAAATAAATTCATCAATGCAAGGCGGCGCGGACGCGCAACCAAATCCTGCCCATAATACGTTTGTGTTTTGATGCGCTTGATATCTTTACGGTCGAAAACACCTTTAGAAACTTTCGGCGATACAAGCCACTCGTACGAGCGGACAAGAAATCCGCCAGTACCCGCATGCCGGATCGCAAATTTTAAACTCGGTTTTTCCTCTGGGGTCGGGCTGCATCACACGAACTATAGCATCGATCAATACCCGCGGCGTGAAGTATTGTCCTGCACCTTTTTTGCCTTCGCTTGCAGCTTTTTCCAGTAAGCCCTCGAACGCAGCGCCTTTGACATCGACATCCATCGATGACCATTCTTCTTCATCGATCATCGAAACGACTTTTTTGAGGTTCACCGGATTATTGAAGCGGGGCATTGCCTGCTGAAAAATATCGCCGAGAATTCCCGGCTGTTTTGCCAGCACACGAAGGACATCCGTAAAATGATCGAGCAATCCCGAGCCGGACTTACTATTCAATTCCTCCCACGAGCAATCCAATGTCACGGTTTTCCATTTTTCGTTTTGATAGGACATTGACGAAAGATTGATTTTGCGTTCCTCTGCCATTTTAAGGAATAATAAATAGGTGAGCTGCTCGATGTAATCGCCGTAATCGATTCCATCGTGACGGAGTGTATGACAAAATCCCCAGAGTTTATTGACAATATCGGACATGAAATCTTTCTATGCTGCTATGTGATAATTAATTTCTTGAATCAAGGTTTCGAGATTTTCCCCAAAGACATTTCGCGCTTCCTTCAGACCGCCGCGATCCGAAAATATCGGCTGTGTGTTAAAGTCTTCCAAGTCGAGGGTTAAAGACTGAATGAGATGCACACGAATATATTCCAGCCATTTTGTTTGATCGGCGGTAAAGGATTTTCCTTTCATCAATGTATCCATTGCATGCTGAACACGTTCTTCTGCTGTGAGTACCGGTTCTTCCTGTTTTGCCGCATGTTTGACCATGGAAATAATATCTGCAAGCGCTTTATGGAACACAAGGTTGTGTGCTTTTTGCAAGTCTTCTTCATCGAAATCAGATTTTTTCAGTTTTAGACGAAGATCGTTCAACACATCGGTCTTCCACCCTTTCGGGCGTTGGAAGAGAATTGTTAACGCTTCGATATGAGCGTAGTTTGCTTTGATAAATTCGGAAAATGCTTCTAAATAATCTCGCGGCTTGAGCAATTTATCCTGCACTCGAAATGCGACTTCCGATACAATCGTATCCTGCGATTCGATTGCTTTCCAAAATATTTTATCCGGACGCGGATAATTGATACAGAGTTCTTGAAACTCATTATTCCGGAGAACCTTCATCGTGCCCATGAAATCCGCTTTCAGCGATGCACGCAGTGATGTTGCATAGGTTTTGAGATTTCCTTCCGGAATAAATTTCTCGAATAGTTTTCGAGCATCGCCGCTCATTTCTCGTTCAATACGCAAAAGCCGTTTGATGAGAATACCGGTAAAATAGTCACGGTCAACGTTTTGGTATATATTTTCAATGACCTGCGACAGAGGAACGATTTCTTTTGCAGGCGGTTCGATAACAAAGTCCGTTGTATTTTTAAAATACTCGACAAGAGTCCCATCAAAACAATCGAAGATGGTGAACGATCCTTTGTTGATATTGGGACACAGGCGTGTGCCACGGCCGAGCATTTGTGTCCACAGGATACGAGACTTTACCGGACGAAGAAAGACGATGAATTCAAGGCAGGGTATATCGACACCTGTTGTCAGCATATCGACGGTTACGACAATGGCGGGATTTTCCCGATTGCGGAACTGACGAATTTTTTGCAACGGACGATCTACGTTGGGATTGCCTGTAATTTTCTGCACAAACTCATGGCCACGATTGAACACTCTTCTACAAATTTCTACAAGCTGGTCTGCATGAGAAACATTGTTGATATTGTTTGCTGCAAAAATCAATGTCTTCGGAAAACGTCCAAATTTCTTTTCGTGTTCATCTGTATATTTTTTCAGTTCCGTAATAATTTTCAGATTCGTATCGGGGACGGTGATATTTTTTTCGATTTCATCCGAAGCGAACTGGCGTTCATCTTCCAGCTCATCATAGGTTTCATTCCCCGTTTTGGGGTCCACCATACCGACCTGTTCACCCTCTTTGAGAAACACGCCATCCATCAACACACCGGATTTTATTTTCACACAATCATAATCGACCAAGTAGCCATCGTCAATCGCTTCACCGGTAGTATAACGAAAGACGATTTCTTTGAATAACGATAATGAATGCGGCGCCGGTGTTGCCGTCAGGCCGATTTTTACAGAATCAAAATATTCAAGGACATCGCGCCATAACGCCGTTTCCTTGGAAGTATATCCGCGATGACATTCATCGGCAATAATAAGATCGAACGCATGGTTGGGGATGTCGAGTCTTTCGGTATCATCTTCATAATCGGGATCGCTTGCCTTTTGTTCAAAGGTGCGTTCCCAACCAAAGAGATTAATCGCCATGCGTTGAATCGTTGCGACATAAACAAAGGTGTGGCTTTGATTGGGTGCACAGAGATATTCATTGGGTAATACTTTTGGATCGAACTTCCCTGCCTGACCGGCAGGCAGGTCGTCTTCTTCGAAGTCTTCTTTTTGGAAACGCTGGCTATAGACTTCGTATTCCTGATCGAATTTGAATCCATTCGGTGTATTGAACCGTGCAAACTCCCGCACTGCTTGTGCTGCTAACGCACGCCGATCTACAAGAAACAAAATGCGTTTGAACTGCTGGGACTTTAATAGACGGTAGATTTGTGCAACCGTTACATACGTTTTTCCTGTGCCTGTTGCCATTGCCACGAGCATTTCGCGTTTGCCATCGTTGATAGCTTTTTCGACAGCAGTAATCGCGTTGACTTGATAGGGACGGATTCCATAAAAAGCAGGCGGCGACTGAATGACGTTTATGTTATAATAATTCTGTCCTTTGGAAAAGATTTCACTCACACCGTCCGGAGTATGAAATGTAGAAATCTTGCGTGGGAGGTTTTGGTCTCTTCTAATATCAAGGAAAAATTCGTTTTCACCATTTGAGGAATATAATAACGGGACTCCATACGGACCCCATTTCCCGATTCCCCTTTTTATTCCCTTGGAATATCTTTTGGCCTGTTCCAGTACATTCTGTGCACCGACAGAAACTTTTTTTGCTTCGAGGAAGCCAAGCAATTTTCCATCGACAAAGAATGCGTAATCGGCAGGGCCGTTATCTGTAGGATACTCTTCAACAGCATGGCGCGTTAGCGATACTCCGTGAAGAGTATCTTTGAATTTGATAATAGTCCATGGCTGAGCAAGAGAGGTCAGCTTTTTATTAATCCGATCCCTGCGGGTTTGCCATTCTAATTCTTCATGAGAAGATGCCATCGTCTATCACCATTAGTACGGAAGGAATTCCTGCAATAATATTGAAATCTTTAAGGGGCAAGTTGACAACAAGCTTCGTGCTGCCCTGTCGAATAAAATGTAGAAAAGAAGAAAGAGGAAAGCAAGAAGGGAAAAGTATTTTTATTTTCAACTACTTGTTATTGGCTGTCGGTAACGCTTTCGATGAGGGATTGGATGGAATCGGGAACGTTAGAAAAAAAAATTGAAACCCGTTCGTGCTTCGAAGACATCCATTATATTCCCCCGATCAAAAGACGCCTATCGAATAGCGTTTTTCTATCGACACATGATGGTGGCGATTGCTTTTGCATTTCGGATTCAGTACGTTAAGTTAACGTTGAAAATCAAACATAGAAAGCATGAGGTGATCATGGTTCAGCGCAAATCCGGGGGAAAGCATCCCCTCTCTCCATCCACAATTATGGATTCGATCTATGCATTTCGAGAAGCGCGTATTCTGTTGACTGCTTTCGAGCTCGATCTATTTTCGCACCTCGGCAACGGTTTTAAATCTTCGGAAGAAACGGCACAGCTGGCGGAAACAAATCCTCGATCGACAGACCGGTTATTGAATGCTCTTTGTGGTTCGGGATTTCTTATCAAGAAGAACGGAAAATTTTCCAACACGCCGCTCACATCTCACTTCCTGATCAAAGGAAAGCCGAATTACCTTGGAGGGCTGATGCACCAGGTCAGTCTCTGGAATACATGGAGCACACTGACTGAAGCAGTACGTAAAGGATCGTCCGTCATCGTACATGATTTGATACCCAGCCGCAAAGAAGATTGGTTAAAAGCATTTATTGCGGCGATGCATATGCGCGCGATCCACCAGGCCCCCGCTATCGTTCAATTGATCGACTTGAAAGGTGTCCATCATGTCCTTGATGTCGGAGGAGGATCGGGGGTATTCTCCATGACGTTTGTACGTGCACGAAAAGGAATGAGCGCGGTCGTTTTTGATCTGCCGAATGTTACAGCACTGACAAAAACATATATCAATGCAGAAGGACTGGGCAATCAGATCAGCGTTCTTGATGGTGATTACACGAAAGATACTCTGACGAACGGTTTTGATCTCGTTTTTATGTCGGCGGTCATCCATAGTAACTCCCCGAAGACCAATATGCAATTGTTCAGAAAGGCGTTTGATGCGCTGAATCCGCACGGCCGCCTTGTTGTGCTTGATTATATCATGAATGATGAACGGACAGCACCAACGGCAGGAGCATTCTTCTCCCTCAACATGCTTGTGGGCACATCGGAAGGCGATACCTATACCGAATCGGAAGTGCACTCCTGGATGAAGGATGCTGAATTCAAAAAAATCAGCAAGAAGAAGACGCCGTTCGGAACGGACCTGATGATAGGGACGAAGATGTCTTAAGAATATGTGCATCACAAGAAAGAACAAACAGCTTCGATCAACTTTAAATACGAAAAAGGATTTTCTATGAGTACAGTTTCACCAACACAGGATGACGCTTCCAAACGCGTCGAAGCCATCACTGCCAGCGCATTTTCAATCTCGTTGACAGTAAAAGATCTCACGAAAAGTCTTATATGGTACCATGATGTATTAGGATTTACCATCGAACGTAAGAATGAACGAGACGGTAAACTGAGATCTGTTGCGCTCAATGCCGGAAGCGCACGAATCATGATCAATCAAGATGATGGAAACAAGGGATGGACTCGGATCAAAGGAGAAGGATTCTCGCTCAACATCATCACAGAACAAAATATCGACACCATTGCTAATTCGATTAAAGCACATGGCGGCACGCTCGAAACAGAACCTGCCGATATGCCTTGGGGAGTACGCCTCTTCCGATTGAAAGATCCGGACGGATACAAGCTGTCGATCTCGTCACCACGTCCGGTTTGAGGTATTTCAAGGCGAGAATGTTCTTCACCAATTTTGCCCATCATCGTCGTGAATCGATTCTTCTGTTAGGAGTTTGGACATACAGAATATTTGATTCAAACATTCTTATTGAGTGTCGACAGCACTCTCTACGATAGATTGGATTGATTGAGGGACATTGGAAAAGAAATCAAAACCAGTCCTTGATTCGATGCTATCGACACAAATACGGTAGGATTGCCAATCATCTGTACGGAAGATAGCGGAACGAAGACGATCATGCAGATGATCCCCCTTCAATCCATGAACATGATGCACCGCAGAGAAAGAACGACCCGTCTCAGGAATATGTCCGAGACGGGCGCTGTATCGCTGGAAATGAATTTAGAAGGAATATCCGAGGTTGATGCTGATTGCGCTGAATGTACTATTATATTCGCCGGGAAGGTCCGAGAGTGTCGATGTTCTGTCGACACACAATCCAAGCATATAAGCGGCATCGACGTATAAGTGTTCATTGAATTTGTATCCGCCGCCGACGGAGATGTCAAAACGATCTGCATCCGGCATCATAGGCATCATAGTGCTTTTCGGCTGCGGCGTCATATCGTACGCCAATCCGCCGCGCATTGTCCAGGCGCTGTTGAGCTTGTACTCTGCGCCGATCCGCCCAATACAGGTATTATCCCAGTTTTGTTCCGACACAACGGGCCCGGTCGGCAGCGACATCGATAGTGCATCATAGACGCTCCACCCGACGAATTGTAAGTCGGCTTCAACCGTCAAAGCGTTCGTGAGTTCATAGGCGGCGCCGAGATAGATATTTGCCGGCAAGGGAATGCTCACGCTGCCGTTGCCGTTGGAAATAAAAGCGGCAGCGGCTGCCGGTGTGATATCCGAATACGTTGCATCGCCGGAGAAATTAAGACGGGAAAGGGTTCGGACCGAAGCGCCAAGAGACAATTTTTCGGTTGGTTTATAGAGAACGCCAGCGTTGAATCCCCACGCATCGGCAGTACCGCTCATGGACACTAATCCGGTAATCGTAAGCCCATACGCGGGCATCGGTTTGGCGAAGTTTCGCGACATGTCGAGCGTGCCGTAAACGTAGCTGACACCAATGCCGATGGAAAGCTTGCTACTGATTTTGTACGCGATGGTCGGATTGATATAGAACGTTGCAAGCTGCGAATTCAACGCTTCGTATTTACCGTCCCATCCTGAAGGCCATCGTGTTCCCAGGCCGTAGGGTGTAAAGACGCCCAATCCGACGACAAGGTCGCTGTTCACGGCATACGTTCCATATGCGCTCGGTGTAAAAAAAAGCTGATCATCGGTCGACGTCTCTTGTCCGGACGTAGGATTGTGATATGTGTGGGTGGGGATGATGAACGTTCCACCTGCATAGATATTGACGCCTTGTTGAAATGCCAATCCCGCAGGGTTAAAATAAATTGCGGATGGATCGGACGCTTGGGCGACAAATGCACCGCCGATCCCGACAGCGCGCGCGCCATGTTCATTTAATTGAAAACCGGCACACAAGACAATGGAACAGCTAAGCACCCATAACAGAGCAGCGATGAAAACGCGGACAAAGAGGACTCTCACGTTAGTCTCCAAAAAATAGTAAAGTGGTAATGAATAATGACTGAATTTTATTTCAGAATTGTAATATTAATATAATCAATGAGCGGCGGAAAAACAATATTCAGGAACGATATTCAAAAAATCGCACGCATCGACTGACCTGCCCCAGTTGTGTGTGCCAATGATAAGTTAGCATTTCCCAATAAGGTACTTGCCCCCATCGCAGATCAAAAGTCAATGTAAGTATTTTATGGTTTTCTTGCTGCTGCCGCATTTCCATTGCTTGTTTTCATTCTACCTTCCAATGGAGTTCTATAACCTAAAGCACTGCACAATTGCTTGGTATGACCTTGATCCTTCCCCTGTATATCGGACAGAGAGAAAAGGTAGTATACAAAGGAGTCCAAGATGGAAGGAACACGCAGGAAGACCGAGAGATTTTAAAAAAAGCCCTGGCCTACTTCTCGAGCGTCGAGCGATGAAGTATCAGTTTATCCACGATCATCATCAGATGCTATGGGCTTCAAGCCAAGATGGTTCGTCGCTTCAAGAAAACAACGTGTTCGAGTGCAACGAAGACCATTGCACCCGATTGGGTGAGACGAAACTTTACGGCTCCTGAAGCCAATCGTGTCTGGACATCGGATATTACGTATATCTGGACACGAGAAGGCTGGGCGTATTTGGCGGTCGTGATGGATTTGTATTCCAGGATAATTGTGGGCTGGGAAGTAGGCGCACGAATGACAGCATCGTTGGTCACAACAGCCGTAGAACGTGCATTGTTCTGGCGTAAGCCAACAACGGAAATGATTTTGCATTCGGATCGTGGTGCTCAATATGCCAGTGGAGAATTACGAACGCTCGCACACCAACATCAGATTCGATTAAGTATGGGTAATGTTGGCAGTTGCTATGATAACGCTGTCACGGAAAGTTTTTTCCATACACTGAAAACAGAACATATTTATTTTCAGCATTACAACACACGACAGGAAGCACGAACAAGTATCTTTGAGTATATTGAAACGTTTTATGGCAAAGCCATGCCTTTGGCATAATCAACGCAGATTGCATTCGGCCTTAGAGTATCGATCGCCCGTGCAGTTTGAATTATCTATGCCTTAACTGCCTGTCCTATTTTCGGGGTAAGGATCAAAACTCCTCTTAAGTATTCCAATAGAAGAGAGGGGTTTTTCAGATGTCTCACAAAGATATATCCTGTTATCGCTATAACTTCCGTATTCGTTTTTTCATCCGGATCACTTCCGTCAACGCAACATTGCGTTTTACTGTTCCATGATAATACCGTCAGAAAAGAAATACGCACACAGCAATTAGTGCACAATTTTCTTTTGGTAGTAGGCATTCACATCGTTCCAGTGATAATAGGGCGCAATGTCCGTCTTTACCGGTATGGACGTTTCTTGTTCGCATAGCAGGAATTTCACAAGAACGTCACGGCTCTGTTCATTTTTATAAAAAACCAGTTGTAGGTTTGTACCCATAGGCGTTGCTTTAAAGTCGCACCATGCTGTATAAACACTATCGGGATTGGATTCCCGAACATTCATTCCTTTGATATCCATGAACGCAAGAAGCGGAGTGATATAGACATCATGGCCAAAGCGCAAATCGGCAGAAACGTTTTTGTTGGCAATCGCGGAATCCGCACAATCGATAATATTCTGTAATAATAACGCGGCGCTCTGTGTTGCGTTTTTTCCGTTCACCGGTGACGGGCCGAGTTCTTCATACATCCGTAAATTTGATGCTTGCCAGAGAACAAAGATTTCGTCCTCGGTAAAAACATCCATCAACGAAATATGGAGATAATCGATATTGGGCATATTAATCGCGGCCTCAAACACAAGGTTGGCAAACATGGCTTGATCCTTGATATGTTCCTTCGCATAGATCGTATCGGAGAACACGGAAGCGATAAATCGTTGAGGATGAAAATATTTTTTACGAAACGTGGAAACAATTGTTCTCACCGTATCGCTATTGATATGTGCATCATTGGCGAGATATTGATCTCGTTTCGTTGCTTCTCTTGTTATTTCTATTTGAGGATTAAGTTCTTTCAATCGTTCGTTGTTTGCCGCCATACTCAGAATGCAACGAGGAACCTGTGTCGAGCGGCTGTGAATAATGCACCGTCGTTCGTCGGCAGGAGAAAATATTTCCGGGAAAGAACGGAACATGCGCTCTGCAATCGCCCGGTGTTCCACAACGCCTAACGGAGCAAGATCGCCGTATCGATCTGCCGCATTATTGGCAATAAGTTTTATACGCTCGTACAAACTTTTACCAAGAGCCGTCAAGGTTCCGGCTTTTTCGGCATCTGCAAGAATATGTTGGGTTATAGTGTGACAGCCTGGTGAAATAACCCATCGCGATCCATGCCGCCCATAGTGGCTGAGATAAAACGGAACATATCCTTCCGGTGCTGGCGTGGCAACAGAATGACGGTAAAGATACGGGCAGTACAATCCTCCCGCATAATCGATATTACTGAAAAATTCCTCTTTGGTTGTTTGCGCTTGCAGCGAGACGGCGAAGAGAAGAAGAAGGAACGAATAGTACGTCGTAATTTTTTTCATAGTATTTTATTTTTGGTAATTAGGTAAGAATGTAACCATAGAATAAATGTAAGTATATTATTTTATGGGAAGTTCCAGTAAAATCAGTTACCATGACAACTTTTTGAGTGGCAAAAAGTGTGTCTTCTGTGGATCGTTCAAAGTTTGTAGAACGAAACGCGGCTATATAAAATGCAACACGTGCCAGAGACAAAAAGGAAGCCATCTTCTTCGCCGAGAGTTGAAAATTATTCTTGGTTTTTATCAACAGCAACCGGCGTATCGATTGGCAAGCGATCTTGGTATAAATTATAAAACGGTTACACGAGTCTATCAACATCTTCGAGAAGCGATTTATCATGTCAGCGAACTGGAAGGCGGAAGACTCAAAGGAGAAATCGAATTGGACGAAGCGTATTTTGGTGGTCGTCGCAAAGGCAAACGAGGACGCGGTGCAGGTGGAAAAAGTATCGTTTTTGGGCTCCTGGAGCGTAATGGACGAGTCTATACCAAAGTGGTGGATTCTGTCTCGGCCAATGAATTGATGGAACATATTCGACAGCATACCAAGAAAGGATCGGTCTACTTCACGGACACCTTTCGAAGCTATCGTTCCTTGAAACGCTTTGGAAAACATCATACCATTAGCCACGGAAAGAAATTTCCAAAAACAAAGAATCATATCAATGGCATCGAAGGATTTTGGTCGTTTGCGAAACATATTTTATATAACTATCGTGGTGTTTCAAAATATCATTTTCCTATGTATCTTAAAGAAGTTGAATATCGGTTTAATCATCGTCAAGAGAATCTTTTGAAACTCTTTACTCAAATCTATTTCGGTTACGTTTCTACCTAATTACCTTATTTTTATATACCGATAAAAATATTTTGCATCAAAATATTACCAATCAAAAACTCATGGAATAAATCACAACTGCTCCCTGAGTGGAATAGTTTTCTTGGACGATTGAAACTCAGCAACCAGATATTTCTCTTATAAGAGAAGCAAATAGTTTACAGTTACGCTTCTATCTTATAAAACAATTTATCCTACCTTTGACTCAGTCGTAGTCGGGTTGCAGGAAACAAGTTTAAGAAAAAATCAGCAAGCATATTTGATCTCATCTGCCGTTACCTCTGTGGAGCATCCGCATGCGTTCTGAACCAATCGAAATCTACGTAGCCACCAATTTCTTTCGTTGCATAATTAAAAAGACAAAACTTGTTGCCGGTAAAGAGTTTAAGATTAAACTTCATTTGAAGTTCGTTTCCGATCTTTACAAATAATCGATTATCCGAACTGTATGAGAACGACGCAGTACCTGTGCCATGGGCTGCATTTCTGCTTATGTAGTGAGCAGCGCCGGAACCATAAATTGCATTCGCTTGTAAATAGATTGTCGATCCACTTACTTCTGAAGAATCGATTTGTTTATCATTGTTCACCATGACGATAAAATTTTTTCCGTTCATTTTTTTTATGCCGACATAAGCATACGGATCTTGAAAGACAGCTAATCCAGCGACATCGCCTTCTTTCATATTACTAAAATCCATTTTAATGGTAGCAACTGATGCCAATGTATCGGAGTAATATGCAAACATTCGCTGCGTAAGTGTATTGGGAGCTTTGTACAAATTATCAACAACTTTGATAGTCTTCAGTCTTAAGTTTCCGGGATTCTCAATCAACGACCATTTTGTTGAATCGGAATTATGATTCCATCCCCATTGCATGCCCAATGTTTGACTATCAAATTCATCCGATGTCGGTAATGTTTTTATGGGATACGATTTGCCAACGTTTGGTTTTTTGTACGTTACAACAGCTTTGCCGTCGACACCAACTATCGGCCAGCCATCGATCCACGTAACGGGCTGCAGCGATGGAAAACGTCCGAACGGACCACTATCGACAAAAAGCATTGTCCACCATTCACCGGTTTGTGTTTGAATGAGAGCACCTTGATGAATTCCGAAGTTCGGTCCCAGCGTCTTTTCACTCATTACAACTTTTTCCTCGAAAGGGCCATAAATGTTTTTGGATCGAAAAGCTACCTGTATTCCATCCAAACCGCCGTACGTACAATACAAATAATAATAGCCGTTGATTTTGTAAACATGTGGACCTTCGAGACCTTTCCGGATATCTCCTTTTATGATCAGAGAATCCTTAGTGATCGGCACAAAATTTTTGTCCAATTCGGTCATGGATATTTCATTATATCCATGAGCTACATAGATTCTTCCATTGTTGTCAAAAAACAATCCCGGGTCATAAAATCCCTTTTGCAAATGTGTTATCTCCCATGGCCCTTCGGGATTTGTAGCCGAACAAATGAATCCGCCTTCATCCAGTGTGATGAATAATAAGTAGAATTTTCCGTTGTGATATTTTAAACTCGTTGCCCACTGGCCATGCCCGTACCTGTTGCCGCCATCCAGATTATAGCAAGGGTTAAAATCAAACCGTTGTACAGCATTGCTGCAGTATTCCCAATTTACCAGATCGTACGATTTGAGAACGGTAACGCCGGGGAATATGAACATAGTAGTATTAACCATGTAATAAGTGCCATTTACACAGATTACATCCGGGTCTGGAAAGTCTGATGCAATAACGGGATTGGTATAAGTGCCGTCGCCATTGTCACTGTGCAATTTTTGCGCACGCATATTTATTGGTGGTATAAACGCAAATATCAGTATTACACTAATAATTATTTTCTTCATTCTTTATTCTCCATAGACAAAAACTGTAATCTGAATTTAATTACTTCCTCAGTAAAGTTCGCTTGTTCTAAAAGGAGTTGCAGGCAATCCTTCTTTATTATATAAATTTGCTCCTTCGGGATTATTCGCCCATGCATATCTCTACTGCAACCGGTGAAGTCACTTTATCACTCCATACAACTATGGTATTATTTTCTATTTTTGCTTCAGCCGGGAAAAATTCATTCTCTATTCCGCATATTTCAAAACAATTCAACTTGCCACCATTTTTAGCAATCAAACCACTTCCCACATTAGTGAAAGTCAAGATTATTTTTTTGCTTTCTATTTTCATCGATTTATAAATTGGTCCCGAATAGACAATATCCTTTTCACCATACGCGACTTTTTCAGCAGCGAGTGCCAGCCGATAGCCGACATCTTTTTTATTCGTCGGATGAATGTCATTATATTCTCCCACGTCAACCGTAACGGCCATTCCGGTATTGGGTATTGTTAAAGCTTTCAGTTGACTTTCACGGAGGTAAGCCCAATCATATTTTGTATCCTCAACGTTTACTTCTACAAAGTTTGGAAGCTGCACAAACAAAAAAGGAAAATTCCCTTGATGCCAGTTTTGTCTCCAATCTTTTATAAGTAATTTAAAAAGATCGTAGTGCTCAAAAGCCCTGCTTGTATTTGATTCACCTTGATACCAGACAACACCTTTAATTCTATAATCGAGCATTGGCGCAATTCCACTGTTAAATAATCCTGTTGGAATTTTTCCTGTGAACAAACGGTCTTCCAAAGGTTCGGCAATTGTTCCAAGTTTGTATTTCCATTCACCTTCGAGATTTATTTTTTTGTCCCCAACCGATATTTCATATTCTTTCCCCGGCACAAATCCGCCGTGACGAATATAGCTTATATCACGAACTACTATGATGTTTGAACCTTCTTTTAACAAACCATTGGGAATTTTATATATTCTTGGCGCATATTGAGAACCGACAGACCCTACAAATTTTCCGTTAATGAAAACGGTATCACAATCAAAAATTCTACCTAATTTTAAAATTGCCGGTTTTCCAACCATATCGGTAGGAACGTTGATTTCCTTTCTGAACCATACCGCGCCATTTACAAAACCAAGTTTTGTATCAGACCAATAACCCGGTACATGTGTTGTTTCCCAATCCGAAATATTTAGTGCCGGATCAAACCATGGTTGCTGCGAATTTTTAAGGCCTTCATCATTTTGCCGTAACAGTTTATTCCAGTTTGCAACCCTTTCATTATCCTGTTTGTTGATTCTTTCCAAATATTCCGGATTTTTAAATTTCCGTAGTTCTTCATAGTAAACAGGAAATGATTTAATCGATTCTTCGCTAATCCATGCTTCGGCTGAAGAGCCGCCCAATGAAACGTTAATAAGTCCTATAGGCACCTTATATTTTTCATATAATTTCTTTGCAAAAAAATAACCCACGGCGGTAAGATTACGAACATTTTTAGAATCAGCATGCTGCCAACTGCCGAATCGAAAATCTTTTTCCCGCTCATTAAAGTTTGTTCCCGGGAAAGTAAAAAATTGTCTTATGAATGGATTATTCATGTGCTCAATTTCATCTTTATAAAGATCACTCACACTACCTAATGTGAATCCCATGTTTGATTGCCCGGAGCATACCCACACATCACCAACTACAATATCGTTAATTACAATGGAATTACTAGCATCAATCTTCATAACATACGGTCCGCCGGCTTTTAAATTCGAAAGCATTATTTCCCAATCGCCGTTTTTACTCGCTGTTGTATGGTATGTAGAATCAATAAAATGGATAGTTGTTTTTTCACCCTCGGAAGCCCAGCCCCAAACTCTTACCTTTGCATCACGCTGCAAAACCATTCCATCGCCGATTAATTTCGGCAGTTTAACTTGGCAAAAGGTTGAAACGGGAAGAAAAATAAACAGAAATAAAATCGTTTTTTTTAGTTTCACACTAACACTCGTTTCTCATTTCTTATTTTATCTATCGGTTCTATTCAAAAGTCATCCATTTATAATAATTGTTTTCATTTAAATTATCCGATCACAATCCACCTGTTCACTTTTTCGTTTCAACCAACCTGATATAGTACACCGCACCTGCGGTGCTGTGCGGCCCCGCCTGAAATTTTAGCCGGATATGATCTTTGCCTATAACCATCGAGTCCGGAATTTTATACTCAACGTCCTCGAACTTCGACTGATACCATTTGCCTGTGTTATCTTCTGTTGTTATTTTTTCATCATCAATCGATATATCGAACTTCCTGCTTCCCCATTCATATCCGAAATAACGTACTATCAAAGACAAGTCTGTTTTACCTCTTGATGCGAGGTTGTAGCTGAAATATCCTTCGTTACTTGCATCACGCCAAAATTCATCCAAATTATTGCCTGAATTGGAATTTGAACTTTTCATTGCGTGATCGGCTTCAGGCTGCTGTTCGCCGGGTGCAACAAAATCAACAGTGCGGTTTTCCAATTCGAGTTTCACTTTTTCATCTGCTGCAATCGAGTCAAGATATTTATGGTATTGAGTACTTGTTAACGTCATCCAATACATCATATATCTTGCATCGTGAATTCTATAGAATGGTTCCATCAAAACTTTTATGGGATTAATCATTTTCAGACGAGGGACTGTAAAAGTAAGCGGCTTATCCTTGACCGGCACCAATTCATCCGTGATTTTGGAAAGGTTGTCCTCAATCAATATAGGAGCTTTATCGATCGGCAATCTCTTCCCACTTGGAGTTTGTCCCCATCGGCTATCATCGGCAATTAAGCCGGCTAAATCTTCGGTTCCAGTTTCCGCGCCAAGCAGAATTGGACCATGCAAAAACGCAATATATTCCGGCACGTTGGGTAATTGTTCAATCGTGTTGTGCATAGGCAAAATAATTTCAACAACATCGCCGGATTTCCACAACCGATCTATTGCAAAATATGAAGACGGATGAGCTGTAACCGAAACCGCTTTGCCGTTGACCTTTACTTCTAAAGCGCCGTCATTCACCCATGAAGGATATCTCATCATCATTGTAAAAGAAGACGATCCTTCTGTAATTGTTAATTCCGTTTTCTCTTCATAAGGAAAATTTGTTTCCTGCTTTATCTTTATTCCTTTTTCTCTCCAGTTAAGTTCCGACGGAATGAAGAGGTTTAAAAACAACGAATCCTTTTGATGAGTGTAAATTAATTGATTATACTTTCCATGGTTTTCCATGCCTGTACCTACGCAACACCACATCGCTTCGTTGGGGGCAGAATACACTCTATAGTGACGGGGGCGGGCCGGAGTAAAATAGACATACCCGCCGTTTTCAGGATTTTGTGTTGATAAAATATGATTGTATAATGTCCTCTCGTAATAATCTATATACTCTGCCGATTTGTATGCTCTAAATAAATCTTCCGTTAGCTTCAGCATGTTATATGAATTGCATGATTCCGGACCTTCAACGTCGTTAACAAAATCACTGCATGTTTTTATGCCGGGAAAATGTTCCTTTCTGCTATTTCCGCCAAACGCCAGACTGCGGTTTTTGGTAACTGTTTCCCAAAAGAAACTAGCTGCCGTTATATATGTTTTGTCATTGGTAAGTTCTGCAATTCTTTGAAAGCCAATCACTTTCGGTATTTGAGTATTCGCGTGTTTATTATCAAGGTTATCATTTCCTGCCGCCATGGGTTCGAGTAATGCTTTGTGCGAGAATCGTTTTGCTGCTGTTAAATACTTTTCATCACTCGTCATTTGGTACGCATCGGCAAAAATTTCATCCATACCGCCGTGTTCAGCGCCAAGCATTGTTTGCATTTGGTCATCTGTTAAACCGGAAGTGATGTCAATTCCCCAACCGCAAAATTTTAAAAATATATTTTTAGCTTCTTCACTGCCGGCATACAGCCATGCGTCCCTTAGACCCGCATACATTTTATGCAGATTATACCATGGTGCCCAACTTGAAAAGTATATTGAAAAATTTCCCGTTTTCAGTTTCGACCATATTGCTTTGCTGTTTGGCATTCCGCCCGCATAACCAACGCCCCAATCCGGGTTATTGATTGCGTTTGCATCCTGACATGCTTTGAGTTCCGCGATCATGTGCTCCATTCGTTTTTTGCATTCAGCGTTTCCCGTTGCAGCATAATTCATAGCCATCGCTGTTAGATAATGTCCGCCGATGTGTCCATCCAATCCATCCCAATTGGGATAGCTTTTGGCTTTTGGGGTCAACCCGGCTTCTTTGAGATATGGAGCTAATAAACGGTCAACATCATATTTCAAAAGGGTTTGAATATTGAGATCGCGGGCATGTTTAAATGGTCCGTCTAACAATTTAACATCGCTTGAAGGGAATTCATTGGAATAGAATTTATCCTGCGTGTGAAGAAATGTCGGCAACATCAAACACAGATAAAGAATTGTAATCATTCTTTGTTTTAATATTTGTATCATAAAACCTTCATGTTTATAAGGCGCAATATATTGAATTAATGATGGCTCAAATAATACATCATTTTATTTCTTCAAAATCCATTTTGTCGATATTCCATAAATCACCGTCAACGACTAATTTCAATATATGCTGACCAGCATCAAGTTGAACTGTCTTTTTAATGACCTGCCAATTTTGGAATCCCAAGGTATTTGGAACAGAAATAATTCCTGTTTTGTCCGCGCCATCACATTCAAGATGAAATTTTCCACTATCGTACGATGAAGCGATTGTGAATGAAACTTGGTACGTCGCAGATTTATTCACACTCACTGTATATGCCATCCATTCTCCAGCATGGGTCCATCCAATATTGTAACCACCCGCAGAACATTGTTCAATATCCACACCGACGTTAAGACGATACTGCCCCCCTTCATTAATTTCGTCTGTGTCATAGTACGCATCGCCCGGACAACCCGTGTCAAAATCCTCGGCTTCGATCGTTCCCGGAATAGTATGTGGTTTGAAAGCTTCCTGCTTCATTTCACAGACTTCCAAAAGTTTCCATCCAAAAGACGAACCGTTTTCTGAATTGAATAATCCCGCTTTACTTCCTTCGCTAAGGACAGTATTTACGGATAATATCAGATTGGGAAATTGTTTGTTCGAAATTTTGAACAATCCATTGTGTGCATTTTCAATTTTCCATGCTTGGTTATCTTTCCCGTTATAATTTGAGAGCATAATGCTATGACTAGAAACATTATATTCGATTATCTTCTTATCGTTTTCACGATTCTGAATTTTATATATACCTTTACCTGCATTCTCCAACTTCCATTGGTTTGCAACGTCTTTTCTTTTACCAGTCAGTGTTAAATCTGAACCAAGTACCATACTGCCCGTGTTATCGCCCGGGATCAGGAAATAATGTGGAGTACAGTTAAGGTCGACAAACTTGTCGAGTTTTGAAATTTCGCCATCGAAGCTCAGTTTGAGAACATACGCCATTTCTTCAAACGAGTGTTCGGGCAGATTGACGTGTAATCCTTTTGCATCTTGTTTGAAAGTTACAGGCAGGTATTTTTTAGCTTCGCCATTGATGAGTTCAATCGATTTCAAGTTTTTGAGATCGATTCGTTCAGAAGACAAGGTAGTAAGATTTATTTCTTTCTGATCTTTTTCCCAGCCAAGCAAAATTGCGTAAAGGATAGTGTTATTTTTCGATCTGGTATAGCGAACATCGTTTGCTGTTCCTGCTGTTGGAGCCATCATAACTCCGTGTGCAGCTCCCATTTTCGTCGGCCCTTCGCCGTATTGTTCCCATGCACGCGTTGCGTAAATTGCTTCGCCGTATTTTTTGAGCCAGGCACCCATTGCATGCAGCACATCCTGTTGTTCTTGCGGAATCGTACCGTCTGGTTTCGGAGAAATATTGAGCAGCATATTTCCGTTTTTACTGATTCGATCTATGAACGCATGAAGAATTTGCTGCTTGGTGTAATACCCGATTCCTTCGGTGTAGCACCAGCTGGAAGAACTGATGGCGTCGTCGGTGAGCCAGTAATTATCGGTAATATCCGGCGGCCCCCCGCGCTCATAATCTAATAATGCACATTTTTCATTCAAGCCATCTTTAAATGTGGCGACTACTTCTTTATTCCATTCAGAAGCTCTATTATAATAGTAGGATAAGAACTGGAGGAGAATTGGCTGCGAAATAATGTGCAAATTGAAATCCTGATAAATAATATCAGGCTTATAAAAATCGATTATTTCTTTGTGCTTTGCCAGCCAATATAATTCATTTTTTTCTTTCCCTTGCTGTGCAAATAGTTTTTGGAGTTTGGGATCATCTGTATGCGGAACATATTCATAATATCCGGTAATATTATAGGCATGACGCATGGAAAGAATTGTTTTCATATTCTTTTTTCGGATAGCATTCGTTAACAATCCTACCAAATCAAGTTTTGGACCCATATCCTTCGCATTCCATGGATTCACTTTGCTTGCCCACATGGAAAATCCGTCATGATGTTCCGCCACAGGACCGGCAAACTTCGCACCAGCATCGGCAAACAACTGCGCCCATTCATCGGGATCAAATTTTCCTCCTTCTGATTTGAGCTTTGGTGCAAACTGAATAAAATGTCCTTCTTTATCATTTGCTCCGGTGATGAAATTGGAATACGGCCACTCGGACGGATCGCCATATTTGGCCTTATGATGTTTATTTTCAGATGATCCTTCATGATACATATTGCGCGGATACCATTCGTTTGAATATGCCGGTACGGAATATACTCCCCAATGAAAATAGATGCCAAACTTTGCATCTTTGAACCACTCAGGAACGGGATTCACTTTTTCTAACGACTCGAAATTTGGTTGATAGATTTCCTTCGAAGGCTGTGCTGACATATTACTCAGGATTCCAGCACAAAACAAAACCAAAGAACATACTTTTTCCCATTTCATAATATTCACCATATTTTAATTTTGATATATTTTAAATAATAAAACAATTTTGCAGTAGAATAAAATTTTACTTTTAAATCATTCTACGTTTTGATTCCATTTGTTTTCTTTGTTGATAATATAATAACTCGACATTCATTTCATGTTAATATTCCACGGCTTGTTCTGTCCACGTCGGGCCCTTAATAAAAAACATCCCGTTTTTATAGTAGACAGGCTCGATACCAAGTTGTGGTGTTTTTTCCCATGGTTGTAAATCCGGACAGTATGGGTACGGACGTTTTTCATACATAAGGTAATGGCACGAATTCCATAACTGACCATCTGGTCCTTCGAATAATGCATTGTGTCCGGTCTCGCAATAGGGGTCATCTGTATCTTGAAATTTTAAGTATGTATATCCGCCGCTGGCAGCAAGTTCAGAGCGATATCCTTTTTTTCGAGTTCCGAAAATCGGTTCACGTGATGCTAATTTCCATGGTCCGAGCGGTGATTGTGATTTTAGGAGTCCTATCTCATAGCCGCGAGTCCATGTGGAAAAAAACATATAATAGGTACCTTCTTTTTTTATGACGAATGGAGCTTCGATACCACCAACCATCCATTCTGGATAACCTGGTTCGCGTTTATCCAAGAATTTTTGAATGGCACCGATGAGCGTTCCTTTTTCTAAATCAATTTTTGCCTGGAACAAACCGTTACCGCTGCAATAGAGATATGTCTGCCCGTCTTCATCTTCAAAGAGCGTTGCATCATTGTTATATTGAGGAGTCAGCGGACCGTTGACCAATTTATATGGACCAGTGACTTGATCGGATACAAATAACCAGATGCTGTGAGTGTTCATACCTTTCGGGTCTTCTGGTGTAACTTTTCCGCTGTTCACAGTAAGCCAATACTTATTTTTTATAAAATGAATTTCAGGAGCCCAAAATCTTCCATTGTACGGACAATCAAATGGTAATTTACTGGCGTCGATGATCCATGATTGTTGCTGCCAGTGAATCAAGTCATCGGAAACCAATAGGCGCACGCCGGGATTATGACCGGTCCATACAGGATTGGAAGTTCCCGTGCAGTACCATCGATTTCCGACTTTGATGATGCAATGATCGCGCATCGAAATGGATGTATCTCTGGTAATCGGATTAGTATAGTGAAAAACATGAGTAACGGTCTTGTCGTGTGTTATTTTGTTGTCTGAATTTAATTGCGCCGAACAGGTAGATGACGCTACCGCAATATTGAAGAATAAAATCAATGTATGCCGTATAGCGTATTTATTAAAAAAATCTTTATCGTTCATAAAAACTTTCGGATATTTTCAATATATCTCTGTCCGCCGCTGCCGACATTTATTTTATAGATCTTGCCTGAAGAGAAATGGTTGCCGATTGGAGACCCTCTGATTCTGCGGTCAATTGTATTTCGCCATTTTGATGCTTTGATTGAATGACAGCAAGACATAATCCATGAAATGCTTTGCGCTTACTTGCTTTAAAATGCTCATGACTAATGGGATTGCCGTTGCCTACTCCGGCAATCACGCCTTTATCTGAAATTTTAAAATTTATAAGATTATCGGCATCGGGGCAGACATGGCCATCTTTATCTACGATTGTGACTTTGATATACGAAAGATCTCCGCCATCGGCATTGATTTGCTTGCGGTCCGGTAATAACATTATTTTTGCAGGAACTCCCGCTGTTTGAACTTCATCCGAACAAATTATTTTTCCGTTATTTTTTGCAACGGCTTTTAAGGTTCCGGGCGAATAGGGAACATTCCATATTAAATGCAAATCCTTCGTGTCGCAGAATTTCTTTTCCCCAAGTGATTTTCCGTTTAAAAATAATTCCACCGATTCACAATTACTGTAACACCAAACAGGAATTTCTTGCCCTTCGAATCCTTTCCAGTTCCAATGCGGGAGGATGTGAACTATTGGCTTATCTGTCCATCGACTCTGGTATAAATAGAAACGATCTTTGGGAAAGCCGCAAAGATCCACGATGCCAAAATATGAACTGACCGACGGCCAGCTGAATGGTGACGGCTCGCCAATGTAATCGAAACCTGTCCATACGAATTCTCCTGCAACCCATGGCGCATCTTTGACTGCCTTGAGAGTTGATTCTGCATCGTTGCCCCAGTTGGGAGCATTCATATCATAAGACGAGCACTGGTTGTTTTGTTCTTTTATAATTTTTAGTGATTTACCATCTTGAACCACGTTATATTCTCCGCGCGTACTGACAGCGGAGGCAGTTTCAGAAGCGATCAGTTTCGCTTTTCCCTTCAAAGTTTGGTAAAACGGCAATTGATAATTAATTCCTACCACATCGAGCGGTTTTGAAAAACCGCTTTGAACTGCTGCGCCGGGAGTGCTGCAAGCCGAGGTAACCGGCCTGGTTGGATCTTCCGAATGACAAATATCGACAAGACGCTTCGCCATATCATACGCATTCGTATTATCTTGTTCAGGTATTTCATTGCCAATGCTCCAGAGGATAATACTTGGATGATTTCGATCGCGATGGATCATATCTTTCAAATCTTGTTCGCTCCATTTTTCAAAGAACCGGCCATAGCCGTACATCGTTTTATTTCTTATCCACTCATCGAAGGCTTCATCCATTACCAAAAATCCCATACGGTCACATAAATCCAACAACTCCGGAGCGGGCGGATTATGACTTGTACGTATCGCATTGCATCCCATGCTCTTCATAATTTCTAATTCACGCTGGATCGCCCTTGTATTTACGGCAGTGCCAAGACATCCCAGATCGTGATGCAAACACACTCCTTTGATATTCGTATGTTTGCCATTTAAGAAAAATCCGCTGTCAGTTGTAAATTTAAATGTACGAATTCCGAACGGTGTGATCTGTTCATCGGAAACATGTCCGTTCACAACTATTTTGGTCTTGACGCGGTAAAGAGTTGTATGTTCCAATGACCATAATTTTGGTTTTGGAAGTTTTATTATCTCCTCGATAGTATTGTTGCTGTCTGCTTGCACTTTTTGAACAGATCGATGTTCTGCTGCGATTTTTCCTGATTCATCGAGAATGAAAGATTGAAGGATGACTTCCTGCATAGCCGCAGATTGATTCACGACGTTCGTCGTCACATGAATTGTTGCTTCGCTTTCGGATATTTCCGGAGTCGTTACCTTTGTTCCCCACGGTCCTATATGAATGGGATTGGTGATCGTGAGTCGTACATTTCTATAAATACCTGCACCTGAATACCATCGCGAACATGGCTGCTGCACATTGACTTTTACAGCAAGAATATTTTTTTCTTTGCCAAATTTTAGATGCGGAGTCAATTCATATTGAAAACTGGAATAACCGTACGGGCGATTTCCAAGATGTGCGCCATTGATCCAGACATCGCTGTTCATATACACGCCATCGAATTCTACAAAAACGCGCTTGCCTTGTACATTATCCGGAAGCATAAATTCTTTTCTGTACCATCCAGTTCCCGCCGAAATATAACCAGCGCCGCTTCCACCCGGGCAGGTTGATTCAAAAGGACCCTCGATTACTTTTTCTCCATCATCATAAATTCCACCGCTCTGGATGCCGTCGAATACTCGAACAGCAATGGTATTTTTCCCGCCATAGTGAATAAGTTCATGCGGAACTTTATAATATCGGAATATATCCCAAGCTGTTGTATAGTTTGGCGGAAAAGAACCCATACCGCCGACTTTCACACCGTTGAAGTACGTTTCGTCAGCGTCGTCTATTTTTCCCATATTAAGATAGATATCTTTTCCTTGTAACTCTGCGGGAACAGTCAATGCGCGTCGATACCATCCGAACACGTAATCTTCGGTATAATTGGAATGTTCTTCCCATGTCGAAGGAAGTTGTACGATTTGCCAGAGACTATCATTGAACCCTGGTTCTTTCCATGCTAAATTATCGCTTTTACTAAATTTCCATTTTCCTTTTACAACACGGAATTCAGGTACATCAACCTTGGTTGATTCGGGCTGAGAGTTCCCTTCAATACTCCAGTCATGCGGTAAATCGAGTAACCGCCATTGAGAATCGTCCAACGAAGGACTTTGTCCATCTTGAACATCGCCAAGATTGAAGCGCCAAGATTTAGTGAATAGATTTGTTGTTCGCGGCTGGGCTGATGCGACGACAAATACTGTTGACAAAATTACAAGTAATACAAAAAAATTAGAAAAAGAGACGACCCTAATCTTCATTTCAGAACTCCTTCAATGTTTTGCGTTTTTGGATGGCATTGGAATCCTATTTCCTTTTTTTTTCCATCATAGTTTACAATTTTATCAGTTTTTTCTAGTAATCCAAGTCTTATTCCGTACTGTCCCTAATTTTTATCTCACACCTTGTTTCACTTGATATTGTTTGAGCAGGGGAAGTCTCTTCGCCTCTAACAAATCACCCGCTTTTAAACAATAGAATTGCTCTTCAATAGCTTTTTTGTATAAAATCTCATTCAAAATTACACTGAGTACTATAAAATCCGATATTTAATAATGGAAGGATTGAAAGGATGGTGATAGTTTTGCTCAAATCCAAAATGTGTTGGTGAGACTGTTGCAGAACTTTATACTGATGTGATCATCTCAGACATGGTTTTCCCTCATCCCAGATAGAAGTATCAATAAATAGATTTGTCCACTCACAGCAGAAGGTTGGAAAAAGATGTACTTTAAACTGGTTCTACCTTGCCAATCTCACAAGTCAATCCCGATACCGAAATCGAAATTCACTCCGTTTCTGTAAGCTTGAGCTGTTTGCCATGCTCCTGCCGGAGAATACTGTGTGGCAGCGATCCTAAACAAATATTCCTCTTTTGAATTAGTAATATTATTCAGGTTGACAATGATAGAGACATTGTTACATAGTTGTTGTTTCAGTGCAATATCCAATCTCGAAAATTTATTCTCTTTCAATTGGGTCCTAGGATAGAAATTGTTGGTAATCGGATATTCACCCTGATAGAAGTAAGCAATTCTACAAGAGAATCCTTTGAGATCATAACCAAGAATAACATTTGCTAAAAATTCAGGCATAGTATTAAGTTTTTGTTTTACATATGATAAAATACTATAATTGCCCGTCGTGGCAATATTCATTACATCTAATCCCCAAGTTTCCGAGCGGAGGAACGTGAGATTGTAATTCAAAATAATATTTTTAAAAGGTTCCGGGAAATATCTGAAATTTGCCTGATGTTCAATTTCAAAACCCCAGATACGAGTTGGTTTTGGTGAGTTAAAATAAGTAAACACGTCATAAAAGCTATTTTTGTTGAATGGATAATGAACGGGATAAGAGCTCCAGTTAATCCCTAATGATTCAAGTGGGTCAGCACCCGATAGTTTAATTCCGCCAGTCTCTTGCACCATTCCTTCAATATCTTTATAGAACGCATCAATGCCCAATTGCCCTATGCCATTTCCAGAGAATTGTGTCTGAATTTCATAATTCCACACGTCAGCATTTTTCAGATCTGGATTTCCCATATTCAGATAATTTCCGGCATCTGCTCCATTCTGAGCAATTCCTTGTACGGAAATACAGAAGAATTTAGGCATCCTGGCATTGCAATCCGGCCTGATTAAGGTTTTATATGCCGCCAACCGCAAGGTTAAGAAATCAGTCGGCTCTAAAATCATTTGAAAGTTTGGAAGGAGAGATATTTTATTGTACTGATTTGTATTTGTTGGCAGAGGTATGCTGTCATAGAGAGATGCTGCATCGGATATATTGGTGGGAAAGTAGTACCCGGCATAATTATTCTGTTCGCTTTCTATTCTTAGGCCGATAATAAATTTTGCCGACTGTCCGAAATCTATATGATGCATGATATATCCTGCAACAACGCTTTCGGACAAATTATACGAATTTATATCCGTTCCGTTCTCTACATAATATGGACTGTAATTTAAATCGTGCCATAAACGCAGGGCACCGCTGTTTATCAATGTCAATGTATTTTCACCGAACAGACTGCGTTGACCCGGTGGATTATCTTGAAAGTATGAAAGGTAAATTGATCCGCTGCTTTTTGAAAGCAAACCATCAAACCTGGTACCTGAAAAATCTTTTTCTACTAAAGAACCATCTGCCAATCTTCTCAATAGATCATTGTAAGTATAGTTAGAAATTGTGCTGCCGCTTTCCCCCCGTAAATGCTCCTCGAATAACCTGGAGTCTATCCTGTACTTCCCGCCAAATTTTAACTCGCCTGTAATTTCATTGCTTATAGTATATTTTTTATAAATATCAACAGATGCTGTTTTTTCATTGCAAAAGTTATTCGAAGGACTCTCTACTGTGTGATCTAAGTAGGGCGGCCCAATCATAGACGATGGATAATAACTGGGATATCCAAAAAAAGTAAGGGTATAATAAAAAGGGTGATCCGTATTGGATTCGGAATATGCCGCATTCCAATCAATATCAAAACCCAGCAAATAATTCCTGCCTCCTAGTGATGAGAGAAATATTTTTTGCTCTGTTTCCCTCTCACAAAATGTATACTCAGGATTAAACATCATGAGACCGGAGTCTTTCTTGCTTTCGAAATAAGTTGTATTTGTTTTATAAAAAAGGTTATTAAACTTTATCGAACCGCCATCAGGAGTACTATAATCCAGGATAATGTGTGCCCCGTTTCTTTCTCTTACGGTATTTGTATATAAAAGCGTGGAAGGATCAAACAAATAAGTATTGGACTTTTTATCATATTCACTACTCATAATCTTTTTTTTCTGCAGTAGCGTCAACCTGCACCCCAAGGAGGTTGTCGAAAAATCTTTCGCCGTAACTTCCGTTGAATTGATATTGGTTTGTGGATTTATCCAAGGCGTTATCATTGCCCATTAATTCGGCTTTTATCATTCTTTCAGAGGGAGCTTTTCCTGTCACTATATTCATAGCACCGGCTGTTGCATCTCCCTCTTCATCGGATGTAATGGTTTTCCGTATTTCGATATTCTGAAAATCTCTCTCTGAAATAGTACCTGAGATCTACACTTTTATCTTTTGCAGAAGTTGGAGAAATTCTCATTCCGTCAATAGTCATATTGGAATATTTGGAATCCAATCCCCTTATGAAAACCTTTGAAACCGGATCATTGGCAAATGAAAAATCATCTTTGGGAGGTAATGTAGTCGAAAAACTAATTCCGTTATTGTTACTGCTCACCCAATCGACCAAAGAGATGGGAATGGTGGGCCCATAGATAATTGAAACACCTGGTAAACGGCTTAATGCCACAGGAATATTTTCATCGGGCAAGTCTTGTAGTTTTTTACCTGCACTAACATTTTTTATAGTAGTTGAGCTGATCTGCCGGTTCATTTCTTCAGCCTGGCGGCGTGCCTGTTGGGTGAATACGGCTTGCCCTTCAACCGTCATAATGGGTAATAGTTTAATGGTGAGGTCAAGTGTTTCTTCAGATTTTATATCAATCAAATATTTTTTTCCCTTGTATCCTAGATAGGAGGTTTGCAGCATATACTCCCCGGATGGAATTCCGGATATACGGATATCACCATCCGTGTTAGAAACAACACTGAATGTGGTGCCTGTGAGAGTAATTTCAACTCCACTTAATTGATCCCGGGTAAGTGAATCTATTACGGTGCCATGAATAACTCCCTGTGCATAACTGCAAAGAGAATTTAAGATCAAAAACAAAAAAAGTATCGCAGTAGATAATGTTTTCATTAGATACTCCAAAATATGTTCACACAAGAATGTTTCACTTCAACAGAACGAGTTTTTTAGTACACCTGAATTCTTTTATAAGAAGCGAATAAAAATATAATCCACTCGACAAGTTGCGTGCACTGAAAGTTACCGAATGATCACCTGCATTCTGACGTTCATTGATAAGTGTTTGCATGTCTCTCCCCAGAACATCGTATACTTTGATTGTTACAAAACTACTTACTGGTAACTTATAGCTGATGAGTGTTGACGGGTTAAACGGATTCGGATAATTTTGTTCAAGCTCAAACTGGTTTGGTATCTGTGTTGTGGAATTGTGATTATTTTTAATGCCTGTCGTTCCACCCGTAGTAGTGCGGAGAATGATGCCAATACTGGGATTTATGTCGTCGGGAAGACCTCCGACAGCAGTTCCTGTATTGGCATCAGTAAAGAATACCGCATTGAGGCAAGACGCATTGGTTGATTGTAGCGTCCAAGTTGCTCCTCCGTTTGTTGTGTGCAGAATTGTTGCATAAACCGTTATGCTATTCCCATCGCCTTCTCCAACAATAGTTGCAGTGTTTGCATCAATGGAGGAGATTGCTCTGAGATTGTTCGTTGTTCCACTTATTTGGCTCGTCCATGTTACTCCTCCGTTTGTTGTGCGGAGAATTGTTCCAGATCTTCCAACAGCTGTCCCAATGTTGGCATTAACGAAGGAAACACCAACAAGATCGTTCGTTGTTCCGCTTGCTTGAGTTGTCCATGTTGATCCGCCATCTGTTGTGTGGAGGATCGTTCCGGATTGTCCAACCGATGTTCCTGTCTTTGAATCGGTAAAGGAAACTCCGTAAAGATTGTTGATCATTCCGCTTGCCTGTCCTATCCAAGTTGCTCCTCCATCTATCGTATGGAGAATTGTTCCACCACATCCAACAGCAGTTCCGATATTGGCATTTGTAAAGGAAACTGCATTGAGATAGGTCGCTGTTCCGCTTATTTGGGTTACCCAAGTTGTTCCTCCATCTGTCGTGTGGAGAATTGTTCCATATTGTCCAACAATCGTCCCCGTGTTAGCATTAATGAAGGAGACTCCTGAAAGACTGAACATTGTCCCACTTACTTGGTTTGCCCATGTAACACCTCCATCTGTTGTGTGGAGAATGATGCCGCATTCACCAATCAGAGTCCCTATATTCGTATCTGTAAACGAAACTCCTAAGAAAACGCTCTTCGAATCACCTAACAAAGTAATCCACGTTGCTCCTCCGTCTGTTGTGTGAAGAATGGTTCCGAATTGACCAACAGCAATTCCTGTGTTTGCATCGATAAAGGAAATTGAATGGAGAGGTGCCGATGGGGTGGAATTTGAGGAATTCATCGGATCTGTCCATGTCGCTCCTCCATTTGTCGTGCGGAGAATTGTTCCAGATCCTCCAACAGCTGTTCCGATGTTGGCATCTGTGAAGAAAACTGCATTGAGAAAGGTCACTGCTCCGCTTATTTGGGTTACCCATGTTGCTCCTCCATCTGTCGTATGGAGAATTGTTCCACCACCTCCAACAGCAGTTCCGATATTGGCATTTGTAAAGGAAACTGAACAAAGAGAGGACCTTGTAAAACTATTTTGACTCGCCCACGTTGCTCCACCGTCTATCGTGTGGAGAATCGTACCACTATATCCTACGGCAGTTCCTGTGTCAGCATTGGTGAATGTAATTCCACGGAGATTCTTAGTTATCCCACTTTTTTGATTTGTCCAAGTTACTCCTCCGTTCGTTGTGCGAAGAATGATGCCACCATCTCCAACGGCAGTTCCTGTGTTAACATCGATAAAGGAAACCGCATTGAGATTGTTCGTTATTCCACTTGATTGATTTGTCCAATTCATACCTCCATTTGTCGTTCGGAGAATGATGCCACCATCTCCAACGGCAGTTCCTGTGTTAACATCGATAAAGGAAACCGCATTGAGATTGTTCGTTATTCCACTTGATTGATTTGTCCAATTCATACCTCCATTTGTCGTTCGGAGAATCATACCAGAATCACCAACAACAGTACCTGTGTTGGTATTAATAAGAGTGACTCCACGGAAACTCTTATCATACATCAAGGGATATTGCTGATACCATCCTGATTGTGAATATACCGTCTCTGCCAGCATACAAAACGAAGCACATAAGAAAAATGAATATACTGTTAGCTGTTTCACTGTTGCTCCTTTCGAACACATGTCTTGCGTTCGCTCTATAGCTGTTACTATTAATTTCATTTCAACAAGAGAAGTTTCTTCGTTGCACTGAATTGCCCGGCCTGAAGTCTATAATAATACACTCCGCTCGGCAAGTTGCAAGCGCTGAAAGTTACCGAATGAGTTCCTGCATCTTGACGGCCATTGATTAGTGTCAGCATTTCTCTTCCTAAAACATCGTACACCTTGATTGATACAAGACTGCTTACTGGCAACTTATAGCTGATGAGTGTTGATGGGTTAAACGGATTCGGATAGTTCTGACCTAGTGCGAATCCAATTGGATCTTCTATAAAATTATCCGCATGTGTACTTGTTTCAGGATACCTTAATCGCCAAATATCATTTTCCGTTCCAGCAAACATATAAGTATTGTTCAGTGCAAGAGAGTATATAGCATGACCCGTTAAAGAGGAAGATATAAGCCACCAATATGATCCGTCAGAATTAGAATAGAAAATATCGCCGATGGAGTTACCGGCATAAAGTATTGCATTATGGCTGGCAAAACAGAGAATGGGTTGATTTCGTTGGGGGGCATTCTGAACCAAAGTAAAAGGAGGTTTCACAGATGCTATATAATAATAAAAATACCCGGATTCTACACTGGCTATAATAGTAGTATCTATGATGGCAATTGCATAAACCGAATACACAGCCTCAAGACCGGAGTAATTATCTATATATTGAATACTAATATCGTTCCATGAAAATCCATTGTTTTGTGAAACATAAACTCCGCCGCCGAACGTTGCTGCGAAAACATCGTTATCATAATTGCGTACAATAAGAGAATGTACCGGCATGGTGGTAGTAGATAAGCTCGTTGCCGCCCAGCTTGTTCCGTTATTGGTAGATTTATAAACCCCGCTCCATGTTCCGGCAAATATGGTTGAATCACCCGGTGTAGATTGACGTGCCGCAAAAGACCAAACACCTTTATCGGACAAACCGGAATTAATTGTACCCCAGCTTACTCCGTTATTGGTGGAAATAGAAGCACCTGTTTCCGTTCCCGTGAAAATAGTTGTTCCATTGATGAAAATAGTATGGATGAATTTGTTTTGCAGCCCTTCATTCATACTTTTCCAGTGTTCGCCGTCATCCGTCGATTCGAATATTCCCTCGCCATCTGTACCGGCAAAAATAATAGAGTCGCATATTGCCATGGTATTCACTTTTATAGTGTCCGGCAAATTTGTTCTTTGCCATTGGGCATAACTTTGCCCGAAAAAAACAAATAATAAAGGAATTGTTGAAATGAAACTATTCATACGATCTCTATTTAATATTTTTATTTTAACACTCATCAAATTTTATTGTTCTTTTAACTAAAAATGAATCCATAAATATAATCATAAGGAATTATACCGATAACCAAAAGATTTAACATAGAAACTGTCAACAACTAAGGGTTTAGAAAATTTGTAATATCCTCCGAAGATTCCTTTTCCCCCTTCAATATCGGAAAAGTCTGTTTGCCTCAATTTAATCGTAAAATTCTCCGAGTAGGTATTGTTGGCGGAATAATATTTTGTTAATTCAGAATCTAAGCTGATAACGCTGAATACAACCTTAGTGATTATATAGTTTTCTTTATTAGGATCGTTTCCTGAGATATCCTGCATTGTTTTATTAACAGTTTCAAGGGTCGTTAAACAATGGTCATTGAATGAGAGTGCTACATTCACAGGTGTTTCATTTCCTTCTTCATCGACAATATAATACAAGGCCAAAGGTATAAGTATTTTGTTATCAACAAATAGCCCATTTTTATATTGTTTATAATACACCTCTAACTGGGGAAGACATAATATAGTTGTATTTTCATCAGTAGCACCAATCCAGTTCCAGCTGTAATTTGGTTTCGTATGATACCCCGTTTGATATATCTGGGGAAAATCCGGCGAAAAATTAATAAAAGAGATTTGCGGCACCTGGATGGTTGATTTTACTGTGTTCCCATCCGGGACTGTGGCTTCGATTCTGATAACTTTGCCGGGATTCATTATCAGGTTTTTTGTATAATAACAATTGACCATGGTCGCATTTCCGGAAACTGATAATTGGATGGTGGTGTCCCTCATAACGAACACCGAGTCGTTATTATAAATTTTTATATTGACGCCCTTGATATTTTGCTCGATACTGTTTGCAGCCGGGGTTGTTCCATTGTCCGTAAAATAATTTTTTGAAATGACGGCATACTGAACGGAAGTATCGTTGCGTAAAATACAATTTAATACATAGACATCTTCATAAGGAGCATTGATATTGAAATCGTTTTTGCATGATGCAAAATACAGAGACAGGATGATGAGCAAAACCCAAGAACCTTTTTTCATAATTCCACCTTTATATCGATGGAAGGTAAAAATGGTAGCATGTTTACTCGTTCCCCGGTCTTTTCATCATAGTAGAAAAAATTTTCCCTGTCGTATAAGTTTATGATATTCATATCTATGGTAATGTTCATGGACCAAAGCTTTGTTTTTTTGGAAACACTCACATCCATCCTGTGATAATCAGGCAACCATGCTGCATTCCTATCAGCCCGTATGGGAAAATAGAAATAATTGGTAAGCAACGATGATGGATTTAATATATCTGATGGATTGAACTTATTATAATAACCTAACATTTGAGTGAACGGCATTCCCGAATTATAATTCCAGCCTATACTGGCGCTCCAATGATTTCCAAGGTCGCAGTTCATATTGAATTTAACATCATTCCTGCTGTCGTATCGGGGATGATATACGATGTTTCCTACTTTTTTTAATGTCCATGAATACGTATAAGAAAGCTGTGTGTTGATTCGACCGGTTTTATAATTTAAAGTGAGCTCTGTCCCATAAGATTCGCCGCTCGCATTTATTAATTGTTTATCGGTAGGATAAATTAATGAATCGTTGATCACAGCCAAATTATGCATTACTTTATAATACCCTTCTGTGTTCACTGTTAAGTTTTCATTCAGATTATATTCCAATCCGGCGATATAGTGTATTGCACTTGATACCTTTAAATAGTCCGGAGTAACAATCCACGGTTCAAACAATGCCAGCACTTCGTCTTCATCAGAAATAGTCACCAGTTGCTGTTGATAAATACCCCAGGCGGCTTTTACTTTCAGAGTCGGCAAGAGGCTGTACACGACATTCATCCGGGGTTCAAAAAACATAGAAGAGCTTTGTGTTAAATTCAGCATATTGAACCGTGAACCAAAATCAGCCTTCAGCTTGTCTATGTTTATTAATTTATACCCTGCATACCCACTGAACGAGGTACTTTCCGATCCCACATCATTTAATTGTCCAATCGAATTAGAAAGTAATAGCGTGGTTTTTATGTAATTTATTTTTACGCCACCATAATATTCGTTTCTATCATTAAGGACATAATTAAAATCTGTCTTGAATGTAAGATCATCGAGCTTATTGATTATTTGCCGATCATTGCTGGAATTCGGAATTTCACTTCCGGAAAACTTGGAATAGTATAATGTGAGATCAGCAAATAAAGGACTGTCATGGTTTGCTATAAACCAATTGAATCCAATATTTGAATTAGACCAATCGTAATTCGCGTGCATCATACTTTTATAGTCAATTTTATCCTCGCTTACGAACCCAAAGAATGTAAATTTTGATATGGGCAGAAATTCCGGATTAGAATAATTGACCTTAAATGAGGCATCATAAAAATCTATGGGAACATTTTTATCGTTGGTAAATTTATTTAGTATCTCGTTGGAATAACTTTTTCTTCCTGTGAGAATAAATGAACCGTCCGGGATCGGGCATTCCAATGCTGTTTTGACTGTCAATTCGCTGAGCGCAGCTGTTGCACCGAAATTATTTCTATTGCCGTCTTTTGTGATGATATCCATGACGGACGAAAGCCGTCCGTCATATTTTGCATCAAATCCTCCTTTATAAAACTCAACGCTATTGATCATATCGGGGTCAATGACACTAAATATTCCAAGTGCATGAAAGGGATTGTAAATCGGGGTTTCATTTAAGAGAACTAAATTCTCATTACTGGCCCCTCCTCTCACATAGTACCTGGCTGAAACGTCTCCGGCCGATTGGACTCCGGGTTCAAACTGAATGGTTCTCATAATATCCGTTTCTACACCTTGAGTAATATTCTCAATATCGTTTATTGAATATTTTTTAACAGCTAACTCTTCTTCAGCCAATCTTTCACCGATCACATTAACGTTGCTTACCTCAATAGCAGAATTTGCCAGAGCAATATCAATATGCGTAATTTGATTTTTTTCTATTGATGCTATGATCAACTTAGGCGAGTATCCTACAAATGTGACAACAAGGGTATATTTTTTTTCTGCGGGAAGAGAAGAGACGATAAAATATCCTCGATTATCGGTACCGACCGCCCTATTGATTTCACGGATATAAATATGGGCATACGGTAACACTTCCGAAGTTAATGAATCACGAACTATCCCCCTGAGTATTCCCACTCCTTGCGACATATTCTTTTCTTCCGCACCTTCTTTCTTTTTAATGATTATGATATTATTGATCCTCGTGAACGTAAGTGCGTATTTCTGCGAGAGGATTTCAAGAATTTGCTGCATCGATTTATCCTGTACATCCAACGTAACCCTTTCGCTCAGAGGCAATTCCTTATTCAGATAGCTGAAGGTAAATTTTGTTTTTAGCTCCAGAATCTGCAGCACTTCATTGAGCGGCATATTATCCACCTTCAAACCAACTTTCGTCTCAGAAAGATCTTGGCCTTGAATGCTTCCTGCCAGCAGGATATGCATTATCCAAAAAAGCATAACCGTTCGAACGAAAGAACCGGAAATCACTGTTTTTATTATCTCCAAGAAGTACTTATTCCTAATAAAATTTTACTGGTTACTATACCTCGATCTAATCCCCATTTTATCTTACAAGCCCAAGGAGCAGTCATTTAGCTTTTCTAAAATATACAACCTCTCGTATCTTACCATTACTCATAATAATTTTATATTCCAACCCAGTTAAATGTTTAATGACATCAATGACTGTTTGCGGGGAATTATTCTCGAACTTGATCGTTATCTTTTGCGCTAACACTTTCTGGTCGGTTATGTTGAATTTTATACCAAATGCTCTTTCAAGTTGAGAGAGCACCTTATCCAAAGGCGCGTTCTCAAATTTATAGATATTATCTTTCCAGCCGACCGCTTCCAAAGAATCAAACCCGCTGCATAAACTACTCTCATGATCTTTATTGTACATCAGCTGCTCTTGAGGTTTAAGAACAACGATATTTTCATTTGTTCCATTTGCATCCCTTGTCACTTGTACTTTTCCTTCCACCAAGGACACGGCAATAGTTTTATTCTCAGCGTATGCGGAAACATTAAATGTCGTACCTAATACGGTCGTTAAAAGTTTTCCCGTATGAACAATGAAGGGATGGTGATCCATATGCTTAATAACAAAATATCCTTCACCTTCGAGGAAGACTTCTCTGCTGTTGTCATTAAAATGATCCGGATATTTTAACTTACTATCGGCATTCAGAGTCACCTGTGAGCCGTCCGAAAGTGTGAGTATGGATTTTTCTCCTGCCAATGTAACTGCTTCACGCCAAACATCTGTGCCCGTCTTGTTAGAGAATACGCCTGACAGATATAATATTCCAGAACTCAAAATAAAGAGCAATAGAACTGCAGCGGCTCGTTGTAGCAATGAAGGAGAGAAAATTGGTCTGTTGATAAAATGAATTTTCGCCTTGTTTATATTCATCAGAATCCGGGAATAAATCTTCTTTTCGATTTGTCTTTTATTTCCCATTTCATATTCGATCCATTCTTCGGAATTCGTTTGAAATGATTCAAGAAATCGTTCCAGTAATTCTTTTTCCTGCGGTGATATATTTCCCCGTTTGTATTTTTCAATTAAATTTGAAAATTCGCTTTTTTCCATATGATTCTCTCAAAAAAATGAGATTACTTTTTATCTATACTTGTTAAGTAACGTGAAAAGGGAAAAAGTACTGATGCTTAAAAAAGTGGGGGGGGGGGGGTTAGAACAACAACAGAAACGCGCTATTCAGAGATTTGCGAATAAATTTTAAGGATTCACTAATTTGGTTCTTAACGGTTTGCACTGAAATACCGAGATGTTCGGAAATTTCCTTATTCGACAGTCCTTCATACCTGCTCATTTCAAAAATAACCCTGCGTTGATCAGGTAATTGAATTATAACTTTTTTTATTTGATTTTTTAATTCATCCTTTTCGTAGGATACATCAATTTGATACTGTGCCTGTATCAGATCGAATTCCATCAATAATTGTTTTTTATTTTTACTTTCACGGAAGTGATTGAAAATTTGATATTTGACCGATTGGTAGAGGTATGAATGAAGATTGGATATCTGAACATCAAGTCTTTTTGCCCAGAGATCAGTGAATACCTCCTGTACAATATCTTCACAGAGGTCTCTCTCCTGTAAAACATGGAAGGCATAAATATATAGTTTTGACCAATATTGTCTATAGATCTGTTCGAAGGATAGTATATCACCAAATTTAAAACCTTCTTCGATTAAATCCATTAACAGTCGTTTCCAATCAATTATTTTTGTGACATTTTTCCAATATACCCATGAACTATAACATCTGTATTATGCTATAAGCTAACAATCAAAATTTCAAAAAACAATTGAACTCAAACAGCCTGCTTTATCATTAATTTTTTTCCGGTTTTCAAAGTTGTTTGATACCTTGATTAAAAATAATATATATATACGCTTTCCTTTAGAAAATATAATCATAGCTCATACACATTTATGAACTAACTCATGTGTTTTTATATCATTTCTTATCAGATCGCCCCAATCATTCACCAGTCGCTCAGTGCAAACGATAAAAAATGTTATTCATAAGTAACTCCCTACATCTATTTCAAAAGAGACAACTGTAACTGATGTTGCAGTGTGAGACATCATCGGAACAGTAATTTCTTTTCTGTTCCATTGTATTTCACAATTTTTTCAATCTTATCCGTCACATCAACTCCAGTTCCTATGGTTGCGTTAACCAACACAATGTTGAACGTACGCTCGTTGAGCATACCGGGGAAAGATCCTTTTCGGCCGTTGATGGTTATAATTTTTTTCGTATCGTCCCATCTGAAAGTTATTGTAGAGTTACATTCCTTTTTCATAGTTATAATTATCATTTTGATCTTCATAGAGAGCAAATATCCCATCAGCGCCCGGATAAATTCTGATTTCAATCGGGTCGTTATTTTCTGTCGCATATTGAATCGCAGGCCCCATCGGTATGATTGAACCGGCTTTGATAAACAGCGGTATTTTATTCAGCGGCGCATCGGTTGAAATAGTCTGTCCACCGTTCAAACGATTCCCGTTCCAGAAATTATACCAGTCTGAGTTTTTTGGAAGATACACATTGCATGTTGTGATATTCGGTTCTGTTATCGGCGCAACCAAAATATTATTTCCAAACATATATTCAAATTGTTGGCTGAGCGCGGCGGTATCATTCCTAAAGTCCATAATGAGCGGCCGCATCATCGTCGAACCATATTTTGTGACCTGCCATGCATTAGAATAAATATAGGGAAGCAGTCGGTATCGCAAGGTTAACATCGTCCGCATATTTTCTTCAACCTGTTGACCGTAATGCCACGGTTCTGTTTCAGTTTGATGTCCATGAATGCGGAAGATAGGATTGAATGCGCCCCATTGATACCAGCGTGTCAGCAGTTCCTGATATTTTTTATCCGTGTATTGCGAGTTGCCAGGGCGAAAAAATCCGCCGATGTCCGTTGTCCAGTACGGCAAGCCGGTGATGGAATAATTTAAACCGGCGACAATCTGACGCCGATAAGTGTCCCACGTGCCGCCAATATCTCCGGACCAATTTATAACGCCGTATCTTTGCTCCCGAGAAATGCAGACCGAGTTAAAATGCAAACACGTTTATCGTTCGATGTCTTGCGTTGTCCTTCATATACTGCCTGGCTTACAAACAGCGGATAAGTTAAACGATAAAAATCACCCAATCCTAAATATGTTTTCACATCTTTTAAAGCATCGTTTTCAGGCTCTACAGCATCCATCCACCAAGAATCCACTCCATAAGTAAACAAGTTATTCTTTAATGTTTTCCAATATTCGTTTCTTGTTTCGGGATTGAAATAGTCTAACCATTTTGTATCTGGTATAAAAAGGTTTTGAGCAACAAATCCTTTACCAAGTGTAGAGTTTTTATCAGGGTTTGACCAAATTGAAATATTAAAATGCGAATGCAAATCATGCAGCTCGTTAATAAATCCGGCGGGATTTGAATAGTTGACTGTGTCGAATTGAGGAACACCCCATCCTCTGTTGCCCCAATACTGCCAATCCTGTACGATGACATCCATCGGGAAATTTCTTTTTCGAAATTCTTTAACTGTTTCAACAAGATGCGTCCCGGAAGTATAGCGCTCACGGCATTGCCAAAATCCGAACGCCCATTTCGGGAACATCGGAACATTTCCTGAAAGATTTCGATATGATGCAATGACATCGTCAGCAGACGGTCCGTAGAACACAACGTAGTCTAATGCTTTTGCGTTCGGAGAACGAAATGTCGTGCAATTCTCTTTCAGTTTCCATGAAAGCGTTGGTGTGTTATTTGATTTGCAAATCACCTGAACATGATGTTCACCTGTTTTTAACGTTACCAAAGCACTTACCGATGGAGGAAGCCACATATTGCTTTGATCGATACACGGCGTTCCATCGATAACGACATAATATCGATTTCCCATATCGCCTAAATCGAGAAAGAGAGAATATTCTCCGTCTTGCGGCACTGTGAATTTTCCCGTGTAAAGCGATTGGTTCTGTGATACTTTTTGTGTGCCGGATGTCGTCGTTACTTCTGCCATTTGATTTCCACCGGCAGATGATTGCTGCTGTTTTTCGAGCGGGATTTTATTATCAGCAGGATTATAATCCGTCAAACCGTATTGATGCCATAACAACCCATATTCTTTATTTGAGTAGATGAAAGGAATGGAGATTTGAGAGTTCACCTGAATCAAACGACGAGTAACACCTTTAATATTGTAATGCCCATCCTGAAATTGTCCCAGCCCAAATAAATATTCATCAGATGGCGATGCAAAACTCTGTTCGGCAACAAAACACGGTTCGCCCATAACAGAGTCACGCACTAGTTTTCTACTTCCAACTTTTTCACTCAGAAAAATTTTACCTGTGCGATCACTAAAATTAAATGTGCTTGTTTGTTTATCAAACTCGACGGTAATACTGTGCATTTTTATTTTTAATTTCGATGCAGTTTCTTCCACACGAAACGCAGGGAGGGGCGTTTTTTCAGTAAAAATAATTTCGCGGCGTTCTATCATCGAGTCCTTCACCCATTGAATTCGTACGGCATTAGAATTCAACGGAAGAACGTGCAGGACGCCTTCGGAAAGTTGTATCGATAATCGGTCTTTCAACAGCACGTGTGATTGATACGTTTGCCCGAAGATCATTACGGGAAACAACAAAGTAACTGCCAATAATTTTAATCTCATAGTAATGTGCCTTAACAAAAATATTTATTGAAGAGGAACGAGCGATGCAGCAAAACCTCCTCTGCGAAGCATTTTAACATTAATAGTTACTCGATTTATCGACAACGAAATATTGTGTGTCAAAATCCTTATCGTGTTTTCCATCTGCAATCAATGTAAGCTTGTACTTCACACCGTCAGGTAAGAAAGAGCATGCAAGTGTCTTTCGTTTTTCGCGTAATTCAGCATTGATGCCTCCAAGGTACCAAGCATTTCCTTTTCGGCGTGCAAGTATCATTTCTTTACCGGGATAACCATCCACGAATTTTGTATCATCCCATGCATTGGGAACCTCCCTGAGAAATGCTTTTGCAGCATCCGGTAAAGAGAGATAGCCCTCAGGTCGATCTGCCAGATGTTGAAGTCCGGATTCAAAGACAACGCTTAACGCCAGCTCATGCCCATACGATGTCACATGAGGAAATTGAGAATTTGTGAACGTCACCGGCGTATAATCCATGGGACCGACGACATTTCTGGTGAATGGAAGAATCGTATTATGTTCAGGGGCAGACATAGTAAAATCGGGACCGTTGTTATACCACTCGGCTCCATGTACGCCTTCTTGGGTCATCAAGTGCGGGTATGTGCGGCTCCATCCTCGAGGGACGATACAGCCATGAAAATATACCATCATCTCGAATTGCGCTGCATCATCTAATATATCAAGATAGTATTTTATTATCTCTTGTTTTTCGCTCAAGAAGAAATCGATTTTAACACCGGCAACTCCAAGCTTTTTTATTTTAGCAAATTCCTGAACGCGGCTTTCATGCGTAAGCATTCGGTCGCGCGGTGTTGCTTCAACCCATTTAAATACTCCTGAATTGTACCATAACAACGGTTTTACACCTTTGGAGAGAATATATCGAGCTGCATCTTCAAGATTGCCGCCATTGCCCATCACATCCCATTCCCAGTCCAGCAAAGTGTATGGCCAGTTCATTGCGGCAGCTAAATCAGCAAATTCGCACACAACCTTATAATCTTTTGTTCCATGATTATTCGACCAATAATTCCAAGAAACAAGACCGGGCTTTATCCAATCAGTTTTAGATACGACGGAAGGGGGGCAGACATCTTCAATTAATGTCGATTCTACAATATCCGCAAGATTGCCAATGATGATTACCCGCCAAGGTGATTTCCATGGAAGTGTTATTGTTGGATTCGCTTCCCCTTTCCCTTCATTTGAATCAGGTAATGTAATGTTATAACTTGATTTATTTACAACGTTACTAAGTTTTGAGCCACAATAATTTCGATTCACATCGGCTTCGTGGATCAGGAACCAGCATGCAGTGTCAGGTGTATTGAAGAGAGCTGGATACCCCCAACTTTGTTGAACATTTACATCTTTAATAAAGTTATAGAGGGCTTCGTTTCCAAGATCCCATTTTTCCATCCAGCGTTTTGCACTATCTGGAATAGCAAACGAGGTTAACTCATCTTTCACCACAAAGGATCCTTCTTTCTCTGGAAACTCGTAGCGGAACGCCACCCCATCGTTATAGGCACGTATGATCAGATTCAGTTTTTCTTTACCGGGGTTTTCGAAATTAATAATTATTTCGTTGGCTGAGTTGGTACACTGCGATCGTTTACCATGTAAAGCGGTGTACTGCTCGTTTATCAAACGTGGTTTCCTAACCTTTAGGAAGTGAAGATTTTTTGAAAATTCACGATCGCTCCGAATCAATCCTAAATCTATCCGAGAAATAACTTGGGACATCTTATCATTATTTAAATAACCAACCCGCAAATACCAATTCCCGGTATCTCCGTTTTGTTGACAAAACAATGCAACGTTATTTTTTTTATTTGGAGATTCAACAATAACTTTCTGAGCTATTGTAGTTGATGATAAAATAAAAATAAGCACTGTTATTATTTTGCGGTTCATAAGAGTCTCCAATTTGTTTTTAAACTTTTTATCCAATTCTTTTTCATTGTTAATTTCTTTACTCCAATGTCCATTATCGAGCGATTATTGCGTCAACAGCCACCGGTCCGGGGCCACGATTGATAATGCTTATGGTATGTTTGCCAGGAATCAGACCGGATATTTTGCACACTACTTGCTGTGCCTGGCGTGGACCTGTGGTGGATAGGTCTGCTATAGTACGGAGATCGCCGTCAATCAAAACTTCGATTTTTCCAGCGCCTGCTTCTTTAGGTGCGATGACTGAAACGTTGTTACCGGTAATAGAACAACTCCAGATATCACCTGGTGTATCACTGATGGTAAGATCGTTGTTGAAGTCTCCGGTGCCTAGATTACAGCGGCGGATCCAGCCGGGTGCCACTACTCCAGAATCATCATCGTTGAACCACCCCTTATCATGAGTAATTCGCAAAACACGGCACTTCGATGCCAGATGCTGATCGGTTATCCCTTGCAACGGTTGAACCTGACTATTGGGAGTCACTGTCAATCCATTTTCATCTTGAACAAATGTTAGCTCAACATTGGAGCCCAGCATCTCGACTTTAGATACTTTGCCTAATGTTGTCCCGTCGGCATGTAGTGCCTTGAGAGTTATTGAGCTGTCATTCCATTTGTTGATTGTGGCATAAACATTTTCTTTGTTGCGCGTATAATAGACCTCATTCTCACCGTAAACTTCAAACGGACGGGAGGCGTAAACAGCTTCACCGTTGATTTTCAACCAAGTGCCGATGTCTTTGGCGATACGAATCACTTCGGGATCAAGATCGCCGCGACCGTGCTGGGTGAGGTTAAGTAACATACTTCCATTGCGACAGACGTTTCCCATTAACGATCCAATAACACTTTTTGCATCCATGTATTTCTGCCCATTTTTATAATGCCATTCAGCAATGCTGGTTTCAGTTTGGAATGGGTAGGCCATGATTTCCGGTTCTATTATTGCCTCGGTACTCTTTACTATTGAACGGTCAACTAAAGGAAGCAGCTCGGGGTTATTTTGAAAACTGTTGTAACGTCCGCCCACTCCTTTGAGATTAATCACCACATCCATTTTCCCTTGGTTCCATTGCATAGATTTGTTGTAATAATTCGCGACCAGCTGTGGAGTGAGAAAGCCAAGTCCCATGTGCACGCCTAAATCAACTTGAGAATTACCTGCATGTTCATCGAAACATATTACATCAGGATGATATTTTGTGATAGCGTCATCTATCCGCCACATAAATTGGTTGGCGAAAGGCGAATGTAACGGATCTTTGTCGTTGTGAACTGGACCATAAAGGTCTACAGGATCCATACCTTCCCACCATTTTCCTTTTCCATCAAAAATTGTTTGAAGTGCATCGTAAGGTACGCCCTTCATCGGTCCCGACTTATCACTTATATATCGCACGGGCATGAATTGACCCCAAGTTCGAGCGGGTGTATTGTGAAAACTGATGCCGAAACGCAAGCCGTGCTGACGGGCAATCTTTTCCCATGTGCCAACAATGTCCTGCTTAGGACCAACATTAACAGAATTCCAAGGTTGGTAGGCTGAATTCCAGCAATCGAAGTTGTCATGGTGAACTCCCATCGCCATGAAGTAACGGGCGCCCATCTCAACATACAAATCCATCAGTTCCTCAGGTTTCCATTTATCAATCACCCAGTTGTGGCAAATGTCCTTGTATCCATATTCTGACGGATGGCCAAATTTTTTTGAGTTGTAGTTGTATTGCTTGCTGCCCTGCACATACATGCCGCGGGCATACCAATCGCCTTGTTCGGGCATGGATTGCGGATCCCAATGCGCCCACGCGCCAAACTTTGCCTCGCGCCACCAATTAGGCACGGTGTAAAGTCGGCTCAACCCTTTCCAGTCAGCAGGATAAGAACCAGCAGCCACGGGCAAAGGTGGTAGATTCCATATATCGGGTGGCAATCCCAAATCTTCTTCCCCGATAATTATCTGATCGATGTTTGTTGCTACATCGTTGGTAATTATACTGACAGTCAAAGTAGCATTGGCGGGAATTTCAATATCAATAATGGCATAAAGAAATGAACCTGTAAGATTTCCTGATGAATGAATATTCACCTTGTGCGCCGTCTGGTCATTTACAGCAACACTGATGGTACCAACTTTTGTTGATGCATAGCGAATAGCTAATTTGCGGGATGCCGGCAGGTTTGAGAACTTAATCGCATCACCAGGTTTAGTCAAACTGACTGTAAAGCCACCCGATGCATTGCTATCAGAAATTTTGGATGCACCTGCAATGAGGTTGGCATATTCCGCTTCGAATGTATGCTTTTCAGAAGCAGTCAGTGATGTGAAAACATTAAACAACAAAAATAGAAACAAGGGGAAAATCGAGATGGGGTGTAGATATTTGAAGAGCTGGAATCTATACTGCCTGGCTGTGTGTTGTTTGTCCATAATTATTTAGTTTAATTATTCTATTTCTATTTTATCACAATTACTTTTTAAACATCCACCAGTCGAAGTTGAACAAATCTTTTTCTCCTCTAAACACAAAGAATAAATCGTGAACACCTTTAATATTATTCACCGGGGTACTGACCGTTTTCCAAATATCACCTTCACCGGAAGTATTTACGTTGACTGTTCCCATTATAGGTCCATTAATTTTGTCGGTATGAATTTCAATCTTTCCGCCATATAGAGAAGCTACACTTACATCGATCGAAGATGATCCGATTGAAAAGTCAACGCCTTGCACTTTTATGTAATCTCCATTGTGAATAGAAGTCACAAATAACCTGTCTGCGATTTTTTTCCCCAGATCCCATGGAATGTTGCGTTCCCATTCTGTGGCAAATTCTGTTTTAAGCCCTTCGCTAAAAGCCATTGTTTCGGCTTCGACTCGGCTATACGGGTTCACTGTACCAAGTTGTTTGACACCGGTTGTTGACCAGAAAGGAAGTTTCTGAATTGTACCATCATCATTGTAGGTTATTTGTTCGAGACATATCGAACGTCTTTCATAATGCTTCGACATGGTTTGTTTCAGGATGGCATAATTGAAACCGAACACGTAAGAGTTTCCTTTATAGTCGATGATTCCCGGATGGTTTCCACTTGAACGCTGGTCCCCGTCCATTATCGTTCCTTTACACTTCCATGGTCCTGTAGGACTATCACTCATTGCATATCCAATGCCTTCGGGACAGCAGTGTGATGCCCACGCCAGATAGTAATGGTTATTTTTCTTCCAAAGCCATGGTCCTTCTGTATATGATGCTTCATTGGGGGTTCCGGTGAAATCAATAGATGCTGTCTGAATATCACCTGAAAGAGAAATCATATCTTCATTTAACTTTGCAAAATAACAAGGACCATTACCTCCCCAATACAAATATGCTTGCCCATCATCATCGATGAATACTGTAGGATCGTAATCGCCTGGGTTTTTACGAAAAATTAAAGGTTTATCGATGGCATCCGTAAAAGGTCCATACGGACTGGTTGATACCGCTACTCCAATTGCCATCTTCCCCTGGCAAATTGTAGGACAATAAAAATAAAACTTGTCGTTTCTAAATATACATTGAGGTGCCCATGCATCATGTCCATCTGCCCAACTAAATGTCTTATAAGGTTCTGCAACACCGCCAACAATTCCATGATCAGTCCAATTTACCATATCGGTGGATGTGTACAGCATCCAATTCAGCATTTTAAATCCAAAGGCATCATCTTCATCATGACTTGTATAAAGAAATACCGTATCTTTGTACACCATCGGTGCAGGGTCGGCAGTAAACTTAGTTTGAATAATCGGGTTTTGAGCTTTTCCGGTAAAAGTTGCCGCAATTACACAGAACCCCATAATAAGTTTTGAAGTATTTTTCATTGTTTTTAAATTAACAGTTAATGGAATTACTGCAACTTAATGGTGTAACTAAATGAAACTGGTTCTGCGAACACTTGGAATTTTTCCAATGGCCGCGGACCACAACTGTTAGAACCGACACCCAAAGTTTTGGTAGAGACACAGAACACTGTTGCCGTACTTGCAGGCAAATCAATTTTATACTCCACCGGGTACATTTGCTCGTCGGTATGAGGAAGGGCGGCCACCTGCATAAATCTTTCATCGGATTGCACCAACAGCGAAGGCATATTGTTGCCGCTCAGTTTCGCCCATCGGTACTTCTTCGTGATTGCCGCGTTCCATCGGCTTTTCGTACTTGGTACTGTTCATTGACACCAATTTCGTAAATTCCAACATCCGCTGCGCTTTTACGATCAGAATAGTTTTCGATCGGCCCACGGCCAAAGAAAGCCATTCGATCTAATCTTTTGTCAAGCAGCATACGTACACCTATACGAGCAAGATTAATCCGAAATCCAACAAATTGAATCTGGTTGTCAACCTTAATCGAACCATCACCCTTTACTAGATAGCTTGCTGTATGATACACTCCAAAGCCCTCTTTTCCATCGGCTTTTATCGTTGAGATAATTTTTATAGAGGAGTTATCAATTGTTTCGATTTTAAAATTAACCAATGTGTATTGAAGAGTATTCACACCAAACTTTTCCCATTGGCTGTATGCCCAGTTGTCGTCGTTTCGGTGAGCGGCACGCCATAGGTGCAGTTTGGGTGAACCATCGGCAGTTAAAAGATTAGTCCCGTTTTTTATTAACTGATTCATGAAACCGGTTTTTTTATCGAACCCTACCAAGAAACCATTTCCGGTAATTGTTACAGATTGTGCATTCTGTTTCAGCTTTATGGATTGAGTAACTTTGGGTTCCACAACCGGGGGAGTGTTGATAGGAAGTTTAAATTGTGCAGAAGCTACTTCATAACCTTTGTCAGCCCAAAGAGTTTTTGTTTTCTGCGTATACGAAACACGCACAAAATATTCCGCTCCAGCTTTCGGATGCTCTATTTTGTACGGAATGTTTGCCCAGCCAATGCCACGGGCTCTTATGGGACGAAGATTGATTATGCCTTTGTCTATTTCCTGTCCGTTTTCTGTTAAACTCCATGATGCAGCGAAATCATTCAAAGAAATAAATTGATATATATTCTTGATGAGGATCGTTCCACCAGCAGGATCGACTAACTCGGTACCAATCCACTGAAATGCTTTTTTCATTTCAGGGTAATGCGGTTTTATTGTTTTTCTATCCCATGCGACCACCCCTTTATGAATAAAATAGTGGTCGTTCGGATATTCACCAAAACCACCACCGTATGCCAATATAGGGTGATTCGGGTTGCGCTTATTCCACAACGCCTGATCCTGAAATTCCCAAATCGCGCCGCCTAATATTTCGGGAGTGTTATCAAACAATTCCGAGTATTCATCGAGTGATCCCATCGAATTGAACATGGCGTGTACAAATTCACAGATGTATAACGGTTTGGTCAGCCCCCAATTTTTTGCCATGTCTTTGAAATCATCGGCAGTCCCATACATCCGGCCATCTACATCGGCAGGATTATTTTTTCCGGCACCAAAACGTTCGTAATGAACAAACCGTGTCGGGTCGATGGACTTCACTGTGTTCATGGCTGCTACAAAGTTGGAACCCACTCCGCCACATTCATTCCCGAGTGACCACATGATAACCGACGGGTGGTTTTTAAAATTTTCGACATTCGCCACATTGCGGTCAATAATGGCGGCTTTCATGGTCGGCTCTTCGTCGAAACGCCCGTCATACCCATGAGATTCACAGTTTGCTTCGGCAACCAGCCAGATTCCCCATTCGTCGCACAGTTCGTACCAACGCGGATTGTCGGAATAATGGCAGGTACGAACATGATTACAATTTCCTTGTTTAATAACCTCAAGGTCTCTGATCATCTGCTCCTCAGTTATGGCATGACCAACATCCGACCAGTGCTCGTGGCGGTTAACGCCTTTCAATTTGATAGGCACACCATTAACCGTAAATATGCGGCCATTGATTTCGATTTTACGAAAGCCAACTTTTGATGATAAAATTTCGCCTTCGGAATTGGTTAATACCACTGTATACAGGTTTGGCGTTTCAGCAGTCCATTTGAGAGGATTGGATACCTGAAATTTTACATGCAGCAATTCTTCTTGTTTTGCACTTAGTGTGGTTCCTGTCGCACTACCTTTAGCAATTTCTTTTCCATCTCTGTCGTAGAGAGTAGCAGTCAGTGTTTGTGCTTGGGCCGATTTGTCATCATAGTTTTTAATTTTAGCAGAGACGTCTAGCGTTGCATCTTTGTAATCTTTATCCAAATCCGTTTTTACAAAAAAGTCGCGAATGTGTACCTGAGGAGCACTCCACAGCGTTACGTTGCGGAATATCCCATGCAAACGCCACATATCCTGATCTTCCAGCCAGGTACCGGAACTGTATTGGTACACCTCAACCGCTATCATGTTTTTACCGGGTTTAAGGTATTGGGTGAGGTCGAAATCGGCGGCATTGCGGCTGTTGACGCTAAAACCAATTTTTTCTCCATTGACCCATAAAAAGAAAGCGCAGTCAACACCCTCGAACGTTATGAAATTGCGGCGGCCAATCCATTCGGCGGGAATGTCAAACTCCCTGCGGTAACTTCCCACAGGGTTACGCTCTTTGAACGCCGTATAGTTACTATCAGGCTCGCTCATCACATGCGGAAAATTCTTTTTTATGGTATAACCAAAATTGCGGTAAAACGGTGTACCGTATCCTTGCACCTCCCAGTTTGATGGGACCGGAATTTCTTTCCATGCAGACACATCATAATTCGATTTGTAAAAATCTACCGGACGTTGTTCCGGACTTGGCACCCAGTTGAATTTCCATTACCCATTCAAGCTTCGACACAGCGAAGACGCATGTCGATTAGCACGCAACGCCTCCTGCAAATTGGCGTACGGCATTAACGTGGCATGATAAGGTTCTTTATTTATGCCCAGCAATTCCGGATTTTCTATTTCCGGCGGTATAAGAGTCACAGGCTGTGCAAACATTCCGGTCAGGCAGAAGACGATCAGAACAATCAGATTGATAAATAGTTTTTTTTCCATATGGATTTTCATTTTAATGGTTTCTTATTCTCTATGTTGAAATGACTCATCAAGCACTCATCATCATGATACAGGTTTTGTACGGTGGTGAAAGTCTGATCTATTCAAGTTCAGTGTTTTCAATGTTATGATTAAGAAGTTCATATCAAACATCATTCTATTGGTTGACTGTAATTCAAAAAAAATATTATTCGTTTTTAATTCTCCGTGAATCATTCTTCAGCATCAATTCCGATTTAAAACTTTTCCATTACAGCTTTACTGAATCTTTCATTCTATTTTCTTCAATAGAAAAGCTACCAATATAAATTCATCAATGGCCCGCTACCGGAAATGAATTTCCAATACAGATTATAAATATCATTCGCACCATTCATTGCTAACATTTTTGTGGCCGTTGTATACAACGGCCACAAAGGTGCGAATCGTCTATCGGTAACGACGTCACATTCTATTTTAAACCTGCATCAATAACGGCTTTGAATGCCGGCTTGGGTTGCAACTGGCGATCAAACAAAAGCGCATCTTGACCCCAACGCCACGACCGACCGTCGCTAATGCCCCAGAGCGTTACACGTTCAATGACATCTGAGTGACGCAAGAAGATTTTAAACAACTCCTTGTATACTTGTGATTGCTTCTGGTAGTTCTCTGCCGGGATGGCTCTGTTTCCGCCGCGAACATCGAAAGCACCGCTGTTGCTTCCTGTAGCCGTCACATCCAGCTCGGTGATGCTGACCTTCAGTCCCAGAGATGCGTAATCGGTAATTGCTCTTTCTATATCGGGCAGATTGGTATCCAGATGCCAGTGTCCCTGAATGCCCACACCGGTTATCGGAGCTCCTTCTGCAATGAGACGCTTAAGCAGCACCATAGAACTAGCGTGTTTACCTGTATTCTCAACAGCGCCCTGCTCGATATTGTAGTCATTGTAATATAGCTTGGCATTAGGGTCGGCTTCGTGCGCCCACTTGAAAGCCTTGGTTAAAACATCCGGTCCAACAACTTTATACCAGCTGAAAGTCCGCAGGTTTTCTGTCTTACAGTCACCACTGTCGGCAATCGATTCATTGAACACATCCCAACCAATAATGCGTCCTTTGTATCGGCCAACTACCGTTTTAATATGTTTCTCCAAGCGTTCAAGAGCTACTTCACGGCTAGCCAGCTCGCCATTAATGCTGCGACGCCACATTTCAGCCATTGAGGGGCGAGGTGCATTCGAATCCCAACCCGCTCCTGGGCGTCTTGGTGGTTGAGCTGCTTCGTCAGTCTTTGTATTAACTGCCTGAAAGAACCAAGGAGCTGTTTGTGAATGCCAGCCCAAGGTATGCCCCCATACTTTGACGCCATTCTTCTGACACCACTCGACCATCGAATCGGGAGTCGTGAAGTTGTACACATTCTCCGCAGGATGCGTCGGTTGCGGTTTCATGCAGTTTTCAGGGGTCAGGATGTCATATTGCGTTTTAATATTTGCCAGTTCGGCATCAGAATACCCTTTCAGATCGCCTGCCGTACCAATAAGAAATTTCCCGGCATACACTTTTTTAAGAGAATTGAAGGATGCTGTATCGATGTTGTTCTGGCCATACACAGTTACAGCCATCATCACAAACACGATAAAGTTCAAGACCATATTTTTGTTTATCATATTTCTTTTCCTTAGATATTTTTATTTGATAATCGGGTTTTGCACATTTAAGGCCAAAAATATTATTGATTTATAAAATGCAACTCCAAAAATTCTTTTCACGGTTTGTTTTTTATTCTCAGCACATCATTGTTACTCTCTACTCTAATTTGTGATTTTTCCATTACAGTTTAACAACAACTTTCTTTCCAATATAAGTTACTATTTTATCATACTTTTTAACTGCGTCCATTCCAACGCCGTTGTTTCGAGAAACTTTAACGACACTGAATTTACGTTCGTTGAGCATACCGGGGAAAGAACCTTTTCTGTCGTTGATAGTTAATTCTTTTCTCGAGTTGTCCCATGAAAATGTAATAGTAGAATATATTCCTTTTTCATAATTGTAATTATCATTTTCATCTTCATATAAGGTGAATTTACCGTTCGTTCCTTCATAGACACGAATTTCGAGATCATCCCATTTCTTTTCGGTTGCATATTGAGCTTTCGGTCCAAACGGAATAATAGAACCGGCTTTTACATATAACGGTAAAATATCCAGCGGTGTTTCCTTCTTTATAACCTGGCCGCCATGCACTAATTGATTTGTCCAGAAATCATACCAATCAGTTTCATTCGGCAGATATAATTCTTTTGTTTTGATCGTGCTGAAATCTTCTTTTGTATCTTTGGAATACATCGCTTGAGTAACCGGACAAACAAGCAAGGACGTTCCGAACATAAATTCATCGTTGATATCCAGCGCTTGTTTATCGTTTGCAAAATCCATCATCAAAGCACGCATCATGCTCGACTGATGTGCCGTAATATTCCAGGAGGTTGTATAAATGTACGGCAGCAAGCTGTAACGCAAATTGATATATTTATCAATCGCATCAAAATATTTATTGCCTCTTGTTCCGAACTGATATATTTCGCGCGGTGCATCCGTTCCATGTGAACGCATCATCGGACAAAAGGCGCCGAATTGAATCCAGCGTACATACAGCTCACGATATTCTGCGTTGTCAAGACGCTTTCTAAAATTCGTCAGAAAAAATCCGCCGATATCGCTGTTCCAGTACGGAATGGCGCTCATCGAAAAATTTAATCCCGCCGAGATTTGATTATGCAGCGCATTCCAAGATGCGGTGACATCACCCGACCATGTATTCGCGCCATATCGTTGCTGACCGGCAAATGCGGAACGCGTTAAAATGAAAACACGCTTATCGGAACTCACCGAACGCTGATGCTGCGAAACACCGCCGACCGTCATCAACGGAAAGGCATTGCGGACTTTTCGGAAAGAACCGAGGTACGTTTTGTTATCGAAGTCCGATGGTTTCACATCCAGATGATCGGGTTCGGAAGAATCCATCCACCATCCATCCATACCAAGGGAGAAAATTCCTTTATTCAAATACTTCCAATAAATTTCGCGTGCTTCCGGATTATACGGATCGTACGCGCGGACACCTGATGGATAATCCATAATCGGCGGCCATTTTTCTGAACCGGATTGAGGCCATGTACTGAAATTCATGAGCGCATTGATTTTATCGAGTTCTCGATACTGTTTTGTCTGAGGGCCGAATGAATTCCAAATTGAAATAATCATATGCGCATGAAGATTGTGGACATCGTTCACCATTTTTCGTGGATTGTAAAACTCTGGATTAAGAAATTCCATAGCATTCCACAAATAATTATTTCCCCAGTACTGCCAGTCCTGAATGATGCCGTCCAGCGGAACGCCAATCTCGCGATATTTTTTTACGACATCCACCAGTTCATCTTGGCCTTTATACCGCTCTTTGCTCTGCCAGTATCCGAATGTCCATAGCGGGAACATTGGCACTTGACCGGTTAAATCACGCATTCCGGCAATCACACCATCGGCATTATCTCCAACCATAACATAATAATCGATACAGTCTCCAACATCCGATCGAAACGATGTGCCATCAGCACTATCGTTGAAATTTGTCGGGGAATAATTATCCCAGAATAAGCCGTATCCTTTTGTCGATACAAAAAAGGGAACATAGTCGTCAGTATTTCCTTGAATCATTCTCAGCTTCAAATTGCGCTGAATCATTTTTCCATTTTGTTGCTGGCCAAGGCCGTAAATTGCTTCATCCTTATCCAGCATAAATGTTTGCGCGACACTGAACGTTTTTATGCCCGCATCATTGAAATCCGTAAATACAGTACTCGATTCTTTTTCGTTTATGAGCGATACACCTTTTGTCGTGGCGAAGGAAACGGTTCCGGTGTTTAAATTCAAGTTCACCTGAACACCGTTACTTTTCACCGAAACGACATCTGCATTTCTCGCTATACTCAATGAAACTTTTTCCGAAGTTTTAATTACCGAAAGACTCGTCTTTGTAAAAGATGTTCCTTCCGGCGATTTTATTACTCGCACGATGGATGGGCTATAGAATTGAATTTCAACATCAACAGAGTGAACGACTGCTTTTATGCCTTCATCCGTTTTCGTAAATGTTTGTGCCTGAAGAACAACAGCCGTGGCGAAAAGCATGGAGATGCTCAAGAATGCAGATATAAATATTTTATTGCGCATAAAGCCCATCCTTGTTTGAGAATCTTGAAAAAATAAATTTATTTTTTATCGTTTTGTGCTGAATCAATTACTACGTGATCGATTTTCGTCAGACTGCGGCTGTGGCTGCTGTGAGCGGATGCCGCTACACCAATCCGATACGTTTCAGAAAAGGTATGATTTAACGTAACATCACCCAATAATTCCCATTGTGTACCGTCTTTCGATTGATATGCAGAAAAGGCCGAACCGCTTTTTGTTAATTTTATGTACGCAGGCAGTGTAACGGCCTTGAATACTTTACTGCTGCAAGTGCCGCCAATCGTTTCGCGCCATTGCAATGTCATACCATTGCCCGGCGTGACACATAACATGACAAATGAACTTTGCGATTCCAAGTTTTCACGGAACATAAAACCTGATTTCGCCCATGGATCGGAATTCGTTTGCGATAACATTCTTCCTGAAATACATTGATCTTGATACGCTTCACAATTCAAAAACGTGCATTGATCGCTCGCGCCCCAGATATCCGCACCGCCGCTTTCGAGAGTAAAGACTCCTTGTTCATACGTCGCGGAGGCATTATCAACTTTTATTTCAGTGAAGTTCCATGGTGCCGGAATATTGGAAGGAGCAACATGCACGTTGCACGTGGCGCGTAACGTTCCATCTGCCGTTGTTGCTGTCAGAATACAATTGCCTTCCTTCTTTGCAGTCAACTTATATGCATTTACACCAGACAGAGAAAGCGAGACAATGCTCTCATCGGAAGAAACAATTTTTATAGGCGTATTTGCCGGATGAACAGTAAGCCGGATGAATGTATGATTCCCTTTATTAAAATCAATCTTCGATTGTTCAAATGCGAGTAACGTTGCGGGAGCTTTGACTCCTTTAATTTTTACAACAACGACACCATGAGATTCAACATTTAATTTTAATGTGTCGGAAATTGGAGCGAAGTCTTTTCTGTTCCATAAATCGCGGACACTGCTTGCAACTCCTTTTTTCAATCCAAGCTCATCAAGAGTAACAGATAACGATGCAGAAGAGGCAGTGAGATTTAACAAAGCGACGGCAACCGATCCGTCATTTAACGGTTTTTGCCAGACTTGCAGGCCGGAATTATTTTTTATCCTCGTTCCTTGAACACCGAGCGCATCTTGATCGAGCGCAATAATTTCCGGAGCAGTTAAAATATCTCTGACTGTGTTGTCCATCGTACTGATATTATTTCCGGCAATCAACGGAGCAGCAAGCATACACCACATAGTAAAATGCGATTTGCATTCTGTAATCGATAAAGCTTTGTTTCCGACTTCGAGCATATCGGGATCGTTCCAATGTCCCGGACCGGCGAACGGGGCAAGATCAGCATTTTTATCGAGAAGCTTTGCCCAACCTGCTCCACCCCAATTGTATTCGCAATCAAAACAATCTTGAATATCGGATGTCGTTCGCCACATTGCACCGACACCGTTAGCCCATTCCCACGGACTCGAGACTCCCCATTCACATAAACTAAGCAACATCGGCCTGCCTGTTGCTCTAATCGCATCGCTCATAATTTTATATTGCGTGTGCGTATCGAGGCCGTCGGTAGAACACCAATCCTCTTTTATATAATCAACACCCCATTCGGCGTAAGTTTTTGCATCGATTGCTTCGTAGTTATAACTTCCCGGACGTCCGCCGCATGTTTTTGTTCCGCAGCACGTGTAGATTCCAAATTTTAATCCTTTGGAATGAACGTAATCTGCTAAATATTTTATTCCTTCGGGAAATCGCGTGGAGTCTGCAATAATTTTTCCATTGTTATCGCGGCTGATCTGCCATCCATCGTCGATGACGATATATTGATACCCAGCAGCAGCAAGGCCTTTGCTGACCATCGAATCGGCGACAGCCTTCACAATTTTAGAATTAATGTCTAACGCAAAAGCATTCCATGAATTCCATCCCATCGGCGGAGTTTTGGCAAGATCAGGAGTTTGTGCGTAAAGGGAAATTTGAATTGCGAGACACAGAAGGAGAACAATCTTATTTTTCATACGGCGCCCTTTAAAAAGAAAGAACACTCCCTCAAGAATCGCGACTTTTAAATCGCCGCTTGCGGGAGTGTTCATATACGGTTTATTTATTGAATCGTCAATTTAACAGATTTTAAATCTTTTGCATCAGAACTGGTTCCATACAAAATTTCATAGTCACCGGAAGTCGCAGTCATTTTTTCGGTGTTCCAATCAAAAAATTCAAATGCCTTTGCAGGTAGATCGATCACCGCTTGTTCCGTTTTTCCGGATGGAATATGGACTCGTTGGAAACCGCGGAGCGTTTTCAATGGGCCATACGTGTCGTTCGTTTTATGGACATAGACTTGAACGATTTCTGTTCCATCTCGTTTTCCAGTATTCGAAACCGGTATAGTCAGCTTTACGGATTCATTATTTTTCATTTCGGTCTTGCTGATTTTTGCATTACCGACCGAAAAAGTCGTATAGCTCAATCCATACCCAAACGGGAAAAGCGCATCCGTCATAAAGCGATAGGTACGGCCTTTCATCGTGTAATCTTCAAAATCCGGCAACTGATTCACACTCTTGTAAAATGTGATCGGAAGTTTTCCGGATGGATTGTAATCTCCGAAGAGAACGTCTGCAACCGCGCGGCCTCCGGCTTCTCCGGAATACCATGCTTGCAGAATCGCATCGCATGTTTCTTGTTCCGGAACAAAACTGATAGCCGAACCGGAACAATTCACATAAATCACTTTTTTACCGGCTTCCTTCAACGCTTTCAAACAGTTGCGTTGCACTTCCGGAAGTTCGATATCGGTTCGATCTCCGTTTTTAAATCCGGGCAATTGAATTGGCATTTGCTCGCCTTCTAACAACGCAGAAATTCCGCCGACGAAGATCACCACATCGACATCTTTTAACTTTTCAATAAGTGCATCGTATTGTAACGGTACTTCTTTTCCAAAATTAAAGTTGATGCTGGCATCCCAATTTTCCAATTGTCTGAATCGGACTTCGATTTTGTATTCTTTTCCTTGTTCGACTTTATACACAACGCGTCGTGCCATCGGTCTCCACATACGAACTCGGGCAAGTGTATCTCCGTTGATCACAAGTTCTGAACCGCCGCATGCTTCGAGTTTAAAAACAATTTCACCTGACTGTGACGGTTTATAGATTGTTTCATATTTCCCAGAAAAATCCTGGAAATGAACACCCGTAGCAAATTCATGTTGTCCGTACGTTGTCAATTGAATTGGATGAACAATTTGTTCTGTTGCCACCGCTTCGCCCTTAAACTGGCGATTGTTCCAGTATGTTGCGCGAAGTCCTGTTTTACCATCGATCGAACAATCACCGAATGCTGTTTCAGTCACCATTTTTTCCGTCAGGTCACAGCCTTTGTCATACACCACTTTTTTCTCGGAAAGTTTTTCTTTGATGCCGTCCAAAATGGTAATGGTGTTGAATGGGGTTCCATTATAATTTCCCCACATCATTAATTTATCATTGGCATTGGGGCCGATGACGGCAACTTTTTTCAATGACTTTGATAAAGGCAAAATATCATTTCTATTTTGCAGCAGCGTCATCGATTCGCGCGCCATTTCCAATGTCAACTTTTTATGTTCATCACAGTTGATAATTGATGCGGGAATTTTTGTCCACGGTACTAACGCATCGTCATCCATTTCGCCCAGATCGAAACGGCCGACCAAGACACGCATTAAATTTTTATTAATATCTTCTTCATTCACCAAACCTCTCTTTACTGCATCCGGTAATTTCTTGTAATCCGGGCCTGTGCATTCCACATCGGTTCCCGCTAACACGGCCTTTGCACCAGCGTGCGTTGCATCGGATGAAACTTTATGGCTTGTAAAGAAATCGGACACAGCGCCACAATCGGAAACCACAAGATACTTGAAGCCCCATTCATCGCGCAAAATTCTCTGCAATAATCGCGTATTGCCGCAGCATGGTTCATCATCCAAGCGTTGATAGGCACACATCACTTCGCGGACACCGGCATCCTGTACCAGCGCTTTAAAAGCAGGAAGATACGTCTCACGCAAATCGCGTTGATCCAAATTATTGATGTTAAGTGTATGCCGGCTCCATTCCGGGCCGGAGTGGACAGCATAGTGCTTCGCGCAAGCCAATAATTTTTTGTATCGTGCATCATCCGGCCCCTGAAGGCCTTTTACAACAGAAACTCCCATTCGTGAAGTTAAATACGGATCTTCACCATACGTTTCTTGTCCTCGGCCCCAGCGCGGATCACGAAAGATATTGACATTGGGTGTCCAGACCGAAAGGCCCAGAAAACGTTTAATCGGGTCTCCTTTTTGTCGTGCTTCATTATACTTTGCCCGCCCTTCATCGGACACGGCGTTAAATATTTTATACACTAACTGATCATCGAACGATGCCGCCATCCCGACAGGTTCCGGGAAAACAGTAACCTTATCATTGTTCGCGTAACCATGCAATGCTTCGCTCCACCACTCGAATTTTTTAATACCGAGCCGTGGAATGGCATCGGATTCATCGTTCATTAACGTTGCTTTCTCTTCCAGTGTCAATCGAGAAATTAAATCCTTCGCGCGTTCTTCAGAACTTAACTTGGGGTCCTGATAAGGCAGTTTTTGTGCAAACGTACCGAACGAAAACAAAGAACAAAGAATGAATAAAATTATTTTTTTCATTATGATCTCCTTAATTTAGGAATTGTGTCTATCTTCTATTTATTACCTATCAATAATAATCTAAAGTGTTTTATCTATTGCTGATAGAAAGCAAACGCATTTATTACTCTTTATAATGAATGATATTGCATGACATAATTTGATCCTTTTTCACTTCTTCAGCCGACTCGTTGTAACATCAGCACCATCATTCATTGATTTTCGAGAATCATTTAATCTTTAATGGAACAATGTCACATCGATTGATTCTCCCATTTTATGATATCCTGCTTCGTTAAGATGAAGATGATCGCCGGAATCGAATTCAGGTTGGAGATGCAGTGTATCAGCCGGATCGCGAAGTGCCGCATCGAAATCGATAACGCCATCAAACAAGTTGCTGTGACGAATCCAATCGTTCACAATCTCTCTTTCTGTTTCATGCACAGGGGAGTAATAAAATGATTCTTTAAAGGGAAGAATGGTAGCACCATAGATGATGTAACCATGCAGGTGCGCAAGAGAAATCATTTGTTTGTATGCATTGATTAAATTGTTTCCTACACCGGCATCACCGTAACCAATATCATTAATTCCTTCATAGACAATAACCCATTTGACGCCGCTTTGTTGAATGATGTCGCGTTCAAATCGACTTAGTGCCGAAGGCCCAAGGCAATTACCAAGAACACAGTTTCCACCGATGCCTTTATTCAAGACACCAATATTTTTTGTTGCTGCATGGATCTGAAAACGGCGGGAGAGTTCATCCGGCCAACGATTTTGTTTATTGGTTCCGGAACCTCTTCCATCGGTAATGGAATTACCGAGGATGGCAACCGCAAAGGAGGAATCGGAAGCTTTCACATCAATCGTATTTATCGTGTACCAATGGTCCGTTGAAACTGCATTGGATAATTTCGATTGTGTAACATGATTACCCGGAAGAATATACGATGTTGTTCTTGATCCCGGATGTCCGGTGATATCCGGAGAAGTATTTCCATAATATATGGTAATTGCAATATCAGATAACGGTTGCGCACTAAAATGGACCGCATCCGATATGATTGCGTCGCCGGCATCTATGGTAACATCTGAATTTCTATGAAACAAAACTTCTTGGTCTGTCGTCGTGTCGATGAATCCGCCGCCTTTGGAAAGAGCAATATGCACTTCTTTCAACGTGATACTGCTCTTACTGAATTCATTCGTGAATCGTATGCGAAGACTATCACCGCCGATGGAAAGATGAACAATCTGTCGCAAGGTGTTGTTGCTTAATCCTGGAGACGGCGGATTATTCCGTTCTTCTATCAGCTGCGGCGCCGTGCTCCACGTGCCGACCCATTTTGTTCCCGGACGATTTTGTGCTTCTCCGTTGGCAACAAAAAGAAGAATCGAACAACAAACAACAACGATTTTATGACAAGTCATTTTCATTTATTTTACTGAAATAGTAATTGTGCAAAATGATAAAGATCGTTTCGCCATACCGGCCATGTGTGCCCGCCGGGATATTCATAATAGATATAGTTCAATTTCATTTCATCGAATTTTGCCATTATCGTTTTACAATTGTTATAGGCAATATCTTCTTTGCTTCCGGAACCGATCCAGAGTAATTTTAAATTGTCTTTAACAGATTGGATGTTCTTGTTGAGAAACGCGTACTGTGCATCGGCAAGAGCTTGCTGCATCGGAAGAATCCAACCGGAACTAAACACACCCAGCGAGGAAAAGAGTTTTACATTATATAATCCGACATACAATGTTTGAAGTCCGCCCATCGACAAACCGGCAAGCGCCCGGTTGTTTGCATCGGTTTTAACGCGATAATTTTTCTCAACGAACGGAATGACGCTTTGTTTTAATTCGGCTTCAAACATCTTTAAACTGTTTTCACCAAAACCCGTTCCTTCCACATTGCCATCGGGCATCACAATTATCATGGGTTTTGCTTTCTTTTGCGCAATGAGATTATCTAAAATTATATCTGTTTTTCCCTGCGTCGCCCATCCGCGTTCATCTTCGCCGCCGCCATGAAGAATGTAGAGAACAGGATATTGTTCTTCTATATTCTCGTCATATCCCGCCGGAGTATAAATATAAAATTGGCGCCACGTATTATACACGGAAGAAAAATATTTTTTTATTCTGATATCGCCATGCGGGACATTTTTTACCGCATAATAATTTTCGCCTCTGATGGGAATTTCAATGCCGCTTGCCATTCTTCCCATTCCATAAAATGTTTCGCTTGCCGGATCGGCAACGGCAACGCCATCGATCAAGAGCGAATAATAATGAAATCCTTCGCTCAGCGTATCCGTGGTCACATCCCAATATCCACCGGTATCTTTTTTCATATCATAGGTTTTTCCGAGATCGATTTGCATCTTTTGTGCACCGGGAGCTTTGATGCGGAACTTCACACTATTATCCGGCATGATTTGAGGATATTTTGCACTGCGGATATTTGTCGGTGCCGGCGTACCAAGAAGAGTGCACTGAGCAAATTTCGATGGATCGATCGGTTTGAAAATTAATTGGGAAAACAAGTAGAGCGAATTCTTCCACACTTTAAAATCATGAATTCCTGGTTGAATATAATAAATGTGTGGAACATCATTCGCCTGTAAATACTCATGCGTACGCCGACTGAAGGATATTAAACCGTCTTCGGCGCCGCACGATAGCCACAATAACTTTAATTGCTTTTTCGTTACGTCGGGATTGGGAACCAATGCTTCCGGTGTTTTGGTATTCGGTGCAGAAGAAAATCCGCCGATCCATGCAAATGTATTAAGATTTCCTAACCCGAAATTGAGCGATTGCCCACCGCCCATCGATAAACCGGCTATGGCACGGTGTTCAGGATCGGTGTAAACCGGAAAAGTTTTTTCGATGGAAGGTATCAAATCGTTTAACAAATCTTTTTCGAATGTTGCAAAGCCCTGAACCTTTGCCGGTTCCATGATGTTTCCTGTCGCGCGGTCATCTTTTATCGCGCGGCCATTCGGCATGACAACAATCATCGGCTCGATTTTCTTTTCTGCATAGAGATTATCGAGAATGTTCTGCGGTGTTCCGCCGACTAACCATTCTTTTTCATCGCCGCCGATTCCATGCAACAAATAAAGAACAGGATATTTATTTTCTTTTGAATATCCAGGAGGAGTATAAATCATCGCTTTACGTTTTGTGCCTACAGTTTTTGAATCGTAGTAAATAGAATCAATTTTCCCGTGCGCTATATCGGTACGTGGGGCGTCAAAACCGAGCGGGGCTTGTTTCTCAAAATTTTGTGCATGAGCACAAAAACTAAACACCACAAAAGTAAAGATCGAATACATTATTTTTTTCATACTTATCCCTTAGCTTTTGTTAATCATATTGAATACGTTTTCCTAATCTTGTACCAAAACAATAATTAAATACAACCAGACATTTTGAATATAACCTTTCATTAAAACAAACCCAATCTTTAGTCCGTTTTTAAACAGTCTGCTGTTTATTCATTGCTAATAAATTTAGAATTCTTCATCCACTTTAAAATTGGCATCATCCATTCTTCAGTCGGTTGAGACAAAACAAAACCATGGTTTCCTTTAGGATAAATATGCATTTCAGCAGGTACATTGTGATGCTTTAATGATTCAAAATAAACGATGCTGTTATCTACATCGACAACTTTATCATCTTCAGCCTGAGTAATATATGCTGGGGGCGTGTTTTCGTTGACTTGCAACTCATTCGAAAATTCATCAACCATTTCTTTAGATGGATTAGCGCCTAACAATTGTTTTTTGAATCACGATGGGTTAAACTATCTTGCATACTTATTACCGGATACACCAGAATTTGAAAATCCGGACGCAGGTTTGTATTGTTGCTATTATCAATTAAAGGTGTTTTAAAATGTGTTGCTTCGGTTGATGCTAAATGTCCACCGGCAGAAAAACCCATGATGCCGACTTTACTTATATCAATTCTCCAGTTAGCCGCATTTTCTCTTACGACCTTCATTGCTTGTTGAGCATCCTGTAAAGGACCTATTTTTTTATCTCTCATTGTGGAATCATTGGGGATTCTATATTTAAGTACCAAAAGCAGCAACACCGTTCTTTGCAAATTCTTTCGCGGTTTTTACTCCTTCTGCCTGAAAAACGACGACACTATAACCTCCTCCAGGACAAATGACGACTGCTGCGCCGGTAGATTTTTCTTTTTCGGGCAGAAAAATTTCCAGAGTAGGTTTTGTTACTCCAGAGAACATTCCAGAATGCTGTTCTTCTCCAGTTTCTTTTACACTGGCTTCTTTTGAATTTGGAACAGATCCATGATATAAGTTCATTATCTCTTGTGCCGAGGTGGTGAGGGAAGGCACAAGAAGCAATGCAAAACAAATTTTTAAAGTTTTCATAAAAACTTATCTAATATTAATAACTATTTCTTTTTATTACGATCTATAAAAACAAATGACTGAACTGAAAACAGTTTTTCTTTCCCAGTTCCCTTAAATCTCAAATAAACATCATGCCTTCCTGAAACAGGATTCAGTAAAGGTATTGTAAATTCTTTGTATTTATTCCAACCACCGGTATTAGTAATCTTACATTCTGCAATTTTGCTTTTTGAGTCAAGTGAATCTAACCATGCTTCAACGATGCCACCAACTGTTCCGCTGGAAGCTGTTATTCTTACGTATGCTGGTTTCATTTGATATTCAGTATTCCCAAATTCTACTCCGGCATATAAAGCCCAATCATTATTATGTATTTCATCGAGTGAACCTATTCCATTTTTTCCAGTCGATAATGAAGTTCCAAACCGGTTTGCGGGACATTCTGCCAATATTGGCGAGTAGGCATCGCGATATATATAAAAGTTAAACCATGCGTCACTTGTTCCTTTTACATACAACCCCTGGCGGGTTCCCGTAAATGAAGAGAAATCTGAATATGAATCAATTACCGATATATCTACGGGTTCCCCAATTTGTTTCCAATCATAACCATCTCTGCTGTAATAACCACTAATTTTATGATTGATTCGCTCCAGTTTTAACCAGACAGTTTTGTTTTTAACATTTTCTACGAGTCGTTTGTAATTTTCAAAACTGAACGACACAACCTTCTTTCCTTCAGCCGATAACGAGCTAACAAGTTTTACAAACATTTTTTCATCACCACGCATAATCCATAAACCAGCTTCATCGGATATGGACTTTGCATTGAACTCCATTCGTGTGATAAGGGAATAGCTGTGTTCGCCATCATTCTTGGTAAGCGAGTTTGCTTTTGTAGAATCCTTTGGAGATAGACGCAACCATCCCGGCCGATCTGTGAGAGACAATTTATTCTTAGGTGTATAACCAAGAGAACACCATTCGGGATTCAACTCCCCCGAATTAAAAAAATCGGATTTGGGCACCATCCATGGGATACCGCTACTTGGTAATTTTGGGGCAGAGAAATATTTGTTTACTGGATAATCTGCTGTAGGTTTTCCATTCGCATCGGTACCGAACCTGATTTAACAATCCCTGTCTGCCCTGTCCTTTCCATTCACCTTTTGCATACAACGGGTGAAGAATCCAGGAAGTACCATCATCAAGCATGACAGCTTGCGATGCATGATTGGGAATTGCAAAGAGTGAAGAATTTATTTCTGGATCGTTCTCGTTAAAGAAGTCCCCCAACATTTCCCAAGCAGCATGTTCGGCAGTCAAAGTTTTACTACGCATTACCTTTTGTCCACCTGCAAGATCTCTGGCAAAAGAATAATAATAGTATCCCTTATTTTTCCACATCACCGGTCCTTCGGCCCAGCTATACGGATTAGCTGGATCAGGATTTAACCAGTTAAGATTATACACAAGCCCTGTGGGTTGCCCGTCATTGCCTAGTTCAACAATGCCGTTATTAGGTTTTCCGTTTTTAACTACGAGGTACCATTTATTATTATCATCAATAAAAATGGAGTTGTCATATCCTAATCCATAATTTATTGTTGATGGATTTTTCACCAACACCGGCTCACTCCATGGACCGCTTGGTTTTAGCGCTTTTACAAAATACATTGTATTATCCCGGGAAAAGAAATCCCAATACTCATTATTGTAATAAACAAGTTGGGCACCCCAGCAACCACCACCAGCTTTATCATCAAATTTCGACCATGAAGCTGATACAGGTTGGGCAATCGCCTCCCAATGCACAATGTCCGTTGAATGATAAATAATTGGAGTAACATTGAAAGATGAACCGGTTGTGTAAAAGTCACTTCCTATTTGTGTTAATGTACAATCAGGATGGTCGCCGGGAATAACCGGATTAATATACGTGTTCAATGGAATGGATTGAGAATAAAGATTTGCAACAATAAACAAAAATAAAATGGTCAAAGGACAATGCATATTTTCCTCTTAAAAGAAATCTTGATTAGACAATAAACAACATTTTGTGTTTGAATAATTTTCATTTCCAACTATTATTCATTTCAGGTGATAGATCGTTTTAACAATTTATTAACCCTGTGTGTATATACAAATTAAGCATACTTATGAAGTTCTCAAAGTAGAATTTTGTGTTATTAATTATTTACTATCATTTTATACTCTGATCTAACTTATATATATTCCGAAGTTTTTTAAATAAACTTAATTTGAGTATCGTAACTAATATTTTCCTTGTTTGTCGTGTTTACAATTACGCGTTGTACCGAGTTAATGGCGGCTTACCTATTTTGAATAGATTCAGGGTGTACAATATTTCTCATGTGTGTGGATGTTGTAGCGATTATTCCTTTTATATCTATTACGTTCGAATACAAAAACAACCGGACCAAGGATTCCGTATCATCAGGGTCAGCTTCAATATCGGTCAGGATGATTGCTCTATTTTTTTGATTTACCGCAGCATCAAGGAATTGGTTAAATATGCATATGGAAATTATCATTACCATTAATGACATGTTTCATATACATACTCAATCTCTTTTTCTTCAACATTATTTATATCCTGACTTTGTTCTTTCGTGCTTGATAGAATACGAATATTTTTGAGACTTATTCAAATCGACACCAAACGGCTGTTTGAAGTTGTTCCGACTTCCTTTTATTCAACCGTGAAAGTTTTTTTCAAACGGATATCTTTTGATGAACTTCCAATCTGGATTTCCCAAACACCTGAATCGATTTTAAAATCATTTGTTTTTGTATCGTAGAATGATAGTTCCGATACCGGAATTTTAAATGAAAGTGTCTTGCTTTCGCCGGGTGCAAGTGTAATTCGCTGGAACCGTTTCAATTGATTCGTCGGCACTTTCATCGATGCAGTCGTATCATGCAAATATACCTGAGCAACTTCGTCGCCTTTCTTTGCGCCGATATTTTTTATCGTGAATTGAATATTCAACTCTTCATTCTTTTTAATCTTTTCAGCAGACACCGTTATGTTGCTGTATTCGAATTGCGTGTAAGAAAGGCCGTGTCCAAAAGGAAACAGTACAGGCTGATCAAGATACATATACGTCCGCGGGTGATTAATCAAATCGTAGTCGGACATCGGCGGCAGCTGTTTGGTCGATGCATAAAATGTTTCGGGAAGTTTTCCGCCGGGGTTGACATCGCCAAAGAGCACATCTGCTAATGCCTGGCCGGCATATTCACCACCATACCATGCTTCGACAATTGCTTGAGCTTTATTTTCTGTACCGGCAAGAGCGACCGGGCCCCCGTTTTCGAGAACAAAAATAATATTAGGATTGACAGAGGCAACTTCACGGATCAGTTCCTGCTGCACTTGCGGCAATTCGATTTCCGTACCGATCCAATTCTTCACGGGAAATTCCCGGCGATGTTCCAACAACAAGAACAACGAGGTCGTTTTTCGCAGCAATTTCTTTCACAATACGAAAATCTTTTTGTCCAATATCCCACATCAAACGAGCAACGGCACCTAAGGCATCATCGTAATAATCGAACTCAATATCGTATTCTTTACCGGGCAGTAACGTTACATCCGCGCTGTGCGGCATTTCTTCATGGTCAGTCCAATCATCGATGAGCAGCTTTCCATTGACGTAGAGTCGTCCTCCATCATCGCTATTAAATCCAAGGTGATGAACCGTATCGGAAGGAATAATTTTCCCACGCCATCGAATGGAGAAATAATCTTCCGGCAAGCCCGGAGCGGGGGAACCCGTTCCATAATTAAAGTTCACCATCGAATCGACTTGTACAAGTACTGGTCTTCCGGATAATTTTGTGTTGTTGAAATATTCACCCTGCATACCGGCTTTGTTCGTACCTGGAACTTTTGCAAAATACTGCGGCTCAATCGGACGCAATAAATTTCCATTGACAACACATCCCAACGCATAATCAACTTTTATCCCTTGAGACGCTGCTTTGGTCTTTATCCCTTGAAGCGGACTGATAAGAACATTCGGCCAGCCGCTGTAAATACCTAACTGCGGTTCTGCTGCATTGGGGCCGATAACGGCAATCGATTTTATTTTTTCTTTTTGTAATGGTAAAACTCCATTGTTTTTCAGAAGCACAATAGATTTTTGTGCAACTTCAAGGGCAAGATCACGATGTTCTTTTGTATCAAGCTTCGCAGGTGTAATCGAGCTATACGGCACATCTTCTGCCGGATCAAATTCACCAAGTTTAAACCGTGCCGGGAGCACTCGTTCTAAAGAACGATCCAAATCTTTTACTTCCAAATATCCTTTATCGAGAGCTTCTTTTAAATATTGACGGTATTCTTCACCGCAATCCAAATCGCAGCCGGCCAGAATGCTTTTCGCTACAGCTTCGGCGCCGGTTTTTACATAATGATGGCCAAGGAACATATCGTTCACCGCACCGCAATCGGAAACAACATATCCTTCAAAGCCCCACGTTCGCCGCAAGAGATCGTTTAATAAAAATGTGTTGGCATTGCATGGAACATGATTAACTTCGTTATATGCACCCATAATTGAATATGCTTTTCCTTCGACAATCGCCTGACGAAATGCAGGAAGATAGTATTCGAACATGCTTCGCATATCGATATCGGAAGATCCGGTGTGGCGGCGTTCTTCTTCATTGTTTGCCATGAAATGTTTCGGCGTTGAAACGACCCGCAAATAATACGGATCATCTCCCTGCATACCTTTAACAAACGAAACTGCCATGCGCGAAAGAAGATACGGATACTTCACTATAGGACTCTTCATTCCTGCCCCAGCGCGGATCGCGTGCGATGTTGATCGTCGGACTCCAATATGTTAAACCGGTTCCTCGCAAAATATTGACGGCACGCGCTTCCTCCGAGATTGCAGTTCCTACACGATTAATTAAATCGGGTTCCCATGTCGATCCCATCGCAACGCCTTGTGGAAACGATGTTGCGCCGCTTGCTTGCAATCCATGAAGAGCTTCGCTCCAGTAGTTGTATTTGGCAATTCCTAATCGTGGAATGGCATCGGATTGATTGGTTAATTGTTTGATTTTTTCATCAACCGTCATTAAGCTGATGATATCGGATAAACGCTCTTTGTACGTACGTGGCACGTACACATTCATCACAACCGAACTCGTCAAAGATTCTTTTTTATTTTCTTTGGTCGAGAGCATGAGTAAATAATATCCGGGGCGGGGGAAGGTAACTTCCGTTGTGAGACTCGATGCATTTTTAAAAACAACTTGAGAATTTTGAGGGCATCGCCATTCAACTTTTGCTTTGGTTGAAGAAACGCTTCCTTTAAGTAAGGCAGTATGTGTTTTCTCCCAGTTAATAATTTGGTTCGTACCTGCATTGATTGTTACGGCTTGTGCGAAAATAACTGTTGTGCAGAAAATGATACCAACTGTAATTCCTACAATCCGTCTTACAATGTTTTTGTCCATCGAGTTCTCCTTGTCATAAAAGTATCTGGGATTAATACTTTACAAATTTTTACACACAAATAAAAGTCGTTATTTGAACCGTACCCAATCTACCTCGACATCTTTTTTATCTTTTATCTGGACAATGAGATTATGAATTCCGGAATAATAATGTGTTACCGGTGATTGAATTAATTTCCAACCAACATTTTTGGGGATCTTTACTTCTGCAATAATCGGTCCGTTGAATTTATCCAGACGAATCTGCAGCAAACCGCCTGTTGGAGATAACGCTCTGACGGTAATCGAGCGAAGTTTTTTCTTTCCAAAATCCACACTGTTGTATTGAACCCATGCATTGGGAGCGTCGAATTTCGTTTTCCATCCATCAAATCGATGTAATGTATCTATGAAATCGGTGGAAACGCCGTTATCGCTGATACGGCTGTACCTATCGATTTGAATTTCATGCGTTGCGTCGGTAACGCCAACACCGCGCAATGTCGGAATTACTTTTTTAATTGTTCCATCATCATTAAAAAATAAACTATCAGCCCGCACCGATCTGTTTTTATCGAAGTGCGGAGACAGATCATTATAATGATAGAAGAGATACCACTGACCTTTAAAATTAATGATGGAGTGATGATTCGTCCAGCATTCAATCCGTTCATCCATAATAACACCGGTTACTTTAAACGGGCCCATCGGATTATCGGCAATGGCATATTCCAGTTGTTCGGTTTTGTTTTGCACATGCGGATAGGTAAGATAATAGATTCCGTTTCGCTCGAACATAAACGGGCCTTCTTTCAGTCCTTTGTCCGGCAGCCCTTCTAACATTTTGGGCTTATCGACAATTTCCATCATATTGTCTTTCAGTTTCGCAATGACAAATCCCCTCATGGCTGTGATGATGTATGCTTGCCCATCTTTATCGACAAAAATATTCGGATCGATTCCGCCGATGCCGACCATGGGTTTTGCTTCCGGTACAAACGGGCCGTACGGTTTATCCGATATTGCCACACCGATACCGCCGCGCATCTTTTTGTCTTTAGCATTCGCAGGAAAATAAAAACAGTATTTCCCATTTCGGTACATACAATCCGGCGCCCACATACTGTAGGATGTCGAATCGACCCAATCCACGTTATTCTGACTGACAATAACTCCGTGGTCGGTCCAGTCGGTAAGATTTTCGGAAGAGAAGACATGATAATCTTCCATCACAAACCATCCCGCACGCCCTTTACCGGGACGTGCGGGAATATCGTGCGACGGATACAGATACACTTTTCCATCAAATACTCTCGCAGTCGGATCCGCAGTAAATTGATCCCGAATAAGCGGATTCTGACGCCATGCAATCGCACTGATTAAAAAAATGCATGCAATAATATTTCGAACTATTTTCATTTCATCATTCCTATCATCATGCATCGTACATAAAAATGAAGATCGTTGAATCAATATTTATTTACGCAACATATCATTCACCGCATTTGCGAGGAAGATATATTCTGCACTTCCGCCGATGGTTACTTCATTTTCACCCCAGAGGAATGGCCAATCATCTTTATTCTCGAGAAAATCCGGTTTCAACAACATAACACCGGGGACAACACCGCCGGCAATAATGGAAAAATCTGCTCGGTTATTTCCGTATGCAAGTTTCTTTGATCGTGTTCCGACCGCTTCAACGAATGAAACGTTGGAATACGGATGGCAGCCAAACAGATAATTGAGGCCGCGCAATACATATTCTTTTTCAATGATTTCCGGAAATGCTTTATACGCATAATAATTTGTAATAGCAGAACTCACAACGCTGCCGCTGCCGCCCCAGCCGCCGCCGGTGATGGGCAAACCATACGGATTTTTCTTTTCAATCTTTTCAATCGATTCTTTGTATTTAAGAACATATTGCTTGAGTTTAGATTTGTATGCTTCATCCATATATGGAATTGCTTTCAACGCAGGAATAAGGTCTCTGCTCGTAAAGAATTCCATATCGAAGCCGCCGGGCATAGAAGCCCTGTTCATCTTGGGCGGCTCAAGCGCCGACCAAATTTTTTGTAAGAATCGGTCTGCATATTTTTTGTCGTGGGTTGTGATATATAATTGAAGCACCGCATCCACATCGCCGCCTCTTGCAAATAAACGCTCAAAGTGATCTTCCGATGGATTAGGTTTTTTTACAATCTCATCGGTTTCTTCGACTAACCGCTTCGCACTTGCCAATGCTCTCTCTGCAAGATTGTCGTTGAAGCCGCGAAGTGCGCGAGATGCTTCGGCTAATGCAGCCGCCGTTTGATAATCCAAAAACGGTTGCCGATTGGTAAAAGCCCAACGGTCATCCATAGTTCCACTGGATTTACCGTCAGTTTCATAGGGCTTTAAATTGGGATTGTACGGAAGGTTATCTGTGATATCCGCAGCATCACCAAGATGATGATATTGATGCAGGTTCGGTACCACAATGCCCTGAACAGGATGTCCAATATTTTCACATTGTGCGACAACATTCAATGTGCCGTGTTCAATTTGTTGTAAGATATCGGGTTTTCCATCGGGACGATGAATATCGACATAATGCGTTTTTTGATCGATATATGTTTCGTCTCTATCTACTTTAAAATTTTCCCATGCATCGACAAAACTTGTGAGCACCATATCATGCGAACCGGTTTGAATATCGAAATCTCCTGCATCGAACCAACCACCTACCGCCATATTGGGAATGCGTTCCAATGGTTTATATTTTGTATCGGTTGTCGCTCCCTGATGATATCCATCGAAATGCTGGTGATTCAGCGGCGCCTGAAGGCAATCGTCCATATAGGGAACGCCATGCCAAACTTTGTACGCTTCATTGACTTCCATGTGATCCATTTGAACAGGGAACCAGACATCTAATGTCGGATGCCACACATCAGCATAAACATCCGGACTGATTTTAAACGTATTTGTTTTTTGATCGCCGTACTGGATATAATAAATACCTTTTTCTTTTACTGAACTAAAATCAAACTTCACATAATTGTAACGAAGATACTTTCCCCACATCGTCACTTCACCTGTATATTTTTCCACCGACGATCCATCTTGCGTCACTTGATACAAGGAAGCAGTCTTCATAGGAGTATCATGCTGATCCAATTCAATCACAGCAATTTTTTCTTGATCTGGAATATATCCGACTTGCGAAAATCCGATATTCGGTTTTCTAATCCAGTTGGGAATAGCATGAGGTTCAAGATACCATTCAGCGACTTTCCCGGTTTTGTTTGCCGGCAGCAGACTGCGGACAATGAACCAGCCGTTTTGTGCAAGGTTTCGTCCATCGAAAAGCATAATATCATTATCAGAAGTAATCTTGACAAAGCGTTCCGGGTCTTCCGGAGCAAGCGAAATCGTTTTACCAGTTGCAAGCGGTCCCGGGACTAAAAATTCACCGCGGCCTCGATCATCAAAAGTGGTGTGTCCTGCAAATTGAGGAATTTTTTTCGAGATGGGTTCGACCTTTGTATCGCCCGCCGGGTATCTTGGAAAATTTCCAGGATTACCATCAACCATATATGTTTTTTCAAAATAGGATGCCGGTAAAAATTCCATATTAAGACCCGCTCGGCCTTCGAGTTTCTCCGGTATTGGTTTATCAAGATACACGCTGATGACCACACCATTGTCTTTTGCTGTTACATTTATTCTGGAATTAAAATCGTAATCTTTATATCGCAACACGACATCGATGCTGTTATTCTGTTTATCGACGTTTCGACTAACCACCATCGGAATCATGTCCCATTGTTCCGGAGTGTTTTGTAATCTGATGGCACCGCCCGTCGCCGTTCGTACACCATGATGTATAATTTCGATACCGGCAGTCTTTTCGTCGAAAAACATTCCAGTATATTGATTGCTATACACCAAAACATTGGCGCCTTGCGTTTCAAAATATTCAAGATCATTAATCTTCAATTTTTGACTCAATATACGTTGTGGCATTGAAAAGAAAATACCGCAAAGGATTAAGGGGAAGATATATTTATGCTTCATAATCACTCCATGAAAAGTATTTTTACTCGGATTTATATATTATGAGATTTTTTTACAGGTAAACGATCGGGCTGCGTAAATTTATTTTTACAAATTACATTTACGGTTACGGGAAGGATAGTCAGAGAGAAATGCGAGACCAAACAATCTCGCATTTCTTGAAACTACAGGAGTAAAATAATCGATAGTTCTTTCTTTTATTCGTTTTTTATTCAGAAACGAGTGTGTATGTTTTTCCGACGTTAGTCTCAATGTCATATAGAAACGTATGAGGCAGTGGATTTGTTTCTAACTTTGCTTTGGGAGAAATGATTGGCTTGGGCGTTTCTGGAATTTGATAGAACGGATTTTTGTTTTTGCTTTGTGCTTGAACAAGTTTTGAATTGTCTTCACTTTTTAATGGCGAGTACGAACGAATCCGGCAATTACCACCTAATTGTGATTTGATGATCAGCTTTAAGATTTTTCCGTCGTTCCATTTCATCTCTACAATTTCAAAACCGCCGCGCATGCGAAGTCCGTTGATGCTTCCGTTCTTCCAAACATCAGGCAGTGCGGGAAGGACAAAGATTGCGCCGTCGTCACTTTGCGCCAGCATTTCTGTAACACCGGCAGTAAAACCAAAATTACCGTCAATTTGGAACGGCGGGTGTGCATCGAACATGTTGGCATACGTTCCGCCTTGTTCAAAACCTTCACCCGTTACAAGTTTAATCTGGTTCTTGATTAATTTGTACGCATGGTTGCCGTCAAGGAATCGTGCCCACCAATTAATTTTCCAATTCATCGACCATCCGGTCGATGGATCGCCGCGATATAAAAGAGACGTGCGCGCAGCACTAAATAATTCTGGTGTACGGAATGGAGAAATTTGATTCGATGGATAGACACCGTATAAGTGCGAAACGTGGCGATGATGATCCTTGGGATTGTCTAAATCTTCTATCCATTCCTGCAATTGACCGTATTGCCCAATCTGCATCGGTGGCAATCGTTTTAACGTTTCTTCAACCTTTGCGATAAAATTTTTATCCGTGTGTAAAATCGTTGCTGCTCTGATTGTTTTTGTAAAGAGATCGAAAACTAATTGATTATCCATCGTTGTTCCCGCAGCGATAGAAGACCGTGGACGTGTTGCGGGAGCATTTTCAGGAGAAATCGATGGACATACAACCAACCAGTGATGGTTCGGTTCTTCAACTAAAAAGCTCAGGAAAAATTCTGTCGCACCTTTCATCGCAGGATACACAGATTTTAAATACGTTTTGTCTCCGTTGTATTCGTATTTTTCAAACAAATGCTGCGAGAGCCATGCACCAGCCATCGGCCACATACCCCAGAACGATCCGTCTATCGGACCGTTAATTCTCCAGATGTCCGTATTGTGATGCGCCACCCAGCCGTCTGCGCCGTACATATCTTTCGCTGTTTTTCTTCCCGTCAGAGAAAGATCTTTAATCATTTGAATGAGCGGTTCATTCAGTTCGCTGAGATTGGTAATTTCCGACGGCCAGTAATTCATCTCTGTATTGATGTTGATCGTGTACTTGCTGTCCCACGGCGGATACAGTTGATCGTTCCATAATCCTTGCAATGTCGCCGGCTGTCCACCGGGCTGCGAACATGAAATTAACAGATAACGGCCGTACTGAAAATACAATGCTGCTAATTGCGGATCGTTACCGTTTGCGAATTGTGCAATTCGTACATCGGTCGGATTTTTTACTGAATCTGTTACTCCAAGATCGATGCTGACACGGTTGAAATATTTTTGATATGCCGCAATGTTATCGCCTAATATTTTCTCGTAATTTTTCTTTACCGCTTTATGAAGATAAGCACTCGCTTTTTCTGCCGGATTACCGCTGATGTCATGATAATTTTTAAAACTCGATGCGATGGAAATATAAATCGTGGCACCATTTGCATTTGTAACCGACAATAATGTATCGGCGGCTTTGATTGAACCACCATCGGCAACAATTTTGACTTGTGCTTGAAATTTTACGGCGCCTTTTACGGAATCGCAATCGCCCGTAATTCCCGACATCACCAGTTCGTCATTGCCTTTCGTCACAATATCAACTTTCGCCGGCCTGCTCATAGATGCTGCAAACGAAACGGCTTTCGGTTTGTCGGCGGTAATGCGAACAATGATTACTTGATCTTGAAACGATGCAAAAACTTTGCTTTCATACTTTACGCCATCAACCGTATATCGTGTTGTCGATATGGCTTTTTCAATATCGAGTTCTCGATAGTAACCGGAATAATTTTCATGTCCTGGAAAAACAAGATGCAAATTCCCCACCGTTTGATACGGCATGCCTTGAGAAATTTTGCTGATGATTTTTTTGTTCACCATATCCTGTGCTTCATCATATTTTCCGTCGAAAATTAATTTCCGGACTTCGGGTAAGGATTGCTTTGCTTCAGGATTGTCGTTGCGGTTGGGTTGTCCACCCCAGACGGTGATTTCGTTTAATTGAATGTTTTCGTTAACGGGATTTCCATACACCATAGCGCCCAAACGTCCGTTTCCAACGGGCAGAGCATCTGTCCATTTTTTTGCCGGTTGATTATACCACAATTTTAAATGAGTATCGTTTGGTGTTTGCGCATAGCAAACGGCTATAATGCTTATAAAAAAAAGAAACGACAGTTTTTTCATATCAAACCTCTTTACATCTGTTGTGTGATGTTCTTTACGTCCAATGTTTTTACCAAGAACGAATTAATGAATCCATTTAGAATTCTTCATCCATTGAAGAATTGGCGCCATCCATTCTTCGGTCGGATGTCGAAAAATAAATCCGTGGCCGCCATGAGGATATAAATGCAGCTCCGCAGAAACATGATGATGCCGGAGTGCTTCATAATAATTGATGCTGTTATCGACATCGACTGTAACGTCATCGCCTGCGTGTGTGATGTATGCCGGCGGTGTGGTTGTATCGACCTGTAGTTCATTGGAAAAATCATCAACGATATTCTTAGAAGGATGTTCGCCCAGCAAAGCGACGCGAGAACCGGAATGGGTTAAGTTCTCTTGCATCGTAATGACCGGATATACAAGAATTTGGAAATCCGGGCGGATACTGGTATTTGATGAATTTTCGATCAAAGGATGTTGAAAGTGTGTCGCTGCTGTCGAAGCGAGATGCCCGCCAGCAGAAAATCCTATAATACCGATTTTGTTTTTATCGATTCCAAATCTTTCAGCATTATCCCGTACAACTTTTATCGCTTGCTGTGCGTCTTGTAATGGACCAATTGTTTTATCGACCATCGTTGAATCGGCCGGCAGACGATACTTCAATACAAATGCTGCGATGCCATGCTTTGCGAATTCTTTTGCATCGGGAATTCCTTCACCTTGATATACGACAACGGCGTATCCTCCGCCGGGACAAATGATAACCGCAGCGCCGGTGGCTTTATCTTTTTCCGGCAGAAATGCTTCCAGCGTGGGCTTCGTCACTTTAAAATACATTCCCGATTTGAATGTTTCTACTGCCGATGATTCTTTTGCATTCGGAATTTTGTCCGGATATAAATTTATTATTTCTTGGGCGCTTGCTGAAAGCGACATTGCAAGAAAGAGTGCGATGGATGTTATTGCTGTTCTCATTTTGTTTTCACCTTCTTATGATATTCTTTGACAAAAAAATCGACCATCATATCTAAATATTGTTTTACCTGTGTGCCGGGACCATGCTGGCCGTTGGGCACCAGCACAAACTGACTCGGCACTTTTGCTTTTTGCAATGCCTGATACAATAATTCGCTTTGGCAGTGGGGAACAACATTATCTTTGTCGCCGTGGAAAATGAGGAACGGCGGGTCAGTTGGATCAACGTATGTGATCGCACTGGCAAGCAATGTTTTTGCTTTGTGCTCCTGAATTGGTCCGCCGCTGTACATCGATACAGGCGAATTAGCAGCGTTGTGTGTGAACATCGTTCCGCCGCAGGAATCCATCACCAGCATATTGGTAGGGCCGAACCAATCCACGACCGCATCAACCGAACTGCTGTATGATGTAAATTGACCGAGCAGCCATGGTAAAAGTATAACTTTGGCCTTGAAGGATATTCATTCCCCAATAACCATCGTTTTCCAATTTGAATGAACCATCCGCTTTCACACAGAGCGATTTACGATTGAATGGATTCAATGGTGGAAGAGGTGGTCTGGCTTGAACATCGGCATTACAAATCGACGCAGTGCTCTTACCGTCAACGCTTACAAACTTCCAATTCTCAAGAGTATCCGCGTCCTCAAATGAACGGTTACGAATCAACTCTGGATAAATTCCTCCGTCGGCGGATAGATTGATGTCCTCAAAAAAGATTCCGAAAAGAGTCGGAGAGATTTTGTGTCCCGGCTTATTTACTTCTACAGTTATCGTTGCTTCTGACGTTTCTTTCGGTTGCGCTTGCAATAAAGATGTTAACATCAATAGAACTATACCTAAGTTCACAAGTTGATGGATTTTCTTTTTCATTATTTGGCCTATCTTTGATTCTTGGATTACATGTTACCTTGATCCAATAAGATACAAAGCACTATTAAATTCATTTATATTAGGACGTTAAATCCCTGCATTTGTTCTATAGTTTATCAAATTAGCATTACTTCATTAAAAACCATCTTTGTTCTCTGATGGAAATTGCCGGCAACAATCGTATAGAAATAAATTTCACTTGGAAAATTTGTTCCATCTATTGGACTGAATATCTCCCTTGATGTTTGACTTTATTGTCAAAACTTGCCTTTCATTCCACTTTAATCAGAACTACCCCTTTTAAAACATCGCAACCATGTTTTGCTGCCCAATGGAATGCCATCATGATGGAACAAATACCATTGCACGTAGACAGCCCTCCCCTATCGGCAGCATATTAACTATGTGTTGATATATTTATTTTTATTTTTTAAAATATAGATTAATCCTGTCAATAAAATTAATACTCCCCACCAGATATTGGCATGCAAATGTGCGAGTTTAATATTTTCAGCAGAAGGATAATATAAATCATAAATACCCGCTGCCAATTCAACCAAACCGATTGCAAACATTATCAAGCCCACAAAGTACCAGATGCTTCTCATTCCTTTTTCTTTGCTGTCCATTTTATTTCTCCTACCAGAGCACAATATTAATTATTACGAATATTATAAGCGTTATACCAGCCCAAAATTCTGGCTTTTTATAAAGCAACACCTTTTCTTCAACCGACTTATTCATATCAACCAGGCCGTACACGAATCCTCTCAATTCTTCATCAGTTTTGTTCGTGGTAAAGTAACTAACCACGATGGCTGTTCCGGTCGATATTAACCATGCCCATACCGCCCGCCAGAAATTTGCAGCCATATATGATTGCGCATCAGCCCCGCTGAAATCCGGTATCACAAAACTTACCGGGATCAATTTTACTTCTTGAGCAATGAATAATGCAACAGCGATGGCGGTGCCTACGAGCATTCCCCACAATCCGCCTTTGGGAGTTATAAATTTCCAGAACATCCCAAGAATAATTATTGCGACCGAGGGTGAAAGAAACATCGAACTGATTGCTTGAAGATAATCGATTACAGTAGGCATACTGCGCGCAATGTAAGCCCCGGCAACACTTAACAAAATACCGATCACCGTAGCCATTCTTCCAATGCTTAGCAGCTTTTGTGGAGATGCCTTTTTATTTATTACTGAATGATAAATATCGTAAGTCCATACCGCGTTAAACGAACTCATATTGCCAGCCATGCCTGCCATAAACATCGCAACCATTGACGTAACGCCAACACCGATTAAACCGGGAGTAAAATATCTCCTCATCAACAATGGCATAACAGAATCATAATTTATTTTTCCATTTTCAACAAGCAACCCAAATCCGCTTGAAGGATCGTTTATTAATACCAACGCAATTAAACCGGTTCCAACCACAACCACACCGAGAAGAAGTTTGAAATAGGAACCGATGATGGGGGTCATTCGTGCCGAACGTAAATCTTTTGCCGAGAACGCGCGTTGAATAATGAGAAAATCCGTAGTCCAATATCCGAATGCAATCGCAAAACCCAGTCCCAAAATTAATCCTCCCCACGTTATGTACATAGGGTTGTTCTGCGGACTTCCGGATGTTGACCATAAGGTTTTGAATCCATCGGAAAGAGCATGCGAAATTGCTGCCGGGCCTCCTATATCTACCAATCCAAGTATCGGAAGAATTAAAATTCCTGCCCATATTAAAAAAAACTGAAGAATTTCCGTGAACATTGCGGAAAGTAAACCGCTGAGAGTAACATATAATGCAACAAAGGCAGCCGAAAGCCAGATACTTAAATCCCAATTCCATCCGAGAAAAGTATGAAATATTAACGCTTGTAAGTACATCGCAATTCCAGAGACCAAAACCATGTTTACAACAAACATTGCAGCGTTAAAAACACGAGAGCTTTCGTTGAACCGAGCTTTCAAATAACCCGGTATCGATTTGATTTTGCTATGGTAGTAAAACGGCATCATGAAAACGCCTAAAAAGAGCATCGCCGGTACAGCGCCGATAAGATAAAAGTGAGCAGCATACAAGCCATACTTAATACTCTGCCCGGCATATCCTATTACTTCCATCGAACCCATGTTAGCCGACATAAACGCTATGCCGCATACCCACATGCTATTCCGTCTTCCGGCAAGGAAAAAATCATCATCAGTTTTTGTGAATTTTTTTAGATAGAACCCCATCCATGCGATAAATGCGAAATATATAATCATTATCGCCCAATCGAACGGAGAAAGATGAATTGAGATCATAAGTAATTCTCGTTTTTAATTGTTAAATGTTATCTTGAAATTATTTTTTTATTAGTTCAACATATCCTTCTTCAACATTGTATTCCGTCTCTTGATCGAGTTTGAAGATTCTTTCAAGGAGTTTCCATTTTTCCTTTGCCGAAGATAACGCCGATGTTTTTTGAAATTTGGAAACAACCGATTCCCATTCCGATTGACGCGGCATTGCTGCAAGTTTTGTCATTGCCTTTTCATGATCGAAATTTTCTTCCGTATCCATAATCATGAAAAGGGTTGTGCCGGAAAGATAAATCTCCATGTCAATGATTCCAACTTCTTTCATGCCTTGAGTAATTTCCGGCCATGCCTTTCCCCTGGCATGAAGTTTTTTATATTCTTCGATCAAGAACTGATCGTTTTCAAGTTGAAGCGTTTTACAAAAGCGTTTGAATCTTTTGATCAATCAAAACCTCACTTTGATTTTGATTTCACCTTCGATTCCATGATCCGAAGCGACAACCACATAACCGCCGCCGCAGCCGGAAGTAATTGCACCGGCGTACTTCGGAAAATATTTTTCTTCCATCTCGTTCATAACATATTTCGGAACAGTGTGCGGCAGCATATTTTTCCAAGCGAGAAAAGATTTTGTCATTGATTTACCCAACCCCATAGTATCTTTTCTAATTATACTTTGCCAACATTGTTCGCCGGCATCGCCAAGTTCTTTAACGATATCCGTGGTTAGATTTTTTTCTTTTAGCGGGTTATAACCGTCCGGCCTTGGTTCAAGCGGAATTAAATGCAGAACCGTTGAGAGCCATTCGCATGTTTCTTTATCAATGGTAGAATCGATTTGCTCCGGCCAATAATCTCCGTTATAATACAGACGGCTAATTCCAGGATTTAACAAGCCGATATGATCTTGCGATCCTGAAATATATTTTGAACCCGGAGGATTTTCTGCACCAAATAAAATTTTTGCATTCTTTATCGCATTCCCGTTTGGATATTGATTCCCCCAGATATCTGATTGCAACCCTTCTTGAGCTTGTTGCCATACCGGAACGGTCGTTGAAGTCTATCGTAGGCCACAACTGTGCAACCACAACACTTCCCGGATGAACTTCCGAAACCCACGGTTGATCCATCCAACCGCCCGCAATACAAATCCTATACGGAAATTGTAATTCTTTTTTTGTGGATGAACTTGCACGCGCAGGCAATCCCTTTTCCGGAATTCTTTCGAGAACTTTGTATTCCACTCCAAACTTTTTACACAATGCTTCTTTTCCAGGGGTGTGTCCATCGGAATTAACGATGAAAATATCCGGTTGAATCCTTGCCATGTCGGGTTCAAAATCCAGCATACCGGATCCACTGGCAATAAAAGCTTCTTCAACAAAACGAATCGCATTTACCATGTAAACTCTTTCTTCTTGAGAAAAAGTACGGCGCTTTTCCTTTCAACAGAAGTAGATTCGAATCGGCGCCAACCGCGACGTAAAGTTTTCCATATTGCGCCGCGGTTTTGAAAAACGCCACATGACCGCCATGAAGTAAATCGTAACAACCGCTAACAAGAACCTTTTTTTCTTTCATTGAGAGTGGTGTTGTTCGTTAAAATTCATTGAAGACAACTTTTTTAGAATCTTTTCCTTTATTCTCGAGCATCTGCTCTTTGATCCAATCATAGGTTTTCTTCAATCCGTCTTTCAACGGAATAGATGGCTCCCAGCCAAGATATTTTCGGATCAATGTGTTTTCACTGTTTCTTCCGCGAACACCTTTGGGCGCAGTTGGATCATACTTCCTTACAAGTTTGTGCTTCGCAATTTCTTCTACATAATCAACAAGTTGATTAATTGAGACCATCTCAGCACTACCGAGATTCAGCGGTTCTTCTATGTTGCTGTACATTATATCGAGAATTCCTTTTATGCAATCATCGATGTACATAAAGCTTCTTGTTTGAAGGCCGTCGCCCCAAATAACAATATCTTTCTTCCCGTACATTTCCGCTTCAATAACTTTTCTGCAAATAGCAGCCGGAGCTTTTTCGCGTCCGCCATCATAAGTACCGAACGGTCCATAGACATTGTGAAACCGTGCTACGCGTGTTGTTAAGCCAAAATCTTCTCTAAAGTGACGGCACATTCTCTCGCTGAAAAGTTTTTCCCATCCGTAACCGTCTTCCGATAATGCAGGATATGCATCGGACTCTTTCAATCCCGGATTATTTACATCGGTTTGCTTTTCTCCGTTGTAAACACATGCCGACGAGGCGTAAAAATATCTTTGTATTCCAAGATCACGCGCAGCCATCAATAAATGGGTATTGATAAGCACACTGAGCATGCAATCAGCCTTGTGCGTTTCAATAAATCCCATCCCGCCCATATCGGCTGCAAGGTTGAAGACTTCTTCATAACCATTGAGCGCTTGATAACAATTTTCTCTTCTCTTCAAATCCAGAATTAAATTCTCTACACCGGGAGTAATTTGATACCATCGTGTGAGAGGTTTTCTATCAACCGCACGAACCTGATAACCCATTCCTTTTAATTTCTTTGTTAAATGTCCACCGATAAATCCACCGGCACCTGCTACTACGATTTTTTTCATTTTATCATTTCTCCTATAATGTTATTTGACGATATCCATTAGCTAAATTCTGGCAAAATCAGTTCACACTTTGAATTCCGCTAAAAAATTAATTATGTATTTATAGTTCAAGAATTACTCTTGTATCTCCATGTTGAGAATCTATTCCTGAAAATTCAACTCCCGGTGATGGGTCGATGCACCCATCGTTCTTCTGTGCGAAAGAAACCATATTTATTACAATAAGTGATAACACGATCGATGATTTTCTTTTCATATCGTCCCTATATTAATATTAAACGTTAGAACCGATGTAGTGTTCTTTTCCCGACCAATCTTTTTTATGACTGGCCGGGAGAAGCGATCAAACACATAGTTCCATCGATTAATCTTTCACTTGTACTTTTATTTGTGTAAAGGAATGTGCCGGAAACGAATATGAAAATTTATGCCCTTCAACTTTTATCTCTTTTGTCTCTGGTTGATACTGATCCTGTTTGTCGAACGTGAAGGGTTCATTCAAGGATTCGCACGCCAATATATTGGCTTCCGCTTTTCCTGTAAATGTTCCGGATGAAGGAATAATTTCAGCAGTAATGGCTTTATCTTTGTGTCTGTTCACGACATTAATAAAGACTGTCTTTGTCTCTTTAGAATATGTCGATGTAACATCAAGGAATGGAATACCTTTATATTGGTCGGTACTAAATGTATCGCATTCAACGTATGTGTCGATGGAATTGCCGCGGCAGTTGTTTGAAAATAATTTGAACGTATAGAACAACGGTGACTTAAAGCTTCCTTTGTCTTTGTCACTCGACAGCAACGAAGTAAGCATAGTAAAGTTTGTCATTTTAACAATATCGGCATGGCGTATAAATGAATTGAAACATTGTGCTATCGGCAGCACAGACAAGAAATCCCTTCCGAACGATCCCCATTCATCGACGGAAATATAAATCGGGTTCTTAAAATCTTTCATTGTTCTGACAGCTTCAATTTCATCTGCCGTAACTTTTATTTTTTCTTCAAAATCCATCGCGCTCTGGCCCATATACGTATAATAATCATGCGAATTTTCCCAGTAACGGTGAATGGAAAGATAATCTATCATATCGCCAAGACCTGTAAGTATTTTGCGGTTCCATTCAACCCACTGACCGGTGGGTTCAATGTACGATGAACCTGAAGCTATGAGTTTTATCGAATGGTCTACCGATTTCATTGCTTTTGCAGTTTCTCTTCCTAAATTCACGTACTCTTCGGCGGTTTTATGGCCAAGTTCCCACGGTGTGCCGTCCACTTCGTTGCCGAGATCCCACAGTTTTACATCGTACGCTTTTTCGTGACCATACTTAGCACGCAAATCGGAATAATAAGTTCCTTTCTTGTAGTTGCAGTATTCAACCCAGTAACAAGCATCTTGAATGGTACTGAGGCCGAGATTGACGCAGACAACATTTTCACTACCGATGGATTTGTTTAACGCCAACCATTCATCCGTGCCTACTTGATTTTTATCGATTCCACCCCACGCAAGGTTTATTCGAGCAGGACGTTGCTCCTTTGGTCCAATACCATCTTGCCAGTTATATCCCATAACAAAATTTCCTCCCGGCCAGCGCATATTGGTTATTTTTAATTCTTTCATCGCTTCAATATAATCTTTCCTGAATCCATTTTCGTCTGCAAGCGGTGAAGATGGATCGTATAAATTTCCATAAAGGGTATTGAAGTCTACTGTATCAGGCAAACCCATTCTTCTTCCCGTAAAATGGATTGGTTCCATAAATACACCGTAAATTTTAGGATCAATTTCTCCGACTGTTCTTGTAACATCGATTTTGATTTTTGCTGTTTGAGCAAAGACCGAAAAAGAAAGAGCAAGCAATAAAGCAAAAAATATTTTTTTCATGTTAATTCAATCCGTTGTTATTGATTTGTTACTTGATTCATTGCAATAAAATTTCGACTTCAGGTTTTAATCCGGTTAAAGACGCTTTTATAGTCTTCTCTTCGTTTCCTTTAGGAATTTCTCACTGAGGAATAACGGGATCCTTTATAAATTATTTTGTGCACAACCGTTCAGTATCAATCTAACGCTGAGCGCACAAACAGAATAGGTTGTTCGTAATTTTCGACTCTCTCTTAATGGCGAAATTTTTAAAGACGCAACCGCGTAATAAAGCCGATCAATATCACCATCTTTCAAAAAACAAAAGAGTATGAAACTCTGATTATATCTACTATTGTCCTATCGTTACGGTATGACAACGGTAAAATATTCAATTTCCTGCTTGGAAACAAGCTCATAGCACAAAAGAATTGCCGGCACAAAAAACGATTCTCCTGATCTATAAATTGCAGTTTGTTTTTTGCCGTCACGTTCCCAAAGCACTTCCAGCAAACCTTTTGTTATTAAAGTAATGCTCGGCCTGTTGCCGGATGAACATTGTCGGTAAAGCCCTGTCTTTTCCTTATATTTGCGTACTTCAAATTCTTGCGCCGTTGTTTTGTAAATCGTTTCATTGGCATTTGTTTCGGATGGCATGATAGAACATTTAGCAAAATCGTACCGGACAATATCGAGTAACGTTTTTACATCTTTAAATTTATTCGTCAATCCGGCACGTACGACGTTGTCGGAGTTTGCCATGCATTCGCAAATGTTTCCCGCGATGTAGGCATGCGGAACTCCTGCATCCGTAAAAATCGCTTCGCCTGCTTTGAGGCGGATTAAATTGAAAAAGAAAAACGAGAGCAGTCCCACATCCACGCCGAACAATCTATACTGTTCTAAGAATTGTTCTTCTTCCGGCGAACGGGATACTTGGTTCGTGAGACGATTCTGTATTCCGTCGATACACGCCGTTAACCATTCTTGATCTTCTGCATGCTGCATCACCGTTTCATATATTTTTTGAATAAGCGTTTCTTCTGCCGACAGATTTTGATTCTTCAAAAGTTGATCGATCAAGTCATGTCCGATAAAACCGGCAAGCTCCGGCAACGTTGCTAAATTGTTTTTAATATCTTTTGTCGGCTTGAATCCGACAAGCGCTAAGAGTGAATCAAGTGCAATCGCTACTTCCGGCTTGTGGTTGTCATCTGGATAATTTTTCGGGTCCTTGGCATGCAATTGCTGTGCTTGTATTTTGTTCGGATGAGTCTGAATGGATAATGCGTGAGCAGCAGAAAGCACTTTGAGAAGAAATGGAAATTTCCGTGAAAACTTTTCGCACACATACGTTCCGAGACACTCCTCCGGAAATTCTTCGATCACATGATTGAATGCCATTCTTGTTCCATCGATCTCAATTTCTGACAACGCATTCGGATGCGCACCGATCCAAAGTTCCGCATACGGCACATCCGGTTCCGCCTGCATACCGATCAGACGGGGAATGAATGCGTGTTCGTTTTTCGTCCCCCACTCGTACTTCTTGATGATATTGTAGAGTTTATACGGCTGGCAATAAAATGTTTTCACAGTGTCTCTTGTGTATTTTTTTGTAAGACTATTTTAGAAAATGTACGAAGAATTGCTTTGATATAAAACGAAGAGGAATAATCGGTAGCGTCTCATTTTGATAAAATCCATTTCAAAAAGCGATCAGTCACATTGAGTTTATCGAAATGCGACTGATGTTCCCTCGTCAGTCTTCGATAAACTCAGACTGACACTATGAGAACTTCAAAGTGAGACACTACTGAATAATCAGCAATGGGATAGATTCCTTTTGGCGGTGCGTCAAACGGAACATGAAAAAGTAGAACCACATTGCTCGACATCAGTTTTACTGCTACTTGAAAGACTCTGAATCCTGTTTCAATAATCGTGACAACGATCTTCCTTTACTAAAATCTTTTATCGTTAACATTCAATTCTTATAGACAAGACCCAAAAAGAATAAGTTCTATTTTGATTCTGTCTTCAACCTTGCCTTCCCTTGCGAATGTCCGTATATTAGTCACCAATTAAAAGGATTCGTATGGCTTCTCAATTACTATCGCCGCAAAAACTTATCGCGGCACGAAATCTATATCCTCACACTGCAAAGGGTTCGATCTATCTCAATCATGCATCCACCGGGCCGTTTTCAACTCGTGTTGTTGAAGCGCTGGCGTCGTATATTCAAGAACGCTCTTCCGGCGTTGTGGAAACGTACCGTTCTGATGTGCGAGCCATGGTGGCATCCAAAAACGCGATTCAAACATTAATCCATGCAGAATCATCCGACCGCATTGCGTTTATCCCGAATACATCGGAAGGAATTAATATTATTGCCAGCGGTTTGCCGTGGAAATCCGGCGACCGCGTTGTATTGAACGATATTGAGTTTCCCGCAAATGTGTATCCTTACCATCGTTTAAAAAAATACGGTGTAGAATTGGATATTCTTCAAAGCATCGCCGGAAAAATAACGCCGTCGATGATCGAACAAGCGCTTACACCAAACACGCGAGTCGTTGCGATCAGTGCGGTGCAATTTCTAAGCGGCTATCGTGCCGATCTTGAAGCTATCGGCAAGTTGTGCCGCAGCCGAAATATTTGGTTTGTGGTGGATGGCATTCAGGCGCTTGGTGCAATACAAATCGATGTACAAAAAATGTGTATCGATGCACTTGCAACCGGCGGACAAAAATGGCTGATGGCGCCGCACGGCATAGGTTTTTTGTATCTCACGGAGGCAATGCAAAATGCAATCGACCAGCAGCATCTTGGATGGCTTTCGGTAAATGATCCGTGGCAATTCTTTCAGTATGATCAACCGCTGGCTCCCTCCGCGCGACGATACGAAGGCGGCTCGCTGAATATTCCCGGCATCATCGGCTTGCGGCCGGCATTAGAAACGTTGCTCGAATTCGGAACCGACGCAATCGAATCGCACATTCTTGCCATCACGAAAATCTTAATGGAGCAATTGCAAACAATCAACGGACTGCAACTAATTTCACCGGAAGCAGATACTGAACGTGCGGGCATTGTTTCTGTCCGCAAGCTTGACGGCGATTTTCCCATGTCATTGTCGGATTCGTTAGAGCAGCACAAGGTGATGTGTTCTGTAAGGAATGGAACGCTGCGATTTTCTCCGCACTTTTATAACACTCCGGATGAAATGAAATCTGCGGCAGCAATCGTAAAAGAACTTCTTTGCTAAGGAGATTGTATGGCGGTAAAAATATTTGTGACAGGCGGAACGTTCGATAAAGAATACAACGAACTCGACGGGCGATTATTTTTCAAAGACACCCATCTTCCTGAAATGTTGAAACTCGGGCGCTGCAAAGTACCGGTCGAAATTCGTACCCTCATGCTGGTGGACAGTCTGGAAATGACGGACGCAGACAGACAATTGATCATTGACCAATGCAAGAAAGCAAAAGAAGCGCGCATCGTGATTACGCATGGTACTGATACGATGGAAGTAACGGCGCAAGTTTTGGGAAAAGCGGTTATCAACAAAACGATTGTGTTGACGGGCGCCATGGTGCCGTACAAATTCGGCAGCTCCGATGGATTGTTCAATCTCGGCAGCGCGCTCGCGTATGCTGAAACATTACCCGTTGGTGTGTACGTCGCAATGAACGGCCGCTATTTTACGTGGGACAATGTGAAGAAGAATAAAAAAGCAGGAGAGTTTGAAGAACTACGGTAAGAAGAATTCCTGTGGACGCTGTAGGGATCGAACCTACGACCTCCGCCTTGTAAGGGCGGCGCTCTGAACCAGCTGAGCTAAGCGTCCGGTTCCATTTCTTTTTCAATTTAAGAATTCTTTTCCCCTTGTGCAAACAGCAGCGCCAAGTGGTAGTGTCTCATTTTGATAAAATCCATTTCAAAAAGCGATCAGTCACATTGAGTTTATCGAAATGTGACTGATGTTCCGTCGTCAGTCTTCGATAAACTCAGACTGACACTATGAGAACTTCAAAGTGAGACACTACTCGCCAAACATCTCATGTGGCACAGCTTGAGAGAATAATCACGCCAATTTTTTTACCTGCATGAATTTCATGAACTCCATGAAAGTGCAAATCTAAAACCTTAGCGTCACGCTCGTATGGAAGTGAAAAAATATCCCGCAGATTGCCCGCCGATCAGGCGGGAAATCCAGCCATAGGATTTTATCGGGCTTAAGTTAAGTGTCTGACACTTTCCGACATACGTTTGCTTTTGTTCATGTGAAAATTTTTAGCGATTAAAATAAATTGATACATTATAAAAAAAATACTTGCTTTTTCAAAATTATTGTATTAGGGTAGCAATAATCAGATTTCACAAAATATCGTTTCAAAACATTTAGTACGGGTAAGGTGGTTATGTGTGAATCGATGTGCTGGGTCGGGTCTCTAAATCCCGGATGGGGTTTCAAGAAGAGTTATACTTACGGGCAAATGAAGTCGGGAACAATCCGATCATGAACTCCCCTGCTTCATATCTATCTATTAAAGAGAGCAACAGATTACCGGTGCCGTACAACGGGTTTCCGATGGCAAAATATGCACTTCCGATGACGCACGATGAATATCCGATGGCTCATGATGCACTCCCGATAACGCATGGTGAACATCTGACAGCTCATGATGCACTCCCGATAACGCATGATGAACATCCGACAGCTCATGATGCACATCCTATGATGCACGATAAACATCCGATGAGACACGATGGACATCCGATGGCTCATGATGCACTTCCGATGACGCATGATGAACATCCGACAGCTCAATATGGACTTCCAATGACGCATGATGAACATCCGATAGCTCATGATGGACTGCCGATGAGACATGATGAACATCCGATGGCGCAAGATACACTGCCGATAACGCATGATAAACATCCGATAACGCATGATACACCTCCGATAAAGCATGATAGACATTCGATGGCCCAAAATGCACTTTTTACCACAAAAAAGGACTATATGATACGAAAAAACTGAATAGCGTCTTTGCTTCTCCCGCTTTGCCTGCCACAGCGGCTAAATCGGGAGAAACAATCTCAGTCTGATATTTGAAGATTGCTTCGTCGCTTCGCTTGGGAATGGAAGCGATAGAATAAATGACTAAGGTGTTTTGATGGGAAGTAAATTAATTCGAAATATTGTTTTATTCATACTGTTATTTTTTATGTTTGGATGCAAAAATAATGCGGTTGCACCAAAAACTGATAGCAATGACAACACATGGACTCAATGCCAAGGATTGCCCATGGGTTTACCGATCACAGGATTCGCTACCAGCGGAAATAATCTTGTTGCCGGAACATATAACATGATACTTTCAGAAGCATACATTTATATTTCATTTGATAATGGGTTGAATTGGTCGATAGATACAGCATTTCAGGTATTTAACAAGCTTCCCTTCCTCCCCCATTATCTTGGAACTCCAGTTACTTTCTTTACATATGATGGTTATGTTTTCGCTGGAATCGGGGGCGCATATAGAGGCGCTATCTATCGATCGTCGGATCATGGAATCACTTGGAGCAGTAATGGTATATTATGGCCTGAAGCTGATAGTAATTCTACAGAGGATATTAACTGTTTTACGAATTCAGGAAAAACTATTTTTACGGGGACCAATCATGGAGTCTTTCTTTCGACTGATAATGGAATAACGTGGATTGCTTCAAATAATGGTATGCCGGTTATAACTTCTGGTAGTTATTCTTATGCTCCTCAGGTTTTTAGTTTGGTAACACAAGGATCAAATATATTTGCCGGTACTGGCTTGGGGATTTTTCATTCTTCAAATAACGGCAGTACATGGCTGGCTACCGATAATGGTATAGCAACGACTTCCTTGGTGATAAATGGATTAGCAATTATTGGTTCAACAGTATTTGCAGGAATCTATAATGATAACACAACTTATACAGGCGGTGTTTTCAGTTCAACCAATCAAGGTTCAAATTGGAATGAAGTAGATAATGGATTAACAGATCGCAGGATCAATGTACTCGCTACCAACGGTATAAATCTCCTCGTGGTTGGTACAAATAGTGGTCTCTTTCAATCCATAAATTCAGGTGAAACATGGAATAGGGTAACAACTCGAACGATCATAGATTCTGTCTACACTAGAACTATCGCGATAATTGACTCCAAGCTTTTTATAGGAACACAAGAATCCGGAGCTTGGTATTTTCCACTTTCACAATAGGGAATGAAAAAGAATGAAGCTCCGCTTCACAAACAATCCGGAAGCAGAGCTTCCGGCAACAACGCTCCCGACCGGACTTACCTGCCGCAGGCAGGGGTTGGGAGGGAGGAGATAACAAATAAAGGACTTTACGATACGAAAAATCTGAAAAGCGTCTTTGCGAATCCCGCTTTACATTTTTTTTGAAGCGGGATGAAGCAATCTCAGTCTGGTATTTAAGACAATAGCGAGATCGCTTCGTCGCTTCGCTCCTCGCAAAGACAGATTATTATTGAGTATAAAACACACATGAAAATAGAGGATGATTCATCCATAACTAATCTCATAATCACTATATAAGGAGTAATCTTATGCTTCAATATTTTATAAACGAGCGCCTTATGTACGGGGGCGTGAAAACTTTTCTCGATGAGAATAAAGATATCGTCAATTCGGTGCAGGTGCTGGCAGATGATGTAATGAAGTTCAGCGGGCTGCTTGCCGACCTGGAAGCGCGAGCCGAGAAATACGAACTTGGCACCAGCCCGACAACCAAGACCAAAAAGAATGCAAAAATTGCATTTGCCGAAGGGCTCTTCCCTCTCACCTCTGCGCTTTCCTCGTTACGGCCATAAAAACAATAACGTTACGCTGCAGGATTTTGGAAAACTGACAGAGCGCAAGCTGATCTGTATGAACGATAAAGTACCTGGAGACCATGGGCGGAACGGTGGTAGGCGAAGCGGCAAAAATTATAACCGACCTTGCGCCGTACAATGTTACCGCAGATAGTTTTGCGGCGATACAAAAACTGCTGACCGATTATTCTTCGTCGCTGGGCAAAAGCACCAACGCGCCGGGCGAACATAAAGGTGCAGGGAAAACGATTGAAGAAGATATCGGAGAAATAAATGACGTGTTAGAAAACCACATCGACCACGATATGGCGCTGTTGAAGGGAAAGTATCCGGATGTGTACACGGCGTATTTCGATATACGGCGAGTGAAGAATCTCGGCGTGCGGCACGAGAAGAAGGACGATACAAATGCGGCAGCTGCGACGAGCACCACACCGGCAACGAAGTGAGTGGGCAAGTTGTTGAATTGCTGAGAAGAAAATGTTTATTCATTTCAAAGATAAATGCAGGGCTGGATTCTCCGCCATTAAGATCGGCGGACAAGCCACTAAAAGCACGCGGGAATGACACGCACCTGTCATTCCCAATATCTTTAATTGGGAATCCAGAACAGCGGCAAAAGATGTAATACGAATGTAAGCGTGCGGCATGAGAAGAAAGAGGATAAGAATGCGGCAGCTGCGACGAGCATCACATCGGCAACGAAGTGAGGCGGTGAGCGGTTAGACGTTATCTGTTAACTGTTATTCGATAATTAATAACCGATAACGAAGAATAAAGAACCAATAACTATAAAACCAGTTCTCTCCGTTGTGTCGGTGTTTTCGATAAGATCGCCCCTAAGGAAAATGAAGGTATGATGGAGAGAACGATTTTGGGTTGAAGAAGGAAGGAGCTAGAATATTTTAAAAACATTTCTATCTAATTACAATTAGAAGGCAAAACTTATAAAGAGGAGTTCTTATGTCAAAATATATTGAGTTCTGTGGTGCGTTAATATCACTTCATCGACCGCCCAGCAAATTATGGACAAGGCAAAGAATATCTTTTAAGCGACTTACCACAGTAGTGTTTCCTCCACCTTCTGGTAAGTGGTTAACATGAAAAGATAACTTTTGAACGAAAAACGATACAATGGACTTAAAATATTTAAAAAACAAACATACCATAATTATATGGGAGATTATATTTTTTAACGTATTCTTTATATCTAATACTTTGTCGCAGGATTTTCAGGTTAGTACATCGAGTGCAGTAGAATACACTCCACGAATTGCAGCAGACTCCTCTGGCAATTTTATAATCGTGTGGGTAGATTATAGAAACACAAAAATTCCCTATGGAGGCACTGGAAGCGATGGTGATATTTATGGGCAACGTTATAGTAAGGTGGGTAATCCGATAGGTGGTAATTTCCGCATATCAGATGATAGTACAAAGACAAATGTTTCTTACGCTGGCCAAATCATTCCTCGGATTTCAATGAATAAAAAAGGTAAATTCGTCGTTACATGGATCGATAATAGACCAAATGGAACCCCATCCGACCCAACAGTCCCGCTTGAATTTAATATCTACGCTCAACGCTATGATCAAAATGCACACCCTATTGGAGGAAACTTTTTAGTTAATGACACGGCGAAAGGAGGACAATTAAATCCAGATGTTTTAATAAATGAAAATGGCAGCTTTTTAATAATTTGGGAAGACACACAAAACAATAAAAGATTAAATGTACAAGTCTTTGATTCAACCGGAACAAGGATCGGTCAGAATAAAAATTTGAATCTGTTTGACGAACAACCTCGAATTGCTCCGATAGATGATAGTAGTTATATAGTGGTTACAGATAGTAGTGGTCAACTATTTTCATTCCCTTCTACGGAAACAAGTAGCCCATTTAGTATTACTCCCGGATATAACAAAGAAATACAGGTGAGTGAAGATAAAAGACTTTATATTGCCTTACAAATGGGGAATATTATTTCTTCAAACTACGAAGACTTTGATATATTTTTAGAAGAATATAATCTTATCGATAAATCCCGTATCAAGAGCATAAAAGTAAATGATGATCAAACAGATTACTGGCAGGTTGCACCGACCTTATCATTAAATAAATCTCTCATCTTTGTCGCTTGGCAAGATTACAGAAATGGATGGCAATTAGGAGATGGAAATTGTATAGATATATACGGACAAAGATATAACACCTCTCTTTTAACAATAGGAATAAATTTTAAAGTCTCCCATGAATCAAATGAATCCGCTCAGTATAATCCAACGACTGTTCTTAAGAACGATACCTTGTATGTTGCATGGCTTGACGGCAGGTCTATGAAATATTATACAAGTGTGTACCCCCCTAAGCCAAAACTGGACATTTGGGCTACAATTCAAAATTTTTACAATCCGGTTGAAGGAACAATCATTCACTGCAATCAACCTACAATTGATACACCATCGACAACAAAACTTCTACAGAATTATCCTAATCCAAGTAACAAAATAAGTACGATCACATACTATTTATCAGAAGAAGGTAACGTCAAATTAGATATGTTTGATATTTTAGGAAAGGAGGTGAAAACATATGTAAATGAATTTCAGACACCAGGGCAATATTCGATAATTATTGCAAACAATAATTTCTCAAGTGGAGTCTATTTTGCACGATTAACTGTAGAGACTTCGAAAGGGAAAAAGTTATCTAATACCATTAAAATCGTGTTAATAAAATAAAGTGACTGAAAGCTACTATTAAAAAGGATGTAATGTATGAGAAATAAAAAATAACTATAGGCAGTGTAGCAGCGCTACCCATAGCATAAAGAACAAACAAATTGGCTCTGCGCTGTTGATCAATAAATGTTGGAGAAATAATTTATATGGAACAATTTAAAAAATATTTTATCCTGTCCCTTTCAATCGGTTTACTTATCGGGTGCAATAAGGGAAACAATCTGATCTGCCCCACCGTAACGACGTGGATAGAAAGTCAAGGAATAGGCACTGCAGTAGCTTCAAATTTTATTACAAGTGGAAATAATCTTATTGCAGGAACTTGGGGTGCCAATCTTTATCTTTCAAAAAATGGAGGATTAAATTGGACACTACTAACCAGCCTTCCGTGTATTGTCACTAACACCCAAACGCATCTTATCCCGATTCCTAAAGTGACATTTTTAAATGATGGTGCAAATTTGTTTGCTGGTGTTGGGAACGCTTATAACGGCAGTGTTTCATTTTCGCCTGATAATGGAATAACATGGTTACAAGAAGATTCCACGTTTAATCAAAATATTAACTGTTTTGCGCAAATTGGCAAAACAATTTTTGCTGGAACTGATTCTGGAATTTTTCTATCAAAAGACATGGTTAAAAGTTGGAATTTTACTAGTTCTGGATTCTCCTACCAAATTACACAACTTGCAGTGATTGATACGATTCTTTTTGCAGCAACTAGTAACGATGGGGTATTTCGATCTATGGATGAAGGCGTTACTTGGATCCTTACTGACGCCGGACTGCCGAGTAAATATATTCTCGGGCTTGCAGTTGTCGGATCCAACATCTTTGCTCAGGTATCACCAGTCACTCCAAGTTCTACAGGTGGAATTTTCGTTTCCTCTAATTATGGAGTTAGTTGGAGCGAAACAGATAATGGGCTAACAAGCCATAATATGGTTGGCGTCCTTTACTCAGATGGATCAAACCTTTTTGTAGGAACAAGCGAAGGTGTATTTCTTTCTACGAACAACGGTGAGGTTTGGATGAATATTTCAGTTGGAACGCCAGTAGATTCATTAGGGGTTACCGGTCTTGGAATCTTCAAATCCTATTTATTAGTAGGTACTGGAGGAGGTGGTCACGCCAGTGGAAAAGGGATTTGGTTATTTCCCTATATCAATAAATAGAATAATTTTTCATCAAGAAAGAGAGGAAGGAATATGTATTAGAAAATTTAACTATAAGCGACGTATTTTAATCGTCTACGCCAGAAAAGCGATAAACAATCAAGTTCCATATTATTAATCCTTTTACTGAGGATATGTACACATTTTTATTTATAACAAATAATAATCGTTAATTCGTAAACTTCAACATTTTGAAAGGCAATAAAAATGGAAAAAATAATAAAAAAATATTGGTTAATGCTGTTTACTTTCTTGTGTTTCCAAGTTTATTTCTATATTCCCGCAAAAGGACAACAAATATTGCATTGTAATATCTCTCAAGATATTTCAAGGTTGGGTCTTAAACCGATTTGCCGTTTGGATAGTTCAATTCAATTGAATCTCGTGATCGGTTTACCACTGCGCAACAAAGAGATTCTTGAAAATTTGTACAACCAGATTTATGATCCAGCCAGCCCTAATTATCACAAATATTTATCATACGAACAGTTCACTCAAAATTTTGGACCAACAGAAAGCGATTACCAATCTGTCGAAAATTTTGTAAAGAGTTACGGGCTTAAGATAACTAGAACACAGCACCACTTTCGTCTTCATCCATCTGTTTCTACTATCTATCGTACATTCAAACGGTATCCACTTTAAATTGTTTGTCGAATTTCTGACGTTGTTTGACCATACTGACTCCTTCTGTGGTAATATACCACCTTTTCTTGGTGTCCGATATATGGGGACAACATCAGTATCTATGCCTTAACTGCTTGTCCTATTTTATGGGTAAGGATCAGTTTTGAAGGAACAACCCCGTTAGGTTCCTTAAAACAAAATGGCAACAACACATTTCATAGGATAGAAACTATGCAGGCGATGCGACGCAATATCGCCTGCCCTTTTTAACAAAGAATTTTTATTTCTTGCAGCATCGGTGGCGCTATGCTTATTTGTCTTTTATCTTCTCCAATAACTGCGCCGCTTCTTGCTTGAACTTCTCATCGTCTTCGTTTGCTTTCGTGAGTGTTGGAATGATGTGCAAATGCTGTTTTGCTTTATCGTATTCATCTTCTTCAATATACGCCTTCGCACAATCAAGGCGGTACATGGCAAAGTTGGGGCGAAGCGCAATGGACTTTTCAAAATTGTAAAGCGCTGTATCCATGTTTGCCCAGCCCAACCCTAACGGCCAGCGAATCATTCTCGGCTTTTCACACACTTTCGCATGCGACCGGGCGAGAACATAATATGCAGCGGCGTTGTTGGGGTCAAGCTGAATTGATTTTTCACAATCTGCTTTCACTTGTTTTACTAAATCAATCGATTCCCAAACGCCGCGATACAGAGCAATTCGTCCATTCGTAATGGCTTTGCGCGTGTAGCCCATGGAGCCGCTGGCATTTGCCGCAATCGCTTTTTTCGCAAAGTCCAACGAGCGATCATACACCTCCAGCTGCTTTTGTTTCTCTTCATCCGTTTTATGCGGCATGTGTTCGCCGATATCTGCGTACGTGCGGCTGATCCGCCAGAGGATTTCGTAATCGTTCGGTGCAAGAGCAAGCGCGGCTTGAAAACTTTGCAGCGCTTTTTGATTGTCAAAAAGTTTTTCGGAATACTGATCGCCTTCGGCAAGAAGTTCTGCCGCACTTTTCTGCTGCTGCGCAGCGGCAATCGACGTGGTAATAAGACCGAAGAAGAGAACACCGAGGAAAACACGAGACAGGTTCATGCAGAATCTCCTAAAATAATGAAACGATGAACAGGGATGTACCGCTTATGAATTACGGGCAATATACTGTTTGATTTCGTCGCGTATGCGCGCGGCTTTTTCGTAATCTTCTTTGGCAATCGCATCCTCAAGCTGCTTTTGAAGCTGTGTTAACTTGCTGCCCTGATCAACTTTCGGCGCTTCATCGCCTTCAAGTTTGGTGAGCGGCGGGGTAATTTTTTCTTGTTCTTCGTTCTCTGGAATGAACGATGCCTCTTCCATGACTTTCTCTGCAACAAAGATCGGAACGCTAAACCGTACCGCAAGTGCAATTGCATCACTGGGGCGTGAATCAAGTTCCTGCGTATCTAACGTAAGCCGCGCATAAAAAGTGCCTTCACGCAAATCGTTAATCAATACATCGATCAAATCACCGCCAAGGGTGTCGATCAAGTTTTTCATAAGATCGTGCGTCAACGGGCGCGGGGGAGTGATGCCTTCCATCTGCAAGGCAATCGATTGGGCTTCGAATGCACCGATGATGATCGGCAGACGGCGAGGGCCGTTCATTTCTTTTAAGATGAGCGCGTACGCACCGCCGCTGGATGGACTGCTCGACAATCCAAGGATATCAACCTGTACTTTGTCCTCGCCTGCCATCTATTATTTCCCTAACAGCTTTTTTATCTCTTGCGTCATCGCCGGTACAATTTCAAACGCGTCGGCAACGATGCCGTAATCTGCCGATTGAAAGATCGACGCATCTTTATCTTTATTGATGGCGACAATATATTTGGAGGACGACATGCCGGCAAGATGTTGAATGGCACCGGAGACCGCAACCGCAACATACAGCGATGGCGAAACCGTTTTGCCGGTTTGTCCAACCTGCTCTTCGTGCGGCCGCCATCCGGCATCCACCACAGCACGCGAGGCGCCGACCGCAGCGCCGACAGTACCGGCAAGTTCTTCGAGCATTTTGAAGTTTTCCGGTCCCTTCATGCCACGGCCGCCAGTAACAATAATATCAGCTTCGGCAACGTCTATTTTTCCAGATGCTTGCGATGTCGCAGTGACACGAGATGCAAAGTCAGAATCAGTAAGCGGGACATCGACAACTTCGACCGCTGCTGTGTTGCCGTTTGTTGTTCCCGCGGGAAATACATTGGGGCGGAGTGTAAACACTTTTACTGCAGACGTTACTTTGATATCCGTCAATGCTTTGCCTGCATAGACAGGACGCGTAGCAATGATTTCGCCGTTTTCAATTTTCAATGCCGTCACGTCTGCTGCAATGCCGGCATCGAGTTTCACTGCAACGCGCGGTGCAAAATCTTTTCCTGCTGCTGTCGCTGAAATCAGGACAACAGTTGCCTGTTCCTTCGTTGCGATTTCCGCAACAATTTTTGCATACGCAGTAGCAGAATAGTTTTCTAATTTGGGATGTTGCACCGCAATCACTTTCGATGTGCCGTATCCGCCAAGTTCGGCGGCGATGGTTTGCACAGCATTACCGATTGCCAATACCGTTACTGTTCCGCTTGTTTGATTCGCGATTGCTTGCGCGGTGGCAGCAACTTCGTACGCGTTTTTTTTGAATTTATTGTCTCGTTGTTCTACAACTGCTAAAATTTTCATGGTTAACTCTCAATTCAACATTAAATAACTTTTGCTTCTTCGTGAAGCAATCGTACGAGTTCTGGAACAGCACTCACGTCGGTACCCACAATCTTTCCAGCATTTTTTGATGCGGGTTTACGAAGTGCGATCACTTCTACTTTCGGTTGCGCTGCCGCGGGAGTTTTTTCTTCAATCGGTTTATTCTTTGATTGCATAATTCCTTTGAGCGATGGATACCGCGGTTCATTCAATCCTTTTTGAGCCGTGAAGACCGCCGGTAAGGTTGTTTCGACCGTTTCGCGTCCGCCTTCGATTTCTCGTTCTGCTGTCGCTTTTCCGTTTGCAATATCTAGTTTCACAATGGTAGAAACAGAGGGCATATTTAAAAGTTCAGCCACCATGACGCCAACAGCAGCGTCGTCGCCGTCAACGGATTGCTTGCCAAAGAAAATAATTTCTGGGGCAAGCTCTTTCAGATAATTCGCAAGAGCGCGTGCGACAGAAAAAGAATCACGCGGTGTTTCGTCTTTTAACAAGACCGCTTTATCCACGCCCATCGCATACGCTTTACGTAACGTTTCTTTGTGCAGGTCGCCGCCGAGTGAAACAGCAATGACTTCGCCGCCGTTTTTTTCTTTCAGGCGCAAACCTTCTTCAATCGCAAATTCATCGTACGGATTGACGACAAAGGTAACGCCATTTTTATCGATAGATTTCCCGTCGCTGCCGACGGCAATGCGTGCGGCAGTATCGGGAACATGGTTAATACAGACTGCAATTTTCATAGTACGTAGTAATTAGTGAATAGATAAATTCGTATTTGACCGATGTTTATATAATTTTACACTTGCTCACAAACAAAGTATGAAAGTTTTGATAAACGAACAAGCCGTCAGCGTTCTGCTGAATAATCTGCTTGACTTTGAAATAAGAAACCGTTATACTTTACCTGAGTAAAGTATGAAAAAGCTTCAGCATAAAGAAATCGACGAATTGTACAACGCCATTCTCACGTTAGAATCGATAGGAGAATGCCGGTCGTTTTTCCGTGATTTATTAACGGAACTGGAAATTCAAGAATTCGCCGAACGCTGGAAAGTTGCGCGAATGCTTGCTGAAGGCTTGTCTTACAGCCAAATTGTCGAAGAAACAGGGTTGAGCTCGCGTACCATCGCCCGCGTCGGCCAGTGGCTTCGCCGCGGCAAAGGCGGGTACACAATGATGGTGAAAAAGACCAAATAATTTTTTTAAACCAAGAACTTTACCGGAGTAAAGTATGTTAGCAAAAAACGGAAGAATGAAAATCGCGCTCCAACGCAACGGACGATTAACGGAAGAATCGGTTGCGCTGCTGCGTGCATGCGGATTGAATTTTGAATATCTCAAACAGAGCTTGTATTCCCCATGCAAGAATTTCGATCTGGATATTCTCGCGATTCGCGACGACGATATTCCCGAATATGTACAGGATGGCGTTGCCGATCTCGGCATTGTCGGCGAAAATATTATTAAAGAACACAACGCAGATGTTGAAGTGCTGCTCCCGTTGGGCTTTGGCGGTTGCAAATTGATGATCAGCGTTCCGCAGCGTTCTGGGATCCGCTCGGTGAAGGATTTAAACGGAAAACGCCTCGGCACGACGTATCCCAATACGCTGAAAGAGTTTTTGAAAAAAGAAAAAGTGAAAGCCGAAATTATTAAACTCAGCGGCTCGGTCGAATTAGCACCGAGTCTTGATGTTGCAGATGCAATTTGTGATATTGTCTCTACCGGAACGACGGCGAAGATGAACGGCTTGAAAGTTTTTTGTACGGTGTTTGAATCGCAGGCAGTGCTGATGGCAAACCGTACAGTGCTCAAAGATAAAACGAAGCGTGCAATGATCGACCGGCTGTTAATCCGTATGCGCGGCTCACTGGATGCGCGCGGCAAACGTTATATGATGTTGAATGCACCGGTGCATTCATTGCAGAAAATTAAAAGTATTATTCCGAGTTTAAAAAGCCCGACGATTGTGCCGCTTGCTGAAGCAGGCATGGTTGCGGTGCATTCCGTGATTGCAGAAGATGTGTTCTGGGATGTGATGGAAAAATTGAAAGCCGCCGGTGCCAGCGGCATTGTTGTTACACCGATTGAAACAATTATTCGATGAAGATTTACGATGCACAACGGTTGAGCGATGAACAGCGAAAGCGTTTGATAACACGCCCGTCGCAATCGGCAACGTTTGCCAACGATGCTGTCCAAAAGATGTGTCTCGATGTCAAACAGCGCGGTGATGCTGCGCTGCGGGAATACACGAAACAATTCGACAAAGTGTCGATACAAAACATTCGTGTGAGTGTAGAAGAATTTGCAGCAGCGCGAAAAAATGTTCCCGAAAAATTCCAACAGTCATTGAAGACAGCCATAAAAAATATTTGCACGTTTCATCAAACACAAATTCCTACCGTACAACAAGCGGAAACCATGCCCGGCGTTCTCTGTCGGCGCGAACCGCGTGCTATAGAACGCGTAGGTTTGTATGTGCCAGCCGGTTCTGCGCCGTTGCCCTCCACCGTGTTGATGCTCGGTATTCCAGCAACGCTCGCAGGTTGCTCGCGTATCGTGTTGTGTTCGCCGCCCAAGACAAACGGTTATGTCGATCCGTATGTGCTTGTTGCCGCCGATGCGTTGGGAATTCGTGAAGTATATAAAGTCGGCGGTGCGCAGGCAATTGCTGCAATGGCGTACGGCACGCAATCAATTCCGAAGGTCGATAAAATTTTCGGGCCGGGCAATCGTTATGTAGCAGCAGCAAAACAATTTATTTCCAATGACTTCGACGGCGCAGCAATCGATATGCTTGCCGGTCCATCGGAAGTGCTGGTCATAGCCGATGAAGGCGCCGACCCTGCAGTGGTTGCATTCGATTTAATTTCGCAAGCAGAACACGATCCTGATGCGCAAGCTGTTCTCGTTACAACAAGCCGTTTGCTTGTCGACAGCGTTTCTTCACAATTGCAACAGCGTGCGGAAGAATTTTCACGACGCGAAATCATACTGAAATCACTCAACAATAGTTTTGCATTGATTGTCGAATCGATGGATGATGCTGTGAAATTTTCCAATGAGTACGCGCCGGAACATTTAATTATCAACACAAAGGATGCAACCAACATCATTCCATCGATTATCAATGCCGGTTCTGTTTTTGTCGGACGCTTTGCGCCGGTCACAGCGGGCGATTATGCTTCCGGCACGAATCACACGCTGCCGACTTCCGGCACTGCACGATGGTTCAGCGGCGTTTCGGTAGAAAGTTTTATGAAGATGGTGACATTCCAAACATTGACGCGCCAAGGATTACAAATGCTCGAACCGGTTTTGTCGGACTTTGCAAAAGCAGAAGGTTTGGAAGCACACGCACGCGCTGTTACCGGTCGTTTAAAAAAATCATGAGAGTCCTATGAATATTGAATCGCTTGTCCGTTCTAATATCCGTGCGCTGAAGCCGTATCACAGTGCGCGTCAGGATTTTCTTTCCGGTGTCTTGCTGGATGCAAACGAAAACTCCTACGGCAGTGTTGTGCACAAAGAATTGGAACTCAATCGTTATCCCGATCCGTTTCAACAACAATTGCGCAAACAGCTTGCGGATATGAATTCTGTGAAACCTGAAAATATTTTTATCGGTGTCGGCTCCGATGAAGTGATCGATTTGTTGGTGCGAATTTTTTGCCAGCCGAAGAACGATTCGATTTTATTGCTGGAACCGACGTACGGCATGTACCGCGTTGCTGCTTCCGTGCAAGACGTGGAAGTGCGTTCATGTTTATTGACGGAACAATTCCAGATCGATGTTGAAAAAACGATTTCACTTGTCGATGCAAGCACGAAAATAATTTTTTGTTGTTCACCCAATAATCCCACAGCAAATTTGTTGCGCACATCCGATATTCTATCGTTATGTCAATTGAATGCCGTGGTCGTTGTCGATGAAGCATATATCGATTTTGCATCCGAGCCGTCGTTGGCAAATTGTGTCATGCAGAAAAATAATTTGATCGTTATGCGTACACTTTCGAAAGCGTGGGGATTGGCAGGAATACGATTGGGATACTGCGTTGCCGATCCGATCATCGTTTGTACGCACTCAAAGTAAAAGCGCCATACAACGTGAACAGCTTAACAAGCAAAATGGCGCTGGAAGCATTGTCCAACGCGAATCAGATGCGGGAAACGTTGAAGAAAATTTTGAGTGAACGCAAACGTCTTGCTGCCGAACTTGCAACACTGCCATGCGTGCAAACGGTTTTTCCATCAGATGCGAATTTTTTACTTGTACGGTTTATCAATGCAAACGATATTTACAACAAACTTGTGGAATGTGGTATCATTATTCGTAACCGCACAACAGAGCCGATGCTGCAAAATTGTCTGCGTATCACCGTCGGAACGCCGGAAGAAAACAACCAACTGCTGAAAACGTTGAAAGAAATATGCCGATGAAAGTTCTATTTATAGATCGCGACGGAACATTGATCGTCGAACCGCAAGATGAACAGGTCGATTCGCTTGAAGAATTAGAATTGATTCCCGGCGTTATCCGCGGATTGCAATTGTTAGTGCAGCGCGGATTCACGCTTCTGATGGTTTCCAATCAAGATCATCTCGGTTCAAAAAGTTATCCGCTCACCGCATTCCAGACTGTGCAAGAAAAATTGCTGAAACTGTTGGAAGGCGAAGGAATTCATTTTTCAGAAATATTTATTTGTCCGCACGGACCGGAAGAGCATTGCACATGCCGTAAACCTAAAATCGGTTTGTTAGAAAAATATTTAAAAAACAATTCTATCGATCTATCGCACTCGTTCGTTATCGGCGACCGTGAAACCGATGTTGAAATGGCGCGTGCCATCGGATGCAAAGTCATGCGTCTTTCATCGGATAAAAAAACGAAAGCCGATTTTGCTTCTCCAGATTTTTTAGACATCAGCAGATATATCATTAAGTCGGAGCGCTCTGCGCATGTTGAACGTGTCACGAAAGAAACAAACATCGTGATCGATGTTGCGTTGGATGGAACGGGCACATCGTCGATTTCTACCGGCATCGGATTTTTCGATCACATGTTAGAATTGTTTGCCAAACATTCTTCTATCGATTTGAAAATAAAAGCGAAAGGCGATTTGCGTGTCGATGAACATCACACGGTCGAAGATACCGGGCTTGCGCTCGGCGAAGCAATTCGCCAGGCGTTGGGCGATAAACGCGGCATTGGCCGGTACGGATTTTTATTGCCGATGGATGAATCACTTGCAGAGGTTGCACTCGATCTGAGCGGAAGGCCTTTCTGTGTCTTCAAAGCGAAATTCGCACGCGATGTCGTCGGTGAATTACCGACAGAACTTGTGGAAGATTTTTTCCGCGCATTTGCGGATGGCTTACGTGCCAATCTGCACGTCAAAGTTTCCGGACGCAATGATCATCATAAGATTGAAGCAATGTTCAAAGCAACGGCGCGCGCGCTGAGTCAGGCAATTGTTCTGAACGAGCGATTGCTCAATGTCTTGCCATCGACAAAAGGAATGTTATGAACGGTGCATCGCCCAAAATTGGCATTATCGATTACGGCGCAGGCAACATTCGTTCGGTTGTGAATGCACTGAAACGTTTAGATGCAACGTACATCATTTCTTCCGACCAAACAGAATTGGACAACGTTGATAAATTGATTTTACCCGGCGTCGGCGAAGCACGAAGCGCTATCGATTCATTGTACAAAGTCGGATTGGTTTCGTGGTTGAAAGAAGCACGCGTGCCGTTTCTCGGTATCTGTCTTGGCATGCAGATTTTATTTGACCGATCCACTGAACGCGCAACAGATTGCCTCGGGATTATTTCCGGCGAGATCGAACATTTCTCCGTATCGTCGCCGAATCTTAAAGTGCCGCAGATCGGATGGAATCAAGTGGAGATCGTTCAAGAAAATCCGTTGTTCACCAATATCCGTTCCGGCGAATATTTTTATTTCGTGCATTCGTACCGCGCACCGATAGTGCCCGAAACCATCGGCACAACAGAATACGGTTTACCATTCACATCTGCCGTGCGGAAAAATAATTTTTACGGCGTGCAATTTCATCCGGAGAAATCCAGCCACGCCGGACTACAAATGCTTAGGAATTTTATAGAATTATGTTAGTCATTCCCGCAATCGATATTTATGACGGTAAATGCGTGCGCTTGCGCCAGGGCGATTACGCACAGCAAACGGTGTACGCAGAATCGCCGAAAGTTGTTGCGCAGCAATTTGCAGATGCAGGATTGCGTTTCTTGCACATTGTCGATTTACAGGGCGCAAAAGAAAAAAAAATAATCAATGTTGAATCCATCCGTCAAATTTTAACCGTGCCTGGGATCGAAATCGAAGTCGGCGGCGGCATTCGCGCGACAGAAGATATTGAGAACTTGCTGACACTCGGTGTGAAGCGCGTTGTGATCGGCAGTGTCGCGGTGAAGTCGCCGGAGCTGGCGCAGTACTGGCTGCAGAAATTTGGCAGTCAAAAAATTATTATCGGCATCGATGTAAAAAATGACGCGGTTGCCATCAGCGGATGGATCGAAGACAGCAAGCGCGAACCGGTGCAAGTTATGTTCGATTTGATTCAACGCGGCGCAGCGTCGTTTATTTGCACGGACATCTCGCGTGACGGCATGCTTGCCGGTGTGAACGATGATTTCTATCGGCGGCTGACTTCAGCATTTCCATCAACCGCCATCATTGCGTCCGGAGGAATTTCGTCTGCAAACAATATCCGCCGATTGATCGACACAAAAGTTGCCGGTGCAATTATCGGCAAAGCAATTTACGAAAACCGTGTTACCTTAGACGAACTTGAAAAACTTTCGCAATAGATTATGTTAACCAAACGAATCATTCCATGTCTCGATGTAAAAGACGGGCGCACGGTGAAAGGCACAAACTTTCTCGGCTTACGTGATGCCGGCGATGCGGTGGAACTTGCCGCGCGTTATTCCGACGAAGGCGCAGACGAATTAGTATTTCTCGACATCAGCGCAACATTGGAAGAACGCAATACGTTTTTGAAAATGGTAGAACGCATCGCGGAAGCGATTCAAATTCCGTTTGCTGTCGGCGGCGGATTGCGTACTGTGGACAACATCGTGCGGGCGTTGGAAGCCGGTGCAGATAAAGTGTCGCTCAACTCGGCGGCATTAGCGCGTCCGAAATTCATCAGCGAAGCAAGCGCGCGTGTCGGTGCACAGTCGGTCGTAACAGCGATCGACGTAAAACGACAAAAGGATTTATGGACTGTCTGGACGAAAGCGGGCACAGAGCCAACCGGGCGCGATGCGATTGCATGGGCAAAAGAAGTCGTTGAACGCGGTTCCGGCGAATTGCTCGTGACGTCGATGGATCGTGATGGAACTAAAAGCGGATATGATTTAGAATTGCTCAATGCACTTGCCGATGCCGTACCCGTTCCGGTCATCGCATCTGGCGGTGCAGGAACAAAAGAACATGCGCTCGATGCTGTCGTGCGCGGCAGAGCCGACGCCATTCTTGCCGCATCGATTTTTCATTACGGCATCATCAGCATCAACGAATTAAAAACATTTTTACGAACTCATAATGTAGCGGTGCGACTGTGATTGATCAATTAAATTTCAGCAAACTCAACGGGCTTGTGCCCGCCATCGTGCAGGATGCGCGAACAAAACAAGTCTTGATGGTAGGATTTATGAATCGCGAAGCGGTCGAGCGAACGCTTGCCGATAAGCGCGTTACATTCTGGAGCCGCACCAAACAGCGGTTGTGGCAAAAAGGTGAAACCTCCGGAAATTTTTTAGACGTTGTTTCTGTTCATCCCGATTGTGACGATGATTCTTTGTTGATTTATGCAAACCCATGCGGTCCTGTCTGCCACACAGGAACATACACATGTTTTGGAGAATCGGAAGTGTCTGGCATCTCGGATATTCTTGTGGAACTGGAATCTGTCATTGCCGACCGCAAACGCGCGATGCCGGAAGGTTCGTACACAACAAAATTATTTAAAGAAGGTATCACACGCATCGCACAAAAAGTCGGGGAAGAGGGTGTGGAGGTGGTGATCGCTTCATTGAAACAAGATGATACACGTCTTGCAGAAGAATCTGCGGATTTACTGTATCACCTCTTAGTGTTATTGCAGGAACGCGGTTTGAGCATACGGAATGTCTTGAACGAACTTCAGCGGAGGAGAAAGTAACTGTCACCCTTCGGTGACAAATTCGTGACCGGCACCCTGCATTGCCTGCCTGATCTTTTCTAAATCTTCTTCTAAAAAGAAAACATACGTGGTGGTGTATGTGGAAAGCGTAAAGATACTGATTCCTGCTTGTGCGGCGGGATGTACCAATGTATCAATGACGCCAATATCTTCAGGCGGCGTGCCTTTGACAATACGGAAACACCGGTACCCCACAACTTGCTGAACATTGTTTGGCGCCATAAATTCCGGACTGATGATACACAGTTCTTCATCGGTGCGCGAGATAAAACACAACTCGCCTTGCGACAGCACCGATGGGATTTCAGCAAACTGCGGCAGTTTGCTGATAGCAAATTTTTCTTCCAATAAAAACAACTTAAATGTCCGTGCCATACAGGCCTCCAAAAATGTAAGGGGACACCCCCTCACTTTATGGAGCGCAAGATAACATTTATATATTAATCCTGCAAGGGCATTTCGCACACGAAACTTATCTTATCTGTGTTTCGGTATATTAGATACTCCCCCAAAAATATGAATATCGTTAAACAGATAAGGGCGAAAACTCATTCGCCCCTATAAGGAAATGTTATTTCTGCACGAGTTCTAACTTTTCGTTTTTTACACCGTTCTTTTTCCACACGAACAATCCGCGCTGCTGGTAGGTTGTATGCAGAAGCATGTGCGAGAGGTGCCCGAGCGGTTCTTTCAAGAATTCTTTATATAATGCGGCTATTTCCGGATTCTCATGCGATTTGCGAATCGGTTTGCCGGCATCCTCTTTATATATGGAATCCGCACGCTTCATACGAATGTCCCATGTTGTCGGTATCGGCTGCCCACCGCCGCCGAGGCATCCGCCGGGGCATGTCATAATTTCGATGAAGGCGTACGGCGATTTTCCTTGCTCAATTTGTTCCAGCAGCACACGCGCATTTTTCAATGTGTGTGCCACTGCGACTTTGATTTTAAGTCCATCCATATCTACTTCTGCTTCTTTGATGCCTTCCATACCGCGTGCCGGAGTAAAGTTAATATCGGCAAGCGGCGAACCAGTTACAACTTCATAGACTGTTCGCAGTGCAGCTTCCATCACGCCGCCGGTTGCTCCGAAGATCACCGCTGCACCCGTGGATTCGCCAAGCGGGCTGTCGAAATTTTCCGGTGGCAGCGAAGCAAACCGCACACCGGATTCTTTAAACATCCGTGCCAGTTCGCGCGTGGTCAGCACGTAATCGACATCATAAAATGCATCGTCTTGTGACCAGCCGCGTTTGTCTTTCCAGTATTCGAATGCGCTCATCATTTCCGGACGCTTTGCTTCATATTTTTTTGCCGTGCATGGCATGATCGAAACAACGATCATCTTGCGAGGATCAATGCCGGTCTTTGCTGCATAAAAAGTTTTTGCTACCGAGCCAAACATCTGCTGCGGCGATTTGCAGGTGGATAAATGGTCGAGTGATTTCGGGAAGAAATGTTCTGCAAACTTGATCCAGCCCGGCGAACACGATGTGATCATTGGCAAAGTGCCGTTGTGTTTGATGCGGCGAAGAAGTTCATGCCCTTCTTCCATAATGGTCAGGTCGGCAGTGAATTGTGTATCAAATACTTTATCGAAACCGAGCCGCCGCAGTCCTGCAACCATTTGTCCGGTGACAAGCGAGCCCGGGTTCATGCCCATCGCTTCGCCGATACCGATACGAATGGCAGGCGCCGTTTGTACGATAACGACTTTATCGGGATTCAAAATTTCTTCAAACACTTTATCCGTATCATCACGTTCGACAATAGCGCCGGTCGGGCACACGAGCGCACATTGCCCGCAATTGGTGCATGCAACATTGCCGAGGCCTTTTTCCATGTATGTGGACACTTTGCTCTTTATTCCGCGCTTTGCAATGTCGATCGCATACACCGTTTGTACGTTTGCGCATACTGCTACGCATCTGCCGCACAAGATACATTTATTCGGATCACGCATGATGGAAGGCGAAGTAAGATCGCAGGGTTCTTCTTTTTTCGTTCGAACGAATCGTGCTTCCTTTACGCCGAGATCAGCGGCAATAGATTGCAGCTCGCAGTTCTGATTGCGCAAGCATGAGAGGCAATCTTTCGGATGATTGGCAAGCAGCAATTCCACGCTGGTCTTTCGCGCTTCGCGAATGCGGGAAGATGTTGTCGTGATTTCAATTCCTTCGCGCACGCATGTCGAACAAGAACGAACTAACGAGCGAGCGCCTTTCACTTCTACCACACATACTGCGCATGATGCATTGCGCGAAACATCTTCCAAAAAACACAGCGTCGGAATTTCAATGCCTGCATGTTTGCATGCGTCGAGAATCGTTATGCTGTCGGGAACTTGATAATCATGTTCATTGATTTTGATAGTAATCATTTTCTTATCCATACAATATTCTCCTTCGCCGTGTTAGTTATGATCCTGACATTTCACATCGCACCGCAGGCAGCGGTCTGCTTCCTGCAATGCTTCCTCGCCGCTGTAGCCGGCAAGGACCTCCTGAAACGTGCGGATACGTTCACGTACAGGAAGTTTTTTCGGTTCGATTTGTTTGATGGCGCTTGGTTCCGGTGTTACTTCATTTTTGTATTTGAATTCGCGGAATAAGAAATGGAATCGTTTCTCTTTCATCAAATCGAAGTCGATTGCCTCTGCCGCGCTACGCGCAATGCCCATCGCTTCGGAAACTGTCGCAGGGCCGGTAACAGCATCGCCGCCGGCATACACCTTTGGCATGTTCGTGCGATAAGTCGGCTGCGTAACTTTGATGACGCCGTTCTTCCGTAGTTCTAATCCGATTTCTTTCGCCGGTTCAAATTCCACACGTTCGCCGATAGCAAGAATAATGGTATTGCATTCCACCAATGCCGCTTCGCCGGTATCGACCGGTTTCTTTCTTCCGGAACTATCGAAGCCGTCTAACTTCATTTTATGAATTTCCAATCCAGCAACTTTTCCTTTGGCATCGCCGACAATTCGATTCGGCGCAGACATAAACATGAATTTGATGTTTTCATCGAACGCATCGTTGATCTCATGTTGATTTGCCGGCATCTCGTCTCTGTCGCGGCGATACACGATGGTGACATCGGCGCCGAAACGCAAGCATGAACGCGCCGCATCGATGGCAACATTACCTGCTCCGACCACAACGACTTTTTTCCCGACGGGAAGTTTTTTGCCCATCGCAAAGTCTTCAAGGAATTGATATCCTTCCAGCACGCCGTTGAGTTCTTTACCGGGAAGTTCCAGATCAATATCTTTCTGCGCACCGATGGCGAGGAAGATGGCGTCGTTTTGCTGCTGCAAGGTTTTGAACGAAATCGTTTTGCCGATGCGCGTGTTGAAGACGAACTTGACGCCGAGTTTTTTAAACAGGCCGAGTTCTTTCATCAAGACATCTTTTGGCAATCGATACGCAGGAATACCGTAATGCAAAATACCGCCCGCTTTTGCATGATTGTCGTACACCGTTACCTGATGTCCGAGACGTACGAGATAAAATGCTGCGGTCAATCCGGCAGGGCCGGCACCGACGATGGCAATCTTCTTTCCAGTCGGGGAAAGTTTTTCTTTGATGAAGCGTTGATAAATTTCTTTCTCTTTTCCCATCTTGTACATCGTGTCGGCAAGATAGCGGTGAATTTCGCCCTGCGACACCGGCTCGTCGATCATATCTCTGCGGCAGCGCATCTGGCAGTGGAAGTAACAAATTCTTCCCACAGTGCCGGGCAGCGGATTATCACGCAGTGTCAATTCGAACGCTTCTTCAATTCGTCCTTCTTTCAACAGCTGGAGATAACCGGGAATGTTCATATGCAGCGGGCAACTGTTTTCGCACAACGCAACGAACAGATTTTCGCACACACCCGCTTTGCAGCGCCGCTGCAGAATATGCCGCTCATATTCATCGCGAAAATATCGCAGAGTAGTCAGTACAGGATTGGAACTTGTTTGCCCCAACGCACACAACGAAGAATCACGAATAACGTACGCCAGCCGTTCTAACGTGTCCAAATCTTCCATCGTAGCATCATCGCCGCGCGTGATCTTGTTGAGAATAGCAAGTGACTGCGATAGTCCTTCGCGGCACGGCGTGCACTTGCCGCATGACTCGTTATGCGTTACTTCGACAAAGTACCGCGCAACATCCACCATACAATTATCCTGATCCATCACGACCATACCGCCGGAACCCATAATGGTACCGAGCTTGGTCAGTGATTCGTAATCCACCGGCGTATTGAAATGTTCCACCGGAATACATCCGCCGGAAGGCCCACCGGTTTGCACGGCGCGAATACGTTTTTTATTTCCTGTGCCTTCACCCATGGAATAAATAATATTTTCTAACGGTGTGCCGAGCGGCAATTCTACCAATCCGGTGTTTTTAATTTTTCCGACAAGCGAGAATACTTTTGTGCCCGTGCTCGTCGGCGTGCCGAACTTTGCAAATTCGGTTCCGCCAATCGTAACGATCAATGGAATATTAAACCATGTCTCCACATTGTTAATGTTCGTCGGCTTGCCCCACAATCCTTTTTGTGCAGGATACGGCGGGCGCGGAATTGGCCTGCCTGCTTTGCCTTCAATCGATGCGATGAGCGCGGTTTCTTCGCCGCACACGAATGCGCCGGCGCCTTCCACGTATGTCAGTTCGAAGTCGAACGACGAACCGAAAATATTTTTTCCAAGCAATCCTCGCTCTTTCACAATGTTGATTGCTTTGATGAATCGCTCCACCGCCAGCGGATATTCTGCGCGCACGTACATCACACCTTCAGCTGCACCCATCACGTACGCGCCGATCAACATTCCTTCGATCAGCGCAAACGGATCGCTTTCAATTTCATTGCGGTTCATATACGCGCCGGGGTCGCCTTCGTCCGCATTGCAGATAATATATTTTTTATCTGCCTGAGCTTTTTTCATCATCTCCCATTTTGTGGCAGTCGGAAATCCCGCACCGCCGCGCCCGCGCAACTTTGAGGTTTTAATTTCTTCCAACACTGCTTCCGGTGTCATGTGCTTGAGCGCTTTCAACAGCGCGCTGAATCCACCGATGGCAATGTATTCTTCGATGTCTTCAGGATTGATGAGTCCCGCCTCGCGTAAAACAATTTTCTTCTGGCCTTTGAAAAATGGAATTTCATTCCACACCGGAACCTCCGGCAAGCCCGCGCCGAATTCCAAATGCGCCGTGTAGCAATTCCATTTTTCAATCTTACATAACGCTTTCTTCACCGGCATCACACCTTTGGCAAGATTAGCAACAATGCTCTCCGCATCTTTCGGCGTGACTTTGTGCAGAATCAACAGCGGCATGCCCGGCAGATAGCAATTCACTAACGGTTCTTCGGAGCAAAAGCCGAAGCAGCCGGTAATGGAAAGCTGAATGTTGGCGCGCTTTGCTTTGATCGCTTTCTGCAAACTCTCGTACACTTCTTTTGCGCCGTTACCGATGCCGCATGTTCCCATCCCGACGGAAATTTTTGGAACGGCGGGAAATAATTTTTTCAATCCCTCTAAGCGAGTGGCTTCTAATGCAGCTGCATCAAGAATTTTCATGATTGTTTCCTCCCTTTCGAAATACGTCCCACCAATTTTTGCAGCTTGGCGCTCGTCATGTTGCTGTAAATAATGCCGTCGATGGAAACCACCGGCGCCAGCGCGCACTGCCCGAAACATGCAACCGTGGAGATGGTAAATTTATTATCCGGTGTGGTGAAGAATGGTTCGCCTTCTTCCAATTCTTTGCTGCATCCCAGCATCAAGCCGAGATCGTCTAACAGCGCTTTGGAACCTTTCGTATGGCACGCGGTTCCGCGGCACACGGTCATCGTGTGTTCGCCCTGCGGCTTGAGATTGAAGAAGGAATAAAAGGTAACGACGTTATAGATTCTGGAAAGGGGAACGCCTGTTCTGAGAGCGACGTGGTTTAAGGCGTCCTCGGATAAAAACTTATGTTCATTGAGGAGTTGTGTCTCCTCAAGGATGCCCAGCAGCTCCCCGTGCTGGTCTTGGTGTTTGGTGATGACTGAATCGATTTCCTGCAATTCGTTTGACAACGTTTGTGCTCCGCTCATATCTGCTCCTGTTTCAAAAGATGAAATTAGATTGACTGAAGAAGTGCTGCCCTTGTAATTTGCTGTCGGCTTAACCGTATTCAAAAATCTTTTAAATTTTTTTTATTCTAAATATTATTCCAAACTATTTTTACCGTATCGTTTTTATAAACCATGTAGAAAACATTATTATTGTAGCAAGACACTATTTCAAAAGCAAGCGATTGTCTTGAAAAATTTTTGTGCAATATTCATATTTGACAAGCATACTTTTCTGATACGCGGTGTTCGTAGCGTTACATCGTTAAGTGAATGAGACATCTGGAAAAGAGTCCTTGCGATCCCGGCAACCGGAGGATTATAACAAATGCACACGCAGTGTGCAACGGTTTAATAAGCAATCTCAGCATGGATGTTCAAACACCATGAAGATTGCTTTGTCGCTTCTAAAGGGAATCGTGCTCTGCACGATATACGATAACGCCTCCGGATCGCAACGACGTGATAAAAGATTTTATTGAACGGCCGTTTTAAAAATATCAAAACAGTAATTGACTTTGTCTTTTTCCTCAGTTATATAATGCTATCCGTTGTGCGGGAAATGATGGATAGTACGCACACGGCATAGTAGATAGGTTCTTAAAGAAAAAATGTGTCACTCCACGCGTAACAGTGTGGATATAAATTTTGAGGGAATTTATGAGACGACGTTGGGTTATTTTTTTCGATACCGGCATTTGTGCTACTATGCTGTTGAACGGTCGGTACGCATTCTTCTTGATACAGAAAAAAATGAAATACTACCCGTACGGGTAGTTGCGCATAATTGTTTGAATTTCTAAATTACGAGCAAGCAGAAAAATAAAAACAGATTTATACCATTGTAAATAAAATGTTGGGAGCAAGCGATGGAAATAAATAGTGTACGAAGAAGGGCAGCGAAAATATTTGCATTCTTCACATTCGTTGCCGACAAGTTTTCGAGCGGCGTATATTTTGCAAGAATGATTGTCAATCCCGCCACACAGACGGCGGGCAAGCCTTCCGATGGCAGCAAACAAATTGTGCAGGTGAAGAAGATGTTGATGTTGAAATAGCTTCACGCTTTTGCGTGAAAACATTTTTAGGCATCCGGCTGTTGAAATGAGTCTATGGGGCTTTGAGTAGATGAGTCGTTGAGCATATAAACAGAATGTTGTCTAAAAAATAAAGCGAAGAAGCAATCTGACGTTTTTGTTTAAAACCCGAAATCGAGATTGTGCAATGCCACCGCGAACGTCGTTTCCACTCCGGGAATCGACCCGTATGTGGATGACCTATCACGGCGGTTTTCATGTAAAAAAGCGGCAGCAGCCAAAACAACGACAAAACCTGCCAAAATAGCGCGAGACTGGGGTTGGCGACCCCATCTCATCGGGTTCCGGTGTTCAACGTTGGACTTCGGAACCCCAATGTTTCAGTTCCTTACCCCATCTGCCGGGGCCTGCAAGTTCATCGCTCTCCTTCGTTAGTTCATCGTTCCACTGCCGGACTCCATCTCATGGAGTCGCTGTGTTAAACGTTTACCATACGAACCTCAAGGATGGATATTGCCAGTCCATTGTTCTGTTTCCCAACCTCATTCCATGGGATCGTTGTGCCAAACGCTCTCTATCGAAACCTCAACGATGGGATTTGCATGTTCATTGTTTTCCATCACAACCGCATGTGTGAGGCGGCGATATGCAGCGATGCGCAGAAGAGCCGTAGCGATTGATTGGTTCTGTTGATGGTTCTTAACGCAGCAAGTTTCCGACACCTTGGAGGTGTCGGAAACTTCCCCATGGAGGTAAATATTTTTTTGAGATAGCTTTAAACCAGCCGTAGATTTGCTTCCAAGAATCTCTTATCTTGAAGAAAGACAGAATTGTTGTATTCAAGGATGAAAAGAAATGGCAAATCATACGGCAGTACCGTTGCAAACAATAGCCTTAGAATTATTCGAAACATACGAATCGTTTAAACTTTTCGCCATCGCTTCGCGGCGGTTCACACAGTCGGACATGTTGCAGTGGCTGCAGCCGTTCGATGCGAGCGGCTTGTATCAAAAGACAGAACTCGGATTTTCCGGCGAGCATCGTCCGCTTTCTTTGTACACCATCGGCGGCGGTAAGATAAAAGTATTTCTCTGGTCGCAAATGCATGGCGATGAATCCACGGCGACGATGGCGTTGATCGATGTGTTCAATTTCTTTCTCAACAATCCCCGGCATCCTGTAACAACAGCAATCAACGAAGCGCTGATGCTGCTCATGTTTCCGATGGTCAACCCCGATGGGGCAGAACGATTTACACGGCGTACCGCACAGGGCATCGATATGAACCGTGATGCGCTTGCGTTAGAAACTCCCGAAGCACATATCTTGAAAGAAGTTCGCGATCAACATCAACCGGAGTTCGGGTTCAATTTACACGATCAGGGTTCACGGTACACGGTCGGCACGACCAAGCGACTTGCCGCTCTTGCGCTGCTCACGCCGGCATTCGATGAATCCCGTTCCGATAATCTTGTGCGCACACGCGCAAAACATCTTGCCGCAACATTCGCACAGGCGATCGAACAATTTATTCCCGGGCACATTGCAAAATGGGACGATACATTCGAGCCGCGCGCCTTCGGCGACAATGTGCAGCGATGGGGGACAAGCACTGTGCTGGTGGAATCCGGCGGATGGCAAAATGATCCCGAAAACTTCTTCATCCGAAAAATAAATTATGTAGGATTGCTGACATCGTTGTATGCCATTGCAACGAGCCAATATCAACATTCCGATACCATGGTGTACGAACGAATTCCTTTCAACACCCAATTCGCGTGCGATCTCATTATACGCCATGCGTTGTTGAAAGCAAATGATCTTGTACCGCCGCTTCATGTCCATATTGGCATCAATTTCGAAGAGGTGATGAATCCGCAGACGCATGCGATAGAAAAGATGGCAACCGTTGTAGAAGTCGGCGACCTCCGTACCTTCATCGCATTGCAGGAACAAGATGCGCACGGTGCAGAGCTTGATGCAGCTTTAGTGCGGCTCGATCAACAGTTTCCGGCAGAAAAAATTCATTTGCTCCTTCGTCACTCGTAAGATTGCTGCACTTCGATTTGCTCCACTGGTTCCTTTTTTTTACCTTAGAGTAATGAATGAGGCATTATTACATATTGAACCTGACGCGTTGGGGAAAACAAGTGTAACCATACATCCTGGATTGCCGTTTTACCCCCTGTGTTTTGGAGCGATGCGGTAAGGATGGTATGGCGGAAAAACACATTATCCCTGATCCTGCGGTTACTTCAAAAGCACTTTTAAAGCGTCAACAAGAGTTTGAGGCGGACGTTATTCCGCACAAAGCCATTCTTTATAATTTTGCACTGCGGACAACCGGGAACGCCGATGATGCAAAAGATTTGCTGCAGGAAACATTTCTTAAAGCGTTTCGATTCTGGGATAAGTACGAAAAAGGCACGAACGTGCGCGCGTGGCTCTTCCGCATTATGAAAAATTCTTACATCAACCGGTACCGAAAAGAAACACGCGAACCCGGCATGGTGGATTATGAAGACATCGAAAATTTTTATGATTCGATCCGCGATGAAGCAACCGATTCAAACGATTTGCAGCGGCGGATGTACAGCAACATGCTGGGCGATGAAGTGACACAAGCGCTTCAATCGCTGCCCGGCGATTTTCGTACGGTGGTAATTCTTGCCGACATCGAAGGTTTGAGCTACGAAGAAATTGCAGACTTCCTCAATTGCCCGGTGGGCACTGTGCGCTCACGGCTTCATCGCGGCAGAAAGATGCTTCAAGACAAATTGCATAAATATGCACGCGATCTCGGCATTCTCACCGATGACGCTATGATGGATTAAACACTCCGGCCGTTGTTATGCACGAAAACAATATTGCATCATACGCCTAAAAACAAACGCTGAGCCAGCATGGACGGCAGATGTGAATCAGTAATTTTTTTCGAAGCTGCTTCAATATCGTAGGGTACACGTACATTCTTGTACGTCCACTTCTCACTGTCAAATATTCCGAAACTCAACTGCGGATTTCTATCTCGCGGCTGCCCGACACTGCCGACATTGATGAGATACCGATTGCCTTGTGCAATCGTGCATTCCTGTCCGTCGAGAGAAAAAATTCCTGGAACATGTGTGTGTCCGACAAAGCAAATCGGTTGAGAAAAACTTTGCAATGCCACGGCGGCGTCCCATTCACTCATAATATATTCCCACGTCGATGGATCGTGAGGCGAGGCATGGACAAACAGAAGTTGTTCGTACGAAACGTCCAGCGGAAGGCCGCGAAGGAATTGAAGATGATCCTCGGTCAATTGGTTGCGCGTCCAGAGCGCGGCAGTTCGTGCATGCTCGGTGAGGGTTTTCGTAACGGCGCTATTGACCACGGCAGCTTCATGATTCCCTTGAAGAATGAACCGGCACCGCTGACGAACGAGCGAGAGACATTCGTTCGGATTTGCACCATATCCCACTGTATCGCCCAAACAAATAATTTCATCGATCATTTGTCCATCGATGACATGCAGTGCAGCGGTGAGCGCTTCAAGATTGGAATGAATATCGGAAATAATCGCTATGCGCATGTGCTTCTGATAAATCCTCTTCCGTAATGTAGAAAATCCTTCTCTGGAGTGCAATGGTTGCCTTCCATGAAAAGGAACGGTATATTGGCTGAAAGATCGTTTTTTATTTGGAATAGAAGTTATGGCTTCCGGAACACGAGAAAAGAAAATTATTGCATTCAGCTCTGTCATCGCAGCAGTGTTTCTGACTTCTTTTAAACTGGGGATCGGACTCTGGACAAACAGTCTTGGCATTCTTTCTGAAGCGGCACATTCCGGGCTTGACCTGCTTGCCGCAATTGTTACGCTGGTTGCCGTTTCCTATGCAGATCGTCCCGCCGACGAAGATCATCCATACGGGCATGGAAGATTGGAAAATATTTCCGCATTAGTTGAAACGTTGTTGCTGGTGGTAACATGCGCGTGGATCGTGTATGAAGCGATCGAGCGATTATTGATGCACAGCCATCATGTAGAGACGACGGTGTGGAGTTTTGTGGTGATGGGAACATCGATCGTTATCGACGTGAGCCGTTCGCGCGCGCTTTATCGTGTAGCAAAAAAGACAAAAAGTCTGGCGCTGGAAGCTGACGCGCTGCATTTTTCCAGCGATGTGTGGTTGTCGGTGGCAGTCATTGTAGGATTGGTTTTTGTATGGATGGGGTATCCAGAATTCGATGCCGTTGCAGCACTGTTGGTTGCAATCTTGGTCTTATCGGCAAGTTATCGATTGGGGAAACAAGCAGTTGATTCCTTGATGGATCGCATACCCAAAAATTTATTTGAGAAAGTCCAACATGCCATTAAATCTGTCGAAGGCGTGGAAGCAGTTCGCAATACGCGGATGCATACTTCCGGGGCACATTATTTTATCGATACGACTGTTGCCATTGAACGTACGTTGCCGTTCCAAAGCGCACACGCCATTATGGATCGAATCGAAAAATCCGTGCGCGAGGTAGATTCTTCCGCCGATGTTGTTGTGCATGCCGAACCGTTTGAAAGCGCACACGAAACAATTCTGGATAAAATTCGGATGATCGTGGTAAATGCCGGCCTGCGCCCGCCGCACAATTTGGAAGTGCATCTCACGGACGGGAAATATTTTATAGATTTCGATATTGAATATCAAAAAGGATTGTCGTTTGCAGAAGCGCACGAAATCGCAACGAGGATTGAACAACAAATCCAGCAAGAATTGCCGTCGGTCGGCAAAGTAACGATTCACATGGAAGAAATCGAAACTGCAGAACATCCACTGACGAATGTAACAGAAACAGAGATGATCTTATCGTCTGACATTCGTGCTGTTGTCGAACAGCATCCCGATGTTTTCCAATGTACGGATTTGACGCTGTTACAAGAAGGAATAAAATACAACGTCACATTTACGTGTCAAATCGAAAAAACAAAAACGCTGGATGAAGTGCATCAAATTATTTCGGATGTAGAAGCAAATCTCTTTCAGCGCTTTAAGCAATTACGCCGGGTCACGATTCACGCGGAACCGAAATAATCCGGCGCTTTATATCACCCATTCTAGAACATTCTCTTACATCGTGTAACCCGTCTCACCATGCTGGCTGAGATCAAGTCCTTCTTGCTCATCTTCATCCGCAACACGCAAGCCCATGGTTTTATCCAACACTTTCAAAATAATCCATGTGAGTGTAAATGAATACACAACCGAAACTAGCACGCTTAATGCTTGTGCGCCAAGCAACGATGCACTGCCGAAGATCAATCCATCTGCACCGGCAGCATTGATTGCTTTCGATGCGAAGATTCCTGTCGCCAATGCGCCAAAAATTCCGCCGACACCATGCACACCGACAGTATCAAGTGAATCGTCAAAGCCAAGCTTGTTTTTAAGCGAGATGCCGTAGTAACACACAACACCTGCTACTAATCCGATGATCAGTGCGGCCATAGGACCGACGAAACCGGATGCAGGCGTGATTGCAACTAACCCGGCAACGCATCCCGATGCAGTTCCAAGCATTGTCGGTTTGCCGCGTTTCTTCCATTCCATCAGTGTCCATGAAAATGCAGCCGCGGCTGCGGCAATGTGTGTTGCAACGAATGCCGATGTGGCAAGTGCGCCGGATGCAACAGCGCTGCCACCGTTAAAGCCGAACCAGCCGAACCATAACAATGCTGCTCCTAATACAGTCATTGTCAAGTTATGCGGCGGCATATGTTCATGCCCGTAGCCGCGCCGTTTTCCGATGATGAATGCTGCGGCAAGCGCTGATAGCCCTGAGCTGATATGAACAACAAGCCCGCCGGCGAAATCCAAGGCGCCGAGATTTCTCATCCACCCGCCGACGCCCCACACCCAGTGTGCGAGCGGTGCATACACGATGGTTGACCAGATGAAGAGAAAAACAATGTAGGTCGAAAATTTAAATCTCTCCGCAAATGCACCGGTAATGAGCGCGGGAGTAATCACTGCGAACATCATTTGAAATGCCATGAATGCCTGATGCGGTACCGTCGGTGCATAGTCGGGATTTGGCGTAAGTCCCACGCCGTTCAAGCCCACCCATGATAAATCACCAATGAGGTGGTGCACATCGGGGCCAAACGCAAGACTGTATCCAAATAAGACCCATTGAATAGTTATCACGCCAAGCGCAATAAAACTTTGCATAATGGTTCCCAGCACATTCTTGCGCCGCACCATGCCGCCGTAAAACAACGCCAGTCCTGGCGTCATCAACATGACTAAAGCGGTTGAAATAAGGAGCCATGTCGTATCGCCTGTATCGATTCTCATAACGCACCGTCTCCCGCTTCTTCGGTTCTCACGCGAATGGCATCATCGACAGGAATGACAAATATTTTCCCGTCGCCAACGTGCCCGGTTTTTGCCGATTTGACAATGGCAGAAATTGCCGCATCAACTTGGTTGTCGGCTACAATAAGTTCTATTTTTATTTTCGGAAGAAAATCGACGCGGTATTCTGCTCCGCGATAAACTTCCGTATGCCCCTTTTGTCTCCCGAATCCCTTGACTTCGGTGATCGTCATTCCCTTGATACCGATTTCTAATAACGCTTCCCGTACGTCGTCAACTTTGTGCGGACGTATAATGGCCTCAACTCTTTTCATTGTTCTCCTTGAAAAAAGATGTTTGTATTTTATTTATTTAGTTATACCGTGCGGTATGGTTAATAATGTACGTAATAATAGCAATATATCAAAATAATTTTTTGAATCATCTGCCCCCTATCATAATACCAATGAACGAAAGTGGGTAAAAAGTTTTAAAAAAGTAGTACTGAAAATGTTCTTTGTCATAATTCTTCTCACATGGAGAAACTCGCGCGCCGAGTGGCACAAGGGTCACGGTGATTCCCAATGAGTTTTTACGCTGTCAGTGTGATCAGCATCCAGACGTCTTATACTGTTGCATCTGCTTGTTTGTCAAAGGTCGATTCCGGCAATCCTTGTGCAGTATCTTTGGAATAATGCCTTGCTCTTTGGGCTTTGCGTTATACTTTTTGTCGGCATATACTCGTTTTCTCGTTCCCGGTAAAAGATCGTTGAACTTCCGGAGATCGTAGATGTTGGTCGCTGTAAACCTCTCTCCAATCCCAATTGGGCGAAGAGTTCCCGATAGCGGCAAATACTCGTCTCATGAAAAGTTTTCTGATATGGGGATGTATAGTATCGAACGTCCTGCTGAGATTCAAGCAGTGATAAGTAACATAATTTTTATGCAGTGTTCTTATCGTTGCTCCAAATAATAGGGAAGAGCGTTACGAATGATATTTTGAGAAAGACGATAGTTTAAATTTTCTCGCACTGTTCTGAAAGCAGCCAGCCCACCTTGCCGTCGGCAAGCGTGATTTTCACCCATTCACCCACGATGTCGGTGATTTTTACTTTCAATCCTTCATGAATGACAAACGCATCCACACTGCGCGCATCCGGCGAAGATTTTGCCGTTACCACTTGCGCGGTGATGATTGCTTGATCGGACGATGTATCCTGTAAGGATTGAATGCCGAGCATAGCGCCCCACACAACAACGGAAACTAAAAACACCAGGAGCGTTAAGCGCAACGCACGAATAATTTCTGCTGAACGCACAAGCGCAATGGCCGCAAGCGCGCCGAACAGCAGCATCCAGCTTCCGAGGAACAATCCGCGCACGGTTGCCGGCGAAACGAGCGAAGCGACTGTCCGCATCCATTGAATGAGAAACAAGTCCGGTACCGGTTCGATGCGGTCGGGCGTTTTAAGATAGAGCAATTTTAAATTGTTCTCGATGTCGGCGTCGTGCGGACGCAGGCGTGCCGCGCGTTCGAAGGCAATAATGGCCGGCGCTAATTTGCCAGAACGGTAATACGCATCGCCGAGATTAAAATACACATCGGCATTCACATATCCCTGTTGCAAAATGCTTTCGTAGTCTTTTACTGCATCCTGATAATTGCCGGCGCGGTACAGATCGTTGGCATGAATAAATGTTGTATCCGGTGTTTGCGCATTGAGCGAAGTTGCGGTAGCGCATACCAACACCAGAGACAACAAGAATGCGGCAACGTATCGATTTTGAAGAATGTGTTTCATGCCTTCACCTTCTTTCCGAACGATCGTTCAATGCCGTTGATGGCATTTGCCGCCATACCAATTAATTCTTTGCGCGCTTCGGCGGTATCGGTGTTCGGTGCGTAGCGGGAAAACTCTGCACGCTCGGTGCAGGTTTTCAATGTTTGAAGAACATTGTCGGTAACGCCATGCTTTTGTAATCGTTCGACTGCTTGATCCATGACGAAGTTCGCTTTGGAAATGCGCAGCTTGTGCTCAAGATATTCCGAAAGCGCTTTCAAAATTTCTGCATTGTAACTTTCTGCGTTGCCCTGTTCTAACAGCAGCTTTGCTTTCTTCAAGCGTTTGGATGCTTCGCGTCCCGCAGTTTCAAACAGCAGTTTCGGCATATCGCCGTAGATGGTTTCCATGCGCCACCGGTACATCCACGCACCGATAAACATGCACGGCGCAAAAATCAATCCGGCAAAAAACCAGAAATGCGATCCCGTATCTTCTGCACGTTCAAAGCTGCTTGCAGTAAGTTTGATAAAACGGATGTCTTCGCCAAGCAATTGCACATCTTCTTTTGCCGCAATGCTTGTGCCGGAGGAGGAGAATTCTTTTCCGGGAAGAATAGTGAATTCAAATTTTGGCGACCGTAACGTTACATATTCTTTTCGATCAAGATCGTAGTACACGAACGACACGGGGTCTATCGCACGCTGTCCGGCATTGCGGGGGATGAGCAAATACTCGGCTGTTTTTTTTCCGTGAATGATGCCGCCGTCGCGTGAAATGTCTTCGGTGATTTTTGGATCGTACGATTCGATATTGGCAGGCAGCAACAGTTTTGGCACTGATGCCAATTTGATATTACCGGAACCCGCAATGGTCAAACGCAGCGTTATCGGGTCGCCAGCTTTCACACTTTTTTTATCGGCGCTTGCATTGAAAGAAAATCGTCCGATGACACCGGAATATCCCGCCGGAGCATTGGAAGGAATCGGTTCGACGGCAATTGTGATAAGATTGGATTTAATATCCACATTTACATTTTGCACCTGCTGGAAAAAGGGATCGTTAAAAAATGCATCGAACGGATCGTTGGATTTTCGTTTCGACTGCATCTGCACACCGCACTGAACTTCCAGCGGCGCAATTTTTAAATTGCCCGCTTGTGTGGCGAACAGCGCCGTCTTTTTAATTGTGAACACGCGGTACTGTTTGCCGTTCACAGTTTCTGTAGTCTGCTGCGGCTGGTGGGGCATATCGAAATCTTCGCTCCAGAATCCGTCGAACGTCGGCGCTTTGGTGAGATTAAAACTGGTAACCGACAAGCGAGTATATAATTTGAAGACGACCGTTACCTGTTCACCTTGCCGCACACGCGATTTATCACAACTCGCTTTGATAAATAAATTATCACCGACATTGACATTGCCGCCAGATTTATCCTGCTGCTGATTATTTTGCTGCGGCTTCGCTTGTGAAACGTCGATGGTCATCGCCTGTGTAGTAAATGTTTTTCCTTTGTATTGAATGCTTGCAGGATTGATTGAAAATTTTCCTGTTTGCTGAGCATACAAAATATAGGTATAAGAAATGGAACCGGAAACGTTGCCATTGATGATCTGCATGCTGGTGGACTGGCTTGGTCCGGACATCACGATTAACGAGCCGAAGTTCGGCGCTTTGAAATTACTCACGCTGTTCACATCCCCGCCGGAGAACGTGAACGTAACTTGAAATTGTTCATGCACGCTGACGCGATTCGGATCCGCCGAGACTGTGAACGAGCCGGTTTGCGCCCACACCATCGATGCGGCTATCGCCAGCGCCATCACTATACTATACAATCGTTTCTTCATCGTTGCTCTGTTAATATCCGACAATTACCAATCTTTTTCCACATGCACTTTTACTGCTTCACGCTTGCGCAAATTCTTTTGAATATCTTTTTCGTTGTTGCGCATCGCATCGAGAATCCGGTCCGCTTCTTCTTTCGGCATTTGATTTTTTTTCTGCGCTTGCGTTTGATCCTGCTTGCTCTGCTGATCCTTGTTTTGTTGATTTTGCTGCTGCGGTTGCTTTTGTTGATCTTTATTCTGCTGATTCTGTTTTTGATCGTTCTTTTTATTTTTCTGATCTTTGTTTTGCTGCTGTTGCTGTTTCAGCTTCATGCGCGCCATTTGTAAATTGTAGCGGGCATCGTCGTCATTTGGATTTAATTTTAACGCCTGTCGGTATGCATTGACTGCATCCTGATATTTTTCGGAACGGTACAATGCGTTGCCGATATCGTACGCGGTCATAGATTTTTCATCAGGCGTTTTCATCGTGGGGCCAGAGCTGCCGTATTGTTTGATGGCATCGTCGTACCGCTGCTGTTTATAATACGAATTTCCCAGATTGAATTGCGCTTCTTTGGATTTTGGATTTTGTTCTAACGCTTTTTTATATGCTGCTTCGGCATCGTCATAGTGTTCTTTTGCGTATGCCTTGTTACCGTCTTTCACATGTGAACGCACCGTTTGCGCAGAAGCGATGGAACCAAACAAACACAGCAAAATTACCGTCGTTGCAATTCCCGGTATCATTCGTTTCAACTTATCGAACCATTTCCCACGGCGTTCGGAAATCATGAATTCTGCAATCAACAATATCAATGCAAACGCCAACGGATATTGATAACGGGATTCATAGCCGGTTACTTGCTTGGAACCAAATTCCACTTTTTGCAGCGAGCCGAGTTCTTTAAAAATATCGTCGATCTCGTTGCCGCCGCTGGTGGCACGATGATAACTGCCGCCGGTTGCCGCTGCAATTTGCTGCAACGCCGATTCATCTAACTTTGTCAGCACAATGTTGTTGGATTGATCGTGCTTGTAATCGATACGATTTCCATTTTTATCCAACACAGGAATCGGCCCGCCTTCCGGCGTTCCCATTCCCACACAATACACGCGCACACCGGCTTTCTTCGCATCATCAACGGCGGATTGTACATCGCCTTCGGTGTTTTCGCCGTCGGAAACAACAACAATGGCTTTTTGCGTTGGCGCATCTTTGGAAAATGATTGCAGCGCCAAATCGATTCCGCTGCCGACCATCGTGCCCGGTGTCGGCACCGCATCGACATCGATGGCGGAAAGGAATAAATCTGCCGCTGAGTAATCCGATGTCAATGGAAATTGCACAAACGCTTGTCCGGCAAACACCACCATGCCCACGCGGTCGCCGGAAAGCTTATGTAGCAATTCAGAAATATCGCGTTTTGCTTTTTCCAAGCGGCTTGGACGAATATCTTCTGCCTTCATGCTCAACGACACATCGAGAACAACAAACATATCGATGCCTTCGCGTTTCACTTCTTCTAACCGCGTACCGACTTGCGGATTAGCAATGGCGAGAACAACCGATGTGAGTGCGAGCAGCAAAAGAATTTGCTTTGTGAATTTTTTAGCGGTACTCGCTTCCGGCGCAAGCTGTGATAAAAGCGATAATCCGATGAATGCGGCAAATTGTTTCTGCTGCCAGCGATTGAGAAAGAAAAATCCTACCACAAGCGCAGCTATCAACAATAAAAAATAAAGATATTCTGGATGTTCAAATCGTAACATACTCTATTATGGATTTCTCCTCAATACCGATAGTCCTAACCCCATTTCTCCCACAGCAGAAATCAATCCCAGCACCAACCAAATTCCGTAGAGATCGGAATAGCGTTTGTATGCCGTTACTTCCATTCTGGTTTTCTCCAAACGGTCGATCTCTTTATAGATGGCTTTCAATGTACGATTATCTGTTGCGCGGAAATACTTTCCGCCGGTCATATCCGAAATCGTCATTAGTGCTTTTTCATCAAGGTCGGCCTGAATCATTTGCCTGCGGATGCCGAACGGCGTTTGTAACGGGTACGGCGCTTCGCCTTGCGCGCCGACACCAACCGTATAAATTCTGACGCCGTATGTTGCTGCAACACGCGCTGCCGTGATCGGATCGATTTCGCCGCGATTGTTCACGCCGTCTGTCAGCAAAACCATCACTTTGCTTTTTGCTTTGCTGTCTTTTAAACGATTCACGCCATTGGCAATGGCGAGCCCGATCGCGGTACGTCATCGATCATTCCGAATTTTACGTCGCGCAATAAATTTTTAAGAATGGGATAATCCGTTGTGAGCGGGCATTGCGTAAAGCTCTCTGCAGAAAACACAACCAGCCCGATGCGGTCATTGGAACGTCCGTCGATAAATTCCGATGCAACTTGTTTTGCCGCTTCCAAACGATTGGGCGTAAAATCTTCCGCCAGCATGCTGCCGGACAAATCAAGCTCCAGCACAATATCGATTCCTTCCGTGGAAAGATTTTCCTTGCTGGAAACCGATTGCGGCCGCGCAAGCGCAACAATGAAAAATGCGATTGCCAGCAGGCGCAATCCAAACGGCAGATACCACAATCGTTCACGAACTGATTGCGGTATGGATTTGAACAGTTGCAGCGATGAAAACTGTACTTCGACGATCAACTTGCGGCGGCGCCACCACCAGTAATACGCCAGCGCGGGGATCAAGAGCAGTAGCCACAGAAACGCAGGATTTGCAAAACGATCACCGAACATCCGTCGTTGTCTCCTGTTCTGATTGCAGTTGTTTCGGTTGCTCCGGTTCTACAACTGGAGTTTTCGGCATCATCGCGCGCACAATATCGTACGCAATCCGCATTTCGTTTTCATGATCCGACGGCGCGGGCTGGCCTTTTGCAAACTTCACCATATCGGCATTGCGGAAAAATGTTTCCATCCCTTTCCACACCGGCAGTGCTTCGGGAACATGTTTCATCTGGTCGAGAATATCGTCTGTTGTCATTTCGAGCGCAACAACATTCCAGCGTTTTTCAAAAAAGCGCCGGACAATCTCTGTTGTCTCCGTATAGTATTCTTTCACCGCTCCCTGCTGCCAGAGTTTCTTTTCTTCTACCACGCGCAGCGCTGTGAGCGCTTCGCGGTGTGGAGGAATAATAATTTTTACTTCTTCTACTGCACCCGCATTCCGTTTTCGCCTTCTCCAGTAGAAATAATAGAAGGCACCGGCAAGCACACTAACAATGAGCATTCCCAAAATGTACGGCAGGAAGTCTTCAAATAACCACGGCGCCCACAACGGCGATTTAATGTCTTTAATTTCTCCCTGCGGATTGATTGCTAACCCCGTGAGAGAGATGAAAAATGAATTGGTGTATGCAATGCGCGTCGCAGTATCGCCTTTGACTTTATATGCAAACGGAATGGGCGGCAAAAACACCCTGCCTGAATCTGTGCTTGTTACACGCAGCGTCCAACTTGGATTGGCACCATCGCGTGTCGAGGAAACAAGTTCGAATGATCCGATGCTGTCTTTCGCGGCAAGCGCAATCGTGTCGATGGGATTAACGATTCTTCCATCAACATGAACATCGATCCAATCGCCAAGGCGAAATGTGTCGCTTTTGATTTTTGCAGTCAATTGCACATCTTGCGAGAGTGCACACGACGCACAACAAACCATTAGAAAAATTATTGAGACAATTTTTTTCATCATCACGTATTACAAACGTCGTTCACGCAAACGGAAAAAATCTGCAAGCGGTTTCAGATACGGCTGATCCATCTGAATGACAACATCATCAAGATGCGATTTAATAAAAAGCGATTTTCGTGCTGCCTGCGTGTGTTCGTTCATTTCTTTATATAAAAAGCGTGTTCGCGTATCCGAGGTATCGACCACACGCATCGCACCGGATTCAGCATCGCGCAGCGGCACTAAACCGACATTCGGTAATTCGCTTTCACGCGGGTCGCGAAGCACGACGCCGATTAAATCATGCCGGCCGCCTGCAATGCGCAACGCGGCTTCGTATCCGGTATCCATAAAATCCGAAAGAACGAAAACGATGCTGCGTTTTTTCTGAATGTGATTCAAATATTCCAGCGCCGCTTTGATACTGGTCGCCGGACGGTTCGGCTCGAAGGAAAGCAGTTCGCGAATAATGCGTAATGCATGTCCGCGGCCTTTTCTTGGCGGGACAAATTTTTCGATTCGGTCGGTAAACAAAATCAATCCGACTTTATCATTGTTCTTCATCGCCGAGAAAGCAAGAATGGCGCTGAGTTCTGCGGCAACATCGCGCTTGAGCGCAGCTTGCGATCCGAAAAATTGCGAACCGCTCATATCCACGACGAGCATAACCGTTAACTCGCGTTCTTCTTCAAACATTTTCACATACGGGTGGCCAAAGCGTGCCGTCACATTCCAATCGATCATGCGAATGTCATCGCCGAATTGGTACTCGCGCACTTCGGAAAATTCCATACCGCGTCCTTTGAAGACGGAATGGTATTCACCGGAGAAAACTTGATTGACAAGTCCTCGCGTGCGAATTTCCAGTTGTCTGTACTTTTTTAAGAAGCTCTTTGGTTTCCATGCTCGGTGTTCGTGTTGAAATACTGCCCTATTCTGAATCTTATACTTACGGAACTTCGACGCTGTTTAAAATCTCTGCCACCACATGTTCGGACGTAATTTCTTCCGCTTCCGCTTCGTAGGTAACAGCGACGCGATGCCGCAGCACATCGGGGCAAATGGCGCGTACATCTTCGGGAATCACATAGCCGCGCCGTTTGATAAACGCATGCGCTTTCGACGCCATCGCTAAGCTAATGGATGCACGCGGCGACGCACCGTAGCTGATAAGCGGAACGAGTTTTTCTAATTTATAATTTTTCGGATCGCGTGTGGCAAACACAATATCCAAAATGTACCGTTCGATTTTTTCATCCATATACACCTGCCGGACAACATCGCGGGCAGAGAGAATATCTTTTGTGGAAACAATCGGCTTAATAGCTTTATCGTCTCCGGCGACATTCTGGCGCATGATGGTTAGTTCTTCATCGCGTGTCGGGTAACCGATTTTCACTTTCAACATAAAGCGGTCAACTTGCGCTTCCGGCAATGGATATGTTCCTTCTTGTTCGATGGGGTTTTGCGTGGCAAGCACAAGAAATGGTTCTTCTAATTTATACGTTTCTTCGCCGATGGTTACCTGACGTTCCTGCATTGCCTCTAACAACGCGCTCTGCACTTTTGCCGGCGCACGGTTGATTTCATCTGCGAGAATGAAGTTGGAGAATAACGGACCTTTCCGCGTAAAAAATTTACCGTCTTTTTGATTATAGATTTGTGTTCCGACCAAATCGGCAGGCAGCAGGTCTGGCGTGAACTGAATGCGCTGAAATTTTGCATTGATTGCCGACGATAGTGTTTTGATCGTCAGGGTTTTTGCAAGTCCCGGCACGCCTTCCAGCAGCACGTGGCCATTGCAAAGCAAACCGATCAGCAGCCGGTCCACCATGTGCTTTTGTCCGACAATCGTTTTGCTCACTTCGCCGGTCAGTGTTTCGACGAACGCGCTTTCGCGCTGAATCATTTCATTGATCGTTTTAATGTCCACGCGGTTCTCCTTTTCATTGTTCCAAGTTCAAATATATATGGACGAGATACAATTTCAAGCTGTTCCCGTCGTTCGTGTTAAAATAGAACGAGCTACACGACAAATTCTTATCTAGAACCTGAAGAGCAGCTCATCGCAACGTTCGGTTTCATCACCAAAAAATGTAGCAAGAAATTGTACAGAATGCAACGAATTCTCAACGGAACCACCCACCCGTGGCGTGTGTTGAAAATAGCAGAACAAGACGTTGTTGCACCTTAGTAAATTTTCTGTAACTTAAAATTCAGAATGTCGTTAAAATGATGTCGGTGCAACAGTAGGACAAATCCAAAATTTTATATCTGAAAAGGATCGTAGTATGTATGAAAATGGTTCGACAAGAAAAGTTGGTGTAATCGGCGCAGGATTAGTGGGAACATCCTTTGCCTACGCGCTCATGCAGCGCGGCATTGCATCCGACCTTGTGTTAATCGACAATAACGCTGAAAAAGCTGTCGGCGAAATGATGGATTTGAATCACGGATTATCGTTTTCCACACCGATGAAAATTACCGCCGGCGATTATACCGATCTTACCGGAGCACGAGTGGTTGTCGTTACTGCCGGTTCGGCTCAGAAATCGGGCGAAACGCGGCTTGATCTGCTTGCACGCAACGCGGCAATCTTCCGCAGCATCATTCCCAATATCGTCAAAAATAATCCCGATGGAATTATATTGATTGCGACGAATCCGGTCGATATTCTCACGTACATCTCGTTAAAAGAATCGAACCTCTCTCCCGCAAAAGTGATCGGTTCAGGAACGATTCTCGATACATCACGTTTTCGGTTTTTGCTGGGACAATATTATGCTGTCGATCCACGCAGTATTCATGCGTACATCGTAGGCGAACATGGCGACAGTGAAATTCCGTTATGGAGTCTTGCAAACATCGGCGGTGTGCGTTTGCCCGAATTTGCGCCGCTGCAAAATAAAATTTATAATCACGACGATATGAACAAATTGTTCGTTGGTGTGCGCGATGCCGCGTACGAAATCATTAAACGCAAAGGTGCAACACATTATGCCATCGGCATGGGTTTGCTTTCAATCGTTGAATCAATTCTGGGGGATTACCGTTCCGTGCTTTCCGTGTCCAGTTTAATGACAGGACAGTACGGCGCAAAAGACATTTGTCTCAGCTTACCGTGCATCGTTGGTGCAAACGGTATTGAAGAAGTGCTGACGATAACAATGAATGCCGAAGAGCAGCGAGGATTTGCCGATTCCGCACAAAAAATGAAGGAAACGTTGCATTCCTTACAGGAGCGAACGTGATGTGTAGGTGTTGAAGAAGTTCAAGAAAGAGGTTGGGTTCATTTGGAGTTGGAAGTCAATGAAAATAGACGTATATTATTATATCGCGATACCAGTTACGGTTCAGGTGAGTTCACTTCCCGACAGTTCGCTTCGCGAGGATACGTTTGTAGAGGATTCCTTGTATCGACAGCGCATCAAAAAAAATCACAAGGTAAAATTTTTTAGGAGTTAGTTATGAGAATCTACATCGGGAACTTATCGCGCGATATTTCGGAAGACGAAGTAAAGCAGGAATTTGCAGCGTTCGGCGCAGTCGATTCAGTTGCCCTCATTAAAGACAAGTTCAGCGGCGAACTCAAAGGGTTCGGTTTCGTTGAACTTCCCGTTCAGGCAGAAGGCGAAGCAGCCATTGCCGGATTGAACGGAAAAGAAATCAAAGGCCGGAAGGTGACCGTGAATGAAGCACGTCCAATGACCGAAAACCGTGGCGGTGGTGGAAATCGCGGCGGCTTTGGCGGTGGTGGAAATCGCGGTGGTGGAAATCGCGGCGGCGGACATCGTTCGTTCTAAAACCGTTTCTTAAATACGTAAAAAAACAAAAGGCGTCTGCATAAGACGCCTTTGTTGTTTTATACATGATGTTCGCTGTTCATTGCTTCGGTGCATGTTGTTCAAAATATGTTGTTACCTGTGCAATCTGTTCTGCAGTCATGCGCGGAGCATTGTTTTTTAGAAGCAGAACAAATGCAGCAATCTCTTCTTTCGATCCCGGATATCCGATGTTCTGATGCTCCGGCATGACGTTGGAATCTCCAGCCTTGTTTCCCGCTGGATTTAAAAACACAAGAAAGGGTAGCCCGGATTTTTCTCCGCCCCAAGTTTTTAGTAATGCACTGCCTCCAGGATTTTCCAGCAAGGCAATTTTTTCTTTTCGTTCCAGCACATCGATATGTGTCACCACAAAATGTTGATCAATCATTGCATGCAATTCCGTGCTCACGAACGCTGTATCCAATCTCTTACACCAGCTGCACCACGATGCATTAAACATTACCAGCACTGTTTTGTGCGATGCTGCCGCTTGCTTGACTGCTATATCTAAAATCGTTTGTGCAGAATCCGGTTTTACAGATTGAGCAATGGCGGAGTATGAAAGAAAGAGACCAAGAAAAAATACAACTGCAGTGTTTTTCATAACTGTTGTTCCTCTTGATTACCGTTATGGCTGAGGGCTGGCTGTTGCCTCGTGCGCTTGAAAATAATTGATAATGGATTGAATTTGTTTGGATGTGATTTTGGGAATATATTGTTTGACAAGATTCACAATCGTCATCATTTGATCTTTTCCGGTTGGATACGAGGCAGCTTGTAGCTCGGCTGTTCCATGAGAATCGGCAATTTTTCTTCCTTTTTTATTGAACAATACACCAAATGGCAGTAATGGCTCCCCACCGGCAAACGCTTTCATCATAATGTTCCCACCGGGATTTTCCAACGAATCTTTTTGCCCATCATGTGCCATGACATTAATGTGTGTTATGATCAACGATTTTTCTAATAAGTTTTTTACATTGGCGAATGTTAATGCAGAATCTAACTGATTACACCAATCTGACAACGAAGATTGAAACATGACCAAAATCGGTTTATGCGATCTTCGTGCTTGATGCACGGCGTGGTCGATGACATCAATCGCTGGTTGAGGTGTGGTTACCGGTTGGATCGGAGTTTGAGCTTGTGCGACAGCTATGCTATCAACAAGCGCAAAAAATATCAACGATATAAAAATTTGTTTCATCAACATGTGTCATCGATCGAAATTATCTATCGATGGGAACTGAACAATAAAAAGTGCCTCTCTTCAAGTTAGAATTTTTAGATGAAGATGCAACAAGCGTCTGCTGCATTAACAAAAATTATTTTAGTGAGATGTCCCATGCATTATTCGGTCGTGACATATCAATGAGGTGCAACTCATGCAGACGATTGTTTCTTTTGCATACTATGGTTCAAACACGATCGCCGGACCAAGATCTTTCAGCGAGAATTCTAAAAAAATATGATGGCCGTCGTAATCGAGCACACGGAGATCGTCTTCCTGTTTCAGGTCACTCATAATCGCTTCATAGTGCGCACCATAATTTTTCTTTACGATATCCACCGGAACTTCATACGCGATGAATTTTTTAATCCCTTTCGATTTCAGCTTTTGAACAAGCTCCGGATTGGTGAGTGAATCATAGGAAGTAAGTATAAGGATGGGGCCCGAACCTGTGAAAAAAATTCCTGCTTTCATCGTCCACACTCCTTTCAATGGTGAAATGAATGCTGTAAGAGATGAAACACTGTCGTTACAGTCATCTCTCTAATGCGGAAAATATACTTTATTGCCAGCATAGTTTCAAGCGCATCGTTATTGATGTTTTTGTGTTTCAAGTTGCATTTTCAGTATCTGAGCATCATCTTTATGTCATGAAAATATTTCCACAAAATCTTCCCATCGATAGCGTATTGCCTGAGTTAAGAACGGTGTTTGATAAAAACATAAATCTCGTTCTTTCTGCTGCTCCCGGCGCCGGAAAAACGACACGCGTTCCCCTGGCATTGCTTGATGAACCATGGCTTGCAGGCAAGAAAATTATTATGCTGGAACCGCGCCGGCTTGCGGCACGGCGTGCGGCAGAATTTATGTTGTCAACACTTGGAGAAAAAGTTGGAACGACCGTCGGCTACCGAATTCGTGGTGATGCAGTCATCAGCAAAACAACGCGCATGGAGGTTGTGACCGAAGGAATTCTCACACGCATGCTCCAGCGAGAATCTGATTTGCCTGAAGCCGGACTGCTCATCTTCGATGAATTTCATGAACGCTCCATTCATGCTGATTTTGGCCTTGCGCTTGCGCTTGACGTGCAACAACATCTACGCAGCGATCTCCGCATACTCATCATGTCTGCAACGCTCGACGTTGATGCTCTTTCTCGATTGATGGACAACTCGCCGGTTATTGTCAGCGAAGGCAGAAGTTTTCCGATTGAAACCATGTACGCAAAATTCTCTTCGGAGAAATCGATAGAGGTACGCACAGCTGAAACCATTCTCCGTGCGCTCGAAAATCATGACGGCGATGTCCTTGTTTTTCTTCCAGGCAGAAAAGAAATAGGACGCGTGGAACAATTGCTGTATGAAAAACATTTGCCGGAAGATATTATCGTGCATTCGTTATACGGCGATGCATCCTATCAACAGCAATCGGCAGCACTTTCTCCCGCACCTGAAAGAAAACGTAAAGTTATTCTTTCCACCTCGATTGCCGAAACAAGTTTAACCATTGATGGCGTTTGCATCGTCATCGATGCAGGATTAGCACGCACGGCATTGTTCGATCCACGCCGCGGTATGTCCGGGCTTGTCACCGTTCCTGTTTCCAAAGCTGTTGCAGATCAACGGCGCGGACGCGCGGGCAGACAGCAAGCCGGTGTGTGTTACCGTTTGTGGATGGAGAACGAACACGAAACGCTTCCAGATTTTCCACAGCCGGAAATTAAAGTGACCGATCTTGCGCAGCTTGCATTAGACTTTACGTTGTGGGGAACACCGAACGGCGAACATTTGCGTTTTCTCGATCCACCGCCTGTTCCGCATTTGCAGCAAGCACGTACGTTGCTTCGTCAGCTTGATGCAATTGATGATGCGGGAAAATTGACGCCGCACGGAAAAGCAATGGCATCGTTTCCTGTTCATCCGCGCATTGCAAACATGCTGCTACGCGGAAAAGAACTTGGCGCCGGTACACTCGCTTGTGATATTGCAGCATTGCTGGAAGAACGAACCGGCGCATCGTCAAACTCCGACATCGATCTTGCGGAACAGTTGCATGGAATTTCTCATCGAAAGAAATCAGATGCAACCAATGATGAACGTGTGGCGATGCAGTCACGCAGATTGCGGCAACTGTTGAACATTCAAAAAGAAAATAGTAACAATGAAATATCATCCGCTGGAATTTTACTCGCACTTGCATATCCCGAACGCATTGCTCGCCGCCGTTCACAAAAAGATTCGCGCTATCTTATGGCGAGCGGACAAACCGCCGTTCTTCCAAAAGGAAGTTTGCTTGCGAGGGAAGAGTTTCTTGCCATCGGCGAAGTGGATGGAGCTCATACGGAAGTACGTGTTTATCGTGCCGCGCCGTTAGAACGTTCGCAAATTGAAACAGTGTTCGCGGATGATTTGATATCAGACGAAGAGGTTTTTTGGAATGAAAAAGATCAAGCTGTCACTGCACGACACGTGGTAAAATTCGGCGCGCTTGTTCTTTCCGAAGGAACCATCGGACCGGACGGAGAAAAAATTTCTGCCGCAATGTTGCAAGGAATTCGTTCGATGGGCATCGAATGTTTGCCGTGGGATAACAATTCGCGCGCACTGCAAGACCGCATCGAATGGCTAAGGAAGCATTTTTCAGAAACATCACTTTCCGATTGCAGCGACAATGGATTGATGCAATCGTTAGAACAATGGCTTCTGCCTTTCCTAAACGGCATCTGGAAAAAAGAGCAATTGAAAAATCTTGACTTGATGACGATCCTTCAATCCTACATCGCACAATCATCCAATCACTCGATCGATAAACTTACGCCGTCGCATCTTCTACTGCCGAGCGGATCGCGCGTTGCGTTGGATTATTCCGGCGATCAGCCCGTGCTTGCCGTGCGCTTGCAGGAATTGTTCGGACAGATTGAAACACCGATGATTTGCAACGGCAACGTAAAGGTGCTGATTCACTTGCTTTCACCCGCGCACCGCCCGCTTGCCGTAACGCAGGATTTGCACAGCTTCTGGACAAATACCTATCCCGAAATCCGTACACAAATGCGTGCCCGCTATCCAAAACACGTCTGGCCCGACGATCCGCTCACCGCCAAGCCGACGAATAAGACGAAGAGATATACTCGACATTAACGATATGTATCTTTTATTTTGATAATCGTTTTATCTCAGCGCGTATTTGTTCAACAACATCTTCGTTATAGATTTTATCGTCCACACTGAAAACAATATATACATTCCCGCCGAACTTTTTTGTGAAAGCTTCAAAGCTTGCTTTCATTCTTTCGGTAGCAGAATAATTGCCGAAATTCGCCTTTGCAGTGACAGGTTTTATTTGAATGCCGAAAGCTTTTTTTCCTACCCAGCCGAGATAATCAATGTCTCCGGCGTGATCAAGTGTTGGATCGCTTTCTTCAAATTTCACTTCGGGAAATTCTTTTGCAAGATTGTCTTCAATAACGGATTTCTCACGGAGAAATCCATCGAACGTCCGGTTGATGGTTAGATTAAAAATATAGTCGATACAATCTTGCAGGGTAAGCTGGTTAAACGCTTCTGTCCATTCAGGAATAACAATTTCTTTGATCTTGACGTAGAGACGCTCGCCGAGTTCTTCCAAGCTTTCTTTGGTAATCTTGGTCGGTGTTTTTCCATCTGTGTGGGCATGTTCGAAATACCATTGATGCCATTCTTCAAAAGACTTTGGCTGGCATTCGCGAATGAGAGCCATCACCGTTCCAACTTTGTTTGGTCGGGAAAGCTGGTATGTTTGAGTGGCATAGTTAAGAACTTTTTCTTTTTTGCCAAATTCTTCGGAATAACGTTTAATAGATGCTTTAGCCATTTGCTTCCTGAAAAAGATTTATGAATTTATTCTTGTATTTAAAATCCATTGTTTCATCTACGTTGGCTAAGCCATATTTAATCAAGTGGGCATTAAGAAACGTTTTGTTTTCTAAATAGAGATAACAAAGCAAATTATTCTTCTCATCATATTTTATATTATCATACCGTAAGAAAACACGTTTTCCTTTCGTTTTGTCGGCAAGAAACGCCGTTGCTTTGCCGTTAATCTTTGGGTCTTCTTTTATGCCGATGAGTTTCACCGTCAGATCATTGCTTAATCGAACCTTTTCTGGACTAACAATTTCCTTTACCGTAAAATACTCCTCCCGTTTGGCGCTGCTATCTTTGTCGATTTTGGAACCGAATTGTAATTTCTTGACGTCTATTTTCTTGTCGAACTGATGCGGATCTTTAAAGATATATGCCAGTTGTTGAATCTCTTTCTCAAAATCATTGTCGTCTGTTTTTTGCTGGAGGATAAATTCATACGTCGTTCCGTTTAAATCTTTTTGTGAAACTTCAAGTTTCTCTTTGATAACAGGAACGAACTCTGAATTTATCTCATAGCCGATAGAATTGCGTTCAAGTTTTTTTGCCGCTAAAGATGTTGTTCCGCTTCCAGCAAACGGATCCAAAACAGTTTCTCCAACAAACGAAAACATTTTTATCAAACGTCTTGGCAATTCTTCAGGAAACATGGCGATATGATTGTTCTGTCGCGCACCGGCAAAATTCCAGTGTCCAGCAAAAAAGGTGTTCCATTCTTCTGCCGTCATTTTAGATTGTTCTTTTTGTTCCTTGGTGGGCTTGGGTGCATCGCCAAGTTTCTTGAACACTAAAACAAATTCATAATCAATTTTTACAATGCCGTTGCGAGGATATGGATATGATCCCATCTGTACGCCACCGCCCGACGTATTGGATGTCGTCACTTTCTGCCAGATGATCGCGCCCATATAATCGAAGCCAATGGTTTCGCAGAACTTGATAATTTCTTCCCGAATCGGAATTACTTTGTACCGTCCGTAATAAACGGCTCTGGCAAATTGATCTCCGATGTTGACACACAGACGGCATCCGTTGTGCAAAACACGGTAACATTCTTTCCATACCAAGTTAAGATTGTTGATATAATTTTCGTAACTGTCGTGAAAACCGATTTGATCTTCGGTGCCGTAATCTTTTAACTGCCAATAAGGAGGAGACGTGATTGTCAGATGAACGGAGGTATCGGGTAGTTCAAGCATCCGCCTGCTGTCGCCGTTTATGATTTTGTGAGTTGTTAACATGATTGTTTCAATATACTTAATTTCATTTGAAATTGCTAGCCCATCTGGGAGTATAACAATTCAAGCCCTGTTTCTAAACTGTCTAACGTGTGCGGAAATTCAAAAAAATACGGTAGCTGAAAACTCCCCCTAAAAATAACAGCGGGTAAATCAGATTTCATTTCCAAATGTCTTGTATCAATTTCCGCTTTTTCTTTTCCTGCAATCGAAACATAAGGACATTGCCTGTTTTTAATAGAAATTCTGCGTTTGCATCATTTTCTTTATAAATGTGTCACCTTCCGGCGCGTTGCTGCACACGCCGAATGCTTTGCGCCGCCTTCTACCGCTTTGCATCATGTGCACGGCTGATCGAAGGAACACGAATGCGTTCTACAACTTCCGGTTTTAAATTCTAAATTCCCGATTCCAACTTCCAGCTTCTAACTTCTAATTTATCCCTTTCCCGTTTTTATCTCTTCCAGCTCATGCCAGCGCGCATAGAGAACATCCACGCGGGCTTTTGCATCTGCAAGTTCTTTGGTGAGCAATTCGATTTCGTTTTCATGTTTCTTATAAAATTCATGCGGAGAGAATACCCGGATCCATGAAATCCATGCCGAGAACATCACAAAATACTCCTTGCTTCTTAATGAGCATATGCCCATATTGATATATGCCGCGTCCGAAATGTTGCAGAATGGTCGGTGCACTGCCGACCGCAGATTATTTTAAGCCGAGAGGAATTCCTCTGACCGATTTAGAGGAGGTGGTTCTGACCATCGATGAGTTCGAATCCCTGAAGCTTGCTGATTATGAACAGCGGTATCAGGAACAGGCAGCAAACAACATGAAGGTCTCGCGGCAAACGTTCGGACGCATTATTCTCTCCGCACATTATAAAGTTGCCGACGCGCTGATCCATGGAAAAGCGCTTAAAATCGAAGGCGGCATAATAACGATCAAGAAACTCCCGAAACAAACAACTAGAAAGTAACTTCTTTATGAAAATAGCATTGCCTTCACTCAACAACAACATCGATGACCATTTCGGCCACTGCGAATATTTTACCGTCCTGACCGTTGATGAGAACAAGAACATTATTGCAGAAGAGCGCGTTCAGTCGCCGAACGGCTGCGGATGCAAATCCAATATTGTCGGCACATTGTCCGCCATGGGGGTAACGATGATGCTTGCGGGCAATATCGGCGGCGGAGCAATCAACGTGCTGAACACAGCGGGCATCTCGGTGATGCGCGGGTGTTCCGGCGATGTGAACACTGTTGCACAGCGATGGCTTGCCGGCAAGCTCACAGATTCAGGGATTGTTTGTCATCAGCACGAACAAGAGTGCGAGCATTGAGGGAAGAATACGGCAGATAGAAGTTAGAAGGCGCGATGTGTTCTTGTACCGGTTACCTTCTAACTTTTGCCGGTCTTTATTTCTTCCAGCTCATGCCAGCGCGCATAGAGAACATCCACGCGGGCTTTTGCATCTGCAAGTTCTTTGGTGAGCAATTCGATTTCGTTTCCATGCTTCTCATAAAAATCATGTGAAGAGAAAATTCCTTCTAACCGGACAACCTCGGATTCCGCGTTCAGAATATCTTGCTCGATCGTTTCAAGTTCTTTGGATTCTTTCCACGTTAATTTTTTCGATTGCGATTTCGGTTTGATCTCTTGCTGCTTTGCAATGGCAGAGGATTCCAACTTCGCCGCCTCTGCATCCCGCAATTTTTTCTTTTCCACATAGTAATCGTAGTCGCCTTCGCTAAAATGTACCGCACCATCGCCTTCAAATGCAAGGATGCCGTTGCACACACGATTGAGAAAATACCGGTCGTGGCTAACGACAATGACGCATCCGGCAAACGCAATCAGCGCTTCTTCCAGAACGCGAAGCGTTGTCAGATCGAGATCATTCGTCGGTTCGTCAAGAATCAAAAAGTTACCGCCGTTCTTCAACACCTTCGCCAGCAGCAAGCGGCTTCGCTCTCCGCCGGAAAGCTTTCCGACTTTCGTATTCATTCGGTCGTCGGCAAACTGGAAACGCCGCAGATACGTCCACACCTTCAGCTTTTCTTCGCCGAACATAATCCATTCGCGTCCCTCGCCAAGCTCCTGCACAACGGTGTTCTCGTCATTCAAGGCAACGCGTGATTGATCGATGTAGTTGAATGCTGTTCGTTCGCCAACTTCTACTTCGCCTTTTCCCGGCTGAAGTTCATTGAGAATAATTTTCAACAGCGTGGTTTTGCCAAGCCCGTTGCGTCCGATGATTCCTAATTTCCGTTTTCGGTCAAAATTAAAATCCAAGCCATCGAACAATGTCCTGCCGCCTAATGCCATTCCCAGATGTTTGAAATTTAGAACCGTTGTACCAAGCCCCGCCGCCGGAGGAATCACCAGATCGACATCGCCTTCCGGTTCCGGACCTTGCTGCTCCAGCATTTCGAAGTATGCCTTTAATCGACTTTTTGCTTTTGTTCTCCGCGCACGGGCGCCGCGTTTCACCCACGCAAGTTCACGACGCATGTAATTATTGCGCTTCTGTTCTTCAGACTCCAACTGTGCTGCGCGTTCCGCTTTATCCAACAGAAAATCATCGTAGTTGCCGTCGTGAGAATAACATTCGCCGTTCGCCAGTTCGATGATGCGCGTCGCAATCGAATCTAAAAAGTATCGGTCGTGTGTTACGAATAAACACGCGCCGGAATACTGTTCCAAAAATTCTTCCACCCATTCGATGGACTGTGTGTCAAGGTGGTTTGTGGGTTCATCGAGAATTAAAAAATCCGGGCGGGAAATGATTGCCTTGCACAATGCCACACGCCGCTTCTCTCCGCCGGAAAGCGTTTCTATTGCGCGTTCTTTTGCCGGAGCATTCAACGAGTGCATCGCCGTTTCAATTCTATTTTCCAGATTCCATCCGTCACGGTGAAGAATTTGTTCTTCAAGACTATGGCGCTTTGTGGATTCGGGCGGCAGCGATTCATATTCCCGCAGCAAGTCAATCACATCGTGTGCGCTATCGACAATGTTTTCGTACACATTTTTTGCGGGATCAAGTTGAAAGTCTTGAGAAAGATAACCGGTGAGCAATTCCCTGCGGCGTGTGATCTGGCCGGAATCCGGATCCATCAATCCGGCAATAATTTTCAGCAGCGTAGTTTTACCGGAACCGTTGTTGCCGATAAGTCCGACGCGCTCGCCTTGATGAATGGCGAGCGTGGCATTATTTAAAACAACCTGCACGCCGAAGCGAACAGAAATTCCTTGCGCGGCGACAATAACAGGGCCTGGAGGTACAGCCATACTTTAGATTCTCGCGTTCGTATAAAAAAATACCGATATTTACGAACATACAAGATGCAAAAGTTTTACTTCAGATAAACATTTTTGCGGCATGCCCGGACTTCTTCCAGACATATTTTTAGATCGCAACTAATACCGATTCGACAGATTTAGCGTAACTAAATCGTATCGAATCGAGAATCCCGCAAACTTGTCCTGAGGGCGTAATCTAAGTCGAACGCTTCTCGAAGGAAGCGGAAAGTTGCTAACAGAATTATTTACGTCTAACTTTTTTTTGCGGCATGGCCAATGAATTACCCTTATAGGTAATTGTATAATCTGTAACCAGACGGCTTTCATGCGGGTCGGAGGTTATTTCGTAAATTGCATAATGCGTGGGATAACCGGATTCATTGAACGATAGATACTTGTATTGATATTGCGTGGGTTCCCCGTCATACGAAATTGTTTTTACGAGATTGGCAGAACCTAAACCAAACAATCTTGAAGTGGGTAACTCATACACATCGGTTGCGGTTAGTAACGACGGTTGCACAGACCAATCGGTTGAAAACAGAAATCGGTTCTTCAAAGTCGCATCATACTCGTAGGTAGTTATTTGTATTACTGTTTCATCGCCTTCTGATAAAGGAGGAATCGTTCTCTTTACTTCAACGGCATTTGCAGTATTATCATAATAAATAGTATAGTGGCTCATTAATCTTTCCAACGGCTGCATTTCGACCAATCGTTTGTTTTCGTAGATGTACTTATAAAGCTTATCGCGGGTTATCAAATCTCCACTCGTGTACATTGTATCGGTTTCAGTTCGATCAGGAGAACTATGGGTAACAATAATGAATGAATTCAGATAGCGAAAAGAAAGAGTCTCTTTTTCTTCTTTAGAATTTATGGATGTAACTTGTACTATTTCGCCCTTGATTCCGTACTCAAATGATATTGTTGCAGTGTCCTCGGAAGTTGTTTTCGTTATTTTCAAAGGTAAATTTGAAACATCAACTTGCTGTGCTTCGAGAACAAAATTACTTGTTAGTGCCATAAAGGCAAATAGAATCATTATGTTTGGTTTCATTTACGTTAACCCGCTTTCTCTGTTATTTATATGAATCGTTATTTAATAATTATAAATCATCAAATTGAGTATCTCATAGATCATCAGGCATAAAACATTTTAAACATGGGTTACAAAAACTATTTCACAGGCCGCAGCAAAGATACACCTGCAATTTTTCCCGCCGAACTATCCGTTCGGCGTGTACAATGGAACACCTATGCAAGAGGTATATCTAAAAAAAATATTATCGTACTACTAAAAAGTAAGACCGAAAAACCCTTTGGGCAAAACAATACTTACAAAGGAAATCTCTTTATCTGGTTGTTGTGAAACAATAGAATGTAGAAAAAATATCATTCTTTTGCAAATAGAGATGCTCCGTAAACCCATTTAAAAAAGTCCAATTAATTACCGCTGCCTAACGAAACCAAACCATGCTTCTGCGGATTTTTGCAGCAGCGATAAACTTCAAGCGGATGATGAACATCTGGAAGAAACGCTTGCTCATTTTTTGGCTCTCTGCTCTTTAATCAATTTTTCTATGTGCCAAGCCAACGAACAAGAATATTATACTGAATGTGTCTTTTTAAGGGACGACTAATGAGTTATAATGCTTGGTAAAAACGTAAGCCGTTTTTTGTCTATTTTCGGTATTTCCATCCTACCATCGAAAAAACATCATGCGAAGACAAAAAAATCGTACACGAAACGAGAAAAATCATCGGCGCAATTGGAAAAATAGCATGCGAAGGAAGAACAGATCGTCGTCAGCGCCGATCATCTCTTTGCCGGAAACATATATCTCTTCACGCATTTCCATAATGCCTTCACGGGAGAAAGAATGCCATGCCGAAAGACCGGCCGCGATGTATTTTTCGTTTGTATCGGCGGCGTGCAATTCTTTTTATGCTTCAGCCACCGGCGAATCTTTCAGCTTCGCCAATTCTTCCGCCGATGCCTTTTCCACATCGGCATGCAAGCTATTGCCATGAGAATCCATCGTCACAATCACCGGAAAATCTTTTACGCGAATGTGCCACATCGCTTCCGGCACGCCGAACTCTTCCAGAAAATCTACACCGTCAACTTCTTTAATACACTCAGTATAAAATTGCGCAGCACCGCCGATGGCGCTGAGATACACCGCGCCAACTTCTTGCAACGCATCGAGCGTTTTCTTTCCCATACCGCCCTTGCCGATGATGGCACGCACGCGAAATTTTTTAATGATGTCTGCCTGAAACGGTTCTTCGCGAATGCTGGTCGTTGGTCCTGCAGCATTTAATTTCCATGTTCCGTTTTGTTGCAGCGCAACGGGTCCGCAATGATAAATGGCACCGCCGTCTAAATTCACCGGCGCATCGTGCGTCATTAAATAATGATGTAGCACGTCGCGCCCCATGTGCATGTGTCCGTTCAACAATAACACATCGCCGACCTTTAAGCTGCGCGTTTGTTCTTCGGAGAGGGGAAACGTCAATCGGATTTCGCGTCCGGTTAACGGCAGGTGTTCGCTTGTTGCTATGTTGACGACAGGCGAATCATCTTTATACAACCATCGCTCGATGACTCCGGTTTTTGCATTCAGCACAACGCCAAGCCGTCGATACGCCCAGCAATTGTACGCCACGCTTACAAAAAAACTCGCCGGCAGCCGGTGGTACGAACCGATCTTGCAGCCGATGAGTGTGGCAAGCCCGCCAAAACCCATCGTACCAATTTTTAACTTGTTGGCGTTTTCCAGAATATAATTTTCCAATTGCGCTAAGTCTGCATTGGGATTCACATCATCGAGCGAGCGGAATAATTGCTGCTTGGCAAATTGATAGCCGGTGGTTCTATCTCCGCCGATGGCAACGCCCACAATGCCGACGCTGCATCCCTGACCCTGCGCCTGCCATACGGCATGCAAAATACATTTGCGGATGCCGTCAAGATTGCGGTCGGCACGGCCGAGATTCGGCAATTCACACGGTACGGAGTACTGAATATTTTTATTCTCACAGCCGCCGCCTTTGAGAATCAGGCGCACATCGATTTCGTTTTTGGCCCACTGCTCGAAATGAATGACGGGACAACCATCGCCAAGATTGTTGCCGCTGTTTTTTCCCGTAAGCGAATCGACGGCGTTCGGACGCAGCTTGCCGAGTTTCGTCGCTTCGGCAATCGCTTCTTCAATTTCTTTTTTTAAAATGATTTGATCGATACCGACCGGAACTTTAATCTCGAACGTGGGCATACCGGTATCCTGGCAGATCGGCGCTTCAGTATTGCAGGCAAGATCGGTATTGATTGCCATCGCTTGCAGAGCTAAAGCGGATTGCGTACCGGGAGTTTCTTTATCGATTGCTGCTTGCAGCGCACGCCGCACATCCGGCGGAAGATTGACAGACGTTTCGATGATAAGTTGAAGGATACTTTTCTTAAACTGCGAAAGCATTGGTGTTTTTCTTACCATTGTTTTTTTAATGTCTGCTTTTCGATGTGTTGTACCGCGCAAGTTTTTCTTTTTCGCCATATCATACGCTCCTTTATATCCATTCTATGTTCGCCAACTGCAATAATTGCTTGCAATCTGGCTTCAATATAGCCCGTTGAAATGTTTGAGTCAAGAGATGGAACAAGATTGAACGCCGCAGCGCCGGATTTTCGTCGGCGACTCACACCATCTTGAACGCCACGCCTTAATCGGCTATATTATAGAGAAAGGATAAAGATGGCAGCCGTGTCTTTTGGACAAGTAATAAGCGATAGTGTGATCGTATTTCTGTTTATTCTGGTCAACGCATTTTTCGTTGTCGCAGAATTTTCCATCGTCAAAGTACGATTGACACAGATCGAACCGCTGGCGCAAAAAGGAAACCGCCGCGCCAAACTTGCACGGATGATTTTGGAAAACACGAACGCCTATCTTTCTGCCGCACAGCTCGGTGTAACGATGGCCAGTCTGGCACTGGGCTGGATCGGCGAACCGTTGGTTGCAAAAATGTTGTGGCCGGTGCTTTCGTGGGCTGGTGTACATTCTCCCGAATTGACGTACGGTATATCCTTGGCTGTTGCCTTTTCCGTGATTACCGCGGTAGAAATTGTCGTGGGTGAACAAGCGCCGAAAGTGCTTGCCATTCACAAAGCCGCGCCGATGCTGCTTGCCGTCGCGTATCCGTTTCGGTGGTTCTATCTTGTGTTCCGCCCGTTAGTATTGTTGTTGAACTCCGCTTCTAACGGCTTACTGCGATTGGTAGGATTGGACAGCGCTGCACATCAAGATGCCGGGCATACTGAAGAAGAACTACGCCTAATTTTAGCGCATGAACATCAGGTCTCCGTCTCGACGCGCAACATTGCACTCAACGCCATCGACTTTCATCAAAAACAGGCGCGGCATGCAATGACACCGCGCAAGGAAATGGTGGCGTTATCCCTGCATGCACCGGTTCAAAAAAATGTCGAAATTATGCGCACGCATAAATATTCCCGCTATCCGGTATTTGTGGAAACGATCGATAATGTTGTCGGCGTTGTTTATACAAAAGATATTTTTAAAACTGAACGGCAGTTGCAGCCGAACTTTACCATCAGCAGTGTTTTGCGCGACGCGATCTTTTTGCCGGAAACTGCAACATTAGAAAAAGTACTGGAAACGATACTGCAAAAACGAAACCACATGATTATTCTTGCCGATGAGTACGGCGGAACTGCCGGTTTGATTACGCTGGAAAATGTACTGGAAGAACTTGTCGGCAATATTCAAGATGAATACGACCGCGAAGCACCGGAAATTGTGAAAGTGAACGAGCATGAATTTCTTGTCGATGGCGCATTAACGACAAACGATGTGGAACGATTGTTTGAAATCGAATTGTCGCCATTAGATATTCGTTCCATCGGCGGATTTTTTATCGAACAGCTTGGACATTTTCCAAAAGTCGGCGAGCAATTGAAAGTTGATAAATTAGAATTCACGGCAGAAAAAATTGTCGAGAATGCCATCGAGCTTGTTCGCATAAAACGTGTGCCAAAAGAAACCGAAGACGAAACGGAAAACCATTAAGGGATTTTTATGGATTGGCTTTCACATCTTAAACCGCTGCTGAAAAAATACGGCAGCCGCCCGCATCCGTTGGAATATCACAGCACGTATCAATTGGTTGTGATGGTTGTGTTATCCGCACAAACAACGGATAATTTGATCAACAAGATTGCGTCGGCATTCTTTCAGCAATTTCCTTCGATGAAACATCTCGCGGCAGCAAAGCCGGAGGAATTATATCCATGGATTCAGTCTGTGCGAGGGTTCAGAAAAAAAGCAGATTGGCTGGTACGCATTGCTCAAGCAATCGGCGATGATACAAATATTCCGTTAACGATGGAAGAACTCATAGCATTACCCGGCATCGGAAGAAAATCTGCCAACGTCATTATTCGCGAAGCAGATGGAACACCGCAGGGCATTTTTGTGGATTTGCATGTGCTGCGCGTTGTGCCGCGCATCGGCATTACCGCAGAAGAAAAGCCGGAGAAAGTGGAAAAGGCGTTGCTGGAAATTTTCCCGAAACAATATTGGCATGCTGCCGGTATGGCGTTTTCTTATCTCGGCAGAGAAGTTTGTCGGCCCACCGATCCAAACTGCCATGAATGTTTATTGAAGAACGTCTGTCAGTTTGCAAACGCAGCGCGCACCCATTCAACAAAGAAAAAATAAATTATTCAAACAAGGCAATATCGTCCGGTGAAGGTGATATCATTCGAAGTTCTTCGACCGTACGTGCATTCCACCCGAATTTGTTTGCATACTGCTTTAGGAGTTGTTCTTCAACTTTGACGACTTCATTATCCGCTTTTGCGATATCATACATTAAAATATATGCGGCACGTTTTTGCGCGTCGTTCAGTTTTGCTGCAATAACTTCGATGCAAGTTTCCAGCGGGCGCCAGTTGTAAAACTCATACGCTTTTAAAAATGCCGTTTCATCGGCGTGAATCAACGTTCGTAATTTCGCAAGTTCCTCTTCTTTAAATTCGCCGTCGATTCCCACCAGGGTAATGGCAGCGAGACACAACGCCATCTTGGCTGTAAAGCCGGAATCTTCTGGCTGTTGTTCAAATTCCATAGCTACCTCAATCATCCGCCTCTTAGTCGTTGCACCAATGTATTGAAGAGCAAGTTAAAAGGCAATATGTACGAGCAATATTGTTGCCAAACCATAGTTTATAAAAAGTTGCTTCCATAAAAATCTTTAGTTGCCAATCAATCTCCTTTACTGTATTTTATAGTTCAATGGCAATAACGCCAGAGAAGAAGAATTAATACGTATGTCGGCAGAAATATCGAACACCATTTTACCGCAGGATAACCCCGCTCACGAACATCTATCTCCTGCGACGATTTGGTTGGTCGATGATAATGAACAGTTCTGCATTGTTTTCAAAGCAGCAACACATGCCTCGCTGGATATTCGGTGCACGCAAACATTCGATGACGGAAATGTTCTGCTGGAGAAATTATTGGCGGAACCGGAGTGGCCCTGCATTATCTTGCTGGACATTAACATGCCCGCCATCAACGGATTAAAGGTTCTGCCAAAGATCAAGAACATAGCACCTAATCTTCCTGTTATTATGCTCACCGTGAATGAACAAGATGAAAGTATTCGTAAAGCCATTGATCTTGGCGCAAACGGCTATCTGTTGAAAACTTCTTCCTTAAAAGAAATAACGCATGCTGTGAAATACGCACTGCAAGGCGGAGTTCCGATAGATCCCGTTGTCATCCGAAAAATGCTCGCAATGTTTGCAACAGAACCCGCCATCATGAAAAATTATACGTTGACAGGACAAGAACAAAACATCCTTGCGCTCTTGGTGAAAGGAAAAACTACTCCCGAAGTTGCCGACGAACTCTGTCTCAGCCGGCATACCATTGCCACGCATCTTAAGAATGTGTACCTCAAACTCGATGTGCACACACGGCACGAACTTGTCGCAAAAGTCCTTACAGAAAAATTGTTGTAGAAGCATGCCTTGCCGCGCTTGGAAGTTGCTTTTCTTTTGTGTACCATCATTCACATAAAATCCATCTCACAACACGATACGACACCATGAAGAAGAAATCTGTTACGCCGATTCAACAACTGCAACGAGCGCCTATTCATCCAGCGCTGCCGCCGGACAAATTACGTTGGCAATGCAATCCGCGTTCGCTGGGCGTGCGCACCACCGACAACGTTCAGCCCATAAGGGAAATTATCGGGCAGGAACGCGCGTTGCGCGCGCTACGTGTGGGATTGGAGATGAATCACTTCGGGTATAATATTTTTGTCACCGGCATTTCCGGTACCGGACGCACCACAACTATTAAACGTCTATTGCAGGATTTTGAAAAACAACATGTGGAATTGCAAGACCAATGCTACGTGTACAATTTTAAAAATCCCGACATGCCGCTTGCCATCTCACTTCCCGCTGGACAGGGCACCGGGTTAAAACAGGATATGGAGGGATTTACTGAGGAATTGCGCCGCGATATTCCCGCCGTGTACGAAAGCCAGCGGTATCAGAACGCACGAAAAAAACTTGTACAGCATTTTCAAGACCGGCAAAAAAGTATCTTGCAAGATTTTGAACGGCGCGTGAAAGAACGCGGATTCGATCTAGCGCAGGTGCAAGCCGGCAACGCGCTGCGCCCGGAAATTATTCCGATGGTGAACAACGCACAATCGAGCATGGATCAAATTGAAGCATTAGTGCAAAAAGGTGAATTCGACAAAGAACGCTTTGCCTCGATGCGCGACGCGTTAGGAGAATTAGAACAACAAATGGCAGCGGTGTTCCGCGAATTGCGAAATATCGAAAAGAAAGTTCAAGAGTCGCTGGGCGAACTGGAAGAACAATATGTGATGCCGGCGGTGGACGACGCAATCAATGTTCTGAAAGTTCGATACGATCATAAAAAATTAAATATGTACTTTGATGAAGCACGCACGGCGATCAGCGGTACGCTGGATCGATTCCGCAAACAGCAATTGACTCTTGCCACAACACAAGAAGAAGAGGAACCGGAAGAAGATTTCTTCCTTGAGTATCAGGTGAATGTGTTGGTTGATAATTCCGAAACTCAACACGTTCCGATTGTGATCGAAACGAATCCTAAATACAAAAACATTTTCGGCAGTGTTGAACGGGAATTAGAAAAAGGCGGTGTGTGGCGTACTGATTTTACCAAAATCAAAGCGGGGTCGCTGCTGCATGCCAACGGCGGTTATTTGGTGTTGAACGCGCTCGATATTCTTGATTGAGCCCGGCGTGTGGCAGGATTTGAAGCGCACGCTGCGTACCAGCTTGATGGATATTCAATCGTACGAACCGATGTTCGGTTTCATGGCGGCAAATTTGAAACCGGAACCAATTGAGATCAATGTAAAAGTCATTATCATCGGCGATACGGAATTGTATCATCTATTATATTATCGCGACGATGATTTTAAGAAGATATTTAAAATTCGCGCCGACTTTGATTTCGAAATGTCGAAATCTATCAATGCAGTCAAACAGTACATTCACTTCATCAAAATGGTTTGCGACGATGAGAAACTTGTTTCGTTCGACAATACGGCATTGGCAAAGGTGATTGAGTTTGGCGTGCGCCTCTCGGGCCGCAAACAAAAAATATCGACGCGGTTCAATATTATTGCCGATGTTGTACGCGAAGCAAGTTACTGGGCAAAAAAGCAAAATGCAACGCATGTTGCTGACGTGCATGTGGAAAAGGCAATTGAGGAACGTATCTATCGAGTGAAATTAATTGAAGATAAAATTCAGGAAATGATCGATAACGGAACGATGATGATCGACACGAAAGGCGCGGTGGTTGGCCAGGTGAATGGTCTATCCGTGTATGAAAGCGGCGAGCATGCGTTCGGAAAACCTGCGCGCATTACGGCGCGCACATCTTTGGGACGAAGCGGCGTTATCAATATCGAACGCGAAGCAGAAATGAGCGGGCCGACGCATAATAAAGGCGTCGCAATTCTCAGCGGATATTTCCGCAGCAAGTTTGCACAAAACAAACCGTTGGTTATGGACGCGAGCATTACGTTCGAGCAATCGTATGGTGGCGTCGATGGAGACAGCGCATCATCGACGGAAATTTATGCCATCCTTTCCAGTCTTGCCGGCGTACCCATCCGGCAGGAAATTGCTGTCACCGGATCGGTTAATCAAAAAGGAGAGATTCAACCAATCGGCGGTGTGAATTTAAAGATCGAAGGATTTTACGATGTGTGCAAAGCACGAGGTCTCAGCGGCACTCAAGGCGTAATTATCCCCATTCAAAATGTCGATGAATTGATGCTGCGAGAAGAAGTATGCACAGCGGTACAGAAAAAGAAATTTCATGTCTATGCTGTCAAAACCGTGGATGAGGGAATTGAAATTTTGACTGGCGTGAAGGCGGGAAAACTTCGGAGCGATGGTTCGCATGAACCAAACACGATTCATGCACTTGCAGATTCCAAACTGTTGTACTACGCCAATGAATGGAAACGGTTCGAAGGAAAATGAAACCCGAACTTTATTCGTTGTACTCTTCCATAATCGAGTAAAGATTTTCCAAATACTATATGCCGGCGTTCGACGCGTTATCCAGCGGAAATTGGAAATCCACGGAAAATCCATTAACTTTTTATCATGAAATTGTTTCCTGCAAAATTTTCCGTATGAGTATTTCCATCTTACATCTATGTACATCTGATTCTTGGGGTGGATTGGAGTTGTACGCCTGCACGTTAATAGCAGAATTAAAAAACGCCGGATGCAATGTGCTTGTCGTGTGCAAACCTCATTCAAAAGTTGAAGAGTTTCTGAAAGAACATGACATTCCGTTTGTGCATCTGCCAAGTTATCTACCGGTCAGCGTTCGATCAATTTGGTTTCTCCGAAAAGTTTTACACAAGCATACTATCCAAATTGTTCATGCCCACTTTCATAAAGACATCTGGCCTGCAGCATTAGCAGTACGATACGACCGCACGAGAAAATTGTTTTTTAGCGTGTATATGGGAATCTGCAGCAAAGACGATTTTTGGCATCGGTTCATCTTCCGGCGGGTTAATGGATTTATAACTTCTTCAAAAACATGGCGCAGTCATTTGCCAAAAGTTTTTGCCGTTCCCGATGACACTGTTTTTTGTCTTCCCTACGGAAGATATTTAGAACGTTATACAAGAGACGAGCAGAAACGTCTAACCATTCGTTCATCGTTTGGATTTTCTGATCGTGATATTGTGATCGGAACAATGGTACGCATCGATCCCGGAAAAGGTGTTGTCGATTTTGTCGAAAGCTTTTTATGTCTTAAGACGGAACAACAAGCGATCGTTAAATACCTTATCGTTGGTGAACCGACACGAAAACGAAGAACGAATATTGGAGAATCGCCGTTTGAGCCGCACTGTGAAAAATATTTTCAACAGCTTCAATCGTATGTCGCTGAACATCATCTTGAAACAAAAATTCATTTCGCTGGATTTCAACATGATACGATCGGTTATCTGAGTGCGCTGGATATTTTTGTGTTCCCCAGCCGGAACGAATTGTTTTCGCTGGTGATGCTCGATGCCATGAGTTTATCCTTGCCTATTGTTGCTTCTCGTGAAGGCGGAAATTTGGAACAAGTGCAAGACGGTGCCAATGGAATATTATACGAAACAGCTCAACCGCAGGATTTAGCAGATAAACTTTCACAATACCTCGACAATGGTACTCTGCGCAATCAACTTGGACGGGCTGGACGTGCATTTGTTGAGACGAACCACGACATGAAAAAATCAAGTCATCGTTTGATTGAACTGTATGAACATTCCCTTTAACAAACCCTATCTCGGCAATAGTGTCCTTGCTTCAATTAAGAATGTTTTAGATTCCGGAAAACTCAGCGGCGATGGAGCCGTCTGCAAAACGGTGGAACAACGAATTGAACAATTGTTTCATGCTCGTCATGCACTTCTCACAACATCCGGCACACACGCACTTGAAACGGCGATGATGCTGTTGAACTTACGACCCGGCGATGAAGTTCTTACACCAAGTTTTACGTTCGTATCAACAGCGAACGCGATCATACGCTGCGGCGGCAAACCGGTTTTTTGCGAGATCAACAACCGTACCTTGACGATAGATATTCACGATGTAGAACAAAAAATTTCCCAACGAACCAAGGCAATCGTTCCCGTTCATTACGCCGGTGTTTCGGCAGAGATGGACGAACTTTGTGCGTTCGCACGTGCGCATCATTGCATGTTGATTGAAGATGCTGCGCAGGGAGTGAATGCGCAATACAAAGGAAATTATCTCGGCACCATAGGTGATCTGGGCGCGTATAGTTTTCACGATACAAAAAATTATATCTGCGGCGAAGGCGGTGCGCTGCTGGCCAACGATGAACAACTTGCACGCCGTGCAGAAATTATTCGGGAAAAGGGAACCAACCGTGCCAATTTTTTACGCGGTGAAGTTGATAAATATACGTGGGTGGATCTCGGAAGCAGTTATGTACTTTCGGAAATTCTTGCCGCCGTGCTCAACGATCAATTCAACGATCTTGAAACCATTCAACGTCGAAGAGAAACAATTCATCGGGCATATATGGCGGGCCTTGCAGAATTAGAGCAACAAGAGAAACTTCGCTTGCCGATCATTCCCGATTATTGTTTATCGAATTATCATCTCTTCTATATTTTACTTCCCACGGAAGAACGAAGAAATCACCTGCTGCACAAACTGAAGGATGCAGGTATTGGCGCAGCGTTTCATTATATACCGCTGCATTCGTCACCCTATGCACAAAGTGTACTCGGATTAAAAGATCTCAAGCTTCACGTTACCGATACTATCGCCAGCACGCTACTTCGTCTTCCCCTTTATCCGCAGCTTAGCGATGATCAGGTTCAGTATATTATCGAGCAGGTAACAAAAATATTACGATGAAATATTTTTATTCAGAAAAAAATCTGATCATCGATTTATTCTTGTGTTATTCAAGCGTCTTCTTTACGAGAGCTTCCAAACTTTCTCGCGTGAACGGTTTTGACATATACGCTCGCACACCCATTTGTTTTGCCGTCTTGATAAAGAATTCGTCTTCCAGTGAACTCATTAACACAAACGGAATATTTTTCAAGGCATCGCCGTATGTCCCTGCTTTTATTTTTTCATAGAAAGAAAAGCCGCTCATCACACCGGTACCGAGATTGATGTCGCTGATGATCAGCGACGGCGTCGTTTTAGCAAGTTCCGGTACGATGCTTTCCGCCGATGCGGCAACGATGACCGTATGGTATGTCTTCCGTAAAATATGCTCGACATATTTTCGGATGGAAAGATCATCGTCGATCACAGCAATCACGGCGGTTTCATCTGCCAAGCCGAGTTCTTTTTTCATGCGCTTGGCAATATCGGTATGTTCCTCGTCCGTGATGTGGAAAAACTGTTGCAACCGTTTTAACTGTTCGAAATCTTCTTCTGTTGGTTTGCCGGTTTTCCATAGCGTTCGAACGGCTTCGATGTATGCATTCACCTGAACTTCCCGTTCGGCTGTCATGTGTTCGGTATCGCTGATGGAGAAAGATATTTTAAGCGATTGCAAAATGGACGTTTGCCATTCAGAAGGAACCGCAAGCTGCATCATCATTTTCATCAACGAACGGTACGCATCCAATTCACGTTGTTTGGATTTTGCCTGCTCCCGCTCGATTGCCGCGGCTCGTTCATCTTCCATGCGTTGCACAAGTTCTGCCTGTGTGCGCTGTTGTTCTTGTTTCAGTTTATTGAACGCCTCTTCTTGAATTTTTTTCCGTTCGGTTTCCACATCGGCAATTTGTTTTGATGCATCGTGTTCGGGAAAACGCGTGGTTTGTTGAAGCCGGTTCAATAATAATTTTTCCAGTACCTCGTTTTGCTGAGCCGTTTCTTTTTCAATCGTTGAAATATCGCTCACCGTTACTTGCCGCACTTCGTTCACGGATGCTTGGCGTGCGCGTTCTTCCAGTGCTTGCTCGGTTTTTTCATCCTGTTTCCGTTTCTCCGCATCCACTTCTTGCTGGCGATAGAAATCCCGTAACCGGCGTTTGACTTCTTGATCGACTTGCTCGCTGGCCATTTTTTTAGCATCCCGCATTGCTTCTTCGCGTCCCTGTTCCATGATCATCATCAGAATACGCTCTTCGTACGCGCGGGCATAAATATTTTTAATATCGTACTTGTACACCTTGCGAATTTTATCCAATGCCTGATCAAAATTTTTCGTTTTGACATCGTCATCGACTTGACGCAGGAGTGAACTAACACGAGAGTTTCGCTCTTCAGAAGAAAGTGTGGATGTTGGCATAAGTTTATCTCTCTTATTAATAGAAGAAAGTAGATGAAAAAACACATAGAAGCAATGTAAAATGTAACGACGATGCCGAAACAACGTGGATATTCGATAAAACACGAATCGCGCTGGAGCCTTTGTTCCAACGCGATGTGTAAAAGAAAAGAACGAATTAATGAATTGTACTGATACGGCTGTGCTATTCTTCTTCCGACAGCACAGCTTTTTTCTTCGACATACGATTACGTTCGTTATGGTCGAGATATTTCTTCCGAAGCCGGATCGATTTCGGCGTCACCTCCACATATTCATCTTCCGCGATCCATTCTATGGCTTGTTCAAGCGTTAACTGCCGAGGCGGCTCAAGCCGAACGGCTTCATCCGAACCGGAAGCACGCATATTGGTCAATTGTTTTGTCTTGCAAACATTGACGACCATATCGTACTCGCGGGAATTTTCTCCGACGATCATTCCCGTATAAACGCGCGTCGTGGGTTCGATAAAAAATGTCGAGCGTTCTTGCAGTTTCCACATACCGTACGCAACGGCGGTTCCTTCTTCCATCGCAATCAATGCACCGCGGCTGCGTGTAGAAAGTTCGCCCTTGTAGGGTTCGTAATCATGAAAATTGTGATGTATAATTCCCGTACCTTTGGTTTGCGTCATGAATCGGAACGGAACCCGATCAATCCGCGGGCAGGCACAAGAAACTCTAATCGCGTGTTGCCATTGCTTTGCATCATGTTCTTTAATTCGCCTTTGCGCTGTCCGATATTTTCCATCGTGACACCGACAAATTCATCCGGCACATCGATGATAACATGTTCTACCGGTTCGCACACCACATCGGCAATGCGTTTCCAAATAACTTCCGGGCGTGAAACTTGAAATTCATATCCTTCGCGCCGCATCGTTTCAATGAGAATGCCCAGATGCAATTCGCCGCGTCCACTGACTTTGAAAACATCCGGCGAATCGGTCATTTCTACGCGCAAGCTTACGTTCGAGCGCAATTCACGAGCAAGACGGTCGCCCAGATGGCGCGTGGTAACGTACTTGCCGTCCAATCCCGCAAACGGAGAATTGTTCACAATAAAATTCATGGACAACGTCGGTTCTTCAATTGATACAAATGGCAGCGGTGTCGGATCGGATGCGTCGGCAATGGTTTCACCGATATCCACATCTTCCATTCCGGAAATCGCAATGATGTCGCCTGTACCGGCTTCATCAACTTCGATCCGCTTCAATCCATGAAACGTATAAATTTTTGTGACACGTGCATCTTCAATAGAACTATCTCGATGAATAATTTTCATCGGCGCGCCCATCTTGATAGTGCCGCGGGAAATTCTTCCAATGCCGAGACGTCCAAGATAATCGCTGTAGTCGATTGTCGTTACTAACATCTGGAAAGGCGAGTGCGGATCACCGGCAGGCGCTGGCACGGCGCGAAGAATAGTTTGGAACAGCGGTTCCAGATTTGTGCCTTCGTCTTCAAGTTCTAACTTCGCAATTCCCTGTTTAGCAATACAATACACCGTCGGAAAATCCAATTGCTGGTCATGTGCACCAAGGGAAAGAAATAAATCGAATACTTCATCAAGTACTTTATATGCGCGGGCATCTTTTCGATCAATTTTGTTGATGACGACAATGGGGCGAAGATTAAGATCAAGTGATTTTTTGAGGACAAACTTTGTTCCCGGCAACGGCCCTTCGGCGGCATCGACTAACAATAACACGCCATCGACCATCTTCAATGTGCGTTCCACTTCGCCGGAAAAATCCGAGTGGCCCGGCGTATCGATAATATTGATCTTATATGTTTCGTTAGTTTTTGGGTCTTTATAAAACACGGAGGTGTTTTTTGCAAGAATTGTAATACCGCGTTCACGTTCCAAATCGTTGGAATCCATTACGCGTGTTACTAAATCTTGGTTCGCACGAAACGTCCCGGTTTGGCGCAGCATATAATCGACCAGCGTTGTCTTGCCATGGTCAACGTGCGCAATAATGGCGATGTTTCGTATGTGTTTTATTTCGTACATCTTCAACTTCTTTCTAACAGCAACTGCAAATTCGCGTTCTTTTCCTGCTCAATAGCTCTCTAAAAATAAAAATGCCTCAGTCTCTGTTGCACCTGAGGCATAGATAAGATACGAAAATTTCCACGAAAGAAAAAGCCGACCCTTCTTCAGAATCGGCTTTTATACAATAAAATTACTATAGGGTGGCGTTGTGCGAAAAATATAATTCAGCTTACTCCAACAGGCAGAGCAATATCGACCTCCTACAGCGATCATCCTAAATTGTAATAAAGGCTGATCCACTTAGAAAATCAGCCTGTTACAGAATTGCCATTATCAAATGATAATCATCACGCCGCCGGTTACAGAATTATATTTTGCAATATTATAATCGGCATTGATGTTGAAGGTAAGAATTTTAATGCTCAATCCAAGAGTGATGCGAGATTTGTTTTCACCTTCTAATGGTAAATTGACATGAATTTGTTGAGTTCCACCATTCGGTGTCGAAAGTGTAGAGGTATAATCAAATGTCATCTTCGAACTTTCAAGCATAAATCCCGCATACGGTGTAATACTCAACAGACTCGGTCCAAAGGTCTTGCTGGCATTGACGCCAAAAGCAGTTGCTTTGGTTGTGAGGATAGATCCGACATCCAGCGTTTGCGTGAAGAAGCTCGCGCACAGATCGATGGGCAGCGGATTAGCAAACCAGACGGCCGGATTGTGTTGAATACCAAAACCGAAATATTTTAATTTTCCTATATCGCTCGAAAGTTGCACTTCCGGTAAATAGCGAAATGTGAATTGGGTGCCGACGAAGGTTCCGATACTTAATTGTGGAGCTGCAAGAGGAACGAGTTTTACGTTGTCTAATAATCCGGTTACACCCGTGTTGATCGTGTTCGTCGGAATGTTGTACGTATGATTTGTGCCGCCGACATTCACTGTGATATTCTGACCCGGGAAAATGACTTTGACGGTATCCGTTTTTGGTCCGATAATTGTTGGGCCTGTTAATGTTACAGAAAATTTTTGAGAAGATATTTGATTTACGATTGCAGATTGATAAGGTGCAGGTAAACTGTTATATCCGGAAATACTTTTCGCAATTTGATTACTTTGTGTGGCATCGAACGAAAAATCTCCGCCCGTACCAGAAGGAATTTGCTTGTTATTGTCATCAAAGACTGTTCCCATAGCGATGACGCCGAATTCAAAATCGAATCCGACCATTTTTGATGCAGGCGCTTTATGAAACCATCCGCCGTTTAAATCCGCCCCGAAGCCGGACACAATCGGTCCTACATATCCTTGAACAGCACTTCCTGCCATTTTTTGCAATGTTTCGTCGAGCGATTGTGCTTGTACCATTGTCGAAACAATGAATGCGAGACAGAAAAAAATGAAAACATATTTTTTCATCAGAAAACTCCTTTAATGTGTGTGAATGAATTTGGCGAACAAATCCGATCCAAGTGATATCGAATTCATTACAATATAACATCTATCAAATAAAGCGCAATAAAAAAAATGTATTACGATTGGTTTCGTATTTACAGTTCAATCAAAATCCAGCCATGCGCTCGCCTCAACCCATGGCTGGCGGTTCATCTGCCGTGTCGCTGTTTGGTTTATGGCAGAAGCCCAATAAGCTCGTATCCCCCAGCACAAATTGCACAGGAATTCTTGCACAAATATGTAATGCCGTTTTTTTATCCATGGCCGTCATAATGTTGAATCCTTCACGAGCCAGCACTTCGCGTAATTTGCGAAGGTTTTCCGCATGGGAATCAACGACTAAAACTAAATCATTTGTATTCATTGACAACACACAAGCAAGAGATATGCCGTACAATTATGTGTGAAGAATAAGAATATTGCGTGTGAAAAGAAAAAGATGTCGCACGAAAGCAACATCAACATAAAATTTCTTGTCGCACATAACCGACGGATGACGATTCTCTATTGGCATAATACTTATAAAAAAATTCTTCCAAGGGAAATGCGAAGGCGGCATTACTCTTGGAAGGTTTGATGCTTCGTTGATTTGTATGTGCTTAATTCATCGCTTTAACGCAGCAACACAAGTTTTTTCACTACCGTCTGTGCACCGGATTCCAACCGGTAAAAGTAGACACCGCTGGCATTCCCAGATGCATTCCATACAACAGAATGTGAACCCGCAGTTTGTTCTTCGTTCATCAACGTCGCCACTTCTTGTCCAAGGATATTCAAAATCATCAATCGAACGCGGCCAGTTTTAGAAAGTTGATAGTTGATCGTTGTACTTGGATTAAAGGGATTAGGATAATTTTGATAAAGACTACAATGGTTGGGCAATTCTTTTTTTTCATTCACGCTAGTAATACTTGAAAGCGGTGATCGGAATACTCCTCCGGTTTCTGTTCCAACAAAAACATTCGTGCCATAGAGTAACGCGGATGTAATTGCGCCTCCTGAAATTCCATTGAGAGATAGGGGTACTATTTGGGAAGTGTTGACATCGATTGACGTACCGACATTATTCCCAAAGCAATAATATTTTCCAGATATTAAATCTGATGTGCAGATTCTAAAATCTCCCGCTGCAACAGCAGGCGTCCAACCTGTGAAAGTCGATAAAGAAGTATAATAAATTCCATTTTTTGTTAAAGCAAACATCATAAACATACTGTTTATTTTTAACGCATCGCCAGTAAGCCCGGTATTCGCTTCAGTCCATGTTGCCCCGCGATCAGTTGATATGCCAGCCCCATTTGCCGTGCCTCCAAGCGCTAACACATTTATATCCTCGCTGATAAATCCTGTTATGTTTTGTGATGCTCCCGCAGGAATTCCCGTGGCGGCAATCCAGGTCGTATCATTATCGGTATAGAAAACACCGGCGCTTTTGGTTCCCACGATTCTTCTTCTTGAAGGAGATTGACATTGCTTATAGAGAGTAATATTTTTATTTGATAGGGTTTGAATAAACGGCGGTATAAATAATGGAATCGGTGGTTGTAAGAGAGCCATTCCATTTTGAGTGTAAATGAACATGCCTGTACCACTTGCATCAATACCATCTAAACCATTAATGACGAGACTGGGTAACGTATCATTTCCGCTATAGGTACTCCATGAAGCACCATTATCTGTAGAACTAAAAAGTCCTTTATCTGTGGTACCGGCATAAATTGTTGTGCCAACCCGGGCCACACCGGTAATTTTTAAACTGCCCAGACCATTGTTGATTTGAGTCCATTGAGCCCAAGATAAATTTATCCATACACAAACAACAAGACACACACACAGAAATGATCGCATCGTAGTATCCTTTCTTGATAACGGTGAAGTGCGGCATTGTTCTTACTCCATCAACCCGCACCAAATATGATACGGCCCCAACCACAGTTGAAGTTCTTTCATGTTCTTCTTCATTAAAGAAAGAATCGACTTGTATGGGTGTAACCAATATATTACAATCAAGAGTTGTGCCGTAGAACGAACGGCAATAAACAGAGGTTTGTTTAGAATAAGAAATGAATGTCGCAAGAAAGCAACATCATGGTAAATATTGGTGTCGCACGCGGACGACAGCGATTGAAGTTATTTTTCTTGATCGAAGTACTGTGAAAACAGCGGGGCTAAGTCTTCAAGATCTTTTTTTATTGAGTAGCGAAGGGCATCGCCAAACGTATTGAGTACAATCAAGGCATTCACATTGGCATCAAAGCTGGAAGCGTTCGAAAGGCGATTCCACATTCCTTTATTCACTTTGCCCACTTCTTTATAAATATCCACAAGCTTTTCTAAAGTCCAATCCGGCGAAAGCCCTTTGCGCTGACGAAAATATTGTGCAACCAAAAACATCGACACTGCGCGGAAGACCGTTTCCTGTGCCGTCGCAAACGGAAGATGAAACCGCACCATCGGACGAAGAAAATCCATAACGGGACAATTACTCGTTGTCATGTAAATACCAAGAATGGCGCTTAATCCGTTTTGTACTGTTGTCTCGGATGTGTACGCGCGCTCTGCTGTTTCAACAACCACCCATGTTTTATCGTACGAAGTTGCAAATTTAAATTCATCGATCAAATGCGCAATATTTAATGCAACCGGGCAATGCTGAACGGTTGCATCGAGCGGACAATTTGAACATTGATGATAGTTGAGGCGAGTCCATTCCGGCTGAGACGTGTTGGGCGTGTGAAGCACTTCCAGTGTTTTTGCGTTCAACACAATATCGAATTGCTTTTCCGTCTTGTCTTCAAATTGAAATTTATATCGTATAAGAATCGTTTCGATGTTTTCCGTTTCCATCATACCGCACACGTTTTGACCATTATGGTTGAATATCCAACTGCGCAAGAAGTTTGTAAAAATGAGTACGATTGATGCCAAGCATCTGCGCCGCCTCGGCATTGGTTTTTGCCTTGCGCAGCGTTTTAATAATATACCAGCGCCGAAATTCTGTTTCTGCATCGAGCAGTGCAGTCCCCACCGGAACGGGAGAAGCATCTTCGTGTGAAGCGGAAAGCTCAAGCGGTAAATCTGTGATCTCGATCGTGGAAGATTTTGCAAGAACGACGGCACGTTGAATCACATTTTCTAATTCCCGCACATTGCCATGCCAATAGTATCCCTCCAAAATATTCAACGCATCTTCAGAAAGAGAAAACGATTGTTCGCGCTGGGAATATTTTATCATGAAATGCTTTGCCAGTTCTAAAATATCTTCCCGCCTTTCTCGAAGCGGCGGAAGCACCAATTCAAATACTTTTAACCGATAATATAAATCTTCACGAAACGTTCCCGCCGCAATCATTTCTTTGATATCGCGATTGGTTGCCGCAAGAATTCTGACATCGATTTTTTTTGTCTGCACACTTCCCAGCCGTTCAAATTCTTTTGTCTGGATGACGCGCAGCAGTTTCGCCTGCAAATTGACATGCATCTCGCCGATCTCATCTAAAAAAACCGTCCCGTGGTCGGCAAGTTCTAACTTCCCCGGTTTCGTTTTTGTCGCGCCTGTAAATGCACCGCTCTCGTATCCGAACAATTCCGATTCCAATAAATCCGCCGGTATGGCACCGCAATGAATCGTGACAAACGGTTTGCAAGCTCTCCGGCTGTTTTGATGGATTGCCGCCGCAAGCAAGTCTTTGCCCGTACCGTTTTCTCCGAGCAAAACGACGGAGGCATCCGTCGGAGCAATCTGGGAAGCAAGTTTCAGCACGTCGAACAATTTTCTGCTGGAACCGATCATCTGTTCGCATTTGAAGTCTTTCCGCAAATCTTCGAATTTCATCGAAGTATCGGAGACCAATCGTTTTTCCAGCATCGAAATTTCCATCGATACTTCCATGCCGCGAACAATTTGTTTTGCAAAGGATAAGAGAAAGACCAGATCGGTTTCGGTGAACGGGCGCGCTTGATGCCGACGGTCGAGATAAACAGCACCGAAAGTTTTTCCTTTAGAAATCAACGGAACGCATAACGCGGCGGTGATACCCAACCGTATAACGCTTTGCTTTCGTACAAACGAATCGTTCGCTTCATCATTCACCTGTGTCGGTCGGGATTGTGCGATGGTGGCCCGGACGACGGTTGAACTCATCTCCCGCGCTTCGGGTTCAACATTCAAATCGACATTTCGCGTAAAAACCGTTTCCGTTTCACCCGCTTCATTGACCAGCACGATGAAACCGGCATCGGCTTGTAATTCCCGAATCACGGTGTCGATGGCTTTTTCCATCAGCGCTTTCATTTCCGTTTCCGATGAAAACAAAATGCCGGATGCATACAGCACTTCCATGCGATGTTTTTCTTCCGTCAATTGCTCAAGCTGCCGCTCGATTTTTTCTTGATGCTCGGTCAACGCTCTGATTTCTTCCGAGATCGAGCGACTGGTTTTTAACACCTGATGAAACAGCAAATCGATCTTTTGCGAAAGCTCGGTGCCATGATCCGGCGATTTCGCCAACGCGCTGACTTCCATGAAACCGGATGATACGGCGCTGAGAGAGCTACCCAAGAGAACTTGTAATCGTTCAGTCGTTTCTGTTATGGTTGACATAAATGTTCTTCTGCTTCGGTGAGTCAATGTAGCAACGATCATGCTTAACTGCAACGGTACGGTAAAATTATTTTCCGATCATTCGAGTGCTTGCAATGCTTCCTGAACTTGTGCAACGGTGGAAAATCGTTCCGACATATTTTTCGCTAAACATCCGGATACTATCGCATCCCATGCAATGGAAATATCTGTTCGGCATTGCGATGGCGGCGGCGGCGTAATATTAAAGATCGAGTGAATCAGTGCGATTTCGTTTTCGCCTTGAAACGGCAGCGTCTTGGTCAGTAGTTCGTACATCACCACACCGAGCGAAAAAATATCCGTACGATGATCTATAAGTTGATTCGTGATTTGTTCCGGCGCAACATAGCCCAGCGTTCCAAGGACCGTGCCCAACGAAGTCATCGTTGTTACTAACGGCGATTTGGAAAGTCCAAAATCCATAATGCGGATGTGGTGTTCTGCATCCAGCATAATGTTGCCGGTTTTTAAATCACGATGAATAATATTCTGTGCGTGGATTTCTGCGAGACCATCGCACACTTCCAATAAAATTTTCAAAATCGTTGCTGGTTGCATCGGATGTTCATGTTCCAGCAATTCTTTGAGTGTGCCGCCTGTCAGCAGTTCCATCGACACAAACGCCGTTTCCCCAGTATCGGCAACCTCCAAAATACGAACGACGTGCGGATGGGAGATCGAACGCAGCATTTCTCCCTCCGCAAGCAGCCGTTTCCGGTTTTCTTGACTGTGCACAATCTCGGGATGAAGAATTTTCAGCGCAACGAGTTGTTTAGTATTCACGTCTATCGCTTTGAACACCTTTCCCATTCCGCCGCACCCAAGCACATCTAAAAGCTTGTAGTGCGAAAGATACTTCGCTTCGTGCCGCTGAATAGCGACACGCGCAACGGCAAGAACCGCGCTTCCGCTCACTGTCAACGCGCCAAGCGAAGCCAACGATGAAATTAGGATTCCCTCTTCCACCGTATGATGCAGCGCAAACAAATAGATCGCTACGATTCCGACATAAAAATACCACCGTGCAGTTATGGGTGTGGTATGAAACTTCTGCCCGAGACTATAGAAACCCAGCAAGATCAATAAAATAAAAAATAATTGAATGCATGCCACAGACCACGGAATTTTGTGTACGGTTTGGGCAATAGATTTTAGCGAAAGTGTAGCGGCACGAGAAAGCAGTGGAGATTCTTGAATAGTGAGAATGGTGCCGGCACGTACCTGTTCCATCACGCGCTCACGGCCTGAAGGAAAAACGACACGAACTTGATACTGCTGCTGCGGATCGACGCCGAAGTGAACTTCTGAAACATCCTGCACCAGCATCGGATTGGAACCAAGCCCCACGATACGAAGTTGTTTCGTCGCATGATCATCCGTTGCTTCGACAAACACCTTTGCACCAATCGCCATGCGATTGCTGATATCGCCTTGCACGCGCACTTTGATGAAAGACCCGTTATTTAAATTATTTCGGTACAGGGCAGCGCGGTCACCGCTTCCCAACGACCCTTCGGCGCTGCCGAGAAACAAATCCAGATCGCCGTCGTTATCGATGTCCGCAAACGATGGATGGCCTAAAAATTGAATACCGCTTTGTTCCGAAACTTCGACGAATCGTTTTCCATGTTGATTCAAAAAAAGTTTCGATACCATAAACACATCGATCCATCCGTCGTTGTTCACATCTCCTGCGGCAAGAATTCCGTTGCCGGGGTCCGGTGTGAAGAGCGTCGTTGTAAAACCCATTTCTGTTGATGCGTCACGGAAATGCGCATGGCCATCGTTCATCAACATTTTGGGCGGAGCATTCTGGCAATGAATCAGCAAATCGAGATTGCCGTCGTTATTGAAATCGGCGGCAATGCATACATCCGGCAAAATATTGTCGGAAGAGAGAAACATCGAATCTCTTGAAGCATGAAAGTGAAAATTCCCGTCGTTCAAAAAAAGATCGAGAAACTTTCCGCGTTCGCTGATCCAGTACGGAATAACAACATCAATCCGGCCGTCGTTGTTAAAATCGCCAAAGGTTGCTCCGAACGAATGATGCTTGAGCATTTTTTCAATACCGGAAGAATCAAAAACATCCGTATAAATTCCTGCACCATCTGAACGAAACAACATATCTTTTCCATTTTCATTGGAGACATAAACATCAAGATTGCCGTCGTTATCGAAGTCTGCAAGCCGCACGGCAACGCTGTTGATCGGCACGGAATCGTTTCGTGTAACGATAAATGTTCCTATGCCGGCGCGGTACGCGCCGGAGTGTTTTCCAAATGCCAGATGAAATTTTCCTTGATCGAGAACATCCAGAATATCGGGCACACCGTCGTTATTCATATCGCCCAGCGCAGTTGCTTTCACTTCAGTTGGTACGGAGGCACCATCGATGGTGGTTTCGTGAAAATGATTATTCCGCGTATTGGTGAATAGAAAATTTCGGGCAGCATCGCCCACCACAAGAAGATCGGGAAATTCCGATTCGTCTGCATTCACAAACATGCCGCCGCGTCCGTTTTTACGCAAACCGGCGCTGTTGGTAATATCTGTGAACGAGAAACCGATAGTTTGCGAATTCGTGTAAATGCCATGGTCACCGATAATCCAGATCCGATACTGATTCGATGAATCACGCACCACATCGACATCTTCCAAAATGTTGTCGTACATTTTGATGGATTCATTCGCATGCCATGCCGTTCCATCAAAAACATAGAACGTGGAATTATTCCCTACAATGTATGCGTGCGTTGTGTCTAATGCCCGCACAGAATTTAAGCGTGTTTGCAGATCAAGTGAAAAAATATTCCATGCCTCACCGTTCCATTGCAACACCGTTCCATTGTCTCCAACGATCCAACCGTGACGTTCATCGACAATGCTTACGCGGAATAAATCATGTTGAGTGGGCGAAGCATATTTTTTCCATTTCCCATTTTGATAGCGAAGAATGATGCCGTTTTTTCCAATCGCCCATCCCGACGTCGGCGTCAGCATTTGCACATCTGTAAGATCGCCTTCATACACGTTGGAACGCGAAGCCGCTCCTATCGAAGTTGCCTCTTCCTTCCATCCTGCATCGTGATACCGAAGAATGTGCCCCTGCTGTCCGACCATCCATCCATCCATCGACGTGGGAAATGAAATGCCGGTGAGAATTGCATAATCAGTTTTGTCCCACATTAATTTCGGAACGGCACTTTCATGTAGTTGCGAGGAGAACCAATGACAAACAATCGGCTGACAATTGCCCGTATGAATTAGGTGATTGACTGTCCATACCGATCCGGAATCGACAACCGCAAGCAGCGGAGAATCAGAATAGGGAAATTCAAAAAGCGGATTCCAGCGAACACCGGAAAATTGATAGATGCCGCCGCGGATACTTTCGCCGCGTCCTCGCACGGAAGCAAATCCCCGCGAAGGCGAAATCATGTGAATGCGGTACCGAGTTCAACGACCGATTGACGGTACCACGTTTCAGTTGCAGCAGTATGTTCGACGGTAGCTCTGTGTTGTTCCGGCAGCACACAGCCGGTACACAACATAATCGTACAAAGGCAGAATATCTGTTTCCAAAATTTCATGAGTCAAATGCTGGTGAACAACAAAAACGTCCACTGCAATCTACGAAAATCGGATTATAAAATCATCGTACCGCTACTTCTTCACTTTTTCTAAAATATACTTTTCTACTTCCGCCAATTGCGAAATCGGGATCGCATTCAAGATCGCCTTAATGTTCGCCGAAGTATCCACACGGATCAGTTCATGCAAAGGATGTTTTGATGCATCTGCAACATTTTTATTCGGCGTCCATTCCAACAGATCATTCGGTGTGCATTCCAGAAACTCGCACATTGCTTCCACATCTTTCAGATTCATCATTTTTATTTTTCCCGTGTTCAACCGCGTAGCATAGTTTTTGGAAAAACCTTTGCGTACCATATAAGTGAACGACTTTTCAATACCTCTTGCCTTGAAAAGACGCTGAAAATTGAATTTTAGCATCGTTTTATCTCCTTTATTTCAATATTTATATCTATTACTAAACATATAATCAGTTTTATTTAAAAGTAATTATTTTTCTATAAAAATCAAATATCGATTATACAATAATATATATACTTTCAAAAGAATTTTATGGGAATAATTTAAAAATAAATCACTTTCCAAAATTTATTCTTTCTTCTCCAGAAAAAATATATTGTCCTCCTAAAAAAATTAGTCCTCATCCCATAAAACCTAAAACGCTTCCAGATCTTTCAATTCTCTTCCAACAAACGAAATTTGAGTTCATTAATTTTTATTGGAGAATAGGAAGAGACACTTTTTCATTCTTCTAAAATATTCGAGGGATTGAAAAAGACGGAAGTGTTAATTTCCGCGCAACGTGCGGATGCGCTTGCGCGCTTCTTCTGCATACAACGAATTCGGAAATTTTGTTAGCATTTGCTCGTAGGCATCGATGGCGGCGGGTCTGTTATGCAGCGTGTTCTGAAAAATTTCCGCAATACGAAATTGTGCGTGATCTTTTAAAATGCTTAGCTGGAGCGAATCCGCAACAAAACGGAATGTAGCAATAGCATCGGAAGATTTGCCGAGTTGAAGTAACAGTTCCGCTTTTTGCACGAGCGCATCGTCGATCAACAGCGTTTGCGGGTAGAGCCGGATGATGTCTTCAAATTGCACGAGCGCTTCGGAATATTTCCGCTGGCGCGCGAGCAAGGCGGCATGCGCAAACTCTGCCAGCGCTTGCGGCGCGGAAGAATTATTTTCTTGAATGAAGTATTGCAGCTGTAGCGCACCGTTGGTAAGATCGTTTTTTAAATTCGCATTGAACCACTGAAGTTTTGCCAGCGCGGTATCGAACTTTGCTTCAAAATAATCCATCTCGGCAAGTTTCAAGAGCGCCTGATCATGATACGCGGGAACAGGAAGAACAGTAAGATATTCTTTGCGTGCTTCTGCAAGATCGTTGCGCGCAATTTGTACATCGCCTGTCTGCAAGACGGCAGCGTATGAAATATTGGTGATCTGCGGAATTGTTCGGATTTGTTTAAAGGCGGCAAGCGCACCATCAAGATCGAACAATGTTTGGAATTTTATAATACCGATGCGATATAATGATTGTGCGGCAAGATCGGTTGTCGGATATGCTGCGGCAAGTTCCTCATACAATGAAATGACCGCCGATGTTTGCGGGATTGGTACTGTTGGAACCGTATCCGTTGTTCTTGACATTAATTCTTCTTCCGCGCGTGCATATCCGAACTTTGCCAGCGAGAAAAATGATTGCTGCGAATATGCCGCGATCAATTCTTTGTACGCTTCTGCTGCAACCGCATCGGCATGTTCTTGATATAATCGCTGCGCAAAGTTGAAGAGTTCCAATCCGTGAGCGTTTGATCGCTGGTCGATGATGCGATACTGCTCCAGTGCGTTTGTAAAATTCCTTTTTTCCATTAATAACCATGCATACAACCGTCGCAACGCAATATTATCCGAAGAATTTTTTATCGCGTCTGCAACAACTGGCGTAATTGAAACGAGCGCGTGCGGTTCGGACAACATCTGGCTGATAAGTGCCTGCACCAAGCCAAGCTGGTTGGGCGACTCGGCTATCAGCCGCAAATATTCGCGTGTTGCCTCAGAATAATTTTGAAGCGCGGCATAGAGGGAACCAAGTTCCTGTGCAAATGCCGCATCATTACCGCTTGCTTTTCTTCCACGCACATACATTGCAATGGATTTATCGTACAAACGGTGTTCCATCATTTCTGATGCAACAAACCGGTAGAGATTCGTATTGTGCGGGTCGATGGTGATGATGGCGTTCCAAATGGAATCCGCCTGCCGCTCGTGTCCCGAATCATAATACAATCCGCCGAGATTTCCCATGGCGTTGATATTGTTCGGCTCGCGCACAAGCCATCGCTGGATAACAACGATGGCGCTGTCGTATTGTTTAAGCTGCGCATAGCTCCGCTGCAATCCATCGATTACAACAGCGTTGTTTGGCATTGATCGATACAAACCTTGATACAATGCTGCAGCATGTTCCCACTCGCCTTCGTCTTCCAATTGCTGAGCAAGGCGGAGTTGGGTTGCATTATCGAGTTCTTGCGCAAAAACGGTCGCAAAACACATGAATGTGAAAAAGAGTACATTCCACACAATAGTTTTTTTTAGCAACGTCATCTTGTTCCGAACTTTTTCTTTCATCTCACGTCAATATACAAAAGAGAATGCCGATATGCATCGAAGGATTTTTCGTGTCAACCGATTTCTTGACAACCCTTCCTTTATTCTTTACCTTGAACAATGTCAATGGGAAACACCGTAACAAACATTGCAATCCTTGGTTCCACCGGTTCTATCGGGCGGAATACGCTGGAAGTAATCTCGCACATGCCGGATCGCTTCCGTGCCACATATTTAACAGCGAATACGAATGTCGATTTGCTGGCGGAGCAGGTACAACAATTCAATCCGCGCGGCGTGGTGATATTCGATGCACAATGTGCGGAAGAAGCGCGCAAACGTCTCCCTGCAAGCGTGGAAGTTTTTGTCGGCAGCGAAGGATTATTGGAAATTGTCCGGCGAGATGATGTGGATGTTGTCGTGAATGCGCTTGTGGGATTTGCCGGCTTGAAGCCGACAGTAGAAGCCATTCGGCAAAAAAAAAATATTGCACTTGCCAACAAAGAAACGTTAGTCGTTGCAGGAGAAATTGTTACGGGATTGGTGAAGGAGTTCGGTGTAGAACTTCTTCCCATCGACAGTGAACACAGCGCCATTATGCAATGTCTGACCGGTGAAGATCCTCACCGCGTTGCAAAACTTATTATTACGGCATCCGGTGGTCCGTTTTTGCACATGCATCAAAATGATTTTGCCGGCATCACCGTGGAAGCCGCGCTCAATCATCCGAACTGGAAAATGGGAAACAAGATCACGATCGATTCTGCAACGTTGATGAACAAAGGATTAGAAGTAATCGAAGCTCGCTGGCTGTTCGATATTCCCGCAAACAGAATCGACGTCGTTGTGCATCCACAATCGATTATTCATTCGATGGTGGAATTTGTCGATGGTTCGGTGAAAGCGCAATTGGGCATACCGGACATGAAACTTCCCATTCAATATGCGTTGACGTATCCAGAACGATTGCCGCTCGGTGGAGCGCGCATCGACTTTCCGCACCTGCACACGATGACGTTCTTTGCGCCGGATAAAGAAAAGTTTCGTTGTTTACAGTTAGCGTTCGATGCGTTAGCACTTGGCGGAACGGCACCGGCGGCAATGAACGCTGCAAACGAAATTGCAGTGGAAGCATTTTTGAATCATAAAATATCGTTTAGCAAAATTCCCGAACTCATTGAGCGTGCACTCGCCACTCACACCAATCACCATGCGCCGGAATTAGAACACACGTTTGAAGTGGACGCCAAAACGCGCAAGTATGTGCGAACTCTCTTATAATCATTTTTGTTAGAAAAGTAGAAAGCATCATGGAAATTCTTAGCAGTATCTTTTATTTCATTATTATCTTCGGCGTGCTGGTGTTGGTGCATGAGTTCGGGCATTTCATCACTGCAAAATTATTTAAGATGCGGGCGGAAGTGTTTGCCATCGGGATGGGCAATCGATTGTGCGGTTGGAACAAGAAAAACAATTTCTCATTCGGCTCGCTTCCCAGCGATCTGGATACTGGAAGATCATACCGATTATCGTGTGGCAATGTTTCCCATCGGCGGATATGTGAAAATCGCCGGTATGATTGACGAAAGCATGGACACAGAATTTTTATCGCACGACCCGCGGCCATGGGAATTTCGCGCTAAACCTATTTGGCAACGCGCCATTGTGATGTGTGCCGGTGTTGCAATGAATGTTTTGCTGGCAATCTGTATTTTCTGGGGCATTATTTATTACAATGGAAAAATGGTACGCCCAATAACCGAAATCGGATATGTAGCAGCAAACAGTGCTGCCAGCACATGCAGGATTGCAGGTAGGCGATAAAATTGTCGCTATCAATAATCACACCATGAAACAGTGGGAAGATGTTGAAAGTTTGATTTATACAGAATCTGCCACTCAAGATATGATGTTACAAATTCAGCGAAATGATTCCGTGAAATTATTAACGATCCAACATGCAACATTGCCTGATCTAACACAAGAACGATTCGGAATTCTTCCCGCAGGACTTGTTCCGGTCGTTCAAGCAGTTGAAAAAGGAAAGCCGGCTGAAGCTATCGGTTTGCAACCAAGCGATACCATTCTTGCTGTGAACGGAACGACAATCAATTCCGGCTCGTTGCCGGAGATTGTAAAAGCAAATGCAGGAAAAGAAATTTTATTGACGTGGAAACGCGGAAATCAAACAATGGAGACAAAAGTTACGCCGACCAAGGAAGGAAGAATCGGTGTTTCTTTATCAGTTGCGTATTATGGACCCGTTCTTCATGAAAACTATACTATTATAGAGGCGTTGCCCGCAGGCATTCATGAAGTGGTATTTGCCAGCCAATTATTTCTCACCAATATTTACCAGATCATTGTCGGTAAAGCATCGTTTTCCAATTCGGTTGGCGGCCCTGTCAAAATTGCGCAGATGGCAAATCAATCTGCCGAAAGCGGAATCGGATCGTTCTTGGGCTTTTTAGCACTTTTAAGTATCACTCTGGCGCTCATCAACATTCTTCCTTTTCCGGCATTAGATGGCGGACATCTTGCTTTTTTGGTTTATGAAGCAGTTTTTAAACGCGAAGTTCCCAATAAAGTCCGTATTATCGTGCAGCAGATTGGCTTTTTTATCTTGCTTGCGTTTATGGTGTTCGTTCTCTATAATGATGTCGTACATTTTTAGTCGTCGCTAAATTGTGACATGTATCAACATACATTAAAGCTGTAATGTCTATGTTGAACTTGAGTTCTTTTAAGAAAAGGAGTTGTGCTCTATGAAAAGCATTGCTTTAAAGTTGATAATCCTTGCCGCGGGAATTTTCGGATTGACCCTGATATGTACCGCACCAAGCTTTTCACAAAAACAGATCGATGCCACCATCACCTTCAACGAATATGATGTCATGTATCTCGCTGATTTTATCGATGTGAAAAGCCAAAAGATCAGCTCGAACATTTCCGGTATCTCGCTTCAACTTAATAATCTTACCAGTGCACAAAAAAATGTCTATATCAAAATAGAAGTGGATGTTGCGTTGCAGGGCGACAACACGAACTACAGTAAATCGTATTTAGTTGTCGGTAAAACAAATGTTTTTTCTGTACCAGTGGCGGGAAGGATTTTAGCAGCGAGAGATTTCTCTAATGGAGGAAGCGATATTAATATTGTGAACGACGGTTATGACGAGAACTCGACGCTCCGGAAAAAATTAGAAGACCTTGCATCAACCATTCCCACAGCACCGCCTGGAAATTATACGGTGAAAATGGAAGTGATGGGCGCAGATTGCAATACCGATATTGGCGGTGGCTGGATAACGAAGACTATTACGATCACGCAATCAACCGTGGACGAGGCAATCGTGGAAATTACGGATCCGCAGGATGGAAGTTGGTTTAATAATTTAGCGCCGTCATTTTCATGGACGACGACTGCGCCGCGCGTAGTTGTGAATGTGTTTGAAGTCGGGACAAATCAACATTCGCCGCAGGATGCGTTAACCGGCAGCAATCCATTTTTATCGCAAGAAGTAACAGGAACCACAACATTGACCTACCCACCGGATGCACCTCGCAAGTTAGAACAAGGAAAAGCGTACGTGGTGCAAGTTCAAGGAATTATTACCACCAACCGCGGCGATGTGAACCGCTCCAGCAAGCCGGTCACGTTTCGTATTACCGATGATAAAGTCGGACGCATATTAGAACAACTACTCAATGGTGTCGGCGGTGCGCCGTACGCTGCTTACACCACGCTGCGTTCTGCTCCCAGCAATTGGGTGGTATGGCCGGCATACGGTGCGATGACATTAGACGGACAAACTGTTTCTGATGCAGATATACAATCGATAACCAACACTCTTGTTGGCAGAGAAGATGTGCAATTGTCTATTGAAAACCAATAAGAAAACGAGGACAGTCCCATGTCGAAAAAACTTTGTGTCGCATGCGCTATCGCACTCATTGGAGTTCTCTCGTTGGGACCGAGCAACTCAGATGATAAAAAAGAAATTTCTGCGTACGTCGTAAAAGTCATTCACGACGTCAACTTAAAATCTCCAACAACCGGATGGCAAAAAGCTGTACCGTTAAGCAAACTGAAATCCGGATATGAAGTGAAAACGGATAAAAATTCATTAACGATGATTCTCTTTGCCGATCAATCGAAATTGATCCTGCGAGAAAAATCTATCGTCACCATTGCAGGTGAAGTGAAAGGAAAAGAAATTTTAAGCCGCAGTGTTCATATGGATCATGGCAATATGGTGTTCAACGTTCATAAAGGCGAAACAGAACAATTCCGATTTTCTTCTCCAATTTCTGTCGCTTCTATTCGCGGGTACTCAAGGTGGATATAACACCGGCGGCAGTGCCGATTCGCTGACGATTTCCGAAGGACTTGCTGATTTTACAAATTCTCTCTCCGGCAGACATCAACATGTCGGAACGGGTCAAACCGGTGTTGCTGATACTGGTGGCAATTTGGGAGTTCATGCGGCAGGACGACACACTCTTGATAACATTCATGAGGGACAGCATTGGGGTGAACAAAGCGATTCCAGCAACGGTACCGGATCAGGCAATGGTATGGTGCCGGATTTCGGACATCTCAAGTCCAAGAACATAGGATCTGTTCGTGTCAGCCTTTCTTCGTTTCAAGGAAAAGCAATCAGCGCAAGTTTGTTTTATCGAAAGCAAAACGAACAAGTGTTTTCGGAACTGTTGCTTACCATCACGGGACAAGTTGCAAGCGGCAGCTTGCCTGCGGATAAAGTGAAATACCCAAAACTTGAATATTATGTTTCTGTTAAGTTACAGGATAATTCGGTCGTGATCATTCCTCAAGACGGAGCATCGAAGCCGGCAATGGTACCAGTTGAAGCCGTGCAGCGTGAGCTTCGTATTCCAGGACAAACGGCGGGCTTACAGAAAAAAGTCATCGTCTTACGATGGAATGAATGAAGACGCCATCCGAGACTTGATTTCAATCTGAGCATTTAATACATTGAACGGCGGGAATAATTTTCCCGCCGTTTCTGTTTTTTGTTCGTAATTTTACACGCATTCCTGATGAAGAGGCAATTATGAATATGTGGCAGCGAGGCAAATTTATATTCATGTTAATTGGGGTTTTCGGGTCAACGCTGTTGGCACAGGTAAGCCCGTACGTAATGGAAATTCGTCCAGCTTCCGCGAGTGAACAAACCTCATTAACACTGAGTGCATTATTCACTCCCAATTCACCAATGCAGCGTGTGCAATTGCATTACCGGCAATTCGGCGAATCAGAATATAAACAGCAGGAAATGCTTCTCTCTGGACAAACTGCGGTCGCAACAATTCCGGCAAATGTCATCACACCGCCGTACATTGAATACTATCTTGAATTATTTTTCACAGATGGAAGCAAAGCGACTTTCCCTACTGACAATCCTGACGGAAATCCCAGCAAGCTGTCGGTGCAAGCTGCTAATCCTAAAGAGCAAGAAGTTCGGTTCCTAAGTCCTGAGCCGGGAGAAACAGTTACATCGGAAGATTTAGCGATTGCTGTTTCGCTGATGTTCGCATCCGATGTGGTCGATAAACGCAAAACAAAACTCTATCTCGACAATGTTGAAGTAACCAAAGATGCAATATTAAGCGACAACGTTTTATTGTACCGGCCCAATAATTTTAACACACCTCTTTCTCTCGGTACGCATACCATCACGGTTGAATTACGCGATACGCTTGGAAGAATGTCACTACACCACATCGCTCCAGTGTCATTTATCAACAGCACTGGCGATTGAAGAAACACAATCATCGTTGCAATATAATGTCAACGGCCAGTTGGAATACCGAAACGAAAAAATAGACACAGCCACGACAACCTATCTCCGAGGCGATCTTCATGCCGGCGGCAGTTACAAGTTTTTAAATTTCGGCGGCGATCTTCATCTGACGAACGAAGATAAACCCGACCGGCAGCCGCAGAATCAATATCTTGCAACGATTCAAGCCGCAGACATTTTGAAATTGCAAGCTGGCGATGCATATCCTGTTTTTCCTTCGCTTATCATCAGCGGCAAACGTGTTCGTGGCATAACCGGTTCGTTGAAACTCGGCTTCTTCAATCTCGATGTATCAGCGGGAAAAACCTACCGTGCGGTCGAAGGAAAAATGATCGGCGATACGGTTTATGCTGATTCATCGAGTTGGTCGGCTCGGTCGAAAGAAGCGATTCATAATCCCGATAGCACCACTAATCCGCTTGCATATCGCATGTTCTCTTCCGGTACCTATTCGCAAGATTTTCTTGCCATACGTCCCAGTTTCGGCAGCGGTGAAAATTTTCAATTAGGATTCAGTTACCTGAAAGCCAAAGACGATATGTCTTCCATTCAGTACGGAACATATCCAAAGGAAAATCTGGTAGTAGGAACCGATTTATTGCTCGCATTCGATAATCAGCGGATTAAATGGCTAACGCAGGCGGCTGTGAGTTTATCGAATAACGATATTTCTCCGGGAAGTTTTACGGATATAGAAATCGATTCGCTCGAAGGCGTGTACGACACAACAAAAAATCATGCGCAGGCAGGTACAAGATGCCAACAATCTAAAAAAAATTGCAGCAACAGCACGCGATTTCATTACCATCAACGCCGATTTGTTTCCACTGAATCCTGCAGACGGACTTCCTTCGCTGGCTGTGGAATCGGAATTGTCGTTGAATTATTTTAACAATTTTCTTCGGGCTATGGTCTTCCGGCGTGGCAATGCGTATCAATCATTCGGCAATGAATACGTGCAAACCGATATTGAAGGAATGAATGTTTCCGATCGTGTCCGGTTCTGGCAAAATCGAATTCTTGCAAGCGTTTCGTTTGAAACCAAATGGAATAATATCAGCAACAACGGTTCAACGCCACGAACGACATTCAATACATTCAACTCCTCTCTCACCGGGTACCCGGGAGCGAATCTGCCCGGCGTAACGTTGGGCTATGGATTCTACACGCGCAAGGATCTCATCGATCTTGCCGTCGATACAACGCAGATCGATTCATTGTACGTTGCAGATGAAATTACCAACCGATTGTATCTGTCGCTCAATCAGGATTTTCAATGGGGCATCCGGCACAGCATCGGCTTGACCGCCAGCATTGCTGATAAAACCGACAACACATTTTACAAACGCAATCAGAACAATATGAATGTTGCTTTTTCATGGACCGGATATTATACGATCCCCTTGCAAACAAGCATTGCTATCATCGTTTGCAACAATGCTTCCTACAATGCCGTGCAGGATTCGATAACAAAAAAATATCTTTCGACAACAACAGAACAGGATTTTAATTATTCTACTATCTCGGTCAATGCACGGTACCGGCTTTTTCAAGATCAATTGAGTTTGCTCGCAACATTTGCACCATCGTTCGGCGATTTTAAACGAACGCTGTTTCAAGCCGGCATTGATTACGAATTTATTCCGCGGCATGCTATCGTTGGTCAAATGGATTATATCAATAATCCTAATCGTGCAAGCGATGTCATTGCAAGCGTTATTTATCGATTTTCATTTTAATTCTCGCGCAGAAAAAATGTCTGCACAATGTATTTTAGTAACTTGATGTCAAGGAGTTTGTATGGCATCGTTTAGCTTTAAGAAAAAAATATTGCCGCTTCTTGTAAGGACTGCCGTTGGGTTGGGCATCGGCTTGTTCGTCATTGTCATCACGCATGGCTGGCTGCTTGAAATCGGTTTTCTTAAAAACATCGATTTGTTGACGACAGATTTGCGATACCAAAGCCGTTACCAGCATCAATCCAGCGGTCGTGATCTTGAAAAGTCAGGCGATGTTGTCCTCGTCGGAATTTCCGATGATGACCTCAAAGCCTTTGTCGATCCGTTTCCATTCCCGCGGGATTACTACGCACACATTATCGAAAATTTGCATGCCGCTGGTGCACGCGCCATTGTGTTCGATATGACATTCAGTGCTCCGGGAAAAACTGTTGCAGGCGACAGCATTTTACGCAGCACGCTGGCAAAATACAACAACGTCATTCTTGCCACGGAAATCGAAACGGGCACCGTCAATGAAAAAGCTATCGTCCGTTCGACCGAACCGACGTACAATAATATTTTTTATGATGTCGATAAAAATATCGGCGTGGTGAATATTCATAAAGATCGCGATGATGTTTGCCGTTCCTATTTTCCGTTGTTAGATGTTCGTGGATGGCAAACGCCGACGCTGGCATTTGCAGCACTCAACCGTGCGTTTCATCTTCCTGCAGGAACGATTGCCGGTCTAGATGATGAACATTCGTTCCGCTGGAACAATCGTTCAATTCCGCGCTTCGATGAAACGTCCTTCCTGTTGAATTATTACGGCCCTGATCATACCTTCCGTTACATTCCGTTTTCGCAAGTGATCGATGATTCGACATTCCAAACGAAAGATGAACTGGAATTAGGCGAACAGATCAATGCATTCGATACATCGATGATGAAACTGTTTAAAAATAAAATCGTCATCATCGGCTCCGTGATGGCAGAAGAGCGCGACTATCATAATATTCCGCTGTACCGCGAAGAAGGTGGCAAGCGAAGCTATTCGATGAACGGCATGGAAATTCATGCAACGGTAATTCAAAACATGATCGACGGCAGTTTTATCACCACACTCGATCCGATGATCGAAAGCATTTTAGTGCTGGTGCTTGCACTCGTCTGTTTTCTCGGCTTGCTGGCTCTCAAACAACTGCATGTGAAACATGCGTGGCTGCTGGAAATCGGTGTGTTTTTCTGTATGCTGATTTTGATCCTCGGCATCTTCGAACTTTCGGTTGTTGTATTTTCTTCCGGCAATCTACTTGTCAATATCGTCGATCCCAGTTTGGCAATTATCTTTGCGTACATCGGCACGGCGGTGTATCAATATTTATTGGAGCGGCAGCAAAAGGCACTCATTAAAAATGTGTTCAGTCATTACATCAATCCATCGGTCGTAAATGAATTAGTGGCAAATCCTGAAAAAGCAAAACTCGGCGGCGACCGGCGTGAATTGACGGTCCTCTTTTCCGACGTCGAAAACTTTACCGCCATTGCGGAACAATTCCATAATCATCCCGAAGGATTGGTGGAACTGCTCAACGAATATTTAGATGAGATGACGAACATTGTGCTGAAGTACGAAGGCACATTAGATAAATATGAAGGCGATGCAGTGATGGCATTCTGGGGCGCGCCGATTCCACAAAGCGATCATGCGTACCGCGCATGCCTTGCTGCCATCGAAATGCAAAATCGTTTGCATGCCTTGCGCCTCAAATGGGAGAAGCAAGGAAAACCGCAGCTCGGCGTTCGCATCGGATTGAATACCGGCATTATGATTGTCGGCAATATGGGCGGACAAGAGCGGTTCGATTACACGGTGATCGGCGACAGCGTGAATCTTGCTTCGCGCCTCGAAGGCGCGAACAAGCAATACCGCTCGCATATTATGATCAGCGAGTTCACGTACAATAAAGTGAAAGATAAATTTCTTGTGCGCGAATTGGATTTAATTCAAGTGAAGGGAAAGAATGTTCCGGTGAAAGTGTTCGAAGTGCTCGGCACGGCAGCGATGGAACATACCGAAACGCAAAAGCAATCGCTGGAGTTATATCACGAGGGACTCAAACTTTACCGCGAACGCAAATGGGACGAAGCCATTGCGTATATGCAGCAGGCGTTGCAACTCGATCCCGAATGCTACCCTGCACAAATCTATACGGAGCGCGCAAACCTCTACCAGCTTACACCGCCGCCCACAGACTGGAACGGCGTGTTTATCATGTCCACAAAGTAATAATGATGAAGCCCGATTCGATGAGAGTCGGGCTTTGTTGTATAGAACTCATAAAATAATAAAAGTCATCCTGAGCTTGTCGAAGGATGACGATTGTTATGTGGTCACACTTCGACGTTGCTCAGTGTGACACGTGCCGGTTGTTGCATTTGAAATGGGAAATTGGAAGGGGTTTGGTCATAAGCGGATTTTTTGAGTTGGTCGGTTGAATGTGAAAAAATATTTTAAGATGAACGAATATGTTTGAAATATAATGTTTTAATGATGGTAGAAGAATTAAAGAATATTGTCGAAAGCATAGATTTAAATTTAGAAGAAGCATATGACCAACTATTTAATGTGTTTACTACTTATTGTGTTATACCAACTTTAACTGTCCCTCTAAAAACAAAAAGTTTTGTTTTTAGAAGTAGACCAAATGAAAATAATATTGACTTTGCTCATTATTCTCAGATCTCTTATCCAGATTCATCTATAGTAATCGATTATTCAAGGGCAAACCGACCACATCAATCGATGTTTTATGCATCTGATTATTTCCCCACTACTCTATTAGAACTTTTACCTCGTTTTGAGGATTATTCAATTGAAGACAGGTTTGTTATGACAACTGGAAAATGGGTGGTACAAAGTGATCTTCATGTCATATTAATACCGAATCCCTTAAATGAACGAATGAATAATATTTTTAAAAAAATTGATAAACTTATTAAGAGTAGATATGAGTTAGATTACTGGAGCTATATCAACACCTTTTTTTGTGCTCGGGTTTCTAATAATAAAAACATATATAAAATATCTAGCGCTTATTGCAATGCACTACTTAAACTTTCTGAAAATAATGGTCACAATATCGATGGTATTTTGTACACCAGCGTTCAAGATGGGTCCGGATATAATATTACTCTTTTCCCCAATGTTGTTAATGAAAAGTTGTTTTTACAAGATGTTGTAAAAAATTTTATTCGAAGAAATAAAACGCCTACTGGAAAATATGAATTTAATAATTATGAAACCCCTATTCGTGCATTATTAGAGAATGAAACACAGACAATTAAATGGTGATCTAATCACACTCCCCATACCTGCATCATTCCATGATAAAAACGGTACATAAAAATGCACATCGAAATAAAAGACATCCAAATTCATTCATACTAAATTGAATAATTGCTACAACGCCGGAACAACGACATTCACAGATGTTAATTCATAATTCTAATAATTCTGTGGGCGACGCCACGTCGCTTACCCCCTGCTGTGAAGGAGTTGCACTCCTGAACAAGGTTGGTCGGGAGTAAAACTCCCTCCCAGCTTGGGCAACAAGTATTAACCATGTGCATTCAGCGCTTGATCCAAATCTTCTATCAAATCATTCGCATCTTCAATTCCTACCGATAGCCGAATAATGCGCTCGTTAATACCCGCTTGTTCCCGCAGCACGGGATTCATCGATGCGTGTGTCATCGTTACCGGATGACAGATGAGCGATTCGATGCCGCCGAGAGATTCCGCAACAGCAAAGATTTTCACGGAACGAAGTACGGTATTGACGTTGTCAATCCCGCCGTTCACTTCGAATGAAACCATTCCGCCGAAGCCATGCTGCTGGCGTTTTGCCAATTCATGCTGCGGATGATGTTCTAATCCGGGATAATTTACTTTTTTCACTGCCGGATGTGTTTCCAAAAATTTCGCAATGGCTGTCGCATTTGCTTCATGCATTTTCATTCTTGGCACAAGCGTTTTAATTCCGCGCAGCACCAACCAGCTATCGAACGGCGCTTGTCCCACGCCAAGTGCGTTCGCCAGAAATCGCAGCCGTTCTGCACGTTCTGCAGAATTCACAACAATTGCTCCGCCGACAACATCGCTGTGCCCGTTCAAATATTTCGTCGTGGAGTGCATAATAATATCTGCTCCCAGTTCCAACGGACGTTGATTGACCGGCGACATAAACGTGTTATCCACAATCGCAACGGCATGATGTTCGTGAGCAATTTCTGATAACGCTTTGATATCAACAATATTTAAAAGCGGATTGCTCGGCGTTTCAATCCAGAATGCTTTCGTGTTGGGCTGAAGCGCATTGCGAACAGCATCGAGATTTTTCATATCGACATACGTTACCTGTAGATTGAATGATTCGGCGTACAAACGAAGAATGCGTTCCGTGCCGCCGTAACAATCATTCGTACAAAGAATGTGATCGCCGCTTTTAAAAAAATGTAAAATAGTTGTCGTTGCCGCCATGCCGGAAGCAACGGCACGTGCAAGCATACCGCCTTCCATCGCACAAAGATTTTCTTCCAGCGCGGTTCGCGTCGGATTTGCTGTCCGCGTATAATCGTATCCCTTGTGAACACCGACGTCTTCAAAATAAAATGTCGATGTCTGGTAAATCGGTGTGATGACGCTGTTGAATGCCGAATCTTTCTTCACCCCGGCATGAATTGCTGCTGTTTGTTGACGCATACATAACTCCTTGTATAAAAGAATGAACGTAAATAAAAAACCTCTTCCCGATGAGAGAAGAGGTTACAAAGTCATGTATCCGTCTCCTTCCCATCTTTCTCTGCGAGGCAGAGCAGGAATTAGCACCTAACATCCCGATTTCATCGGGACCGGTTGCTACAGCGTCACCGGGCCTGATCCCTCGGCTGTTCTTGATAAGAAAAAGTTTTATAACAAAGAACTCTCTTTATAAGATAGCAAATATTTAAAGCGTGTCAAGTATGAAAAATTTGAATCAACGGGAACTTGCCTGTTAGTCTGTGCGTCTATGATTATCGAAAAATCGATGATCCATAGAAGCTCTTGAACCATAACTTTCTTTTTTATACTATAAATCCGCTGAACGACGAAACGGTTCGGCAAAATTAAACTGAATCACAACGAACGTATTTTTTTATGGCTATTGCAGTACGAAACCTGACAAAATTTTACGGCAACGAAAAAGCCGTGAACGACATTTCCTTCGACGTGAAGACGGGAGAAATTCTCGGCTTCCTTGGGCCTAACGGCGCGGGAAAAACCACCACAATGAAAATTATTACCTGCTATATGCCGCCAAGCTCCGGTTCGGTGGAGGTAGAAGGAATGGACATTGCGCAGCATTCACTCGAGGTGCGAAAAAAAATCGGCTACCTGCCGGAAACGAATCCGCTGTATCTCGATATGAACGTCGTGGAATATTTGGAATACACGGCGTCGCTGAACGGCTTGCAGGGCGCATTGCTGAACAACCGGTTGAAAGAAATGATCGACCTGTGCGGCATCGGCGAGGTGCGGCACAAAGACATCGGCGAATTGTCGAAAGGATACCGCCAGCGCGTCGGATTGGCGCAGGCAATGGTGCACGATCCCGAAGTTTTGATTTTAGATGAACCAACGAGCGGCCTTGATCCGAATCAGATCGTCGAAATTCGCAATCTCATCCGCCAGCTTGGACGCGCGAAGACTGTCGTACTTTCCACGCATATTTTGTCCGAAGTGCAGGCAACATGCGACCGCGTCATCATCATTAACGACGGAACGATTGCCGCCGACGGAACGCTGGAACAATTGCAAAACGATTTCCGCGGCTCGGAAAAAATATCGCTCGAACTCAAAGCTTCCGTCGCCAACGCGATGACGGATATGTATCCCAAGCTGCAATCGCTCGCACAAGTAGAATCTGTTCGGTATGATGGGCAGGAAGGCGACGTACACAAATTTTCGCTTCACACCGTCAAAGGCAGCGATATCCGCGAAGCGATCTTCCATCAAGCCGTCGCGGAACGCTGGGTCTTGCTGGAATTAACCCGTACGGCAACAAGCTTGGAAGAAGTCTTCCACAAACTCACAACAAACGACGCCACATCCAATCAACCGGAAATAAAATAGTCATCGGCAGGTCAATCAACAATGAATATCAATCTCAAATCCATTCCAAGTTTTCACAACACCGGAACGATCTTTCGTAAAGAACTTCGCTCCTATTTCAATTCCGCCGTGGCGTACGTCGTCATCGTCGTGTTTCTCGCCATCGTCGGCTGGTTCCACGCCAGCAATTTGTTTGTCGCGAACGTTGCGTCGCTGCGGCTGCTGTTTGAACTTGTTCCCATCATTTTTCTCTTTGTCGTCCCTGCGATCACCATGCGCCTGCTGGCAGAAGAAAAAAAAGCCGGCACCATCGAATTGCTGACGACCAAACCGTTGGAAGATTGGGAACTCGTGCTCGGCAAATTCTTCGCCGCGTGGGCGCTCATCGGATTTATGCTGTTACCGACCTTGCTCTATTATATCACCGTTACGATGCTCGGCACCGTCGATCACGGCCCCATCATCGGCGGATATCTCTGGATTGTTGTTGATGGCAGGAGTCTATGTCGCAATCGGGTTATTCGCATCCAGCATTACGGATAACCAGATCGTCGCGTTTATTGTCGGATTTTTAATTATGCTTGCGCTGTTTATGTTGGATAAAGTGCTGATCTATCTTCCGGATTTTTCCACAAGCATGGTAGAATATCTCGGCATTGATTATCACGTCGGCAATATCGCGCGCGGCGTCATCGATTCGCGTGATATCGTGTACTTCGTTTCGCTGCTCGGATTTTCACTCTACCTCGCCGTTCTTTCTCTCGGCAGAAGAAAATGGTAATGCCGTTTGTCAATCACCCATGAACTTGATTTTTGAAATCTGAATTTTGTCGTAATCATTATGAATACAAAAAAATCTCAAACTCTGATTCGTGCCGCATTAGTGCTCGGCATTTTGATTGTCATTAATTTTATTTCCATCCGCATCTTCGGCCGCATCGATCTCACGAAGGCAGGCGTCTATACGCTCAGCGATGCAAGTAAAACGCTCGTGCGCAATCTCGACAACCGGCTGACGATCAAAGCATACTTCACGGAAAATCTTCCCGCGCCGTACAACAGCAATCGGCGGCAGGTACTGGATATGCTGAACGATTACAAAGCGTATGCGAAAGGCAACGTGCAATTCGAGTTCATTAATCCCGAAGGCGAGAAGAATGAACGTGATGCGCAGGAAGTGGGCATTATGCCGGTGGAAGTTCAGGCATTGGAAAAAGATCAACTCGTAGTAAAGAAAGCATACCTCGGTTTGGTGATGTTATATGAAGATAAAAAAGAAGTTTTGCCCGTCATTCAAAATCTCGGCTCGTTCGAATACGATCTCAGCAGCGCCATCAAACGATTGACGCAGCATGCAAAAAAACGCATCGGCTACACCACCGGCCATAATGAACCGGCGCTGGATGCCATGAAAAAAGTTTCACAGGAAATGAGCAAGCAGTACGATCTCGTTCCGGTCGATCTCAGTAATGCAGCGGCAGAAATTCCGCAAGACCTTTCTGCACTGCTTGTCATTTCACCGCAATCGAAATTCAACGACACTGCTAAATGCCAGATCGATCAATATCTGATGCACGGCGGGAAAGTCGCGTTCCTGTTGAACACCGTCACCGCATCGCTTCAGCAGCGCATGACGCAGCCGGTCGATCTCGGGCTGAACGATTTGTTGGAAAACTATGGCGTGCGCGTTAATTCCGATCTCGTGCGCGATGCACAGTGCGCCAACATCACCGTAATGCAGCAGCAGGGGCAGTTCCAGTTTCAAAGTCAGGTGCCGTTCCCGTATATCGTGATGGCGTCAAATTTCAACCGCAGCAACGCCATTGTTAAAGATTTGCAGGAGCTGGGTTTTTATTTTGTCAGTTCGGTCGATACCACGGCGGCAGTATCCAAAGGATTGCACGCCGAAGTCATCGTGCGGTCATCCAAACGCAGTGGCAAAGCGCTGGGATTCGTACAGCTCGATCCGATGCATCGGTACACGCAGGATGAGTTTGCCGAATCCGGTATTCCGATGGCGGCAGTGGTCAGCGGTTCGTTCAAGAGTTTTTATGCGGGAAAATTTCCTTCAGCACAAATTGCCCAGAGTCCTGCCGATGCGCGCATTGTCGTTGTGGGCGACGGCGATTTTCTGAAAGACGAATATCTCGTCAGCCGCGGCAACATGAATTTTGCCGCCAACATCGTGGATTATCTTGCAGACGATGCGGGATTGATTACGATCCGTTCCAAAGATATTGTCACGCCGCCGTTAGATCAAGTTTCGGATGGAACCAAGGAAACAGTAAAGTGGAGTAATTTATTTCTGCCGCCGTTGCTTGTCATCGGCTACGGCTTGCTGCGCTGGCGCCGCCGCGTTGCGCTGAAACATGAATTGGAAAAACAATTAGCATAATGAGGGCTGCACATGAATAAGAATACGTACATCCTTGGCGGTATTTTAATTGTGTTGATCTTGATTGCATTGCTCGTGCTGCAAAAACCCGGCGAGCAAAGTAGCAGCAATGGCGGCAACATTGTTTTTAAAATCGATTCCAGTTCCATCGATAAGATCGAATTGAAAACGCCTGCGTCCTCCATCGTTATGGAAAAGCGCGGCGCGGAATGGTTCATCACACAGCCCATCACATACAAAGCAAGTCAGGAAAATATTGCGCAATTGATCAGCCAGAGCAAAGCGATGGAATCGAAAAGCGTTATCACAAGTAAGCCGGAAAAATTTGCCGCGTTCGAGGTGAACAATGCAGGCACGCAAGTAAAACTGTTTTCTAAGGGCACGGAGCAGGCGGCGTTCGTCGTCGGCAAAATGGGATCGACGTATATGGAAACTTACGCGCGTGCATTGTCTTCCAACGATGTGCTGCTCGTGAGCGGCATTTTTAGTTTTACGTTCAACCGCCCGCTCAAAGAATGGCGCGACAAAACGATTTTTAAAACCGCACGCGAATCTATCAACGAGATATTCCTACCGGTACGGCGACACGACGTTTGCGCTTTCGCAAAATAACGGCGAATGGTTTATCGGCAAAGAGAAGGCGAATAAATCCATTGCGGATGACATTGCCGCGCAGCTTTCCAATTTACGCTGCACGGATTTTGTCGATACCGCTGTTACGCCCGCGCCGAAAACTGTTGCAACGATTTCTTACGCGAACGTGCAAATACAATTCGCGTTCGATAAACCTTCTGGAAAATATTTCGTGCAGGCGTCCAATTCACCGCAGCGGTACGTTATGGAACCATGGCAGGCGAATCAAATCTTGAAACGCAAAAAAGAATTCCTCGCCGCCGATAAGAAATAAATCGCATTCAGTCCTTCGGCGCGGCATCGATTCTGCGCTGGAGATTTTGCTGCAACATTTCGCACCGTCCTCTGTGTCTTCATCTCATTGCCCGTGCGATCCCGAACTCACCTCTGCATTCCCGCAATTCCATCGACACTCACGTAACCATTCCTGCGCTAGTGCTATTGCACCTGCAAGGAAATCTTCTGTCTGCACCAAAAGAAAAGAACTGACACAGAAACCGCGCTGTGAAGGAGTTGCACTCCCGGCATTGAATGCTCGTAAGCAAAACATGTGGTACAATCCTTCCAAAGCAAGAATATAAAACACAAAGAAACAATTTATTCATGTCATTCAAAAAAATCTGATGTAGGGACGTTCAATTGAACGTCCCTACGGAGATTTGAACGCTCATAAGTTCATCTGCGGAGAATATCGCAAAGGCAATCCACTCCCTCTCCTCTGAGCGCCAGCTGAAAGCCTTTTATTATCAAACATGCCTAGTGTTTGTCTGTTTATTCTATCAACCACAGCCTAAAAATGTTGAAGACGAAGTCTTCTCTCTTTCATCTTCAAGGGTGAGGTCTTAATTTAATTTGAGCAGGAAATATAATTTCTCTGCGCTATTTTATATTTGAAACGTATTCATTTATATTATTTTCGAGAAACAGCTTCAGGGTGTTGTGGCGGTTTATTTTACTCGAAGCGTTTCCCGTGTGGTTAAAAAATATTGTAACGACAGGATGATGTGTTGTTATGAAAAATAAATTTGAAAACTTTGTCAAAGTTTCCTTTGCATGAACCAGGCGACCTTTGACAAAGTTAGCTTTACGATATAGCAACACAAGCAAGGACGTCATTTCCAAATATTTCTGTTGGCTTGCCCGCCATCTTTTGCCGAAGGCATCACTTCGTGATTGGCGGGGAATCCAGCCCTAAGATTTAAATGGGCATTGAAAGAATGAGATTATCGTAATAAAAGGTGCCGCTTTCTTCCGAAAGAAAGCGGCCAATATCTTAACAGAGGACTATTCTTATGCCGGATAGAGAAGTGTTGAACATTCGCGACCTGATTTATTTTCAGTATGCAAAAATTATTGCACGCAGCGCCTTCAAAGCGGCGGATGGACAGGAGGCAAAGAAACTTCATTACGGCTTCATTAAAAATACATTTCGGGATTTGAAGAACGGCGGTAAGTCGTGGTCACACATTGAGCGCGAAGATTGGCAGCTTGTGGAGGCAGAGAAAAAATGTATTTACTGCGGTTCCGCGGAAAATTTACAGCGTGAACATATTGTTCCGAAATCCCTGCGGATAAAAGAAGATTGTGCGGAGTGTGACAGGATTCAATCGATTCATAACCAAGTGTGGGCGTGCGGCGCATGCAATACGGCAAAAGGAACGCTGGGATTGTATGAGTTTTACAAAAAGATGCATCCCGAAGAGAAAAAGTGTTTTAATTTTATTCCTCCGCTCGTGGAAAAGAAATATTTGAAGACAGTGATGAAATGCCACGAGTGCGCCGGTACATTGGATATTGCAGATTTGAATAAGGACGGAGAACTCTCTGTGCTGGATATTGATGAAGGGCTGAGGAGAAATGTTGAATAAAAAAGTGTCATTCCCGCATGCTTTTTAGTGGCTTGCCCGCCATCTGTTTGGCGGGGAAGCCAGCCCTAAGCTTTACATGGGCTTTAAAAACTTTGTCAAAGTTTCCTTCGCATTAGCCATGCGACCTTTGACAAAGTTGCTCCATGCATTGGAGTTGCCGGATGTGTTTGGATGTACGATGTGCTCCACCGGAGTTATAGCAATTTTAAACGAATGACGGAAAAGTAAAAAAAGAAAGGATTCTTGTGTGCCAAATAACAACAATTTATTAGCCTAATAGCTGTATTTGCCGACCTGTGTAATACTTCTAAAGATATTCAAACTATAATAACTGAATTTATCAAATCAGTATATGCACTAGAAAAACAATGGACATTAAATTCATATGAGGCGGTTCAGCTTTTAAAGAAACACTTTGATTTTGATTTACCAGAAGCTGTTGTACGAACTTGCCTTAATGGATTGAAGAATCAAGGTTTCGTCAAAAAAAAGAATGGTAAATTTGCGGTGGTTGACATCACATACGATGCACAAAGCTTCACAGATAAACTCACATTCGAAAAGGAAAAGCAAGAGAAACTAGAAAAGGATTTGGTGGAACATTATGAACAGTTGCTAAACGCTAAACTTGAGGGTCCTGCCAAAAAAGATCTTATAGAAAGCTTTATTTCGTATATCTTAGACAAAGGCACATCTGATCGTTATACCGCGGTTATTAGTTCATATGTTGTAAAGAGGTCAAACGACAAAGCATTTGTTAATTCACTCAATCAAATTAAAGAGGGGCTTGTTCTGCTCACGGGGCTTATGTATACAGATGATTTGATTAATATTGGTAAATGGAATGATGAGTTAACTATTTATTTGGACACTGAGCATCTGTTTAATTCTGCTGGTTATAATGGTGAGCTTTATGAAAGATTGTTTGATGATTTTTATAATCTTGTAAAAGAAATAAACGTTATTGGACAAAACACATCGCAAAAGAAATTGATTCGTTTAAAATACTTTGATTCTGTTAAAGAGGAAATAGATAATTTTTTCTTTGTTGCTGAAAAAATTATAAAGCGCGAAGACATTTCTTCACCTGAGAATACCGCCATGGAACAGATATGCAAGGGATGCAGCAATGTAAGCGACATTCTTCGGAAGAAAACAGATTTTGAATCTCATTTGCAAACAAGAGGTATTGTTCTACAGAAAGAACCAGACTATTACAACAGGCCTGAATTTAATGTTGAAGATAAGCTCTTGTTGGAAAAATATAAGAATGATTTTAAAGAAGAAGATCGTAGTTCATGCCATGCGATCATTTACAAAAATCAATTATTTAAGAAAGGGCATCAATCAGGTACGCTTTGAAAGATGCGGGCATATTATTCTAACGGGAAAAATGAGCAGCTTAATACTTGGTAGAGATTTAGAGATTAAAAACCAAAAGAAAGATATACCATTCTCGACAGATATATATTTTCTAACGAATCGAATATGGTTCAAACTAAACAAAGGATTAAGCAAAAAAGGCCCTCTTCCTTTATCTCTTGATATTGTAACGAAAGCACAAATAGCGTTATCTTCACAAATAGGTGCTTCAATTGACAAGCAATATGAAGAATTACAAGCTCAATATAAAGGCGGGAAAATAAGTAAACAACAAGCTCAAGAATATTATTATAATCTAAGAGAAAAGGCCTTAAAGCCTGAGACGATTACTGCAGAAACTGTAGATCGTTCCATGGGGATTATTTATGACAACAATGTCGATGCTTATTTAAGAGAGCAAAGCCTATTGCGTGAACAAGCAAGAGAAGGAAGTGAAGCAAAAAAACAGCTTAATAAAATTAAAACAAATTATACTCTTAGAAAAAAGAAATGGAGAAAGGGTATAATAAAAACATCATTTATAGTTACAAGCGTGCTATATTGGATAATCTTGATATTGGCGCCTTTCATAATCAGTTATGCATTATATCTTATTAAGACCCCTAATGATACACCTTTGTCAATTATTGGTTTTGTATTTTCCATAATTGTAGAATTAGTGGCTCTTCGAAAATATCGGTACAAAGATTACTAATTGGATTAAAAAGTGTCATAATATCTTTTATCTAAAATTCATTCAGAATATAAGTTCTAATTAAAACTTATTATTATCCTCGTCCCCAAGCTCCGCTTGGGGACGTAACGGTTGAAGATAGCTTCATCACCATGAAGAAAGCGGAGCTTTCTTTTACACATCATTTGCAATAACAAAGTATTAAACGGTTGCACACTGCGTGTGCATTTGTTATAAACCTCCGGTTGTCGGGACCGCAATGGTGCTTTTTCAGATGTCTCTGAAAAATATTTTTCTGCTCTTTCCGGCTGTTTCAACTTGCATATAAATCGGAGATTAAGTAAAATGAATTCAGAGATTCGTCATTAAGAACGTAATATTTTTTTTAAATACATCAAGGTGAAGAGCAAAAAATATTCGCAGCAGTTTATTCCCTCTTATCCTGATGAGGTACAAGTAATTCTCAAATCCCCATGCAAAAAAGACAATTAGATCGCGAACAATATTTTAATGAACAAGCTTATACGACGAACAAGTTTGTGATTCCCTACATCGATGAACGAATGCCGATTACTCCCGGCCTCAGTGTTGCCGAAATTGGTTGCGGCGATGGGGGAAATTTAAAGCCCTTCCTTGATCTGGGCTGCCGTGTGGTTGGCATTGACATTTCGGATTGGAAAATTGTACAAGCACAAAAGCTCTTTGAACATCATCCTTTGAAAGCGAATCTAACATTGATCACAAAAGATATTTATGAGATCAAGGATACTCATCATTATAAATTTGATTTGATCATTTTACGGGATACCCTAGAACACATACCCAATCAGGATTTGTTTTTAGAACATTTAAAATTGTTTTTAAAGCCGAATGGCAAAGTCTTTATTGCGTTTCCGCCGTGGAGAATGCCGTTTGGCGGACATCAACAGATGTGCCGCAGTAAATTTCTCAGCGTCCTTCCGTACTTTCATATCTTTCCGAACATTCTCTATCGATCCATGTTAAAAGTATTTGGTGAGCCGCAGGATTCGATTAACGGAATGATGGAAGTGAAAGGAACAAAGATTTCCATACAAAAATTTCATCACCTTGTCGGTAAACGACATTATAAAATTGAGAAACAAACGTATTATCTTATAAACCCGAACTATGAAGTGAAGTTTAAATTAAAACCTATCAAGTTGCCCCTTCTTCTGAATATTCCGTTTCTCAGAGATTTTTTCACCACAACATTGTATGCTATTATTTCGTTGAAATAGCAGCTATGATTCATAGTATATTTTGGTAGTGTCTCATTTTGATAAAATCCATTTCAAAAAGCAATCAGTCACATTGAATTTATCGAAATGTGACTGATGTTCCCTCGTCAGTCTTCGATAAACTCAGACTGACACTATGAGAACTTCAAAGTGAGACACTACTTATATTTTGCTTGCACAGAACATGGGTAGAAGTTTTATTAGCATAAAACTTCGGTACGATCCTTTACTTTTCTTTATGCATAAATTTGACAACTCTCATCAGCATTCCATGCCAAACAAATCGCGTTGACCACACGCCAATCTTGTTGACGATTCCGGGAATGACGACACGTTTACCCTTCATCAATCCGCGATAGCCCATGGCGGCAACAGTTTTAGAATCCATCACAGCCATTTTGTGAAAAAGCTGCGTGTTTGCCATGTTTGCACGTTCTTGGAAATTTGTATTCGTGGGACCGGGGCATAACGTCGTGACACTAACGCCTCTGTCTTTAACTTCTTCGGAGAGTGCTTCAGAAAAACTCAATACGAATGCCTTCGTTGCATAATACATTGCCATCTCCGGACCCGGCTGAAATGCAGCAGTCGAGGCAACGTTTAATATTTTTCCGCTCTTACGCGTAAGCATATCCGGCAAAAACAATCGTGTCAACTGTGTCAGCGCGGTGATATTCACCTGAATCATTTCTAGAGCATTGGCAGAATTCATTGCTGCAAAATTTCCTTTCCAGCCGAAGCCCGCATTATTCACGAGCACATCGACAGAAATATTTTTGAAGCAGACTGTTTCAAATATTTCCTGCGGTACGGCAGGAAGAGCCAAGTCTTTTGCCATCACTTGAATCTGAATCTCGTAGAGTTTTTCCCATTCTGTTTTGAGTTTGCGAAGCTTGGCTTCGTTCCGTGCAACAAGGACAAGATCATATCCGTTTTGCGCAAACAATTCTGCCAGATCGTATCCGATGCCGCCGGATGCGCCGGTGATTAATGCCGTGGGGCGTGAATTCATCATCGTATCCTTCCGCTGTTACTTCACATATAATTCAATCATTCGTTCAATCGCAGCAGCGCACACCGGATCATAATCCACCGGATTGAGCGCAAACATTTTGCAATCGATAGATGGGCGGTACATTCCGGTCGATAAATATCCTGCACCTTCAAATGCACCGACCTTTCCGGCAACCGCAGTGTCTTTTAGAATTTCCTGCGAACGCTTCAGCAACGACTCGCGTTTGGCATAGTAATCATTTGCAAGGCGATCTAACTTGCCGCGCAACGTTTCGATGCTGTCATATTCCGTTTTCTTCCACGGCGTCGGAATTTGCATGCCGGGCGTAACAAGATTTTTCCACTTCAAATTCTCGAGCGTCGTTGTGCGCGTGATGTTCGGTTCCCACGGTTCGATGCCTTTGGGATACATATCGTTGTACGAAATCTGCGAACTGTAATATTCGTCCGCAAGGCCGCCGAAGCAATGGCCAAACTCATGCACATACACATAATCGTGTTCCCAATCCTGCCCCGGCTGCACGGCGTTGGTAAAGCATGTCGTGTAAAGATTGAAGATGCCGCCGCCACCATAGCGGTTGTCGTTCACAAGGATCGTAATAAAATCATACGGCGCCGCATCGGCGATGTCGCGCAGAGCGCGGTTGTCTTCCGTCAGCACGTACCGCGCAGAGCCAAAGGTGTTATACATCGTGCCAAGTGCCGTGTTCTTCCAGACATTCTTATCGGGAACGTCGATGCCGGATTCTTCCGACACCACTTCCATCGCGCGCACATTGAAATCTTTTTTATGTTTTTTGAACGGCTGATACGAGAACAATGTTTCGGTAAAATGTTTTGCGTCGGCACGAAATTTCTCCATGTCTTTTTTTGTATAGCCGTCACCGAGAATGAGAATATCCACTTTCGTAGCTGTTGATCCGTTAATCATCACATCGAATACTTTAAAAGCATTCGTACGTTTCTCGGTATTTACGACGGTCGGATCGTTCGGATCGATAACGGTAGAGAATATTTCGCGGAACGCCATCGTCTCTCCGGCGGCAACAAATTTATCGCGGCGGGATAAGGAAACGATAACTTTATTTTTCGGGAATGGAAACCGCACAGTCTCATGAAACGTTTTCGTTACGCCGTTGATGGCATCATCCGTGGTTTGCCATTCATCGAACACACAGCAGAATCCGCGCGAGTAAATAACGGTGTTGGTTTTTGCATCGATGACTTTAATAAAATATTCGCCGAGGTTAAGCGGATCCAGCAACTGCGTTTTGCTTCCCGGCCATTCGCCTTCTTTATAGACTTTATCTAACGCCATTTCTTCGTGGCCTTTGGTGCCGGTGTGATAATAATCCACACGCATCGTGGCATCGGTAAAGTACGCATCGAACGATTGCCCGAAGGCAACCGATGATAATACTGCCATCATCAAGCAATAAATAATTTGTCTCATAGAATATCCTTTCAAATTATTTCCACTTCTTAATAGTCATTGCGAGGAGCAAAGCCCGGAATGGGCAAGCGGCGAAGCAATCTCACTTTGGCCGGTGATAAGATCGCTTCATCCGCCTGTGGCGAATTCGCAATGACGCATGACTATTATGTCTTCTGTTGCTTTTTCTTTGCTGCAGGGAATAACACGTTATTCAGAATCAGCCGGTAGCCGGGAGAATTTTTGTGCAGCGTTAAATCCGTCGGCGGCGCGCCGACAATGTGCTGGTAATCTTCGGGATCGTGCCCGCCGTACCAGGTGAATGTGCCGCGCCCGAAATTGCCGTGTATATATTTCACTTCTTCCGTTCCTTCGCGCTCGGCGAGAATCGTGATGCTGCGTTTGATAAGCGGTTTCTTAAACGCCGTCGTCTGCCCCATAAATCCTTTGATGATGTTGACATGATCTTGCGTGAGCATGGTTGGCACGGGATCGTACTTCGCAGAAAATTCAAATAGCGTAAAGTAATCTGTGTTCGGATCGCGGATCGGCGGCGGATCGCTCGGCGGAATATCGATATCGGAATATTCGTACCGGAACGGATTCATATCTAACTTGAAATTTTCGAATGCAAGAGTTTTACTGAAATCCAATTTCGATTGCGCATTTTGGTCCGGCGGATCGCCGTCGAACATCACATCGCAAATATCTACGTTCTCCGCTGCAAGCGCAATGTCATAGCTGTCCGTTGCCGAGCACATCGCGAACATAAATCCGCCGGCACCGATAAATTCTTTAATGGCACGCGCCACGGCTTTCTTTTCATCAGAAACTTTTTTGTAGCCGAGTTTCTTCGCTTCCTGTTCGTATTGAAGTTGCTGCTGAATATACCACGGCGCGTTGCGGTAGTTCGCATAAAACTTTCCGTACTGTCCCGTAAAATCTTCGTGATGCAAATGCAGCCAGTCATATTCCGATAATTTTCCTGCGAGCACTTCGTCGTCCCATACTTTCTTATAGGGAATTTCTGCGTACTCCAATGCCATCGTCACCGCATCATCCCACGGATTGAAGGTGGGCGGTACATACACAGCAATCTTCGGCATTTTTTCCAATTTCTCGATGTCCATATTGTTGTCGTCACGCTCAATATCTGCAACGATGGATGCCGCTTCGCTTGCGGCAAGCGGTTCAAAGAATACTCCGCGCACACGGCACTCGCGCGCCAGCACATCGCTGTAGTCCGTCATAAACGAACCGCCGCGATAATTTAATAGCCAGTCCACTGTTCCGTTTTTTTGCAGCACCCAGAACGCTACACCGTACGCTTTGAGATGATCCGTTTGTTTCAAATCCATCGGAATGAGAAGTTTGGATTGAGCAAACAGATTGGTCGCAACGAGGAGGAGAAAGAAAATCTTTCTAACGTTCTGCTGGATTCTGTAACCGCAAATATTGTCCCATACTTTCATACGTTATGAAAGTAACAAAATTCATCAAAGAATGGAAGGATGGAATAATAGAAAATAAGGATTACACAACAACGTGACGATCAGGCATACATACCGGCTTGTGACCGTCACCAACACGGCTTAAACGTTGCAGGTGACGGTCACATACCTGTTGTATTTGTTTTTCGCTTCCTCTTCACTCTGCATATTCATCCAAAATTGTTTAAAACGGCCGTTCGATCCGCAGAACAAATTGCACCGGCTCGGGATGATCTGTTCGCCAGGCAAGACCGATACGAAATGAACCGCTTCTGCTGCCGACGGCAACACCGAAATCATGTTTGAAGTCGTTCCACGTCATCGTATCGAAGCCGTTCGTGATGGATGCGCTTGATGCGACATTGTCGATAAATCCGGCATCGGTAAAAAGAATAAAATTGAAATGTTTGAACATCCACGTCGGCCAGAAATCTATGTTGTCAAGAATAGTTCCATTCAGCACGAACTCGGCATTCATCAGCAGCATGCGATTGCCGGAAAATTCATTGACGGGATATGCATTAAGTGTTCCAAGTCCGCCAAGACCGTACGTTTTTTGCAGCGGCAACATGCCGCCGGAGGTGCCTGCGCGTAATCGCACATTGATGTTGTTATACGTGCCAAGCGGCTGCAATCTTCGCACATCGATGACATAGCATTCAAAATCGTTGTAATCGCCGCCCCAATCTTTTCGTGCGATCTCGGCAGAACCGAAGAGCGTCCATCCTTCCGGGCCGTTCGATGTTTTGGAAACTGTTGTCAAGCCGCCGTTGAAGAGAACGCTGCGCATTTTTCCCGGTTCGATGAGCGGATTGTTGCGGAAATGTTTATCGCCGCCAAAGATTGCCCAATCGACTTTGTTCGTCATAGAATCATAATGGTCTGCTAAGAATGCGATCTGAAGTTCACTTTTAAAATCTTTTTGCTGCGTGTATATGCCGCATGCAGGGTGTAGCCGTTGCGCTCGAAGTAATCGCGGTAATCTTCATGAAACACGAGGGCGGCAATCGTATTTTCCATGCGAGAAATTTTCCATGCATCTTTCGTGTCGGTCAAAGTGTATCCCTCTCCGCCAAATTCCAGAATCGACTGTGCATCGCCATCGGTAAAAGCGAACTGCCGCGATAATCCGAGATTGCCGCGCCACGTGTGCGATTTGAATCCCCAGCCAAGAGAACCGTATGCATTCCATGGGCGCTCGCCGTTCCAATAATATTTTTTATCCGACCCCAATCCCAGAAAAATACTTTCCACGCGATTATAGCGGAAGATGAAACTGCTGAAATCTGTTTGCTCGGATGCCCATGGAACATTGAACGACCGTGATGAATGTGAAATGTGTGTTTGTGTTTCGCGGTACGGCTTTTGGTCGGAACTGATTTTGTCTTCAAATCCTTCGATCACGGCACCGTCTTCTTTCACAATGTTGCCATCGATGACGCGGACGTCGCCGGTAATTTTTCCATGGCTCTTCACTTGCAAATCTCCGCCGACTACCAGAACGTTTCCATGAATCAATCCGTACACGGTCAGGTCGCCGTTCTTCACGACAACATTATTATCGATAATTTCAGAATCTTTAATCACCGTGCTTGCGGAATACACGTGTGTTCCCGGTGCCTCTTCTATTTCGGGAAGTGTTAATCGTGGTTGCGTTTCGTTCACTGTGTCGCTGGACGATGCCTGCTGATGTTTTTCAGAGCGATCATCCCAACGGCTCGTAATATGCTCGACGGCCTGCTCGATTTCTTTTCCAAGCCGGTCGCCGAAACTGTTGTCATCGAACGACCTCTTGTCGTTGTTTTCATCCGGTTGCGACTGTGCATTCAACACACCAAGCGGTAAGCAAAGCAGAAGTGTAAAAATCCATTTCATCATAGTTTTCATAGATGACCTCAGTATTGTACAATGACGTTATGCACTTTTACGGTAACGATAAACGAAAAGTTGCATTTCTAAGAAGATAGAAATGGTTCGAGAGAAATACAAATTCGTGTTTGTCTTCTATCGCGAAATAATTATATTAGAGATAGAACTTTATACTGGAAACGATGATGAAACTCTCGATCAATATCGACCATATAGCCACGATCCGGAATGCTCGCGGCGGAAGTGAACCAGACCCCGTACACGCGGCGCGTATTTGCGAAGTGGCAGGCGCGGCAGGCATTGTCAGTCATTTGCGGGAAGACCGCAGGCACATCAAAGACGAAGATGTACAGCGATTGCGTGCGTCGATAACAACAAAACTCGATTTAGAAATGGCGGCAACCGAAGAGATTATTGCTATCGCTATCAAAACAAAACCGGAACTCGTCACACTGGTCCCTGAACGGCGGCAAGAACTTACGACGGAAGGCGGCATCGACGTTGTCGCGCAAAAACAATTTTATGCCGGCGTGATCAAACAATTCCGCAAACATCATATTCCCGTCAGTTTGTTCATCGCTCCCGATGAGGCGCAGATCAAAGCGGCTGCCGATATTGAAACGGATATGATCGAACTGCACACGGGCGAATATGCGGAAGTAAAAACGGAAAAAGAATTTCAACGCGAATTGCAGCGCATCAATGATGCAGCAAAGCTCGGAAAATCTCTTGGACTCGGCGTCAACAGCGGACACGGATTGGGATATGAAAACATGCAGCCGATTGCCGCCATTAAAGAAATCGATGAAGTCAGCATCGGATATGCAGTCATCGTTCGCTCGTTGTTTGTAGGATTAGATGCCGCCGTGCGTGAGATGAAACAATTGGTGGAAGGAACCTCGCCCCTGCGATCAACTTCCATACATTGATCGACAGCATTGATTGGATCGTGTTTGATGTTTCTCCGAAAAAGATTTTCTCCTTAGACAATCATTGCTTTATCCAGTACGATCTGGTTTTTCAATCCTTCTTCACCGGGAATGGGAGATGCAGTGTTGTTCAAAATGCTTTCAGAGAAAAAGGTAATCTCTTGTTCAACGAGATCGGGAACATTAATTTTTTCTGTTTGTGTGGGAGAGGCAATTCCATTTTTCCCTGTCGTGATATGCAATGATGCAATAATATTGTTGCGCGAAAATGATTCTGCAGTCAACACGCCATCTTGCCCCACGATTTCGAGAACGCTGCGATAATATGGAGCCTCGAACGAACAGTAAATGCTTGCCGGTATGCCGCGGGAAAATTGTAACGCGAGCACGGCTGTTTCCTCTGTTGCTTCTCCGGTCGGCAGAGGTGTAAGCTGGCTTTTTACAGAAACAACTTCTTCATTCAAAACAAACCGCAGTGTATCTAAACAGTGTACACCGATATTGAACACGCAACCGCTGCCGGCAACTTTTCTCTTGTGCATCCACGAACGTTGAGATGTTCTCGCATTGAACATGAAATCTGCCCGCGCAAATGTTATTGGTCCAATCATGCCGGATTTGATAAGTTCCTTTATATATGCAAGCAACGGCGAGAAGCGGATCATGTGCGCGACCATGAGTTTTACACCGTGCTCGCTGCATGCGTTGATCATGGTTTCAGCTTCGGCAGCATTCATTGCCATCGGTTTTTCCACCAGAACATGTTTTCCGGCGCGCGCGGCAGCAATGGTATCCGCAGCATGATTGCATACCGCAGAAGCAACATACACAGCATCGACATTCTGATGCTGCGCTAGTTTTTCTGCTGAATCGAATGCAAGCGGGATTTTGTATTGGTTTGCTTTGGTTTGTGCTTCTGTGAACGATCTTTTTTGAATGGCAACAAGTTCTGCATTGGGCGATGCTTGTATTGCAGGCAAAATTCTGCGTTCTGCAAAATTTCCGAACCCGATAATTCCGTAACGAATTTTTTGTGCCACGACATCCTCCTGTATATTTTATTGTAGAGCTAACTTACCGAAAATTATACCAATACACACTTGTGATGTGCATCATAAGCTACTTGCGATTTGCATAATTACAATCTATTATATTGGAAAGATAAAACATATACAAATTTAAAAAGGAAGTTGCATTTTTATATTTTAACGAACGTTGCATGTTTTTGTAATGTCATGCTATCAAATGATATACAAAGCGGATAGCATCTTTACAAAGTGTGAATTTTATCTGTCATGTTGTACATACTTCAAAGATTCGGTTATTATTTGGTATGGGCCATCAATTGATTGAGGAGAAGCTACGAAACATGAAAACATTAACATGTGTTGGAAAATGCGGAATCCTATTACTCATTTTATTTTTATCACAGAGGTGTCAAGCTCAAGAGCAGCGAAGTAATATCTCGCTTATTATAGGGGGATATTATTTCAATCCCAATCTTGATGAGATAAATGAAGTCTATCGAACAATCGAACACAATTATTCTCTGCCCGGGGGAAATGATTTTAAAAATTATTATACCATCATAGCGGGTATAAGTTTCAAACCTGTACCGCAACAGAGCATCCAATTGGAAGTTGGTGGAAGTGTTTATAGAACGAGCCCGTCAGGTTCTCAGGGAGAAAATCGTTGCGCGAATTTTCTGAGCATGTATTATATCGGGGGCACGTATCTAATACACATCCCCATCGGGCGCGTAGAAGGATTCATCGGCGGAGGGCCCGGCTATGTTTGGCTTAACAGTGAGCGAACTTATACAGTCGAGTCTGGCACTGCATCGGTGAATGGGCAATTAGCACAACTGCATGGTGTGTGCGGAATAGAATTCTTGCTCCCGAGAGGTGTTTCATTGTCTTTGGAGGCAGGATACTCTTATGCAACAACGCTCTTTCCAGAACGTTCAGATCTCGATCTCACACTTAAAAGTCCAACCTACGGTGTTATGTTAAATATACCGTTATTTAAAATTTAATAAATAAACAACCCCTTGCTAAACTATTACAAATGGAGGTAATGTCCATGGTTACACATTCTTCAACAATCGTAAAAGCATTAACAGCACTTTTGATTTTTATTGCTGTCGGGTGCGTCAAACAATCTTCTACACCTCTTTCCCCTTCGACTCAAACAGTGGTATCAACGGGGACAATTTCCGGTGTTATTAAAGATGCGTGGACTGCTGTTCCGGTTAAAGGAGCCATAATTTCGCTGGCTTACAATGGAAGTGTGGCTTCTGTTACTTCAGATACATCGGGTGGATTTACCTTTTCAAATGTCCCTGTCGAAAATGTTGACGATAATAATAAACCATACGTTGCCCGTACTCAGTACACCTTGTCCATTTCGCTTGTTAATTATAACAAAGCTCAATCCGATTCGACAAAACGGTATCGAAATTTTTACTACGATACGGTCATTGTTTGTACTCATCCGTAAAGAACGATACTACTGGGATCTATGGATTAGTAGGAACTACCATTGTGAACGTTGCACAATTGAATACAACCATTTCGGGAACTGTTGTCGATCAAAACTTTCAGCCCGTCGCAAATGCGCTTGTGTATTTGTACGATGAAACCATTACTCCGGGTGTTATCATCGGACAAACGACATCGGGTGCTGATGGAACATACACGTTTAAGCAGGTGGATAATGGAATTAACGTGTATATCTCGGCTCTCAGCAGTGATGGAACTTTGCGCGGTGCGTTGAGTGCGATCTATGCTCTTGCCAGCAACCGAACATCCTATACCCTTAATCCATCGATCGCAACAGAGGTTATTAAACTGACAAATGCGAACAATGTTGCACCGTTTGTTTATCAGATCACTCCTTATAATAATGCGGATGTTGCTTCTGGAACTCCGATCGTGTATTCTTTTACTGCACCGATCAAACAAACAGCATATACACGTACAAACCTTGGTTTGGGATATAATACGATCCTGGACGATATTGTTTTCACCTACAACGGCTTAAAAAAAGATGCGGGTGCAACCACGTTCACGGCAGCGTGGAATTCAACCTACACCGCATTTACTATCACCCCAACGAGTGTTGTTAGTTCTGCAAAATACAGCATCAATATAGCCACGGCATTAGGAAAATTGACAAACAATTCTCAAGTAGCCGTTGTGAACAATTCTTCGTTAACCGGTGATTTCGAAACGCTCAACTTTACGATTGAAGGAAATTCAACGGTACCCAGCGCACCGGTTATAACGCGCCGTTTCATCTCTGGCATCTTTACCGCATTGGATTACAATGGTGGCGTTGTTGGATTAGAGTGGACTTCAGATGCGAATACGCGCAGTTACAATGTTTATCGCAGCGTTAACGGCGGTTCGTACGAACTTTATCACACCAATGTTTATAGTATTCAGGATACAGTTTCAACAGGATCCTTGGTGTTTCCTAATGGTGCCACGAATCCATACAGCGCTGTCACGGTTCAATTCAAGGTGACGGGTGTTAGTAAAGATCTTGTAGAAGGATCTGCCAGTAATATCATTACAGTCAACGATAATGTCTTGCCGGTCATCAGTTCTGCAGTCTCAACTCTTGCCGCGAATAAAACGATAAACATTTATTTTTCTGAACCGTTAGTTCAAAGCACGGCAGAATCAGCTGCAAATTACCAACTAAAAGATACTACGGCTGTAACTCCGCCCGTTGTCTTTACTGTAACACAAGCTTCGTATCTTGGCTACACAACATCAGGTTATCGAGTACTGTTAAATGTTGGTGCCAGCAGTGCGGTGTTACCGTTACATACATTCTTAACGGTCAGTCAAAACGTTACCGATTTAAACGGAAACGCAATGGATACAACAACGAGCAAGAATAAATATACATTCTGATATTTTTAATGGTGTAGATTATACGAAGCCCCGAAGGAATAACCTCCGGGGCTTTTGTTTATACAGGAAATTATTGAGGATAAAAATAGTTTTATTGGAACATTGAATCTCTCTTAGAGAACTTGTAGATTGAACAAGGTTCTAACGATTGTTCTTATTGAAAATGCATTTTGGTTTCAAACATCTTCCCCATCATTTGCTGCAACTGCTGCAACGTATTATGAGCAGGCGTAACGCCATGCTGTTGCTCCGTTTTATTGCTGCCTTCCTCATCCTTCTCACTCTGTATTCCATTTGCTTTCATTATTTGATGCAATGGGAAAATCGAGAATACAGCGCCATCACCGGAGTGTATTGGACATTTTCCACCATGACAACCCTGGGGTTAGGTGATATTACATTTGAATCCGATGTAGGAAAACTTTTCACGATCCTTGTTGTCGGTAGCGGCGTTTTATTTTTGCTCGTGATGATTCCGTTTGTCATTATTCAATTGTTTCAATCCTCGGCACGTGTTCCGCGTGAACTGCCGGAAGGAACAAGCGGGCATGTCATTTTGGTCACGTTCAGTCCATTAACTAATGCATTGATCGAGCGGTTGCGCCGGTATAGATATCCGTATGTTGTGCTGACCGCAGATATTACGGAAGCAATGCATCTCAAAGATCAAGGCATCAAAACTGTTGCCGGAGAATTCGACGATCCGAAAACATTTCGGGAGCTTCGGATCGAGCGCGCTGCTTTCGTTGTAACAAGCGCATCGGACGTTGTCAATACATCATTGACGTACACTATACGGCAAACATCTTCGACGATTCCGATTATTGCTGCAGGTACAGAGCGCGGTAGCGGTGCCAATTCTAGAAAAAGCCGGTTGTACGCACGTGTTGGCTCTTGATGAAATGATGGGGCAATCATTAACGCGCAGAATTATTGCCGGCGATGCGATGGCGCACGTCATCGGACAAATTGACGAATTGGTGATTGCCGAAGCGGCCATTGCACATACGCCGCTTGTCAGAAAAACTTTAGCGCAAGCCGATCTGATGAACATGGCTGGCGTCACCGTGGCAGGAATATGGGAGAATGGAATATTCGCGTTAGCCGAAAGCCATCGTACGCTTACGGAAAAAAGTATTCTCGTCATCACTGGTACGCAACAGCAGATCGATTTGTATAACGAACTCTTTTGCATTTACAATATTAACAGCGCGCCAATACTCATTATCGGCGGCGGCAGTGTCGGAACAGCGCTTGCGCGTGCAGTTGCTGAACGCGATCTGGAATATCGTATCGTAGAAAAAAATCCTGCATTGATCCCCAATGACAGTCATTATCTTGCGGGAGATATTACTGATCCTGCCGTTGTTGCACAATCAGGATTAGCACACGCGCCTGCCGTGGCAGTGACTTCTCACGACGATCCAACCAATATTTATCTCACCACATTTTTGCGCCATACACGCGGCGATGTGCAGATCATCAGTCGTGCAACGCTGGATCGGAACGTGCATATTCTTCATGCTGCGGGATGCGATTTCGTGGTTTCTCATGCATCATTGGGTGCAAATAATATTTTACATCTTTCAAAGCGCGGAAACATTCTTATGCTTGCAGAAGGCGTGGATGTGTTCCGTGTAAAAATACCGAAAGCACTTGAGGGAAAAAACGTAGGGAATACTTCTCTCCGCAGTACGTGCGGATGTAACATTGTCGGGATTGGTGCAAATGGTTCTATGATCACGAATCCACGTTCCGACACACTCTTGTCGGAAAACGATGAATTGATTCTTATCGGTACAGTAGAAGCAGAAGAAAAATTTTTCCGATTATATAATCCGGTCACAGAAAATGACTAAGGAGGTGCGTATGTCCATCCTTCAAAAAGAAATTATTCTTCCGGCTCGTCGCCGCGGTTTCTATCTTATTACTTCGGAGATTGTTGCAAAGCTGCCGGAGTTAAAGACGGTTCGTACTGGTGTGTTGCATCTTTTCATCAAACACACATCAGCGTCGCTCACCCTGAATGAAAACGCCGATCCGGCGGTTCGCAAGGATTTTGAAAATTATTTTACCCGCACCATTCCAGACGGCGCATCCTATTACGAACATGATACCGAAGGCGATGACGATATGCCTGCACATCTGAAAGCATCATTGCTCGGCAGCAGTGTTTCGATTCCCATCACGAACGGAACACTCAACCTTGGTATGTGGCAGGGAATATATTTATGCGAGCATCACAATTATGGCGATGAGCGCGAACTTGTTTGCACTCTAATAGGTGAATGAATGAATCACATCAAGGATCAACAACTATGAAATCATTGGCCAATCAAATCGTTTTCATTACCGGAGCCAGCAGCGGCATCGGGCGTTCTTGCGCGCGTTTGTTTGCGGAAGCAGGCGCGAAACTTCTTCTCGTTGCTCGCCGCAAAGATCGCTTGGAACAACTTGCGGCTGAATTGAAAAAGAAGTACAACACTGAAACATATATTGCTTCATTAGATGTTCGTAATCGAAACGCCGTGGAGCAATTTTGTTCTTCACTTCCTTCTGAATGGAATGCTGTCGATATTCTCGTGAACAATGCCGGACTAAGCCGCGGCTTGGATAAACTTCACGAAGGAACAATCGAGGACTGGGAAGAAATGATCGATACCAATGTAAAAGGATTGTTGTATGTAAGCCGTACGATAATTCCCGGAATGGTACAACGGAAACGCGGAACCATTATCAACATCGGTTCTATTGCCGGGCACGATGTCTATCCGGCGGGCAATGTGTACTGCGCAACGAAGCATGCTGTAAATGCATTAACACAAGGTATGCGTATGGATTTGGTCGATACGCCGGTACGTGTTTGCACTGTTGATCCGGGACTTGTAGAAACAGAATTTAGCGAAGTACGTTTTCATGGCGACGCCGAACGTGCGAGAACCGTCTACCAAAATCTTACACCGCTTACTCCCGATGATGTTGCCGATGCTGTTTTGTTTGCTGCAACTCGTCCGATGCATGTACAAATCGGGGAAATTATTATTTATCCAACCGCACAAGCATCACCGTCAATTGTTTATCGTCACGCCTAAATTTCACGGGTAGATATTTTGCCCGTGTTTTTTTTCTCATCCTATTCGCTTTCTATTTCTTTATTTTTCGTCTAAAAACGCCATTGTAATCTTTACAATTCATGCAATATACCCTATTTGCGGTATGGTGCAATAAGGATTGCATTTATAAATTTGTAATGTCTTAAATGAGTCCAAATCTCTAAAGATAGATTGTTCTTCGACAACAGAGGAGGTGGCACGCTAAACAAATTTTTTATTTGAACGCGCCAATTGAAAAACACAAAAAGAGTTAAATGTGATTTGAGCTTAATAAGAAAGAAAAGATTTTTTTGCGGAATCAAGGAATGAAAAAATGACGGATGATGGAAGCATAGGACATTACTCTTTCCCTCGGGAGTGGGAAGAGATAATGTCCTACGCTTACCGTTTTTACCGTTATGCTGATGGTAGAAGTGAAAGGTTCATGTCTCATTTGTCAACATAATAATATGAGGAGTCACATGAAAACGATTCAATCGCAAGTGAAGAAACGTTTCGGCTGGATGCCGGATGTTCCTGACCATCGAGATATTTTATATGCTGCACCGATAATATGGCTTGCAAAACTTCCCAAAGAAGTTGATTTACGCAAACAATGCCCGCCGGTGTACGACCAAGGACAATTAGGAAGTTGTACAGCAAATGCCATTGTTGCCGCTATCGAGTTTGATCAACTGAAACAACATCTGAAATATTTTATGCCGTCCCGATTGTTCGTTTATTATAATGAACGAGCGATGGAAGGAACGATTGATTCCGACAGCGGTGCACAAATACGTGATGGCATAAAATGTGTCAATACGCAAGGCGATTGTCCGGAAAAATTATGGCCATACATCGTTGCCCGTTTTGCCGATAAGCCGTCCGCGTCATGTTACACGGATGCCGTGAAACACGAAGCCGTTTTATATCAACGTGTGAACCGTGTTGCAAATCAAATGAAGGGATGTCTCGCATCGGGGTATCCGTTTGTGTTTGGCTTTTCCGTGTACGAAAGTTTTATGAGCACCGCAGTAGCCAAGAGCGGGCATGCGGCAATGCCAAAGCCCAATGAAACATTGGAAGGCGGACACGCCGTTCTTGCCGTCGGGTACGACGATGCTCATCAATGGTTCATTGTGAGAAATTCATGGGGACCGGCTTGGGGATTGAAAGGATATTTTACGTTGCCATACGCTTATCTATTAGATGAAAATCTTTCGGATGATTTTTGGACCATTCGGGCTGTAAAATGAATACCATCTCTTTACAATATTCACCATCAGTGGAGATCAATAAAATGCTTATTCAAAATCTTTTAAGTGAATCCGCCGCTATCCTACATGCCGCACAACAACATGAAAACGAATTAGCGGAAGTCGGAGTAAGTACCGACGAGCTCTATCGATTTCGTTCGTTGATTGTTCAGATAGCGTTGGATCAATACACACAACGCAAGATTGGAAAACCCATTAACGAAATTCTTGATGAATTGCAAATCGTCAAAGATTTAATTGTACGCACCGCAGAACTTCGGTTCGGCGACAATAATTCGATCTTGCAAGAATTTCGCGTTAATTGTTAAAATCAAAAACCACATTGTCCTCGCTGCGTGCACGTTGGGGTAAGATGCACACCGCGATGTATTAGTGTGCTAACCGCTGTGTTATAAAATCACTTCAGAATTCACGTCTCCGTATCCTTGCTTTGGCAACGGGTTCTTCGTACCTTTTTTCGTTCTATTCTTTTCAACATGAATGAGGTATCTATGAAACAATATCGCTTAAAACTATTTGCCGCAGTATTTGCCATAGCAGTACTGTTTGTTGGATGCGGATCACAACAACCAATAACCAAAAGTTATGCAAACCTCGACGAGGTACAAGCCGGAAAGTTTGATAATGGCAAAATGTGGACGTTTGATTTTCCGCCCACAGAGTATTTTGCAAAAACGTATAACTTTAATCCGGATAAAGCATGGTTTGAAAAAGCGCGGCTTGCTGCATTGCGCCTGCCGAATTGCAGCGCATCGTTTGTTTCAGAAGACGGCTTGGTGATGACCAATCATCATTGCGCGCGCGGGCCGTTGGATGAAGTAACCAAAGAGGGCGAACGTCTTGCAGAAACCGGTTTTTATGCGCCGACGCTCGATGACGAACGCAAAGTCCCCAACTTCTATATTGATCAACTTCGTGTCATGGAGGATGTGACGGCAGAAGTGCAAACAGCATTTGAAAGCGGCAAAATCGATAATCAAAAAATTGCAAACCGGTTAGAAAAAATTTCGGAAATTCAAAAACGGTATGCGGAAAAGTATAAAGAATCCGCGCCGCAGGATTCGATGGTGTTCAACGTTGTTACGTTTTACAATGGCGGCCGCTATTCGCTGTACGGCTACAAACGCTTTACCGACATTCGCATTGTCTATGCTCCGGAAGAAGTAATGGCGTTCTTCGGCGGCGATCCCGACAATTTCACCTATCCACGTTACGATTTTGACTGCTCGTTCTTTCGCGTGTATGATAATGGCAAACCGATGAAGACGGAAAATTTTTTCAAGTTTAGCCCGGCCGGTGCGCAAGAGGGCGATGCCGTGTTTGTCATCGGAAATCCCGGCAACACCAGTCGTCTGCTTACGATTACACAATTGGAATATTTACGCGATTATGTGTATCCGACTTCAATCAATAATTATGCGAACATAGAAAAGATTTATTCTTCGTATGTCGAAAAACATCCCGATGCTAAATTAAAATATATGAGTTTAATTTTCGGATTAGCAAATTCACGCAAAGCAATTACCGGCTATGTGGATGGATTGCGCGATCCTGTGTTGATGGCAAAGAAAAAAGATTTTGAAAATAAATTCAAAACTGTTGTGGAATCAAATTCTGAATTGAAAGAAAAGTACAGGCAATCCATGGTCTGATATTGCGAAGTATCAAGAAGAGCTTAATACGATATATCCGGAAGTAACTGTTTTCAGCACACGCGCACGGAATCGATCGGAGTATTATACGCTGACCAATGATTTGGTGGACTATGTGCTGGCGTTGAAACAGCCGGCGGAACAGCGTCCGAAAAAATATCAAGGCGCATTGTTAGACACGGCAAAAGCAAAATTGTATCCGCACGACATTGTTGCAGAACTCGATCAGCAGCTTCTTGCCTTTCAACTTGGTGTGATGGAAAAAACATTAAATGGAAAGAACGAAGCATTCAATCAATTACTGGGAACGAAAACTATTGAACAACTCGCCGAAGAAATTACTGCGACAACAATCTTTTCATCCAAAGAAAAAATCGATGCCATGCTATCAAAATCGCCTGATGAAATTCTCGCCTCTTCCGATCCTTTAATAAAATTTCTTGCTGCAGTGCATGAACATGCCGTTGCTGTTCGGAAACGAGCGAATGAGATTCAAGAAAAGCTCGGTGCGCACGTACAAAAAATTAGGCGAAGCCATGTATGCAGTGTACGGGTACTAATATTTCACCCGACGCAACCTTCACACTGCGGATAGCCGATGGCGTGGTCAAAGGATACGAATATAACGGCACGCTTGCTCCACCGATTACCACGTTTTATGGATTGTATGATCGCTACTATTCTTTTGGTATGAAAGATCCATGGAAACTTGCCGACCGCTGGGCCAATCCACCATCGACATTTAAAATGAACACGCCGATGAATTTTGTTTCTACGAATGATATTATCGGCGGTAATTCCGGAAGCCCGGTCATCAACAAAGATTTACAAGTGATCGGATTGATTTTCGACGGCAACATGGAAAGCTTGCCCGGCGATGTGATCTTTGATGAAACCAAAAATCGTTCAGTAGCAGTACACTCGGCGGGCATTTTGGAAGGATTGGAACAGATTTATAAAGCAGATCGTCTTTCCAAAGAACTCCGTAACGGAAAAATCACACCATAATTTTTCTTGAGACGTTTCAGACCCATGCAATAAAAAATTGTTGCATGAGTTTTTTATTATCCACGAGGATGAAATGTGCGGTGAACTTCTTTGAGATATTCGCGGTCGATGTGTGTATAGATTTGTGTCGTAGAAATATCTGCGTGCCCGAGCATTTCCTGCACCGCGCGAAGATCAGCCCCTCCTTCCAACAAATGGGTTGCAAATGAATGACGGAATGTGTGCGGGTGCACATCTTTTTTGATACCTGCGGTAGAAGCATAATTGCCGACCATTTTCAGAATCATCGAACGCGTTAGTTTGGTGCCGCGTACATTTAAGAACACATAATCTTGCGATTTTCCTGCTTTCGCCAGATGGATGCGAGTTTGCTTCTGATAGTCTTCAATCCATTGCCGTGCCGATCGTCCGATAGGAACGATGCGTTCTTTTGAACCTTTCCCGAACACACGGATCAATCCATCTTGAAACATCAAGTTAGATTGTTTTAAATTCACCAATTCTGAGACACGAATACCTGTCGCATACAGCGTTTCAAGAATCGCACGGTCGCGAATGCCGAGGCGGGTATGGACATCCGGCTGTTTTAAAATTTCATCGATCTCGGCAATACTCAAAACATCTGGCAGAATTTTTTCTCGTTTCGGTGAATCGATAATTTGTGTGGGGTCGTTGGTTGCTTCTTCCTCGCCGAGTAAATATCGATGAAATCCCCGCACAGAAGAAATGGCGCGTCCGATACTGCGCGATGATAATCCCCGGCGGTGTAGTGATTCGATAAATTTTGTGATATGCTGTTCTTGAACCCGTGAACCGTTATCAATGCCAACTCTGTTGAGAACATCTCGGTACTTTTGAAAATCGAATTGGTATGACTTCAACGTGTTGACAGAAACATTTTTTTCTAATCTTAGATAATCAAAATAATTTCTAATTTGCCGATCTAATTCGACAACGGGTGATTGTTGGGAAGATTTCATTTGTAAGTCCGTGCATCAATGCCATGCCAACGTACAGCATTTCCTCTCAAGGTGCAAGTTGAGGAACGAGAGAGTTAAAACGAAACTTGAAAGGACAATAAAGCCGCTATCCTTTAGCGGCTTTTGCCAGTGTATCAAACATGGGGAACGTTTGATCAAGATGGGAAATTTTCATTAACGACAGAACCTTTTTTTGCACGCCAACGAGTTTGACTGTACCGCCGGTCTCGCGCATTTTTCGTTCTGCCAACAAGAGTGCACTCAATCCGCTGCTGTCGCAAAACTCGACTGCCGTTAAATCAATGATTAAATTTTTTGCTTTACACAGAACGAGGATTTCACCTTTGAAATCCGGAGCAATCGATGCGTCTAATTTTTTTCCCTGAAGCTTCAAAACAGTTGCGGTACCGCTCTTCTTCATAACAAATTTCATTCTCGTATCCTTAAAACATCTCAAGACATTTCAGCAAACTTTTATATAACGTTGGCTTATTCATGGCAGATTTTGTTCGTACTTGAAAATTATAAAATCGGTCTCCATGCGGTTTGGTAAAACTTATACGTAGCGGCGCATTGGATTCTTTGCAAAAAAAAGCGCCGGGAAATTTTAATCCGGTATTCAAATCAATCGCGACATCATAGGTACCGATTGCTATGCGCTGCAACGCATTTTTATTCGGAATAAACCAGCGGCTAACTTCTTCTTGTTCATACGTCAGCGTTTTTACCGCAGGTGCTGCCGAGATGGAAAAGAGCTGATCATGGCGTATCAAAACAACGACATTGTCTTTTGAAAATCGTTCGAGCAAATATTTTAGCAACAACGATACTGATTCTTTGTCTAAAGCAGTTTCAGGAAAAATGACAAGCACGCGTCTGGATTTGGCAAGAACATCGGTAAAATTCATCATCCGGTCATGGTGATGCCGAAAGTGCATGTTCGCGTACACAAGTCCTATCTTGAATCGAAACTCCTCAAACATTTATGCCTAACAATTTACTTTCCGGGTTTTAGCCGATCACGTTGAGCTTTCAACAATTTTGTAATAAAATTTTCATCAAAGAAATAATATCGTATCTGAAGACTCACACGGGCAAAAGAATCGTTGCCAGTAAGTATGCTTGTAAAATCAGAGATGCTATGGGAACCGACATAATTTTTTGAACCGGTCATCACATACTCGCCTGCTAACGTAACGGACCAGAATTCACTTAAAAAATAATCGAATCCAACACCACCGCCATAATGAATATCAAAATCGGTTGGTCCAAAGGCGCGGGTACCAAAATATTCATCCTGCGGATCGAAAACAGCAATACCGCCACCGGCAAAAATAAACGGATTGAAAGAACTATTCGGCGCCATATCGAAACTCAAGTAAAGATTATCGGACATAACATCTGTTGAAATAGATTTACCAGTTCCAAGCGCTGTCCAACTCAATTGATTATAGACAAGATTGGAACGAAGCCCGATATATTCCCACGGAGAATAAAACAGCGAAATACCGCCGCCCGGTCCGACACCGGAACTGGGTGAACCGGCGCCAAGAACATATTGGCCAGATGCGTCAACACCGACGCCAAATTTACCGCTACGCGTTTGTCCGATTGTGTACGTTGAAAGAATTGCTACACACGCTACTACAAGAACTGCTGTTGATCTATGTTGTTTCATAGTGTCCTCGCCTTTGTTGGAGATCATTATTATGATGCACTCTGTATAATATTAAGAAACTTCTCTTCATCAAGCAACTGAATTCCTAAGGTTTGTGCTTTTTCAAGCTTTGTTCCAGGATCGCTACCTATTACTAAAAATGATGTGTTTTTGCTCACACTGGCAATTACTTTTCCTCCCAATGCTTCAATGCATTGTTTTGCTTCATCACGTGTCATAGCGTTCAGTGTTCCTGTCAACACAAACGTTTTACCGAACAACGTACCACTTTTTTGCTTGCGGGTGTTGTGCATGGACATCTGCATGCCGACACGCTGCAAGCGTTCGATGAGAAGAAGATTATGGGGATCCGTAAAAAATCTGACGATGCTTGCTGCGATCTGCGGACCCACACCTGCGACATGCTGAAGTTCTTCTTCGTTCGCGCCTGTAAGTTGGTGAATTGTAGGGAAATTATCAACAAGAAGTTTTGCAATACTTACTCCGACGTGCCTGATGCCGAGTGTGTACAAAACATGGTCAAACGGGCGTGATTTACTTTTTTCGATTGCGTTGAACAAATTGGCAGCACTTTTTTTCCCCCAGCCATCCAATTCGATAATTTTTTGTTGATATGAATGAAGTTCATATAAATCGGCAACGGTTTTCATAAAACCGAGATTGACAAATTGATCGACAACGGCTTCACCCAGCCCTTCAATATCCATTGCGCCGCGAGAAGCGAAGTGTTCGATTCTTCCTTTGATCTGTGCCGGGCAATCGCTGTTCTCACAATAGTAATTTGCTTCTCCATCGGACCGAAAAAGTTTTGAACCACACTCAGGGCAAGTTTTGGAAAATCGAAACACGGAACTCTGTGCCAATCGTTTGCTTTGCACAACAGAACTTACTTTAGGAATGACATCGCCGCCTTTTTCGATAACCACGGTATCGCCGGGACGAAGGTCTAACTCCCGAACGAAATCTGCATTATGCAGTGTCGCGCGCGAAACCGTACTGCCGCCGATAAACACCGGTTCAAGTTCTGCAACGGGAGTAATTGTTCCAAGGCGTCCGACTTGAAGTGTGATGCCGATTAGTTTTGTTTCTGCCTGACGTGAAGCAAACTTGAATGCAACTGCCCATCGAGGGCTTTTCGCAATCATTCCAAGCTGCTCTTGCTGCGCGATGGAATCCACTTTGACAACGACGCCGTCAATATCGAAAGGCAATGTATCGCGCTGTGCTTCCCATAATTTCCAAAAAGAAATAATATCTTCTATTGTATAGCAGAGCCGTGTGTGTGTGCTGGTTGGAAATCCCCATTCCTTCAGTTGTTGAAGATTTTGGTACTGGTTGGTTCGTGCATGCTCGTTAGATAATAAAAAGTATGCAACAAAATTTAACGGACGCTGCGCGACAATTTTCGGATCTTGCAGCTTCAATGTGCCAGCGGCAGAGTTGCGCGGATTGACAAACGTTTTTTCTCCCGCAAGCTGCCGTTCGTCGTTCATGCGTTGAAAATCTGCACGCTTCATATACGTTTCGCCGCGAACTTCGAGTGAACCGCGAACCGATGTACGAAGACGCAATGGAATTGATCGAATCGTTTTTAAATTCTGTGTGATATCATCGCCTTGAACGCCATCGCCCCTTGTTGCACCTTGCACATAGATTCCGTTTTTGTACCGCAAGCTGATGGCGATGCCGTCAAATTTTAATTCGCACACATAACGATAGTTTCCCTTGCCCAATGTTTCCTGTACTCGCCGATCAAAGTCACGAATTTCATCTTCGCTGTACGTGTTTGCGAGACTCAACATCGGTACGATGTGTGTGACTGTGGAAAATTCTTTTGCGGGTTTCCCGCCAACACGCTGTGTGGGAGAATCCGGTGTTATCAAGTCGGGATGCTGTTGCTCGATCTCTGTTAAGCGCCGCATCAATGCATCGTATGCTTCATCGGCAATGGTAGGTTGCGCAAGAACGTAATACCGATAATCGTGATCGGATAATTCTTTTCGCAGGGATTCTATTTCGTGTTGGATTGTTGAATTCATACCAACATCTGCCGGTACATCTTAATGGTGAAGTAACGCTTCATTTATAACGGTATGGCGAACCACTGCACCGCGTTTGCCGAGTGCGCCGATGTCATTTCCGTTTAAGGTGAAAGTTGCACCACCGGCATTTCCCATCGTTATGATGAATTGTTCTTTCGCTGCCCACCGGCGGCGTTTGTTGGGACCGTATAAATGATCTTCGGTAACATGATTATCTATCAAAATATTGATCCACACCGAATCTGTGGTTACCATTTCTAACCGGAGACTATCCGTTTTTTGTGGAACTGCCGGCACAGAATCTGTCGCTGCTTGTTGGACCGGCGCTGGTGTTTGAGGAACTGAAGCAGCTTCTGTTTCACGGACAACTTTATCGAACGGTACTTCCGTTTCCCGTGCTATGGGTTCATTTTTTCTGCCGAAGTGTGCCAGCACTAAGATGATCGCAAATGCAATAACGGCAAGTCCGGCAATAACTGCTTGCCGCTGCTGCGGCGTGAAAACGTACGAATTATTCGGGTACTGTTTTCGCCGCAGAATGTTGATCGGGTGTTGTCGCTGGTTGCGTGCGTGCCGATTCACCGGTTGCAAGAACATACCGTTTCATGATTTCATCGCTGTCGATACCGATGAACGAGGCATACTCTCTCAGAAAAGCTCGAATGTATGTTTGAGGAAGGAGATGAAATTGCCCCTGCTCAATCGCTTCAAGAAATTTCACGCTGATGCGTGTTTCAATAGAGATATCCATCAGCGAAATATTTTTTTCCTGACGTGCAGTTTGAAGTTCTTTACCGAATTGTTCGAGCGTCATAGTCCCTGTCGTAAAATGCGGTGCAACTATTGTTTTCTAAAAAATGGTAGCAATATTTTTGACCACTTTCAAGGTAATGTTCAGCATGATGGATTTATTTTTTGTCGAACACAACCCGAAGAGTATTCGACAACTCTTCCAACTGATAGGGTTTTTGTAAAAACCCGCAGACCATGTCGCGTAGCTGCGTCGTATCAATTGCACGATTGCTGTATCCCGTTGAGATGATGACTTTAATTTTATCATCTATTTCTTTGAGTTTAATAAACGTATCTTTGCCGCTCATCTTCGGCATATTCATATCCAAAATTACGGCATCAAATCGACGGCCTTTTTTGTAGAGAGCAATTGCTTTTTGTCCGCTATCAACGAGTGAAACTTTATATCCTAAGTCATTGAGCATGCCTTCGATAACGACACCGACTTCTTTTTCGTCGTCCACAATAAGGATATGTTCGCTGCCATGTTGCAGAAGAGGCGTACGCGGCATGTGCTTTGGTATTTGTGTCGATGGAAGAAGAGGAAAATACAATGTAAACTGTGCGCCCTGTCCCGGTTCGCTGTGAACGGTGACAAATCCATTGTGTGCATTGACAACGCCATAGACCACCGATAATCCAAGCCCCGTACCTTTGCCTTGATCTTTCGTTGTATAAAACGGTTCGAAGATGTGCTGCAACGTTTCGCGATCCATCCCGATTCCAGTATCGGTAATAACAATAGCGACATAATCACCCACATGTGCTTCGGGCGATGTTGCGGAATCTGTAAACTGTTGTTTCATACTTTGGATTTTGATAGAACCGCCCTCCGGCATCGCGTCGCGTGCGTTGATAAGAAGATTGAGTAACGATTGCTGTAACTGACCGTCATCACCGTTAATCAGACATACGGCATTTGTTAATTCTTTTTCGATGCTGATGCTTTTGTCCGTGCTGCGTTCAAACAGGCGGAGGGTTTCTTCTATAACATCATTCACGACAACAGGACGAAACTGCGTTGTGCCTTTGCGTGCAAATGTTAAGAGCTGTCGCGTTAGTGCTGCACCACGCTTCGCTGCTGTTTCAATAATATCGACAAACCGAAACCAAGGATCATCCCGTTTCATTTTCCGTTTCATGATGGCGGTAGAACCAAGAATGGAAGTGAGAATATTGTTGAAATCATGAGAAATACCGCCAGCAAGATTTCCAATGCTGTCGATGCGCTGGGCATGAATAATTTTATCTTCTAATTTCTTTTTTTCAGAAATATCCCGTGCAACAGCACGAATGAACATTGCACCTGTTTCATCCCGAATGATAGAAGCATTAACACTGACATCAACCAATTCGCCGCTGTGAGTAAGGAAGCGCTCTTCGATTCCTTTCAATTCCCAGTTTTGTTCAAACATTTCTCGCATGAGCTGTTTTATTTTAAGATGGTATTCGACCGTGTACAACTTCAATACGGAATGTCCGATGATTTCATCTTTCCGATATCCCAAGCGATTGGCTTCTGTCTGGTTGCAGCTAACGATGATTCCTTCGTGATCAACGATGTGCGACATATCCGGTGAATTTTCAAAGAGATCCACATACCGTTCTTCCGACCGACGAACACGTTCAAACAAAATGGCATTTTCCATGGCAATGCCGATTTGGTTGGCAAATGCTGCCATTAAATCAATTTGTTTGTGAGAAAACGCTAACGGACTTTTACTTGCCGTAACGATCAAACCGGAAAGTTGATCCTTGGTCATAATGGGAACCGACGCCCATGATCCTACAGGAGCATATTCCCACACGGCATGGACACTGGAATGTTTGGGCCGCTTGGCAATGCGAGGAGATCGGCACCAATCAAGTTGTTTGTGGTGAAGTTCAAGTGTCGTGTTGACAATTGATAAATCTAATTCTTCTGTTCCTTTTGTCGCGCTCAAAATAAAATGTGTTCCATCGACTCGGTAGATCCAACCATATTCAATATCCAACAAACGTTTTACTTCATTGAGTGCTGTTTGTAACAGATATTGCATGTCGATGGCTCTATTTACGGATTCGGCAAACGTATTGAGCGCAAGCAATTCTTGTTTTTGTTCTTCCAATAATCGCCCGTAGCGCAGCGTAAAATAAACGATCATAAAACCAAAAATGCCGACCGTAAGAACACTGCCAAACAACAATAAGTCAATTGAGTGAGCGCTTGTACGACGCACGGCAAGAATGGTAACCAACGATACGATGACGGTTATAGAAACGACAATTTGTGCTTGTTCAACGGTTCCCAGGGTGGTACGAAATTTTCGGAAGCTGTGGAAGGGAAAAATTTTTAATGACATAACCTTAGTACGCTCACAATGAGGTTGACGGTGTTGAAGTGGATTTTTCCGATTGAACGAATCGAGACATGACAGAGTTCATTTCTTCTTCACTAAACGGTTTAACAACATAATCTGTTGCGCCCAATTGTTTTGCCGTTCGCCGCGCATCAAAATCATCGATCGCAGAAAACAAAATGATCGGCGTCAACGATGTTGAAGGAATTTGTTTGAAGTTATGAATCAAATCGAATCCATTCATATCCGGCATGCGAACATCGCTTAAAATAAGATCCGGTTTAAAATGTGAAAGCGATGCAATTGCTTCAATACCGCTCGCTGCAGTTTGAACTGCATATCCTTTTGTTTTAAGAAAATGCGAAATGATTTTTAGCCACGCTGCTTCATCATCTACGACGAGGACATGTTTTTTATTTCGTTTTGCCATCGTTATTGTTCCCTTTCTTAAAAGATACAAAGGGGAGTTGTTTAATGCAATGAGCTATCCAACGATTCGATGGAAGATTATTTTAGGTCTGTTCTTAGAAGCTATCTCAAAAACGAATTGTTACTCCCAGCCGGAGGCTTAGCGCAGAATCGCGCAAAGCGCGATACATTCTTATGCTTCCAGCTATCGGGAGTCCAGAATTCTGGATGCCCGCTTAAAATCCGCGGGCATGACACGAATGTTTTTATCCCTGACCATTTTTGAGATCACTTATAGTTAACAGAGAACGGTTCGGTTTCTTTGCAGTTCATCTTCTTCGCGTTCATATTTATTTTTACTATCCGTTTGAAGGAAGTTATGACTTGATGAGGAATTATTTTCCTGTGGGAACTTATTGGTTCATTGAAAATTGTTTTATTCTTGTGATATTCGCCATCGTATTTTCGACAGATGCTGGCACGAGGATTGAACAGTTAGTCGTAGAATGAGTAAAAAACATATTCAATAAAACATAAAAATAATTTGGAGGATTCATCATGGGACAACAACAACTTCTGTTAATTATCCTCGGCGTTATCATCGTCGGTATCGCAATTGCCGTAGGATTGAGCATGTTCAGCGCTCAAAGCGTCCAGTCAAACAAGGATGCAATCATCAACGATTTAAATAATCTTGCAGCAAATGCATATCAATATAGAATTCGTCCATCATCTATGGGTGGTGGCAATGGTAAATATACTGGTTATAGCATTCCAGGCAAATTGCAAACAAATGCAAATGCAACTTATACATGGTCAGTAGCCGATCCCAATGTCACCTTTACTGGCACATCGGGTCAATATTCAGCATCAGTTGTGGCGACTTTGAGCTCCGATGGTAATTTAGGTAGTTGGACATACAATGGTGAATTCCAGTAAACTGCTTTTTAGTAGTTTGTTTGTCCCGGTTGTTTGCAAAAGCAATCGGGATTTTTTTATTGGCGCAATCCTTTCTTGAGAAATGAAATATATTGATTAATTTTTTGTGGATTCGTCATGGGTACACAACAACTTTTGTTGCTTTTATTGACGCTTCTTCTTGTTGCAATCGCAATCGCCGTTGCATTGAGTGTTATTCAAGCTCAAAAGACAATATCTAACAGAGACGCTATCGTCAACGATGTGAATGACATCGTAGCGAATGCAAATCAATTTAAACTCCGCCCAACTTCCTCAGGCGGTGGTGGTGGTGTGTATAATGTAAGCAGAGGTGCAACAAAAAATTATGATATACCCTCCGTGATGAAATCGAACGCCAATGCAACATATTTTTGTACTGTCACCTCCGATAACATAATTGTTGTGGGAACTTCAAGCCAATATACAGCCGGCACTGTAACGGTAACCGTTACTGCTGATGGTTCACTTTCTACTTGGACGTACGGTGAAGATTTCCAATAAGATTTTTTGTGTTAGTGTGTTGATCCCGATTGTTTGCAAAAGCAATCGGGATTTTTTTTGCTGTATATGAAAAATCCTTGTCAAAGTTGCCTATGCGTAAGCCCAGAGAACTTTGACAAGGTTACCGGATAGTACTTAAGCCGGAACCTTCAAAGCATTTCTTCGTCTATTATTTCAGCAGCGCAATGGATCCAGCGGAACATAATTTATCAAAGTAAGATTGGCTATGAAACTGTTGAAACAAATAAATTTATGTTTAATGAGCTTAAACCAAATCTTGACGAGTTACATCTAAATCTTGAACGTATGAAACAAGAAATGCAGCACAATACAATAAAAACAGAAATTGAAAACCGAATTATTCATTTTGCGCCTTCCGCAGATGAGTCGGTGATTTTATAGAGTCCCCCCCCAAAAAAACCCTCCTATCTGGTGAAACTCGGTCAGTCAGCAATGGCTGGCCGGGTTTTTTTATGCTTTCGGGGAACAGCAAAAAGTTCGCTCGTGTTACACAAGCAAAGAGGCAAGACATTTCCATGTCGCTGCTTGCCAATCACGCAACCTTACTGTACTTTGCATGCAGGTATGATAACAAAAGATTCCATATTCATCGATGATCATCAGCTTAGCGATTTGTTCCCAGAGATGATGCTTGTCTTGAACGACGAATATAAAATTCTTGATGTAAATCAAACTGCTAAAAAAAAAATAAATATTAATTTTATTCCCTCACATCAATTATCGCTTCAAGAACTGATTACTGACGATGCTCGCAATGAATTTGAACATTGTTTGCCGTTACACAATCAAAAACAAATCACAACAAAATTCCGTGGGCGAAATCATGCCCCCATCGATGTAACGATCAGCGTGCGAGTCGTGCATTCCAAACAGAAAGAATTTTTTGTCCTGTTTATACGCGATGTAACCGGTGAGAAAAAAAACGAACTCGATCTGTTACGCTTTTCCAATGTCATTCGCAACACCATCAATCCCATTCAAATTACCGATGCAGAAGGAAACATGATCTATGTCAATCCCGCATTTGAAAAAGCGAGTGGTTATTCCAGTGCAGAGCTCATCGGCAAAAATCCAAAGATTTTAAATAGTGGCAAGCATAGCAAAGAATTTTGGGGAGAGGTTTGGAACCACCTTCTGAGCGGCAAAGTGTGGGTGGGCAGAGTGGAGAATCGACGAAAAGACGGCAATCCTTTTTTTGCCGAAGTTGTTATTTCTCCCATCGTCAACGAACAAGGAATCATTGCCGGATATCTCGGCGCGCATCGCGACATTACCGAACAAATTATGTTGGAGCAGCAGCTTGTTCGTTCGCAGAGAATGGAAAGTATCGGAACGCTGGCTGCAGGCATTGCACATGAAGTCGGGAATCCGCTCACAGCAATTTCATCGCTGGTGCAAGTGATTCAACGCACCAGCAAAGAAGAATTTGCAAAAGAAAAATTAGAATTGATCAACAGCCAAGTAAATCGCATCGCACGGATTATTCGCGAGCTGGTCGATTTCGCTCGTCCCACAACACATGTCGTCAAACCAACCGATCTCAATCAAGTAATTCGCGAAGCATTGAACATCGTTCAGTACGGGAAAAAAGTAAAAAATATCAATTTCGATCTTCAACTCGTAGATTCATTGCCTGCTATTTCCGTTGTGCCCGATCAAGTTGTGCAGGTCTTTATTAATATTTTTATGAATGCTGTCGATGCGCTGGAGGGAAAGACCGGCATCATCACAACGCATTCTCACAAAATCGCTAAAGGCATTGAAGTGACTGTGCACGATACCGGAAAAGGTATTCAACCGACGGACGTGGACAAAATCTTTGAACCGTTCTATACGACCAAACCAACAGGACAAGGAACGGGATTGGGTTTGTGGGTTAGTTATGAAATTATGAAAAGTTTTGGCGGCAATATTTTTGTAGAAAGCTCGCCCGCGCACGGCAGTACGTTCACCATTATGTTTCCGAGTTGAGGCACAGCATGAATCAAAAAATTTTAGTGGTCGATGACGAACAAATTATTCGAGAATCGCTTTCCTTCATTTTGAAGCAAGAAGGATTTTCCGTTGATGAAGCAGCAAACGGAAAAGAAGCGCTTGCCAAACACGAAGCCGATCCGTACACACTGATCATCACAGATATTGAAATGCCGGAGATGAAGGGCGTGGAATTGTTGAAACAAATTCGTACTTGTACGCCGGAAGCATTGGTGGTGATCATTACAGCATTTGCATCGGTGGAAACCGCAATTCAGGCGCTGCGGGAAGGTGCGGCAGATTATTTGCTCAAACCGATAAATTTCGATGATCTGTTGTATCGCGTGAAAAAACTTCTTGAATATCGAGCGCTTGTTCTTGAAAATGCATCGCTGCGGCAAGAGTTGCAACGCAATTATGATTTTGAACAGATCATCGGAAAAAGTCTGCCGATGAAACATATATTCGAAATCATCACACGTGTTGCGCGCAGCGACGGCACGGTGTTGATTACAGGAAAAAGCGGCACAGGCAAAGAATTGGTTGCCCGCGCCATTCACTATAATAGCCAGCGGCGTGAGAACCGATTCGTTCCTATCAACTGCGGCGCTATCGTCGAGACATTGTTTGAAAGCGAATTATTCGGACATAAAAAGGGTTCATTCACCGGCGCAACGATGGATAAAGATGGATTGCTGAAAGTTGCCGACGGTGGAACGATATTCTTGGATGAAGTCAGCGAGATTCCTCTTGGATTGCAAGTAAAATTGTTGCGTGCGTTAGAGCAACGAGAAATAACTCCTGTTGGTATGACGGATCCTATCAACATTGATGTCCGTATTATTGCCGCTACGAATCGTGATCTCCGCAAAGAAATAGAAAACGGGAAATTCCGTGACGATCTTTACTATCGATTAAATGTCGTGGAAATCGATTTACCATCGCTCAAAGAACGGCAGGACGATATTCCAATTTTAGCACAGCATTTTTTAGACATCTACAAAAAACAAATGGGCAAACCCATTCAAGGATTTACCAACGAAGCGATACGGTCGTTGTTACAATATTCGTGGAAGGGCGAAGTGCGTGAATTGGAAAACATCGTTGAGCGATCCGTCATTTTTTGTGATGGAGATTTTATCACCATCGATCATCTTCCGGACTATATGCGTCCTGCAGATGCCGCGGCACAGGCATTTGTCGGCATAGGAACACTCAAGGATTCAGTCCATAATTTTGAACGACAATTTATACAGCAAACATTGACAGCGTACAATCAAAACAAAGAAGCAGCTGCAAAAATACTCGGTGTCAGTCTTTCATCGCTCTATCGAAAAATCGAAGAGCTGAATATTCCGTCATAATAGAATGTAGAAATTCCTCCAGCGGTTGAATGCTGCACACCAGAGAGTTGTTCACTGCTTCTAATTTATAAGAAGCAAAAAGAAACACTTTCTTAAATATGAAAATACAACGCTGTTTTGCTGGTTTATCTTGCCGTAATAAAAACAGAATGAACTATTTTTATTGTTACTATGCTGGCATAATCTTTGCTTAAAAATGAGAGTAACATTTAAACTTTTTGAGGACATTATGGCACAATTCGTAGATGACAAGACAATTCAAGCAACATTAACCGGCGCACGTAACCTTAAAGACGCTGTTCATGAAGTTTGAACGCAATTTAATTATTGAAGCATTAAAACTTAATGCAAACGACAAACAAAAGGTCGCACAGTTGTTTGGCATTAGCATTTCATCCCTATACCGCAAACTGATGGAAACACCGGCTGGTGATGAAAACCGCGATGCAGCATAACTGCCCATGCTTGTCGTGGGGAACTTTATGAAGATACAATGGTGGATTATCGGAGCGGCAGCAGTTGCCGCCGGAGGATGGCTGGTTCTTCGTCAACTCATACGCAATAAAAATCACTTGTTGCATTTTGAAAATGAGAGTAGCGAAAAAAATTTCGGCGAATTTCCTCCTGAAATTCCTGAAACCGAATTTGAAGGCGCGGACTTTCTCGCCTGACGTGCGTGCATGGCAGACGAAGACGAACGTATGCCATCACAGACCGTAACAGTTCCATGTGTACAAGAAGCAACAGCGGAGATTTCTGCTGGGCAACGTTGACGTGTGCTCGTTTTTAGTCCCGATCCAGATCTTACGCGATTCTTATTACTCAATCTGGAAGACCGATTTCAGATTATCCGAGAGCATACCCTTACCAATTTTCAAAACGCCATTGAACAATCAAATTTTTCTTGACCCTGTAATTTTCCTGAACACATCAGCAAACAACACTCCAGTCATCATTCTTCACGCTTACCTTGCATTGCCGCCGAAGTATTTTATAAACCAGTGGATGTTGCGCTCATTACACAAGCAATTGCGGACCATCTGAAATAACTATCGGTATGACAAGAGACGGGCGGTGATTGGTTTTTCTCTAATGCATCGAAAAAGTTTCGGGTTTAAAAAGAAGAAAAATATTATATTGGTAAGGAGATTGCATTTTTTAAACGCTTGTATTCATCCGAGAAAGTAATTTCATGAAATCAACATCGCTTCTATTGCTTTTTTCTTGTGCGCTTCTCATGTTGTTTTACGGCTGTCCCTCAACAACGCCGCCAAAATCTGAAATTCAATCAGCAGTGCCGCTCAAGCCGGAAATGTCGCTTCAAGTTGCAACGTTGAATCTGGCATCGGTGAATAAACGGATTGAACGCAAAGATATTGTTCGTTTGGCAAAAACTTTAAAGAAGGAACAAATAGAAGTTTTGGCAGTGCAGCACATTATACGTTATCCCGGACTTACAACGCGTATAGATTTTGTGACAGAACTTTCTAAGCAAACCGATTGGAGTAATGTATTCGGTGAAATGACGAATGTAAATGGCAAACAAACCGGCAATGCTGTGTTCAGTTTCTATCCGCTTCTTTCCCATCATACACAATCGTTCGACGGAATTAAATCCGTAATGTTTGAATCTGCCGTGTGGGCTATAATCGATGCTGGAGCACGCTCCGTAATGATGATAAGCGCCACGCTTCCGAATAAAGCGACCTTGGAAGATCGAAAAAAATGCATAGCATTACTTTCATCGCTGAACGGCAACGACCAAAAACAATTCATGATTCTTGGCGGGAATTTGCCACAAGAAGAATCGGTGTGTAAGGCGGCAGGATTCCAAGAAGAAACTCTTGCTGATCAACCTGCAGAAGTGCGGTTATGGCATTCGAATCATCCGCAGGTGAAGATGCTTAACACGCATTGTGTCGAAACAGATTTAGGAACGATCGTGACAGCGCAAGCAGCGTTTTATCGTTGAATCTTATGATACAATTTAGTTCATCTCTTCTCGAAATCGCTTGCCGAACGTTTATCATTTATATCGTCGTACTCATCGGCCTTCGTCTCACAGGCAAACGCGAAGTCGGACAAATGACGCCGTTTGATTTAGTGTTATTACTTTTAATCGCCAATGCTGTACAAAACGCCATGACCGGACCGGATACTTCGGTGACGGGAGGATTGGCTTCTGTGCTGACATTGTTAATGATGAACACACTTATTTCCCGCTTCACCGCTCGTTCTAAAAAGATGCGCAAGGTTGTCGAGGGATCCCCGACAATTCTTATCAAATCGGGTGTTATCATTCAAAAAAATTTGGAGAAGGAGCGCATTGTTGTCAATGAACTTCAACAGGCGTTGCGAGAACATGGCATAGCGTTGATTGAAGATGTCGGGCTTGCCGTGCTTGAGGTCGATGGATCAATCAGCGTATTAAAGAAAGATGAACTTCCGTCGGTATCACAACCACATCATCATATCCGGTACCGACGCAAACCATAGCTTATTTTACTATAGTATATTTTTTCAACGTTAGCTTTATTCGGCAATAATGGCATCGCCCATCGCTGGCAAATAAAGAGTTTTCATGGTTCTCTTGGTATCGACTAAAAGAGTTGCCCGCTCGAAATAAAATTTTACTTGTTTTGCCGTGAGCAATGACGGCGTACTCTGTAAGTGAAAGTGCAGCGATGGTTCGGTCGCTGCACCGGAACTGCCGCATTGAGCAATCACTTGCCCTCGCGTAACTTTATCACCAATTTTTACTTTTACGCTTCCTTGTCTTAGATACGCAAGCACGGAAACTTCTCCGCTGGAATGTTGAAGAAAAATAGCATTGCCAATCAGCGCATACGGATTCCGCTTCCCCGGTTCGTTATCTGGAATGCCGTCAATTGCATCCACAACAATTCCATCAGCGGGGGCAAGAACATCTTTACCGAACGAAGCGTAGTCCTCTTTTGCATCGCCCTTGTTTTTGTACCGGCTGCCGGTTTCTAACAATGCAGAAAATTCGTATGCATATCGCTGCGCCAAAATACCATTTCGTGCTGCGCCTTCTTTTTCTTCACCGCCCCCGGTCACAATCCATGTTCCATTAAAAGGAAATAATAATTCCGTTAATTGTTTATCGGGCACTGACGGGATGGGGGTGGGTGCAGTATTTGTTTCAGGTGTCGCGACTTGCGGTTGCGGTTTTTCCGGCGGCGTGTAGGTCGTAACCACAAACCCGGCAATCTTATCCTGATTATCAAGATAGAGATCAAGGTTTTGCATTCCGCGTTCAAAATATAATATCACCGTCATCTCAGTTGCGGTAACCCGTTGCGGTGCGTCGGCACGAAGCACTTTGCCGTATTGGCCTTGAAGGTTTTGAAAAAAAATCGTTGTTTTATCAAGGGGTAGCGCTGCCTGCATGTCTTTGTTGAAATCATTCACGATGACGGCATACTGTTGCTTATTCAATGCGTCGATCATGCGGTTAATAACGCGGATGAACCGTTCATTTTCAGATTGCTGGGCAAACACTAACGATGCAACGATGACAAGCAGCACAAATTGTTTTTTCATTGCGAATCCTTTCACCGAATCTGTTGCAAGTCTTAAAAAACATTCTCTCAATACCTGAAGACGTTAGCAGGAAATATCGAAAGAGTCAAATGGTATTTATTTTAGATTTACTATCAAAACTGAAACATGCATTGTCTTGTATCGAATGTTCATCGTCGCACTTGTTCTGAAATCCAATTAAAATACGCTTCTACACGGCCGAGAAAATTTAAATACGCTGTTGTCCATTCTGCGGGAGTGCCGGGCTGGCTTTTCCCAAGAAGATCATGAAACACACGGGCAATTTCAACGGCAATTTTATGTTTGCCGTCTTCTATCGCCGCTTCAACTTCGGAGGAGTAATACGTTTTCAGATTTTTAACATCCTGACGTACACGTGTCTCCGGCCCTTTATGAGCAAAATAAGAAAGATCGGTTTTATCGCCGCCAGATGTTTCGTAAATCAACAAATTCCAGCGCTCCATCAGCGTATGAAAATCTTTTTCGCCTTCGCATCCCTCGGTCGGCAAACGACGCAGCGCATCTTCCGTGGCAAGCGTATGACGGAATAAAATATCTCCGCCGATAAACTCTGAAACAAGATTCACATCGGTGCGCCATCCGAGTGCTCGCTGTACTGCGGCAGAAATTTCGCGCTCAATATTTTTATTGGAGGTTATAGGTTGTGCCGTTTGCTGCTTCGCCATCATTCGCAATTTAATCTCTAATTCCGCATCACCAATGTTGTTTGTCGTACGATGATTTATTTTTAGAGAGGGCTTTGCATTGCCGGATAACAATGCAGCTTTCGTTTGTACATCGAGATCGTCGAAACGCTTTATCGCTTCTTGAAAAACCGGTTGTTGAATGTCGGCTTCTGCTTGCAGCAACAACAGCAGCCGCGTGAACAGCCGGTCATTGTAGAGTGCTTTGAGATGCGCCATATCCGCAATCACGTATAAATCTTTTCCCGCACACGAAAGAACGGTGTTGAACAATCGGGCGATACGGTGCTCGCCAATTTTTTTATCATCGATTTGCCGGACGGTATAATCCACGCCCGCCATGGTTGTATCGAAGATGATCGCCTCTTTGCGCCGGTTGCAGAAACTTTGCGGCGTGCCGACTTCTACATTATTGATTCCATGCAAGCGCAGTTGTGATTTCGTGAAAACCGATTGACTTGCAAATGGGACAATGATCCCGACATCGGCAGCGGAGCGTTGCTGTTGCAAGAGTGCATGTTTCACACACTCGACTGATTTCCGCGCGTGGAGTTCATTGTAGGGAAGGAGTTTCTTCTTGCCTGCATATTGTTTGCAGTGTGAATAGAGATCGCTGGTATCAATAAAATAAATAGCGCTTTGAGTTCCTTGCGGTACAGAAATATTGATTTTGTTATCGAATAAAATAGAAGACATAAACGCCGACAATTTTTTAGCCGTTGCAAACTGCGACCGCATGTGAATCGACCATTGCGGATAATTTTGCGACCAGTCAAACAACCGTGTAAGTTCGTTCGTCTTCGCGACAAAAGTAAAAATATCGCGCTGAAGCCATAATTGCGCTTGTTCATCGCTGGTTTCAGAATCCGGTTCAACTTCAAACGGATCTCCCGCCACGACAAATTTATCTTTGGCAAACATCGAAAGCGCCGCAAGCGTCGGCAGGTTGATACGCTGAGCTTCATCGACAATGACCATATCGAATTGCTGGTTGCGTATTGCCGGATCGGTACAGGCGGTTGCTACGCTGGTTGCTACAAACAGTTTTGATCGAAACAACGTGTGTTCATCAACAGCTGTGAACTCCTCTACAGATTTTGTCACAGCGTCTAACCCACCTAAGTCATCAATACGCCTCATGGCTTCTTTGAATTCCATCATCTTCCTAGCTTTTACCGGTGCATCTAACTCAAGGTTGGTAATGTCGTTGCTGATGCCTTGCTGAATCGACAGCAGCCGTTTATAGAGCACTTGCTTTGTTGAAAGTTGATGACGCAATTCAATCGCATCTTCTTTCGATTTTCCCATTTTCAATCGTTCCATTAAGGAACTTGATTCTAATTCAGCAGCAGCATGAGTAATCGATGAAGTTTCATTTGAGGTATTTTCAATTTGTTTCCGTAAATCTGCAAGATGATCGCGTTTCTCCTGAATTTTTTCGTAAAATTCTTCATTCAATATTTGGGCAATCGTTACATGCCAATACAAATCCAGCAATCCGACGCGTTCTTGAAATACTTCACGCTTCTTCGCTTTAAGTGATTCGATCGTTCGTTCTAACGAATACGGATCGATCTGTTGAAGATTGCCAACAGATGGAAGATCGAACCGCGCAATCGATTTGTGCATATCCAACCCGAATCGCTCGCAAAAGTTTGCCGTTTTGAGTAACACATAATCCACATGATCGTTCGACGGTGCAACGAACAGCACGCGGCGTCCGGCGTTGATGTAATTTGCCGCGGCAAGACAAAGCACATGAGATTTTCCGGAACGGATGGGTCCCCACAACATCGTTACATGATTTTTAAAAATCTTCTTAACAGCTTCTAATTGATCCGGCGGAGTAGTATCGAATCCTTTTGCGCCAATCGGCACACGATGAATGTTGCGATGGTCGGATGGAGCAAAGAGCACTTGCGATACAACGGTTTGTTCCCGCGTCTGGCGCAACAATTCTAATATGGGCAACAACTCGTGATCCATATTCCAACGACAGATTGCCTCCGGTAACGAAGCACCGAAATCTTTTGATAACGCAACGGTGAGAAATTGATTTTCGACTGTGATGACATTCCCGGGGAGTGTAACTTCCGGTTTTTTCCCGATAGTAAGCGTCACGTGCTCAATCGTGCGAATAAAAATATCTTCGGGAAGTTCAAAACGGTAATACGTGTAACCTGCGAACGTAGCAATGCGTTCACCGCTGAAGAGTGTTATTTCGCTCCGTAATAATTTGAGTTGCTCAAGCTCTTCTTGTAATGCTCCGGCGAGCTGTTGTAAAAGTTTTTCCACTTGTAATAAGCCGCACGTATTAGAGAGACAAAAAGAATTTAACTTAAAGTATCAATTTTATCTTGAAAGTCAAGAACATTGAACTGTTTGTTTTACAAAAAAAGGATTTTTCTGCAATATTTTCCTATTCTTATGCAGAAAGGAGCGAATACATGCCCGATGTCATTATTCTTGGCGGCGGATTAAGCGGCTTGAGTGCGGCAGTGGAACTTGCTGCTGCCGGTTTGAAACCGCTCGTGTTGGAACAGCACGGATACTGTGGTGGGCGCACGCATTCATTTGTTGACGCTGCTTCTCATGACATTGTCGATAACGGTCAGCATTTGCTGATGGGATGTTACTCAGCAACGCGGCGTTATCTTGGTCTTATCGGTGCAGAATCGTTGTTTGAATTACAGCCATCATTGCAGATTCCATTTCTTCATCCGGAACATGGGAAAAAGATTTTGGCTTGCCCACAATTTCCTGCGCCCTTGCATCTATTATTGGGCTTAATGCGTTTTTCTGCTATTCCTTTGGGGGAACGATTGAAAATGTTGAATGTGACATTTGATCTTGTTTTCTCTACGAACACAAGAGAAAAACATCTTGATACATTGACCGCAGATGTATGGTTACAGCAACATCATCAATCGGCGCTGAGTAGAAAATATTTGTGGGATGTAATCACCGTCGGCGCGCTGAACAATGCCCCACAGCATGTTTCTGCGTTGATGCTGTGCCGTGTATTGCGCGCTTCGTTTCTTGGAAAGCGAGAAAACACAAGCTTGCTTCTTCCCCGCACAGATTTACATGCAGCGCTTATCAAACCGGCTGTTAACTTTATTCGGCAATATGGCGGCAATGTGCAAACGGGTGCGGAAGTAACGCAACTTCATCACACATCGAACCGGATAGATTATGTTCAAACAAAGGACGGCATAAAACATCAAGCAATCGTTTTCATCAGTGCTCTTCCGTGGTTCAGTTTGAAACAACTTTTAGAGACGAGTAATATTGATGCGTCTTCCATCTTGAAAACAGAACAACCGTTTGACTGGAATCGCTTTCGACCATCGCCGATCATTGCAATTCATATTTGGCTCGATCGTGAAGTGATGGCAGAACCGTTTGTTGCATCTATCGATACACGTGTGCAATGGATCTTTAATAGAACAGTTCTTGTTATTCAATCAGAACAGAAAAAAAATATTCTTGGAAGCAAGCAGCAATTATCGTTAGTCATCAGCGGAGCGCGAGAGTTTACCGAACAAAGCAAAGAAGAATTGGTGCGCGTTGCCTGGGAAGATGTATGCCAAGTTTTACCGCGGGCATCTGCCGCAACCGTCGTTCATTCGCTTGTGATCAAAGAAAAGCGCGCCACATTTATACCGGCGCCCGGGCTTGAATCATTTCGTCCGCAAACGCAAACTGCGTTTTCCAATTTCTATCTTGCCGGCGATTGGACGGCAACCGGATATCCTGCGACCATTGAAGGTGCCGTCATGAGCGGACAGCATGCAGCAGTGCAGTTTCAACATGGGTAGCAGCATTTCATATTTTAATTACAAAATTTCTTTTGACTCACCACAAATATTTTTCGTCGCTCAAAAAATAGTTTTGCAATCGCACAAAAGATGTATTCCTATCTTTAATAAGACAGATTTTTTTATTGCAACTCAACGAGAAAAGAAATAGATTGCCATACCAAGTATTTACTCTTCAGTATTACATGGCATAGGGGGAGGCAACTGTAATATGTCCGTTGTGATTACAATTTTTTAGATTATCCATGGCATTACACTACTTATCTTACGTTTGTGCATGTATTTTCACCTGTGGGCAACTAATAGCGTTGCGCTGTATATTCATTGCAAATCTTTTATTCAAACATATCAAAAAAAATCAACCGACGTTTGTTCTTTCATAATCTTAGCGATGCTTTGGGGAAAATATTGTTATTGAGGTCTTCATGAAATCAACTTCTTCCCGAACAAAACAAAACGCGAAGGAAAAGACTGTTGTCTCACCATTGTTTGACAATAGCGCAGACGCCGTCTTTATTGTTGATGGCAAAAATACGGTGTGCTATGCCAACCGAACTGCCGCAAAGATATTCCAACTAAAAATTTCTGATCTTCTCGGAACTCCTTTTACCATCCCCATCGTTGCCGATGAAGTAACGACAATTCCGCTCCCGCCATCCGGGCAGCAACAGCGATCTGGCACAATGCGCGTTGTCGATGTTGAATGGAACGGTACAAAAGCATCGTTGGTAATAATGAATGTTCTTCCGAAAAAATTGGAAGCAGAACCGTCACTTCATCAAAATCATGAAATGCTTCAGTACATTTTAAATGCTTCTCCGGCAGGAATTTCTTGGACTGATAAACATGGCAACATTAAATATGTGAATCAAACTTTTGTTGAATTGTTTGGATATACTATCGAGGATATTCCAACAATTCAACAGTGGTTTGAAAAATCAGTGCCGGATACCCAAAAACGAAAAGTTTGTTTTAACCATTATACAGCATTAAGCAAGAGTACTGTCACGTCGCATCAAGAAAATATAGTTGAAAAACTTGAACTCCGTTGTAAAGATGGTCGCATGCGGCTTGTCGGTATCGCCAGCAAAAAATATTCCGACGGTGTTATAGCAACATTTAGTGATTTGACGGGACATCAGCAGGCAAGCATCGTGCTGGAGAATGAACGCAATCTTCTCCGCACCTTGATCGATAATTTACCGGATCTTATTAATTTTAAAGATACTGATGGAAAATATGTACTAAACAATCGTGCGCATATCCAATTCATCGGGAAGAGCCACCAAGAAGATCTTGTAGGAAAAAGCGATTTTGATTTCCATGCACCGGACTTGGCTCAACAATACTTTGCCGACGAAATGCAGGTGATACAAACAGGAAAGGCATTGTTAGAAAAAGAAGAGCTGGCTGTGCAGCACAACACGGGAGAAAAGCGCTGGCATTTGACAAGCAGATTTCCTCTCAAAGACTCCGGGGGAACCGTTTTGGGGGTAATTGACGTAAGTCGAGATATTACCGAGCGTAAATATGCCTCCGCATTGCGCAAACGTGCTGAAGAAGCATTGCGCGAAAGCGAAGAACGATATCGTGATTTGTTTGAACGCTCGCCGATCGGTATGTATCGCATCACATCAGATGGTGAGATTTTATTAGCCAATCCTGCACTGCTTGCAATGTTACGATTTAGTTCGCTGGAAGAACTGACTAAGCACAACAAGGAAAGTGATGGATTCAGAATACAATATCCGCAAAGTAAATTTGAAGACACCTTAAATATACAGAAGAGAATTTGGGGCATGGAATCTCTATGGCGGCGTGCCGATGGAACAACGATGTCCGTGCGGGAAAATGGTTCTGTGGTTCGCGATGAATGTGGCAATATTCAATATTACGAAGGAACGGTAGAAGATATTACCGACCGGAAGTTGGCGGAAGAGAAAATCCAACAACGACTTCGAGAATTGACAGTTTTGCATGAAGCAAGCAGGGCGTTTAGCACCAAGATCACTGTTCAAAATGCGGCACAGCGAGTCATCGACGTGTTAGAACATGAACTCGGATGGAAACGTGCTTCCATTTGGTTGATCGGAGAAGATGAACACCAATTGGAATTGTTTGCCCACACTCGTCTTGGAAGTAATGAAGAAACATTAGCAAAAGAAAGTCAAAATTATTTACATCAAACACAATCATCCGGCACGGGAATTATCGGATGGACTGTTCGCTATAAACAACCCGTGCGTGTTGGCAATGTTTCCCTTGATGCGCGATACCGAGAAGAAGATCCAGCCGTTAAAGCGGAATTGTGTGTGCCGCTGTTGGTCAACAACAAAATTATCGGCGTGATCAATGCAGAAGATGATAAAATTGACGGCTTCACGGAATTGGATGAGCAGTTGTTGGTAACGCTCGCCAACCATGCTTCAATGGCAATTCGTAACGCTCAGTTGTTCGAAAACCTCAAACAGCAATTAGCCGAACGCGAAGTGATAAACGAGGAGTTGCGTAAAATCAGCCGTGCCATCGAACAAAGCCCGGTTTCGATTGTCATTACAAATTCAAAGGGCAATATCGAATATGTCAATCCAAAATTCGAAGAGGTCACGGGATATACAAGGGAAGAGGTTCATGGAAAAAATCCCAGAATTTTAAAATCCAAATACACTTCTCACGAAGAGTATCGGCATCTGTGGGAAACCATTGTTGCCGGCAACGAATGGAGGGGCGAGTTTTACAATAAGAAGAAAAACGGTGAAATGTTTTGGGAATCAGCGACCATTTCTTCCATCAAAGACAGCACGGGAAATATTACACATTTTCTCGCGGTGAAGGAAGACATAACAGAAAAGAAACGGCTCAACCGAGAGTTACAACAAGCGCAAAAGATGGAAAGTCTTGGTACGCTGGCGGGAGGCGTTGCGCACGACTTTAATAATATTCTGAGTATTATTCTCGGATACACTCATCTATTACAAAAACAAAAAGACGATCCGCAAAAATTTATTGCATGTATTGAAGTTATTAAAAAATCGGTCGAACGCGGCGCTGGATTAGTTCAACAGATTTTAACGTTTGCACGAAAATCAGAAATTGATTTGCAGCCATTGTATGTAAATTCTGTTCTCGGCGATTTGTCGAAGATGATCGGGGAAACGTTCCCGAAAACTATTCGTATGGCGTTTGATCTGCAAAAGCAATTGCCGGTCATTCGTATGGATAACACACAGTTTAATCAAGCGTTGCTCAATTTATGTGTCAATGCGCGTGATGCCATGCAGGGTAAAGGTGATTTGACGGTAACGACACGTCTTGTTTCTGGCGAAGAAATTCTCCATCATTCGTACGAAACCAAAAATAAATCCTTTATTCGTGTTGCCGTAAGCGATACGGGATGCGGCATGGATGAGGCAACGCGAGCAAGAATTTTTGAACCATTCTTTACAACGAAAGAAAAAGGAAAGGGCACCGGCCTTGGACTTGCCGTGGTGTACGGTGTCGTGCAAGCACATAACGGATTTATTCAGGTGGAAAGTGAATTGGGAAAAGGAACAACCTTTAAACTTTATTTTCCTGTTTCACAAGAATTTAATGAAGAACAAAGTTTATTAGAAAATCCGGAACAAAACATGCCCGGGGGAACGGAAACTATTTTGTTCGTCGAAGACGAATCTGCCTTGTTGCAACTTGGAAAAATGGCGATGGAACTCGGCGGATATAAGGTGCTCACCGCTATGAATGGCAAAGAAGCGCTGCGCCTGTATCAAGAACATGCCGCAGAAATTGCTTTAGTGCTCACCGATATTGGTTTGCCGGAAATGTCGGGAGCAGAATTAGTCGCAGAACTGCATTTAATCCATGCCCATGCCAAAATTATCGTGACCAGCGGATTCCTTGAGCCGGAAATGAAAACAGAATTATTCAATGCCGGCATAAAAGAATTTATTCCCAAGCCATTCCAGATACCGATCATGCTGCAAAAAATCCGAACGGTGCTCGATCTGAAATAATCATTGCTCCATCGGCGTTTTGCTTCCATCGTCTTTTCTTGCTATTATTTTAACAAGAGAATAGTGCATAGGATTGCATAGACCCACGAAAGAACATTGCGAGTGTGAGAGTACAAATCTGTGTAGAATCGGTTTTATTTATGTAATCACATAACGACATGGAACTAACCCTCACCACACCCGCTTTATTATTTCCCGCTATTTCACTGCTATTGCTGGCGTACACCAGCCGTTTTTTAGCGCTTGCCGCGTTGATTCGTGAATTGTACGGCCGGTATAAACAAGAACCAGATAATCGCATTAAAGGGCAATTGCAAAGTTTAAAATACCGCATCGGTATTATTCGCAATATGCAGGTGTATGGCGTGGCAAGTTTTTTCGGTTGCGTGTTATGCATGGTATTGTTGTTTACAGGATTTACCGTCGCGGCGAAGTGGGTATTCGGTGGAAGTCTTTTGCTGCTTTTGATTTCTTTAGCATTGTCGCTGCGGGAGGTTCAGGTTTCGATTGATGCGCTCTCGCTGCAAATTCATGATGTGGAAAATATTCAGAAACCAAAATAGCGCAGAAATTGTTTTTTGGTCGTGTTAAAAGAAATGTATAAAAAATGAATTCATGGAAATATATTTTCGGGCCTGTTCCGTCGCGGCGGCTTGGTTTGTCGCTTGGTGTCGATATTATTCCGAGGAAATTATGCACGCTGGATTGTGTGTATTGTGAAGTCGGTTTGACAGATAAGCGCGGACTTGCGCGGAAAGAATATGTTCTGGCAAACGATATTCTTGCGGAAGTCAAAGAAGCGTTGTCGCAATATCCCAATCTCGATCATATCACCATTTCCGGTTCCGGCGAACCGACGCTTAACTCGAAAATCGGAGAAATTATTCATGGCATCAAACAAATCACATCGGTGCCAGTTGCGGTCTTGACGAACGGCACATTATTATTCTTGCCGGATGTGCGGCGCAATTTGTTGGAAGCAGATATTGTCTCACCATCGCTTGATGCGGTGACGCAAGAAGTGTTCGAAGCTGTGGATCGTCCGCATCCGCGTTTACAAATTGCCGAAATTGTGGAAGGATTGAAAATATTTCGACGTGAGTTTCATGGACAATATTGGTTAGAAATTTTATTTGTCCGCGGAATGAACGACCACGACGATGAAGTGCAACGGATGAAAGAAGTCATTCAACACATTCAACCGGATAAAGTGCATATCAATACTGTTGTGCGCCCGCCGGCTGAGGCTTTTGCCTTGCCGGTAAGTGAACAACGGATGAAAGAGATTCAGCAAACTTTTGGTGAACGATGTGAAATTGTCGGTGTTTTCAAAGAAAAACATAAAACCGAAGAACGCATAGTTGATTCGCAAGCAATTCTTTCTCTCCTCCAGCGTCGCGCAATGACGGTTGGGGAAATGATGTCTTCGTTGTCGTTGCGAAAAGAGAGCATATTGGAAACGTTACATGCCCTCGAGCAGCAACATTTGATAAAATCGTACTGTTTTGGTGACAAACAATTTTTTCAAGCTCTTTGAGGCAGGGAATTTTTTTATTACATTTAAATCTGCAAATTGAACCAACAAAAATCTCAATTCTGCAACAATGTAAAAAATGTAGCCGCCATAATGTTCAATTTCGATTGTTTCTGTGCTAGTGGATATGGAACGATTCTTGCAGTTATGACGGCAGTAAAAATTATGTTTTGAGAAACGATCTATCACCTACTTACTATAAAGAGATAACACAATGTCAGAGAAAAAACGAACAGTAACGATTGACGGCAATGAGGCCGCTGCCTACGTTGCACACAAACTGAATGAAGTCATTGCCATTTATCCTATCACTCCATCATCCAATATGGGCGAGTGGTCGGACGAGTGGTCAGCACAAGGACGAAAAAATTTATGGGGCACCGTTCCCAAAGTTGTTGAAATGCAGAGTGAAGGCGGCGCCGTCGGTGCCGTGCACGGTGCATTGCAAGCCGGCGCACTTTCCTGCACGTTCACAGCATCGCAGGGTTTGCTGCTGATGATCCCGAATATGTATAAAATTGCCGGCGAGTTGACCTCGACGGTATTTCATATTGCAGCACGAACACTTGCAACACATGCGCTTTCCATCTTTGGCGACCACGGCGATGTGATGGCAGTGCGTCAATGCGGCTGGGCAATGTTGTCTGCAAATTCCGTTCAAGAAACGATGGACCTTGCGTTGATTTCTTACGCATCGACATTCGAATCACGCGTGCCGTTCGTCCATTTCTTTGACGGCTTTCGCACCTCACACGAAGTGATGAAGATCGATCAATTGAGCGATGACGATTTTCGCGCTATGATTAGCGATGACATGGTTCGCAACCATCGTCAACGTGCTTTATCGCCGGAACATCCTTCGATGCGCGGCACCGCACAAAATCCGGATGTGTTTTTCCAGTCACGCGAAGCAGCAAACAAATATTATGATGCTGTTCCCGGCATCGTTCAACAACAGATGGATAAATTCGCCAAAGTTACTGGACACGAATATAAATTGTTCCAGTATGTCGGTGCACCGGATGCAGAACGTGTGATCGTGATGATGGGATCAGGTGCTGAAACGACGCACGAGACAGTTGACTATCTCACTGCGAAAGGCGAAAAAGTTGGTGTCTTAAAAGTTCGCCTCTATCGTCCGTTCTCTATCAAACACTTTGTTGATGCCTTGCCTGCGACGGTAAAGCAAATCGCAGTGCTGGATCGTACAAAAGAAACCGGCGCAACCGGCGAGCCGTTGTATCTCGATGTGATCGCCGCGTTGAATGAAGCCGCCACGTCCGGAACATTGCCGTTCAAATCGCTTCCGCGTGTTATTGGCGGACGCTACGGTTTGTCTTCCAAAGAATTTACGCCCGCGATGATTAAAGCAGTGTACGATGAATTGAAGAAGCCGGCACCGAAAAATCATTTCACCGTCGGTATTAACGACGATGTTACACATACCAGTTTGGCCTACGATCAAGAATTCTCCATCGAAAAAGATGACGTTGTCCGCGCTATTTTTTACGGATTGGGCGCTGACGGTACGGTTGGTGCAAATAAAAACTCTATCAAAATTATCGGAGAGGATACCGAAAATTACGCACAGGGATATTTTGTGTATGATTCTAAGAAATCCGGTTCAACCACCACATCGCACTTGCGGTTTGGCCCTCGCCCGATTCATTCTATTTACTTGATTGAGCGCGCAAACTTTATTGCATGCCACCAATGGTTCTTCCTTGAAAAATTTGATGTGCTGCAAACGGCTATTCCCGGCGGAACATTCTTACTGAACAGTATTTATGGCAAGGAAGAAGTCTGGAATCGTTTACCGAGATACATTCAAAAGCAGATCATTGACAAGAAGTTGAAGTTATATGTGATCGATGCTTATGAAGTTGCGAAGGCCGCCGGTATGGGCAGCCGCGTCAACACGATTATGCAAACGTGCTTCTTTGCCATCTCCGGCGTGCTGCCGCGCGACAAAGCAATCGAAGCCATCAAGTATTCCATTAAAAAAACATACAGCAAAAAAGGCGAGAGCGTTGTTCAAAAGAATTACGCTGCGGTCGATCAAACGCTTGCCAATTTGTTTGAAGTGAAAATTCCTGCCACGGTGACCAGCACTATGGAAATGCCGCCGGTTGTTTCGGCAAAGGCGCCGAAATTTGTGCAGGACGTGACGGCAAAAATTATTGCGGGATTCGGCGACCAGTTGCCGGTCAGTGCATTCCCGATTGACGGCACGTTCCCGACAGCGACGGCGCAATGGGAAAAGAGAAACATCGCACTGGAAATTCCTGTGTGGGAAACCGAAGTGTGTATTCAATGTAACAAATGTGCGATGGTGTGCCCGCATGCTGCAATTCGCGCAAAGGTGTACGATCCGGCAGAATCTTGTTTCTGCTCCGGCAGGGTTTAAGTCGATGGATTATCGTGGACCGGAATACAAAGGAAAGAAGTACACCATTCAGGTTGCGCCGGAAGATTGCACGGGTTGTAGTTTGTGCGTAGAAGTCTGCCCGGCGAAGAGTAAGAAAGAAGCAAAGGTAAAGGCGATCAACATGAAGCCGCAGCCGCCGATTCGCGAACAAGAACGCGCGAACTTCGATTTCTTCCTCAATATTCCTGAAGTGGATCGTCGGACTGTGAAGACGGATTCGGTAAAGGGTTCGCAATTCCTCCGTCCGTTGTTTGAGTTTAGCGGTGCATGTTCCGGATGCGGTGAAACGCCGTATGTGAAACTCGTGAGCCAGTTGTTTGGCGATCGGATGTTGGTAGCCAACGCCACAGGATGTTCTTCCATCTATGGCGGAAACCTGCCGACCACACCGTGGGCAATGGATAAAAACGGCCGCGGCCCGGCGTGGGCAAATTCCTTGTTTGAAGACAATGCAGAATTCGGCCTTGGCATGCGTGTAACGGTGGACAAGTTGAATGAAATCGCAAAAGAATATGTAAAACTTCTTGCCAACGAAATCGGAAACGATCTCGCAACAGCATTGCTTACTGCTTCACAAAAAGATGAAGCGGAAATTTATGCGCAGCGTGAACGTGTGAAAGCATTGAAAGAAAAACTTGCGGCAATCAACAAGCCGGAAGCGAAGCGCTTGTTAGATGTTGCGGATCATCTTGTGAAACGCAGCGTTTGGATTATGGGCGGCGACGGCTGGGCATACAATATCGGTTATGGCGGATTGGATCACGTGCTTGCATCGGGACAAAATGTCAACGTGCTGGTGCTTGATACAGAAGTCTATTCCAATACCGGCGGTCAAATGTCGAAATCCACAAGCCGCGGCGCTGTAGCAAAATTTGCAGCAAGCGGAAAATCCACAGGCAAAAAAGATACTCGGCTTGATGGCAATGCTTTATGGCAACGTGTATGTTGCACGTGTCGCTCTTGGATATAACGATATCCAAACCGTCAAGGCATTCATTGAAGCGGAAGCGCACGATGGCCCGTCACTGATCATTGCCTATTCGCATTGCATTGCGCATGGCATCGATATGGCGCGCGGCATGACCGACCAAAAAGTTGCGGTCGAAACCGGTTACTTCCCGCTGTTCCGGTACAATCCGGAATTGCAGAAGGAAGGGAAAAACGCATTCAAGCTGGATTCCAAAGCGCCCAAAGGCGCGTTGACAGAATTCATGTCGTCAGAAACACGATTCAGTGTGTTAACCAAAACGCAGCCGGAACGCGCAAAAGAATTGCTCAAGCTTGCGGAAGAAGACGTCAAAGTCCGTTGGGCATTGTATGAGCAATTTGCCAACGAAGTGCCGCTGCAACAGCCCGCAACGAACTAATCCCAAAAATAATTCAAGCCGCCCGAAACCATTAGGGCGGCTTGAATGTTTTACTTCCAGAAGAGTAAAAAACTTTTCAGAAAAAAGGAGATGACCAGATGGATTTATCAACATCATATCTCGGATTAAAATTAAAAAATCCGATCATAGCATCTGCAAGTCCATTATCAAAGAACATGGACACGATGCACCGGTTGGAAGATGCAGGCGTGGCCGCCATTGTGATGTACTCCTTATTTGAAGAACAGATCGAACACGAATCTGAATCACTCGATCATTACAAATCGAACGGTACAGAAAGTTTCGCTGAAGCACTTTCCTATTTTCCCGATGCCGGTGAATATCATTTGGAACCGGAAAAATATGTTGAGCTTCTTTCAGAAGCTGCATCGAAACTATCTATTCCGATTATCGGAAGTTTGAATGGTGTCACACCGGGCGGCTGGACAAATTATGCAAAGAAAATAGAAAAAGCAGGCGCTGCTGCATTGGAATTAAACGTTTACCATGTTGCAACCGATGGTATGGCAAGTGCGCAGGAAGTGGAAAACCGGTATTCGGATGTTTTGAAGCAGGTTCGCTCTTCCGTAAAAATTCCGATTGCTGTTAAATTGAGTCCGTTCTTTAGTTCACTCCCGCATTTCGCACAGCGCTTAGTCAATGAAGGCGCTAATGGTTTGGTGTTGTTCAATCGTTTTTATCAACCGGATATTGATCTGGATGAATTAGATGTAAAGCCCGGCGTGACATTAAGTGATTCCAGCGACAATCGTTTGCCGATGCGTTGGATCGGCGTGTTGCATGGAAAAATCAATGCGAGCATCGCTGCATCGAGCGGCATTCACACTGCAGAAGATGTAATTAAAATGATTATGGTCGGCGCAGATGTTACGATGATGTGCTCGGCATTGTTGATGCACGGCCCCGATCATGTTGCAAAAACAGTCAAAGAAGTCGAGCGCTGGTTGACAGAGCATGAATATGTTTCTGTGGAACAGATGAAGGGCAGCTTGAGCCACAAATCCATTGCAGACCCTTCTGCGTATGAACGAGCAAATTATATGAAAGCACTCAATCGTTTTAAATTATTGGTTTAGGAACTGCTGGTTCGCCACGGATGTTTTGACCGTGGAGTAAAAAGATGAAGAAAAAGAAAAAAAATCAATCCCGCTCTCTGGGATTGATACACGCACTAAGTGAAAATTTAGACCAAACGTCAAAGTCGCCGTTGGTGCGTTCATTGAAAGACGGCAAGGATTATGTGTGCGTCTATTGCGGACAAGTAGAGCAGCCATGCAAATCGGTTGTCGGCGCGATGTGTGATAATATGCTGCGCACCGGAACGGTCGGCAAAGAAATTGAAGACGCACTGAACGATCCTGTGAAAAGCGGTTATGGCGTCTGTGCAGAATGCGGCAATAAAATTTCTGCGGTACAGCTAAAAAAAGATCCAACTATGCAAATTTGTTCTCACTGCGCAACGAAAACAAAAAAGGTTCGGCACAAACGTGTCGCATAATTTTTTATCCGTCTCCTCGTCGTGAAAATTCATCTATTGGCATAATGATTCACGCAGACGAACATTTTCTTTCTATTTTACGAATCTTCGATGTTCCTGGACCACGCTACACCAGTTATCCCACAGCGCCGGTGTTTTCCAAATCCTATGGCGCGCAGCAATTTCAAGATGACCTTTCCGCAAACAATCAAAACAACAATAGCCCTTTATCATTATATGTCCACATTCCGTTTTGCGACACGCTGTGTTATTTTTGCGGATGCACCACCATCATTACACCCAACCATCAACATGCGGTTGAATATTTACAAGTACTAAAATCAGAAATCAGTAAAACGGCTGCGTGCATTTCTCAAAGCCGTCCGGTGGTGCAAATGGCATGGGGCGGCGGTACGCCATCATTCCTTTCGCCGGAAGAAATTTGTGACCTTGCGTCGCATTTCAAAAACCATTTTGCGTTTGCAGAAGATGCGGAGATCAGCGTGGAACTTGATCCGCGCGAATTGACCTTCGATCATCTGAAAGCGTTTGTCGCATCAGGTGCAAATCGATTCAGTCTCGGTGTGCAAGATTTTCAGGAAGACGTGCAAAAAACTGTCAATCGCATTCAACCGGAAACAATGACGAAGCAGGTTTTCACGTGGGCACGCAATCTCGGCATCAAGAGCATCAACATTGATTTGATTTATGGACTGCCGCTACAAACGGTAGATTCATTCAAACGAACATTGGAAAAAGTTGTCGCGCTCTCACCGGAACGCATTGCTGTTTTTAATTTCGCTTACGTGCCGTGGTTGAAGCCGCATCAAAAGTTATTGCATGTCGATCAATTGCCGTCTCCGGATGAAAAATTGCAATTGCTTCAATTAACGATCAATACGCTACAACATGCCGGCTATCAGTACATCGGCATGGATCATTTTGCAAAACCGACGGATGAGCTTGCGCTGGAACAAAAACGAAAACGTCTGCACAGAAATTTTCAAGGTTATTCCATTAAGGCCGGTGCGGATTTGTTTGGATTCGGTATGTCGGCAATTTCGCATTTCGGCGGTGTGTATTCGCAGAATGCCAAAGACTTACCTATCTATTATGAAGCGGTGCACAGCGGAAATTTCCCGACAATTCTTGGCTACAGAATGACGCACGACGACGAACTTCGCAAGTTTGTTATCATGCGATTAATGTGCGATTTGGAATTGAATAAGCGAGATGTCGAACAACGATTTGAAATTGTGTTCGACGAATATTTTGCGGCAGCTCTCGATAAACTGCAAGCATTTCTTCCGCTTCACCTAATCACGATGGATAAAGAACGCATCATCATTCAAGATGCCGGAAGATTTGTGATCCGGAACATTGCGATGTGCTTCGATGCGTATTTGGATAAACTCCGAAAAGACAAACCAATTTTTTCCCGAACAGTTTAATTCTTCTCTTCTTTCACGCGCCAGCATTTCAGCACCCGCACATCTGTTCCTACAATCTCAAACTGAAATCGCCACCGTTTTACAGCAAGCACAGATGTTCCATCCTTTAAAACTTTAATACGCCGGTACGTGTGCGGATGCGGATCGCGAGAAAGGATGCCGTTCACATACAAAACGACCTCGCGGTGTTCTTCTGCTTCAACACTTTTTAATTTTTGTTTCACCTCGGCAGAAATCGTTACGGTGTATGGCGGGAGAGAATGTTCGTTCATTGCTTCAATCCAACCAGCGCGTGCATTAGGAAATGCTTCGGCATGCGGGATGTACGGCTTGATATCGAGAACAGGCGTTCTATCTAACATATCGGGATTTTCAATACAAATCGTGCGGCCGTGCACTTCCAGCAATTTGCATAACGACAAACCGATAAGATTGGGGCGGTGAGGCGAACGTGTTGCAAAGACACCGTGCTTTATCCTTCCGCTGTTCGGTGGAAGGACTTTCGGTTTCCAATTTTTATTTTGATGGAACCAAAACAGCACCCAGATGTATTCAAATCCGTTTAAATCTTCCAGCGCCTGTTCAAAATTCTGGTGTTCGTTAAGCATAATCACTCCCGTTGTTCTTTCTGCTGCGGTTGCCGGCTGCCGCGGTGTGCCATATTTTGTTTTAAACGGCGTGTGGATGACGCCAATTGGTTCGACTACAAAATTTATTTTCTTCATAAAAAGATACAAAAATACTGGAAGGGTAGCGGGATGCTCTATTGACTACAGAATGAAGAGAATCCAACGTCAAATTAAAATCAACAAAAAGAGATTGGTTATTGCGGCCCGGCTTGTTGCTTCAACGCTTCCAATTCAGCCACACGTTGTTCAAAGCGTTCACGGTCTGCGGGTTTGTTGCGCGCTAACGTTTTGTACGCTTTGATCGCATCATCATACCATCCTTGCTTGGCATAAATTTCGGCAAGCGTCGGTGTTACAAATCCCACACTGGCGGGTGCGTCGTCTTCAGAAACGGTCGGTGTTTCTTTTTGCGCAAAGTTAATCACCGGTGTAATTTTTCCAGCACTTTGAAGTTTTTCGGCAAGCTCTTCAATCTTGTTGGGTTCTAAGGGCGCCGCGGTTTCCGGTGGTGTATTATCAAATATTCTTTCGGGAATTGGCGAAGAAGCTGTTTGAATTTCCGACGCAAAGTATTCATCCAGCGTTATTGTATTCTCGCCGGAAAGTTCAGTGCTTTTTCGCATAACAAATTTTTGGAATGATTCGTCTTGCTGCTCTATTCCGGGGGATTTTTCTTGCTGCTGTGAGAACGGAAAATCGAAATTGTTTAGTTGTTCCGTTGCAAAGTTTTGCGGTTCAGAAGTTGATGAAACCGCCGGCGGTATAAACGAAAAATCTGCAAATGGCGTCGGCTCGGTCACTACGGGTATTTCAATATCGGGATGCCGTTCCATTGTATCCAAGAGATCTTTATTACTCACCGGTTCCGGTGGTGTGAATGATGGCTGTTGCTGTATCGGAATGGGTGGTGTGTATCCAAAATCTTGAACGGGCTGCTCTATTTCTGCAGCAGGAATGCCAACGGTACGCGTTGCAACAGCAGGTTGTTCGACAACATGAGGAATCTCGGTATTCATTGTCGGTTCTGCTGGTGGTGCTGGCAGTGTTTGAACTGGCGCGGGAAGAATTTCTTCTTCGGTGGGAATACTTGCAAGCAAATCTTTGATCGCGTGATTGGTTGGCAAGAACTCCGCTACAAATTCAAACTCGCGTCGCGCCTCGGCAAACATCTTCAATGCAAGAAGTGTTTTCCCCTTGATAAGGTGCCCGGTTGTATAAAATGGAAAATTCGCAAGCCCGGCGTCGCATAGACGCAATGCATCCTGCGCACGGCTTTGCTCAAGATAATATGACGCTAATTGCGCAAAGAGCGGCGAATTGCCTTGATGCCCTACACGCTTTTCTAACGTTGTAATATCTTGATGAGTACTGTTACTGTTCATGCTTGTGAACGAAGTTTTCGTGCTTCAAATGCATGCCGGATCGAAAGCCATGAGACAATCGAAAATCCCATGAAATACATCAACTGAAACGGCATTGAAGCTATTTCCAAGTAATATATTGATGAAATCACACCAAATAAGCAATAGAGCGCCAAAAGAATTTCAACCAGAATTACCCAATCGAATTTCTTCTTTGTGGTGATGTATCTCTTTTCTTTCCACATATCTTGTTTTGTTTGAATAGCAAATTTAGGCGTACGCACAAATTCGCTTTTCTTTTTGAAGAGCCCTTCAAAGACGGCGCGGGAATTATTCACAGCAAACCCCATGCTGCCCGCCATAAACAGCGGAAACAGTAAAATACGGCGACGCCAATCGGCATAAACGGACTTTTGCGAAATCAAATAAAATAAAAATGATCCGATGAATGCCAATACAAATACGGACATCATTGCAAAATACGCTTCGTGTCCATGCTGCTGCTTGATATAAATAAGCGGAACGTTTAAAATGCCTGCAAGCACAATAAACGGAAACACGATGTTATTCGTCAGATGAAATGTTGAATGAATTTTGACACGCAGCGGAATTTTTGCTTTCCACACTTCCGGCAAAATTTTCCGTGCCGTTTCAATTGCACCTTTCGTCCAGCGAAATTGCTGCGACTTGAGCGCATTCACTTCTGCCGGCAGTTCTGCCGGTGAAGTAACATTATTCAAATACTTAAATTTCCAACCGCGCAATTGCGCACGATAGCTGAGATCTAAATCTTCTGTTAACGTATCGGACTGCCAGTTGCCTGCGTCTAAAATCGTGGCTTTGCGCCACACGCCGCCGGTGCCGTTGAAGTTGATAAAATATCCGGCTTTGCAGCGTACATCTTGTTCTACTACAAAATGTCCGTCGAGCGCAAATGCTTGCGTGCGCGTAAGCAAAGAATACTCGCCGTTCAAATGCTCCCACCGCGTTTGCACAACGCCAATTTTCGGATCAGTGAAAAAATACGGAATAGTCTTTTGTAAGAAATCCGGATTCGGTACAAAGTCCGCATCGAAGATCGCAACAAATTCTCCGCGCGAGGTTGACAACCCGTACTTCAATGCACCCGCTTTATATCCAGATCGATCAGTGCGATGGATATGTTTAATGTCGTACCCGAGTGCTTGATAGTGCGATACAATTTTATCAACAAGCTCTTGAGTTTCATCCGTGGAATCGTCAAGCACCTGAACTTCTAATTTTTCTTTCGGATATTCCAAGGCACACACAGCATCGATAAGCCGGTTCACGACATACAACTCGTTGAAAAGCGGCAATTGCACAGTAACAATCGGCGTCTGTTTTAACAGCGGTTGGTTCGGCGTAAGATTTCGCTGTTTGAGATAATGATAGACCATGACAAATCCGTGTGCGCCAAACATAAAGAGAATGAGAAGTGAAATAAAATAAACAACCATAATGATATGCGTGAATAAACCGCTTTCAAAAAAATACTGTCCAAAAAAACATGTTGCGAGTATCATAATTACCATCCAGCGACTGTGTCGTTAAGAATATCTTCCGTTAACTTACTGACTGCATCCGTTACTCCTACAGTGCGCTGCGTCAGCCCACCGCCTGAAGGATAGTCTCCATATTGACTAAAACTTTTTTCCCAGAGTTTTTTTCTCTGTTTCAAATCTTGAAAGGTTGCGCGTACGGTGACTGTAATGCGCCGTGTTGAAACATTTTCGCCGCCCTGTAACGCCAGCGGAACATCTTTCACATCCGTGATGACGATTTCCAGCATGGAATCTGCAGAATTGCGGTCGGTCACTTGCAGCGAATTGTCGTCTGAAAATTCTTTGACAATTTTCTGCGTGAACGAATCGCGCAGTGTCGGATCGCCGAAGCCGCTCTGGTCATCGACAACCGGAATGACAATCGTTTTTAAATTCGACGGCGCAGAACCGCCCTTGAATGAATACGTGCATCCTGAAAATATCAGCAGCATAGGTGAAATTACAACAATGACGATTTGTTTATATTTCATCGAATGCTTCATTGTTATTGAATACCATAATCTTTGATCTTGCGATACAGCGACCGTTCACTGATGTGCAGCTCACGCGCTGCTCTTCGCCGATTGCCTTTGTTGCGATTTAATGCCGTCTGAATCATGCGCCGTTCCATTTCATCGATCGTCAAAATACCGTTCGTGTTTTGCGAATCGTGAAGTGCTGTATCACCGTTGACCGGTGAAAATTTTTCGGCAATCAATTCTTTTAGCTCAATGATGTTGGATTTTAAATCTAACAGTGCGCGATAAATCAATTCACGTTCTGCTTGTTCCACAGTCTTGTTGGCAACAACCGGCAGGTTTCTATCTGTGACAACGTTTTGCTGCGTGCTAATATATTTCTGAACATCTTCGCTGTTCAATCGTTTGCCGCGTTCCAGCACGAGCATGCTTTCGATAGCATTTTTCAATTCCCGCACATTGCCGGGCCAGCGATACGCCATCAACAATTCTGTCGCATCATCGGTGAAGCCGGCAAATTGTGTTTTGTTTTTTGCTGTCACTTCGCCGACAAATTGTTCCACAAGTGCAGGAATATCTTCTTTACGATTTCGCAACGGCGGTAATTGAATGTTCACCGAACGCAATCGAAAATATAAATCTGCGCGAAAGTGTTTTTGCTGCACTTCATATTCCAGCGATCTGTTCGTGGCAGCAATCACGCGCACATCGGTATGCTTCGGCATCGAAGAACCGACGCGCATATACTCGCCATTTTCTAACACACGCAATAATTTGACCTGTGTATCAAGCGGCATATCACCGACTTCATCCAAAAAAATCGTTCCGCTGTTTGCAATTTCAAAATATCCCTGGCGCGCATCGACTGCACTCGTGAACGAACCTTTTTCGTGGCCGAACAATTCGCTTTCAATCAATCCTTCCGGTATCGCGCCGCAATTGACCGATACCATCGGCTTGCTGGAGCGTTTGCTTGCGCTGTGAATCGCTTTTGCCACGACCTCTTTTCCTGTACCGCTTTCACCGGTAATCAACACAGCAATGTCCGTCGGTGCCACCTGTTGAATGACATCCACAACATCCTGAAGTTCAGGAGATTGTCCGACAAGACCATGTGCTCGTTGAAATTGTTCTCGGTCCATTATCGCGATACCACAATCGATGAAAGGTTAAATTTCTTTTTGATTTCTACCGCCGAGCGTTTCGCTTCATCGTAGGTCTGAAATTCTCCGACCCATACTTTGTGCATTTTTTTTCCGTTACTGACGATGGTGAAGATATTCGCGGAGTATCCCTCTTTTTCAAATTTTTCTTTCAACTCATTGGCATTCGGTAAGGTGGAAAATGCACCGACTTGTACCGTGAACCCTGTAGCAAATTTTTGAACAGTGTTTTTTTGTTTCAGCGTGATCGGTTTTTCTTTGGGAATAGATTTCTGTTCGTGTGATGCAGGTTGTTCGGTTGCGTACGCCGAAAACGGATATTCTTCTTTTAACTGTTGAAGTTTTTGATCCGCTGTTTTATACAGACCGATGGAATAATAATATTGATACAATTTATAGAGCGCATCGTCGCCCCATTCGCTCTTTGGAAAATTATCGACAATACTTTGATAAATTTTTGCTGCTTCTGCGCCGTCGGTTGTCAGCACGCCTTGCAAATACATCACACCGGGATTGTTTTGATAATTGGTCATCAGCGATGGCAATTCTGCACGCACGGCGTCGCCTTGTCCGCGTTCGATCATTTCCAAGCGGCGGCGGATATCCGGCTCGTTTCCTGCTTGTGCCAGAAGAGAAGCATGGTTCAACAGCAAAAGAACAGCGATCAATAATTTGGAAAATGTTTTCATCGCAATCTCCTTTATCCGTTCACACTTACAGGTTGTGCCGCGTGGACTTGTTTGCCGAATAATGTTGCAGAATTTACGCGCTCAATGGCAATGTGAATATAATCGCCGACCGCATCGCCGTTTTTGGGAAAGATCACCATTTTGTTCGTGTCCGTTCGCCCGCAAAAGTCGTGTTCCGATTTTTTGCTGACGCCTTCAACCAGGACTTCAACGCGCTGTCCGATCATTGCAGAGTTTTGCCGAACAGAAATAGCTCGTTGCAATTCGATAATTTCGTTCAACCGTTGCGTCTTAATTTCTTCTGGAACATCATCCGGCATAGACCATGCTTTGGTATTTTCGCGCGAAGAATATTTAAACGTGAACGCGCCATCGTATTCTACTTCGCGAAGCAATTCCAGCGTCATTCTATGATCGTCGTCTGTTTCCGTCGGAAATCCGGAAATAATATCGGTTGAAAGACTGACGCCGGGAATGATCTGTTTAATTTTTTGAACCAATGATAAATAATGCGCCGCCGTGTACGTTCGGTTCATCAATTCTAATATTCTATCGGAACCGGATTGAACGGGAAGATGAATATACTTGCAGATATTTTCTTGCAACGCGATGGCTTCAATAAGTTTTTCCGACATATCCTGCGGATGTGACGTGGTAAAACGTACGCGCATCGTACAGATCGACCTCGGCAACACGCATGAGTAAATCGGCAAAATCATAATTCTCGTCGCGATACGAATTGACATTTTGTCCGAGCAATGTTACTTCTTTAAATCCTCGCGTAGATAATTCTTCTACTTCACGAACAATATTGTGGAGTGTCCGGCTTCGTTCGCGTCCGCGTGTGAATGGCACAACGCAATACGTGCAAAATTTATCGCAGCCGCGCATAATGGAAACCCATGCGCTCAACCCATCAGTGCGCAGGGGAACGATGTCGTCATAATTTTCCACACGCGAAAGTTTGACAGCAATTCCTTTCTCACCTTCCAAAGCAGCTTCCACCAATGCAGGAAGTTTTCGGTACTCATCCGGGCCGACAACGAGATCCACAAAACTTTCAGATTCCATCAAATCTTTTCGCAATCGCTCCGCCATACATCCTAATACGCCAACAATGGTTCCGGGATGTTCTTTTTTGTAGCGGCTAAAATCACCAAGGCGCCCGTAAATCCGCTGTTCAGCATTATCGCGCACGGCGCATGTGTTCACCAAAATTGCATCGGCATCTGTTGCATCGTTCGTCAACGCATAACCGGCATCGTGCATAATTCGTCGCACAATTTCGGTATCTGCCATATTCATCTGGCAACCGTATGTTTCAATATAAAATTGTTTTTGCGTTCTCATTGTTTTACGTGATATGATATTAGTGAAACTCTGTCAGACATGTAAACAATATTAACGAACCTTAATGTTATTTATTTTTAATGAATTTCGAGTTTTCACGTGTGCCAGAATGCTCGGTGTTGCCAATTCGGCAGGTGTTTTTATATTCCGGGATTGTTTTTCGGATTGCTTGAAGAGGAATGGTACCGTATATTTTATTTTTATCGGTGATTAGAATATTTCTAATCCTTATGGTATTTTTATTTAAGAAAGAAACCTATGGCAAATTTTATTGAATCGATTCGAACAAAAGCAAAACAATTACACAAACATATCGTGCTACCGGACGCGATGGACGAACGTGCAATTCAAGCAGCGAGAATTATTGTAGATAAAGGTATCGCAAAAATTTCGCTCATTGGCAATGATGGTGAAGTCCGTGCAAAAGCAAAACAATTGAGCGTGGGTTTAGAGAATATCAACATTGTTGATCCGGAAAAATCTGATAAAGCCGGTGAGTTTACAAATCTGTTTTATGAATTGCGAAAAGCGAAGGGGATGACACCGGAAGAAGCGCAAAAAATTATGAAGCGCCCGCTGTTTTTCGGCGCGATGATGGTGCGGCAGGGGCTTGCCGACGGAAGTGTTGCCGGTTCGATTTCTACCACAGGTGATGTGCTGCGGGCAGGAATTCAAATTATCGGCATGCCGAAAGGAATGAGTGTTGTTTCAAGTTTCTTCTTGATGGTGTTTCCCGATAAAGTTTATACGTTTTCAGATTGTGGCGTCGTTCCCGATCCGACCGCAGAGCAATTGGCAGACATTGCGATCAGTGCAGCAGGCAATCACCAAAAACTGACTGGCGAAGAACCGCGTGTGGCAATGCTGTCATTCTCCACCAAGGGCAGTGCTTCGCATCCCAAAGTAGAAAAAGTACAGAACGCAACCGTATTGGTAAAACAAAAGCGCCCTGATTTGAAAATCGATGGCGAGTTGCAACTCGACGCCGCTATCGTTCCTTCCGTTGGTTCACGAAAAGCTCCGGGCAGTACCTGTTGCTGGGACGGCCAATGTTCTTGTGTTCCCGGATTTAGATTCCGGCAATATTGGTTATAAATTGACACAGCGTCTCGGCGGTGCAGAAGCACTGGGACCCATCGTTCAAGGATTGAACAAACCGTGTTATGATCTTTCTCGCGGATGTACGATAGAAGACATCGTCACCGTCGCCGCTATAAATGTTGTCGCGGGAGCAATCTAACGAATACAGCTGCATTGCCACAGCTTGCATCGCATTCTCTTAACCACAAAACAGAGCGATACGTGTTTCTCGATTTGTATCGAGCGCTTATCGTTCTGTTTATGCTTGAAGGTCACGTGCTCCGCGAGTTGATATTACCTTCACTGCATTCAACGCAGTTTTTTGCATGGCATGAAATCTTTCATGGCATTTCCGGCCCTGGATTTTTGTTCAGCTCCGGTTTTACATTCGCCATCGCCACACAACGTAAATGGCAGCAAGCCGTAGTACTGAATAAAAAATTTTTCCATCGTTTGTGGCGGATTCTTTTATTGATATTTATTGGATACGCGCTACACGTTCCATTCCTTTCGCTTTCAAAAACCATCGGACAAGCAGCGCCTGCACAATGGAACAGTTTTCTTGCGTTCGATGCGCTTCAATGTATTGCTGTCGGATTATTGATCGCGCGGTTATCGTTGTTCTTCTTGAAACAAGAGCGCCCATTTATCATTCTCACCGCAGTGTTGCTGCTTGTGTTTGTGTATGCCACACCTTATTGCTGGGCAATGCCCGGTTATGCACTTCCTTTATGGCTAACATCGATCTTGAATGGCGTCACCGGTTCGCCGTTTCCATTGTTTCCGTATGTTGGATTTCTATTTGCCGGCGTATTGACGGCGTGGTTGTTTTTGCGTGAAGCACAAAAAGGAAATGCGGCACGCTATATTCGTTACGTTCTGCTTTCCGGCGTAGGGTTGCTATTCTTGGGATTTGTTTTTGATGCGCTGCCGTTTCAAACATATCCCGTGTACGATTACTGGCATACAAGTCCAAACTTCTTTTTGATTCGACTTGGCATACTTTTGCTGATGTTGGGCAGTTTATGGCATGTTGAAAAATTTCTTACTTCACATAATTTACTTCAGAGACGAAAACTTCATTGGTTCATTGTGTTAGGAATTGAATCGCTCTTTGTGTACATCGCACATCTTGTAGTTCTGTGCGGATGGACGATCAATGTGGAAGCAAATTTACGTTGGTGGCTCGGGGAAAATGTACTATTGCATCAGCATTTTTGGTTTCGTCGATGGTTGTTCTTGCGATGATTCCGCTGGCGTTGTTTTGGAATTATCTCAAAAAAAATCATTTGATTTTGGCTCAGGGAATTTCTTGGTGGTTGGGATTTTGTATCACGTGGTCGTTTTTGTTTAATCCGTATTAAACAAAAGGACGATGGAATATTTTATTATTCCGTTGTGCGCGCAAGTTTTTGTGATTGCAACATGATGCGAAGAGAAATTCGATGTGTATCGCCTAAATCGTTATCGGCACTGAACCGTGCGTACGAATAATCCAGATCGATTTTTCGCAAATGCAATCCAGCGCCGAGCGTTAACTGCTTTACATCGCTGTACCCGACACGCACTGCAACCGTATTTTTGTAATCATATTCCAATCCCACATGTGGATCAAAACTCACGGGACCTATATTTGCAATGGATGCAAATTGACGGTTCTCAAAACGAATATCGATATCGGTTGTCGGAGAAACTTTTCCATGCAAAAAATCAATCGTGTACGCTGCACCGACTTTGAGAGTCGGCGAAATGAGTTCATTCGTTCCTGTTGACCACGCTATGAGTGTTGTTGTGATATCCTGTGCGTTTGCTGCTAAATATAAATTTTCTATCGGTGAATACAAAATGCCGATATCAAAACCAATTCCTGTTGCTGAAGTATCGGAAATTGTTCGCCGGATAAATTTTACATTGATGCCATATGAAAGTTTTTCGGAATAGCGCTGTGCGTAACTCGCATATATCGCCCAGTCGGCAGAATTAAAATACGTGATCTGACTTTCATCAAGTCCAACAATATTGCTTGGATCAGTTGTTGGATTTCCATTTGCATCGATACCGGCATGAGTGGTGTTTGGAATTCCATCCACACCAAGACGAATTGCGCTGATTGCCAGGGTTGCATTCGTTCCGTACGGAATCGCAATCCCGCCATAGTCATAATTCAATAATCCGGCAAAGCGTTCGTCGTGCATTAACATTACTTCCGGATAATTGATTCGTGTCAGTGCCGCGGGATTCCAATAGCCCGCCGTTACATCATTTGCCAATGCAGAATATGCACCGCCCAATCCAAGTGCGCGTCCGCCAACACCGATGGCAAGAAATTCGCCAGCGTATTTCGCCACCGATTGTGCAAGTGTTCCTTGAAACAACGATACCAATATCAATATTGTCGATACAATTCGTTTATTCATACATTCTAAAACAAAAAAACCGAACTCATCTTACCGGTTCGGCTAAAACATTACAGAGACGAGTGAGTTCTACAAAAAAATTTCACAACGCTCTATCAATGTGCTATACGTAATTCCTTTTTCTTTGTACTAAGGTAGGGGTTTCCGTTTTGAGAATCAAGTCAATCGATGCGTTCAGCAGAAAGTTCACGTTTTAAAAGTGAGAGCACCGGATGATCTTTTGCTGCATCCTCCGGAATTGCAGAACGATGTTTTCCTTCAGCATCTGCGGAAATGGGATCAAGGAGTTGTTTCGTGTTTGACATTATCGGTGTTTTTTCTGAATGCAGAACCGATTCAATCGATACTCGTTTGCCAACAACTTGATGAAACATTTCCGACAAAAATTCTTTATTCCGTCGAAGCGTTGAAACATGATACTCATCTGGACATGCAAGATGCACCAACCCATGATTCACTTCCAGCACATGTGCTTCATGTAAAGAGATGCCAACGGCAATTCGTGATTTTGAAACACAGTTCACAAATTCTGTCCACTTGCCGAAAATTTCATCAACCGTTAACGATGTTGGATTGATTTGAGAATATGCGATCGGTGAAATGTTCGGTGCTGGTTCGGCTAATTTCGGAACACCGGCAACTTTTGTAAGATCGGTACCAAGTAACGATGAATAATTAAATGCCGATGTCGTTTTAGTTTTTGGAAGCGGTGTGGACGATTCTGGAATAGTTGGTGATTTATGTGAAGCAAAACCGGCGGATGTAATCGGTGCGTTGATCACCGATCCGCTAAAGTTGAGTTTTTTTTTCAGTGCCTCAAACTGTTGAAGTAACTCTCCAATCTGCACAGCACTCTCCATCGTTACCATCTGGAGCAATGCCGCTTCTAAACGATAGCGCGGCTGCGGCGCCCAGCGAAGTTCTTGGTCTAATTCATTCGTGCGTTTTAAAAAACGAAGCAAATCGTTTTCAGAAAATTTCTGTGCATCTGCTTCATACCGTTTTTTGAATAGCTCGGATGTTTCAAGTAACTTCGTAGAATTCGTTGAGCGTACCAATAAAAGATTTCGCAGATGTTCCGATAAGCCGTTGACAAATTCGCGCAGATCGTACCCGCTTTTCATCACATCATCCACCAATGCAACCGCACCGCGGGAATCATGCTGTGCCAATAGTTCGCTGGTTCGAAAATATAATTCTTGATCGACAATGTTGAATGCTTTTCGCAACTCCTCTGCATTGATATCGTTTCCGCAAAACGAACGAACCTGATCGAAAATGCTTTGCGAATCGCGCATCGAACCATCTGCACGTTTTGCAATAATCATCAAAGAGTCATCATCAATCGTAACATCTTCTGCTTTTGCAATCGCCGCCAAACTGGCAATAATTTCTTCGATGGCAATGCGCCGGAAATCAAATCGCTGGCAGCGAGAAAGAATTGTCATCGGCACTTTGTGCACTTCGGTCGTAGCAAAGATGAAGACCACATGCGCCGGCGGTTCTTCCAGTGTTTTGAGAAGCGCATTGAATGCTTCTTTCGTCAGCATGTGCACTTCGTCGATGATATAAATTTTATAAGAACCGCTGGTCGGTGTGTACCCGAACGGAATCCCGCAGGTTACGAATTTCTTCTACACCGCGATTCGAGGCGCCGTCAATTTCAATGACATCAAGCCCGCGGCCTTCGATAATTTCTTTACATGTGTCGCACGTATTGTCTGGATTTTGATTGATAGGCGATTTGCAATTGAGTGCACGCGCAAAAATTCTTGCGGTTGTCGTTTTGCCGCAGCCGCGCGTACCGCTGAAGATGTACGCATGCGCCACGCGATTCGATGAGATGGCATTACGCAAGGTATTGGTAACATGCGATTGACCGACGACATCGTCGAAAATCATCGGCCGCCATTTGCGAGCTGTAACTTGGTAACTCATTTCTTTTTCAATCTTATAGAAAGGATACAGAAAACAGATTTTAGAATCCAGAAATTTTATTTCTTTTTCTTCGTCTTGTTTCCCATCTTGGCAAACACATACTTCATCGCTTCTTCAATCGTTTCAATCGGAATGATGGTAAGCCCTTCTTTTGCTTTGTCGGGAATTTCTGTCAGGTCTTTTTGATTCTCTTTCGGAATCAAAACAGTCTTGATGCCGCTGCGCTGTGCCGCAAGAAGCTTTTCATTCAAACCGCCAATGGGTAATACATTTCCGCGAAGAGTAATTTCTCCCGTCATTGCAACATTGTTGCATGCCGGACGATTGCTCGCCGCAGAAACAATTGCCATTGCAAGCGTAATGCCGGCTGAAGGACCATCTTTCGGTATCGCACCTTCCGGCAGGTGAATATGGATTTCTTTCCCTTTATTAAACTCCGGTTTCACGCCAAACTTTTTTGCGTTTGATCGAATATAGCTCAACGCCGCTTGCGCTGATTCCTTCATCACGTCGCCAAGTTGACCGGTTAGTGTGAGACGCTCGGCGCCGCGCATTATAGTAACATCAACATTCAAAATATCGCCACCGACGCTTGTCCATGCCAAGCCCGTTACGGAACCGACACGCGGTTGGCGTTCTGCTTCTTTCGTACGAAACTTCGGAACACCTAAATATTTTTCCACTGCCTCCGCAGTAACGATGATGGGCTTCTTCGATTTGTCCTTTTCTTTTTTCTTTTTCGATTGTATTGCCATTACCATTTCTTTTGCAACTTTGCGGAGAATGGATGCGATCTCACGCTCAAGGTTTCGCACACCGGCTTCACGCGTGTATTCGTTGATGATGCGCATAATCGCTTCATCACGAAATTCTACTTCTTTCGGTTTTAATCCGTGCGCTTCAAGCTGTTTGGCAATAATGTGCCGTTTAGCAATTTCTTTTTTCTCATGATCCAAATATCCGGGAAGCTCGATAATTTCCATGCGGTCTTGCAGCGGAAGAGGAATTTCATACCGTACGTTGGCTGTGGTGATAAACATGACTTTTGAAAGGTCATAATCGACTTCAAGATAATGATCGTTGAACGTGGTGTTCTGCTCGGGGTCGAGAACTTCTAATAACGCAGCCGATGGATCGCCGCGAAAATCCATGCTCATCTTATCCACTTCATCCATCAAGATGACTGGATTAACAACGCCAGCACGCTTCATCGCCTGAATAATTTTTCCCGGCAATGAACCGATGTATGTGCGTCGGTGACCGCGAATTTCTGCTTCATCCCGCACGCCGCCGAGCGACATGCGGACATATTTTCTTCCAAGCGCGCGTGAAATGGATTTTGCCAGTGATGTTTTTCCAACACCCGGTGGGCCGACAAAACATAGAATTTGTCCGCGCATTTCTTTGACCAAATTTAGCACCGCAATATGTTCCAAAATGCGATCTTTGGGTTTGTCTAATCCATAATGATCCGCATCTAAAATTTCCTTCACATGCGCAATGGCAAGATCATCTTTGGTGCGTTTGTACCACGGTACGGAAACCAACCAATCCAAATAATTGCGTGAAACGGAAAATTCCGGTGACATCGGCGATGTTTTTTTGATCTTATTAAATTCTTCCATCGCTTTTTCGGAAACTTCCTTCGGCATCTTTGCAGACTGGATTTGTTTTTTCAGCTTTGCAAGTTCCGGCGATGCTTCATCGTCGCCAAGTTCATCTTGTAAAATGCGAATTTGTTCTTGAATAAAATATTTCCGCTGCGACTTCTGGATGTTGTCTTGAACTTTTGAATCAATATCGCGTTCGATTTTTAAGATATCGACCTCGGTTGTCAGAATTTTTGATAGTTCGTATAACTGATCGCGCAAATTTTGTATTTGGAGAATACGCTGTTTGGTTTCGACGCTTTGAACAAGATTCGAGGCGATGTAGTACATTTTGCGCTGCGGCTCGCCGATGTTGTTGTATGTCATAATCGCTTCCGGAGGAATATTCCGATTCAGGCGAACATACTCGGTAAAGAGCGTTGAGACATGGCGTACCAACGCTTCAACTTCACGCCCTTCCGGCAATGGTGTACGATTGATAACAATTTCAGCTTCTAAAAATTTTTGATTGGGAATATACTTTTTAATGCTTGCCTGAACGACGCCATCGACAAGAATTTTCATCAAGCCGTTGGGCAGTTTGAGCATTTGCAAAATTTTCGCGACGGTGCCTTCACGATAGATGTCTTCCTCTGTCGGTTCATCAATTGATGAATTTTTTTGCGCGACAAGAAAAATATTTTTTCCGCGCTCCAATGCTTCGTTTGCCGCTCTCAATGATGATTCACGCCCAACGAGCACGGGAAAAATCATATACGGAAACAGCACTACATCTCGTAGCGGGAGAATTGACAAAACATTGGGAATCTGTTCTATTGTTTCAATTGGTTGATTGGAAGTTGAATGTTCACTCATACGATCCCACAAAAACAAAACGAGGGCTTTGTGCCACCCGTCGAATACTCAGGAAATCTATTTCTACACTAAAAGATACCGATGAATTGCGGGAGAAGCAAGAAACGCTTTTTGGTTCTTCTTTGTCGTTGTGACCCTAAATAAATTTCAAATTCAAAATTATTGTAGTGCCTCATTTAGAAACTGCACCAGTGGCGTAATTTTCTCGCACACGCCGGCAATATCATCGATAAACTCCGGACTCATTGCGCGCTTTTCTGTCCATGCTTGACCGACAAAAAATTGCTTACACTTCAACCATTCCGCCATCGGATGATCTTCAGAAAATCCTTTGGGAATTCTTTTCAGTGTGCTCCAGCCAAACGGCGCAAATATTTTTTTAAATCGTTTGTTTTCTACAATCGATAAAAATTCTTCGCTATGCAATGCAATTGCCTTTCGGATTTTTTTTAATTGATCGCTATCAGGAATATAAATTCCGCCGCCGACATAACTTTCCCCCGGCGCAATTTCTAAATAATATCCGGAACCGACAAATCCTTTGGGTCTGCCGCGAAGAACAAAATGTGCAGCGATATGAGTTTTATACGGTGTCTTGTCTGCGCTGAAGCGAATGTCACGATAGATGCGAAAAATCGATCGCTTGGGGTTCAAATCGAACTCCGGTGCAAATCGTGCAAAGTGTGGACGCAATGAAACGATGAGCGATTGCATCGGTGGTTTGACAAATGTTTCGTACTCAGATTTATGTTTTTCAAACCATTCTCGATTATTGTTTCGTTTGAGTTGTTTAAAATATTTTATTCCTTCTGCCGGAAAACCATCGAACGGGGGATAGTCTTCTATCTCTAAAAGTGGATTCATCAATTTCATTTTTTATTCCCATCAAATTTATTTACAATCGCTGCACGTACAAATCCATTCGCACAAGAAAGCCGGGATGTTGCTTCTTCTAAACTAACGTTTGCTTGAATCATGACCAGCGCGGTTTTTACATGATAGTTCGCTGCTGTTAAAACCTTTTCTGCTTCTTCGTATGATACATGGGCGATTGTCATCACAATTCGTTTTGCGCGCTCATACAACTTTTGATTCGTCATCTGCAAATCGATCATCATATTCTCGGTACACTTTTCCAAGCCGGATCATTGCCGTCGTGGTAATCATATTGAGAACAAGTTTTTGTGCTGTGCCGGACTTCATTCTTGTCGATCCCATAATTACTTCGGGACCAACTTCTGGACAAATAGCGACATCAATTATTTTTTGAAGATCAACAAAATCCGGTTTGTCAAATATTGTTCGGGGATTCGTCGTGATGTAAATAATTTTTGCGCCTCGCTGCCTTGCTTGCTTCACTGCTCCGACAACATACGGCGTGCGTACGCTTGCTGCAATTCCACAAACAACATCGCTGCCATCCACTTCTTTTTTGTCGATGTCATGTGCGCCATTTTTTTCTTTATCCTCTGCCCCCTCTTGCGCACGAAACATCGCCTGCTCACCGCCGGCAATTAATCCTTGTATCATTTCTGGTTTTGTACCAAATGTCGGTGGACATTCTGCTGCATCAAGAACACCAAGGCGGCCGCTTGTTCCTGCTCCAACATAAATCAGTCTTCCGCCCTGTTGAAGCGCATGAACAACAGCGTCCACAGCGCGTACGATGTATGGAATTTGTTCTTGCACGGCAAGTGCAACTTTTTTATCCTCCGAATTGATGATCGAAAGAATTTCTTGAACAGACCGTGCATCGATATCCATGCTCGCCGGATTTCTTTGTTCCGTAGAAAGTCCGTTTAGCTGTTGAAACAAATCTTGACGTTGCATCACAAATCTGCTTTCGTAAATTCAACAACAATTATTTTTTTATCTTCGAGTTCCGGCAAAATTAAATTTTTTAATACGATATCAATGATACGAATATTTTTGATTCGTTTGTGATTTTGAATTTCACGAACTTCGTTTTTTAAATCTCCACCCTTAAGAGTTATCAAAGCCGGAGCCGTAACATTACCTGTTGCTTGCTCTGTCCTTCCATCCAGAAACGGCAACGACCATTTAACTAAATCATTTAGCGGCGCTACCGCACGTGCAATTATGATATTGATTTTGTGTTTATATTTTGCATCACGAGCAATCTCTTCAGCTCTTCCCCACTTAGTTTTTACGTTTGTGAGGCCAAGTCTCCGAACGATATCCGTTACTGCATCAATTTTTTTCTTCGTTGAATCGAGAAGAATGAGATGAAAGTTAGGATTTAAAATTTTAATAGGAATTCCCGGTAATCCACCGCCCGTACCAAGATCAAGAACATTTGCATCTGACGGCAGTTTGAGAAAAAAAAGTGGTGAAGTGGAGTGTAACAGATGCGCAGTCCAAATATTTGCTTCATCTTTTCTGGAGATTAAATTGATTTTTTTATTCCACTCCAACAACAACTCACCATAACGGGAAAGAAGTTTAAGCTTTTCATCGTCGATCGCTAACCCGTTTTGAGCACAGACACTTTTGAACCAAATTTCTAATGCATCTCTGTTTCCGATTTTATTGGTTTGTTCCACGTGAAACTACTATCCTTTGAGATACACCAACAACACCGAAACATCTGCCGGCGTTACACCGCTTATACGCGATGCCTGACCGATTGAAGAAGGCGTCACCTTTTTCAATTTTTCTTTTCCTTCCGTTGAAAGAGATTTGATGCTATCATAATTGAAATCTGATGGAATTTTTTGCGATTCAAATCGATTGTGCTTTTCGATTTCGGCGTACTGGCGATTGATATATCCTTCATACTTGGTCCCAATTTCTATCTGCTCAAGAATTTCGCGATAAAGCTTTACATCTACTTGCTGTTTAAGTGCAGAGACAAAACCGTTTGATCGAACCACATCTAAATTAAACAAATCCTTAATTTGAACCGATGTTCGCTTTAGTAACTTCGATAATTTTTCCGGCTCAGAAATTGTTTCGATTGCTTTGCTCTCAAAATATGAATTAATATTTTGTGGCTTGATAGAAAAATTTTCAAGGTAACGGGTTCCTTCTTCAATCCATTTTTCTTTTTCCATTAATCTTTTATAAATTTCGGTTTGGATAAGTCCAAGCTCAAATCCTATTTTCATCAATCTTCTATCAGCATTATCTTGACGCAGTAAGAGTCTATATTCTGCACGCGACGTGAACATTCGATAAGGTTCGGCGGTATCTTTGTTCACCAAATCATCAATCAATACTCCAATATATGCTTCCGATCTTTTAAGGATAATTGGATCGTTTCCTTTTATGTACTGGGCCGAATTTATTCCAGCAATCAAACCTTGAGATGCAGCTTCTTCATAACCTGAGGTCCCATTGATTTGTCCGGCAAAGAATAATCCGCCGACAAATTTTGTTTCTAACGACAATTTTAATTGATGCGGCGGAAAAAAATCGTATTCAACAGCATAGCCCGGCCTTAGCATTTTTACTTTTTCAAGCCCAACAATAGATTTCATTCCTTCAAGCTGTATATCTTCCGGTAAACTGGTAGAAAATCCGTTGACATAAACAACATTGGTGTTGTATCCTTCGGGTTCCAGAAAAATTTGATGGCGTTCTTTATCCGGAAATCGATTAACCTTGTCTTCGACAGATGGACAGTAGCGCGGTCCAATGCCTTTAATTCTTCCAGTGAACAACGGCGAACGATCAAATCCTTTTCGTAGAATCGCATGCGTCTCTTTATTGGTGTGTGTAAGATACATCGGAATCAACTTGTTGTTAATTTGCATATTTTGAAAAGAGAACGGCTGTGGATCGGGATCGCTAGGTTGCGGTTCAACGTTGGTCAAATCAATACTGTTGAAATCAATTCTTGGTGGTGTTCCAGTTTTAAGCCTGCCGCTGACAAATCCAAACCTTTCAAGGTTTTGCGTTAATCCCTCGGCAGATTTTTCACCGTATCTTCCACCGATTTTGCTTTGCTCCCCTGTGTGCATTAGACCACGTAAAAATGTGCCTGCACAAAGGACAAACGCTTTACAAGAAATGCTTTCTCCCGTGGAAAGTAAAACGCCTTTTAACACAAACCCTTTATTATTTTTTTTATCTACAATGATATCAACCACGGTATTTTGAATGACCGTAATATTGGACTGAGCAAGAATTCGTCTTCCGGCTTCCTGTGAATACAATTCTCTATCATTTTGACTTCGGGGCGACCACACGGCCGGACCTTTGGATTGGTTCAACATGCGGAAATGGATTCCGGTTGCGTCCGCAATTTTACCCATTTCGCCGCCAAGCGCGTCTATTTCACGAACAAGGTGGCCTTTAGCCGTTCCTCCGATTGCGGGATTACAAGACATTCGTCCAAAAGCCGCATTATCCATAGTAACCATTAAAACGTTTAGGCCAGACCGAGCACAGGCTAACGCTGCCTCTACACCAGCATGCCCACCACCCGCAATAACAATATCACAATTTAATTGAGTTTGATTCATGGTTTCACGTGAAACACGTTTTATTTTCCAATACAAAATTTTGAAAATATAGTATCAAGAATTTCTTCTGTCGTTACGGCGCCGATAATTTCTCCAAGCGAATCAAGCGCAGAGCGAAGTTCGAGGGCAATAAATTCGTTGCTCTCTTTTTGTTGTACGGTTTTTGCCGCCCGTTCCAGCGCTTCTTTTGCACTCCCAAGCGAAGAGAAATGTCTTGCATTTGTTACTGTCACGGAATTATTTTCTACGTTTTGTAAATCGCTTATCGTTATTTTATACAAGGTCTGTTTTAAATTTTCCAAACCGCGCCCTGTGTGGGCAGAAGTATAAACAGCGTTTTTATTTAATTCTTTGCTTATCGTTTGCCTTTGTGAATCATCTAACAGATCAATTTTGTTGAAAACTGTAACAAGCTTCTTTATTCCATCAAAATTTTTATACTCGTTTTCCTGCTGGCTCAAAACGTCTTTTACCCATAAAACCACATCTGCAGTTTCTATTATTTTTTGGGTTCGCTTCACACCTTCTTGTTCAATCGGATTACTTGTTTCGCGTAACCCTGCCGTATCGATTAATTGAAAAAGTATTCCCTCAATAATAATTTTTTCCTCGATAAAATCACGGGTTGTACCGGGAATATCGGTAACAATAGCACGATTTTCGTTGAGCAGTGCGTTTAGCAAACTCGATTTTCCAACATTCGGCGCACCAACAATTGCGACCTTTATGCCTTCACGATATACTTTTCCAATTTGATATGTATTGATGAGGTTTTGAATTTCTTGCGCTGCTTGCTTGATTTGAGTTCCAACATTTTTCTTATCAACAAACTCTAAATCCTCTTCAACAAAATCTAACTCCAATTCAAGCAATCCAACCGTTTGGATTAAATCCTCGCGGAGCTTTTTGATTTTCGCAGACAACACTCCTTCAAGTTGCTCAAGCGATGATTGTCTTGCTTTGTCGGATTGTGCATGAATTAAATCCGCAACAGCTTCTGCCTGTGAGAGATCCATCTTTCCATTCAGAAAAGCTCTGCGAGTAAATTCTCCCGGATCAGCTTGCCGCGCACCAGTGTGAATAAGGGATTCCAAAATTCTGCGTGTTATTAAAATACCACCGTGACAACTTATCTCGACCGTGTCTTCACCTGTGTAGCTATGTGGCAATTTGAAAACAGTACAAACCACTTCGTCGATATTTTTTTTTGATTCGTCAGAAAAATTTCCAACGTGTGCAGTATGTGTTGCTACATCTGAAAGATTTTTTTTCCCTGAAAACAATTTTGATACAATCTCAAATGCATGCGTACCACTAACGCGAAGGACAGAAATCCCACCCTCTCCTATCGGAGTGGAAATAGCGGCAATGGTGTCTGTTAATCGTTGCAACATGATTTTTGAAATGTACGAAACACTCTCTCGTTTAACAACCATCTATAAACAAGAACGCCCTGCATGGTGCAAGGCGTTCCAAAATAATATATTGTTTTTCTCGCTTATTTTTTCAAACGCGGCATATCTTTAGCAAGTTTAAAAATTCCACCACGGTTTTTCTTTTTCGGCTCTACTTTACGCAGTGGTTCATCGTCATGTTTTTTATTGATAAAAATTTGCTGAACAATTCCAATCACGTTGAAGACTGCATAGTACAAATTTAATCCGGATGGTAAACTATTAAAGATTAACGTCATCATAATCGGCATCATCCAGACCATGCTTTTCTGCCGCGGGTCCTGCACGGTTTGCTTTTGCTGAATGAACATCGAGATTCCCATCAGTAGGGCGATGCCGCTCAGTTCTCTTCCCAAGATCGGAACACTAAACGGTAATGTATAGATCACATCGGGACTGGATAGATCAGTAATCCACCAGAAGAAGCTTGCATGGCGTAATTCAATGGCGCCGCGAAACACTGCATACAGCGCGTACATAATCGGAAGCTGCAACAACAACGGTAAACATCCACCGGCAGGATTGACGCCATACTCTTTGTAAAGATTCATCACTGCCTGATTCATTCGCTGCGGATCATCTTTGTATTTTTCTCGCATCTCATCCATCATCGGTTGAAGCTTTTGCATTTTCTTCATCGATTCCATTTGTTTTTTTGAAAGCGGGTGCAGCGCAAGTTTTATAAGAATCGAAAAGAGGATAATGACTAAACCCCAATTTGAAACGACATAATGAATCGCCAAAAAGATCGGCAGCATAATATATTCTGAAATTGGACGCACCAACCATGCCCAGCCAAGACTCATGACGCTTTCTAATCCAATATTGTATGATTTGAGAAGACTGTGCTGTAATGGACCAAGGAAAACTTTAATTGTCGCCCCTTCGCTTGCACCACCCTTAAATGGCATCTTTAACGAGACCGCATAAGATTCCTGTGAACCGTTGTTTGGTGTTGCCTTACGGCTGCCTTCAAGATAAGCGCCTTCACTAATAACATCAACCGGAATAAGAGCAACACCAAAATATTTATCGCGCGTCGCAACCCAATTCACGGCGCCAGAAACTTCCTTCTGCTCTTTTTGATCAATCTTTGTTGCGTCGATTTGTGTAAGTTCACCGCCTGCGTAGGCATACCCTTCTGCAAAACTTGATTCTTCAACACTGTTACGCTCTGCATAACGGATACCATGTTCCCAAACAACTTCATATTGATAGTTGGCTACAACGGATGACAAATTCTCAAGTTGAATCTTCGTGTCAAATCCATATTCGCCATTATGAAACTTCAACCGCTTGATAAGTTTTCCGCCGTTAGAAGCAGGCAAAGAAAATGTTATTTCAAATTCAAAGTTTCCGGTTCTCTTTATTGTCGTTTCCGGCGCGGTAACATCAAAATACAAATCATGCGTGTTAATCACACGACCATCGGCTGTTGTTAATAAAATAGATAGGTCGCCTTGGTGATCATAGTCAACAAGTTGGACCGGCTTTCCATCCCACGTCTGATAATTTTTTAACTCCCACGTTTTAACAATGCCGCCCTTGCTGGAAAGTTCAGCGCGGTAGAGTTCTGTTTCAATGGTAATAATTTTTTCGATGCCCGTTGCACGCGCCGAAAAATATTTCCCATAGGCGTTGGGTTTGACAATTGTATCTGTGGGTATCGTTTCGGCGGATAAGGCGTTTTCTGCTTTCACCGAATCTTTTTTCATGCTTCACAATTTTATCGTGTGGCGCTTGCTGCTGCGGTTTCGGCGAGTTCAGCCACATCCATGCAACGAGCACAACAAAAATGAGTACAAAACCTATTGTTGATTGACGATCCATAAATTCAGTCCTTGGTTTGTGGGTTACGGAACCGGGTCATATCCTCCGTATTTACTATACGGATGACAATGTGAAATTCGTTTGAGTGACAATCTTACTCCCTTGACGGTTCCGTGTTTTTCAATCGCTTCAATGGAATATTGTGAACAGGATGGATAAAATCTGCACTGATTAAACGGCAAGAGCGCAGAAATAAATCGTTGGTAAAATTGAACCATAACAATAATTGTGCGAGACATTTAGGTTGTCAATCCGTTAGAGATGTTGCCTAACAGAGTGTTCATCGGAGCAAAAATTTCTTTGAGTTGCACCATTTGTGGCTTTCGTGTTTTATTGCCTGCATACATAATCACAAGCTTTAATCCACCATCCAATTGTCTTTTGTTGTTGAACACAGCATGTTGGAGCCGAAAGGCCTCACGCATAAGGCGTTTAATATGATTGCGGTCAACAGCTCTTCTTAGATTTCTTGTGACAGCAAATCCAACAGAAATAACGTTCGGTTGTCCACCTTCAGTCAAATAAAACAACCGTAATGGTTTTTCGATAACAACTTTACCGTTTGAAATGATAGCTCTAAACGCGCCGAAGCCGCGAAGACTTTGAACGGGTACCTCGGGCTTCGACATACATGAAACTCCCTTTCTGCTATGCAACTATTTTTCGTCGCTGACAGTAAGCCGTTTTCGTCCGGCAGCGCGGCGTCGGCTTAAAACCTTGCGTCCATTTTTTGTTGACATGCGTTCACGAAATCCGTGGGCACTTATTCGTTTGCGTTTGTGTGGTTGGTATGTACGTTTCATCGGTATATTTTATTTTGTTGAACATGTTCACATACAAGTTACAAAAATTGCCTTGTTCAAACAAGAATCTTAATAAGATTGTTTTTGATTTTTCGTTATATCCCTATTACAACTACGAATAAATTTATTTTGCTTTTTGTAAAAATTTCTCTTGCATGCATTGTTCCATGATGCTATAATATGCTTCGTTTCTATCGGAGTTACACTGTGTTGATAACTTGTGAAAAACATCTTTCTGTCTTTTGCTTATATCAGCTTTTTTGTGTTTTATTTAAATTTTCGCTTTTTTTTGTACTTTTTCTACGGTTTTATATTGTTGATAAATCCGTGAATAAGTTGTGCGTTTGTTACACGTTTTACTTTATAATTAAATCTTATGGCATATCCGGTTGAAGCATCGTTCCATTCTAACGCGTTAACGGCACATGAGGTATGGACGCGATGCCTTAATATTATCAAGGCAGATGTTTCTACGCTAAGTTTTAAAACATGGTTTCAACCCGTTGTTCCAATAAAACTTTTAGAAACAGAATTAACGATTCAGGTGCCAAGCCAATTTTTTTATGATTGGCTGGATGAGCATTACAATACCCTTGTTCGAAAAGCTATCGTGAGTGTTCTCGGAGAATCTGCACAACTGTTCTATCTTGTTGGTACCGAGGGCAGGACATGATGAAACGATTGTACCTGGTGAGATGATTGAACCACATATTCCCGCCGATATCGCACATACTCCTTTCCATCCTCACGTCGCATTACGAAATGAAAACTTGCAATCCATTTCTTCTAATTTGAATCCACGGTACACGTTCGATAATTTTATCAAAGGCGATTGCAATCAACTTGCACGTGCAGCAGCGATGGCGGTTGCAAATAATCCGGGCGGAACATCGTTTAATCCTTTGGTTATTTATGGCGGAACCGGATTAGGAAAAACGCATTTGATGCATGCGTTAGGAAACCATGCGTCTTCAATCGGCAAGGCAAAACGCATTGCGTATATTTCAAGCGAAAAATTTACAGTTGATTTTATAGACTCTGTTCAAACTGATAAAGTGAATGAATTTTCTACGCATTACCGTAGTATGGATTTGTTGATCGTGGATGACATTCAATTCTTTACGGGAAAAGAAAAAACACAAGACAACTTTTTCCATGTTTTCAATACATTGTACCAAACAGGGAAACAGATCATCCTTTCATCCGATGTTCCTCCGAAAGAACTCAAAGGGTTAGATGAACGGTTGATTTCTCGTTTTCAGTGCGGGCTTACTGCGGACATTCAGCCTCCCGATCTTGAAACAAGAATTGCTATTCTTCAAAAGAAAAGCGAAGAGAATGCGTTTGAACTTCCTTCACAGGTTTTAGAATTCATCGCGTCAAATGTAACGCGCAATATTCGGGAATTAGAGGGATGCTTAATCAGTATTCTCGCACGTGCATCTCTGGAAAATCGCGATATTAATATCGATCTTGCAAAAGATGTTTTGCGTGTTGTTGTGAACGAAGTTCGTTCCCCTTTATCTATCGAACAAATACAAACTCTTGTATGCGAGTATTTTGATATTCCTGTTGACCTGCTTCGGGCAAAAACACGAAAACAAGAAGTTGTACTGGCGCGCCAAATCGCAATGTATCTTTCTAAAGAATTGACAACTTCTTCGCTAAAAACTATCGGCTTACATTTTGGAGGAAGAGATCATAGTACAGGTGATTCATGCATGCCAAGTTATCGAAGAATATTCAAAATCTGATCAAACATGTAAACAGCATATAGAAAGAATTCGCAAGAAGATTGATTTGAATTCTTAATTTTACTATCCACATTTGTGTATAATGCTTGTGAATAAGTGTTTATGGGATGTTCATCAGTTTTTCTTTAAAATATATTTGTTTTATTTTTAGTTTGTGTGTTTATAACTTTATTCTTTATTCTCATTCTTAAAACAACTGATTTATTCTGTTTGTATCTCTTTTATAGGTCTTTTTTCTTACATAAGAAAGTTATCAACAGTATCAACAGCATTCTTATTATAAGTATCTTATATATAGATATAAATTATATTACAGGTTGTATCTCTTTCTTTTTTTAGGTAGATTTTAATAACTAACCAAACAGTGTAGGAGTGAATGAAATGAAATTCACAGTCGAAAGTATAGAATTACAAAAAGCATTAACAAAAATAAGCGGCGTTGTGCCTTCAAAATCAACGCTTCCAATTCTTGAGAATATATTATTTATGCTCTCAAAGAATGCCTTACGGTTGGTTGCAACGGATTTAGAAATATCGATGTCAGCAACGATTGATGTCAAAGGATCAGAAGACGGATCTGTCGCTGTTCCTGCAAAACGCGTTATGGATACATTACGTGCGCTTCCTGATACACAACTTATTTTTCATGCAGACGGATTGACAAACAAAATCAAAATGATTACCGATAATGGCGAATATAATTTAGTCGGTGAAAACAGTCAGGATTATCCAGCGGTCCCAGAATTTAAAGGAGAGAATGAAATTGTTTTGGACGGAACACTATTAGGATCGTTAATTAATAAAACAATTTTTTCTGTTAGCACAGATGAATTACGACCTGCAATGACTGGTGTACTTTTCCAATTTAAAAATGATGAGCTTCGCACTGTTGCAACAGATGGCCACCGCCTCGTACGCGTAACCTATACAGGATTAAAACAAGCGAAAGAACATAAGGATATCATTGTTCCATCAAAAGCTCTTATTTTAGTTTCCAAATCCTTAGAAAACGATTCCAACATAATTTCCGTGAACACAACACACATCAAATTCTCATTCAAGAATTTTACATTAACATCGCGTTTGATTGAAGAAAATTACCCGAACTACGAAAGCGTAATTCCCTTAGATAACGAAAAAAAATTGAAAGTAAATCGGAACACACTTCTTGCCTCAGTTCGCCGTGTCTCGTTATATTCCAGCAGTACAACACATCAGATTCGGTTTTCCTTGAAAAAGGATGAATTACGAATAGCCGCAGAAGATGTAGATTTTGGCGGCGAAGCAAAAGAAAAAATTGCGTGTACCTATGATGTTGATGAAATGGAAATTGGATATAATGCAGGATATCTTATAGACATTCTTTCTCACATCGAAACAGATGAAGTCGTTTTCAGTTTCAGCAGTCCGGTGCGTGCTTCCATCATCACACCAGAGACTAAAAAAGAAAATGAAGATGTTTTGATGTTAGTTATGCCGATGCGGCTGAATGTGTAATCAACGGTTATAAGAAAGAAAATGAAATTGATAGCCCCAGCCATTCTTGGTGGGGCTATCGTGTTGTAACAGAGGTTATGAACGGTTGATAATTCAAAGTGTACAGCTTACAAACTTCCGAAATCATCTTCGTACCGTGTTTGAATGTTCACCGACCGTCAATATTTTCGTTGGGAATAATGGCGAAGGAAAGACAAACGTGTTAGAGGGAATTTCCTATCTCTGTTTGACAAAAAGTTTTTATGCAGCGAGCGATGCGGTGGTATTAGCAACAGGAAAAACAAGTTTTGATGCGAAAGCACACATTCTTTCTGAAGGCGGTGTGGCGTATAATGTTGCTGTTGAGTATGAGCAATCACAAAATGCAAAAAACATTTCGATTAACAAAGCAGCCGTGAACCGACCATCCGCAATGGTTGGCATGTTTCCGGTCGTTATTCTTTCGCCAGAAAAAAATGCCATTACCTTCGGATCACCAACAGATCGCCGTGCTTTTATCGATTTAGTAATTTCGCAGGCAAGCAGATCGTATCTTGAAACGGCAATCGAATATCGCAAGGTGCTTAAACAGCGCAACAAAGTTCTCTATGAAATTAAACTACGTAAGAGCGAGGTCAACGAAGAAATCGATCCATGGAATGAAACGCTTGTTCATCTTGGCAGCGTTCTTATGCGCAAGAGGATAACGTTCTTAGAAGAATTCACGCCATGCGTTCTCGATGCATATCGCAAATTGACGGACACCGAAGAATTACCGCAACTTCAGTATGTTCCTTCGTTTGAATTGCCGGAAGAAAAAAAACAAATAAACATCGAAAATTTATTTCATGAAGAAATCAAAAAACGTTTTTATGAAGAACGGAAAATCGGGCATTCGTTAGTCGGGCCGCACCGCGATGAATGCGCGTTTAAGATTAACAATATGGAACTGCGAAGTTATGCTTCACAGGGACAACATAAAACATTTTTGATTGCGCTCAAATTGGCTGAATTTTTTTATTTGAAAGAGCGGTGCAAAGAAACGCCGATTTTATTATTAGATGATGTGCTGAGTGAATTGGACGAAGAGCGCATCTCAAAATTATTGGAATTGTCCGGAACGTTGGGACAATCATTTGTTACAACAACCGACAGTAAAGCGTTTTCACAATTACGTCATCAAGGATTTTCGCCGCGCCTTTTTTATGTCCGGCAAGGATCAATCGAACGTGTCGAAGACTGGGTACACACAAATTAAGCCGTTGGCGTCAACGCTTGATGCATTGGTGCAGGAGTTAGGTATTCAACCAAAATTGCACGAGTACGATGCTGTGTTATACTGGGAAGAAATTGTTGGCGAGCATATTGCGAAAGCTGCAACAGCGATGAAAATTATGCAAGGCGTGTTGTATGTGCAGGTACATGCAAGCACATGGCGTAATGAACTGCTGTTGCGTAAAAAAGAAATTATTGCCAAGCTCAACGAGAGGTTCGGCAGCAATACAGTAAAAGATATTCGTTTTCAGTAATACAAAGAAAAAGTTATGGCAAAAGAAAAAGAAGAAACACCATCACCATCGTCTGGTTATAATGCCAACGATATTACCGTTTTAAAAGGATTAGAAGCTGTTCGGCGCCGGCCCGCAATGTACATCGGCGATGTCAGCGCACGAGGATTGCATCATTTAGTAATCGAAGTTGTTGATAATTCCATTGACGAAGCGCTCGCAGGATATTGCAAAAATATTATTACAACGATTAACGCTGACGGATCCATCACCGTTGAAGATGATGGACGTGGAATTCCGACCGACATGCATCCTGAAGAAAAACGTTCAGCGCTTGAAGTTGTAATGACGGTGCTTCATGCGGGCGGTAAATTTGATAAAAACACGTATAAAGTTTCCGGCGGATTACATGGCGTTGGTGTTTCCGTCGTAAATGCTCTGAGTGAATGGTTAGAAGCAGAAGTGTGCCGTGATGGAAAATTGTTTTATCAAAAATATAAAAGAGGCGATCCTGTTGCTCCCGTAAAGGTAATTGGAAAAGCAGATAAAAATAAAACAGGTACAAAAATTACTTTCATGCCTGATGGGTTAATTTTTAAAAACCGTATTTTTAAGTTTGAGCCGCTCGCGGAACGTTTGCGCGAATTAGCGTTCTTAAATCCCGATGTAATATTGGTCATTAAAGACGAGCGTACAAAACCGAAAGAAGAAGAAACGTTTCATTTTAAGGGCGGCTTAACCGAGTTTGTAAAATATATCGACTCAACGCGCCCCGCGATATTGAAAAAAGTGGTATATGCTAAAGGCGAAGGCAAAGATGATTCCGGGCGTACGGTTGAAGTCGAGGTTGCGTTTCAGTATAACGATCAGTATAACGAAAATGTGTTCAGCTATGTCAACAACATCAACACCCATGAAGGCGGAACACATCTTGTCGGATTTCGTTCAGCATTGACGCGAACACTAAACAATTATGCATCGAAGAACGGATTAGTAAAAGAAGGTGGTGTGCAATTGACGGGCGATGATTTCCGGGAAGGATTGACCGCCATTGTTAGCGCCAAAGTTCCTGAGCCGCAATTTGAAGGTCAAACAAAAACGAAACTTGGCAACAGTGAAGTGAAGAGTATTGTGGAATCGATTGTCGGCCCAGCATTGACAGATTGGTTAGACTCTAATTCTCCGGATGCAAAAAGGATCATCGATAAATGTTTGCGTGCGGCAGAAGCACGTGAAGCGGCACGAAAAGCGCGTGACCTCACGCGGCGAAAAAATGCATTTGATTCCGGCGGGCTGCCCGGCAAACTTGCGGATTGTTCCATCAACGACCCCGAACATTGTGAACTTTATATCGTTGAAGGCGACTCCGCAGGCGGAAGTGCAAAGCAGGGACGCGACCGGCGCTTTCAGGCAATTCTTCCGTTGCGCGGAAAAATTTTAAACGTAGAAAAAGCACGGCTGCATAAAATGTTGGAGAATGAAGAAATCCGTGCAATCTTTACAGCGATTGGTGCCGGCGTCGGCGAAGATTTTGATCCGCAAAAAATTCGATACGGAAAAGTAATTCTTATGGCAGACGCCGATGTGGATGGTGCGCACATTCGGACGTTGCTGCTTACGTTATTTTTCCGGTACATGCGGGAGTTTATCGATCTGGGACATTTGTTTATCGCGCAGCCGCCGTTGTTCAAACTTAAAAAAGGCAAGCAAGAATACTATGCCTTTGATGATGAAGAACGTGAAGATATTTTGAAACGCATCAAGAGCGAGAAAAAAGGAAAAGTTGAACAGGAAGAACCCGCTGAAGCACCAGCTGTGTCGGAAGATGAAGGCGCGGTGATTCGCGAGGGCGGTATCGTGATTTCGCGATTCAAAGGTCTTGGCGAAATGAATCCAGAGCAATTGTGGTCCACCACCATGAACCCTGAAACGCGAACCGTGCTTCAAGTTTCAGTTGAAAATGCCGCCGACGCGGACAGAACATTTTCCATTTTAATGGGCGATGAAGTAGAACCGCGGCGTGAGTTCATCGAAAAGAATGCAAAGTACGTACGCAATCTTGATGTATAAATGAAACTGGAAACGATGCGCGAAAAGCATTATCAAACCTTGTGGCTGTTGATTGCTGTAACGGTGATTGTGGTTATAGCATTAGCAACGATTCGTCGGCCTGTGTGGGGAGACGAACGTCATACGGTTGAAACCATTCAATTGTTTGGAACGGCGCATTGGCCGCAAATATTATACAACTATCCAGAAGTAACACCGCCGCTTTTTTACATGATTTATACTGCGTGGGGCAGTGTCTGGGGATTTGATCTTGCGGCGCTGAGAATTTTTTCGTTGCTCATTGCGTTTGCAGTCTTCATCATGCTCTACAAGGGAGCGTTCAGTTTTTTACAAAACGCAAAGACAGCATTCATCACAAGTATTTGTTTGCTCATCAATCCCTACATTTTTGGATTGAGCGGTTTTGTGTTCACAGACATGCTGACGTTGCTTTTCATCCTTTGCGCAATTTATTTTTTTAGAAAGGATTACTTTGAAACAGCAGCAATATTTGCCGCACTCGGAATGCTCTGCCGGCAATATGTTCTTTTCATTGTTCTCGCAATGTGGGTAACGGCGCTGGTTATGGATATGACGAAGAAAACGAAACGAAGTTTTCTGCGGTTTTCGATATCAATGGCAGCAGCATCTTTGCCGTTGTTGTTCTGTATGTATATTTGGAAAGGGTTCGCGCCGCCTATGGGAGTTGCACGCTGGATTATTCCAAGCGAATATTTATGGAATCCGCATGCGCTGGTAACATATATTGCTTTTGCCGGAATTTATCTTTTGCCGATTCATCTTTTTACATGGAAGAAAAGCATACAAAAATGGAAATTATTTCCGGAAGCACTTTTCTGCGGCGCAATTTATTTTGTGTTTCCTGTAAAAGCTTCATTGGTAACGCTTACACAAACGACTCACGAGACAGTCGGATTGGCGCATCGTGCAATAGAAATTATTGCCGGACGTGGCGTTTTAGAATCAATAGTCTTATATGCTTTCACATGCATCGGCTTTTGGATGCTGTTGGTATTGATAACGCAAGATGTTGCAGCGATAAAAAGTGGAAATATAGAAAAGCAAACCGTGCTTTCGTTTTGTTATTATTTTTTTTTATTGATCATGCCGCTTTCATATCAAGTGTGGGAAAAATATCTTGTGCTTGTTTTGTGGGCGGTGGCAGTACCGATGGATCGGAATGTTCGGCGGTTCGGTATCACCGCAAGTTCACAACGCAGAAAAAATTATGGACGTACAAACGGGCATGAATAAAAAAGATTTTATTTCGGATTAAAGGAAGATGTAATACATGGCAACACTGAATGAAAAAATAGTACCGGTCGATATTGAAGATGAAATGCGCGGATCATACATCGATTATTCGATGTCCGTCATCGTGGCGCGTGCGCTGCCCGATGTGCGCGACGGCATGAAGCCGGTACACCGGCGTGTCCTCTTCGGTATGTACGGATTGAGCAACAACAGCAACAGGCCGTATAAAAAAAGTGCGCGTATCGTCGGCGAGGTGCTCGGCAAATATCATCCGCACGGCGACACTGCGGTGTACGATACGATGGTGCGTATGGCGCAGGATTTTTCGATGCGTTATATGCTCGTCGATGGACAAGGAAATTTCGGATCGGTTGATGGCGACTCTGCTGCAGCAATGCGTTATACCGAAGTGCGCATGACACGCGCTGCGGAAGAAATGCTGAAAGATCTTGAAAAAAACACGGTCGATTTTTCGCCGAACTTCGATGAAACATTGCAAGAACCAACGGTTCTGCCTGCGCTAATTCCGAATTTGCTTTGCAATGGAACGAGCGGTATTGCTGTCGGTATGGCGACGAATATTCCGCCGCATAATTTGCGCGAAGTAATCGATGGCTGCATTGCGTACATCAAAGACGCATCCATCACGAATGAAAAATTGATGAAGCATATCATTGCGCCAGATTTTCCAACAGGCGGAATTATTTACGGGTATGGTGGAGTTAAAGACGCATACACGACGGGACGCGGAAAAATTATCGTGCGTGCCCGCGCCAACATTGAAACAGGAAAAAACGATCGTCAGCGGATTATAGTCAATGAATTGCCATATCAAGTCAACAAAGCAGCATTGATTGAAAAGATTGCCGAATTAGTTTCCGATAAAAAAATTGAAGACATTTCGGATATTCGTGATGAATCGGATCGCGATGGATTGCGGATGGTGATCGAATTAAAACGCGAAGCCAATGCCGAAGTCGGTACTCAATAATTTGTATAAACATACGCAGATGCAAACAACGTTCGGCGTCATTATGATTGCGCTGGTAGATGGCCGGCCGCAAACATTGCAGTTGCGTGATCTCGTTCGCCACTTCATCGATCATCGCAACGTGGTGATTGTGCGCAGGACGAAATTTGATTTGGATGAAGCGGAAAAGCGCGCACATATTCTTGAAGGATATATCATTGCGCTCGATAACATCGATGAAGTGATTGCGCTCATCAAAAAATCGAAAGATGTGGAAAGCGCAAAAACCGGATTGATGAAACGCTTCAAGCTTTCTGAAATTCAGGCAAAAGCAATTCTCGATATGCGTTTGCAACGGTTGACCGGATTGGAACGCAAAAAGGTCGAAGATGAATATCGCGAAACGATTAAGTTGATCGAAAAACTCAAAGGCATTCTCAAGAACAAGCAGCTTCAAATGAAAATCATTGAAGAAGAATTGTTAGAGATCAAAGAAAAATACGGCGATGACCGCCGTACGGAAATCGTTTACAAAGCGGAAGAATTCCGCATTGAAGACATGATTGCCGAAGAAGAAGTTGTCGTGACGATCAGTCACAGCGGGTTTATTAAACGTTTCCCGGTTTCCGGTTATCGGCGTCAATCACGAGGCGGCAAAGGCGTGACCGGCGCTGCAACACGCGAAGATGATTTTATGCAGCACATGTTTGTGGCAAGTACGCATGACTATGTTCTCATCTTCACCGACAAAGGACGATGCCACTGGTTGAAAGTATTCGAAATTCCCGAAGGCGGCCGAACCACCAAAGGAAAATCCATCAACAATCTTATTTCGAAATTGCCGGATGAATCTATTGCGTCGTTCATCGCAGTGAAAGAATTTGACAACAAACATTTTGTGTTTATGTTCACCGAACAAGGATTGGTGAAAAAAGTAGTGCTGTCGGAATTCAGTAATCCGCGAAAGAATGGCATTGTTGCAGCAAACCTGAAAGACAAAGATGTGCTGCGCGATGTGAAGCTTACCGATGGTGTGCAAGATATTGTTATTGGAACGCAAAAAGGCATGGCGATTCGTTTCCATGAAAATGAAATTCGTCCGATGGGCCGTTCTGCTGCCGGCGTTCGCGGCATCAAGCTTAGCAAAGGCGATAAAGTGATCGGCGCGGTGAATTTACGCCGCAAGGGAACAACGATTCTGATTGCAACCGATAAAGGATACGGGAAACGCAGCGATGAAGGCGAGTATCGCATCAGTCATCGCGGCGGTAAGGGAATCATCACCGTAAAAATTTCTGATAAAACCGGCAATATGGTTTCTATCAAAGAAATCATGGAAACGGACGATCTTGTCGTCGTTACAACTGACGGCATGGTCATTCGACAGCATGCTGCCGACATTCGCCTTGCGGGACGCAACACACAGGGTGTGCGCTTGATCCGATTGAACGAAGGCGACACCGTTGCCGATGTTGCCGTTGTTGTTGCAGAGGAAGAAGAAGAAAATCGTCTTGCAGAAGAAACAAAAAATTCTTCCAACAATAAAACAAACGATAATCATTCGACACCCGATAAAAATAAAGAGCAGCCGACATTATTCGATGAAAAAAAAAATAGTGTTGTGAAAATCAAAAAAGAAAAAGAGAAACCGAAAGTAAAACCTAAAGCAAAACAGAAACCGTCGCCTAAGTCATCTAATAAGAAGACAAAGGGCAAGCGGAAATAAGAATTCTACGAGCAACAACCGCCGAAGAAAAACAGCGGTTGTTGCTTCAAATTGTAATAGTTTTGTACAGAAAAACGGAGAATGAAGAAAAATTTTTCCGATTCTCTTGACAAAAACAAAAGTTTTTCGTAAGGTATAGGTAGTTATTTACTTAGGTAAAGTGAACCATAACGGAAACATATCGCAATCTTCTTTGAACAGTGTCCAAACGGTTACTGCACCGACACTGGTTACGGTTACATCCGTCGTTACCGTTATGCCTACTATTATTGGCCTCCTGCTTACTCTTATTAGTCTATTGATTATCGGCTAAGCAGAAGCCAGAGGCCAAACGAAGCACACCACAGTTTTCTCATTATAGGTTCCCGCAACGTTCGCCTCTGGCAGAGGAGAAACATTGTATTGCTTTATCGGAAAGGAACACATAATGCGAAGCGATCTCATTAAAAAAGGTTTTGAACGAGCGCCCCATCGCGCACTTCTTCGTGCTACGGGTTTGAAAGAAGAAGATTTCGGCAAACCGTTTATTGCGGTAGCCAATTCGTACGTCGATATTGTTCCCGGACATGTTCATCTTCAGGCATTCGGGAAATTGGTCAAGAAGGCAATTCGCGATGCAGGCGGCGTTCCGTTTGAATTCAACACGATTGCGGTGGATGATGGAATTGCCATGGGACATGTGGGAATGAAGTACAGTCTTCCTTCGCGCGAGTTGATTGCGGATTCCGTGGAAACCATGATCGAAGCACACAAATTTGATGGTATGGTTTGCATTCCGAACTGCGATAAAATTGTTCCGGGCATGGTGATGGGCGCATTGCGCACAAACATTCCAACCATTTTTATCTCCGGCGGGCCGATGAAAGCCGGTAAAAGTCCGGATGGAAAAAAATTGGATTTGAACTCTGTATTTGAAGGCGTCGGCGCCTATAAAGCTGGAACAGTAAGTGAAAAAGGATTAAAGATCCTCGAACGATTTGCATGCCCATCTTGTGGATCGTGTTCGGGGTTGTTCACTGCAAATTCTATGAACTGTCTCTTAGAGGTTCTCGGCCTTGCTCTTCCGTACAATGGCACTGCTCTTGCCAAATCCAAACAACGCAATGAACTTGCCGCCGAAGCCGGCCGCCTCATTTTAAAACTTATTGCTAAAGATCTCAAACCGCGTGATCTTGTAACAAAAGAAGCGATTGACGATGCCTTCGCGCTCGATATGGCAATGGGAGGAAGCTCCAACACCGTTTTGCATACACTGGCGTTTTGCAATGAAGCCGGCATCGAATACTCATTAGAGCGTATAAATACTATTGCGGATAAAATTCCGCACCTTTCAAAGATTCGCCCGTCGGGGCAGTGGCACATGGAAGATTTACATAAAGCTGGCGGTATTCCTGCGTTGCTGAAAGAAATTTCCCGTAAGGGCGATAACGTTTTGCATCTTGATCGTCCGACAGTCAGTGGAAAAACGTTACGTTCAATTGTTGCGAGTGCAAAAATTAAAAATGACGAAGTGATTCGTCCGATTGAAAACCCACACTCAGAAAAAGGCGGGCTGGCGATTTTATTTGGCAATCTTGCACCCGAAGGATCGGTCGTGAAGATCGCTGGTGTTTCTCCCGCCATGCGAAAACATTCAGGTCCCGCAAATATTTTTGAAAGCCAAGAGGAAGCACAAACAAACATCCTCGGCGGAAAAGTAAAAGCTGGAGACGTTGTTGTGATTCGATACGAAGGCCCTAAGGGCGGACCGGGTATGCAAGAAATGCTTTCGCCGACCTCGTCCATTGTCGGAATGGGGCTGGGCGAAAAAGTTGCCTTAATTACGGATGGAAGATTTTCTGGCGCAACACGCGGTGCATGTATCGGCCACGTTTCGCCGGAAGCGGCGGCGCACGGTCCCATTGCAGCACTGAAGAACGGCGACATCATCGAAATAGATTTTGATGCACGCACGCTCAACGTCCGTTTAAGCGATGAAGAAATAAAGTCACGGCTTGCCGCACTTCCGCCGTTTGAACAAAAAATTCAAAGTCAGTGGCTGCGCCGGTATGCGTATTTCGTTACCAGCGCACATACTGGTGCAGTGTTGAAAATTAAATAATGCGGAACGAAAGGAATTAAAAGGAACATCGCTTTGATACCAATCGCCTCACAAAACGACACTCAACAAAAGCTGATGACGGGCGCAGAGATTTTTGTGCGCAGTCTTATTGCAGAAGGTGTTGAACTCTTATTCGGATATCCCGGCGCTGCAACAATCGGCGTGTATGATGTGTTGTATGGGTTGGCTGGTAGTGGACGCTTCGCAATGGAAGAGGAGCAACCAATTAAAAATGCAATGCAAGAAAGTGTGGAGATAACCGACAATGAAGTTGAAACAAATAAAAATAGTAAAAGGAATAACACTATGACCTCGACGAAAGTACACGAGAAACAGCCGCCCAAAGAAATGAGCGGCGCTGAAATTTTTGTACGCAGTCTTGCGGAAGAAAATGTCCAAGTGCTATTCGGATATCCGGGCGGTTCGACCATTGGTATTTACGATGTGCTGCATGATATTACCAGCATCAAACATATTTTAACACGGCACGAACAAGGAGCAACCCATGCTGCAGAAGGGTATGCAAAAGCAACCGGCAAGCCCGGCGTTGTTCTTGTCACATCCGGCCCTGGTGCAACCAATACGGTCACCGGCATTGCTGATGCGTATCTGGATTCCATTCCACTTGTCGTGTTCACCGGACAGGTGGCAACAAAACTCATCGGCAACGATGCGTTTCAAGAAGCAGAATATCGTCGGCATTACGCGCCCGATTACAAAACATAATTATTTGGTAAAAGATGTTCGTGACCTTACGCGGATTATCAAAGAAGCATTTTATATTGCCACATCCGGCAGGCCCGGTCCGGTGCTGGTGGATTTGCCGAAAGATGTGATGGCGCAAAAATGGACATTCGAATATCCAAAAACTGTTTCGCTGCGCAGTTACAATCCGAATGTAGAAGGCAACCTCAAACAAATTAAAAAAGCAGCGGAAGTTATTAACGGTGCAAAACGCCCGGTGTTGTATGTTGGCGGCGGCGTGATCAGCGCAAATGCATCGAACGAATTGCGCGCTCTGGCAGACAAACTACATTGTCCGGTAACAACAACGTTGCATGGACTTGGTGCGTATCCCGAACAAAACCGCTTGTCGCTCGGTATGCTCGGTATGCACGGAACATGGTATTCCAATATTGCGGTCAGTTATTGCGATGTGTTGATTGCGGTCGGTGCAAGATTTGATGATCGCGTTACAGGCAATACCGAAGCGTTTGCCGCCGAAGCGCAAAAAATTCATATTGACATCGACCCGACGGCAATCGATAAAAATGTTCCCGTCGATGTACCGATTGTCGGCGATGTGAAAAACGTGTTGAAGCAATTGATTCAATTTGTGAAGCCGCTTGAAACAGAAGATTGGTTAAAAACAATCGACCAGTGGAAAGTGGAGCACCCTTTACGCTACAAACATGATGAATTGTTGCGCGCGCAGCATGTCATTCATAGTTTAAGCGAAATCACCAAGGGCGATGCAATTGTCGTGACCGATGTTGGGCAGCAGCAAATGTGGACGGCGCAATTTTTCCGATGGAAACATCCGCGCACTCATATTACTTCCGGCGGGCTTGGAACGATGGGCTTTTCACTGCCCGCGGCTATGGGAGCAGCGTTCGGACATTCCCATTTACCGATTATCAGTGTAAGCGGCGATGGCGGTATTCAAATGAATATACAAGAACTTGCAACCATTGCACAAAATAAACTTCCAATAAAAATCTTTATCATCAATAATGGATTTTTGGGAATGGTACGGCAGTGGCAGGAATTGTTCTGGCGGAAACGGTATTCGCACACGCGCATGGTCAGCCCGGATTTTGTCAAACTTGCTGATGCCTACGGCATCAAAGCATTGCGCGCATCAACACCCGAACAAGCAGAAGCTGCCATTCGAACGGCGTTGGCACATAAAGACGGTCCGATATTAGTCGAGTTTGTTGTGGCGAATGAAGAAAATGTGTACCCGATGATCCCCGCCGGTCAAACGGTGAACGAGATCATAGATAATCCAGAACCGGTCGAAACATCGAATGCAAGCGGACACACAGCACACAAAATTATGATTCACTCAAAAGGATGACGGAGGCACCGATGGCACAAACGAAATTATCTTCCGCAGCGAATCGTCCAGTTGAAGAATCGCTTAAACAGCACACGATTTCGATGCTGGTGGAAAATCGATTTGGTACACTGAATCGTATCGCAGGAATGTTTGCGGCGAAGGGCTACAATATCGACAGCTTGACGGTGGGACCGACTGAAGAGCCGGATGTTTCCCGTATGACGATTGTGACGCGCGGCGATGACCAGATCGTTGAACAGATTATGAAACAGCTTAACAAGCTGATCGATGTAATTAAAGTTGTGGATTTAACATTCGAAAGTTTTGTGGAACGCGAACTGGCGCTCATCAAAGTTCAATCAACTACAAGCACACGTTCAGAAATTTTACAGATCTCAGAAATTTTCCGCGCAAAGGTTGTAGATGTCAGTGCACGAACACTGACACTTGAAGCCACCGGCAGCCAGCAGAAAGTGGATGCAATCATTAATATGTTAAAACAGTTCGGTATCAAAGAGGTCGCGCGTACCGGGCGTGTTGCATTGAAGCGCGAATTTCAAGGCGAGGTATAGTACTATGCAACTCACTGATTTGAAAAAGGAACATTAATAGTTCAATGGAAACAGACCAACAAACAAATTTTCCGCTGTACGATTCCCGTAACGAACACGATGCGTGCGGTATCGGATTCATTGTCAATCTCCGCGGCGAAAAATCGCATGATATTATTAGCAAAGGAATTCAAATTTTGATGAACCTCACGCACCGCGGTGCGTGCGGCTGTGATCCCGAAACCGGCGATGGTGCGGGCGTTACGATTCAAATTCCCCATAAATTTTTCGTGAAAGAATGCAAATCGCTCGATATTCAACTTCCCAACGAAGGCGAATACGGCATTGGCATGGTCTTCTTTCCGGTAGAGCAGCAACCGCGATTGCAATGCGAAGGAATCATTGAACGCATTGTGCAGGAAGAAGGGTTGAAGTTGCTCGGCTGGCGCGATACGCCGGTGGATGCTGATGCGATTGGGCGTATTGCACGTGCGTCGCAGCCGTATATTGAACAATTTTTTGTTCAATGCGGCGCCAGCATGAAGCAAGATGAGTTCGAGCGAAAACTGTACGTTGTTCGCAAACGAACAGAATCAGAAATTACGGCATCCAAAATCAAAGACAAAAACTTTTTCTATATTCCTTCGCTTTCATCGCGAACGATTGTGTATAAAGGATTGTTGCTTGCGCCGCAGATCGCTCGATTTTACGGCGACCTTGCAGATGCAGATGCCGAAAGCGCGTTGTGCTTGGTGCACCAGCGATTTTCTACCAACACGCTTCCCAATTGGCAGTTGGCACATCCGTTTAGATACCTTTGTCACAACGGAGAAATCAATACGATCCGTGGTAATACAAATTGGATGTACGCGCGGCAATCGATATTACAATCGAAGTTATTCGGTGATGATCTGAAAAAACTATTTCCTGTTATCCAGCCGAACGGAAGCGATTCCGCATCGTTAGATAATGCGGTGGAATTGCTGTATCTCGCCGGGCGAAGCATTCCGCACTCACTTGCGATGTTGATACCGGAGGCGTGGGATAAAAATGAAAGTATGGATCCGGCGAAACGCGCGTTTTATGAATATCACGCATCATTGATGGAACCATGGGATGGCCCGGCAGCGGTGGCCTTTACCGATGGACAAATTGTCGGAGCTACATTAGATCGCAACGGATTGCGTCCGGCGCGATATGTCGTAACGAAAGATGACATTCTCATTATGGCGTCAGAGACCGGTGTGTTAGAAATTGAACCGGAACGTGTAAAAGCAAAAGGACGGCTTGAGCCGGGAAAAATGTTGTTAGCGGATTTAAACGAAAAACGCATTGTTCCCGATGAAGAAATTAAAGCGCGGTTAAGTGCGCGCCAGCCGTATGGAGAATGGATTCAAGAGCATCAAATTACGCTTGATAAACTTCCTGATCCACCTCGATCGTACGGATTTAATCCGGCCGATATTATTCAACGCCAGCGATTGTTCGGTTATACGGATGAAGATATCCGAATGATTATGACGCCGATGGCTGTGAATGGACAGGAACCGCTTGGTTCGATGGGAACCGACACGCCGCTTGCGTGTTTATCAGATCGGCCGCAGCCGTTGTTTCATTATTTCAAACAATTGTTTGCGCAAGTAACTAATCCGCCGATTGATCCGATTCGTGAAGATTTAGTGATGTCGCTGACAAGCTATATCGGCACAGAAAGAAATATTTTAGATGAAACGCCGCATCATTGCCACACGTTAAAATTAGATCATCCGATCTTAACAAACAGCGAGCTGGAAAAATTGCGGCGTGTGTCGCAGGGCGATTTTCTTGCGACCACACTGCCGATGTTGTTCCGTGTTCATGGCGGAGAACAAGAATTAGAACGCGCATTAGACGGTTTATGCCGGCGTGCTTCGCTGGCCATTCAATCCGGCTATTCGATCATTATTCTTTCGGACCGCGGACACGATGAAGAATATGCACCGATTCCAAGTTTGCTTGCATTGACCGCGGTACACAATCATCTTGTGCGAGAAGAATCGCGAACACAAGCGGCCTTGGTGATTGAAACCGGCGAGCCGCGCGAAATCATGCATTATTGTCTGCTCATCGGTTATGGCGCAAGCGCCATCAATCCATATCTGGCAATTGAAACGCTGGAAGATCTCGCCAATAAAGGGCGATTACCACAAGGATTGGATGCTGAACATGCGGTGAAGAATTACAAGAAGGCCGTCGATAAAGGATTGCTCAAAGTATTTTCCAAGATGGGAATTTCGACGCTGCAAAGTTATCGTGGCGCGCAAATTTTTGAAGCCATCGGATTGAATAAAAATCTTATCGAAAAATATTTCACCGGAACGGCATCGCGCATTGAAGGAATTGATCTTGGCGTGCTGGTGAAAGAAGCCGAGATGAAACATCAATTTGCATATCGTCCGTTGACGGAAGCAGATACGGAACTCGATCTGGGCGGCAATTATTATTATCGCGCAAACGGCGAGCGTCATCTTGTCAATCCGTTTACTATTACGAAATTGCAGCAAGCGGTGCGCATCAATGATTACAAGTCGTTCAAAGAATATTCGCAGTTCCTCAACGATCAAAGCAAACAGTTGTACACGCTGCGCGGATTGATGGAGTTCAACGAAAACACAAAAAGTATTCCGATTGAAGAAGTTGAACAGGCGAAAGAAATTGTGAAGCGATTTGTAACGGGAGCTATGTCGTACGGTTCGATCAGCAAAGAAGCGCACGAAACGCTTGCTGTTGCGATGAACCGCATCGGCGGAAAATCGAATACCGGCGAAGGCGGAGAAGAAGAAGAACGCTTTCATCCTGATGCGAACGGCGAATTGCGCAGAAGCGCCATCAAGCAGGTTGCTTCCGGCAGATTCGGCGTTACGGCAAACTATCTGATGAATGCCGATGAAATTCAAATTAAGATTGCACAAGGTGCAAAACCCGGCGAAGGCGGACAGTTACCAGGACACAAAGTCGATAAGATTATTGCGAAGACACGCCATTCAATTCCCGGTGTTGCATTAATTTCGCCGCCGCCGCATCACGATATTTATTCAATCGAAGATCTGGCACAGTTGATTTATGATTTGAAGAGCGTGAATCCGAAAGCAAAAATTTCGGTGAAACTTGTTTCGGAGGTCGGTGTTGGAACTGTTGCGGCAGGTGTTGCCAAAGCGCATGCCGATTCAATTCTCATCAGCGGCGATAACGGTGGAACCGGTGCATCGCCGCTCACGTCGATTAAGCACGCAGGAATTCCGTGGGAGCTCGGTCTTGCTGAAACACAGCAAGTGCTGGTGATGAACGATTTACGCAGCCGTGTTCGATTGCAGACCGATGGAAAATTACAAACAGGACGCGATGTTGTGATTGCGGCGCTTCTTGGTGCGGAAGAATTCGGGTTTGCAACCATGCCGCTTATTGCCATGGGATGTATTATGATGCGCAAGTGTCATTTGAATACATGCCCGGTCGGCATTGCAACGCAGGATGAAACACTGCGTAAAAAATTCAAAGGTGAACCGGAACACGTTATCAATTTCTTTTTCTTCATCGCTGAAGAAGTTCGTGAATTGATGGCAAAGCTCGGCTTCCGCAAAATGGATGATATGATCGGCCGCGTTGATATGCTGCACGCGCGATCGGTGCCGGAACACTGGAAAGCAAAAGGCATCGATATGTCGTCGATTCTCCATCCGCCAACCGTTCCATCACGCGTTGGACGTCGCTGTTTAATTGCGCAGGAGCATGGATTGGAAGGCGCATTAGATATTCAATTGATCGAAGCAGCGAAAGATGCTATCGAACAGAAAACGCCGGTGGAAAAAATATTTGCCATCCGCAACATACATCGTACGGTCGGTGCAACCTTGAGCGGGAAAATTGCCGCGAAGTATGGTTCAGAAGGTTTGCCGGACGATACGATCAAATTTAAATTCAACGGATCGGCGGGACAAAGTTTTGGTGCGTTCTTGTCGAAAGGCATCACATTTACATTGGAAGGCGACGCGAACGATTATGTCGGTAAAGGATTGTCCGGTGGACGCCTTGTTATTTATCCGCCGAAAGGATCGACATTTGTGCCTGAAGAAAATTCCATCGTCGGTAATGTCGTGTTGTATGGCGCAACAAGCGGCGAAGTGTTTTTCTGTGGAAAGGCCGGCGAACGGTTTGCGGTTCGCAATTCTGGTGCAACGGCCGTTGTGGAAACGGTCGGTGCTCACGGCTGCGAATATATGACGAACGGCATCGTGGTCGTGCTTGGAAATACCGGTAAAAATTTTGCCGCGGGTATGTCCGGCGGATTAGCATTTGTGCTGGATGAAGCTGGAGACTTTGCTTCATTGCGCTGCAACCATACGATAGTCGATCTGGAATCATTAACCGAAGACGATCAATATCTCGTTCATCGTCTCATCAAAAAACATGTAGAATTAACGGGAAGCAAACGCGGTCAATTGATTTTGAAAACATGGAAAGAAAAAGTTTCCCAGTTTATAAAAGTCTTCCCGCATGATTACAAGCGAGTGCTCGGTGTGCCGTTGAAATCTGCAGAACAAAAACCGACAATAACACCCGCAGCAACAAAGGAGGTTGTCCATGGGTAAGCCGACAGGATTTATGGAATATCAACGCGAGGTGCCGGCGCGACGTAATGTTGCCGAACGCGTGAACGACTGGCGCGACGTATATGTAGAATTTCCAACGCAGAAAGTGCAAACACAAGGCGCGCGTTGTATGGACTGCGGCATTCCGTTTTGTCACAACGGATGCCCGCTGAACAATGTTATTCCGCACTGGAACGATCTGGTCTATCGCAACCGATGGAAAGAAGCAATTCGCGTTTTGCATGCGACGAATAATTTTCCAGAGTTTACCGGACGTGTTTGCCCTGCTCCGTGCGAAACGGCATGCGTGTTGGGAATTAACGAACCGCCGGTAACGATCAAAGTCATCGAGCGAACAATTATCGATCAAGCGTTTGCGCAAGGATGGATTCGTCCGGAACCGCCGCGCAAGCGAACAGGAAAAACTGTTGCGGTCATCGGTTCCGGTCCTTCGGGATTGGCAGCCGCACAGCAGTTGAATCGCGCCGGACATCACGTAACGGTGTTTGAAAAAAATGACCGCATCGGCGGATTGTTACGCTACGGAATTCCTGATTTCAAATTAGAAAAGTACATCATTGACCGCCGCGTCGAACAAATGCAGGCGGAAGGAATTGTGTTTGCCACGAAGGCGTATGTCGGCGGAAATATTTCTGCGGATGAACTGCGCCGGTCATACGATGCAATGTTGCTGTGCGGGGGTTCCGAGTCACCGCGCAATTTGAATGTACCGGGACGCGAATTGAAAGGCGTCCACTTTGCGCTGGAATTTTTACCGCAGCAAAATCATCGTGTTGCAGGAGATGCCATCGATCCGGCGAAAGAAATTCTTGCTACCGGAAAACGCGTTGTCATTATCGGTGGCGGTGATACCGGTGCGGATTGTCTCGGAACCAGCTTGCGGCAAAAAGCAAAATCTGTTCATCAAATAGAAATCATGCCGAAGCCGCCTATTGATCGTTCGCCTTCCACGCCGTGGCCGTTGTGGCCGCTGCAATTGCGTACGGAAAGTTCGCATGAAGAAGGAGGCATCCGCGATTGGGCGATTGCAACGACAAAATTCGAAGGCGATGGAAATGGTCAAGTAACGAAACTGCATGCGGTGCGTGTCGGTCCGCCGCCGAAGTTTGAACAGATTCCCGGTTCAGAATTCGTGATCGAAACCGACTTAGTGTTGATTGCAATGGGCTTTACCGGCCCGACAAAAACCGGAATGCTGGATGAACTGGGCATGAAGTTAGATGCACGCGGCAATATTGCCACCGATGCAAACTACATGACGTCGGTACCATGTGTATTTTCTGCCGGCGACATGCGCCGCGGTCAGTCGCTGGTCGTCTGGGCAATTACCGAAGGGCGCAAGGCGGCAAAATGTGTCGATACTTTTTTAATGGGAACAAGTACGCTTCCCTAAATAATTTTAAAACATACAAAGAAGAAAAAAGGAGCAACGATGGCATCTATAAATTTTGGCGGAACAAAAGAAGAAGTGGTCACGCGCGAAGAGTTTCCACTTTCCAAAGCAAAAGAAGTTTTGAAAAACGAAGTGGTCGCAATTCTCGGTTACGGTCCGCAAGGATACGGTCAATCGTTGAACTTGCGGGACAACGGTATCAACGTTATTGTCGGCCAACGCAAAGGCGGCAAGGGCTGGAAGGAAGCGATTGCCGACGGCTGGGTGGAAGGAAAGAATTTATTTAATGATATTGGTGAAGCAACGCGCAAGGCAACGGTAGTGCAGTATCTTCTTTCGGATGCAGGACAAAAAGAACAATGGCCGATCATCAAATCCAATTTACGCAAAGGGCAAGCGCTGTATTTTTCGCACGGCTTTTCGGTCGTGTTCAAAGAACAAACCGGCGTCGTTCCTCCTGCTGATGTTGACGTGATCTTAGTCGCGCCAAAAGGTTCCGGACGTACCGTGCGAACAAATTATCTCGCGGGTAGCGGCATCAATGCAAGTTTTGCAATTTTTCAAGATGCAACAGGCAAAGCGTACCGAACGCACGATTGCGCTTGGTATCGCTATCGGTTCGGGATATTTATTCCCGACAACATTTGAAAAAGAAGTACTGAGCGATCTTACCGGTGAACGCGGTGTGTTGATGGGCGCAATTGCCGGATTGATGAAAGCGCAATACGATGTGCTGCGTTCGATGGGACATTCGCCAAGCGAAGCATTCAACGAAACCGTTGAAGAAGCAACGCAAAGTTTATATCCGTTGGTTGGAAAGAACGGAATGGATTGGATGTTTGCAGCATGCAGTACGACTGCACAGCGCGGCGCGTTGGATTGGTCGAAAAAATTTGAAGGTGTAACGAAGCCGTTGTTTGAATTGCTCTATCGCGATGTGCAGCAAGGTGTCGAAACTGCGCGCGTGTTAAGCACTTGCGGTGCGCCGGATTATCGTGAAAAATTGGATGCGGAACTCGCCGAGTGGCACAACTCCGAAATGTGGAAAGCCGGCGAAGCAGTTCGTTCGTTGCGTCCGGAGAATTGGAAGAAGTAACAACGCAGAACGATGAAAATGAAAATTTCACATTCACCGTAAAACTTGGAAGATCGCTTATGAAACAAATTTTTTTGTATGATACGACACTCCGGGATGGTACGCAAAGCGAAGATGTCAATTTTTCTGTCGATGATAAATTGAAAATTGCGCAGCGGCTGGATGAATTCGGCATTCACTATATCGAAGGTGGATGGCCCGGCTCGAATCCGCGTGATATGGAATTTTTCCGCCGCGCCAAAGAATTGAATTTGCTGCAAGCAAAAATTGTTGCATTCGGTAGCACGCGCCGCGCCAAAAATAAACCGCAAGATGATCCGAATCTCCGTGCATTACTCGAAACAGAAATGCCGGTCATTACCATTTTCGGAAAATCGTGGCTGTTGCATGTGCATGCAGCGCTGCAAATTTCCGAGCAAGAAAATTTGGATCTGATCGAAGATTCTGTCGCATATCTCAAAGCGCAGGGACGAGAAGTAGTTTACGATGCGGAACATTTCTTTGACGGATACAAACACAATGCTGACTATGCTTTGAAGACTGTGCACGCGGCAAAACGTGCCGGCGCAGATACGATTACGTTGTGCGACACTAACGGCGGTACGTTGACAAGTGAAATCAGCAAAATAGTCAAGGAAGTTCGTGCACAGATCGAAGGCAACATCGGCATTCACACTCACAACGACGGCGAACTCGCGGTGGCAAATTCTCTTGCTGCCATTCAACACGGCGCGGTACAGGTGCAAGGAACGATTAACGGATACGGCGAACGATGCGGTAATGCCAATTTGTGTTCCATCATTCCAAATCTGCAATTAAAAATGGGCTATCGTTGTGTGGATGCACAGGAGCTTGCACACCTGACAGATGTTTCACGGTTCGTCGCCGATCTTGCAAATCTTTCGCATCCCAAACATTTGCCGTTCGTTGGACACAGCGCGTTTGCGCACAAAGGCGGTGTGCACGTCAGCGCGGTGATGAAAGATCCGGTAACGTACGAACATCTTGTTCCCGAAGCCGTCGGCAATCATCGCCGTGTGCTGGTGTCCGATCTTTCCGGCAAGAGTAATATTTTGTTCAAAGCGCAGGAGCTTGGAATCGAACTCGATGAAAATTCCAAACAAGTGCAGCAAATCGTCAACAGCGTGAAAGAAAAAGAATTCAGCGGATATCATTATGAAGATGCCGATGGATCACTGGAGTTGTTAATCAAACAACAGTTGAATGATTGGCAGGATTTTTTTGAGTTGAGCGGATTCAAAGTCATCATCGACAAACAAGAAGAAAATGTCGAACCGTTGTGCGAAGCTCTGGTTAAAGTCCGTGTCAAAGGGCAAGAAGAAATCACTGCGGCGGTCGGTAACGGCCCGGTTGATGCGCTTGATCAAGCGCTGCGTAAAGCGTTGGAAAAGTTTTATCCCGAACTGAAAAAAATTGTGTTGAGCGATTACAAAGTTACGTGGTACTCGACGGCCAGGATGGTACGAGCGCAAAAGTTCGCGTGCTCATCACCACACGCAATTCACATTCAACGTGGAATACCGTCGGCGTTTCGCCGAACATTATCGAAGCGAGCTGGAAAGCGCTCGTGGACAGCATCTACTATTATTTAATGAAAGTCGAACCGCAAACAGAGGAAGTAAAAAAGCCGATATGATTATTGTTATGAAACATGGCGCAAGCCAGCAGCAGATCGAACATGTGTTTGCGGAAGTGCAGGAATTAGGATTTCAAGTTCATCCCATTTACGGTGAACTGCGGACGGTGATTGCATGCGTCGGCGATGAACGCGGCAAAGAACGTTTGCTTGCGCTGGATTCGTTGGATGGCGTTGAAAGCGTCGTTCCGATTTTGAAGCCGTACAAACTTGCCAGCAGCGAGTGGCGAGGGTCGCGCACGTCTATCACCATTCCTGCGCCCGACGGTTCTGCGCCGATTATTATCGGTGATGGACATTTTGTCGTGATGGCGGGACCGTGTTCGGTAGAAAGCCGCGAGCAATTGTTGCTGGCCGCAGAGCAGGTGAAAAAAGCCGGCGCGAGAATTTTACGCGGCGGCGCGTTCAAGCCAAGATCATCGCCGTACAGTTTTCAAGGATTGGAAGAAGAAGGATTGAAGCTGCTTGCAGAGGCGCGCGAAAAAACCGGCTTACCGATTATCACCGAAGTTATTACGCCGACTGATGTGCCGCGTGTCGCCGAGTACGCAGATATTTTACAATTGGGTGCGCGCAATATGCAAAACTTTGCGCTGCTCAAAGAAGTCGGCAAATATCAAAAACCAATTTTATTGAAACGTGGCTTATCCAGCACCATCAAAGAATGGCTGATGTCTGCAGAATATATTTTGTCGCAAGGCAACGGGCGTGTCATTTTATGCGAACGCGGCATTCGCACGTTCGAAGATTACACGCGCAACACGTTCGACCTTTCCGCAATTCCGGCATTGAAAGAATTAAGTCACCTGCCGATCATTGCCGATCCGAGTCACGGCACAGGCGTTCGCAGTCTCGTAACGCCGATGTCGAAAGCAGCAATTGCTGCCGGCGCAGACGGATTGATTATTGAAGTTCACCCGAATCCCGAAAAAGCGTTCTCCGACGGAGCGCAATCACTCTATCCCAACCAATTTGAAGAATTGATGGTCTGGGTGAAAAAATTGTCGGCATTAGAAAACAGAATTATATAGGAGTAACTATGGAAGACCGCGTTTATATTTTCGACACGACACTTCGCGATGGAGAACAATCTCCCGGATGCGGCATGAATTTGAATGAAAAACTTCGTCTTGCCCGGCAGCTAGAACTCCTACGCGTGGACGTGATCGAAGCGGGATTCCCGATTACATCCGACGGCGACTTCGAAGCGGTGAAAGCAATCGCGAAGGCGGTAAAAACCTGTACTATCGCCGGATTGGCACGTGCTGTTCCAAAAGATATTGATCGCGCGTGGGAAGCAATTCAATATGCTGCAAAACCTCGCATCCATGTCTTCATTGCAACGTCCGATCTTCATTTGAAATATAAATTGAAGAAGACGCGTGAACAGGTATTCGATGATACTGTTGTTGCTGTAACGCGCGCAAAAGCATTATCACCGGAAGTAGAATTTTCATGTGAAGATGCTTCACGCAGCGACATCGATTATCTCTGCAAAATTGTGGAAGCGGTGATCGACGCAGGTGCAACGATTGTGAATTTGCCGGATACGGTCGGATATGCGATGCCAGATGAATACGGTGCCATGTTTAAAGTGGTTCGTGAACGAGTGCCGAATATCGGCAAAGCAGTTCTCAGTACGCATTGTCATGACGATTTAGGATTGGCGGTTGCCAATTCTATTGCCGCCATTCAGAATGGTGTGCGTCAAATTGAATGCACGATCAACGGCATCGGCGAGCGTGCAGGCAATGCATCGCTGGAAGAAATTGTTATGGCGATCAAAACGCGCCACGAACATCTCGGTGTTGTAACCAACATCAAAACAGAAGAAATTTATAAATCCAGCCGGTTGCTGAGCAGCTTGACCGGTATGATGGTGCAGCGCAACAAAGCGATTATTGGTGCGAACGCGTTTGCGCATGAAGCGGGCATTCACCAAGATGGCGTATTGAAAAGTCCAATCACGTATGAGATTATGACGCCGGAATCTGTCGGCATGAAACGCAGCATGCTAGTGCTTGGCAAACATTCCGGACGCCACGCACTGAAGCAGCGCTACGAGGAACTTGGTTATCAATTGAACGAAGAAGAATTGCAAAAAGCATATCAACTTTTTTGCAGCATCGCCGATCAGAAAAAAGAAATATTTGATGAAGATCTGGAAGCAATTATCGAATCCGAAATTGATCATGCAGAAGAAGTCTATAAGCTTGTGAATCTGCAAATTTCCAGCGGCACGAATATTATGCCGACCGCAACAGTTGAACTGAGCCAGAATAACAACAAGCTCATCGATTCGGCAACAGGCGACGGGCCTGTCGATGCTGCGTGCAAAGCGGTGGAGCGCATCACCGGAATGACGGGAAAGTTGACGGAGTATTCGATCAAGTCCGTTCATTCGGGCCACGATGCAATCGGTGAAGTATTTATTCGTGTGGATTTTGACGGCGTGCTGTACAATGGCCGCGCCGCCAGCACCGATGTGATTGCCGGAAGCGTCAATGCTTATCTGGAAGCGTTGAATCGTGCTGTCGCTTCCAAGCGGCGAAAGGAAGAGCAGCAGTCTGCAAAATAAAGTTTTTATTATTGAATGGAAAATTTATGTCTCAACCATTAACACTATTTCAAAAAGTTTGGAACAAGCATGTTGTTGCACAGGAACCGGATTCTCCAGCGGTGCTGTATATTGATTTGCAGCTAGTTCATGAAGTTACTTCACCCCAGGCGTTTGATGGATTGCGTAAGCGCGGATTGAAAGTACGTCGTCCCGATCGAACTATTGGAACAATGGATCACAGCATTCCGACATTGCCGCCATCCATTCCTATTGCGGATGAACTTGCAGCAAAACAAATGCGGCAGATGGAAATCAATGCACAGGAATTCGGTTTTCGTTTATATGGAAAAAATGACCCGCAGCGCGGCATTGTACATGTCATCGGGCCGGAGCGCGGATTAACGCAGCCCGGCATGACGATTGTGTGCGGTGACAGCCACACGGCAACGCATGGTGCATTCGGCGCGCTTGCGTTCGGTATCGGTACAAGCGAAGTGGAACACGTTCTTGCAACACAGTGCCTCTTACAGCGACAGCCGAAGACGATGGAAGTTCGAATCGAAGGAAAACTTTCCGTCGGTGTAACTGCGAAAGATATTATTCTCGCCTTGCTGGCGAAGATCGGTGTTGGCGGCGGAACTGGACACGTGATTGAATACACCGGCTCAACCGTTCGTTCTCTCACAATGGAAGAACGCATGACGATTTGCAATATGTCGATTGAAGGCGGTGCGCGCGCAGGCATGATGGCGCCGGATGATACGACGTTCGAATTTCTTGCCAATCGAGAATTTGCCCCGAAGGGCGCAGCGTGGGAACAAGCATTGAAATATTGGAAATCACTTCCAACCGACAACGGTGCAATATATGATGCGACCGTGAAGTTGGATGTTTCCACACTTGAGCCGATGTTGACATTCGGAACAAATCCCGGAATGGGATTGCCGGTGTCGGGAAAAATTCCTGATCCCGCATCGCTTAGTAATTCAACCGACAGGCAAACACTGGAAAAATCTTTGAAGTATATGGGATTGCAACCGAACGAATCAATTGCCGGAAAGAACATTGATGTCGTCTTTATCGGCAGCTGCACCAATTCCCGTATCTCCGACTTGCGTGAAGCAGCGCGTGTGTTCAAAGGCCGAAAAGTTTCTCCGTCCGTTCGTACGTTGGTCGTTCCCGGTTCACAGGAAATTAAACGTCAGGCAGAATCCGAAGGATTGGATAAAATTTTTAAAGAAGCCGGCGCTGAGTGGCGTGAGTCTGGCTGTTCAATGTGCATCGCGATGAACGGCGATGAAGTTCAAGCTGAACAATATGCTGTTTCCACCAGCAACCGGAATTTCGAAGGCCGACAAGGCAAAGGCGGACGAACATTCCTCGCTTCACCATTGACTGCCGCGGCATCGGCAGTGACCGGAAAAGTTACAGATGTGAGAACGTTGTTGGCATGAACACTGCATCAACAAAACCATTTGAATGGAATGCAGCTGATTACGCGAAAAGCTCCAGCATGCAGCAGCAGTGGGCGCGCGAGCTTATTCAAAAGTTGAATCTTTCCGGCAATGAGCATGTGCTTGATGTTGGCAGCGGCGATGGAAAGGTAACGGCGGAAATTGCATCGGCTGTTTCGCGCGGTTCGGTACTTGGCATCGACAACTCGCAATCGATGGTTGCATTATCGCAAAGTGTGTTTCCAACGGATGCATATTCCAATCTCCGGTTTCAATTGTGTGATGCGAAAGAAATTTCGTTCAACGAAGAATTTGATATTGTGTTTTCTAATGCAACGCTGCACTGGATCGTCGATCACCGTCCTGTGTTGAAAGGAATCTACACTTCGCTCAAACACGGCGGAAGAATTCTTCTGCAAATGGGCGGACGCGGCAATACTCAAGATGTAAAAAATGTTTTTGCAAAAATTCTGATCGAAAACGAATGGAAAAGCTATTTCAATAACTTTCATTTTTCGTACGGCTTTTATGGAACGGAAGAATACCATGAATGGTTGCACGAAACAGGTTTTTCTTCTATTCGAACAGCATTAATTCCCAAAGATGGAATGCACAAAAATCGTGAAGCATTTGAAGGATGGTTCCGTACCACGTGGATTCCATGGACGAATCGCGTGCCGGAACAGCTCCGGACAAAATTTATTACGCAGATGGCAGATGCATATCTCAAACAATTTCCCGCCGATGTCGATGGCGCGGTTCATGTGCAAATGATGCGGCTTGAAGTGGAAGCGCGAAAAGAATAAGTCTTTTTATCTTATAACAATAAAGAATAAATAAATATTATGGCAAAATTTACGACATTGACGTCGCGCGTTGTTCCGATGTTCATCGATAACATCGATACCGATCAAATTATTCCGGCGCGATTTTTAAAAGTCACCGATAAAAACGGTTTGGGCGATAATTTATTTTGCGATTGGCGGTACAATGCCGACGGTTCGCCGAAAACAGACTTTGTATTGAACCAGCCGCAGCACAAATTATCGCAGGTGCTGCTCGCCGGCGATAATTTCGGTTGCGGTTCCTCGCGTGAGCATGCACCGTGGGCGTTGACAGCGTTCGGTTTTCGCGCCGTGATCAGTACAACCATTGCAGATATTTTCCGAAGCAATTCGATGAAGAATGGTTTGCTGCCGATTATTTTAACGAAGGCAGAACATACGCAGTTGAAAGAAGAAATTTTGAAATCACCGGATGCGCAAGTGACCGTTAATTTGGAAAAACAGGAACTTGTGTTTCCGTCTGGAACAAAAGCCACGTTTCAAATCGATCCGTTCTCGAAATATTGCATGATGAACGGTGTCGATGAGCTGGAATATCTCCGCCGCTTTACCAACAAAGTGGAACAGTACGAAGCAGCAAACGGACTTTAAGCACAAGGAAGGCAGTTATGCAAACAAAAGAATCAGCACATGAGCATGAAGAACCACACCGCATCGATCGGCCGATTGCGATTCTTGGTTCCGGCAATATGGGATCGGCATTGTTGAAAGGCATCATCAACGCAAAGTTGACGCCGGCAAAAAAAATTATCGCATGTGATGTGAGCGAAAGCAAATTGCAAACGCTCGCATCGGAATGGAAAGTACGAACGACACTCGATCTCAATGAAGCGGTAAAGTCATCGGATATTTTGCTGATCTGCCTTAAGCCGCAAACGCTGCCGAAAGCATTGGACGAAATTAAAAATTCTATTCGCCCCGATCAATTGATCATTTCTATTGTTGCAGGGATGCGTATCGATTTCATCCAGAAAAAAGTTGAAAAAAATATTGGCATCGCGCGCGTGATGCCCAATATTGCAGCGGTGGTTGATGAAGCGGCAAGCGCAATTGCATTCGGAGAATTTGTTACCACGCCACAAAAAGATATTGCGACCGCCATCTTCGAAGCAGTCGGCGAAGTAGTGGTGATTGCCGAAGATCAATTGAATGCTGTCACCGGATTGAGCGGCAGCGGGCCGGCATACATTTATATGGTCATCGAAGCGTTGATTGATGGCGGCGTGAAAATGGGGTTGGCGCGCGATATTGCAACGAAGCTTGCGATTCAAACGGTGCTTGGTTCTGCGAAGCTGGTAAAAACATCCGGGTTGCATCCGGCAATTTTGCGCGATCAAGTAACGACGCCGGGCGGCACGACCATCAACGCCATTCACGAACTTGAATCGCATGGTCTGCGCTCGATGTTGATCAATGCCGTTGAAACGGCAACGCTTCGTTCGGCAGAACTCAATAAAAGTTAATCAGAAATTTGTAAAAGGAAATATAAAAGTAGTGGACGCTAAAATAGTTGTATTGCCCGGTGACGGCATTGGCCCGGGAGTAACCGATGCCGCTGTACAGGTGTTGGAATATGTCGCATCAAAATTCAATCATAAATTTACTTTCACCAAACATCTTATCGGCGGAATTTCTATCGATCAGCATGGTGTTGCGCTGACCGACGAAACACTTGCAGCATGCAAAACATCGAATGCGGTTTTGCTTGGTGCCGTCGGCGGGCCGAAGTGGGATAATCCCACCGCAGCTATTCGTCCTGAGCAAGGATTACTCGGACTGCGCAAAGGACTTGGATTATATGCCAATCTTCGTCCCATCAAAATGTATCCTTCGCTCATTTCTGCATCTCCTCTCAAACCGGAGTTACTGCAAGATGTCGATATGCTCGTTGTCCGCGAATTAACCAGCGGATTGTATTTCGGCGAACCGAAAGGCAGAAAAGAAATTGACGGTCACGTTCATGCGGTCGATACATTAGATTATGCTGACTATGAAATCGAACGCATTGTCGAACTCGCATTTCGTCTTGCTGAACGCCGCAAGAAAAAAGTTACATCGGTCGATAAAGCGAACGTGTTAGAATCTTCACGCTTGTGGAGACAAATTGCAACAGAAATCGGAAAGAAACATTCCGGCTTTACGCTCGAGCACATGTTGGTCGATACTGCATCGATGCGGTTGATCACATCACCAAAAACATTCGATGTCGTTGTGACCGAAAATACATTCGGCGATATTCTTACCGATGAAGCATCGGTTCTCGTCGGCTCGATGGGCATGCTTCCATCCGCATCGCTCGGTGTTGGCGATCTTGGAGTGTACGAACCGAATTCATGGATCTGCGCCGGATATTGCCGGAAAAGGAATTGCGAATCCTATCGGCACCATTTTAAGCGCTGCCATGCTGCTGCGGTACTCGCTGCATTTGGAAAAAGAGGCGCGCGTCATCGAAGCCGCTGTCGAGTTGGCGATTGCGGGCGGTTGCCGCACACGCGATCTCGGCGGAATGCTTTCCACAGAAACCATGCGCGATCAAATTTTAACACGCATCGTATTATAAGCGAAATCTTTTTACATTAACAATCGATCATGAATCCAGGTACAGGTACCTGTAGTATTTATCGGTGTGGGAAATGTCGGGCGAACGCTGCTCCGGCAGATTCTCGATGTACGTGAAGCGATGGCGGAACAAACCGGCTTGCTGCTCTCGCCTGTCGGTGTTGCAGACACCAGCGGCATTCTTTATAATGCAAAAGGATTGACCGACCGTCAGTTGCAGGCAATTCTGCGTACACGATTTCGCGGCAATAAAGTCGGTTCACTTCCCGGTGCGCAGCGCAAGCGTGTGTTGGATAGCGTTCTTGAAGACAATGTCATCCTTGTCGATCTCACGGCAACAGAAGAATCCATGCCGATTCTTGAGATGGGATTGAAACATCACTGCGGCATTGTGCTTGCCAATAAAAAACCGGTCGCGGCAAGATGGGAAATCGCAAAAAGTTTTTTTGACGATCCAACCATTTGCTACGAAGCAACCGTCGGCGCCGGTTTGCCGGTGATTTCTACATTAAAATATTTACGTGAGACCGGAGACAAAGTAACAATGATCGAAGGGTGTTTGAGCGGCACGCTCGGATATTTGTGTGCAGAAATCGAACGAGGCAACGCGTACTCCGCTGCGGTGCGAGATGCAAAATCTTTGGGATACACGGAGCCGGATCCGCGTGATGATCTCAGCGGGCAGGATGTTGCACGCAAAGCGCTCATTCTTGCGCGCACCGCTGGCTGGCAATTAGAGCCGTCTGCCATTGAAGTAGAGCCGATGTATCCCGATTCGCTTTCGGGAATCGGTGTTGAAGAATTTATGAATGCGATTCCGCGCATCGATAGTGTGTATGAAACGGAGAATAAACAGGCGCAGGCAAAAGGAAATGTGCTGCGATATATTGCACGCGTGACGCCGAAGGGCGGCAAAGTCGGATTGACTGCCATGCCGCGCGATTCTGCTTGGGGCGCACTGCGAGGTTCCGGAAATTACATTGCATTCCACACTGCGCGGTACGATGCAATTCCGTTGGTTGTTTCCGGTCCGGGTGCAGGCGCTGAAGTAACGGCAGCCGGTGTGTTGGGCGACATCATCCAGCTTGCAGAACGATTTCGTGTGAAGTATGAAAAGAGAGGATAACCGTGAATAGTTTAACAATGAAATTTGGCGGCACATCGGTTGGAACCGTCGATGCAATTCATCAGGCAACAAATATTATTGTTGAACAATCGAAACACTGGGACAGTATTGCGGTTGTCGTTTCGGCGATGAGCGGCACGACAGATTTATTGATGCGCGGAGCAAACACCGCCGCAGATGGCGACGAACAAACATACAAAACCTTGGCGGTCGAAATTCGTAACAAGCATACGCAGGTGATCGATGAATTGGTTCTGGAAAGCGAACGCAAAGAATTGCGCGCAACCATCGAAGGATTCATCAACGAGTTCTCTACATTTTGCCACGGCGTGTGCATACTCGGCGAAGTTACGCCGCGCGCGATGGATGCTATCGTATCTTTCGGTGAACGCATGAATGCCCGCGTGATTGCGGCAGTGCTGCGAAAAAAAGGATTGAACAGCGAAGCCATCGATGCAACAGAATTAATCGTTACCGACGAAGCGTTTCAAAAAGCTGTTCCGAAAATGGAAGCGACACGCGAACAAATTCAAACCAATCTTATACCGATGCTGAACGATCACATCGTTCCGATTATTACGGGATTTATCGGTGCAACAAAATCCGGAATGATTACAACACTCGGACGCGGCGGCAGCGATTACAGCGCGGCGATCATCGCGACTTGTTTAGAGTCAAAAGAAGTTTGGATCTGGACGGATGTCGATGGTGTGATGACGACCGATCCGCGTGTCGTAAAAAATGCGCGCGTTATTCCGACATTATCGGCTGGTGAAATTAGCGAACTAGCGTACTTCGGCGCAAAGGTTTTGCATCCGCGCACGATTTGGCCTGTGATCGAACACGGCATACCGTTGTGGGTAAAGAACACGTTCAATCCGGCATTTCCCGGAACGCGCATTATGCGTGAACCGGAATCGAAGAAGGGCGAAGTGAAAGCGGTTGCCGTGATTAAAAATTTGAGTTTGGTTTCCGTCGAAGGCCGCGGGATGATGGGCGTGCCCGGTATCGCTGCGCGAACATTCTCCGCTGTTGCACGACAAAAAGCAAACGTGTTGATGATCTCGCAGGCATCGTCCGAGCAATCGATTTGTTTCGTCATTCCCACGGATTCTGTGCCGCTTGTCGTGAAAGCATTGGAAAAAGAATTTACATTAGAACTTGAACGCGGCGACATCAACAGCGTTTGGTCGATGGATGATATTGTGATCGTTACCGTTGTGGGAACAGGCATTCGCAGCACACCGGGGCTTGCCTCAAAAATATTTAGCGCGCTGGGCAATGCGAGCATTAACATTGTCGCAATCGCACAAGGATCGTCGGAATTCGGCATCTCACTCATCGTTTCTGCTGCTGATGCAGATGCGGCGGTGCAACAAATTCATGAACATGTCATCAATCATAAACAGTAAGGAGTTTTTTTCGTTGAGTAAGAAATTTGTGATTGTTGTGCCGGACGGCTGTGCCGATTATCCCATTCCCGAACTCGGCAATAAAACGATTTTTGAAGCGGCATTCAAACCGAATCTCGATGCGATTGCAATGACCGGCATTCAGGGACTTTCCCACACGGTGCCGCAGCATTTACCTCCGGGCAGCGATGTTGCGATGACAGCTGTGATGGGATACGATCCCGCAAAATATTATACCGGCCGTGCGCCGATTGAAGCAGTTGCACAAGGCATTGATGTTTCGCCGTCCGATTGGATCTTCCGCACCAATCTTGTCACCATCAACAATGAAACAATGGCAGACCACAGCGCGGGACATATTTCCAGCGAAGAAGGAAAAGCATTCATTGAAGAAATGAATAAATCCTTCGGCAGCAGCGATATCCGGTTTTATCCCGGTGTCGGTTACCGGCATTTGATGGTGGTGAAGAATCATGATTTTTCAGACATCACCACAATGCCGCCGCACGACCACATCGGTAAAAAGATTGTCGATCTGCTTCCGCGCGGAAAAAATGTCGAACTGCTGAACGACATCATTGCAAAAAGCAAAGCACTGTTTGCCGATCATCCCATCAACCAACAAAGAAAATCGCTCGGCAAGAACACTGCCGACTCTGTCTGGTTTTGGGGACAGGGCAAAAAAGCGCAGATGGAATCGTTCAAAGAAAAATACGGATTGAACGGAGCGGTGATTACCGCTGTCGATCTGGTGAAAGGTCTCGGCTTCCTTATTGGATTCGATTTCATTCAAGTGGAAGGCGCGACGGGATATTTCGATACGAACTATCGCGGCAAAGGACTTGCAGCAATTGAAGCTCTGAAGAATCACGACATTGTGCTTGTGCACGTGGAAGCAACGGATGAAGCGGGACACGAAGGTAAGGCCGACGTAAAAAAGAAAGCGCTCGAAGAAATCGATAAGCACATTATCGGCCCGGTGGTAGAAGAATTGAAGAAGCATGACTTTTGGCGCATCGTGGTGCTGCCGGATCACCCAACACCGGTTTCGACCAAAGGTCATGTGAACGAACCTGTTCCGTTTGCGATGGCGGGAACGGGCATCAACGGAACGGTACATCTGCCGCTGAGCGAAGCAAACGCCGCGAAGACGGGCATTGTTTTCCCAAAAGGTTTTGAGTTGATGGAGTTTTTCCTAAAAGGATAAAGAGAGGAAAATGAAGAGCTGGTTAGAATGTATTCGCGGCTGTGGCCGGAAGTATCCGATCGATGCCATTATCTATCACTGTGAAGATTGCGGCGGATTGCTCGATGTGCAGCACGATGTGAAAGCGCTGAAGAAGCGAACCGCATCGCAGTGGAAAAAATTATTCGATGAACGCACGCGCTCGCACAAGTGGCCGTACGGCAGCGGCGTGTGGGGAAAAAAAGAATGGGTTATGCCTTCGGTGAAGAATGAAAATGTCGTTTCGATGTACGAAGGGCACACGAATTGTTTTTGGGCGGAACGCTTCGGTAAAGAAATCGGCGTGCCGGATTTGTGGGTGAAGCTCTGCGGCAACAGCCACACGGGTTCGTTCAAAGACCTCGGCATGACGGTGCTCGTTTCTGCTGTGAAGCAAATGATCGCGGACGGCAAACCGATCCGCGCTGTGGCGTGTGCATCCACCGGCGATACATCTGCGGCGCTTTCGGCATACGGTGCAGCAGCAAGCATTCCGACGATTGTCTTTCTGCCGAAAGGAAAAGTTTCCACTGCGCAGTTAGTGCAGCCCATATCCAATGGGGCAACCGTGCTGTCACTCGATACGGATTTTGATGGTTGCATGAAAATTGTGCAGGAAATTACTGCCGACAATTCCATCTACCTTGCCAATTCTATGAACTCCCTGCGCATGGAAGGACAGAAAACCGTCGGTATCGAAATCATCCAGCAATTCGGATGGGAAGTTCCCGATTGGTTTGTCATCCCGGCGGGAAACCTGGGCAACATCAGCGCGCTCGGCAAAGGATTGCTGCTGATGCGTGAACTCGGACTGATCAAAAAACTGCCACGCCTTATTTGTGCGCAGGCGGCAAACGCGAATCCGCTCTATCTCAGTTTTCTCAGCGGCTACAAAGATTATAAAGATGTGCAGGCAAAGAAAACGTCAGCATCGGCCATTCAAATCGGTGCGCCGGTGAGTTATGAACGCGCCGTGAAAGTGCTGAAGGAATTTGACGGCATCGTGGAGCAGGCAACGGAAACAGAACTTGCCAATGCCGCTGCACAGGCAGACCGCGCAGGATTATTCACCTGCCCGCAGACGGGCGTTGCACTTGCCGCGCTGTTAAAACTCATCGAGAAAAAAGTGGTGAAGAAAAAAGACCGCGTCGTCGTTATTTCCACCGCGCACGGGTTAAAGTTCTCGCAGTTCAAAGTGGATTATCACGAAAAGACACTTGCGGGCGTGGATTCCAAGTTCCCCAATCCGCCTATCTTTTTACCGGCGGATGCTTCTACGGTAAAGAGAACGCTGGATCAATTACTGAAATAATTTTTTAAGGAAGGCGATGTTGCAGGACATCGCCTTTTTTTAGGGAAGCACTTTTCCCTATTGCTCTGAGGTTAATGACAAATATTCTTGCAAGGTCGGGAGATTTTATTTTATGTATCCTTTGGAATGTATTGTACAGGATAACTCACTAAGAATTTCACAGCGAGCCAATATTTTTGTTATCAGTATCAAATAGTTGGCTTTATTGCGAAGGTCTATATCATCAGGTGTTTCAGTAAAAGGATCCGACTCACCGAAAAGACCATGAGCAATTTTAATTCTCAACGGAGTTAGTTCGTTTTCATAAATATCACGGAATTTACGCCCAATAAATTCCCAGATATCTATCTGAATATTTCGGTAATATTTTTAAATCATTTTCTGTGATACACATAGTTCTTGAGAATTTTGGACGAAGAGCTTTCTTTTTTATAATATTTTCTCGCATCTTATATATTGATTCTAATGCTCTATAAAAGCAAAGGAAGCTATAGAATATATTAGCTGAGTTCATACCTTCCCGATAAAAACTTTGTATAGCATATATTTCTTTAGGGTGATTACAATTTTCCGAAGATGAAAAGTGGTTGAAAGGGAATCGAAATCTTGACTCTTGGTTTGTACCGCCACTAGATTTTTCAATAGTAATGGTTTTTTTGATTTCAAGTGGAACATCACAATTGAAAGAGAAATTACTCAACATTGGCAAGAGTGCTTTATATGCTTCATTTCGAGCATGACAGTAGCTATCAGCGTATAAAGTAGTTGTTGCTGAGCATAGCCTACCATATTTATTCGGATGAAAGACAATGTCTCCTGTTTTTATTTTATTGTTTATGGCCGTATAATTATAAGTTACTATTATAGACACAGGATCTTGTGGATCTCTTGGCTCTGGAGTAGTAATAATTAATGCAGAATCTCCAAGAAGCTCCTCGTTTTTATTGGAAGCATCCTCCAACAGTGCCACTTCTGGTCTGGCAAAAAAGAATGTTATCTCATAATTACCCATTGCTCCTACTGGGGTTGGTTGCTTTAAACCAAGTTTTTTTATTTCGTTCTCATCATATTGGGGAACACAGAGTAATTCTGTATAGCCAAAGGGAGACCCCCATTCTTCCTGTGGCATAGAAAAATTAATCTCTATTTTTCCATCGGAATTTCTTTTAATATGTTCATTCCATTTTTTGTTGTCATTACTCATAAAACACCAAAATAAATCACACTATCTATAATTTTCAAAATTTATAAGCTTATCAAATTTCTTTTTCCCTTCGGGCAGCCGCATACCACCGCCCGCGGAAAGTATGAAACACCAACCGATAAATCTCTGGGGAATATGGTACAGTTTTTTACTGTTGAACGCAATAAAATATGTGATCTTCACTCGCAAGTACCATAACCTATGATGTACTGACAACCAATTGCCGTACAGATCATTACCCGACGGCTGTTTGTGTGCGGCTCTTAAATCGGACGGCAAAATAAATTCCCAGCAGCAATAAAATGGTAGAGACAACGTACGGCGCGGAGTGATGGGCTTCATATAAATATCCGGACACAATCGGCGCAACAATCATATAAGCAGACATGAGCGCTGAAAGGATACCGATCGTCTCTCCCTTGCGCTTTGGATCCGCCGCCGCCGCGGCCTGGCCTGTGATAACGACGCGCAGCACCGCCTGGCCTGTGCCGGAAAAAAATATGCTGATATAAAATAATATCAACAGCTGAGACAATATCAACAGCGATGCAAAAGCAAGAATGGCAAGCATGAGTATTTCCAATTTGGAGTCGGAAAAATATTTTGTCCAGAATTTAGGGAGTAACAATCCTTGATTCAGTACAATGACAAGCCCGACAGCAGTGAACGACATGCCGGTTTGAAATGCGCTCAGTCCAAACACATCTTTCACAAACAATCCAAATACGGATTGGCTGGTAACGATTGAGAATGCGAAGAATGACCATGTAAAATATAACGGCCGCAGTGTTGTATCTTTGGCCGCACGGATGAGCGGCGCAACCGGATTAAAATTTATCGGCTTGTGTTGCTCGCGGTGGTGATGCGTTTCCGGTAAAAAGAAATATGCCATTGTTGCATTGGTGGCAGCAAGTGCACCGGCAATCCAAAACGGAAATGAATGAGAAACTTTGCTGAGCACGCCGCCGATCAACGGGCCGAGAATAAATCCCACGCCGAACGCTGCTCCGATAATCCCGAGATTTTTCGTTCGCTCTTTTTCGTCTTTGGAAATATCCACCATATAACTTTGCGCAGTAGAAAAATTTCCCGCTGCCATGCCGTCGATGATTCTTCCCAGAAACAATTGCCACACCGTGTGTGCACTCGCAAACACGATCCAGCCGATTGCCGTGCTGGTGATGCTAAGAATCAGCATCGGGCGGCGGCCGATGCGATCCGACCACGCACCTAACAGCGGTGAACTGAGAAATGAAAAAAAAGAAAATACGGCAAACATAAACGTAACGGTGGTGGCAGAGGCGCCGAATTCCGTAACGTAAAACGGAAGAATAGGAATAACGATGCCGAACCCGATGACATCGGTCATGACGGAAGCAAGTATGATAAGTTTATCTTTTCGCATAGCAACAATCTAACGATTTGAATTCAAACTGCCAATAGAACACATAGCGCAGGCATCAAGGTTCCGTTTATACAAAATTCAATTTTCACTCACGTTACACAAAGCGCAAAAAGAACACGGTCATTCCCGCAAGTTTTTAGCGGGAATCCAGAAAAATGGATGCCCAACTAAAGCATTCGGGTATGACAGTTTTGTTAGACGCTGTTCTTACCGTGCGCAACATCAGTTATTCAGAATAAATTATATGGAAATAGAAATTGTTCACATGCCGGCATTGGACTCATTTATACTTCTTATTGGAAACAATACGGCACGTTTCCTATAAAATTCGTATGTTTGAGTATGAGTACGAAAATAATTTTCTTGCAATAAAATGTCGGAAGTTTCTTTCAACAATATTCTTTCATCACATACGATTGAAGGTGCGTTATATACCTCCATGCCCAACAGCTGGGTACGGTGCGTAGCATGCGGGCATCGCTGTAAAATTGCGCCGGACAAAGAAGGTATATGTCGCGTACCGATTCAATCGGGATGGAAAACTCTTAGTGCCGTCCGGTTATGTTTCCGGCGTTGCGCTCGATCCTGTAGAAAAGAAACCGTTTTTCCATGCGTACCCCGGCAGCGCCGCACTCAGTTTCGGCATGCTCGGCTGCGATTATCATTGTTCGTTCTGCCAGAATTGGGATATTTCACAAACATTGCGCGATGAACGCGCGTGTTCATCCATTGAAGAAATTTCTGCACAAGAACTTGTCGCTCTCGCACAGCATCATCGCGCTCCCATCATCACCAGCACCTATAACGAACCCTTGATCACTTCAGAATGGGCTGTGGAAATTTTCAAACTCGCCAAACAAGCGGGGCTTGTTACTTCTTATGTCTCTAACGGCAATGCGACGCAAGAAGTGTTAGATTCTTTGCAGCCGTGGATCGATTTATATAAAGTCGATTTAAAAGCATTCCGGCAAAACACGTATTCACAAATGGGCGGTGTGCTGCAAACCGTTCTTGATACAATCGCGTCACTTTATAAACGCGGCTTGTGGGTAGAAGTCGTAACGCTTGTCATTCCGGGAATGAATGATTCCGACGAAGAATTAACGGACATTGCAAACTTTCTTGCTTCTGTTTCTCCGGATATTCCCTGGCATGTAACAGCGTTTCATGAAGAATACCAAATGAAAGCCGCGGAAGAATCGACACCGGCAGCGACGCTTCTTCGTGCAGCACAAATCGGATACAACGCAGGATTGCATTTTGTGTACACCGGTAATCTTCCGGGAAAAACACGAAACTATGAAAATACGTACTGTTATCAATGTGGAGAATTGCTCGTCGAACGCCGGGGATTTCGTGTTTTCCAAAATCTTATATATAACGGTAACTGTTTTAAATGTAACGTGCCTATTGCCGGGCGATGGAAAACGGTAACACAAAAATAATTTGCGAATGACGGATTTCATTCGTTCCTTATAGATGAATCGCTACATTATTTTCTGGAGAGTTCTATGAAATCTACCGCTACCACGATCTACACAAAGCTGCCGTTGCCGGAACGAAAACGTATAGCTCTGGTTGCGCATGACCATAAGAAACAAGGTTTATTAGAATGGGCGCACTTTAATCGAGGAACGCTGGCAAAACATGAACTCTATGGAACCGGCACAACCGGTTTGCTTTTAGAGAATGAATTAAAAATTCCTGTGACCAAATTAGAAAGCGGCCCGCTTGGCGGCGATCAACAAATTGGCGCGCGTATCTCCGAGGGCAAAATCGATATTCTGATTTTCTTTTGGGATCCGTTAGAACCGCTGCCGCATGATCCCGACATCAAAGCGTTGCTGCGCGTTGCCGTCGTTTGGAATATTCCTATTGCATGCGACCGCACGTCGGCAGATTTTATTATTTCTTCGCCGTTATTGAATGAACCGTACGATCGTATTGTCGAAGATTTTCACGCATACCGCCAGCGTTCCATTGAAGTGTGATAATGTTTCTTCTATCTTTAAAATGTAAAACAACAGGCAATAAATTTATAGGATTGCACATGAAAAGGCTATTCTTCCTTTTTGTTCTCATTCTTGCTGTCGCTGCATCATCAACGGTATCCGCGCAAGAAAAATCTGCAGCAAAAAACACTGTATGCAAGCATGATTCCACTTGCCCTAAAAGGACAAAAGAATGCAGCGCAATGAAATGTTGTAGCGATACTTCCTGCTGCAAGAACGATAAAAAATGCTCCCAAGAAACTTGCTGTAAAAAAGCTGATAAAGCAAAGATGGAAAAACGACACAGCAAAGATTAATGCACCATGAAAACTGCGAACGAAGTGAAGAAGGGCATTCAAAAATAATTACTATTTCTGTGCAAAGGAACGCTATTTCGGATGTCCGGAATGGCGTTTTTTATTGTACGGTTTGAAACTCCGATTGTTTTTCGGTAGCTTAATAAACCCTGATTGCCCGGAAACTCTGCGGCGGTCGGGGTAAGCTGTTTTTGTTTGTAACGAAACGGTTAATGTTAGAACAATTAAAAAGCCATATTTACACCAGCGAACCCTTTCACTCGCTGGAACAATTGCTCCCGTCGCTGGCACCGGAAAAATCGATTGCCCTTCGCGGCATCAGTGGGTCGCTGTTGGCATTTCTTGCAGCAAGAATTTTTGAACAACAGCATCGGCAGGTGATGCTGATTGTGCCGGAGGTTGACCGTGCCGAACAATTGCGTGACGATTGTGTTTCGCTGCTGGATGAACAATCCGTACACGTGTATACGATGCCGCTGGTTCATTCCGGCGTGCAATTGGATGTCAGCGCGTCGATTGCACAGGTGGAAACACTTCGCGCGTTATCGGCGGGAGAGGTCGTGCTGGTCATTGCCTCAGCAGAAGCGCTCGCCGGAAAAATTCCGCAGCCAAAAGAATTTTCACAACGTACGATGAGTCTTTCCAAGGATACAGAACATCCGTTTGAGCGATTGTTGATCAACCTTGAAGAATGGGGATTTGAGAAGAAAGATTTTGTCGAAGAATACGGCGACTTTGCCGTACGCGGCGGCATCTTGGATATTTTTCCATTTGTCGGTGATAATCCCATTCGCATAGAATTTTGGGGCGATACGATTGAATCGATTCGAGAGTTTGATGTCATCTCGCAGCGATCGATTCGAGAATTGCAAGAAGCAAGAATTGTCGCCGATCTTCATAACGATGCAGCCCATGGTGCCGATGCTTCACAGAATTCCATCACCACAAAAAACGAAGCGGCGCTTTTTGATTATGTTCAACCTGATGCGTTATTGATTCTTGAAGAACCGGTGTTGTGTCAAAAAGAAATTGACGAATTAGTGAAAGAGGGGCATGACGGAATTTTCGATTGGCAGAACATCGAAGAGCGTATCAGCAAATTTCCACGGCTCACACAGTCTATATTACATTCGCACGATTTTGCCATCGACTTTAATTCTACTTCACAGCCATCCGTTGGCGGAAGTGTGAACCGATGGGTGGAACAAGTGCGGCAATTCAATCAGCAAGAACATACCGTGTATCTTGTTTGCGATTCAAAAGATGAGGCAGCTCGCCTTCAAGAATTGGTGGAAGAAGAACTCACGGCGCCGAAGACTACTTCACATGATTCGACTGACAATCCATCCACCATCCCATCATCAATGAAATATCATGTGATCCATGAAGCGCTGCATTCCGGGTTCATCTATCCTCCGGCACATATCGCCGTCTTCACTGAACATGAAATTTTCGGCCGGTTGAAGCGACGCGGCGCAGGAAAACGAAGAAAGTTCAAAGGGTTTTCACAAAAAGAAGTGCAGCAATTACAGCGTGGTGATTTTGTCGTGCATCAGGATTACGGCATCGGCAAGTTTGTCGGATTGCAAAAAATAAAAGTACGCGGCGTAGAAACGGAAGTGATGAAGCTGCTCTATGAAGGCAGCGACACATTGTATGTGAACCTGAACTTCATCAATCGCGTGCAAAAATATTCTTCGCAGGAAGGGCACGTTCCAAAGATTGGCAAGCTGGGCGGACCGGATTGGGAGCGTCTTAAAAATCGTGCTCGCAAAAAAATCAAAGACATTGCGCGTGATCTTATAAAGTTATATGCACGGCGCAAACACGAACAGGGTTTTGCCTTTGCGCCGGATACGCACTGGCAAAAAGAAATGGAAGCATCGTTTCAGTACGAAGACACGCTGGATCAGGCGACGTTGTCGCTGGCAGTAAAAAAAGATATGGAAAATGCTTCGCCGATGGATCGATTAATATGCGGCGATGTGGGGTTTGGCAAAACGGAAATTGCGGTGCGCGCTGCATTTAAAGCGGTGATGAACGGAAAACAAGTTGCCGTGCTTGTCCCTACGACCATCTTAGCGCAGCAACATTTCAATACCTTTATGGATCGTGTTGGCAGATATTCGGTGCGTGTGGAATCCATCAGCCGTTTCCGAACAAAGAAGGAACAAGCCGCCGTGCTTGAGGCATTAAAATCCGGCAAGGTGGATGTTCTTGTCGGTACGCACCGATTACTTTCTAAAGATGTAGTGTTTAAAGATGTGGGATTGTTGATTATCGATGAAGAGCACCGCTTCGGAGTTGCAGCAAAAGAAAAATTGCGACAACTCCGCGCGACCATCGATACACTTACGCTTACTGCAACGCCGATTCCGCGGACATTGCAGTTTTCGCTGATGGGTGCACGCGATCTTTCTCTCATCAACACGCCGCCGCGCAATCGCTTGCCGATTCAAACAGAAATTGCGCAGTTTAATTTTCAGTTTATCCGCGAAGTAATTATGAAAGAATTACACCGCGGCGGGCAGGTATTTTTTGTGCACGACCGCGTGCAAAACATCGACCAACTTCTGGCGGAATTGGAGCAGCATGTTCCCAAAGCACGCTTTGGTGTTGCGCATGGACAAATGCAAGGGCATCAGTTAGAAAAAACAATGCTGGACTTTTTAGAAAGAAAATTTGATGTTCTCATTTGCACAAAGATCATTGAATCAGGAATAGACATGCCAGCTGTCAACACGATGATTATTAATCGTGCAGATCATTTTGGCATGGCGGAATATGTACCAACTACGCGGGCGCGTCGGTCGTTCGAACGTTCAGGCGTTTGCATATTTATTGACGCCGCCGTTATCGGTGCTTCCTCGCCCGACGTTGCGGCGGTTGCAAGCAATTCAGGAATTTACGGAACTCGGTTCGGGATTCAATCTCGCCATGCGTGATCTTGAAATTCGCGGCGCGGGGAATTTATTGGGTGGTGAGCAATCGGGATTTATTTTGGAAATGGGGTTCGAATTGTAACCAGCGCATTGTGGAAGAAGCCGTGCATGAATTGAAAGAAAATGAATTTACAGAGTTAATAGACGAGAAAGTAGTTATCGGAAAACAAAAAAACGAAACTATTATGGAATCGGATATTGAAGCGCTCATTCCCGACATTTATGTAGAATCCGATGCCGAACGGTTAGACATTTACCGGCGATTGTACCGTTGTACAGACGCTGGATGAAGCAAACGCGTTCAGAGCAGAATTGCATGATCGATTTGGCGAATATCCCGAAGAGGTGGAATATTTGTTCCAGCTTGTTGAAATAAAGATTACCGCTTCACAGTTGGGTTTTGTAAAAGTGGAAATTAACGATAACATACTCACGCTTTCGTTTCCATCGCCGGAAGAAAAATTATTTTACGAAGGCGATGACGCACCTTTTCAACGCATTATGCAAAGTGTTCGGAAAATTCCACAGTATCATCCTCGGCTCAATCAACACACACAAGAGCTAAAACTTACCGCACACATCCCCGCAGCCGGCAGCAATACTGAACGGCTGCAATTATTTAAAAAGTTTTTCAACGACCTGAAAAACTAAATCACTTCTCAACATTCACACAAGATAATTCAATACATCGTTCCGCATTTTATCGGACGATGTTCTCTTTGGTTCACCAATAATCATTCTTATAACTTGCTACGACCGGAATGATTTTGGATGAATAAAAAATAATTGTTTAGACCGAAATAATGCTTGACAAATTAAACAAATACCTTATATTATTAGGTAGATGTTTTTATTATCCTTAAAAATTAAGGATGTGCTTGTGGGCTTACTGTTACGGTGTTTGGATGGCTTCGGCTGCGTAGGGAGCAACCGATGGCGCTTGAGAAGCATACGAACGGAAGTTCACAGCACAGTTCTTAAATAACAATCATCTCATACTATCATAAGGAGTGCCGTTGTGAAACACATTGTTAAATCAAAACTCTTCACCATGCTTGTAAGGACTACAGTCTTCTCGATATTAATGCTTTCATTGTTTGTTTTTGTTGTGAATGCACAATCGGTAACCTATACCGGACTGATTGATGCCTATTATAGCTATAATTTTGCCGGGCCGAGCAGCAATACAAATGCGCTCCGAAATTTCGATGTGAATACAAACTCATTTACATTGGGCCAGGTAGAGCTTGTCATTCAAAAAGCAACCTCAGCTTCGTCTCCTATCGGATTCCGTATGGATCTCGATTACGGAACCACGAATGATATTCGTTCAATCGGTAAATTCGATATCACCGGTGAACACAACGCTCGCCAATGTTCAGCAGGCGTATGTTACCGCAGTTATTCCCGTCGGCAGCGGTTTGACGGTCGATGCAGGTAAATTTGTTACGCACATGGGCAACGAAGTGATCGAATCAAATGCGAACTGGAATTACAGCCGTTCGTATTTGTTCGCTTATGCTATTCCATATTATCATACCGGGATGCGCTTCTCTTATCCCGTTCTCAGCAATCTTACAGCGACACTTCACGTCCTCGACGGGTGGAATTCATCAACAGACGCTGTCAAGTCAACAAATCTTGGCGCAACATTAAATTACGCTGCCACATCTTCTACCGACATCATTTTTAATGGAATCTGGGGACACACCGGCTATGAAATCGGTGCAAGAAATGTCTATGACTTCATTGTCAGCCAAACAGTTACAGATAACTTTTCTCTTGCATTGAACGCCGATTATGGCGAAGCAGGAACAAACACCGTGGGACTCGCTACTTGGAAAGGCGTTGACATTTATGGACGATATGCAATCGATACGCTCTCTGCTGTTGCCGTTCGTGCGGAAGTGTACGATGATCCGATTGGATATACCACGGGGATTGCAAACACGTACAACGATGTAACGTTGACGCTTGAACATAAACTATTCAATCAGTTGCTGTTACGCGGCGAATTGAGAGATGATTTCGCTATAAATCCGGCATTCAATAAAATATTTGCAAACACGGAAACCAGTCAACTCACCTTCACGGTTGGCGCAGTGGTAACGTTCTAATGATTGCACAAAAAATTAAAACATTCTCAAAATAAATTGGAGAAATTATGGCAGACACACAAATGAAAAAAACCCTTGGGCTTACCGGGGTTACCGTCAATGCAATGGCGCTTATTGCACCAGGTGCATTTTTATGGATTACCTATCAGATACAAGCTTCCAATAATGGCGGCGCGTCGGATATGTGGACTGGAATTGTTGCAGCGTTAATCGTGGCATTCCTTACAGCAATAGCATTTTCTGAACTTGCACGGCGTTATCCTGAAGCAGGTGCTGGCGGATCATATTATTTTGCTGAAAAAGCATTCCTTGATCGCAACAAAGCAACCCATCAACGCTATGCGCGTATTTCAAAATTTGTTACCGGATGGGCAGCACACCTTTTTTATTGGGTTTATCCCGGTGTAATGGTTGCAATGATGGCAATTCTTGTCACCTATATCCTCGGTCAATTTAATATTAACTTGCCGGTTGCAGGCCAAATCGGTGTGGCAATTGTTTTTTCTATTGCCGTAGGATTTATTGCTGTTCGCGGCATCAGCGGATCGACGAATGTTGCTATAGCTATCAACGTCATTCAATTGATATCATTGATTGGGTTCAGCGTTTTAGCAATTTCGTTCCGCGTTCTGAATCCGTTGCATGCAACACAGTGGGCACATCCAAGTGCATTCTCTATTGTGTTTCCGCACAGCTTACCAGCGATGTTGTTTCAATCAACGATTGCTATTTTGATTTTGGTCGGATTCGAATCATCCACATCGTTGGCCGGCGAAGCAATTAACCCGAAGCGGGACATTCCGCGTGGTGTTATTTTATCACTCGTCATACAAGGGTTGTTTGCTTATTTATTCGAATACTTCGCCGCAAATTATGCAATCTGTGAAAAATTAGTTTTTACCAATCCTGATGGTTCCAAAGTTATGGGAATGGATGCGGCTGCAGCGTCAGGAGCACCCATCGGCGATCTTACTCGCTTGATCGGCGATGCAATGTTGGGCGGCAATGGATTTGCTTTTATGATCATCATTGCCATTACTGTTGCACTTGCTGTTCTGGGAACAACACTTGCGGCAATGAACACGGCCGTCCGTGTCAGCTTTGCAATGGCACAGGATAAAGAAATGCCCAGCTTGCTTGGTTCGTTACATCAAAAACATGCAACGCCGCACATGGGTGTATGGATCCTTGTTGCCGTGTCTGCAATTATCGGCAGTATAGGTGTGCTGAATGTGACAGCGCTCACCGGTATAACGTTAGCTTCCAACATCGGAACATTTGCGTTATACGCACTCATTTGTTTCCTCACATTCGTTACGTTTGTCGGCCGCGAGGAATTCCATCGCCTTAAACATGCTGTGATTCCCTTCTTGGGAATCATCGGAAATGTCGGCTTGCTTGTTGGAATCGTGTGGATAGGTCTTGGAACGCCAGGCGTTTCAGCCGATGCAACTCAAATAGCGTTATGGATAACTGCCGCTTGGGGAATTATTAGTTTAATTTACTTTATCGTGAACAGTAAAAAATCCGGCAAAGATATTATTCCATCGGCTGTGAAATAAAATCGAATCAAAAATAAAAAAGATTGGGGAGAGCGGTGATGATCTCTCTCCCCATCTGTATCTTTGGAATAGTTGATGACTGATCTTAATGCGGCAGAAATAGAAGCATACAGTTTGAGCGATACTGGTAAAGTACGTGAAGATAATCAAGATGCCGTATGGTTGTGTAATCCGGATGACCAGTACACCGAAGCATTCGGCCATTTGTATGCCATTGCCGATGGCATGGGTGGGTATGCACATGGTGGGGTCGCCAGTTCACTAGCGCTATCGACATTTTGTGAAACCTTTTACGATGCCGGTGACATTTCGGTTCCGCAAAAATTAAAAATTGGCATGCAAAACGCGAACTTATGCGTTTATCAGGCAGCGCAACGAATTAACAATGGTCGTATGGGAACAACGCTGACGGCAGCGAACTTGGCCGGCCAGACATTGCACATAGCCCATATTGGCGATAGCAGGATATATTTAATTCATAAAAACAAATCCCGCTGTTTAACCAACGACCATACACGCGTTGGTGAATTAGTGCGTATGCGTCTTTTGTCTCCTGATAAAATTCGCACGCACAACCAACGGTCGGTTTTAAATAGGTGCCTCGGAATGAGTCTTTTTGTTCAGCCGGATATTTTTGATGTTCATGTGCAAACCGGTGATACATTAGTCTTTTGTACAGATGGAATATGGTCGGTTATTGAGGATGAAGAATTTGGATCTCTTGCTTCAACAACACGTGACCCTGCTCAGTTAAGCAAAAACATTCTCGATTTAGCCCTTGAACGCGACAGTGATGATAATGTTTCTCTGATAACTGTTTTTTTTCGCCACTTAGATCATCAGGAAGAAGCAAGCTCCAAGAAAGAAGCCGCCATGTTTTCTCGTATGATTCGGCGGTTATCAAAGATAATTCAATAAAATACGATGATGCTCGTTTTTCATAACGTAACGCTTTTTGCTTTTGACTGAATATTTTCTTATGCTCACGATACAGAGATATTTTACATTCGATTTAAGATTTCCAGTTTTTGGAACATCACAGAATCGTTCTGTACAAAGCTTGGACGAATACAATAAATACAATGAGATTAACCTATAACGATTTTCGGAAATTACAATGATAAGACCACCAATGTTACAAATTGGCGATCAGTTTGATCATTTCCAGATTCTTGGACATATGGCTCAAGGCGGTATGAGCGATGTTTATCGAGCTTTTGACCTTTTGAGCAGCAAGGAAGTCGTGCTAAAAATTCCCGATAAAATGAGCATCGGTGATCCGGCACAGTTTGAACGATTCCAGCGCGAACTTGAAGTGATGGAAACACTTCGTCACCCGGCAATTCAAAAAGGACTTGGTTCCGGTCGATACAATAGTACTCCGTATTTAGTCACAGAGTTTATTGTTGGTAAATCGATGCGGGATATTGTCAAAGAATCTGCCCCATATTCCGCAAACGATGCAATACAACTTATTCGAAAAGTAGCAGATGGCATTGCCTATTGTCATGATAATGGAATTGTTCATCGGGATATCAAACCGGAGAATATTTTAATTACCGGTGACGGACAGCCGATTATTTTGGATTTCGGGTTGGCCTTAACGAAAAACTCCTACCGCGTGACGTATGCAAATCTTAGCAGCACCGCCGGTACTCCCGATTACATGGCACCGGAACAGGTTGAAGGACAGCGTGGCGACCAGCGTACAGATTTATACGCAGTGGGTATTATGCTTTTTGAATTACTCACCGGGCATGTCCCTTTTTCAGGAGACAACAATATCGCTGTGATGTCTCAACATCTTCGAGGCCCTATTCCACGTTTAGATAAAGAGCAGCCGGGCGTCTCTCCTCAGTTGGCAGCTGTCGTTATGCGTTGTTTACAGCGAGAACCGAAAGATCGATATAGTGATTTACATACATTTATCTTCGACCTTGACCATCTTAACGATGTTGACATCGCTATTCTTGAGACATCCAGTAAAATTAAAAAACCATCCCTATGGGACCGCTTACCATTTCTTAAACCTGTAAGCAGTGCAATTATTATTTTGCTTCTCATCATCATTCTTGCCGTTATTTTACAATCAGTGCGACGCTAATGACTACGACATCAAATCCGACACCGGAAGGGCTTCTGGCACTTACCGAAGAACATAAAATCAAGTTCATTGATTTACAATTCACCGATATCAATGGATCGGTAAAAATTGTTACCATACCCCATAGCGAGCTTGCCACTGCTTTAAATCATGGTATTTGGTTTGATGGTTCTTGCATTGAAGGATTCGCTCGTATTGCTGAAAGCGATATGTACTTGGTGCCGGATATTAAAACATTTGCCATTCTTCCATGGTTAAATGAAAACGAAGCAACAGCCCGTTTAATTTGTAATGTCTTTACACCTGATGGCAATCCGTTTTTAGGAGATCCAAGAGCTGTTCTTACAGCAATGATGGATGAGGCAGAAAAAATGGGCCTTACGTATAATACTGGCCCGGAATTAGAGTTTTTTCTTTTAAAACCTAATGTTGATGGTAGTTTGTCGCCAATACATCCGCAAGATAGTGCTGGTTATTTTGATCAGCCTACGGACCTTGTGGCATCAGGGCTGTGGCGAAAAATGGCGGACGCCCTTACTTCTTTTAGTATCGAAACGGAAGCTATGCACCATGAAGTTGCAACGGGACAGCACGAAATCGATTTCCGCTATTCTCATGCCCTTCAAACGGCAGATAATATCGTTACATTTCGGGTGATGATGAAAATTCTTGCTCAACAGCAAGGGTTATACGCTACATTTATGCCTAAGCCAGTTCGTGAACTCAGTGGTAGCGGAATGCACATTCATCAAAGTTTAAGCTTTAAGGTAAACGGATCAAATGCGTTTTCTGACCCCGGCGATTCACACGGACTTTCTAAGATAGCAAAACACTTCATCGCTGGCCAACTTGCTCATGCTCGTGGTATGTGTGCAGTTTTAGCGCCATTAGTTAATTCATATAAGCGACTAAGTACGTGGATATGAAGCGCCTGTCAGCATCGGCTGGGGACGTGTGAACCGTTCTGCTCTTATTCGAATACCGCGTGTTCATTCTCAAGCATCAACACGACTTGAATTACGTTGCCCTGATCCAAGCTGCAATCCATATCTGGCGTTTGCGGCAATGCTTGCAGCCGGATTAGACGGCATACGTCGTGAATTGCCTGTGTCTGATGCGACGGAAGAAAATATTTATCTTATGACGAACGATAAAAAAGGGGCAGCTCTCACGGTTCTTCCCGGATCGCTTGATGAAGCTATTACAGAATTAGAAAAAGATACTGTGATCCGAACAGCACTCGGTGCTCATATCTCTGAACGTTTTATAAGTGCGAAACGACAAGAATGGGAAAATTACCGGTTAGAAGTAACACCATGGGAGTTAAATTCCTACTTACCGATTTATTAATTTGAATCGCCTGATTTCATTTTGCCCCTTTCATTTCCAGTTAAGATTTTTTTATCGCTCAGTTTTTTCTATCCACAGCCTTCGATAAAAACCTAACCGTATCTTTCTTTATAATATTTTTACCACAACTACCTACATTTATAAGTTATTATTAATAAATTAACTTATTAATTAAGGTCTGTATTGACTTTATGCTTAATTATTGTATATTGAATAAAACAATGGTCAACGAGTCGCGACATCGTTGGCTTTTTATAGTAACAAATGATTGAACAACGTGGTGTTGCACTGAAAAAAATTGAAGCTATTTTACGTCCGCATAAACTTAACGAAGTCCGTGAGGCGCTTATCGAGCAAGGCATTAAAGGTATGACCGTTGAAGAAGTCAAGGGCTTTGGCCGACAAAATGGACATTCGGAAGTGTATCGAGGTGCGGAATACAGAGTGGACTTCCTGCCAAAAGTAAAAATTGAAGTTGTTGTTGTCAATAACTTGCTTGATATGGTCATTTCTACCATTTCGCATGTTGCACGAACAGGACAAGTTGGCGATGGAAAAATTTTCGTTTCCGCGGTTGAAAAAGTAGTACGCGTTCGTACCGAAGAAACAGGAGAAGGCGCGTTGTAAATTCCATGCTTGCATGGTCACTGGGTGGAGGGTGAAGAATCTACGGCCTCGATTACGATCCTTCTGCCCGGTTTAGATTATAGTTTTGTTTTTTGAAAAAAGGAAAGCGAGCCGCTTCAGGTCTGGAACACTAAACTTTATCTGTGTGCTCCCCGCATATAGATGAGAGGATGGTGAACTATTCGGGTCGGTTTTTTGAATTGCTGCCTTTACCGTGGACAGCAAACAATGTAGTTCATTCGAAAGACTTGAGCGGTTCAATCTCCTTTTCATGATTACAGACCGATTGAAACTCCACAGAAAAAATCTCGCTTGAAGCTCTCATAGCGATTGGCTATATTAGAATGTTCACTGCGGGAGTAATTCAGCGGTAGAATGTCAGCTTCCCAAGCTGAACGTCGCGGGTTCGATCCCCGTCTCCCGCTCCAATACATCTCTCGCTATTTCGCGGCACAATGTTCCAAGAAACAAGCGGGATAACTTTTAACTCGTATAACTTCTACCTAAAAACACAAGAGTTCCGTCGCAAACAAATATTCGTTACAGAACGCTCAAGATATTACTGTATAGAAAATTATTTATTCTTCGAAAAGATGATTGTATATATTCGTTTGAGTTTAAGCATGAGCATGTTACACCGGTCTTCTTCAAACGCAATACCTACTATTGGGTATTTTTAAAAAGTGGGCAAGACAATGTTATCGTTTCCAAATGTTTAGAACAGAAACTATACGAGATGCTTGCTGTTATTTTTGTAATAAATCCGCCGTGAGATTTTGTTCCGAACTTCCGGTGTATGTTGCACGTTGTATGTAGCCGGTGGGTTTGCTCATACACTCTTTCTTAGAAATCCAATCTGCCAAAAAACCGTAGGCAATGTGCTACAGAAGTTTGTATTCTGTTGCCGTCAATACATATTGACGGTGAGACACCTTTGTTCTGCTACCGCATTGAGCCGTCGTAAGGACCATCATTTTCTCATCATCAAAACTTGTATTACGATATTCGCGACCATACTCTATCTCTCAGCAGCGTAACAAATTGATTGTTCAGTGCAGAAACAGTAATTGATTTTACAGATAGAGTCAAACAATCCAGCAATGGAAGATGTTCTGCTGGTATCAGTTGTTGAATATTCTCTCAACCTTCGGAAAATTTTTTGATCGCGTCGAAATATTTCACAATCGCTTTTGCTTTGTTTCTTCCGAAGGACATCCAATGCCATGTCGTTTCGGGATTGGGATTATCGACGGTCGGGATGCGAATAATCGGTTTGCCTTGATATTCGCCAATGATGGGCTGTAATTCTTGTTTCTGTTCTTCCATAATAATGTTCTCCAATCTTTATTTCGATCCTTGTATCGTATAATGCGCTTCCTTCAACTTTGCCGTTACACGCGCACGTTGATCGCCTTGTATTTCGATGGTTCCATCTTTCACTGTGCCGCCGGCACCGCAATGTTGTTTCAACATCCGTGCGATATCTTCCATCATTGCCGGATTATGCTGCAAGCCGAGCACAACGGTAACGCTTTTTCCTTTTCGTCCATGTGTATCCAGTATGACCCGAACACTTTTTCCTTTTCCATCATGCCGGTGTAGAGCGGGCACAAGGGATGGCTGCGGATGTTCCGACAATAATTCTAAATCTTCAAGAGAATGAAATGTGGTTTGCGGTTTCATCGGAGTTCGTTCACTGTCATCAAAAAACACATCAATCGCCGCCGAACGATGTCGCATCTTGTTTGGATGAATCAAGAACATCCATCAAGCGGTCGATATTGCGGAAGCTCCAGTTGATGTGATTGCTCAAAACAATAATCGCAGTTTTATCGCTTAACCTTCGCACAAACAAGCTGTTGTATCCGCGCCACAAGCCGGCGTGATACACAATTTTGCTTCCGTCTTCCAGCATATCGATGCGCCAACCGTAGCCGTAACTGGAATCATGTCTGCGGTCATAACTGGACGGTGTGAATGCTTCCGCAAGCGTGCTCTGATGCACCAACTGTTCGGTGTACAATGCTTGATCCCACTTATACATATCTTCCACGGTGGAATAAATACCTTTATCACCGACAACACCGCTGAGAAAATCTTCTTCCGCCGGACGGCGATTTCTTTTGTATCCTTTGGTTTTGTCTTCGTCCGAAATGGATTGAGTAAATGTACCGATATATGTATGCATCATTCCCAATCGATGAAAGATTCGTTCTTCCAAAAATGTTTCAAACGGGACACCGGATATTTTTTCGACGATACTTGCGAGCACGACATACCCTGTGTTGGAATAGCGATATTTTTTATCCGGCGGGAAAAACCTTGCAGGGTGATCGTGAATCAACATATCCATCACGTCGTGATTCGTCATCAAGCGTTTTCGATTTTTCCAGTACCGGCCGGCAAATCCCATATATTCCGGCAAGCCGGATCGATGTGCAAGCAGTTCGCGGACCGTAATATCTTTATACGGAAACTCAGGAAAGAATTTTTGGATGGTATCGGTTACGTTGATTTTGCCTTCTTCGCGCAGCATTAGAATCGCCGTAGCGGTAAATTGTTTGGTGACGGATGCGAGTTGAAAGGTCGATTCCAGATTCAGCGGCATTTTTGTTTTCAAATCGGCATAGCCGAACGAGTGCTTGTAAATCACTTCACCATTTTGAGAGATCAGCACGTTGCCGTTGAATCCGCTTGAAGAAAATAGTTGAAACAGCGAATCCAATTTCACCGCTGTTTCTATCGATGCGGGATGAACGGGCGTTGCAATCACCGCAGGTGCCGGAACAGTCAACCACCCTGTTGACAGAGCGAACCATATCAATACATAATACATACTAACCATATCGCAATACATCAAAATAAAAAAAATACTCTATAATATACGGGATTCCATTCAGAGAGCCAACGAAATAATCAGCAACGGTTGCCTTTCAGGAAAAAGACAGGTGCCATTGCTGCAATGCACTTCATTCCTTTTTTCCCTATCTTGTATAATTATTTTGCGTAGAACGCGTGCATAGAATTACATTTGTCATACTCTGCCTTCTCGTTTCCGCTGCCGTTTTCTCCACGGCCTCGGCGCAAATCGGTACGCCTGATTCTACTGTTCATCGCCGCGATTCCACGCGCACATCGATTGCCGATACATCAAAAACCGACACGACATCGCACACAGCATCTGGCGTGGATACGCTTGTCAATTATTCAGCAAAAGATTCCATCATTTATTCTCTCCACACGCGTTTTATGAATTTGTATGGCAACAGCGAAACACAATACCAAACACTCGATCTGAAAGCCGAACGCATCAACGTGAACTGGGACAGCGGCACGCTGACGGCACACGGCGTCGCCGATACATCGAAAAAAGATTCCGTCCTTGGCAAACCTATTATGAAAGATGGCGGCGAAGAATATCACGGCGATAAGATCGGCTATAATTTCCGCACGCGAAAAGGAAAGATCGACATTGGCACCACGCACATGGAAAACGGATATTATGTCGGCCAGCAAATTAAAAAAGTGGAAGCCGAAGAACTTTTCGTTGCTGACGGCAGATTTACATCGTGTGATTCGGCTGATCCGCATTATTATTTTGCCAGCCCCAAGATGAAAGTGTATGTGCACGATAAGATCGTTGCAGAACCCGTCTATTTTTATGTTGCCGATGTGCCTTTGCTTGCTTTGCCCTTCGGCGTGTTTCCCAGTCACAACGGCCGTGCTTCGGGATTGATTATGCCGGCATACGGCAACGACGATACGTACCGGATGGTACTTCAGCCATCTGGGATATTACTGGGCAGCAAGCGATTACTGGGATATGAAAACGATGTTCGATTTGTACACGCGCGGCAAGTGGAAAAATGAAACGGACATTAATTACAAACTGCGGTATTATTTTGACGGCGGCATTTCGGCAAGCCTTACCAGTTTGAATACCGGCGACGCCGGCGATCCGAACTACAACGAGACGAGAGATTATTTCGTACACTTCTGGCACAATCAGATCATCGATCCCGTTCCTGCTTCCAGCGCACGATTGAATGTCGATTTTACATTTATGTCATCCACCTATTTTAAAAATTTCAGCAACAATGTGAACGATGTGCTTGCACAAGACATAATATCCAATGCGACGTATTCGAAAACATTCGGCAACGGCATGCGTTCGTTTTCTGTGAACATCGCGCGCGATTACAACCTGCAAACGCAAAACTCTAATTTAACGCTGCCAAGTGTCAGTTTAAATCTTGGAACATTCTATCCCTTCAAAAAACAAACCAACAATTTGATTCAATCATCAAGCAGTTCTTCTTCCACAGAACAAAGCTTTTGGGATTTATTCGGCATTACTTATAGCGCTGGCGGAACCAGCACGCAGGCAAAAACACAAGACTCTGTGACTTCTATCAAGACCGGCGATACACTTGTTACTGTAAAAGATTATCAGCATACCAACAACCAAGCGCTAAACCAAAACTTAGCGTTATCTCTTTCGCCGAAACTGGGGAATATTACTGTATCGCCGTATATTAACTTTTCCGATACCCGAAGCTGGACGCAACAAACAATACCCGCCCGTGATTCTGTCGATAGCACCTTGACAACGCAATCGAACAATCAACAATCGATTGTCGGCAACTTGAGCACCGGCGTCGGCCTTAGTACGAAATTTTACGGCATGATGCATCCGGATATTTTCAACATCACCGCGCTTCGCCAAACCATCACGCCCAATTTTAATTTCAGCTACAACAAACAGGTGTACGGAACCAACATACCGAAATATTCGCTACTCGGCACGTTCAGCTTAGGAAATAATTTCGAGATGAAATATAAAGCGCACGATACATCGACAACAGAAACAAAAGTACAGTTGATCAATATAACCCTCAGCAATGTCAGTTATAATTTTGTTGCCGATTCGATGAATTTAAGCCCCTTTTCCATCGGTTACCGAACGGCGATTGGACAATTTAATCTCAGCGGTGGATTGAATTACGATCCGTACTATTACGATCCCGTTGCCGGAACACGTGTAAATAGATTTGTCTGGGATGTGTCTCACCAGATTGCGCGTTTAACAGGATTTAATTTTTCCGTATCAACATCGCTTCGCGGCGAAAAGAAACAAACCACCAACACGAACGCTCCCGCAAGTGTTCAAGAAGAACAAAACAAAGCTTCCAGCGATCAATTCGATCAATTGACGCAGCAGCACAAAACTTATTACTCGCTCTACGATAAAGAAGATGCCGATTTCAGCATTCCGTGGAATATTTATATCGGATTTACATTTTCTCAATCGCAAGATAATCCTGTTATCATCACGCGCTCATCCTCGGCAAACTTCAGCGGGTCGTTCAATCTTACGCCTAAATGGCAAATTTCTTCCGGCGGCTTTTATAATTTTGTGACAAAAGAAAAAGATATTACCAATGTCGATGTTACACGCGATCTTCATTGCTGGCAAATGAAATTTACATGGTATCCGATGGGAACGCTGTCCGGTTTCCGATTAGAAATCAAAGTAAAAGCGCCGGAGTTACAGGACATCAAAATAACGAAGTCAGAAAATCCGCGATAGAAATTCGATCGGTACAAAAAAACAAAGCCCATGCAAGAATTCTTGCACGGGCTTTTTCCGTTTGATGAAAATTTAATTTTCTCTTATGCCGATTTTCGTTCTTCGTAGAGATAAATCGGTTCTTTGGATTTCATAATACTTTCGCGTGTCACGATACACTTGGAAACATTATGACGTGATGGAATGTGATACATAATATCCAGCATCACGGCTTCGATGATCGAACGAAGTGCGCGAGCACCTGTGCCGCGTTCCATTGCCTTATCGACCACAGATTTCAACGCGTTCTCTTCAAATTCCAATTCCACGCCTTCAAGCGCTAACAATTTTTGATATTGTTTCACCAACGCGTTGCGCGGCTGGGAAAGAATGTTCAGCAATGCTGCTTCATCCAACGGTTCGAGCGTCGAGATCACTGGCAGGCGGCCAACAAATTCCGGAATCAAACCGTACTTCAACAAATCATCTGGTTCTACTTGCGAGAGAAGTTTTTCGCGTGCTTTGCTTTTCTTGCCGCGCACTTCCGCTCCAAAGCCGACGGGATTTTGGCTCACGCGCCTTTCAATAATTCGATCTAACCCATCGAACGCGCCACCGCAAATGAATAAAATATTTTTGGTGTTGATGTTGATAAGACTTTGTTCGGGATGTTTGCGACCGCCTTTGGGTGGAACACCAGCCGTCGTACCTTCTAAAATTTTCAGCAATGCCTGCTGCACGCCTTCGCCGGATACATCTCGCGTGATCGAAGCGCTGTCGCCTTTGCGGGCAATCTTATCGATTTCATCGATATAGACAATGCCGCGTTCGGCTTTTTCGACATTGTAATCTGCATTCTGTAATAAATACACAAGAATGGTTTCCACATCGTCGCCGACATAGCCGGCTTCCGTCAACGTCGTTGCATCGGCGATGGCAAACGGAACATCGAGAATGCGTGCGAGTGTCTGCGCCAGCAGCGTTTTTCCAGTACCCGTGGGACCGATAAGTAAAATGTTGCTCTTTTCGATTTCGACATCGTCGAGGTTCGGCATCGAATCATTCGAATCGATGCGTTTGTAGTGATTATAAACAGCGACCGCAAGCGTTCGTTTTGCCGCATCCTGTCCGATCACATATTCATCAAGGGCTTTTTTAATATCCGTCGGCGTGAGTGAACGCTTGATCCCGTAGCGCCGCGCATTGATCGCCGCCATATTGTTCTTGATGATATCGACCGAACTTGCGACACATAAATCGCAAATGTACACATCCGGCCCTGCAATAATGCTGTTGACTTCTTCCGGCGTGCGTCCGCAAAACGAGCACGCGATTTTTTCGCCGGGCCGTGTGGGTTTCTGATTCATGCTTCGTCCTTTAGTTTTCTTTCAATGTGCCTGGTTCTTGCACTACTTTTCTTTCTTCGGTTCCACGACACGTTTGGCAAGAATGTTGTCGATCAATCCATAATTTTTTGCATCATCCGCCGCAAGATAATAATCACGGTCGGTATCTTTCGCAATTTCTTCCAGCGTGCGTCCGGTATGAAGCGCGAGAATTTCATTGATTTTGTTTTTCGTCTTCAATATTTCTTCTGCCTGTATACTAATATCCGACGCCGTACCTTGCACGCCGCCCCACGGCTGGTGAATCATAATCCGTGAGTTCGGCAACACAAATCGTTTTCCTTTTGCGCCGCCAGCCAGCAACACTGCCGCCATACTTGCCGCCATGCCAATACACATGGTGGAAACGTCTGGACGAATATACTGCATGGTATCGTAAATGGCAAGCCCCGCGCTCACACTGCCGCCCGGACTGTTGATGTACAGATGAATATCTTTATCGGGATCCTCCGATTCCAAAAATAACAATTGTGCAACAATGAGACTTGCGACCGTATCATCCACCGTCGTTCCAAGAAAAACGATGCGCTCTTTGAGCAGGCGTGAAAAAATATCGAACGAGCGTTCGCCGCGTCCGGTTTGCTCGACCACAATCGGCACTAATTGATTATACACTTCAAACGGTGACATATTATCCTCTAAACAATTTACACGCGTTATACTTTTTCCGGCACTTCTTTAATTTTTGCCGAATCCACCAACACCTTCAACAATTTATCGCCGATCAATCGTTCCTTAATCTGTTCCGATGATTTGTAATAGCTGATGAGGCGATCTTTCGGAATTTTGATGCGTTCGGCTTCTTCTTCCGCCAATTTCGCAAGGTCTTCGTCACTGACCGTGATGTTTTCTGCCTTGAGTAATTCTTCACGAAGCAATGCCCACTTTGCCTGATAGGTTGCGTACTCATGATTTCGTTCATTGAACTTTTCCACATCAAAATCATCCGGCAGCTTTCGGCTGGGCTGTTCGTTCTGTAATTCTTCCCGCAATCCATCCAGTACATTGTGAACCATCGATTCAGGAACTTGAAATTCATGCCGTTTTAAAATTTCCGCTGTAACGGCATTTACGACTTGATGCTCCGATTGCGATTTCCAGTACGCAATCAATTCCGTTTTGATATTCGCGCGGAATTCATCCACGGTTTTGAATTTATCTTTCGTCACTTTCATGATAAAAGCATCATCCAACGCGGGAAGAATCACTTTCTCAACCTTCTTCACCATTACTTGCGCATTCACTTTGTGGCTGTGTTCGCCATGTTGGTGTTCAAACGCTACCGGATATACAGCGCCTTTTTCCGCTGACTTCAGTGCTTCTTTGAACGGCTGCTCCAATTGTTCATCGGCAAGATAGAACCGCACGCCTTCACTTTTCTTTCCTGCTGCCGGTATGCTATCGTCGTCCATATCTTGCAAGTCAGCAGTAACCACATGTTCTGCGTCCGTGACTTTTTCAACTTCTTCGAATGTCGCATTGGTGTGACGCAACCGAAGAAGTTCATCTTCTACTTCTTTATCCGTGACGGTATGAATAGGTTTCTCGACTTCGATGCCTTTATAATCTTTTAGTTCGATGACGGGGCGAACATCGTATTTGATTTTGAAGCGAAACGTTTCGCCCGGTTTGTAATCCATATCCACCAGCACCGGATCGCCGACGGGTTTTAAATCTTTTTCTTTAATTGCTTGACGATACAATTCCGATGCAATGTCGTTCAATGCTTCGTTTTCGATGAGATCGCCGTATAATTTTTTTATAAGATCAAGCGGTGCTTTTCCTTTTCGGAAACCGCGGATATCGATTTTCTTGCGTTGCTCTTGATATGCTTTTTCAAAATGCGGTGCGAGGTCTACAGCAGTCGCAATAATTTCCACTTCACGGGAGACATCGCTTAATGAGTTAACAGTTACTTCCACTTCATGATTCCTTTTTATTTATACATCTTTTGCAGAAACAATACTTCCGCAACAATTCGTGGGCACGGAGGGACTTGAACCCCCATAGATTGCTCTACTAGCTCCTAAGGCTAGCGCGTCTGCCAGTTTCGCCACGTGCCCAAGGCAACAAGGCGAGTTTCCGTTTTGCGGAACTCCATGCACCTTGTGAAAAAAAACCCAACAGCCGGATTTGGTTCATATTTTCCGGCAATTGGGCTTTAGAATATAAGAATGGATTGAGAGAAAAGCAAAAAGAGGTTCGTTAAGAATTCCTTTTTGTTCTAAGAGAAATTCCGGGGTTATTTCCCTTGCCGCTGTAAATCGTTGAGTTTGGTGAGATAATCTACCGCTTCGTTTCGTGTCGGATTTAACCCAATGGCATTGTTGAAATATTCGCGTGCTTTTTGATAATTCTTCACACTTTGATGCACTAAGCCAAGCTGAATGTTGGTTGTGTAACTGCGCGGATTCAAAGCAAGCGCGTGTTCAAACGATTGAATGGCACGTGCCGGATCGGCATCGCCTTGATACGCAACACCAAGATTATAATTGATTTCCCAGTAATCATTTCCTTTGGAAAGCGCTGTTGTCAAGACGTTAATCATTTCTTTATAATTGCCTTGCTTCAGGTATTGCATATAACACTCACGGTAGGCAGTTAAAAATAACGTATCGAGTTGGTACGCACGCTGGAAAGAATACGTTGCACGAATTTGGTCGCTGGTACGAAGATAGAATTTTCCCAGCGCATAAAATCCGTAGGCAAAATTTGGGGCAACCAGCGTAATCTGGCGGTATTTATCTAACGTACCGGCTACATCGCGTTTTGCTTCAAGCTGCGCTGCCTCGTCCAACATCTTGAGAACATCCGGCGATACACCTTGTTCATGATTGACGATCGTTTGCCGCAACAAATCGAATCGAAGATTTAATTCAGGATCATAGCAGGTTCGAAACACTTTCAGAATTTCTTCTTTTGCGCTTGCCATATTATTATAGTAATAGTCGTTCACGGCTTTGAGCATATCGTAGTAGGAAAGCGGAAACGAAATCGTATCGCGTTTTAAATTCGGCAAGAAGTCGATAGGAAAAATCGGTACGTGGCTTTGATAGCGTTCGTTGCAGATACGAAGGAATGTTTCGTAGGATTCAACGAGATTATATTTTACTAAACGTGCTTGAAAATCATCAGGGATTTTTACTTTTAAAGCTATTGCACTGGTATCGGAAAAATTAAGCGATGAAAATGCGGATGCCAGCGTTTCAATCATATAGGAAAATAAATAACCATTCTTTCCTGTCGATGATCCATCAATGATCCAGTGAATATTTTGATCGTCTAAAGCATGCTGCAGGGAATCTCGCATGCCGGAAAGCTGTGCCATCGCCGTATTGCTGTGATCGATAATCGGGGCAACAGCCGGATCAAGAGAGCCGATGCTCCATGCAGCACGCGGCAACGAATCGACAATAAACTTGAAAGCAGGTGCAATTTCATTGATGTGAGCAATTTTTTGTTTTAAATCAAATTGTGCGTTGGCAACAACGGCTTGGAAATTTACCCACGATTCATTGTAAGATCCATCATAACACTGCGTGCGTTTATTTTTGATTTCATTATATTGCGGAAAAATCTGATACGCTTCTGTTCCAAGCACTTGTTCGTATTTTGTAATTGCCGTTTTATATTGCTTCAAGGCAAAGGCGGAATCTGCTTGCTGACACAACGACACCACTTGCTGGTATCCGGGCCAATACTCTTGTGGCAACTTCATTTCTATTTGGCTGGTCGTTTCACCGATAGGACATTGAAAGACAAAGGATTGATCGAGCCGTACTGTTTTTCCAAATCCGAGTAAAATAGAATTGTTGCCTTCAACAATCAGTTCGCTTTTCCATGCAATTGGAATTTTTTGTTGATTCTGGTAGATAATGACTTTCGAAAGACTTTCTGTAACAAAATCCGTATCTAACACCCAATCTCCCGCCGGAGAAACAAGAAAGTAGAAATATGGACCACTAGAAACACTTGTGCTGGTAAGCGGCGGCTGATGACTTTGATTGGATAATTCTATTTTTATAACCCGTGGACCGCCCATACCGAGGAATCCGGATTTTTCTGTTATCTTTAATTGCACGGAAGGATTCTGTGCGGTTGCAAAACATGCCAGCACCAGAATACCGGTTACTACGGCGAGGAAACGGGATTTCATCGGCTACCTCGGTTTATCATTCGATTTAAATATGACTCGTTATTTATGCATAGGAATATAGAAAAACACTTGTATAGAAGCAACGCCTTTAGTCAATCTTTCCTTGAATTCGCGGAGAATTTTTGGTACCTATAGACAATATTTTTGTTGACGTCCTGCTGATTGGCGGGACGTTGTGTTTCTGAAAGGACAATGTGGAACATCTTTATATCTTACCGGTTCTTCTTTTCTCCATCGTTGTGCATGAAGTTGCGCATGGCTGGGTGGCGCTGCGTTTAGGAGATACAACAGCGCGGGATATGGGGCGCTTGACATTGAATCCTATTCCACACATCGATCCTATTGGTTCTATTTTAATTCCGTTGCTTTCCTATATTTCCGTCGGTTCGGTTTTTATTGCGTGGGCAAAACCAGTACCGATTGATCCACGGAACTTTCGCAATTTCCACCGCGATGATATTCTTGTGTCTATTGCCGGGCCGGCATCGAATTTTGTAATCGCCGCTATTTGTACTGTTTGTTATATTCTCTCTGTACGATTTCTTGTACCGATGGAATCGCTACAAGCCGATCTTCCGCAATCGCTGACCACGTTTGTTACACAAATGTTTTTATCGGGAATCACGTTGAATATCGTTCTTGCTGTCTTTAATATGATTCCCGTGCCGCCGTTAGACGGCTCGCATGTCCTTGCCGCACTGTTGCCGGAACAAGTACGCGAACAGTACCAGCGCATCGGATTTTTCGGAGTGTTGATCGTCATTTTACTGATGCGGTTAGAACCGATTCGCAACATTCTGTGGTCTGTTGTGTTATTCTTCCATATCCCGTATAATTTGCTTCTTCAGGTATTTCTTAAATAGTTGTAAGAAGAAAAAGGAATTGATGTTGTTATGCCGATGAAATATTTTGAGTATAAAGAAAATGCGCTGTACCTGTGAAGATGTTCTGTTAAGCGATCTGGCGGAAGAATACGGAACACCGCTGTATGTGTACAGCAAAAATCAAATCATAGGAAACCTTCATGCCATCGACACAGCATTCAACGGCGCAGAGCACATGTTGTGTTATGCGTTGAAAGCAAACGCCAATCATGCCATTTTAAAATTATTGGCGGAAGCAGGTGCCGGCGCAGACATCGTTTCTATTGGTGAATTACATCTTGCATTGAAAGCCGGATTTCTTCCCAACAAAATTGTGTTTGCAGGCGTCGGGAAACGTGACGACGAAATTGAATACGCATTACAGCAAAATATTTTTTCGTTCAATGTGGAATCGGTGCCGGAACTGCAAGCAATCTCACGTACCGCGCTGCGTGTCGGCAAACGCGCGAAAATTTCCCTTCGCATCAATCCTGATATTGACGCGCAAAGCCATCCGTACATTACTACCGGATTACAAACCACGAAGTTCGGTATTGAAGCATCCAAAGCGCTCGAAGTGTACCGCTATGCTGCAACACTTCCTTCGATTGATGTCATCGGTATTCACACACACGTCGGTTCACAGATTACCAAGATCGAGCCGTTTGTCGATACTGCAAAATTTGTGGTTGCCTTAATCGGCCAACTACGCGAAGCCGGTATTCATCTTACGCATATCGATTTTGGCGGAGGCATCGGTGTTCCCTATTTCAATGCCATCCGGCATGAAGCGCTTCCCGTGGAAGATCCATCGCACGATAACATGCCCGAGCCGGCAGATGTCCTAGGAGCTGTCCTTCCTCTTCTTCAACCAACAGGTTGCTCAATATCGATAGAGCCCGGGCGTTCATTGGTAGCCGATGCAGGCGTCTTATTGACACGCGTCGTGTATGTGAAAGACAACAGCACTAAAAAATTTGTTATTGTCGATGGCGGCATGAATGATCTTTTGCGTCCAAGCATTTACCATGCACATCATCAAATTGTTCCGCTTACGTTAAAGACGTACGAACATCAGAAAGTGGATGTGGTAGGACCGATATGCGAATCGACAGATTTCTTTGCTCAAGACCGGGAACTTCCCAATGTTGCTGCCGGCGATAATCTTGCAATCATGACTACCGGCGCATACGGCTTTGTGCTTTCTTCCAATTATAACGGACGCCTGCGCCCCGCAGAAATATTAGTGAACGGCGAGCGCGTGCGTGTGATCCGTCCGCGAGAAACCATGGGACAGTTGGAATAAAGAATCTCCACAGCAAGCTGTGGAGTATTAAAGCACATATTAAAAGGCAACTGGCGAAGCAAGCCTCGGGGTATTAAACCCGAAAAGGAATAAAGCAATCTTCATGTTGTTTGAAAATCAATGCTGAGATTGCTTCCCCGACTCCCGCCAAACAGATGGCGGGCAAGTTGTCGGAATCGCAATGACGACTTTTTCAGATGTCTCCTTTATATAATCTAAACCGGTTTTCGAGGTAAGTCCCCTTAGAATTCTGTTACATCATTCCTGCCGGATCAATATCGATGGTGAACTTGACAGATTTATTTGCGCCAAGAGGTGAAGTATCGTATTGAGCTTTCGCTTGTTGCAGAGCGAAGCGGAGGAATGAACCGGAAGGATCCAACGACTTTAAATCTTTGACCACAACCTGTTTGCGAAACCGGTTGTTGATCTTTGGAATGGCGGCATCGGCGGGACCAAGAATGAGAAAACGTTTTTGTGTATTCTGGTGCGCAAGAAATTCTGAAAACTTTTTTGCGTGATATTGCACGTCGGATTCATTCGTGCCGGAAAATTCTATTAAGACAATGCGCGAGAACGGAGGATAGTTAAGTTCGCGGCGGTGTTCTAATTCTTCCCGATAAAATCCATGAAAGTCATGCGTTTTTGCGTACTTTAAACTATACTGTGACGGCTGCAATGTTTGAATGACCACCTCACCGGCAAGTGTGCTGCGTCCGGCGCGGCCTGCAACTTGCGTGAGCAATTGAAACGTTCCTTCCGATGCGCGAAAATCCGGCAGCAGCATTTGCGTATCCGCAGAGATAACGCCGACAAGCGTAACGCGCGGGAAATCCAATCCCTTTGCCACCATTTGTGTGCCGAGTAAAATATCCGCTTCGCCGTTTTCAAATTGCTGAAGAATACGATGATGCGCTCCACGATGCGACGTCGTATCGCGATCCATACGCAAGATCGTCGCCTTCGGAAACATCTGCTGCAATTCTTCCTGTACCTGTTGCGTGCCGAATGCATACAATCGCATCTCCGTTCCGCCGCACTGCGGACAAATTGCGGGCGGCTTTTTGACGAACCCGCAGTAGTGGCAGCGTAAATGTTTTTTCGTGGCATGATACGTGAGCGAGACATCGCAGTTATCGCATTTTTCTACGTGGCCGCATTCGTAACATTCCATCACGTGAGAAAATCCGCGGCGGTTTTGCAGAAGAATGATCCCTTCTTTGCGCGCGAGCCGTTCTTCCATTTGCGTGCGCAAGAGTTTAGAAATGGATGACAACGGTAAGCGTTGTGGAAATTCTTTGCCGCTAAGTTTTACCTCTTCTTTAATATCCTGGAAAATTTGTTTGCGCTCTTTCGCCATATCAACGATTACAATCGAAGGAAGTTTTGCTGTATCGACACGCTCCGGCAATTCTAACAACGAATATTTTCCGTTGAGTGCATTGAAATAACTTTCTACCGACGGTGTTGCAGAGCCAAGCAGCACGACTGCATGATTTTGCGCCGCGCGCACAACAGCAACATCCCGCGCGTGATAACGCGGTGTGGAATCATATTGCTTGTAAGAACCTTCGTGCTCTTCGTCCACAACGATCAATCCAATGTTATCCAACGGAGCAAAGATTGCTGAACGCGGGCCGATGACGATTCTTACATTTTTATCGCGCGCCATGCGCCACGCATCGAACCGTTCGCCCATTGACATCTGGCTGTGCATCACGGCAACGTCGCTGCTGAAGTGCGCTTTGAAACGGCGCACGGTTTGCGGCGTCAACGAAATTTCCGGTACCAGCACAATAGCAGTTTTGTTCATCGCCAGCGTATGGCGAATCGCTTCAATGTACACTTGTGTCTTGCCGCTGCCGGTGATTCCATGCAGCAAGAACGCTTGAAATGTATTTCGGTTCAGCGCCTCGGTAAGTTTTTCTAATGCATGTTGCTGATGCGGATTGAGCACAATATCCGGCGGTGGTTCGATAGCGTCGTATTCCGAAATGCGAAATATTTCGCGCGTATCGAATTTCACTAATCCCTTTTTCACTAATGTCTTTAAAGAAGAAAGCGATGTATGCGTATGATTTAAAAATGCTCTCAGTTCGACTGCCGAAGAAACTTCTGCACATTCGGCAAGAAGCTGCTGCCGCGCTGCTTCCTGTTTTTCTGTGAGACGGATTTCTGTGGAAAGAGCAATTCCAGCAGCGGTGAGAGAAATAATTTTTTCGAGTTTCGGTTTTGCTTTTTGCTTTTCAATCTCTTCGGTAACAGAAATCCATCCGCGCGAGAGTAATTCGTTGGCAAGAGCCGCAATATTCCGTATGCCGGTTTTTTTTTGAAGCTGTGACAAGGATATTGCTTTTCCGTCTGCAAGAGCGTGAAGAAATGCAAATTGTTTTGGCGCAGATTTTTTTATGGAGGCAAGATTGGAAAGAACATTATTCGTGGTTAACCGAACGAACTTTTTGCTTTCCTGTGAAAAACCCTGCGGCGTTGCTGCGTGCAGAACTTCACCGAGCGGCGCGAGATAATATTCTGCAATCCATTTGGCAAGCGATAACATTTCGGAAGAAAAGGATGGTGTGCTATCGAGAATATCGCGGATGGGTTTCAGCCCCTTGACGTTCGATATTTCCGGCAAACCGACAATGACACCGGTGAGATGCTTTTTTCCAAACGGAACGAGTGCACGCATCCCTGGCAGTATGTACGGTTTTAATTCCGGCGGAACAAGATACGTAAACGTATGATCGACAGGAACCGGCAGCGCAATATCGGCAAAGAATTGTTTCATAAACTTTGAGAAGACTACAGAGAAATTGTGTGTGTTGCAAGAGCAGTGGCAAAGAACTACAACACCTGCTCAAGATGTTTCATAAACCGCTCGGTTGCGCCGATGTTTTCCCTCACTAATTCCATCGCAATCGTTCCGGCTTTACTCTGTGCTTTCTTGTCATCCAACAGCGTGCGCAATGTGCGGTAACATTCTTGTTGATCGTTCACAATAAGTCCGCCGCCGCGCCGTGCAAGCTCTACAGCTTCTTGCGAGTTGGTGTGCCGCGGTCCATAGACAACAGGAATTCCATACACCGCCGGTTCCAGTACATTATGAATGCCTTGCCGAAAACTTCCACCCACATACGCCACGTGCGCGTATTGATAGAGCGTCATCAAAATTCCAACGCTGTCAACGATGATCACCGGTTCGCGATTGTAATCATTGAGCGCGGAAAATCGGAGCGACCGGATGTGCGAGTTCAATTCTTTTTCGATGGCGTCTAATGCTTCTTCCGTCGGTTCATGCGGCACAAGGATAATGAGTGCCTTCTTGTCATATTCCAAAACTTTTTTCACGGCAGGCAACAGCACTTCTTCATCTTCCGGCCAGATGCTGCCGGCAAGCAAAACTTTTTTCCCTTTTAACACCGACGGTGGAATCAAATGCTTCTGCTTTGCTTCCGCACTGCGCTGCCACACCTGATCGTAGCGTGTTTCGCCGATGGCTTCCAACGTTGGATGGTCAAGATTGAAATGTTTGAACGCATCGACATCACTCTGTGAGACGGTGAGAATCGATGCGAGCGCATTATATAAATGATGATGGAAGTTTTTCAGTCCAGGATAAAAGCGGGAAGAATCTTTGCGCATCGTGGCGTTTGCAATAAATGCCGGTATGCCGCGTTCACGTAATGCCCACAAGTGATTCGGCCATACATCGTATCGCACAAACACTGCTGCACTTGGCTGGATCAATTCTACAAAACGCTTTGCGTTCGCTTTTGTATCGAACGAAATGTAAGTAATGATATCGGCGAGCTTGTAATTCTTCGTGTGATCGTAACCTGATGGAGAAAAGAACGTGACGATAATATTGATGTCGGTATATTCTTTTCGCAGCGCGGCAATGATGGGCTTCGCCTGTTCAAATTCTCCCATCGAAGAAGAATGAAACCACACGCGCCGTTTGGATGTGAGTTTTTGGATGTCGCGTTCTAACCGTTCAAACAACTGATCCCGTCCGCGTACGCCGAGTTTGATTTTTTTGTTGAACACCGCTGCCGTTTGCAGTAACAGCCAGAACACCGGCACGAAGCAATAATTATAAAAAACGATCCACAAAGTTTGCATAAGCAGGGATTATGGTAGAGAAAGTTTGGAAGAAATACAAGAAAGCCGTTGCTATTCGTTTGAATAGAATCGATTGGATGTTGGTGCCGGTTCTTGTCCGGTGAATAAGCGGTATCCATCCATTCCAATAAAAAACATTCCAACACCGATGCCGACAACGCACGTAAAAATTCCCAGCACATTCACAACGGAAGCAATTGCTTCGATGTCATCCATCAAATTCAATTCCACCATCAGCCAGTGCCAATCATGCAAAGCATGACGCGAAAGCAATTGCAGTTGCTGGTACGGCGCATCGCCGATGTAGATGGAAACATTCACCATGCTTTGTCCTGTCCAATACAATGTGAACATCAGCGAGCGAAGATTATTTCGTCCAAACACAACGGCGGTTACAACAGGAATGATAATTTGAAACAGCGATCCGCCCATAAAATACAGCACTTGTCCGAAAATTCTAAATACCAAATGCCCTGCTTCGTGAATGAAGAGATCGATCGTGTCGATGGTCCACATTGTGAACGGCATGTGGTTCCTTCCGAAAAAAGTTTGGTAATCTGTTGCAAGATAAACGGTAAAGTACAGAATGACGACAAGGAAGAATAAATAAAGAATTAGTTTGACGTAGCGCATAATTAAGTTGTCGATGATGAGTTGTTGTTCGGCAGCGCCGGTTCGGCAAAAATTGTTTGTTCGCGTTCCACGTACACGGTTCCTGCAGGAACGCCTTTTGGTTTTCGCACAAATTTTCCTTCGCACATTGTTACAGGAACCATCGAAGCATTTTTCATTTTACTATAATATGCAGCAATGCCTGCTGCTTGCGCAATCGCTTGCTTGGAAATTTCACCTTTGCCTGTTCCGATTTTCAGAACCACATGCGATCCACCGACGCCGCGTGCATGAAACCACAAATCGTTTTTTGCGGTGTGGCGTGTGGTAAGCAGATCGTTGTTCTCGCTGCTTTTTCCTGCCCATACTTGAAATCCGCCAACGACAGTAAATACACGAAACGGCAACGGCGGTTCTTTCTTCGCTGTTCCGGATTTTGCTGCTTTGATACCGACTGCAGAAAGTTCGTCTTCGTGGTCGAAAAGAAATTGTTTTAATTCATCGTGCGTCGATAGTTCATCTAAGAGCGCCAGTAAATTTGAAAGCGATTGCTGCTGGCGTGTTAATTCTGAAATGTGTTCTGTTTGCTCTTCTGCTGTGCGGCGGAGTTTTTTTGCCTTTTCAAAATATCGTTCCGCATTTTTTGCAGGATTCAAATGCACATCGAGTGGAATGGAAATCACTTCGTTTGTTCCCGAAAGAACATCTTCTACTAATGCTTCGCTATCGCCTTTGTGGATATTGTGTAATTGCGATGTGAGCAGTTTACCAAAACGTTCCGATTCATCCGCTTGCCGGGTCGTGACTTTCTCTGCAAGAAGTTTTTCTAACGTGCGGGATGCTTGTTTTGCTTCACGCTCGATCGTTCGTACCAGCGGATCTTTTTCATCGGCAAAATATTTCTCGCGATGTTCCGATGCAAGATAGATTTGAATCGCTTCCGATGCCGACACAAATTCTTCCGCACGCAGATCGCGCAAATGATTCAACGGAATAAGAGCAAAACGCACAGGAGATTGTTCATCAAAATAAATTCTTGGCGAAATATTGTTTTGCAATTCATCCTGAAGCTTTTCAATCGTATCGAACAACCGCTGCGTTTCGTTTTCTGTTAATGCCGAGGGCGATTGATCAGATGCAATTCCTGAACGAAAGAGTAATTCTTTAATCAGCACGTTGCCAAACTGTGGAAACATTTTTTTCAATTGTGCCGAAAGCATTGTCGTTGCCGTCGCAAGTTGCTTCTGAAACTCTTCTTTTGATTTTTGTACCTGATACTACAGCGCGTTCTTCATGCTGTTGCCCGAGAAGAATTTTCTTTTTCAAAAACGCATCGATGATTTTATTCGATTCATCAACAAGAACCACGTTTGCTTTCGATCCGAATAATTCTGCAATCAACCGCTGTTTGTTGGCAAGATGAAAAATTACTGCACGATCATTGGGATGGATGGCAATGCTTTCGACAATCACATTGTGAAGCGATGGGAATACATTGAGGGAATTTCGCCGTGCCCGCGAATAGTTTTTTCTAACAAGAATAAAATTGTTGGACGGTTCGCAGCCAACCGCCACCATCACCGGTGAATCTACAAACGCTACCACTAACTCGCCGCGTTGTTGCGAGAACAGTTCTGTAATGGTTTTTCCGGCAACGGCTTTGTGCAGTTCGCGCGCAACATGAGCTATCGTATAATAATTTGTTACCATTTTTCAGAAAAGTTATCAACAATCACAGCTCAAATTCCGCAAAATTGCGTGCAATAGCAATTGTAATGTTGATAACTCGTGAATTGCGGCGTTCAAAGATTGTGCAAAACAATGTCTTGCCCGCCCCCTGATTTTTCCTGTACCTTTTAATGCTAAATTCTGTTTAAAGGAGTAACTGTGGTTGCAAGCATGACCGGCTTTGGCCGGGCGGAAGTGACAAACGGCGGATTGACCATCAGCGTCGAAGTGCGGAGCGTCAACAGCCGGTATTTGGATTTGACGACGCGGCTGCCGCGTCAATTATCGCAGCGTGAAAAAGAAATTAAAGATATTGTGCGTTCCTATCTCTCGCGCGGAAGCGTGAATTTGGGCGTCAAGATTGAGCATGAAACCAATGGCAGTGTACCGTTGAAAGTGAACGCATCGGCGGCAAAATCTTATTACAAGTTGTTGAATGATGTTCGCAAATCAGTTAAGCTGACGGAAAAAGTGCGATTAGAACATTTACTGAATTTTTCCGAAGTGTTTGAGCCAGTGGAAGAAGAGCAAAGCGATGAAGCAGAATGGGCGTTGACGCAGGATGCGTTGAAGCAAGCGATGGTGCAGCTGAATACGATGCGCGTTCAGGAAGGCAAAGAACTTCAAAAAGATTTTGTTGAACGCATCGGCAAGATGAGTGAAGCGATTGATAAGATTGAACAGCTCTCAAAAGAGCGCATTCCCGAAGAGCGAAAAAATCTTCACGAACGCATCGCGGCGTTGATCGAAGACAAGTTTGTGATCGACCAGAATCGATTGGAGTTGGAAATTGCGCTGCTTGCCGATAAATTGGATGTTACCGAGGAATGCGTGCGCTATCGGAGCCACAACAAGTTTTTTCTCGATGCGATGAAGAAAGACGAAAGCGCCGGGCGCAAATTGAATTTTTTGATTCAGGAAATGAATCGTGAAGCGAATACCATTGGTTCGAAAACCAACGACGCAACGATTGCATATTTGGTTGTCGGATTGAAAGAAGAACTGGAAAAAATTCGCGAGCAATTGCAGAATATCGAATAATGAACGGAAAATTAATTATGATTGCCGCTCCCAGTGGATGCGGCAAGACAACGATTGCGAAAGCGATTCTGCAAAAACACCCGCAGATGTTATTTTCCGTTTCTGCTACCACACGTCCCAAACGTGATGTGGAAATTGAAGGCAGAGACCATTTTTTTCTATCGAAGGAGGAATTTCAGAAACGATTACAGAACGATGAGCTTGCCGAGTGGGAAGAGATCTACGGTAATTTTTACGGCACGTTGAAGAGTGAAATTCAGCGCGCACTGAATGCAGGGCGCACGATGTTGTTCGATATTGATGTCAAAGGCGCGTTGTCGATTCAGGAATGTTTTCCCACCGAATCGACATTGATTTTTATCAAGCCGCCGAGTTTTGAAGAATTAAAACGGCGTTTAGAAAGCCGTAAGACAGAGAATCCTGAAACATTCCAGCGCCGCATGGAGCGCGTGCCGATGGAGTTAGCACAGGCAGATAAGTTTGATGTTCAAGTAGTGAACGACGATTTGCAAACCGCCATCGTAAAAGTCGATGAAGTGGTGCAGCAAACGATGCAAGAAATTATTTTATAACTATTCATTTTTATTTGGAGGAAACACCGTGGCAATTAAACCAGTCGCAATTCATGAAATTCTTACAAAAGGCGGGCAATATTTATGAAGCGATCGTCATCGCGTCGAAACGCGCACGCCAGATTCATGATGAACAAAAGATCGAGTTATCGCAGCGCCTCGAAACATTAAAAGCGCTCAACACAACGCCGGAACCGGAAGAAGATGTTGAGACCGTGACCTTGAATCCCGATCAACTGAAAATCAGCTTGGAATTTGAAAAGCGTCCAAAGGCAACTGAAATGGCGATCGATGAAATCTTAGAAAAGAGGGTTACCTATCGTTACAAAGAAAAAGTTGAATTGTTCGCCAAGAAAGAAGAAACTCCTGCTGTCGAAGAATGACTTCGCTGAACGACAAGCATATTATTGTTGGTGTGAGCGGCGGCATCGCAGCATATAAAGTTGCGTACCTTGTTCGTGAATTGGTGAAAGCTGGCGCTGAGGTGAAGGTGACGATGACGGAAGCGGCAGCGCGGTTTGTCACGCCGCTGACATTTTCCGCGCTTTCCAAAAATCCGGTGTACAACGACTTGTGGACCACCAATCAATCATCATCGTCGGATATCAGCACACAGCATATCGATCTTGCCAATTGGGCGGATGCGATGGTGATTGCGCCTGCATCGGCAAACACGATTGCGAAGTTGACTGTACGGTTTATCCGATAATTTATTAACGGTGATTGCGCTTGCCACGACACGTCCGATTCTTCTTACGCCGACGATGGATACAGAAATGTATCTCAACGCCGTGACGCAAAAAAATCTGACAGTGCTGAAGGAACGCGGCTTTATTATTGTTCCGCCGGCCGAAGGCGAACTTGCCAGCGGCTTGCATGGCCCGGGACGTTTGCCGGAAGTAGAAACAATTGTGAAGGCGCTCGATTCTGTTCTTGCTCACGCTAATCAAGACTTCAAAAAAAAACGAATTCTCATTACTGCCGGGCCGACGTACGAAGCAATTGATCCAGTGCGATTTATCGGCAATCGTTCATCAGGAAAAACGGGATTTGCGCTTGCCACCGCGGCAGCACAGCGCGGCGCAGAAGTAACGCTTATTGCCGGACCGGTATCATTGGAAACTCCGCGCGGCGCTCACCGCATCAATGTTGAATCGGCAATAGAAATGTTGGATGTAGTTTCAAAAGAAGCAAAGCACGCGGACGTGGTGATTATGTCTGCCGCCGTTGCCGATTATACGCCCGCGAAGCCGTTGTCACAAAAACTTAAGAAGAAATCGAATGACGATGTAATGGAATTGAAATTAACGGCAACAGCCGATATTCTTGCATCACTCGGAAACAACAAAGGCAAAAAGATTTTAGTCGGATTCGCGTTAGAAACGAATGATGACCTTGCGAATGCAAAAGAAAAATTGAAAAAAAAGAACCTCGATCTTGTGGTGTTGAATTCATTCAACAAACAAAATCCTGTATTCGGTTCGGATATGAATACGGTTACACTGATTGACCGGCATGGCAAAACCGAAGTATGCAAACCGGCGTCGAAGTTCGACGTGGCACAGCATATTCTTGATAAAATACAATCATTGATCTGACACTTCACTTCGGTGCGAGTGTTTCAACTCTATGTCGCTCGAAGACGAATACAAAAAATTATTATCCGATACACAGCGATTTTTTAAACAGCAGCGAGAGCTTTCTGGCGAAACGCTGTATGTAGATCAAATTGCCGCACCTATCGAAACGGAAAACATTGTATCATCGCCATCGGTACATCATCCTCCAGAAATATCTTTTATGAAAAAAATTGAGCCCTTAACACCAGCAGTCGATTTGTTTGGTAACAAAACCATTCCTTCGCAATCGGTGAAGGAAACTTTGCCTGCATATCCCGCGGAAGCATGGACAGGCGCAGCAACCATCAACGAGTTGAACAGCATGATCCACACATGCAAAAAATGCGGACTTGGCCAGACTCGCAAAAAATTTGTCTTCGGCGTCGGCAATCCACATGCAGACGTTGTTGTTGTGGGAGAAGCGCCGGGAGCGGACGAAGATGAAAAAGGCGAACCGTTTGTCGGGCGTGCCGGACAATTGCTGACAAAAATTTTAGAAGCAGTGCAATTCAAACGCGAAGAAGTATTCATCTGTAACATTCTGAAGTGCCGCCCGCCGAACAATCGCGATCCGCAGGCAGAAGAAGTGGAATCGTGTGAGCCGTATTTGTGGAAGCAGTTAGAGATCATCAAACCGAAATTGATTTTGTGCGCCGGGCGCATTGCCGGACAGTCGCTGTTGAAAACCAATGCATCGCTCGGACAGTTGCGGGAAAAAATGCATGATTACCGCGGCATTCCGTTGATGGTCACGTATCATCCGGCGGCGTTGCTGCGCAATCCAAATTGGAAACGCCCGTGCTGGGAAGATGTACAGAAGTTTAGAAAATTGTATGAAGAGATGAAAGCGAACGAAAAAGCGTAGGAACGACGATGAGCAATCAAAAACAATTTATCGCCAATCTGAAACAAGCGTGGCGCGACGAGATGAACAGCGCCGCGAATTACCGCGCGATGGCGGCACAGGAAAAAAATCCGGAACGAAAATCTATCATAGATCGTATGGCAGATGCCGAAGATAAACATGCTGCACGCTGGGCGGTGCGGTTGAAGGAATTCGGCGTAGAAGTCGGCGATTACAAACCTTCGCTTGCAGAAGCGATGCGGAGAAAAGCAATTCTGAAAAGCGATCCCGAAACAGCGGCACAGATGCTGGAAGACGGTGAATCTGATGCTGACTCCCTGTACGGAAAAATGATTGCGATGGCGGAAACAGAAACCGATAAACAAGCATTGCTTGAAACGCAGCGCGAAGAGAATTCCCACAGTTTGATGCTGCAAGAAATGAGCAGCCCGCGCGTCACGCGCCATCCGCAAAGCCGATTAGATAAAATTTTTGCAAATGAAAAATGGCATGCACATTCCACTGGCGGTTGGATTGGTCAGGCAATTTATGGCGTGAACGACGGGCTCGGTGCGGCGTTTGGTGTGGTAAGCGGCGTTGCAGGCGCAACGTCATCCAATGGAGAATTTATTTTACTCAGCGGACTTGCTGCGTGCGTTGCTTCGGCATTATCGATGGGCAGCGGTGCTTATCTTGCTACAAAATCTGAACGCGAAGTGTTTGAAGCAGAATTAGAAAAAGAACGCGGTGAAATTGAATCGAATCCCGAAGAAGAACGAGAAGAGTTAGAATTATTTTATCAGCTCAAAGGTTTTTCACCAAAGGATGCAAAAAAGTTGGTTGCCAAACTTGCCGAACAGCCGGAGCAATTTTTAAAATCGCTGGCGCACGAAGAACTTGGATTATCGGAAGAATCGTTTCCCAATCCATGGAAATCTGCGTTCAGTGCCACCATCAGTACAGGCGATTGGCGCCATTGTGCCGGTGCTGCCGTTTTTCTTTTGGTCAGGAACGACGGGATTGATTATCTCGTTTGTCATTAGTACGCTGGCGCACTTTGCCGTTGGTGCATCGAAGACTGTTCTTACAGGACGCTCGTGGATGAAGAGCGGAATGGAAATGACGTTCGTCGGACTTGGCGAAGCAATTACCACTTATTTGATTGGTTTGTTAATTGCGCCGGCGCTGAAATAAATATTGAAAATGATTTTGTTGTTGGAGTAAAAGAATGCCTGAACCACGAAGATTAGATATTAATTCTCAAGCGCTCATTCCTTCGGAAGGACGCGTGCCGCCGCAAGCGGTGGAGATCGAAGAAGCGGTGCTGGGTGCGATGCTCATTGAAAAAGAAGCGCTTGCCAAAGCGTTGGAAGTTTTAGATGATACGGCGTTTTACAAACCGGCGCATCAAAAAATATTCAAAGCGCTCATTGAACTGTTTAATCGCAGCGAACCGGTCGATCTGATTACACTTACCGAAGAATTGCGCCGACAGGGCGAATTAGAAAATATCGGCGGAGAATATTATCTCAGCGAGCTTACGACCAAAGTCAGCAGCGCAGCGAATGTGGAATATCACGCGCACATCGGTACTGGAACGTGCGCTTATGCGGCAATTGATTCACGCGTCCTCTGAAGTAGCGAATCGTGCTTACAGCGAAACAGAAGATGCGCTGGGTTTGTTAGATGAAGCCGAACAGAAAATTTTCAACATCTCCGAACAGCGGATGAAAAAAAGTTTTGTCGCCATGGATACCGCAGTGCATCAAACAATGGAGCTGCTGCAAAGCATTCATGGCAAACATGGCGGTGTCACCGGAGTACCATCAGGTTTCCATAAGTTGGATGAACTGACCGGCGGCTTTCAACCTTCTGATTTTATCATCATTGCCGGCAGGCCGTCAATGGGAAAAACTGCATTCGCATTATCCATTGCACGCAATGCCGCTTTGCATGGCGAAAAACCGACAGCGGTCGGTGTGTTCTCTTTAGAAATGTCTGCGCAGCAGTTAGTAATGCGCTTAATGTGTGCCGAAGCCCGTGTTGATGCACACAAAGTCCGCACCGGGCGTTTGCCGGAAGACGAATGGAAAAAACTCAGCATGAGTGTCGGACGGTTGTACAAAGCAAAAATATTTATTGACGACACGCCGGGGTTGAACATTTTGGAATTGCGCGCAAAAGCGCGCCGATTAAAAGTTGAGCACAATATCGGCTTGTTGATTGTGGACTATCTTCAGTTGATGCAGGGACCGCGAAATATACAAAGCCGCGAACAGGAAATTTCCACGATTTCACGTTCACTCAAAGCACTTGCCAAAGAAATAAATCTTCCGGTCATCGCGCTTTCGCAATTGAATCGCAGTGTTGAATCGCGCAACGATAAACGTCCGGCATTATCCGATCTTCGCGAATCCGGCGCTATCGAACAAGACGCCGACGTGGTCATGTTCGTGAATCGTCCAGAAATGTTCGGTATTCAAGAAGACGAAGGCGAATCGACGGAAGGGCTGGCAGAAATTATTATCGGCAAACAGCGTAACGGCCCGACCGATACGGTAAAGCTGCAATTCATTAAACAGTATGCTCGATTTGAAAATCGTGCTTCGTTCAACGCTGAGGCGTTGATGCCTGCGGGACCAGATGAGAATCCGTTTTAACGAGATGATGTGTTGAAAATTATTGGTATGAGAAATACAAAGATGAAATGGTGTTTGAATAGTAACATTGTGCCGTGTTTTATCTTCTTAATTCTTTTCTTGTGTTCTTCTTCTTTTGTCTTCTCGCAATCGATTGATTCCGACGAAATCATCTTCAAAAAGAAAATTGAACTTGCCGCGTCGCTCAAGCTGCGCGAAAAACCAATAGGCGAAGTTATCACGCAAATCGGAAAATCTTTTCTCGGAACAGACTACACCGCACATACGATTGAAGCACCGGGTGAAGAACACCTCATTGTCGATTTACAAACGGTCGATTGTGTGACGTTCTATGAAAACACCCTCGTGCTTGCACGCTGCATTAAAAAGGGATTGACGACGTTCGATGATTTCAAAAAAGAATTACAATTTGTACGTTATCGCAAGGGAATCATTCACGGCTATCCGAGTTGTCTGCATTACACATCGGACTATTTTTTTAACAACGAACAAAAAGGTGTGTTGAAAGACATCACACATGAAATCGGCGGCGTGCCGTATCACAAGACCATCGATTTTATGTCCACACATCGAGATGCATATCCGAAACTTTTAGAGTTTCCTGAAGATGTAAAAGCAATCCGTGCTGTTGAAGACAGCATCAATCATCGGGCACTCTATCATATTCCGAAATCGAATGTGAAAAAGATCGCATCGCAAATTCATGATGGCGACATTATTGCCATCACAACGACGAAAGACGGGTTGGATTGCAAGCACACCGGCATTGCCATCTGGGTAAATGGAACCCTACGGCTGATGCATGCACCGTTGCCGGGCTCGCAAGTGCAAATAACAAGCTATCCTTTGTGGGAATATTTATCGCGCATCAAAGACGATGCGGGAATTATGGTTGCACGGCCAATGGAAATTACGCCGCAATAATATTTTGATGGGTATGAAGACGATGCTGCAAATAAGATTGTCCATCATTCAAGGTGATATTACTTTGCAAACCGTTGACGCGATTGTCAACGCGGCAAACACAACTCTGCTGGGTGGCGGCGGAGTGGACGGCGCCATTCATCGTGCAGCAGGCCCGGAATTACTGAAGGAGTGCCGCACGTTCGACGGCTGTGCAACAGGCGATGCGAAAATCACCGAAGGATATCGTCTTCCTGCAAAGCATGTGATTCATACCGTCGGTCCGATCTGGCATGGCGGCAACCACAACGAAGACATCTTGCTGGCGCGTTGTTATCGAAATAGTTTCAAACTTGCGTGCGACTATCGAATCAAATCTCTCGCTTTTCCGTCTATTAGTACGGGCGTGTACGGATTTCCGGTTGAACGCGCTTCGCGTATTGCTTTGCAGGAAATAGCGCGTGAATTGAAAACGAACTTTGCGCTGAAAGTTATTGTTGTTTGTTTTGATCGGCATACATTCGATGTATATGAAGCAGCGAGAAATGAATTGCAAATTGTATAATAAAAAGCGAAAGCGTATCTCATGAAAAAATATTGTATTTGGTGTTTGATGTTCCTGTTGTGCGGCAGCATCCGCGTATCGGCGCAGCAGCCGGTCATTGCGCCACGTGATTCTGTTAAAACCATATTCAACGGAAAAAAGATCGGTATTAATTATGGCAAGCCGTCTGTTCGAGGACGGAAAATTTTCGGGAATGTGGTAAACTATTATCGCGTTTGGCGTACGGGTGACGGTGCTGCAACAATCCTGACGACAGATGTTGATTTGGAAATGAACGGCGCAATCATTCCGCACGGTTCGTATTCGCTCTACACGCTTCCAGCCGAAGAGCGCTGGAAACTCATCATTAACAAACAAACAGGGCAGTGGGGAACGGTGTATAATTCGCAGTTCGATCTTGCACGTATTGATCTCACCGTCAAACCGCTTCACAATTCTACGGAAGCGTTAACATTCAAAATAGAAAAGACAGACAACGGCAACGGCATGCTGAAAATTGAATGGGAAAACACACAGCTTTCTACACCGTTTCATGTAACGGCTGAACCCGTTTTGCCCAGCCCGCGGGATTCTGTGAAATTGGTATTGAACGGCAAACAACTTGCTGTGAATTACAGTCGTCCGTCGATGCGCGGAAGAAAAATTATGGGCGGTGTGGTGCCATACGACGCCGTTTGGCGCACGGGCGCAAATGCGGCAACGTCGTTTGTTACGTCTGCTGATTTAAAAATCGGCGATAAGATTATTCCCAAAGGATTATATACGCTTTATTCGCTCCCGTCGGCAAAACAATGGTCGCTCATCATCAACAAACAAACGGGACAATGGGGAACCGTGTACAATGAAAAACTCGATCTTGTACGGCTGCCGATGAAAAAGAAAATGATTGCGAAGCCGGTAGAAAAGTTCACCATTTTGCTGGAACGAACGGGAAACACGGCGGGAAGATTGGTGCTGATGTGGGAACGCACGCAGCTTTCCGTGGATTTCAAAATACAGTAGCGGGAAGTATGTCTGTAAACATAATTATCAAAAGCAACGGAACGTATAAAACATAGAAATTCATACTGAAATTTTTGCACGTGCGTTGCCGCTGCAACCAACAAAATTATAATGTCAACTGTACAGCTTTCCGTTGACATTCCATCAAAAAGAACGTATCATTGCCAATGCACAGAATGTTCACGACCATACAAATAGGAGTTTGTCTATGACGATAAAAGAAAAAATGCACGGCACCGTCGCTGTTCTTACTTTAAAAGGAAATCTGATGGGGGATCCCGATACAGAAAATTTTCGGGAGAAAATTCATAGCCTGCTACAAGAAGGATTTTCCAAAATTGTTGTCGATATGAAAGGTGTACGCTGGATCAGCAGTACTGGCCTTGGCACATTGATCGCCGCATTGACATCTGTAAAAAATAAAAACGGTGAACTCCGCCTTGCGTGCATTACCGAAAAAGTCGAAAGTTTATTCGTTATTACTCAACTCGTCAAAGTATTCAAAACGTACGAAACCGTTGATCGCGCGATTGCAAGTTTTAAGTAACACGTGTTCCGGTTTTTTCCGACACTGCCTGCACCATGCTCTGTTGTCAGTGTAAGTTCCATTCATATAGTATCACTCCGGATGATAACAAAATTTTTCCTGTGATGATTTCAAACTGTTCACGGTAACAATTACAAATATCCGAAAAAGAACGTGTATTTTATTTTAATTATAGCGCTTGTTGCGTTTATTTTGTCGTGGATGATTTTGCGCCATTACGCAAACATCTGGGTGCGGCGCCCTATTGATGCGTTTGAATCGTTGATCAGCGGAATAGCATCGTGGCTGCATGTGTGCGCGCATATTGCGTGGTATGTGGGCATAGGGCTGGTCGGGTGGGAATTTTTCATGACACACGACATTACCGATATCTGGATACTGCTGTTTGCGGCATTATTGACCGGTTACGTGATTGAATTTTATGTGAAGTCGAGCGAAGGATCGGGGCTTGAAGATACGAAAGAGTTTTTGAAAGAAGGCCTTCAATTCCGCCGTTCAGCACAGCGTCGGTTGGATATACTGGCGTTGATGCATCAACGCCGTGAAAAACGCCGGTCAAAACTTGATTTATCCGACCCCACTGTGGTGGACAGAATACGGCTTCAAGAAAATTTAAACAAGGAGGGCGATGTTAAGCGTCAGCTTTCTTTGTTGCAGCGCGGTAATGCCATCGAACTTATCGATCTCTGGAAACAAAAAATCGAAGACCGCACCACACATCCATTTATCGACATGGTCGAAGAAGTAAGAATCGACCCGCAGCGGAAACGGCTGATGATACAGGTGATGTTTGCGAACGTGGAAAAAGAAGACTGGAATGACGATACGAACGTGCTGCGATTGAACCGGCAGGTCTATGATTTTTTTCGGTTCTTAAATGCGGAGTCGTGGCTCAAACCGTATGCGTCGTTCTTTGAAAGTTATTTTCTCATTTGCCGCAACACCAAGCGTGGATATGATGGTCAGCCCATTTCGTATCCGTTTATGAAAGTTGGTATGACGACCGCCGAAGTTCAGAAATTAGAAGGCACTTATTTTAACCCGCGCCGGTTTGCAAACCTTGCTGCGGTGGCGTTTGCTCACGGAGAACCGGTGTGAGACAACGACCCAATCAGTTTTCACCATCGCGGGGAAAATTATTTTCATTCACATGGTACCACCGCGAAGAACTACAAGTTCTGATCTTGCTGGTGGGATTGATTATATTCTTCTCACGGGAATTATGGGTGCTGTTTTCGCTTGCAGGATTTTTACTTGTTTCCATCACGGGCTTATATGTTGTGCGCATCTTGGAACTCTGGCTGTCTAAACACAACAAAGCACAAAATTTTGTGGAAGGATACCGCACGATGAAGCAAGCGCTGCACGGACACTCGGTGGAACGTTCCCGCATTGCGATGGCTGTGCTGGCATGTGTGGTACTCGGGCTGTTGTGTGTGCACCGTATTGATCTTGCCAACCGGTTTGATAACGATGCCACACCGACCGATCTTTACTGGATATTTTTTCTCGGCTGGTATTTTTGGATGTGTTTTGTTTGCGGCGGATATTTATTCTGGCTGTGGCGCAACTGGTCGCGCCAGCATACGCAACGCATTCCGTTTTTAGATGGCATGATCGCCAGTTTGTTTTTCTTCCACGGGCTTTCACCACGCAATCGACGCCTCACGTATATCGGTACATTTTTTCTTGGCGGCGCGCCTTCGTACCTTGCATACCGTCTCAATCCGGATAGCCCGTACGGTTCTCTTATCGCTATTGTGCTTATCATTCCCGTTATCATTCTCAATCTTGGCGGCGCATACTATGCAATGTATTGCCATAAACATTTTCCGCACGACGAATTGTCTGTAGAACAATCGCCTCCGGAACAATAACTGCTACAGAGGGGAAACATCGTTTCATGATAAATCAGCAATATGTGCAAACCTAACGCTCTGCTTTGATAATGTTATATGGATATCCAGATCGAATCAGCTGGGCTACTGCATAAAACATTGTAATTCTTTCGGATGTGTTGCGCCAATCACCAGCCCGATTAAGTTTTAGTGTTTCGCGCAATGTGGCAAACCAGCGTGCATAGGTAATCGCCGTACCCGCAATTCCTGTTCACACACACGCAATGGCGATAACATTCGCGCAATCGAGAAAAACAGAGCCGATTCTTGCGAAATTACGCTGAAAACGGAAAAATATAGCGGAGGTTAAAAAAATGGTAAATATCTGGTAGGACACACATTCCTGTGTTTCATTTTTGTTGCATGATGGACAGGCAAGTCCCAAGGGGATGGAGACTGTGTCAAAAGGGACATCAACCGTTTCGTTGAATGCCCTGTGTGCCTAAGAGTATCTGAGAGAACGTTACCCATGCTGCAGATGCACCATCAGCTTTTTTGTTCCTACGATATTCAATGTTCTTCGGATATTGTAAGTGAGATTCATAAGGGCGAGTTCTGCAGCAACATTGACGATCCCTTTCGTTAACAAGGCATAATATCCCCAAACCTTCTTGATCGTGCCAAAGACATGTTCGATGATAGCTTTGCGTTGTTTGAGTCTCTCCAGCACCGCTTCATGTTCCCATCGATAAATATACCGTCCTCGTGGTGAAGTAGTACACCGTGTCCGCACAGGACATTGCAAACAGGCAGAAGAACGATAGAGATAAACTGATCCTTACCCATGCAATTTGAATCATCTTTGCCTTAACTGCTTGTCCGATTTTCGGGATAAAAATCATCATTCTTCACCTCAACGTTTTCATTCGTAACTCCATCGTCGGGGTGTACGAGGACAAGTTTCCCCTTCGGAATTTCAATGATGGGGTAAGCAAGTTCATCATCATCATTTCTATCCACGGTGTTCTCGTTTGTAACTCCATGGTTGGGTTGGTAAAAGCAGGCGGCAAAAGTTGGAATGGATGAATATAAAAAAGGATAGCGTTCACGCCTCTGCTAACGCTATCTTTAGAAAGTGCTGAATACTATATTTGCGCGAAAGATAAAACTTATAACTTACTTTTTTTATGCATTTGCAGCCGTTTCTGCACGGTATCGCTTTGTAATTCTCTCAGTGCATCCGCGGCAATCCAGCGGGCGGCGGGAGAATTGATTGTGCGGATGGACTCTGCTGTTTTGATGGCGGCGGCATTCAGCGCAAGATTCCGTTTGCCGATTTGCCGCAGCGCCCAGTTGACGGCTTTCTTCACGCCGTTGCGTTCATCTTGTGATGATTTTTTTACGACACTCAAATAATTTTTAAAGATAGTGTCGCTTGCCGTTTTGTCATGCACGGCAAGTGTTGCCATCATCGTAAAGCCGGCACGCTTGACGAATTCTTCTTTGCGGTTACTCCACTGCTTCGCAAGCGGATGTGCATACGGTGTCTTACGGAAAAAATGAATGCACACGCCGTCGCAAATTGCCCAGTTGTCGAATTCCTTCGCCCATGCATTCATCTGTGGCAGCGTGATTTGTATCGGATCGCCGATCATCGCGGCAAGAATGCGTGCTTCAAACACGCCGCTCCGCCATAACGCTAACGCCAGGGCATGATTGCCCTTATGGATTTTTGCGAGCGAACGAAGCAATGGTGTCGTAAGCCCAAGCACATTTTTAGAAACAATGCCGAAGCGAGCCATGCCTTCGACATTTTTCGGATTGGCATGCGCGAAGAGTTCGGCAAGCACAGCATCGGTTTCTGCGGAGAGCGAAATATTTTTCACGTGGTTCATCCTTTATACCCGTGTGAAGATTTAAGCGGATGCCGTAACAGCATTTCCATGGATTTATATGCGGGATCGGTTGATCGAAGCAGGACGATGCCGGTTCTCGTTGCTTTTTGCCATGTTGCGAGAAACGATCGCTTGTGTTGTTTGTGTAATGCAACCAGCGCACACGTACTGCGATAGGCATAGTCTTTCATGTTGCTGTCTCCCAAAATATCGGATAACATTCACAGATACTATTTTCTCGGCCGGGATGCGGGCGGTATCATCCCGTTGATGCGGTAGTACACCACCAACTGTCCGTAATGTTCGCCTGCATGCTCGATAGCACTCATCCAGCCCAACGAACCATGAACCATCATGTTGCCCCATGGCAATTTAAACTCGCGCGTCAAACCGCTGTCCCCTTGCGCCTTGATCAGTTCCGCACCATCGGCGACCGCCTGCTTCAAGTATTTCACAATATCTGTTTTCGTCGGATACTTTTTTTGCAAAGAATCACCACTCCCTGTGTACCCCACCTTTGATCCTTTGATGGCATTTATCATAGAATAATAATCTGCTGCAACATGCAAAAGATTTTCGCCGAACGTACGCTCATCTTTCTGTGCGTGGAAACCGTATTTGCCTTCAGGAAAATCTTCCGCCATGGCAATCAATTTTTCTCCAATGCCGTTCCACACCCACAACAATTCTTGAGAAGGATTTTGGGCCGGCTTAGGAGGTTCGATTAGTTTTTTCTCCTGCGCCGAAGCGAATGTAAAAAGCAACACGAAAAGTCCGCTCAACAAAAGAATAGAAATAATGCTACGCATAAGGCATGCCTTTCTTATGAAAGATGATATATAGATATGGCCGACAACTATTTCAATTCGAGACGTATCGAATGGATTCTAATCAATTTTTTGATAAAAATCTTGTTGTAGTTTACTTTTTACGATTTGTAATATTGATTAGATCAAACGCTTGGTGTACGGTGTCTGCGGCAGCGATGCAGCCACCGCTTTTCCCATTTCCCATGAAATACAAAGTCTCGACGCCAAACAGCAACGTCGAGACTCGGGGGTTTTATTCTCGCCACCAATAAGGAGGGAGTGGCGATTACAAGAACATACTAAATTCTTTATTTTCTGTCAACTAGTATTTTAAAAATCTTTCATATTCTTTTTACTCGTTACCATTTTCGTGTTTTTACCATCGTTTTCCCAAGCCCTGACTTCTATAGTTGCTTACCTCACTCCGCTTTCCAGCACATTCAGTATCCCGCGTTTTGCATCTAAGATCGCTTGTACGCCGAAGGGAATTGTCAGTTTGCGCGGAATGTGTCCGTACTGAAAATTTCGTACGGTAGGGCACATGATCTTTTGTACATATTCTTCCTGCACTTGTTCTGTCGTAAGATGGGGTTCGTTGTCGTCATCGGGAACACAGTCCGTGAACTTGCCGAAGACAAGTGCAGACACTTGGTGTAATGCACCGCTGTTAAATAGTTGTGCCAGCATCCTATCGATCCGGTACGGCTCTTCATCGATGTCTTCTACTATTAAAATCGAATTTTGTAGCCCAGGCATGAACAGCGTTCCCATCGTGCTGGTGAACAGCGAAAGATTACCGCCCAAAATTGTTCCGCTCGCTTTTCCGGTACAAGAACTTGCGCAGGATCGTCCTCACAATTTTTCAGCACGCCGATTTTTTTATTGGAAGTCAGCGTGCGCCAGAAATGTTCTTCTGTGTATGAATCGAAATCCTTCCACATATCCGTTCCTGTCATCGGTCCGGAAAAGGTCACCAATCCGGTTTTGCGGAAGACCGCAAGCTGCAATGCGGTAATGTCGCTGTAACCGACAATGATTTTGGGATGTCGTTTAAGTGCACGATAGTTGACAAGCTGAAGGATGCGGGGCGTTCCGTAGCCGCCGCGAATGCAGAAAATTGCTTTCACATCTTTATGGCAGATCATCGCATTGACATCTGCAGCGCGGTCTTCATCGGTTCCTGCAAGATATCCATACTGGTCGCTGACATGTTTGCCGATGATGACATGGTATCCGAGATGTTCAAGATACTGGACACCGTTTTCAATTTTTTCATCCTGCGACGGCGTGCTTGCGGGTGCAATCAATCCAATGACATCACCGCGGCAAAGTTTTGGTGGTTTGATAATGTTCATAACGTTCTCACTGTAGAATGCAATGTACGAAGAATGCGGAAAAAATCAATCGGGATTCTTTTTGTTTCGATGCCTTGCGGCTGACAAAATACTTCTTTCAGCTTGGACAATTTTTTTGCATCTTATATTCGTGCATTTGTTAAAAAATTCATGGTCGATCATTTTCGTGTGGCTGATACTCTGTTCAATTCCGGTACGAGTATCTGCATTCACAGAATCAGATTCTACACGATCTGTTTCTACCGGGACATATATTGTCGGTGCAGCCGGAGCAACGATGATCACGTTGACACTTTTTCATTACGATCAACAGATTTATCATGGTTTGTATGAATGGAAAGAAAAAAATCCGACTGTGAAAGCGATTAGCCCTGTTATTACCAACGGTGGAAATGGAATGTTTTCCGTAGGTCTGTTTGCAGGTTTCGCCGGCTATTCGTTGATTGCCCATGACCCAAAATCGTTTGAAACAGCAAAGATCGGCATCGAATCATTCCTATTCACCGGCATTGTCGTTCAAGTTTTGAAAAATACGTTCGGACGCGAACGTCCCAGTAATGCCACACGAGATGGCGGTTATTGGCACGGTCCGTTGAGCTATTTTAAACACAGGAATATGAGTATTGCATCTTTTGATTCGTTCCCTTCCGGTCACACCACGACAGTTTTTTCTGCAGCGACAACCATTGCTGATATATACACCGAACCATGGGTTTCTTACACGGCATATTCTTTGGCGTCGCTTGTTGCAATCAGCCGTATTACCGAAAGTACACATTGGGCAAGCGATTGTTTTGTCGGCGCACTTCTCGGACATTTTGGAACAAAATTAGTAGAACATTTTAATTACGGCTCCACGGGTTTTTGTTTTGTCCCGACTATCGATAATCATTCCTACGGAGTTCTTTTAACCGTCAATCTTCCATGAAAATTTCACGAAGCTTTATTGTAAGTATTGTCTGTATCGTTTCCATTTCCCGCGCGCAAGTTCTTCCGGATTCGTCCGCGTCATCAACTGGTGTCACTTCTCTGCAGGATCAGGGAAACGTAAAATGGTATTCCTTGTTTGAGATGATGCCGCGCAGCATGGCGAGTTGGTGGAATGTTGTCACCTCCAAAGAACGAGTGAATGACTGGCTGCTTGTCGGCGGCTTAACGGCGGTAACTTTTGCTACGGATGATGCAACCTATACTCCTGCGGAAAAATTTTATCATAGTTCCGATGCTGCAAAACGGTGGAGCGATAATTGCGCCGAGATCGGCGACGGCAGAACTCAATTTGCATTAGCGGGCGGTTTTGCTGCGTACGGACTTCTTGAGAATGACCAGAAAGCTTTACGAACCGGTTTCCAGATTACTTCCGCTGTGCTTGCTTCCGGCGCAGTCGTACAGGTACTGAAGCATGTCACGGGGCGTGAAAGTCCGTTTGTGCGGACAACGCCGACAGGCGTTTGGAAAATTCTTCCCAATCAAGTGGATTACCATCAACAAGTTCCGCACTTCGATGCCTATCCTTCCGGGCATATTTGCACCACGATTGCTACCGTTGTGGTGATCGCAGAAAATTATCCAGACGTTAAATGGATTTATCCTGCGGGCTATGCCTTTACGTCTCTGGTCGGACTGGGGATGTTAAGCAACGGCATTCACTGGGTCAGTGATTATCCGCTGGGATTATTTATCGGATATTATTTTGGAATGGTCACCGCACATCCCGAAGGATTCTCACTTTCACAAAACGGGCAGCTGATACAAATTCATTTACTTCCATCCATCACGTTGAATGGTAATGCAATGAATCTTGTTGTGCAATTCTAATTTTTTTTTCAAAAACCGAATTTCATAGAAAAGCCCTTGCATTGTGCAAGGGCTTTTGTGTTAATAGTGTTGCTGGATGATATTTTATTCTGTCGGCTTCGGTTTCTTTTGTACAACTTGCTGATCGCGCGCAGGATGACGATCAACACGATACCGATGATGACATAATAAATCCATGACATCGGTGCTATAGAACTGCGCCATGCTTCGACTTTCTTTTCAATGTCGAGTTTCTGGTCGGCAGTGATTTTTCCTGTTTCGACAAGAACTGGTAGCCACGTCGGATCAAGGTCTGTTGTCCAGACGGTGGTGTTGAAGTTGCTAAATCGTTTTGAACGAACATCTTTTGATTCGTTCAGAGGATTTTTCGTTTGTTCTTCTAGGAATGCGGTAAAGTTTTGATAGAATTCTCCACCGTTCGTAAACGGCTTTATTGCAATGCCGCCTTTTTCAAGCAACGCCGCAAGTGATTTCCATGTGCCTTCATTCACTTTTACCGACCACGTTGCAAGCATCGTATCAATCACGGCAACTTCATTTTTCTTTTGCTTGCCGCTGAGATAAACCGCCGCAAGTTTCGATCCGATCCCTTTCCACTGGCTTTCGAATTTGCTGTGCTGGCGTTCGATTTCAGCATAATCTTTTGCCGTCAACGAAGTTGATTCTAAAAATTGTAAGTTATCGGAAATCGATTTTTTGATGCTGGTCAAAACGTTCCGGCGTTCTAATTTTCCAACGACACCCTGTTTTTCAACATCGTTCATCGATGCAACGTTCTTATCGTATTGCTGAAAGAGACTATCGACTAACGCAAAAATCAATTGATCGCGTGCTTTCAGATTTTGCCGCAGCTTATCGATGACGGCGTTCAATGAATCGACAAGCGCTTTATCTACGGCCGCTGCTTTTTCCAATCGTTTGGATTCTCCCAACAACTGTGTGTTGGTTTGGGATAAGCTGTCCACTTTTCCGGAAAGTTCACGCACCTGCGCCTCTAATTCCGTAATGCGTACGATTTGTGATTCGATCACACCAAGATCGGATTGTCTTACTAACAGCCGCGCTTTCAAATTGGTGATCGATTTTGTATAATCGTCAGGATACAGAGATTTATCTAACAAATCTTTCTGCGGAGCAAATTCTGTTTCGAGTTCTTTGATAGATGAATTGATGTCTGCGCAATCCTGGACTGTCTTCGCTGCATCGGCTGCCTGAGAAAGTGTTTTGATGGTTTGCTCAAACTTATCGACGATGGCTCGGTCGGACTTTTGTGCGAATGCCGAGACGCTTACCATGAACACTAAAAGCAGCATGCTGGAAATTATTCGTGCTATCTTCATTTCTTTTCTCCTCCTTGAATGCCGTTCTTGGATAACAGAACAGGCGGTTCATTTTCATTCTTCTCATCGATCAGCTGGATGAACGGAGATTTTTGGTTGAATGCTGGCGCCTCCAATCCTTTTTCGTTAATCAATATTTTCTTTTCTAACTTCAGCGCGCCTTCACATGGTGCAAAGACATAGATATCTTTAAATCCTTTTGCGGTCACAAAATAATATCCATCTTCATCACGAATAATGTGAAGCGAATGCTTTGTTACGTTGACCGAATCCTGCACAGCATCAAACAGCAGCGCTTTGACAGTAAAACTGATTTGGTAGCGCGTTTCTTGAACAGTGCCTTTGGCATCCGGTTTCAGCACTACTTCCACCGGCCATGCAAATTCTGCCGGACGGAGTGTCAGGGAATTGCATCCGGCTATGAAAAAAACAAGAACTGCGGTACACAACATATATGTGGGCTTCATCGTGTCCTCCATAGATTACTGTGAAACATGATCTTCCGTGGCTCTTACGGTAACCGTAATGTAAAGAACCGTGAAATAGAATTCAAGCGTTCAAGTGTTATTATTCTTTTATGTGATGTCGGTCAAGCGAAAAGAATGTTTGAACGCTGCAAAGGAAGTGTTACAGTATAGATTTACGAAGCCCGTCTGAAGTTTTAACACCGAGTGAATCGTAAATTTTCAACGTCGGTTTGGAACGATTGAGGGTGTAGAAATGAACGCCTTTGACGTTGTTGTCCAGCAAATCCAGCACCTGCTGTGTTGCCCAATGAATACCGACTTTTTCGACGGATTCGTCATCTTCGGCGCGGGCAACCGCTTTCAATAATTTTGCGGGAAATCGTGCGCCGAGCGCTTGTTCCGCCTGCCGCGCCATTCCTTTGCGGGATGAAATAGGCATAATACCGGCGATGATGGGAACTTTGATTCCTGCAATTTCGCATCGTTCACAGAAGTCATAGAAATCATGATTGTCGAAAAAAAACTGTGTGCAAATGTAATCTGCTCCAGCATCAACCTTCACTTTTAGATATTCTAATTCTTTTAAGCGATTCGGCGTGTCGGGATGACCTTCGGGAAAGCCAGCGATACCGATTCCCATAGTAGGAAAGTGCTGTTTGATGAATGCGACAAGATCGGCAGAATGAAGAAATCCGTCGGGATATTGCGCAAAGCTGGTTTGTCCTTTCGGCGGATCGCCGCGTAACGCCATGACGTTTTGAATTCCTGCTTCGTTGTACGTCATCAAAATCTGTTTGATTTCATCTTTGCTTGCACCGACACACGTGAGATGCGAAACAACGTTGAAGGATGTTTCCTTTTGTAGCCGCACAACAAGTTCGTGTGTTAATTGCCGCGTGGAGCCGCCTGCGCCTGTACGTCACACTGACATAGGAAGGTTTGAGCGGTTGCAATTCCGCAATAGAATGGAACAACGTTGTTGCGGCTTGTTCCGTTTTCGGCGGAAAAAATTCGAAACTGAAATGCGGCCCCGTGTTTTTTAATATATCGGCAATATGCATTGGCTGTTTGAGTCTTATTGAATGCTGTGTTTTAAAATAAGGAAATCGCGGGTGCAATTCAAATGATTATACGTTAAATCGTACCGACCATCAAATCACCGTCTTCCATAAGATACTCGCGGCCTTCGATGTGCAGCAATCCTGATTCTTTCACGGCGAGTTCTGTTCCAAGCCGGTCAAGATCGGCAAACTTAATAATTTCTGCGCGGATAAATCCTTGCTCAAAATCACTATGAATTTGTCCGGCGGCTTGCGGCGCTGTTGATCCTTTTCGGACCGTCCACGCATGCACTTCTTTTGGTCCCGAAGTAAAGAACGTAATCAAATGCAGCAAATCATATCCTTCGTGAATCACTTTTGTCAAACCGGATTCTTTCAATCCAAGCCCGGCAAGAAACTCTGCGCGTTCGGCTTCCGGCAGCTCGGCAATTTCTGCTTCCACCGCCGCGCTTACTACAACAACTTTTGCATCTTCCTTTGCCGCAACTTCACGCACGGCTTGCACGTACGCATTTTCTTTGGTCAAATCTTCTTCGCGGACGTTGCACACATACATCACGGGTTTGTTGGTGAGCAAACACATATCGCGCATCCACATCGACTCTTCATCAGTTTGAATCGTAATGTACCGCGCAAGGCGCCCGGTGGCAAGATGTGCTTTCACGGATTGATAAAATTCAGATTCGATCTTTGCTTTCTTTTCACCGGCGCGGACATGCCGTTCTGCTTCTTGAATTTTCTTCTCAACGGTTTCTAAATCTTTCAAGATCAATTCCGTTTCAATAATTTCGATATTGTTCTTCGGATTAATCTTCCCCTCTACGTGAATAATGTTTTCGTCATCGAAACAGCGCACCACATGCGCAATAGCATCGACCATACGAATGTGAGAAAGAAATTGATTGCCGAGTCCTTCGCCTTTGCTGGCGCCTTTCACAAGTCCGGCAATGTCAAGAAACTCCAGCGTGGTCGGTACGGTTTTCGCCGCGTGATAAATTTCCACCTGTCGTTCAATCCGTTTATCCGGCACACTAACAATACCGACATTCGGATCGATGGTACAGAACGGATAATTCGCAACGTTCGCACCGGCAGCCGTGATTGCATTAAATAATGTCGATTTACCGACATTCGGCAGCCCGACGATTCCACATGTAAAGCCCATAACGGATTCCTTTCAGAAAGAATATAGCCAAGATTCCCTTTTCTTCAAAGCATCTTTTCATCTTGTTAAATGAAGGATTTTTCATTTGAATATTTATGTATCGCTCTGTATATTTATACACACGATAATTGTAGGATTATAGATTGAATAAACTTCATGTTTCTCTCATCGGCGCATCCGGCTATAGCGGCGTCGAACTCATAAAAATTCTTCTGCATCACCCCAACGTTATTTTAGATAAATTATTTGCCAATACAACGGCGGGAAAACATCTAAGCGACGTGGCACCGATCTTCGGTAAAACATTCGATCCGGTGCTGGAATCGTTTTCCATCGATAAGCTTGCGCAAAGCGATTTAGTGTTTATTGCGCTGCCTTCCGGCGAAGCGTTGAATCTCGTTCCGCAGATTCTTGCCGCAGGGAAAAAAGTAATCGATCTCGGCGGCGATTTCCGATTGAAAGATACATCGTGGTATGAACGTTATTACAAACGTACACATACAGCACTTAAAGAATTATCTGACGCTGTTTACGGATTCCCGGAGTGGCATGCTCAACAATTAAAGAACGCCACATTTATTTCCAACCCCGGTTGTTATCCTACCAGCGCCATTTTGCCGCTCGCGCCGCTGTTGAAAGACGGCGTGATTGAACATACCGGCATTGCGATCAGTTCTATGTCGGGCGTTTCCGGTGCGGGAAAAAGTTCATCATTAGAAATGTCGTTCACAGAAGTGAATGAATCTGTCCGCGCCTACAAAGTTGGAACGCATCAGCACATTCCAGAAATTCGCATGGCGCTTGAACAAATTTCCGGCAAGCCGACAGTTGTTACATTTGTGCCGCATCTGATTCCGATCACGCGTGGAATTTATACAAGTTCCTATGCAATGCTCGCATCGGGAAAAACAGAAAAAGATGTTATGTCCGCGTACGAAAAATATTATGGCAATGCACCGTTCGTTCGGTTCTCCGCAACAGCAATTCCAGACATTAAACACGTTGCGCACACCAATTACATCGATATCGGATTCAACGTGTTTCCCGAAAACGGACAGGTTGTTGTGTTCTCTGTCATCGATAATTTAATCAAAGGCGCAGCGGGACAGGCAGTGCAAAATATGAATGTGATGTTTGGATTGAAAGAAACAGAAGGATTGTTATAATGAGTATCGTGTTGTTTCAAGAATGTACCGGCGGTGTCACTGCTGCAAATGGATTTACTGCCGGCGGCGTGTATTGCGGAATTAGAAAAGTAAAAAAAGATATTGCCATCATTCGTTCCGAAACGCCTGCAACGGTTGCCGGTGTTTTTACAACAAACAAAGTGGTCGCGGCTCCGTTGATGGTAGATAAAGAACAATTGTCGAAATCATCGCTTTGTTCTGCTGTTGTCGTGAACAGCGGCAATGCGAATGCATGCACGGGCGAACAAGGAATGAAAGATGCTTGGCAAATGGTGACGCAAACAGCTGAAGTATTGAATATTCCGAAAGAACACGTGCTTGTTTCTTCTACCGGCGTCATCGGACAATATTTGCCGATGGAAAATATAACGCAGGGGATTCAAGAACTTACCGGAAAATTATCCGCGCAGGGCGGTACCGATGCCGCGGAAGCGATTATGACGACCGATACATTTTCCAAAGAGATTGCCGTGCAGTTCAACATAGATTCTGCAATCGTTACGGTTGGCGGAATGTGCAAAGGTTCGGGAATGATTTCTCCAAACATGGCAACGATGCTCGGCTTCGTAACTACTGATGCGGTGATTTCTCAATCTGCATTACAGCAAGCATTGAACAGGGCAAACGCTCGCTCATTCAATCGATTGACGGTTGACGGTGATATGAGCACGAACGATATGGTATTAGTGCTTGCCAACGGTGCAGCAAAGAATATCGTGATTATGGAAAACACTCCGGCGTATGAAAAATTTGTGCAGGCGTTAGAACACGTTCTTGTCTCGCTTGCGAAAATGATTGCGCGCGACGGCGAAGGTGCAAGCAAGTTGATTGAGATCGTTGTGAACGGCGCAACGACAGAAGAAGAAGCTGCACAGGCGGCGCGTTCTGTTGCAAATTCTAATTTGGTGAAGACTGCTATTCACGGTGCGGATGCAAATTGGGGACGTGTGCTTGCTGCGGTCGGATATTCCGGAATCGATTTTGATCCGGCAAAGGTTGCAATCTCATTCAACGATGTCGCGGTGCTGCGCCCGAATTACGAAATCGTGCTCGATGAAGAAAAAGCAAAAGCCACGCTGATGCAGGATACGATTTTCATTTATATCGATCTGCATCAAGGACCGGCGCACGCGCAATTCTGGACATGTGATCTCACCAAAGAATATATTCATATCAATGCAAGTTACAGAACATAAACTGTAAAAATTCCGAAGGCCAATACGATGACGAAAAATCCGATTACTGTCGAAAACAAAGAAGAAATTCTCATTGAAGCATTGCCGTACATTCAAACGTATGAAGGCAAAACTTTTGTCATCAAATACGGCGGCGCGGCAATGACGGATGAGAATCTAAAAAAATCATTTGCGCAGGATGTAACGATCCTTCGCAAGATTGGCGTGAACATTGTTATCGTACATGGCGGCGGAAAAGATATTACCGAACTTGCCTCGCGGCTCAACATCAAAACAAGTTTTGTGGATGGCCAGCGCTACACGGACGAAGAAATGGTCACGGTGGTGATGATGGTGCTTGCCGGAAAACTCAATAAAGAAATTGTCAATCTCATCAACTCCAACGGCGGCAATGCTGTTGGATTATGCGGTGTCGATAATCAATTGCTTCGCGCCTCAAAAAGTTTAAAGAACGGTGTCGATCTCGGATTGGTCGGCGAAGTGCACACGGTCGATACGAATTTTCTCAATTTACTTTCCACCAATGGCATGATGCCGGTAATTGCACCGCTTGCAGTCGGCGATGACGGAAATATTTTAAACATCAACGCAGATCTTGCTGCGGGTGCTGTCGCTTCCGCATTGAAAGCGGAAAAACTCGTGTATCTTAGCGATATTGAAGGTGTGATGGTGAACGGCAAACTCGTTTCATCGCTCACAGAGCCAGAAACGGAATCACTCATTCAGCAAGGTGCTATTACCGGCGGAATGATCCCCAAAGTTCGTTCAGGATTTTCAACGCTCAATACGGGTGTCAATAAAATTCACATTGTCGATGGCCGAATCAAACATTCGCTTCTTCTTGAAATATTTACAGATGAAGGAATCGGAACACAAATGATTCATGAATCATAGAAAGTCCGTTATGGAAAAACAACAGCGGCATCTTGCCATCAAACATATTCTTGCGGAAAATGCCATCACCACGCAGACAGCGCTCGCTTCATTGCTGCGCAAGATGGGATTCAAAACCACACAGGCAACGCTCTCGCGGGATATGCAGGAGATCGGCATTGCGTGGGTACACACACCGAATGGTTCGCGTTATATGTTGACACCCGATCAGGAAGAAGAACGTCTTACCACGCTCGTCGGCTTAGAGATTGAAGTGATCGATTCCAACGAAACAATGGTTGTCATCAAAACTTTACCGGGACGCGCGCAAGGCGTGGCGGAAAGTATCGACCATTTACATTTGCAATCCGTGCTCGGAACGATTGCCGGCGATAATACGATATTTGTTTTACCGCGCTCCGTGAAAAAAATCAGCGAGACAGTCAAAGCGATCAAAGATATTTTACAAAAGATGAAAAAAATATAACCGTGTACACACACACCATCGATATTGCGCATCCGCCGATGTTGTCCGAAGATGCAGAACTATTTCTGGATGAAACGCTGCGTATGGTGAAAGCTTCATCGACATTGCGTGTGCTAAAAATTATTCATGGAAAAGGAAGTGAAGAGCGCCCCGCGAGACTGAAAGAAGTTGCGAGAAACTGGGCGTATCGCAACCGCGCTCGCCTGCGCACCGCCGTTGCAGGCGAAGAGTATGAGTTGTTCAATGCAGACGTTCAAGTGCTGCGAAAAGAATGCGGGCAGGAATCCGACGCCGATCTCGGAGTGGCCAATGCCGGCATCACGATTGTTTGGATAAAATAAATTATTACGTAAACGAAAAGGAGAATACAGTTGAGTAAAGAACGCATAGCCGTCGCCTATTCCGGCGGTCTCGATACATCGGTCATCGTGAAATGGCTGCAAGAAAAATATAATGCCGATATTGTCACCGTCACCGGCGATCTCGGACAGAAAAAAGAATTGACAGGATTGAAAGAAAAAGCCAAGAAGAGCGGTGCAGTGAAAGTGTACATTCAAGATCTGCGCAAAGAGTTCGTGGAAGAATATATCTGGCCGGCACTGAAAGCCGGAGCATTATATGAATACAATTATCCGATGGCAACCGCAATCGGCCGTCCGCTTCTTGCAAAATCGTTGGTGGAAGTGGCGAAGAAAGAAAAATGTACTGCTGTCGCACACGGATGCACAGGTAAAGGCAACGATCAGGTGCGATTTGAAGTTGCTGTGAACGCGCTTGCACCGGAATTAAAAGTCTTCGCGCCAGTTCGTGACTGGGAATTCAAATCCCGCGAAGAAGAAATTGCGTATTGCGAAGCGCATGGCATTCCCGTGGTCGCATCGAAAAAAAGCCCCTACTCGCTCGATGAAAATATCTGGGGCACGGCAATCGAATGCGGTGTGTTGGAAGACCCGATGGTGGAGCCGCCCGCCGATGCCTACCAGCGTACCGTTGCACCGAACCTTGCGCCAGATGAAGCAGCATACGTTTCTATCGATTTCAAAGAAGGTGTGCCCGTTGCCCTCGACGGCAAAAAAATGAAAGGCGTTGCATTGATCGATATTCTCAATGAACTCGGCGGATCGAATGGCATCGGACGGTTGGACCTTGTGGAAAATCGTCTCGTCGGCATCAAATCCCGCGAAATCTACGAAGCGCCCGGCGCCACTATTTTGCACACGGCACATCGTGAACTCGAACGCCTTGTGCTCGATAAAGACACATCGCACTACAAAGCAAAGCTTGCCAACGATTACGCCGATCTTATTTACAATGGCTTGTGGTTCTCGCCGTTGCGTGAAGCGTTGGATGGGTTCGTGAACGCAACGCAAAAAGTTGTAACCGGAACCGTGAAGTTGAAACTTTACAAAGGCAATGTGGATGTCGTCGGACGCACATCGCCGTATTCGTTGTATGATACCAAATTGGCAACATATACCGATGCAGACGTGTTCGATCATAAATCGAGTGTCGGCTTCATCAAAATTTACGGTTTGCCAATGAAGACCGTTGCACAGGTCATACGGAGAACTGGAAGAAAATAATTTGCCATGCAGCAAAAGCAGAAACGCCTCGCCTAACCCGCGGGGCGTTTGTGTATTAAAAGTAAGCAATACGTGTCAAGTGTCATCCCGCTTGTTTCTTGGAACATTGTGCCGCGAAATAGCGAGAGATGTATTGGAGCGGGAGACGGGGATCGAACCCGCGACGTTCAGCTTGGGAAGCTGACATTCTACCGCTGAATTACTCCCGCAATTATCTTTGCTTTTGCAATAACTTTTATTGCATATCGTTATCTTTTCAATTGCGTGTGCCCCAAATGTGCCCAGATAAAAAAAATTCATCCACTAAACGAATGATTATGAAAATGTAATCCGAAAATATCTTTGAATCAATGGCAAGACAGCTGTATTCTTACAAAGATATTTCAAGAATGCGGGAGCGATGGCGGAACCAATTAATCATCATAAATTATTCGCTGTTTTTAGTCGTCCGCTTCAAACTTATCATAGAACATCGTTCGGACAGGCAAATTGTTTTACTGTCTTGCTGGGAAATTTGTGGGGAGTGAAACCATCCTTGTTGTTTCATTTTCGTTCTGCAATAATAAGATGATTTGTAGCAGGTTTTGTTCAGCCCCTTTATCGATTCCTCTTTCCCCAAAAGGATTAATTACTTTTTCATCCTTTCGAGCTATTACCATTGAATAAAATCATTGGTATTCTTTTTCATCATCGAAAAAGAAAACGCTTTTCTTCGTCAGAAAAGATGTTTCTCTTAGTGTCAAGAAATACGATCCAATAATCAATGAATAAAATCGCCGAGAAAAAAAATTATGGAACAGAATTCAACAATCAAGCGCATAGCATTTATCGGTAATTACTTGCCGCGTCAGTGCGGCATTGCAACTTTTACGACGGACTTATGCGAGGCCGTCGCTGCCGAATACAGCGATTCATCTTGCATTGCCCTTCCGGTGAACGACATCGAAGCCGGTTACGCGTATCCTCCGCGTGTACGGTTTGAACTGATTGAAAAAGATATCGAATCGTACCGGCGCGCTGCCGATTTTCTCAATATCAACCGCGTCGATGTCGTCTGCTTAGAACATGAATACGGAATTTTCGGCGGCCGTGCTGGAAGCCACATCCTTGCCTTGCTGCATGAATTGCGCATGCCTATCGTCACGACACTTCATACCATTCTCCGCGATCCCGATCCGGACCAACGAAAGGTCTTAAAAGAAGTTGCTGCGCTTTCGGATCGTTTGGTCGTGATGAGCAAGCGCGGCTCGGAATTTTTGCAAACAATATATGGCGTTGCGGCGGAAAAGATCGACTTCATTCCGCATGGTATTCCCGACGTACCTTTTGTCGATTCGAGTTTCCATAAAGATCTTTTTGGTGTCGAAGGCAAAATTGTTTTACTTAGTTTCGGATTGCTCTCGCCAAACAAAGGATTTGAGAATGTCATCACGGCCTTGCCGGCAATTGCGAAACGTTATCCGAATATTGTGTACATCATTCTCGGTGCAACACATCCGCATGTTCTTCAACATGAAGGCGAAACATACCGGCTGTCGCTTCAATGGTTGGCTCAGGAAAAAGGCATGGAAAACAGAGTGATCTTTTACAATCGCTTTGTCAGTTTGGAAGAACTTGTCGAATTCATTAGCGCGGCGGATATTTATGTAACGCCATATCAGAACGAAGCACAAATTACGTCCGGCACACTTGCCTACACGTTGGGAGCGGGGAAAGCGGTGGTCTCCACGCCGTACTGGTATGCGCAAGAAATGCTTGCCGATGAGCGCGGTGTATTGGTTCCATTTCAAGATCCGGAAGCGATGGCGAAAGGTATTCTTGATTTATTGGATAATGAAGCAAAGCGGCACGCAATGCGGAAGCGAGCGTATATGTTCGGAAGAGATATGATCTGGCCGCAAATAGCAAAACGATACATGGAAAGTTTTCAACGTGCCCGCTCCGAACGGCGGCATTACATCCTTCCCGGTTTCACGGTCAAAGCGTTAGATGAACGCCCGGTTGAACTCCCGCCGTTAAAACTCGATCACTTGCGCCACTTGACGGACGAGACCGGTATTTTGCAGCATTCTATTTTTACGATACCCAATTATAGCGAGGGCTATACAACAGACGATAATGCACGCGCATTGCTCATCAGCCCTTTATTAGAAGAACTCGGCAGCGAAGAATCTTTTGAATTAGCTTCTCGGTATCTTGCATTCGTGTGGTATGCTTTTAATGCGAAGACCAAACGGTTTCGAAATTTTCTTGGTTACAATCGATTATGGTTAGAAAACAATGGCTCGGATGATAGCCACGGACGTACTCTTTGGGCATTGGGAACGGTTCTCGGCAGATCAAATACCATCGCCCTTCACAATATGGCGGGATGGATGTTTGAACAAGCATTACCTTCTATTCTTGATACCACGAGTCCGCGCGCATGGGCTTTTGCACTTATCGGGATCTGTGAATATCTAAGAAGATTTGCCGGAGATCGTAGAGCAAGTCAGGTTCGGGAGGAATTGGCAAACCGGCTGCTGAAATTGTATCAAGCAAACCGATCAAACGAATGGCAATGGTACGAAGAAGGGCTTTCTTATTGCAATGCGGCGATTCCCCATGCAATGTTGATATGTGGTCAACTGATGGAAAACAAACCTATGCTCGATGCCGGATTAGAATCACTCAACTGGCTGGCAGATTTGCAGCGCGCAGATTCGGAAGGAGGACATTTTGTTCCTATCGGATCCAATGGATTTTATCGGCGAAGCGGCGAGCGTGCCCGATTCGATCAACAACCCGTTGAAGCACAAGCGATGGTTTCTGCATGCCTTGAAGCTTATCGAATCACAAGCGATAAACGCTGGCGTAAAGAAGCACGGCGTGCGTTCGATTGGTTCCTTGGGCGCAATGATCTGAATCTTCCGATCTATGATCCTGAAACAGGCGGCTGTCGAGATGGTTTACATCCCGACCGTCAAAACGAAAATCAAGGAGCAGAATCAACGCTTGCATTTTTGCATGCATTGTTAGAACTCCGAATACATGAAAACTCACTCTTAACGGAAACATAAATTAATGACTAATCAACATCCACAAATATTAATTCGCCATGAACACAATCCGATATTGAGTGCTGCCGATTGGCCGTATCCAATCAATAGCGTGTTTAATCCCGGCGCAACATTGCTCCCCGATGGAACTACGTTACTATTATGCCGTGTCGAAGACCGGCGCGGTCACTCGCATCTCTGTGCGGCACGTTCTGTCAACGGTATCGATAATTGGAAGATCGATTCGCATCCAACGTTCATGGCAGATCCTGAACATTTTCCTGAAGAATTATGGGGCATTGAAGACCCGCGCATTACGTACGTGCCGGAGCTAAAAAAATATGCAGTTGTCTATACCGCGTACACGCGCGATGGCCCGGGCGTTGCGTTAGCAATGACAGAAAATTTTGAAATCTTCGAGCGCTACGGATTGATCATGCAGCCGGATGATAAAGATGCAGCGTTGCTACCGCGCCGCATTGACAACCGTTGGGTTCTTATTCACCGGCCGGTGAGTGCTCAAGGCGCACACATGTGGATTTCATATTCACCTGATCTTCGCTATTGGGGCAGCCACAAGATTATGCTCGTTGCGCGGAAAGGCGCATGGTGGGATGCAAATAAAATTGGGCTTTCCGCACCACCTATCGAAACACCACAAGGTTGGTTAACGATTTATCATGGCGTTCGGCAAACTGCGTCCGGCGCAATTTATCGGTTAGGGCTTGCACTATTTGATTTGCATACGCCGGAGCGTTGCATCAAACGCAGTAAAGAATGGATGTTTGGTCCGGAGGAAATATACGAACGGCGCGGCGATGTCGGCGATGTAGTTTTTCCTTGCGGATATACTATTGCACCAGACGGCGACACGATTCAAGTATATTATGGCGCTGCGGATTCAAGCATTGCGTTGGCAACAGGCAGTGTCCGTGGAATGTTAGAGTGGCTTGAACAGCACGGAGAAAATATTTAAACATTTTCAAGAAACAAAGAAGGTACTATCTATGAAAAGAAAAGTTGGATTGTGGATCGATCACAAGAATGCTGTAATTTTTAGATTGGCAGATGAAGGTGCCGAAATAAAACGAATAGCATCCAAACTGGAAACACATGTCCGCTTCTCCGGCGGGGCACAAAGAGAAGCAGAAGAGAAGCATGACGATAAACACGAAACCATCCAAATAAACATGTACTACGATGAGGTAATTTCTTATATTCGTGATGCAGAATCCATTCTAATTTTTGGCCCCGGCAAGGCAAAGCTCGAACTCCAAAAACGGCTTGAGAAAGAGGAATTACACAACCACATCGTCGGTATTGAAACAGTGGATAAGATGACTGACAACCAGATCGTCGCAAAAGTCCGTCAACGTTTTCTCGGTTAAAAGGGGCATCCTTCATTAGGCAACATACATCGCATTGATCAACAACCTTCTCTAAAGTTTTTCTTCTCCTTTAACACAAATCTATGTATTGACACTTTGAATTAATTGATAAATGTTTTTATCTTTTAAAGAAGTTGGTGTTTAAGTCATTCGATTCACGTTGGAAGAAAACTGAGTTACGTACATCAATGAAAAAAATTAAAATACTGATCATTGAAGATAATCGCGTACTGCGTGATGGTGTTACTGCCATGCTCAATGAACAAGCAGACATGCGCGTTGTTGCGACGATCGGAAGCGGCAACAATATTGTCTTGAAGGCATGCGAAACAAATCCTCACGTGATTCTTATGGACTTAAGTCTCATAAGCTTTAAAGAATCCTCTGTCGTAGAATCGATACGAAAACGATTACCAGAGACGAAAGTGATCGGCATGGGTTTTGTCCCGACACAATCGGACATCGTTGAGTTTGTGGAAGCAGGAGCATCCGGTTTTATTTTGAAAAGCGCAACGGTGAAAGAATTTCTTGGAACCATACGTTCCGTTGCGCAAGGAGAAAAAATTCTTCCTCCGTCTTTAACCGGTTCGCTTTTTTCGCGCGTCATTGAACTTGCTCTCAAGAATAAAAAAGGTAAATTAACCAATGCCGTGCGCATGACAAAACGCGAACGCGAAATTATTGTGCTGATCGCCGACGGCATGAGTAACAAGGAAATTGCCCAGCAACTCAACATCGCTACCCACACTGTGAAAAGTCATGTGCATAATATCATGGAAAAATTAGCGTTGCACACGCGGTTACAGATAGCAAAGTTTATCCACGAAGAGAACTCTTAGATCTCGGCAACCCTCTCCTTTTTTAAAGCAGTACATTCCTTTATCTTCATCCAATTTCCCGTTATAAAAAGGATTAACTACTTTTTCATCCTTTCGAGCTATTTCCGATTACCTAATTGATGAGTATCCTAACCCATAGTAAGAGAGAATTGAAATATTGAGAGATGAAGAAAGCAATGCAGTGAACTGGGATCGTCTGGAAGGACAATGGAAGCAACAACGGGGAAAAGCAATCTATCATTGGGGAAGGATGATGAACGATGAACTCTCGGCAATTTTGGGTAAGTACGAAGAGCTTGTTGGTAAGCTGCAAGAAAAATACGGTATTGCAAAAGATGAAGCCAGGCATAGTGTAGTCGAGTATAAAGTTATCGTTGGACAACTCAAACATGCGAACAGCAAACTGATAAAATTGCACAAAGCATTGAATAATAAAAAACCTAATCGATCGCGAAATAAGAAAACTCTGTTGACAAAGAAGAATGAAAATACACGAACGCATGGCAAGAGAAGAAACAACGCAATTTAGAGATACACAAACTGATCTCCAAACGTTAAACGAATATGGAGTTCACGAAGTGGATGTAACGCTCATCCGCCCCACCAATTATACAGACGACGGTTATCCCATCAAAACACGCATTGGTGTTATTCGTAGCAACACGTTAACACAAATTGGTACACTCGTGCACGATTTTGTGAACGAACCTTTCTTCAAAGGAGTCTCGCTGAACACCCGCAAGATTGATGAAGCGATAGAGTGGATACCTACGAAAGAAATTGTAAATCAATCAAAAGCACATGGTGTAAAATCAATTGTTATGCTTGTCGGTGTTCAAACGAATCAGTATCCGAGGGCTTTAGATATTGCATCGAAGTTTTTGCCGCATGGAATCCCGGTATTAATTGGCGGTTTTCATGTAAGTGGCATGCTTGCCATGATCGGTTTAACAGCCGATCTCCGCGACGCGATGTCCAAAGGGATAACACTGGTTGCCGGAGAAGTTGAAGAAGGAAGATTATTGTTGATCGTAAAAGATGTTCTCAAGGGACAAGCTCAACCGCTTTATAACTTCTTAAATCCAACACCCAACCTGCTCAACGTTCCGCTGCCCCACATCACAAAAGATGAATTCGAGAATTTTGCATCCCGGTTCACCACCATCGATACGGGGCGCGGCTGTGTTTTTAATTGTGACTTCTGCACCATTATTAATGTGCAAGGCCGGACAATGCGGTATAGAGATCCAAAACAAGTTGTTCAGTTTATAAGACAAAGTTATTGTGAATCAGGCGTTTCGCATTCTTTTTTTACAGACGATAACACAGCACGGAATCCACGGTGGCGTGATCTTTTCTCAGAGCTTATCCGATTGCGTGAAGAAGAAAAAATACCGTTCACTTTTATGATGCAGAGCGATCTCGCGGCACAAAAGATGCCGGGTGGAGATTTCTTCGAACTTGCATCGCATGCCGGATGCAATCAGGTATTTTTCGGTGTCGAAAGCGTGAACCGAGAAAATCTTCGCTCAAAAGATAAGTTTCAAAATCAAGTGTCCGAGTACAAAGCTCTAACGTCGCACTGTCATTCACTCGGCATTACATGCCACGCAGGATATATTCTCGGCTTGCCGTTTGATACACCGGCAAGCATCAAGCAAGATGTCGCCGAATTGCAGCGCATGATGTTCGATTCTGTTTCGTTCTATATTCTCTCCCCGCTCCCCGGCTCGAAAGATCACCAGCGATGGTGGCGTGAGAAGCGCTGGATGGAAAAAGATCTGAATGTGTACGATGCAGCACACGTTGCGGTAAAGCCGGAGCGCATGTCTCGTGATGAGCTGATGGAGGCGTACCTATCATGCATGGGAACAATTTTATTCTACCGACCACATGGTCAATATTTTAAAACTATGGAATGATGATCGTTACTCTTATAGAGAACGGCTTTCCTTTTATGCATGGTATCTTTATGCATCGAGAATCGAACGGCTACATCCAATGAATTGCGGCTTCTGGAGTGTGCGGCGGCGGAAAGAACGAAGGCCGAATTTTCCGCAAGAAGCAATCGTTCCGTTCTGGTTGAATCGGTCGAAAGTGCTCGCATTGAGATTGTGGGGATTGATCAAACTTTTCTTTCAGCTTGAAGAAGTTTGGCTCCGTAGCCGTCCGAGAAGTAAAATAGAAGAAGGGCTGTTTGATCTGATTGAAAAAACAAAACATGGCGTCATCGATTGGCGGGATCTAAAGGGGAAAGATCTCGTCAATTGTTATAAACGACTGCAGATCGAAATACCAGAAGTCAGAGTTCCATCTGTTATACAGCTTTGGCTGAAAAAAAAGAATCCCTTTGCCATGGCGTTCACAAGAACCTATACACATCGCATCTGGAAACAATGGTATCTCTATTTGTGGAATCCATTCAAATGGATCGAAGTGTGGTTGTTTGAATTGGTGCATGGTGTTCGATTCCTCTTCCATCTTTTTTATGAGGAACTGGAGAAAAAGCCGATGCCATATTATGGCTTGTTACACAAAGCATGATTTCAAGAAATTGTTCAACGTATGGAAACACGCAGAAACAACAACGGAAAATAGTTCCTCCCCTTGAAGAACTAGAAAAAGGATTAAGCGATTGGATAAAGGAACTCCGTTCAATACTTCAGAATCAAAACAACCTGTTGACAATTTATTACGGCAAAAAACAATCAAATCAAAAGAGCAAACAATTATATGATACGGAATCTTGTTCTGGCATAAAAAAGGAACAGGTTGAAAAGCATACCAAAGATACTGCAAAAGAATTAAAGAACTATTACAATATTAAATTATTAAAAAGGAAATCATCATGAGCAAAAGTCAAAACAGTAAAAAAAGTTCTAAGAAAGAACCGGCAATGACCATGAAAAGAAAAAAAGGCGGCGAAACGCGAGAAGAAAAATGAAAAGTTAAATCAGGGAATCCTCAATCAATAACAACATTGAGGTTCTATTTCAATTCAGCATGAAGGTAAAACATGGTCAATACCCATCAAGGCACTTCGACAGAAACAATTTCTGAAACTCGAATTACAGGCCTTAATCGAGATAAAACACGTAAGACGGATAGAATGGATGCCCGGTATGATGTATATTTTGAACTTTCAAGAACACCGGAACAGGCATGGAAAACGATCTTTGAACGGGAATGGAAAACACTGAATCTTGCCCAACCGAGAATATGGTTCGAAGCAAACGTTGATAACAAGTTTCTTATCATGCATCGCTTTCTTGATGAAATTGCATCAACCTATTTACCGCTTCTTAAAAAAGCGGTTGATACAACGAACATAGAATATCATCGCTACGCCTGCGAGGAAGCATTGGAGAACAAGCGGAGGACGGATGTGTGGGCACAAGAACGGAAGTCCGTCGATGATATGGCAGAGTCGTTGCGATTTTAGCAATCTTGCTGCGGGGATGCTTTATCTATCGCCGTTACTGCTTGTTCAATTCCAAATTCAACGTCACCGTAACATCCTGCCCGACCATCAATCCGCCAGTTTCCAGCGTTTTACTCCACTTTAAATTATAGTCGAACCGATTGATCGCCGTCGTTGCCGACCATGCGGCAAGTGTGCCGCGGTCCGTTTTGAGCGTTCCACCCAATGTTGCATCAAAGATCGCCTGCTTGGTCACGTCGCGGATCGTGAGGTCGCCGGTGATTTTATATTTATTCTCGCCGACTTTTTCAAACGAGGTGCTGACGAATTTTATTTCTGAAAATTTTCCTGCATTGAAAAAATCATCCGACTTTAAATGTCCGTCACGCATGGTGTTGTCGGTGTTGATGCTCGCAACTTTGATCACGGCGTTAACTGACGCATCGGTAAAATCCGGTTTATCGGATTTTAGGTCAACCGAAAAATCCTTGAACGATCCGGTTACCGTTGAGATCACCATGTGCTTCACGCTAAATTGAACGCTGGAATGCACTTTATCAAGCGTCCATGCGCCCTGCGCCAAACTTGTCGATACTGCCATCATCAGCGCAACGATCAACAATCCTACGTGTTTCATAATAAGTCTCCTTTTTAAATTGTGGTTGTAACGGTCATACATTGTATTTTGTTTAATCTCAATTCCATGAAAAGACAGGCATGCTATGGGTCGGCAGTTGATGAAACATCAATTCCATTATTTCCGGTTGCATATAATGCGACATCGGCATAAGACGAATTATGTTTGCCACTGATTGTTCTGAAAAAGAAAGAAACGTCATCCATAGCGTAGATTTATCGGCGGAAAGACTGTAGCTTGTCAAAACACCTTTGTGCATCAAATCTTCAATGTGCGATTGCTGGGCGGGAATAAGTGACGCAAATATTTCGTCATGTTCAACAGGCAGGTCTATTTTGACCATGTATTCATTTAAACTTTGTACGTTCATAGCAATTTACTCCATCTTGACCGAATCCGGAATGATTCCTTATTGTGAAGGCATCTTATCCATCACACCGATTCCGAGTTTTTTCAGCAGCCGCGATAATTCCAATTGTTCCTCGTCTGGAAGAATCGAAACGAGCTGCGCAAGATATTCTGCATGCTGAATAAATATTTTATCGAACAATCGTTTTCCCTTCGGCGTTAAGCTGACACAAAATGCGCGACGGTCTTTTGCCGAAACTTTGCGTTTCACCAATCCTTCTTTTTCGAGATTGTCCACCACCACGGTCATATTTCCGCCGCTCACGAGATGTTTTTTCGTGAGATCGCCGATCAACATCGGCCCTAGATGCCCAAGGCATTCAATTGCACCGAACTGTGCAGGCGTTAAGTTGAACGTGCGAATATTTGTCGCCATCAAATGAGCCAGCGTATCGTGTGCCCGTGCCAGCTTTACCCACAGGGAAAGTGCGGTATCAATTTTTGGTCCATAGCGCTCTGTGGTTTTCATGGTCGCTTCCTTTGTTTGTTGATACATCGTTCATCATTCAAATTCAAATTATACAACGAAGAGACGATGCAATAAGTTCCAGCCGTTTGTTCCATAGGCACGAAACGCGGCGGCTCTGAAAACAGCATTAAGACAATGTAATTGATTCTCATTCAAAATGATGTAAATAATTTCGGCATGGGGGCACTGACAAAAAATTCCCGGCGGCCGAACCGGCACGGGACAAAAACGCCGATAAGCAGCAGCTATGGCAAAGAGTTAGTATGAGAGACATCTGAAAAAGCGTCATTGCGAACGAAGTGAAGCAATCTGAGCATTGATTTTCAAGCAAAATGAAGATTGCTTCGTCGCTCTGCTCCTCGCAAAGACGTTATAAAATAGTTTTTCAGATGTCTCTATGAAAATTATTACAAATGAACAAATAACTGTTCTTTGGCGCGGCGTACTTTTTTGGCGTGCACAAGATAATCGGCTGCTTCGTCGCGCTTGCCGAGCGCCATCAAAACAACGCTGTGTTCGCCTTTGGCTTTCAACCCGAGCACTTCATCGAGCCCGTCGGCATTGAACCCTTCCATCGGCGTTGCATCGACGCCTTCCACGGCGGCGGCGACCAATCCGAAGCCGAGCGCTATATATGCCTGCCTTGCATTCCAATTCAGCAGCGCCTCCGGCGATTGTTTGACGGAACCGGCGATCATATCTTTAAAGCCCTGCAGCTCTGCCGCCGGTACGCCGCGTGTTACAAAGATGTTTTGAATATACGCATCCACTTCCGCCGGTGTGTAATGGTTCCATGCGGCAAAGACGAGCAGTTGCGAGCTTTCCGTAATCTGCGGCTGGTTGAAGGCGGTTTTAATTTTCTCGCGCCATGCTTTATCCTCCACAACATAAATCGTGTACGGCTGTAATCCGAGCGAAGACGCCGAAAGCCGTATAGCTTCGAGTATGCGTTCGACTGTTTCGTTGGGAAGTTTTTCGCCTGTCATGCGCTTGGTAGCATAGCGCCAGTTCAATTGCTCAAGTAAATCCATAACTACATCCTTTCAAATCCGATATATAATATTTTTAATTTGTTATATCCTTAAACAGAAGAGAGGCACAAAATGTTCCGCCGCAAGATTAATTTTCTGTAAAGGATAATTACAAATATCTTTTTGCATCGCTTGCACAATTTGCCTACCTTTCTATCGAACATCAAAACAACAACCGTGGCAGCTATTATTCCAAAAGATACCGAACTAACGTTTCCGTCGTTCACCGTTGTTTCCGCGTCTGCGGGCAGCGGGAAAACGCACACACTTACCTACAAACTGCTGCAGCTGCTCCTCTCGCAGCGCATTCCGAATCACGACCTGCACAACATCCTTGCGATGACGTTCACCATCAACGCCGCGCGGGAAATGAAAACACGTTTGTTAGAAACATTGAAGCGCGCAGCGTTCGGTGATGAAACAATCCTTCGCGATTTGCAGGCCGTTGTTTCGCTCGACCGGGAAACATTGCGCACGCGTTCCACAGCGCTCGTGAGCGAAATGCTGGAGCGCTATTCCGATGTACACCTGCAAACCATCGACAGCTTTCTCACACGCGTCTTCCGTGCATCGGCATTGGAATTCGGCTATGCGCCGCAAACAGATATTTCCATGCAGCCGGAGGCGATGATCCACGAAGCGTTCGACGATGTCATCCAAACGCTCGCTGCCACAGCAGAAGGAAAACATATCCTCGGAGAACTCTTGCAGCACATCATCGATGTGCAGGATGCAAAATCCAAATTCATCTGGAATCCGTACAACCGCCTGCGCAAAGAAGTGGTGGAATTATTTCTTCTGCTCACATCGCAAGCGCGGGAACTGCTGCCGGTAGAAGATCCGGCAAATGAATTAACGAAGCTGCGATTAGAAATTTTTTCAGAATACAAAACTTACCGTAGAACGATCGAACAATCCGGTTTGGAGCAAGCAAAATGGTTTGCGGAATTGCACGATGCACCGGAAGAAGCGATTGTCGAAAAGTTCACGCGCATTTCGTTCAAGCAGCATCCGGTAAAAAAGCCGGCGAAGCGCGCAGAACAAGAATTGTACGATCGAACGCTTTCGCAGCTCGAACCCATCGAGCAGCGTATTTTAAAAATCAGTATGAACTGTCATGAACTGCTTGCGCTCTCGTATTATCGCCCGTACATCGACATGCACCGGATGCCTGCAGGCAACCGTGGAACAATTTAAGCGGCGCGAGGGACAGCTGTATCTCGGCGATGTCGCCAAAAAACTTTGCACGTATCTGGAACAGGAAACCGTGCCGGAAATGTATTTCAATCTCGGCGAAGAGCTGGTGCATTACCTTATCGATGAATTTCAGGACACCTCGCCGATTCAATGGGCGAACCTGCGGCCGCTGTTCGAGAACGCGCTCTCGCAGCATGGCAGTTTGTTTATCGTCGGCGATCCGAAACAGTCCATTTATTCCTTCCGCGGTGCCGACTGGCGCATTATGAAGAATATGTTGGAGCGGCAGGAATTTCCATCGGCCGCAACCGCCGTGCAATCGCTCGATACGAACTATCGCAGCAGCAGACGCATTTTGCAATTCAACGAGGAAGTATTCCATCGCATCGTTCCGCTTGTTACCGATGACGGCGCGGCAGAAGCCAGCGGACTTGCAACATACCGGCAGGATGCGCACGCTAATGCCGATGACGGCTACGTAGAAATGATTTCCTTTGCTCCCGATGCAGAACCGGAGTCCGAAAAGAATAAATTATTAGAGGTTGTTCGCGAATGCCGCACACGCGGATTTTCATACTGCGATATCGCCGTGCTCACACCGAAAAATAACGACGTTGTCAGCGTCAGCGGATGGTTGAACGAAGCAGGTATCGAATTTATTTCTCACAGCAGTCTTGATGTCCGCACACGCGATAGTGCCGGAGAACTGCTGGCGCTGCTGCGCTTTCTCGATTCGCCGGTGGATAACGTTGCGTTTGCATCGTTCATACTCGGTAAAATATTTTCTGCCAATCTCGAGGCCGCGCAGAGTGCTGTGAATGCTGAACGGCTTCGTGCCTTCATTCTTGAAGTGCAGAACAAACCGAAACGCGCGTCATTGTATATTGAATTCCGAAATCGATTTCCTGATCTCTGGGAAAAATATTTTTCCGAATTGTACCGGCTGACCGGTTATTTGCCGATGTACGATCTTGCAGTCTCGATTTACAAAACATTCCGGTTATACGAATTGTTACCGGAAGAAGAAAGCGCCCTCGTGAAATTGATCGATGTGATCAAAGCATTCGAAGAACGCGGCGAGAACAGTTTGAAAGATTTTATCGAATTCGCCGGCAGCGAAGAAGACGAAAGCGCGTGGACGATTAATATTCCCGCTGACACCGACGCCGTCACCGTGATGACGATACACAAAGCAAAGGGATTGGGATTTCCTATTGTCATCGTTTTGTTGTACGATACAAAAAGTATGGCGGAGAATCGCTTCATCGAAGAAACGGATGAAGGCATTCGATTGTATCACATCACGAAAGATTCCGCAGAACATTCAAGCGCGTTACAAAAATTATACAACGAGCAACGTTTGCGCGAGCACGTCGATGAATTGAATAAACTGTACGTCGCACTGACGCGCGCCAAGCAGGAGATGTATATTCTTTCCGTTTTGCATGAACGGATGAGCAAGCCATCCAATTATTTGCCGAAATCGGGTTACGAAACTGCGGAGAAACCGGCTGTAAAACACCGTCCGTTGCCGCAGCGAACTTTTGCAGACGTGCTGCATATTCGGCAATCGTCTCCATTGAAGCAGGCAACAGTCTCCGAGCGTTTGCGATGGAACGAACGTCGGCGCGGCGATTTTGTGCATGCGATTCTTGCGCGTATCGAGTTTCTTGAATCCGATGTTGCTGCTCAACTGCATCGATTAGCCATAGAAGTGAAAACAGATTTTCCCGAACCGATCGATGCTTCTGCAATCGAACATACGCTTTTGGATTTTTTTGAATTGAATGATGTGCGCCCATGGTTTCTTCCAAAGCCCGGACGCACGGTGATGAACGAACAGGAATTTGTTCGCACTACAGGACAATTATTCCGGATGGACCGTGTGATTGTGGATGAACAATCCGTGATGATTCTCGACTACAAAACCGGCGACGAAAAAGAAACCTATCGCGAGCAGATCGACGGCTACATCCAAATTCTTCATGAAATTTATCCGGACAAAGAAATTCACGCGGCGCTGGCATATATCGATCAACAATTTCTTCAGCCCATGGCATGAGCACCATCAACGTCATATCGCCCGCAGAAAATCTTATCGATGCCGTTGCTGCATCGCTCGATTTGAATCCATCAACCGGGAATTTATCGAATCGGCTGGTCGTGTTTCCGGGCAAACGTCCGTCGCATTTTTTACGGAAGAAAATCGGTTCTCTCATCGGCGGCAGCTTTATTCCGCCGCACATGTTTTCCATCGATGAATTCATCGAGTTTCTCTACCGGCAAAAACTCGGAAGATCGGAACAAACCATCAATCAGCTCGATGCAATTGCAATGCTGTTCGATCTCCATCGATCTATCAAAGAGAAAATCGGGAACGAACATTTTACTTCGTTCGACCGGTTTATGCCGTTAGGATGGACACTGTTTGGAGAATTGGAAGAACTCGTGCTTGCAGATGTCTCTGTTAAAAAAGTCCGTTCGCTTGCACCGGGACTGCATTACGGTTCCATCCAGATGCTTGGAGAATATTACGAACAGTTTTATTCTCTCCTTCAAAAACAAAATCTCACAACACGCGCACTTCAGTATAAAGAAGTTGCAGAACAAATCGATCACATCAATCTCAGCGCATATCATTCCATTATTCTTGCCGGATTTTTTGCGCCGACTGCCGTCGAAAAGCTAATATTCTCTTCGCTTCGTACTCAAGAGAACACAACATTCATGTATCAACGTGTTGAAGGCGTTCAATCGCCGATGAATACATTCTGGAATATTCCAAAAACACATGAAGGATGTTCTGCATCGACATCAAAACCGGAACTACATTTTTATCAAGCATCGGATACACACGGACAGGTGTTTGCTCTGAGTGCGTTGTTGCAAAAACAACTTTCAGAAAATACAACCATCGATGAGCACAGCGCGATGGTGCTGCCGGATGCTACAGCTTTGTTTCCGGTCGTGCACGAGACGCTGCCGCTGCTGTCGGAAGAGCATTATAATATTGCGCTCGGTTATCCTATTGTTCGGACACCCGTGTATGGTTTTTTGCAAACACTCGTTGAATTATTTGTCCACACTGAAAATGGTGCTATGCCGGTTTCCGTGTATATGAAATTCATGCTGCATCCATATACGAAAAATATCCGTGCAGGAAATGAAACAGAATTAACACGCGTACTCGTGCATACGATGGAAGAACTGCTCGCGCGTGATCGTACGGCGTTGTATCTCACGCTCGATGAAATCGAAAACCATCCAAAAATATTTGACCGCGTGTTGCAGCGTTTAACAGACATCGGTACAATAATCACAAAAAATGAGATACAGAATCATCTCAAAGAAATTCATGCAGACACCATTCGCCGGTTTGAGCACATTCAGTCCATCGGCGAGTTTGCACAGCGCTGTATCGACGTCCTGACGTACATCTTCGAGCACAGCACCGCGAGTATGCATCCGTTGTTCCGGCAGTATGCGGAAAAAATTATTTCGCTGCTGCAAGCAGTACCCTCATCGAAACTTGGCAGCAAATCATTTCGTGAACCAGCCGGCTACGCTGCATTCATAAAAAATTATCTCGGCAGTGCCGATGTTCCTTTTTCCGGAACGCCGCTGCAAGGATTGCAAGTGCTCGGGCTGCTTGAAACTCGCAATTTGCAGTTCGACTCTGTGTATATTTTGGACGTGAACGAAAACATTCTGCCGCCAGCACGCGGCACCGACATGCTTCTGCCGCAGTCACTGCGTTCTTTATTAAAGATGGAAACGTACCGCGACCGCGAAACACTGGTTGAATACTATTTCAACCTGCTTATTCAAGGCGCGAAGCATGTCCATTTATTTTTCACCGAAACACCGAACGGTGAACGCGAACGCAGCAGGTTCGTTCAAAAGTTGGTGTGGCAGGAAGAGCAACAATCAGGAAAAATACTCGACGACCGGATTGCGTCAATACGGTACAATGTTCAGCTTGCAAATAAAACACCCAATCCCGTTCCCAAAACAAAAGAAATGCAGCGTGTGTTGAATATGCTGGAATACAGTGCGACATCGTTAGATACGTATTTACAATGCCCGCTGCAATTTTATTATCAATACGTTCTGAAACTGCGCGAACTGGATTCTGTTTCAGATGAAATCGACCAATTGGATGCGGGAACGATCGTACACAATATTTTAAAAGAGATATTCGAACCGTTTATTCAACAACAACTCCATGAAGCATCTGTGAATGCAATTGATGTGGAAGGAATTATACAAAGAGAATTTCAAAAACAATTCGGTAAAGAATTGCGCGGTGCACAGCAACTGATGTTGATGCAGGTGCAGCGTCAGATAAAACAATTTCTTCAACAGTATCAAATTCCCGTTTCATCGACTCAACAGACAACGATCACTGGTGTTGAACAAACATTGCAAGCACACGCGTATGGCGTTTCATTGCTGGCAAAGTGCGACCGCATCGAACAGCGCGGCGATACAATGTATATTCTCGATTACAAAATATCCGGCAACGATGCGCTCTACAAAATTAATTGGAGCAAACTCGATGTGAACGACCGCACAACGTGGAACAACGCCATCGGTTCGTTGCAGCTGCCGTTCTATGTTAAAATATTTTCGCTTATCACCAGCACACCGGCTGAGAAAATTATTCCCGCGTATCTTTTATTAGGAAAAAATTCGATCGATGATTCGATTGAAACACCGCTGGTCTCAGAAAACGAAGACCGAGCAAATTGTTATCGAACGACGGAACACATCATCGAACAGTTGATCGAAGAAATCCGGAATCTTGAAGTGCCGTTTCAACCGGCTTCAAAACTCAGCGATGCATGCCCGCAGTGTCCGTTTAAAGCGATGTGTGGCACGGCATGGGTTCAGGGTTGGAGCGGTGCGTAAGAAACTAATTTTTAGGGGAGAGAATTTAAGAGCTTCCAGTGCTGATCAGAAAACTCTGATAACGAACGAACTTTTAGGTCGGCAATTTCAAAACGGGATTCGTGCTGCAGTGCTTTCATCGGAACGACCATCGTTTTCATACAAGCTGCCTTTGCCGCGATCAATCCATTGAACGAATCTTCAATCACCAAACACCGGCGCGGATTGACACCGAGCTCTTTCGCCGTCGATAAAAATACTGCTGGATGCGGTTTGCCGTATTCTTCGTGTTCTGCAGAATGAACGACGGAAAACACATTCTGCAATCCTATTTTATTCAAAACGATTTCAATCATGCTGATCGGCGACGAGGAAGCAAGCGCTAAGGGCAATTTCTTCGACTGGAATAATTGTATGATGTCTGCCACACCATCCATGAGAACACCGTGTGCAAGAATACGGCGAATAACCCCATCATAAATTTCTTTCGATACCTGTTGCTGCGATTTATTGGCCCATGGTTTTTGTTGAAACCGATATGCTACCACTTCATTCACCGGTACGCCCATCGTTTCCATGCATTGCTCGCGCGTTAACATGAGATGCACGGTTGCAAACACTTCTATTTCCGCATCATGCCAAAACGGCTCGGAATCCAGTAAGACGCCATCCATATCGAATATTACTGCTTCAATCATTCTGTATTTTCTTCCTTATGCTATAAAAGGTACGGGAGAATGTTGCGAATGGCAAGGCGGCGTTCTTTGTTGTATCCCGAAGCGGTTTTTCGTAATTTGAGGCAGAAAACAATTTAGATGGAATAAATGATGAACCGTATTCTTAAATTTTTTATTGTTTTAATTTTCTTTATTACAATTGCAGCATCGCAAAATGTTGTGATCGCCGTGATCGATGGCGCACGGTACTCGGAAACATTCGGCGCCGAAGCAATATACATTCCCAATATCTGGACAAAGCTGCGCCCGCAAGGAACCATCTGGACAAATTTTCGGAATGAAGGGTTGACAAAAACAGATCCCGGCCACGCGACAATTGTCAGCGGCGTATGGCAAAAAATCGATAACGTCGGCACGCTGCGTTCTGCCGATCCGACAATCTTCGAATATTTTCGCAAACACACCGGCGCGGGCGAACAATTCGGCGCGGTATATTCCGGCAAACCGAAGTTAGAGATTTTAACATACAGCCGAAATCCTGAATACGGCAAAGCATACAAAGCATCGTTCTTCCTTGCAGCGAACGACCGTGCGGTTTTCGACAGCATCAAAACCACGATCACGAAAAATCATCCGCGCATCACGATCATCAACTTTCCCGACGTTGATGTTCAAGGCCACGCAAACAATTGGAATGGATATTTTGCCGCCATTCATACGGCAGATTCGTTAGTGTATGCGTTATGGCAATTGTTGCAGCAGGATTCTTTCTATCACAACACCACGACCTTGTTCGTCACGAACGATCACGGACGTCACGATGATGCGCACGGCGGATTCAGCAATCACGGCGATACGTGCGAAGGATGCCAACATATTATGCTGTTGACGGTTGGCAATAAAATTCCCGCGGGAAAAATTATTTCTACAAAACATACACAATGCGATATAGCTCCGACGGTCGGAGAATTGCTTTCGTTCCCGACACCGTTAGCAGAAGGAACAAGTTTGCTGCGCGATTCTCTTCTTACGCATGCCGTTTTCCACTAACGAAATCTTAGAAATTTTTACCGCACCGACCTCATTTTTTTGTGGTGCTGCAAATTTTTCGTTCACCACAAAAATTCTTTGAATTCACCCAATTCTTGGTTATCTTAAAACTATCATAAATGAAATTGATCGTATTAGTAAGGAGCAACAATGCCACAACATAAATCGGCTGAAAAACGAGTTCGTCAAAGCGCACGGCGTGAAGAACGCAACAAGGCAAAACTTTCTAAAATAAAAACGCTTGTAAAGAAAGTTCGCACCGCAACAACGAAAGAAGAAGCCACGACCGCGTTACAAGGAACTGTAAAATTTCTTGATGAGATTGCCGCAAAAGGAATAATCCACAAGAACAAAGCCGCCAATCAAAAATCCAAACTGACAAAGTTGGTGAACAAGTTTGCTGTAGAAAAAGAAAAGTAATTTTTTCTTAGAAAAACGTTCATAGAGAAAAAACGCCTGACGATGAGTTAGGCGTTTTTGTTTTTAAGAGAAATCTTCTCACCTCGGGCTGGAATCTCACTACAACCGGCGGACGCATACTTGCTATCGTGATATTCTGCTTAATAAATTTTTGTCAGGTTCAGCAATTCGTCGGCAGTAATCTCGGAAAGATTTTTTACCAGGACGGGAGCATTGGGTAAATACTCTTTTGCGCCGATGCCGAGCGATGCCATGCCCGCTGCTTGCGCCGCTTGAATGCCCGACACTGCATCTTCGATCACCACGCATTCTGCCGGCGGCACGCCAATGCGCTGTGCGGCAAGAAGGAACGGTTCGGGATCGGGTTTGGAATTTTTCAGGTCGTATCCATCGACAATCACATCGAGGTAGTGACCGATACCGACTTTGTCGATAATCATTTTGGCGTTGCGGCTGTTGGAAGCAACGGCAATCTTGACGCCGCGTGTTCGTAACGCGGCAAGTATTTGTTTGGAACCGGGCAGCAATTCGCGCTCCGTTACATTCTCCAGCAGTTCGACAAAGTAATTATTCTTGCGTTCGGCAATTTCATGCACTAATTGTTTGGTCGGTTCTTTGCCAGCGGCAGTCAACAAAATTTCCACGCATTTGAAACGCGCCACGCCGCGGAATTGGTGATTGAACGTGTGATCGAAGAACGCAAACCCTTCTTCATCGCACAGCCGCTGCCATGATTGATAATGAAATTCATCGGTGGACACCAGCACACCGTCAAGATCGAAGATAACGCCCTTTTTCATATTTGTAGTATTCTTTAGTCGATGATTGTTGTTTGTTCTGAATTCAAATTGAGAAGAAGAAGGAAGAAATGCAAGCCCGTTGTGGCGGGCAAGCTTGCTATTTTGTTTTCTGCATTAAAAAAATAAAATACTCGACACATATTTTCATAATTGCAATTTAATCGCAGAACAATTAGATTACCAACAAAGAGGTTTTCTAAATTAATTGTGCTATAAAAATTACTTAAAAAATGATAGGAGTAATCGTATGGCAACGAAAAGGATTAAACGGGAAAAGAATAAGAAATCAAAACGAAAAACAACGACACGTCAAAGTCAACAAAAGTTGCTTAGCCACATAATGAGAGGTGATTCTCAAAGACTTCTATACAAAGTTGCTCATATACTAAACCAATTTCCAAAAGCACGTAATTCTGACATTACACTCACCATACGTTTACTGAAAACTTTTTATCCAGAGTTTGTCAAAGATGAACGGCTCAGTTTAAATGATCTGTATAAACTTCCAAAATTTTATGACATGCAACGCGAACGAGCACGAATTCAAAATCAGTATGGTTTATATAGTGCTTCACCAGAAGTAAAATTATTTAGAAAAAGACATCAAGCCGCGGCGATCGAAGAATTTGCAGCAAATCAACCTAATTTCTCTCCGATATTTATTTCTGTTGATGAAAGCGGAACAACAGGAGAATACTTAATTATTGGGAGTCTTTGGATATATTCGAGCAATGAATATCATTTTGCAATTAATAAACTCAGAGAATTTCAAAAGGATACGAATGAATATCATTTCAAAGAAATAAAAAATATGACAAGAGCAGAAAATGCCTCAAAATTTTTTGATGCTTATTTCAAAATTGGTTGCTTTTCCTCTTTTCAATTGTTCATTTTAAAAAATGCGGATTTACATACTAATCCAGCCAATGTTTATAATGGTCTTGCCGAAATGCTTCTTGACAGTTCTAAAAGTGAATTAAATTTAAATAGAATTCATGCTCCTATTGCTTTATATGTTACAAAAGATCGAGATAAAGATACAGATGTTTTACAAATGGCACCTTTAAATCGTCGAGTAATCGAAGCGTTTAATATTGAATTTGCTGATAAATCGGTTGTAATTGGCAATAATAAAATTGAATCTGCAGATTCTGAAAAAAGTGATCTTATACAGATTGTCGATATTTTTACCGGTTCAGCCAATAGAATGATTAATGAAAAGTTAAATGATGCTCAAAATCACCCTAAAGATTGGTTAGCAAATTATATTGCAACACTGATGGGATGGGAAATAGGAAAAAATGGAAAACTGACTTGCGAAGGTGATAAGTGTAAAATTATATATAAGAATTAGAATTTCTTTTTGAATAAGAATATATATTCGTGTTTAAAAACATAAAAGCCACCGAGTAATGCACGATAACGCCAAAGTGCTTCTTGCCCGCGCTTTGCTTTTGTTTGTTTAAAGTTTTTTACGATGATTGATTTTAAAACAAAATCACGTTTTAAAACTTCATTCATCGTCTCAAATCCCAGGGGAATCCATTCGCCATTGCAATATTTATCGCCGATAACAACAGCCATAAACCTTCCTTTATCAAGCACTCTGCTACAATTATCAACGATCTTCCCAAATTCATTAACAAAATTTTCTTTTGAACTGGCGTTTGAAAGATCTTCTTTTGAATCACTGAATTTTATTATATCCCAATAGGGTGGATGTAACAGAACAAATTGAACTGAAGAAATACCAAGCTTGTTTAATTCTTTGTCAATGTTAACCGCAGCACTGTTTCCTGAAACAACTTTGCATTGTACCTGAATATTGTGATCTCTCTTTCTTAATTAATTCATCAGCTTTCTTAGCTATGGACGGTTGCAATTCTATTCCAATGCCATTCCTTCCCAGCTTTTTACACTCAATCAAACTTGTTCCGCTTCCGAGAAATCCGTCTAACAACCACTCTCCCTTTTTGGTATATCGCTGAAGAAGCTGGTTGGGTACCTGCGGAATAAAGTTACCCCAATAACCTGCAGAATGGACTCCTGATCGATCACGTTTATCAATATCCCAAAGACTGTTTGTTTCAATGTCTTTGTATTCTTTCCATCGGTTTAAATTCAGATCATTTATTTTTCCAGTACGAATTATAGTTAATCCTTTAATTAACCTGTTGATATAGTATTTCGTTCGTTCGAGTGTTAGTGTCTTTAATATTTGATCCAGTTCCCCAGAAAGATAAATCTTTTTAATAACCGCATATTCTCCATTAATATGAAATTTCCCGAAACCGTCGCTATCAACTTTTGTTTTAATTACACGTCGGCGAAGAATTTCAATGCCTTCTTTTATGGTGGCAAGGCGATTAAGTGAATATAAACGTTCTAACGATTCTATATATGGAGCTGATGTTCGTTTCATTAAATGTCATAGTACGAAAAATGTTCATGAAAAACGATGAGGAATTCCCGCCGTGCATTTGCATGTCATAAAAATACTTTGTACCATTTTTCAGAATTAACATTAGACCAGAGGAATAAAAAGAAGCAGTACGATATAAATCGGTTATACGTACCGATGTGCTCTTTCCGTTCACAGCGGCACGGAAAGAACTACATCTCAGTGTACGTGTTTGAACGATGTGCATGTTCTTCTGAATGACATGCGCAAGTATCTGAGCGGCTAAAACAGTGGAAAAGGAGAAAGAAAGAACTGTCATTCCCGATTTTTTCAGTCGGGAATCCAGAGAAGAGGTTTGATTAAGTTGAATAGAGATGTTTGCAACAATTGCCAAGATAAACGCAGGGCTGGATTCCCGCTAACAGCATGCGGGAATGACACTATGGCTTAGGTGAAGTGTAAAGGGAAAAAGTGTCATGCCCGAGTGTTGTAATCGGGCATCCAGAATAGAAGGCTACGATTGATGAGCAGAATTTGTTTATGTATCACCAGAATAAGCGCAGGGCTGGATCCCCGCTAAAAACGTGCGGGGATGACAAGTACGTGTCATTCCCGAAATCTTCTATCGGGAATCCAGAAAAGCGGTAAGAGCGGTATTGTTGAGGCAAGCGTGCGTCAAGAAAAAACATACGTTGTATATATACTTGCCAACAAGCGCAACGGAACATTATACACCGGTGTCACAAACGATCTTGCGCGGCGTGTGTATGAACATAGGAATAAACTTGTTGAAGGATTTGCAGAACGATACAATGTCTTTATGCTTGTATATTACGAAGTTCATGGGAACATTGAAGCGGCAATAACGCGTGAGAAGCAATTAAAGAAATGGAATAGAGCATGGAAGTTGCGGCTGATTGAAAAGCATAATCCCGAATGGATAAATCTTTGTAATGACGGTGAAGTGCTCTCATTGCCGAGATAAGCGCAGGGCTGGATTCCCGCCTTCGCGGGAATGACACATGCGTTTCTGTTTAATAGCTCCGGCTGGGGATGACATGATTGTTTGCGTAACTTACAGTATAAAAACAACAAAGCCCGCTTTTCGGCGGGCTTATGTTTGTTCAATGTGAAAAATAATTACGCAGCTTTTGCCGCGCGTTTTGCTTCGCGATGAAGATGCACGGAGTGAACGAGCGACTCTGCGATTTCTACGCCAAGCCCGAGTCCAAGCCCCATCCATAATCCATCTAAGAAATTTTTCTGGAAAAGAGAAGCAGGCATTTCCGTCACCTTCGTCAACACATCGATCAGTAATGTCATCAATACGAACATGGCGCCGTAAATGAGAGCGACAACCGTGAACTTCCATTGTTTGAAGTTTGCTAACTTGCGTTCGAACAAGAATGCAATAAGGATGACGCACAAATTGACTCCGAACGACCAAATGATAGAATTGATCAGCGGCATCCAAAGCGTGGCAATGACGAAGATAATAGCGCCGGTTGAAACCGCTGCGGTGATGGTATTGGAAAGCCCGCGCACATGATAAAATGCAAAAATAAACGACGTGCTGAGTCCGTACAGAATATAAATAAAACCGACAGAGCGTGCATTAAACACTTCACCGCCGTACACCATCAGTCCCGCAACCATACTCCCCAATGTGCCGAGAATAGTAATCAAGCACAGCCAACCAAGTTCTTCCAACGTTTTTTTCATAGCGACCTCCATATATGTATGAGACAACAATCAATGTACTTAAGATACCGCATCGCTAATTTACAACCTTTTGTGAATTTTCCAACTGTTCAAAATATTTTTTTATGAGTTCCTGATAATCTTTGGAATAACCCTGTTCTAATGCTTTCAGCAAATCGTCATGCAGCCGATTCTTGCCTTCAAGCGTGGCGGGATCAAGTTCTTGCGGGCTTTGCCGCGTGTAATCTTTTCCAGTTTCAGATTTGCGTTTCTTCTCGTAATCACGTTCGCGCATTGATGTGGAAGCATCTAACATGCGGGAAAGGATGCGCTCCTGTTTGTGTTTCGTTTCATCGCTTACATTGTTCTGCTCAAGATCGCGCACAACTTCTTTCATCTCATCGGCAATGCGTTGGAGATCGCCGAGCAAACGCTGTTTGTCACCGCCGCTTTGTTGTGCTTCCTTATTTAATTCTTCCAGCGATTTTTGAACGGCGGCTTGTTGCTGTGCCAATCGCGCGGCTTGTTCTTGTTGCTGCTGCGACAGACCGCCCATCTGCTGTGTTTGCATATTGATGGACATTTGCTGTTCCGCCATTCGCCGCAATTGCTGCATCAAGCTGCCCGCACCGCCCTGCCCGCCGCTTTGCTGCATGGCATTCATCGCGCTTTGCACTTGCATTGCTGCATCGTTGAGCGATGCCATTGCCTGCGTTTGTTCCTGCGATGCTTGCGAACCGTTGCGGTCGATCAATTGCTGCATGGCGTTGTTCATCCGCATCATCGCCTCGCCGATTGCCTTGCCCATCTTCGGTGTAATGGCAAATGATTTTTGTGAAAGGTCAGATAAGGCATTGATCAAGTTTTGCAAATCGCGCATTGCTTGCTGTTGATCCTGTGCATTTTGTTTGAGCTGAGAAGAATTCGGCGATGCGTTTTGCGATTGCTGCTTTAACGCCTCTTCTTCTTTCGAAAGCTCTAACAAATTGTTCGTTGCTTTGCGCATCTCGTTCATCACATACTGCGCCTGCTGTTGAAGCATCTGCTGCTGCATCGCATCCATCTGCTGGCTGAATTGCTGTAATTGCTGCTGCACCTGCTGCATCGTTTGCTGCGATTGTTGCATATTGCCGGATTGCATTTGCTGCGCCGCTTGCTGCATTTTTGTATCGAGCTGCTGTTGCTGCAATTGCTGCGAAAGTTTTTGCATTTTATCGGCAGGCATTTCCGTGAAAAAATCTTCCATGCGCTTTTGCAGATCGGCGGCTTCGCGTTCCAACGCCTGTTCTTTTTTCGCAAGATCGTTCTGACGCTTTGCCAACACCTGCTGCTTTGCGGCATCGTTCTTCGCCTGCGCAGATTCTTCTTTCAATTGCTGCTGTTCACGTTCCAATTCCTGCGCGCGCTTTTTTACCTCATCGACCTTTTGTTCGATATGCATGCGTTTCAATAATTCTAATGTTCGCTCGATGCTTTGCCGGAATCGTTCTTCGGAAAACGTCATCTGTTTCATTGCTTGCTGCAATTGTTCTTTGGTGAGATTGGGTGATTGCTGTGCCTGCTGAAGCAATTTTTGCAGTTCGTCGCTATTCATTTGCTGCATCAACTGCTGCAGTTCTTGGTATTTTTCCATCGTTTGAGGTGAGAGAACATTTTGCTGCTGAAGCTGCTGCGTCATCTGCTCTAAGCGCGACTGTGTTTCATCCAATTTTTTCTGCACGGCTTCGTACTTCTTCGCCATCTCTTCTAATTTCTTTTTTGTTTGCCAGTTGGGATCTTTGTTGTTCTTGAGATCACGATTGAGTGATTCCATTTCTTGCTTCAACTTCTTGGCTTCATTCAACGAAGATTTGATGTCATCGATGGATTGATCGTGATCTTTGTCCGCATCGGCAAATACTTCTTCAAGTGACGGCAGGCGAAGGAGGTAGGTGTTGCTGCGACCGTTTTTTGGCCCATTGATGTTGTCGTTGTCAAACACCTCGGCAACATATTCCACGACATCTTCCGGTACAAGATGCAGCGAAGACAAATCCCAGGAATAATTCACATCGATGGCATTCCCTGATTGCGTTAAAGGAATTTGAATGTAGGTATAATTTTGCTGCGGCTGTTCGTATTTTGATTGAAGAAGGCGATAGCCGAGACGGATAGAAGAAATTCCGAAATCGTCTTTCGCAAAAAGATGCAGCGGCACCGTTTGTGTACCGGCTATGTCGATGTTGCGCCCCGGCTCGGTGATGGCAATGGTTGGAAATTCATCGGGAACAACTTTGATTGCGTACCGCACCGGATCGGCATTCGTTAATCCTTCGACATCATTCAGAGAAATGTAGTAAGAATTATCTTTAGCAATAGTAAAGGACATCGAAAAATGTTCGCCGCTGACAGCAAGTTCGTGATATGAGCTATCGCTCATCATCAGCGCTGCGCTGCGCAATGGTTTGCTTGCGAAGCCGGAAATCATCACACGCGTTCCTGCAAGCGCTGTGATATCGCCAGCAAAATCATCTTGAGTTTTTGCAGAAAGTTTTGCATACGCCGGATATTCCAATCGCACATGAAACGAACGAAGAATAGGGCGATCGAGAACGGTTAATGTAAAATGTTCGCTTTCTTCGCCGCCGAAATGTGCATAATATTCCGTTGTGGCATGCAATGTGGAAAACATTGTGCGATAGATTCCGGTGGAATCCGGCTTCACCGTTATCTCCTCGTTATTTTCCTGTCCTTGCTGTTTGCGAATGAGCAAGAGCGATTGGTTCGACGTTGCAAACGCTGGAAGCGATGAGGTGATCTTAATAGATACATCGACATTGTCGTTCTTCACAATTTCTTTGTTGCCGGGAAGAATTTCGAAATGATATTTTGCGGGCGGTGTAAAGCGTTCGGAACAGTGAATCAATCGGTACGTTGCATCACCAAACGAATGGGGGAAGATTCCGAAACAAAGAACTGCGAGTACAAGTGAAGTGAGAAAATAATTTCTACGCTGTGGAATTGAAGAACGGTTTACAGACGAAGTAAAATCCATCGACTGAATTTCTCCGGCAAACTTTTCAAGTGATGCATCGATGAGTTCCGATGAGTAAAATACTTCGGTGTCGTTTTGCATACCGGCAAGTTGAAGTGCATTCAGCAATCGATCGTTGATTACAGGAAAATGATTGCCGATGTGCTTTGCAATTTGGTCATCGCTTTCGGATGGTAAAACACCGTTCAATCTTAGCAATGGACGAACAATCCACCAGCCCATGCCGGCGAGAATTCCCAGGAAACTAACGAAAAACAAAATTGTTCGTACCGTGTGTGAAAAATCGAAAACAGCTTCTGACAAAATAATGAGTAACGCTCCGATGATAATGATCGCAGCAACCGTTAAGGAGTTTGTAATCAATTCTGTGAAATTTTTCTTTCGTCGAACTGCATCGATTCGTTGCCGGAGCATTGTCAATATGTTTTGTTCATCACTCATGTTCAATGACTTAATGCCCACACAACTATGTTGGCGCCGAACTGCAGTGCTTCCTGCCGTTTCGATTCCGGATCGCCATGCACTTCTGGATCATGCCCAGCCGTCGCTGGGATTGGATTCGTACGTGTAATACACAACCAATCGGCCTTTATAAAAGATGCCGAAACCCTGCGGCGGTTTGCCGTTATGCTCATGCGTTTTCGGAACGCCGTTGGGAAATTGAAACAAGCATGAATATAATCCATACGTAAACGGCAGTTCTACAAAATCCTGATCGGGAAACACTTTTTTCATTTCGCGGCGAAATGCTTTATCCATTCCGTAATCATCGTCGGCATAGAGAAAGCCGCCTTGCGTTAAGTACGAACGCAAATGCTGCACTTCGTAATCAGAAAAAGAAATATTGCCGTGTCCCGTCATAAACAAAAACGGATAATTGAACAGCTTATCGCTTGAGCAATCGACAAACTCATACCGCGGATCGCAATCGATGTGCGTATATTGCTTGACGAAATTTAATAGATTCACTTCCGCTGACGGATCGTTATACCAATCGCCGCCGCCGTTGTATTTCAGGCGAGCAATACGGAATTGGCTTTCCACACGCGGCTGTGCTGCCGTTATAAAAACCGGAATTAGCAAACCAAAAATGCAATAGACAATGCTGACGCACGCAATATGTTTTCTGATTTTCATCTGTATCAATGTAGAAAACGATAGAGCGAGAATCAAACAACAATCATGGAACAAAGAAAAGGTTAATGCCGCTTGCGGTGAAGGATATGAATGCTTACAAATTGAAGAAGAAGCCGCAATAATATTTTGCCTCTGCCAAGTTTAATCTGACTCCACAAAACATCAAGTGCCGCATGCGGATTTTTTAACCAGAATCGTGCAAGGCGAAATTCGATTTTACGAAACTCACGCCATCCGAATTGCGGCTGAATCAAAACAGGAATCGACGGGTCATTGCCAAGCGATTCAATACTCTGATCTACAAACGGTTCCGACCATGAAAAATTAGTTGGAAATAGATTATTCGTTCGCGCAAACCATTCTACCTCTGTTCCCGGATAAATTCTTGTACGCCGATTCCGGTCGCAGCCACATCGATAAACTTTGCATTCCGTTCCATAAATTCAACTGTCGCACGTGCATCTTCTAATGTTTCACCGATGTGTCCGAACGTGAAAAATACTTTTGTATAAATCCCAAGTTCTTTGGTCCATCGAAATACATTTTCCACTTGTTCGAGCGTAATACCCTTGTGCATAGATTTTAATACTGTTGGGCTTGCAGACTCAACACCGAAATCCACATAGTAGCAGCCGGCATCATGCATCGTTCGAAGCAATTCATACGTCATTCCATTCACACGAATTTCACATTCCCATGGAAACTTTAACTTGCGGCGATGAATTTCTGCACATAAATCTTCGACATGTTTTCGTTTGAGTGTTAACGTGCTGTCAAAAAATTTGATGCCTTGATAGTGATAATCGTTCAATAATATTTCGATTTCATCTACAACATTTTTAGGGGAACGAAACGTCAATTGCGTGCCGAACATGGCGCTTGCCGAGCAAAACGAACAGTTGATCGGGCAGCCGCGGGAACTCATAATGGAAGCAGCAGGAATGTTCAGGAAATCTAAAAGTAAATTATAATGTTGAATGGCATCAGGATCACGATAGGGAAACGGCAAGACATCGAGATCGTGAATTCGTTCTGCATCTGGATTGTGAACGATTTGATGATTCTCCCGATAACTTATACCACAGATATTCTTGAAATCATTCTTTCCAGATAAAATCTGAACAATGATTTGATGGGTTGTTCGTTCTCCTTCTCCACGGACGATAAAATCGATCTCGGGAATGTGGCTTAGCGTATCATCTGCGGTGAACGTTGCGTGTGAACCGCCATACAGTACTTGAATTTTTGAATCGTACGATTTGACTTTTCGCGCAATCGAAAAACTTTCAAACCGTGTATGCGATGTTCCTCCGATTCCCACAACCATCGGATGATATTTTTGCAGAAGGGATTCAATAGTCGCATAAGTTACTTGTAGGTCGATTAATGTTGTGGAAATCTCTTGAGATTGGAGAAAAGATGTAATCCATGCCATTCCAAGCGGCGGCATGCTGCCAAAAGTTTTACCTTGTTCACTCGGATGTAACAGCAGTATGTCAGACAATGTGTTTTTTTCTTCTCTTAAATTGATTTGTATAGTATATAAAGAATACTTTCCATTGGCAAGCATCGATACCGGTAAATTCCATTGATATTTCCGGCTTGACACTCACGCTACTTCTGAGTACGTTTTGCATACTTACAAAGGCAGTGCGTATGATATTTTCACATATCCTTATTTTCACAGCAGCGTGTTTGCTGCTGGCAACCATACAAAGCCGCGGACAAAACACAAAAATAGATCGTCAACCGGCGGTGGCGGGACAATTTTATCCGGGAACCAAGCAGCAACTTCAATCGATGTTAGAACAATTGTTTGCGAACGCGGTTCCTCCTAAAAATATTTCCGGTGTGCGGACGATTATCGTTCCGCATGCGGGTTATGTCTATTCCGGCGAAGTCGCTGCGTCGGGAATTAATCAGATTGATTATGAAAAGGAATACGAGAATATTTTTCTCATCGGTTCCAGTCATCATGTTTCGTTCGATGGAGCGTCGGTATATTCGCAAGGCGATTGGATTACACCGCTGGGAACGGTCGCCGTCAACACAGAACTTGCCAGTCAATTGATTGAACAAAACAAATTCTTCTCCAATCGGCTCGATGCACATTCCGAAGAACATTGCCTCGAAGTGGAAGTGCCGTTTCTTCAATTCAAGATGAAAAAGAATTTTAAGATGGTGCCGATTATTCTGGGAACACAATCGCCGGAAACATGCCAGAAAATTGCCAGCGCGCTTCGTCCGTATTTCAATGAAAAGAATTTATTTATCATCAGCACAGATTTTTCCCATTATCCAAAATACTCCGACGCGAAAATTGTCGATCAAGCAACGGTGGATGCCATTTGCACAAATTCTACCAACACGCTTATCCGATCACTGATTCATTACGAAGATGCTCCGTTGAAAAACCTTGCCACGTGTTTATGCGGATGGACCAGTGTGTTGACACTGATGTACTTAACGGAAGGCGACAGTACGATGGAGTACACGCATATTCAATATCAAAATTCCGGCGACAGTGAAAAAGGCGACACAAATAGAGTTGTCGGATATAATGCGATCGTTGTTTCACAAAAAACGAAATCCGATGAATCGGAATTTAAACTTTCTATCACCGATAAAAAAACATTGCTCGCACTTGCACGAACGACGATTGAACAATATATCGGCAGTAAGAAAGAATTTGTTCCTGATACTGCAAGTTATTCCGAAGTGCTCAAAGCACATTGCGGCGCGTTTGTAACCTTGAAGAAGCGCGGCGAACTTCGCGGCTGTATCGGATTGTTCGGTGCGAACGAACCGCTGTATTCCGTTGTGCAGGACATGGCAATTGCCGCCGCCACGGAAGATCACCGCTTTGAACCTGTCGCGTCTTCCGAATTATCCGAAATCGATATCGAAATTTCCGTGCTTACGCCGATGCGACGTATTCATTCCATCGATGAATTTGAACTTGGCAAGCATGGCATTTACATACGCAAAGGAAATCGCTCCGGAACATTTCTGCCGCAAGTCGCGGAAGAAACCGGATGGACAAAAGAACAATTTTTCGGGCATTGCGCACAGGACAAAGCAGGCATCGGCTGGGACGGTTGGAAGGAAGCCGACCTGTTTGTGTACCAAGCGCTCGTGTTCGGAGCAAAATAAAATACATATTTAAAGTTCGATTAAATTTTTGTCATCAGTGGCGTCATTCCGTTTTTTTTCTATCTTATACTATATCAACACGATTTGATTTGAAAGGAAAATAAATGGCAACTCCAGCGTATGTATTTTTAGACGGCAAAATTCTTCCCTACAACGAAGCAAAAGTCGGCGTGATGACGCACGGACTCAATTACGGCACCGGTGTGTTCGGCGGCGTGCGCGGGTACTGGAACGAACAAGAACAGCAGCTGTTTATTTTTCGCCCGTTCGATCATTACAAACGATTTTTGGAATCCGGAAAATTGCTGCGGATGGAATTGCCGTACACAAAGGAAGGGTTGACGCAATCCACGCTTGAACTGATTCGCAAATCGAATTACAAAGAAACAGTGTACATTCGCCCGCTCGCCTTTTACGGTGATGAACTGATCGGCGTGCGTCTGCACAATTTAACGCCGCGGATGGCGATTGCCATCGTACCGTTCGGTAAATACATCGAAAGCCCGGGTGCGCACGTAACGATTTCTTCGTGGCGTCGCGTGGACGACAATATTATTCCGGCACGAGGCAAAGTTGTCGGCGCGTACGTCAATTCCGCGCTTGCCAAAACCGATGCACAGCTTGCGGGATTCGATGAGGCGATTGTGTTAGATCAAAGCGGGCATGTGTCTGAAGGTTCTGCGGAAAATATATTTATGATTCGCAACGGCATCTTCGTCACGCCGCCGATTACGGAAAATATTCTGGAAGGTATTACACGTAGAACCGTGCTGCAATATATTCAGGATGATTTGAAGATGCCTGTGCAGGAACGCTCCATTGATCGTACCGAATTATTTTTAGCGGACGAAGTTTTCTTTGCAGGCAGCGGTGTACAGATTGTACCGATTACCCAAATCGATTATCGCAAGATTGGTACTGGTGAGATTGGCGTGCACACCAAAAAAATTATGGATTTGTATCTGAATACCGTTCACGGCAACGTACGCAAGTATCGTGACTGGTGCGTGCCGGTGTATAAGAAGTAGTAAAAAAATGTTGAAGTTTTGACGGTGCGCGTTGTTACTTTGCAACACGCGCATCAAGAGGCGGCAACATCAGTTCCCGCACGCACGCCTCCCGGTACGCATCGACAAACGATTGTGTGCCGTTGATCAATGTTGATGTTAGTGCCTGCCTGCCGAGCCGTGTATCGATCTCGTACGCCATGCGCAAACCCGCTGTTGCCCCGTAATTGCCGCTGAACGAACCGGAAAGATTTGCATCCATTAATAATTGATGAGCGCGTGTGGGAGAACAGTTCGGAGAAGATAATTCTTTTAATGCACCGTTCAATGCACTGACCGCTTTTGCCGTTTCATTAAACCATTCCGAAGATAATTGCCTTCCTTGCCGGTGAATTTCTAACGAGAGATAATACGCAATGCCTTCGTTTTGTACCGATGTCCAACAATTCATCCGAAGGAGAATGCGAACCGTACACGCCGGGCAGCGTTTCTTTCAGTTTGGAGAAGACAGCATGAAAACTTTCGTGCGCCAGCGTGGCAAGCAATTCTAAAAACTGCGCCTGCACATCGGATGAAGTTTCGATGACCCGCGCAAGATTGAAGATGATGATGGGTTCGCCCTCGTCTTCGCCGACAAATTGAGGCACATCGCCGTGCCAGACCACGCGCCGCACAACCGCTGCCGCACGTTCGTTGCCCATCACAACCATATATACTTTGATGGTAGAAAATATTTTTGTCTCTGCTGGAAAATATCCTTGCAGCGTCGCAATCACGCGACGGTCGATCTGGCGGCGTTTTGCTTCCGTCAGCAGTTTGCGAAGCTCGGTAATATGCTGCTTCGCCGGAAGCAGTCCGTAAATATCATTGTTATATTGCGCAAGATCGCGCGCAAGCTCCAACTGTTGTACTACATCATCGTTGGATCGAGAAGTGCGCGCTAATAAAACGCTGGTTGCTGTGGCAAGCCGGTTGCCGCGCAAAGCAGCGACACGTGCAGTATTTGATGTTTGATGATCGAAATAATCCAGCAGTTGTTCAGCCGAACTAAAATCCACCATCAACGAAACATCAAAATTATTTTGCGCGGATGTATTTTGCACACCGGCAACACACATTACACAAAGGATAATAATGGAAATCAATTTCTTCATACTAAAATAGTACAGGGGAAACAATCACGATGTCAATAAATCGATATAGAAAAATATTCTGCTTATTGGTCACAGGTTGTTTCAAGTGCGGAGAGGGAGTGAAAAGTTTTTCTATAAGTTTATTATCCATTCACAGATTGATGCTAATTGTTCATCATTAGTAAGGTTTGCGGCATTGCTAAGTAATCTGGAACGGAGTTGTCTAAATATTTCAGAAGCCATACTGTTTTCAATTGCAGCACCGACGAAAAATGTTCGTGGTAATTTTCGTTTTTTGGCGAAACCTTTTCTAAGTCGGTCTAAAGCAGAACTTGCAGTTTTCCAATGTTCATCTGCACCTGCCGGATCAATACCACCCTTCAATTCTCCGAGAGCCACATAAGCACTTGCATTGTGGATAAGAGAGCGGTTATCTTTTGTCAGTTCGTTAGGAGTACCTTGCAAAATTGAAAGATCGACGTTTTTTCTAACCATTGGAATGGTCGTATTCATTATTAGAATTCGGTTGACTCCATTTTTCGTCCAGAAAAATCCCTTTATGCGTTTTTCAATATCGGTATCGTCTTGTGGTCTGGGTAGCCAACCATCGGTTTCATTATCTTTCCATTGATAGTTGATTCCCGATAAATTGAAGACCGAGAGAAGCGAACGAAGAAATTTTCTTTCGCCCAGGGTACCCGCTAAATTTCTTGCCTTGCCCCCTAACGCGTCTCCTTTGGTTAATAGATATCGATAGACAAGCTCATCGACAAAATTAATTCCAGCCGGTTTGAGAAATTTCTCGATCAATCCCTTTATTGCAAATGTTTTGTCATCTTCCGTTAAATAATTCAAAGACTTTTCAGAAAGCCCGGAGGCAGTTAATAATCCAACTTTGAGATCGGTTACTTGAAGAAGGTCGTTCGGGGTTGATACCCGGTTTGCAAGCGCTTTTAACGCTTTTGCTTCTTCGATATATGGAACGGCTAAATAATTTTTCTCCAGCGCAAGGGCTATAAACCCAGCTCTTGTTTTTTCCTTAGAGGTAACCAGATCGTCAGGAGAGAAAATATTCTTGTTCGATTTCATTTTTTTTGCCATAAGTAGATACACTTTCGGGTTTCGGTTCGTCCATATTGTCCCATTTGCTGACTGCTGTTGCCCTTGCCCCTTGGAAGAACGAAAATTTTCTTAATCTTAAAATCAAACTTCTCGGCAAATTCCGAAAGAATAAGATCGACAGGGATCTCTTCCCCGCCGTAACGGACATTATCGTTCACCATCACACAATGTCCTCTGCTCTTTGTAACCCGGGCCATTTCGTAAATAACAAAGCAAAGTTCTAAAAAATAATTTTTTACCATTCTTGGAATATTGTTATTGTTAAGCTTATCAAGCTTGTTCAACTCGTCAAGAGTAAAATTCACCTCTCTCATCGCAGCCGAAGAATTATAGACAGCAAGTACTTTATCAAAAGCGGTGCTGTTGCCCATAGAAGTATAGAGTTGATTTAGATAGTCCAATTTTTCTTTGTTCTCAACCGTACACGAAAGAAGTTCTTGCCGGAGCGATCGTACTTTGTCGTTATCGCATCCAAGATAAATCAATTCTAGCGCATACGTTCTTGTATAATCATAACGATTACAGTAGGGCGGAGATGTTACGATAAAATCAAAAAAACCGGAATCAAACTTTGGAAGTTGATCCAGACAAGTTCCTTCGATGATGTTGATCGAACCGCAATTGTTGTCCGCAACAGACTCAAAGAGAGAATCGTTTTGAGGAGATAGGTCGATAAGGATTTGGGATAATTTATTCTTCATCGCTTGTTCAAACGAAAGGATTTTGCCTTTGTTAAAGGGTTTGCCTGATAAATCTCGTTTGGAACGATAGTCCCATCGTAAGTATTGACCGTCCTTTCTTGTATAACTAATATCTTCCAATGTGGAGAGTGCGGCAAATTTTAAAACAGTACGAGTTTCCTTCTTGTTGATGGTATCACAATAGGTGAGAAATTGATTCAGAATAAATTCGGTATCATCGGGAAAAGCATCTTTTGTTATGGGGATATGTTGAAAATGGCTGGTGGGCACTTCAATTTTTTTTAGTTCTAACCAAAGATTTTCAATAGATTTGTTAAATGTTTCTATATTGATTTTTTGTATTGCTTCTCTGGTTTCCATAACAAAAATACCAACGGGAAGAACTTCAACACCATAAGAGTCCCAACCGAGAGCTTGCCCGGCAAAGAGAGTTGTACCAACCCCGGCGAATGGATCTAAAACTTTTCCCGGCTTGTCGGAATACTTTGTAAGAAAATTCTTGACAAGCCCGGATGAAAATCCTTCTTTATATTTAAACCAACGATAAATCGGTTCTTCTTTGTTGGCTTGAAAGCTAACAACCTGACGATTAAAGTTTAGCGCTGTTTCAAACTTATCCGATAGTTTAGTAAAAAGTTTTTGCCGCTCGCTTGGAAATATTTCGACTATTTCATACATCTGTGAAATCCATTAAAGTACATGTTAAGATACCAAAAGGAGAGCCGATATTCCAATTTCCGTTCTTTGAAATAATGTTTTAATATCCATCGCTTCACTGTTTTATTTCTTCCCGGCTTTCTCAACGATCAACATGTAATACTGCCGCACCAATGGCGCATTCGCTACATCGGTTTTCGGTGCAGTAATATTTGTAGAGTTGAATTACTGCCTGCTGTCGGCAAACAGAAGAAAGTTTGATTCTGCTTTTGAGCAACTGTTCGTCCATGAAACGAGTGAGCGAATTGCTTTCCGCAGCCGGAAGCGATTTGTACACGGCAAGCGCTCCCTGCCGTACGGATTTATCTTTGAAGATGCGCGCATACAGCAGCGCCACGGGAAGGATAGTGTTCACAATAATTTCCCGAATGCGTGCCGCGCCCAGCACGCGCAATTCTTTTTTCGACGACTCATTGAAAGAATAATGATGTTTCCAAAATTCTCCGGTGGGAACAAAAAACAACTGAAATAGCTGGTGTTCTTTTTCAGCGGGCTTACTGTTGGCTTTGAGTGTTTGAATAATATTTCTGAACAAATCGTTTGCTAAAAACGCATGAAGAATTTGTGCGGCAGCAGCAAGCCGGATCGTAGGAAAATTTGTCGGGCGAGTGGGGAAGAATTGCCAATCAGCTTCGTGCAATAGTTCACCACGATAGTTCGGACGAAATTCGTTCCATGTTTTTTGTAAGCCGCGAACATATTCCTGCGCGGCAGGTTCTTGAAGTGTGGCAATGTTCGGCAGCAACCCCGCGACACCGAAGAGAAGTGCTTCTAACGTTCCGCCGTCGGTAGTGAATTTCTTTTCCTGTATCCATGAAAGAAGAATGCTTTTTGCTAATCGCCCAAACGGTTCTTGATTTTTGCTGTACCCCAATCCTTCCATCACGCCTTCATACAAAATTTGTTCCCAGATTGCGCGATCGGAAAAATCTTTTGGTGTGAACTCAGGAATCGGCGGCGGGATTTCATCCTGCTCGCCCTCTATTGGCACTCTACCGTACCACGTTAGCCGTTCCGATAATTTTAATTGGCGTTCATGCGCGAGTTGTTTCAATCGTTCATCGAATCGGCGCAGTTTGATTTCTAATCGTTCGACGGCAAGTTTGTCCAACCATTGTTCGATGATCGCAGTACTCACGCGATGATTTTTTGTAAAACACGGAATGCTTTTGACCTTCGCCGCGCGTTCATCGAGAATCGCTTTTTGCCAGATTGAACGAATGGATTCTGCAAGAAATTGTTCCATCACGAACACCGGAATACTACGCCCGCTTTGCACGAACGTCGGCGGAATGTTTTGTTCGGCTTCCAGCACTACATGCAAAATTACTTTATTGTAACGCGGGTCTTCTTGATGATGATGTTGAACCCAGTCGAATGTCGTGCGATGAATTTCTACATCGCCAGCGTATGTTGTTCCATCGATTTTGACTTTTGCTTGAAGAAAATCCGGGCCGCCGTCCGTGTTCCATTGCCCGACATCGAGCACGTGCAGCGTTTTTCCTTCGGTGGTATTCAAATCTCCCTTGAGATATTGTTTGTTCCAGATGTGACGCAGAAATCGTTCGTGAATATTCTGTGGACGGCGTTTCATATTCCCTCCGTAGAAATTTTTAGAAATTCATTTCAATCCAATTTCAATTCATGCTCATCTTTAAATACGCTAAATGTTTTATTTCCGATATGATTCTATTTCTTCCACCATCTTCTTTGCTTCGGCTCGTGCCGCTTCAGCAAAATCTTTTCCCGATGACGCATACAAAATACTGCGGCTGGCGTTGATAACAGCAAGCTGTCCGTGTTGATCGCAGCCGTACCGAATTGCGGATTTCAAATCGCCGCCCTGGTTGCCGATGCCGGGAATAAGAATCGGCATAGCCGGCACAATTTTTCGAATGCGTTTTAATTCGTTCGGATGCGTTGCGCCGACCACCAATCCAATGTTGTGCTGTGTGTTCCACTTTTTTGCGGCAAGCACAACTTTTTCGTACAACAGTTTTGTTCCAATCTTCAATCGTTGAAAATCTTTTGATCCAGAATTAGAAGTTAGCGCAAGAAGAAAAACTCCTTTTTCAGGATTGGCGATGAACGGTTCAACGGAATCGAATCCCATATACGGATTGACGGTGATCGCATCGAACCCGAAATCATCGAACAGCGACCGCGCATACCGCTCTGCCGTATTGCCGATGTCGCCGCGTTTCGCATCGCCGATGGTGATAACGGATTTCGGAATGAACTTCAATGTTTCGCGCAGCGTTGCAAGCCCGCGTTCGCCCATCGCTTCGTAAAACGCAAGATTCGGTTTGTACGCGCAGGCAAGGTCGTGCGTTGCTTCGATGATGCACTTGTTAAATTCTAACGCCGGATTTTTTTCCGACAGCAAATGCGGCGGCAATTTTGTTTCATCGACATCTAAGCCGATGCAAAGCAATGAGTGTTGTTGGGATTGAATGTGCTGAAGGCGTTCGGTAAAATTCATTCTCTCTCTCGTATTGTGATGTTGTTCGTTATGATTGTACGGAAAAGTGAAACGACTTTCAAATTTTCGTACCCATCAAAAAAAGTTGAAAATATTTTTCATTCAGCGCTTGTTTTTTGGAAAAGAATTCTTATTTTTCTTCAAATCATTGTGCTGCAATGGCGGCACAAACGTACCACGTCCACACGAAGGGAAACACGGTGGCTGCACGATACGAAATGGTGAATGGTCGTCTCGTTCCATCGCGTGGACAAATATCTGCTTTGACATTCTTCGGGATTGCTGACGCATAAACGGTAAAGGAGAGATACAGTGTCTCTGGAAATCGTAAAATTTTCGTACCTCAGTGAATTCATTCACCTGCCGGTACAACGGTTAAGCGACAACAAGCGCATCGGAAAAGTGGTTGACCTTGCTGCATCCACCGCGCAGGTTTATCCGCGCGTAACCGGCTTGATGGTGCAGATGCATACAGGGCCGTTCGCAACAACTAAAAAGCAACTTGTGTACATGCCGTGGAGCACAGTGAAGCGCATTGTCTTCAAAGAACATTTAGCTGTGGATGATTCGATGGAAGCTGCCGCACCGCCGACGCATGCATCCGAACACGAAATCTTGTTGTGCAAGACATTTCTCGATAAACAAATTATTTCCACCACCGGATACAAAGTCGTTCGCGTGAATGATTTGCAATTGCTGATTGAAGATCGCGCAAAAGAAATGACCAACCTGTGGGTGGTGCACATCGATATCGGGATGCGCGGTATTTTACGCCGGCTCGGATTTTTGAAGCCGGTCAATTCGGCTTTTCGCTGGGTAACAGACCGCGACATGAAAGATCAATTCGTTTCGTGGAAAAATGTTCAACCTACGTCAACGACGTCAGTACTCACATCGGTCGAAATGAAAACGGATGCATCGAAGTTGTCGGAAATCCATCCAGCCGATCTTGCGGACATTTTAGAAGACCTCGGCACCGATGAACGCATCGCCTTGGTCGAATCGCTCGATTATTTTACAGCGGCACAAACGCTGCAAGAGATGCAATTTAAAAATCGGTTGCAGATTATCGAATCGCTGGAACCGCAAAATCTTGCACCCATTATCAACGAAATGCAAATGGACGAAGCGGTGGACTTGCTCGATGAAATCGATCAGGAACGACGCCACGCCGTTTATGCAGCGCTGCCGACAGAAAAAGTTGCGGAGTTGAAAGATCTGTCGCGGCTTTCTACCTATAGTGTCGGCAGTATCATGAATACTGAATTCATCACAGCAAAAGCGACGGAGACGGCAGCGATGGTGTTGAATCGCATTCGTGTGGAATGCGAAAAAGCAGAATTGTACCGTTACGCATTTGTATTAGACGAACAGGAACGATTGAAAGGCGTAATCAGTTTGCGCAACTTATTGATGAGCAATCCGGACATGGTCATTGTCGATATGATGACGGACCAGCCGGTGTGTGTGGAATTGGATACGCGCATCAGGCGTGTGGCGCAATTATTCTTTAAATATAATTTTGAAGCCATTCCCGTTGTCGACGATGAACATCGCATGCAAGGCGTCGTTTCGTATCGCGATGCCGTTGCCGCACTTTATCCTGAAATAAAAGAAGAAGAGACGGTGTGACATGAATTTTTTTCGCCGCTTAAAGGAACATCCTGCATTACGCAACATTATTATTTTTCTTAGCATTCTCGGCCCTGGTATTATTACCGGCAGTGTGGATAACGACGCAGGCGGAATAACCACGTACTCCGTTGCCGGAGCAGTATATGGCTATAAATTATTGTGGACACTGATTCCATCGTTTATCGCGCTTCTTGCCGTACAGGAAATGAATGCGCGCATGGGAATCGTTACCGGCAAAGGGCTTGCCGATTTAATTCGGGAAAGTTTCGGTGTTCGCATCACCTTTTATATTTTTATATTTTTGATCGTTGCTGATGTCGGCAACACTGCCACGGAATTTGCCGGCGTAGCGGGTAGCATGAATATCTTCGGTGTGAGCAAATATATTTCTGTGCCGCTTGCGGCAATTGCAGTGTGGGTGTTGGTCACTGAAGGGCAATTATAAAATTGCGGAACGTATCTTTCTTCTCTTCAGCGTTTTTTTGCTTACCTATGTTGTCTCCGCCGTTCTTGCCAAACCGGACTGGGGCACCATCGGCACGGCATTGATTACACCGACCATTCAATTCGATAACGGGTACATTACAACAGTATTAGGATTGGTGGGAACAACGGTTGCGCCGTGGATGCAATTTTATATGCAATCATCCGTGATCGAAAAAGGGTTGAAGATCAGCGATTATAAATATACGTTGTGGGATGTGTTGCTGGGATGCATTGCTACCATTGTCGTCGCGTTCTTTATTATCATTGCCTGTGCTGCAACATTGCATGTGAATAACATCCAAATCAACGAAGCGAGTGATGCCGCTGCGGCATTGAAACCGCTCGCCGGCGCGCTCGCCGCACAATTGTTTGCGTTCGGATTGTTCGTTGCCTCCATTTTTTCTGCAGCCATTCTTCCGCTTGCCACGGCATTCTATGTTTGCGAAGCATTCGGTTTTGAAGCAGGCATCGATAAAAAATTCAGCGAAGCGCCGCATTTTTATGTACCTCTTCACCATTATTATTTTTGTTGGAATGGGTATCATTTTAATTCCGGGCGCACCGCTGATTGCCATCACCATCTGGACACAAGTACTCAACGCCATTCTTTTGCCGGTCGTTCTTATTTGTATGATGCTCATCATCAACAATAAAGACATTATGGAAGAATATACTAATAATCGATTCCAAAACGCTATCGGCTGGACAACGACTATCGTCTTAATCGTGTTGAGTGGTTTCCTCTTGTTCACCGGTTCGGGATTGTAAAAGAGAAAATCGTTTTTTCTCAGTAAAAAATATCTTACTTTATAGGTGTGGAACGCAGGCGTGTCTTGCGTTTTTATTGATCATTTATTCAAAGGATATTCCATGAAACAGTTCATCGCGATTGCCGTTGTGCTTTCGCTGTTAGGAGGCACAATGACCGGGCAAACGAAGACACCAACAACGGAAAAAGAAAAAGTAAGCTACAGTATCGGTATCAACATAGCGAAAAATTTAAAGATGCAAGGCGTCGATGTCGATCAAAGCAGCTTTCTTCAAGGAATCAACGATGAACTGAGCGGTGCGAAACCTGCGTTGACCGAACAGGAAATGGAACAAGTTCTTGAAAAATTTCAGAAAGAAATGACGGCGAAATCAGAATCGCAGCATAACGCAGATGCCGCGAAAAACAAAAAAGCCGGTGAAGCATTCCTTGCTGCGAACAAAAAAAAGCCCGGTGTGATAACACTAAAAGATGGGTTACAATATAAAGTCATTACGATGGGAACAGGAGCAAAGCCCGCAGCAACAAAAACAGTGCGAGTAAATTATCGGGGAACGTTGATCGATGGAACAGAATTCGACAGTTCCTACAAACGTAATGAGCCGATCGAGTTTCCTCTCAATCAGGTGATCAAAGGATGGACCGAAGGTTTGCAATTGATGCCCGTCGGATCGAAGTTTGAATTTTATATTCCATCCAATCTTGCATACGGCGAACGCGGCAGCGGTGGTGCTATAGGGCCCAACGCAACGTTGATTTTTGAGGTTGAACTGCTTGCCATAAAATAATATTCTGTATTTTACTCGGGGCGGTCCTACAACTGCCCCGTTTTCTTTTCTATGGACTTCCTGAAATATTGTTTCGAATTTGCGCTGCACCTTGATAAGCATTTGCTGGAACTGTGTGCAATGTACGGCACATGGATTTACGCTATTCTCTTTACCGTTCTTTTTTGTGAAACCGGTTTGGTCGTAACGCCATTCCTGCCGGGTGATTCATTATTGTTTGCGGTGGGTTCGCTTGCTGCACTTGGTGCAATGCGTGTTGAATTTGCAATTCCTTTGTTGATGCTTGCAGTGTTCACTGGCGACAACACGAATTATTGGTTTGGAAGAAAAGTCGGGCCGAAAGTGTTTAGCCAAGAGCATTCGCGTCTCTTTAATAGAGAGTACCTAACGCGCACACAAACATTTTATGATAAGTACGGAAAGATTACTGTTGTCATTGCGCGGTTTCTTCCGATCATTCGTACCTTTGCACCATTTGTCGCGGGCATCGGCAAAATGAGGTATCGAATGTTCTTACTGTTCAGTGTGCTGGGTTCATTTCTCTGGGTTAATTTGTTTATTCTTGTCGGATATTTTTTCGGAAACATTTCCTTCATCAAACAAAATTTTTCTTTAGTCATTGTTGCGTTAATATTGATTCCGGGATTGCCTGCCTTAATCGAATTCGTCCGGCATTTTGTACAGCAATGTAAAAAATAAGTTCGCCCAAATGTTTCTTCAGGACATTGTCAAATATCTGGAATAATGCAGCATGGAAGATTCTTCCAAAACGAAAACGATAGTTTGTGTTGATGCAAACACGGTTGAGATTGTTCAAAAGTACATCCGGCAGTGTCAGCGCTCTCTTCCTGAATTCATGCAAGCGGCAGTGCAAAAAGATTTTCCCCTTCTCATTCAAGAAGCACACAAAATCAAAGGCACCGGTGCATTGATGAGCGTTATGGATTTAAGTATGCTGGGAGAACGCCTTGAAATTGCTGCTCGCGCAAACGATCTGAATGAAGTTCAACGGCAATTGGAAGCGCTTTCTCAGTATCTCAATTCTATTACGATTGCCGCTCAGAAATAATCGTATGTTACGGTTGCGGTAATTCAACGGTTACCGGATCGTTTTCACTCCTCACAATTTTCCATTCTTCTTTTTCTTCGTCAAAGTCGGAAATTTTTGAAAGCGGCATCTTCATATATCTTCCCTTTCCTTCCACAGCAACGTCGCCGTTGGGAAGAAGAATTTCTCCGCTGCCTTCAAAAATACGCCCGTGGTCATGCGTAATGCGGCAGACAATGCGCAGTTCGTTGTCATGCGGTAACGGTTTGCGAAACTTTGCGGTGAATTCGATGGTGACGCCCCATACCATTTCTTCCTGCTTCATCATAATGGAACGCCCGATGGATTCATCTAACATCGTCATCGCAATCCCGCCGTGCAATCTGCCCGGATAACTTTGATGATATTCCTGCGGCATAAATGTGACGAGCATTTCGCCGTTATCCAATTCATAAAACGATGCTTTCAGTCCGAAGGGATTCTTCAATCCGCAGACGAAACACATTCTGCTGTTTTGTTGTTTGTGAAGTACATGATGATTCATAGATTTAGTTTTCGTGTTGTGTATTATTCTATTCGTTTTTTATGTTTTGAAATCTTTTTTATTTCCTTACTTCGTTTTTTATCGCGTTCTTTTTTCTCTGCGGCAGTTACACGGCTTTTCTTTGCTTCGATGTGTTCTGTTTCGCTTTGAAGTTTCAAAAAACTTTCCAAACGTTCTGCAGAAAGAATTTCATCTTCTAACGCCTTCTGCACGGCACAATGCGGCTCGTGTGTATGCGTGCAATCCCTGAACCGGCACTGCAGAGCAAGCTCTTGTATATCGTCAAACGTGTCGTCGATACTTGTCGCAGCACTCCACACGCCAAGCTCACGAACACCCGGCGTGTCGATCAACATACCGCCATGTTCCATAACAATGAGTTGACGCGCGGAAGTTGTATGCCTTCCTTTGGCATCGTATTCGCGCACTTCGCCAGTCGCTAAAATTTCATGTCCTACCAATTTATTGATGAGCGTAGATTTTCCTGCGCCGGAAGGTCCGATAAAGCAACAAGTTTTTCCAGTATGAATCATTGCTGTGATCGATGCAATCTCTTCCGCATTGTGAACGTCGTACAAAATCACTGGCATGTCGTTTGCCAGCGTTTGTGTTTCGTGTTTGATGTGTTCAACCAGATCGTTGGAACATCGATCCTTTTTGCTGAAGACGAGAATCGGAATAGCGCCGCTTTCTCGTGCAACGACAAGATATCGCTCGACGCGTGAAAGGTTAAAATTCTGATCGAGCGCCTGCACGATAAATACAAGATCAATATTCGTTGCAATAATCTGTTGTTCGGTATTCTTGCCGATGGCTTTTCGCACCAAGGTTGTACGCCGCGGTAAGACAGAACGAATGACTGCGCGCCGGTTATCATTATAGAATTCCACAGCGACCCAATCACCGACGGCAGGATAATCGATGCGTGAAGCAGCTTGAAACATCATGCGTCCGGCAACTTCTGCCGGAAGTTCCACCAACGCCGTACGAATGCTGTAGCTGCCGCGATGTTCTTGCGTTACACGCGCAACGGCCCATCCTTTTTCAAGAAATGGTTCTGCATGTTGTGCAACGAAAGAATTATAGCCGAGTTGTTCTAAAGATATCATCGTTTGTGTGTAGCAAGATACCAGTGCGTGTGAAAAAAGGCAACTTCTTCATGCAAAAAGAATTTTACCGTTATCAACATAAAACCATCCGTTATAACTTTTTCATTTTGACGCTGCTCACCGAAAATCTTCCCCTTTTCGCCGAAAAACCGAAACTTCTCCGAACGGTACAGCGTATCTTAAAATCGCAAGATAGAGACAGCTTTAGCTAAACCAAATTCTTATATTAAGACAACGCCTTTGAATTTCTGGCGGCAACTTTTTGAAAATGTTTCGCGTTTTACAAACACCGATAGAAAGTAATTTTGAAAAACGAAGATGGAAAATACAACGACTGATCTTTCCGCATTACGCATCAACCGATCACGACCAATGAACGATGGGCCTGAAAAGAAAACGGGATTGTACATTGGCGTAGCAATTTTTGTTATCGCTATTATTGTTCTCGGATTTTATTTTGGACAACAGTTATTCGCGCCCGCTGTTGAAGTGCGCTTGACAACAGTGGCATGGACATCACCGGCACAATCTAATGCAGGTACTGACTGCAAGCGGTTACGTTGTAGCGCAGCGCAAAGCGGCGATTGCTTCCAAGGCAACCGGAAGAATTGTGTATCTCGGTGTTGTTGAAGGCGACCGCGTAACGAAAAATGAAATCATTGCGCGGCTGGAAGATGCGGATATGCGTGCGGCGGTGGAGCAAGCGCGGGCAACATTGCGCGTGAACCAAGCAGACTTGAATGATGCGCAGCGCAGTTATGATCGGCAGAAAACATTGCTGGCAAAAAATCTTTCGACGCAAGCCGAGTTCGATGCCGCCGAAGCACAACTGCAGCGTGTTGCAGCAAATATCGAAGTGGCAAAAGCCGGCGTTGCTGCAGCTGAAGTGGCATTGGAGAACACACTCATTCGTGCACCGTTCGATGGAACCGTTCTTACGAAAGATGCCGATCTCGGTGAAATGGTCGTGCCGATGGCAGCGAGTGCGGGATCAAAATCTGCGGTCGTCACAATTGCCGATATGACATCGTTGCAAGTAGAAGCTGATGTTTCGGAATCGAACATTGAGCACGTGACCAATCATCAACCATGCGAAATTACGTTGGATGCATATCCGGGAGCGCGATATGAAGGATATGTCGATAAAATTGTTCCGACTGCTGATCGTTCGAAGGCAACAGGTACTGGTGAAAGTGGCGTTCAAACATTATGACAGCCGCGTACTGCCGGAGATGGGTGCAAAAGTATTGTTTCTTACGAAACCTGCAGAAGCAAGCACGATGCAAGAAAAACCATTTCTGTCTGTGCCGCAGACCGCTCTTGCGACACGTGACGGGAAAAAAGTTGTTTTCCGCGTCGAAGACAATAAAGCCGTTGCCGTTCCGATTTCCATCGGGCGTGAATTCGGCAACAACATCGAAATTCTTGACGGCATTACCGTCGGTGAAAAAGTGATCGATAAAATCGATGGAACGATTGCGAACGGAGTGAAAGTGAAAGTGTTGTAATAGAAGATAGAAGTTAGAATTTAGGAGATAGAATCGGGAAACGAATATGGAAGAACACGAGTCAGCAAAGAGTTTTAAGGATCTACTCGTATGGCAAAAGGCGCATCAATTTGTTTTAGAAGTCTATAGATTAACAGAAAAATTTTCGTCGAAAGAAACTTATGGTTTAACTTCACAATTTCGACGAGCATCTATTTCAATTCCAGCAAACATCGCAGAAGGATTTAGAAAGCGTGGTAAAGCGGATAAAGTCAGATATTTAAATATTGCAGAAGGATCACTTCAGGAATGTATTTATTATTTAATTTTAGCAAAAGATCTCGGGTATGCCGAGAACTCTCAACTTTTCGATCTCGTTGATGAGATTGGAAAAATGCTCAATGTCTATTCACACCGCATTCTATCTTCTAAATTCTATATTCAGAAAGGATCATACTAATGCCCAATCCCATAATTCAAGTTCAACACGTTTCAAAATCATATTGGAGAGACAGTTTTGAAGTACCGGTTCTGAACAATATCTCGCTGGAAGTACAGGAAAGCGAATTTCTCGGCTTAATGGGCCCGTCCGGTTCCGGCAAAACCACACTGCTCAATCTCATTGCCGGTATCGATCGGCCGAGCCAAGGAAATCTTTTTGTTGGCGGAACAGATGTTTCCAAACTAAGTGAATCTGCACTGGCAAAATGGCGTTCGCGGAATGTCGGCTTCGTTTTTCAATTCTATAATTTACTGCCGGTATTGACAGCGTACGAAAATGTGGAACTGCCGCTGCTGCTCACGTCGCTTTCAAAAGCAGAACGTAAAAAACATGTGGAACTTGTTCTAAGCGTCGTTGGATTAGGTGATCGAATGTATCACTATCCCAAACAGCTTTCCGGCGGACAGGAACAGCGCGTTGCCATTGCCCGCGCCATTGTGACTGACCCGACCATTCTTGTTGCCGATGAACCGACAGGCGATTTGGACAGGCATTCTGCAGAAGAAATTCTGTTATTGTTGGAGCGGTTAAATACAGAATTCAAAAAAACCATCGTTATGGTAACGCACGATCCGCATGCAGCAGAAAAAGCAACACGTCGGCTGCATTTGGACAAAGGCGAGTTATCATAGGAGCATGGCATGAGAATACTTAAACTGATTTTCAAAAACGCACTGCGACACAAACTTCGAACATTTCTAACGATTCTCGGTATGGCGATAGCGGTGATGGCATTCGGTGTGTTGCGCACCGTTGTGGATATGTATTATGAAGGTCTCGAAGCCACAGCGGCAAATCGTCTTATCACGCGGCAATCAGTGTCGTATATTTTTCCGCTGCCGTATTCCTATCGCGATCAGATAGCTAAAGTTCCCGGTGTCGAAACGGTTTCGTTTGCCAATTGGTTCGGAGGAACGTACATCGATAAGAAGAATTTCTTCGCACGGATGGCGGTCGATCCCGAAACAATTCTCGATGTGTATCCCGAATATCAACTCAATCCCAAAGATTACGAAGCGTTCAAAAAAGAACGCAATGCTTGTATTGTTGGATCTGAAATCGCAAAACAATACGGTTTCAAAGTAGGCGACATCATTCATCTTGACGGCGATATTTATCCGGGCAATTGGGAGTTTGTGGTGCGCGGCATTTACACGCCGCGAGATAAATCCACCGATGCAACGCAAATGTTCTTTCATTGGGCAGCCGTTGATGAACGGATGAAACAGGATATGCCCGGGCGTACCGGTCAGGTTGGTTGGTACATTATTAAGATCAAAGACCCGGCACAGGCGGCGGCAATTTCGGAACAAATCGATGCACTGTTTAAAAATTCTTCCAACTCTACAAAAACAGAAACGGAGCGCGCATTTACGCAAGGGTTCATTACTGGATTTAGTTCATTGTTGAACGCTATGAATTTTGTTGCCTACATTATTATCGGAATCATCATGCTCATTCTGGGCAACACGATGATTATGTCGGCACGTGAACGAACACGAGAATATGCCGTATTGAAAACGCTCGGTTTTACAGGCGGACATTTATTCGGTTTAATTTTCGGCGAGTCGATGTTCATTTCCGGGCTCGGTGCTGCCGCCGGATTGCTTGTAACGTATCCGGTTGTAAGCGGTATCGATGCGCTGATGCCGAAAGGTTTCTTCCCGTACTTTTTCATTACACCGTTCACCGTCATTCTCGCAATTACTGCCGCATTGACCGTCGGTATTGTCGCTTCGATCTTCCCCGTGCAGCGTGCATTGCGCACCAAGATTGTGGATGGATTGAGATTTATTGGGTAGGAAACTGAACACAGGAGACAGAAAACAGAATTAAAAAGATTTTTGTAAAAGGGATGATGGATGGAAAGAGAAGCAGCAAAATCGTTTGAAGATTTAATCGTCTGGCAAAAGGCGCATCGTTTTGTGCTGGCCGTCTATGAATTCACATCGTCATTCCCGAAACACGAAATGTATGGTCTCGTATCTCAACTGCGCCGTGCCGCTGTTTCGATTGCGGCAAATATTGCAGAAGGATTTAAGAAACGCGGACGCGCTGACAAAGTTCGTTTTATGAATATTGCTCAGGGCTCCGTGGAAGAATGCCGTTACTATCTCATTCTCTCTGCAGACCTGCACTATGGAGATTCTTCGGAACTAAAAGTGTTGCTCGATGAAGTTGCAAAAATGTTATACAGCTATTCACAACGCATTCTATCTCCTGTCTCCTAAATTCTATATTCATTAAAGGATGATTATGAAAATTCCCTTACGTTACACGTTAAAAAATTTTAAATCACGCAAACTTACAACCGGTGTTACCATTGCAGGTATTGCGCTGGTGGTTTTTGTGTTTGCCGCCGTGCTGATGATGGCGTACGGTATCCAAAAAACACTTGTTGCAACCGGCATGCCGGATAACGTGATCGTTGCGCGCAAAGCAGCGAACGGTGAAATCTCCAGCATCATTTTGCAGGATGATTGTAACACGATACTAACATTACCGCACATTGCAAAAACATCGTCAGGTAAACCGTTAGCATCCGGAGAAACTGTCGTTATCATCAACATGCATAAAAAATCCGGCGGCTTAAGCAATGTTACTGTACGCGGTGTTGCGCAGGAAGCATTCATTTTGCGTCCGCAGGTTCATATTGTGGAAGGACGCATGTTTCATTTTGGTGCACGAGAAGTAATTGTCGGTGCTGGAACTGCCAAAAACTTTGTCGAAGCGCAGGTTGGCACTTCGGTCACCTTCGGAGGCGATAATTGGACGATTGTTGGTTTGTTCGATGCCGGCGGTAGCGGATTCGATTCTGAATTCTGGGGCGATAACGACCAGTTGCAAGCTGCGTTTCATCGCAGCGGTGGATACTCGACGATGACGTTCAAGCTCGATCAGCCCGATGCGTTTGCCGCGTTCAAAGCAGCGTTTGACCGCGAGCCGCGTTTGCAACAGTTTGAACCCAAGATCGAACAGAAATTTTTTGAAGAACAATCGGAAACGATGGCATTGTTCATCCGCATTCTTGGCGTTTTTATTACAGTGGTGTTTTCATTTGGCGCAACCATCGGTGCAATGATTACGATGTACGCCGCAGTCGCAAATCGAACCGTGGAAGTTGGAACGTTACGTGCGCTCGGTTTTCGCAGGCGCAGTGTGCTCGCCGCGTTCTTAACGGAATCCATCACCATTTCGCTGCTCGGTGGTGTCATCGGATTATTCTTAGCGTCGTTCTTACAATTCTTTTCCATCTCGACATTGAATTACCAATCGTTTTCCGAACTGCAATTTTCATTCGCGCTTTCGCCATCGATTGTTATTTCGTCTTTGTTGTTTTCCTTGTTTATGGGAGTTGCCGGCGGATTCCTGCCTTCAGTGCGTGCAGCACGATTAAAAATTGTGGATGCGTTAAGAGCGGCATAGGGTTTAATAGTTTGATGATATTCCTCCGATCGCTCAAAGCGGTCGGAGGAATAATTTCATGCCTCTTTTTTATTCTACACCGAAGGCCGCAGCGTGTACGTAAACGTAAGCATAAAGTACCGGGTTAACGCTGTGTTCTGAACATCTTCTGTATAGGTCGAAGTGATATTGCGTGTGATGCTTTTGTTTTGTTCAAGCAAATCGTACACACCGAATTTAATCTCACCACGTTGCTTGGCAAATAGTTTTTTGGCAATGCTCATATTCCACAACAAAATATTTTGATTGTATCCCGCTGAAAGTCCGCTGTACAGTGTGCTATTGAGTTCGTTGTTGAACGCCACGCCATCCCAGAAAATCCAATTGAATTTAAAATCCGCATTGTGCGAGTAATAATTGCTATTTTGACTCGCTTGTAAATCCGAACGGCTGATATTGTATGTGCCCATATAAGCAAGCGTAAAATCTATTTGCTCGCTGATGTTGCTTCCAATCGTTACACCCTGACTGATGGCGTACGTGTTTGTGTAAGTAATGACTGAATTGATTTCGGACGGCGAGCGCGTAAATGTGAATCCGGTTTGAAGATTCAGCATGCTTTTAATGAAATCGGTCGGGAATCCGTAAGTGATGAACGAACGAGCGCTAGCATATCCATCGAGATTCACAGGAAGCGTGTATTGAGAACCCTGTGCCAATTTCATTCCGTTGGAGAGCGTCGTGTCGCGGTTGGCGATGATCGTTGCATTGGCAATATAATTTTTCGTAATCGTTGCGTTGAGTAATAAAAAAAGGCTTTGTGCTTTTTGCGGCATGGTAATGCTGTAACGTGCCGTGAGCGTGTGACTGTATGATTCCGACAAATCAGAATTACCGCTGGTTAATAAGAGAGGATTCGAATTATCAACAACGTCTTGCAACTGTGTGATCGTTGGCGGCCGCGTGATGGCACGATACATCACTCGCAAATTTTCCTGTGGTCCGATGGCAAGATTGAAAAGGGCATTTGGAAGAAAATCTGTGAAGGTTTTCGATAACGATCCGACAAACGGATAAGTTTGATTGTTCTTTAATTCCGCTGATTGAAGAGAAAGTCCGACTGAAAAAATAAATCCATTGCTTCGGAATCGGTCAAAACTCCCGCTGCCAATGCGATAGCCCACGCCGCCGCTTTGTGTAATGTATTCGCTTGTGTACTTGTTGGAGAGAGCGGTATCGAAGAGCGAATATGTTTGCAGTGCCGGATCTAAATTGTTCGTTTCTTTGTCCGATGTGTTGTTAGTGTACGATGCATTATACGTCAGCATCAATTGGCTGTTTTTCGAAAGCGGTTCGGTATATGTCAATGTCGGAGCAATCGTATATCCATTAATAACCGAATGTGGCTGCTCATTCGATGCAGAAATAAGCGAATCGTTCGATTGTTGTGTCGATGCCGTGAGTTGCGATGTGGAGATTCTCTGATTGTGCATCAAAGAAATATCGAACGAGATGGTTCTTCCCGGAACATTGAATTTATGACGGAACGTAATATGCCCTGTGATATTATGTCCGGAAGCGTCGGTCTGATTGTTCGATTGCGAACTGCTCAATGGGATTGTCGATGTCAGTAAACTTGTCGCATCTAAAGCGTTCGAGATGTTGTTCTGCTGAAATAGCAATTGCGGTGAGATGACCAACGAATTAGATGAATCAATTTTATCTTCGATGCGTGCATTGATGCGGTGATTATAATTTTTGCTGTCCATATCCGATGTTTGGTCATAGAGCGTTCCAGAACTGCTGGTGGAATAATATTGCCGGTCGGTAAGTTGATCGTTCGTGTTTTTTACCTGCGTGAAAAAATACCCGCCTTGAAAAAAAAGATTTGATGTCACCGAATCGACATAATTGCCGCCGAGCATATTGGTGGTGTTAATTCCTTGTGCCTGCGACGAAGCGAAGGTGCTGTTGTTGGAATTAAATCCATTGCTGCTTGTTGAAAATTGACCGCCGGGTGATGGCTGGCTTCGTCCGCTCATGCCACCGGACGATGAAGAACCCGATCTTCTTCCGCCGGGCATCGACTGTGAATTCGAACCGGGGCCGGTTCCCAGCACATCCTGTGCAGTATAATTTTGTTGATTGATGTTGTTGAACAATCCGACAAGCGACAACTGCGATGTTGCATCGAAGTCATTCCAACTGCCGCCGACAATATGCCGATCATCATCGCCGTATCCTGCAGTAAATTTTCCAAAATCTTTTTTTCCATTCCTCATTCTGGTAATGACATTCATTGCTTTCACCGATTGGCCGTCGTCGAAGCCGGTAAATTGTGCCTGATCGCTCATCTGGTCGAAGACCTGAATCTTTTCCACTACATCTGCCGGTAAATTGCGCAGGGCAAGCGTCGGGTCGCCGCTGAAGTACGGTTTTCCATCCACTAAAATATTTTGTACCGTTTCGCCGCCGACCTTCACGGTGCCGCCGTTGTCAACTGTAACGCCGGGCATTTTAGTCACTAATTCTTCTATCGTTGCGTCGGGGTGAGTCTTGAAAGCTTTTGCAATATATTCGGTTGTATCAAAATGCTGCTCGGCTGCGGGAATATGTCCCTCGATCACAACATCTTTTGTTGTAATCGGACTTTCCGTCATCGTTAATGCATCGAGTTCGAGCGAGCGTTTCTCAACAGCAAATGTTTTTACAAATTTTAAATACCCGATATATGTCGCTTCAAGACGGTAAGAATGCAATTCGGGAAGCAGGAAATAAAACGAACCGTCTTGCTCTGTCATCGCAAAATAATTTATCGTGGTATCCCGAAGATCGATGACGCGAACATCAACGGCATAGAGCGGATTTTTTTTTGAATCCTGCATGTTGCCATGCACAGAAATCGTTTGTGCATGGATCGCCGGAACAAGAAAAAACAAAAAAAACGCAACGGTTTGTTTGATAACAGCAAAATATCTGTAATTCGTTGATTGAAGAAAGTGTTTCATATTGTTATTGTATTAGATGGACACGAAGGTTAAAAGAAATTGGATCGGAAGAAGATTTCTCTCCACTGCTGCGTTCTCCTGAATTTATTTGCGTGCTTTCTGGATAATCGTTGTTTGGTGTTCCGTTTTCAGAAGATGTACCGCTGTTTTGCATACCGCCGCCGTGTCGATGTCGTCCACCGCCGCCTATCGTCGGACCTTGATGACTTCCACCTGACGATTGATCGATTTTTGCCGATTCGATCGTCATTGTGACAAGAGTATCGAGTCCAGTGCTGTACGGTTCCAGCTTTACCGAACGCGGAATTTTTAATTCCAGTACGGCGACACTTGATGAATCATGAAATTCTGCCGTTATACCGTAATCAGCTTCAGAAGTCAAGATCGAACTCTGTGCAACGTCATCTTTATCCGGCCCAAGAATTTCCATTTCCGTACAATATCCGTATATGATTATTTCTTTCCACTCCCGGCATGCGATTGATATGCATTGGATAATGAATTCCAAATTTTTTTCCATGTTCCGGTTCAATCCAAACAATCATTCCAGCAGTTGCCATTCGGCGTTCTGTTGCCTTACTGCTGGACATAAGACAGATATACATATTCTTTGCGTCATTTTGAATGCCGACCATCAATCCTTCATCTTTCATATCCAGCATCTTTTTTCCTTTCCATTCTTCGGAACGGCCATCGATACGATACGATGTGCCATTAAACGGTTCGCTGTTCAATTCCTTTGTCGAAGAACATCCCGACGTGATGATAGTTTGAAGTAACGAGAAAGAAAAAAAAGCCGCTTTTGCAGCAAATCTAAATTTGTGAACGGACATCTATCCTGTTTCCTTTGTTCATGAACATACCGTAATTTAGACGTTCAACACCCGTGTAATGTTTAAGACAAGGGATGCATCTTTCTGCATCGGTCAACCCGCTTTCATACAGCGACAACAGAAATGGTACACAGTGACAATAGATGTAAGATCGTTTCCTGTTTCGGAGTTATGAAGTTTGCTCTTCGTTTAATCCGGCAACGAACGTGTTTTGCACGTATGAGCGAACCAATCGCATATCTTTTTACATAAAAGACATTTTTAACGAAAGCAATTGCTTATACGCAGCTATGTCTTTCTTCGTTTTTATGATAACAGAAATTCCGCGGAATTTTTTCCCCGCAGATTCCATGAATTTATTTTTATATTCTTCTGGAAGTTCACTATCGAGAATACTTTGCTCGGCCTTTGCATTGAAATAGAATCCGGTACGAAAGAAACCATCGCTTACTGAAAGCCAAAAGAGTGTCTTCTTTTTTCTCGAGACATTCATCAACCAGCTTTTCCCATCACGATAGTATTTCCAGTTTTCAACAAAGTCTGGAAATTTTTTGTGGTTGTATATAAACAACGAAACGAAGGATTGCTTGGCTCTGCCGAGATGCGAGAAAAGAACCTCCTCTGTTGGATAAATTTTGGGATCACATAGAACTAGATTTTCCATAATGCCTCTAAATTGAATTTGTAAAACAGTACGAAGTTTCTTAACTATATGCAAATAAACAACATCGTTTAGCTAATAAACATCATCGAAAAAAATCCTTGACAATGCAGTAATGAAAAATTACCATGCCTTACGTTCGGAACGTATATGAAAGAAACACTAACCATCTTACTCCTTGAAGACGATCCGGTTACAATTGCCCTCGTCTCCAAGCTCCTTCATACTGATTTTCTCTTTCAAGTGAACAATGTTCGTGATCATTCATCGTTTGTCGCGGTGCTGAAGAATGGAAAATATGATTGCATTATCATCGATTATAGTTTACCGGATATCGACGGAGTTACCGCGTTAAAGCTCGCGGCAGAATTGTCGCCGGGAACGCCTGCCATTATTTATACTGGCTCTGTCGGAGAAGAAAAAGTCGTTGAATGTATGAAGGCGGGAGCGATGGATTTTGTTTTCAAGTCCCGGCCCAACCAATTGTTTCCCGCTATTATTTCCGCTATCAAATATCGGCGAATTATTGAAGAACGCATGCGTGCAGAAAACGCTGTTCATGAAAGCGAGCGCCGGTATCATACGCTTACGGAGATGGCGCCTGTCGGAATTTTTCGTACAGATTGTAACGGCAACACGACGTACGTAAATCCGCGCTGGTGTGAAATTTCCGGCTTGGAAGCAAGTCAAGGGCTGGGCAACGGTTGGCTGAAAGCGGTTCATCCGGACGATATTGCCGATGTAACAACTGGTTGGACTTCCGCTGTTCAACGAAAATCCGTTTCGGCAAAAAAATACCGCTTCCTTCATCCCGACAAAAATATTTCATGGGTGCTGGGCTATGCCATACCCGAACACAATTCGCAAGGCGAGTTGATCGGTTATATCGGCACGATTACCGATATCACGGAGTTAACACAATCGGAAGAACAAGAGCGCAAGCTCTCGCGAGCGATTGAACAGGGGCCATCGCTGGTGATCATCACAAATTTATCTGGTGAGATTGAGTATGTGAATCCAAAATTTGAAGAAGTAACACAGTACCGTTCTGCAGAAGTTCTAGGAAAAAATCCCCGCATATTGAAATCCGGTGAAACGCCACGTGAGCGATATACAGAACTTTGGGAGACGATATTAAACAGAAAAGAATGGCACGGCGAATTTCACAACAGAAAAAAGAGCGGCGAGTTGTGACTGGGAATCGGCAATGATTTCTCCCATCGTCAATGAGAAGGGAAAAATTACGCATTTCGTTGCCGTGAAAGAAGATATTACTGCCCGGAAAAAATCCGAAGAACTTGTTCAATTGCTCAGTCACACGTTTGAAAGCATTGCAGAATGTGTCAGCATTACCGATCTTCACAATCGTATCCTCTATGCAAATAATGCGTTTTTAAAAACGTACGGATACACAGCGCAAGAGTTGATCGGACAACACATCAAAATGGTTGGAGTGTACACCACTACCGATGATGAAGATGTGCTTGTTGCAACGCTCAAAGGTGGATGGCAGGGCGAACTGATCAACAAGAAAAAGGACGGCACGGAATTTCCCATCTCTCTTTCTTCTTCTGCCGTGTATGACGAAACAGGCAAAGCGATTGCATTGGTCGGCGTTGCAACGGATATTACGGAACCCAAAAAATTACAGGAACAACTTCTTCAATCACAAAAGATGGAAGCCATCGGGCGGCTTGCAGGCGGCGTGGCGCACGACTATAACAATATGCTCGGCATCATTCTTGGATACGCCAAGATGTTGAAGGCAGAACTTCCATTGACAGAACCAGCATCCAGAAAAGTCGATTCCATTGTCGAGGCAGCTGAACGGTCCGTCAACTTGACCAAACAACTGCTTTCGTTTGCCCGTAAGCAAATTGTGATGCCAATTATTCTCAATCTGAATGAAGAAATAACGTCGGTCCAAAAAATGTTGGAACGGCTGATTGGCGAAGATGTCTCGTTAGGCCTGCATCTGGCGAGCAATCTTTGGACGATAAAAATGGATCCTGTTCAGATTACCCAGATTCTTACCAACCTTGCAACGAACGCACGCGATGCAATACCCAATGTGGGGACGATTACTATCGAAACCTCCAACATTATTATCGATGCACCGCTTATGACGGACGGGCGAGATATTCCTGCGGGTGAATATGTTTTGTTGGCATTCAGCGATAGCGGAACGGGAATGACCCGTAAAACGATGGAAAAAATCTTCGAGCCGTTCTTTACTACCAAACCGATCGGGGAAGGAACGGGTCTGGGGCTTGCCACAGTGTTCGGCATTATGAAGCAGAATAACGGGCACATTCATATGTACAGCGAACTCGGTCACGGAACGACGTTCAAACTATATTTCCCGCGCTGTCAGGAAAAGGAAACGACTGCTGTAGAAGAAGAAACAACAACACCGTTGAACGGTACAGAAACAATTCTTGTCGTTGAAGATGAAACGGATCTCATACATTTTGTGACACTGGCGTTAGAAGATCATGGCTATAAGGTGGTGAGTGCAAATTCTCCGCTCGATGCTCTTGGTACTCTGCAAAGAGCATCGTCAACCCATTGATCTCTTGATTACAGATGTGATCATGCCGGAAATGAACGGCAAAGAATTGCATGAACAAATCCAATTATGGTATCCGCAGATTAAAACAGTCTATATGTCTGGCTACACAGCGGATATTGTCGCGCATCGCGGCATCCTTGATGAAGATATACAGTTTTTGCAAAAGCCCTTCACGCCGCAAGCACTAGCACGGAAGGTGCGAATGCTATTAGATCAAACTCCCAAACAATAAGCTGTGGAACCAATAGAATTGTGTTCACGTTCTCATAGTCGTTGGTACACAATTTTTGCATTGTTTTTCTGTTGCTGCTTATGTGATCCACTATTATATTAACACGACATCGTTCATTTATTTTTTGGGAGATTTATATGGATGCATTACTGCTCGGACGCTTGCAGTTTGCCCTGACCATCGGGTTTCATTTTTTGTTTCCGCCTATCTCTATTGGGCTGGGCTGGTTGTTGGTAATAATGGAATGGATTGGTTGGAGGAAGCAGAATGAATTGTACGTTCGTATGGGAAAATTTTTTGCCAAGCAGTTTGCACTCACCTTTGCCGTCGGTGTTGCGACCGGCATCGTGATGGAATTTCAATTCGGCACCAATTGGGCTGCGTATTCAAAGTTTGTCGGCGATATTTTCGGTGCACCGCTTGCCGCCGAAGGCATCTTTGCTTTTTTTCTTGAATCAGGTTTCTTGGGATTATATCTCTTTGGACGCAACAAAGTTTCCAAACCCATTCATTGGTTTTCTTCGTTAATGGTCGCTGTGGGTGCAACCATTTCCGCCTTCTGGATTATCGTTGCAAATTCATGGCAGCAAACACCTGCAGGGTATGTTATACGCAACGGTCGTGCGGAGCTGACAAGTTTCTATGATGCTGTCTTTAATCCATCGACACTCATTCGTTATTTTCATACTGTCGATGCATCATTGATTGCAGGTGCGTTTTTTGTTGCAGGTATTGCCGCTTATTTAATTCTGAAAAACAAAGAAGTGGAACTTGCCAAACGTGCAATGATGTTGGCGGTGCTCTTCGGCTTCATCGTATCGGTGCTGGAAGTGTTTCCATTTGGAGATGCCCATGCCAAACAGGTTGCGAATACACAACCGGAAAAATTTGCCGCCCTCGAAGGATTATACACGACACAATCAGAAGCGCCGTTAGCACTCTTCGGTATTCCATCGAACAACCCGCCGGAATTGCGTGCAAAAATCGAAATTCCTTACTTGCTAAGCTGGATGACCTTCGGCGATATTCACGCAACTGTGCGCGGCATTAGCGAATTCCCGCCGCAAGATATTCCACCGCTGTGGCTGACGTTTATGTCCTTTCATGCAATGGTGGCATTGGGAATGTTTTTTATTCTTTTGACTGGCTATGCAACATTCCTGCTATGGAAAAAGAAATTGTGGGAAAAGAAATGGCTGCTGCGTGTATTTATCTGGTCTCTTCCACTACCGCTCGTTGCTTGCGAACTCGGCTGGATTGCTGCAGAGGTCGGGCGCCAGCCATGGATTGTGTACAAATTGCTGCGAACGGCTGAAGCGCATTCAGCAAACGTACCCGCAGGTGATATTTTATTTTCGATCATCTTATTTAGTGCAATATATATGTTGCTTGGAATTTTGTACATCTTTATACTGGTGCGTGAAGTAAAACACGGGCCGCAATCTGCAAACGCATAGGAGATGCACTATGGACTTAAATACTATTTGGTTTTTGCTGATCGCCGTGCTGATTGCCGGCTATGCAATTTTAGATGGATTTGATTTTGGCGCCGGCATTCTTTCGTTATTTGCAACTGATGAACACGAACGGCGGATTTACATGAATGCAATAGGCCCGGTGTGGGATGGTAATGAAGTCTGGCTCATTACCGGCGGAGGTGCGTTGTTCGCCGCGTTCCCGATTGTGTACGCAACAATCTTCAGCGGTTTCTATCTTGCTTTAATGCTGTTATTAGTTGCTCTTATTTTTCGTGCAGTATCATTCGAGTTCCACAACAAAGTAGAATCTGCAACTTGGCGGCGCACATGGGATTGGGCATTCGGCATCGGCAGTTTAGTGCCCGCGGTTCTCTTCGGAGTCGCCATTGGCAACATTCTTCACGGCGTACCCATTGATGCATCACAAAATTATCTCGGAAGCTTTTTGGATTTGCTCAATCCATATTCCCTCGGCGTCGGCGTTTTAAGTTTGGTACTGTTCACCATGCACGGCGCGGTGTATCTCACGACAAAAAGCGGCGGCACATTGCGCGAGCAATTACAGCAGCGGGCTTCTGTGCTCTGGATGATGTACGTCGTGTTGTATCTTGTGATGACGTTGTGGACATGGCTTGCTTCCCCGTTTTTGTTCGCGGGGATTACACACGATCTTCTCTTTTACATTCTTTTTATTCTGCTGTTAATGGCGATGATGTACGTACCCGTTGCCCTGAAAGCAGGAAAGTTCGGGCGGGCATTTCTTTCTTCTTCCTTAACGGTCGCCGCAATGGTCGGATTGATAGCCGTCAGTTTGTACCCGCGGTTCGTACCTTCGTCCATTCACCTTGATAACAGCTTGACCATTTACAATGCTTCTTCTTCGCCGCTCACTCTGCAAACGATGCTGATCATTGCACTTATCGGCGTACCGATAGTGCTGGTGTACACAATTTTTATCCATCGCGTGTTCCGCGGAAAAGTAGAACTTACGGATGAAAGTTATTAGGAGATTCTTCGAGATGTCACGGGAGAGCCGGAGGCGTTTTATTCTCTGTTGGGTCCAATACTCCGATCCCGATACATCGGGACGTCGTCATTCCCGCGTCACGAAAGTGATCCCTTTGGGAAAAGCGGGAATCCAGAACATTAGGAAACTGTCCCAAAAGTACGTTTAACGGTAGGATAGGCATTCTTGCCTGTCCATTATGCAACAAAAACGACAAACAGGAATGTTTGTCCTACCAATATTTTGACTTATGGGATAGTCTCAATAAACATCCTCGCTGTTTGCGGCGAGGATGTTTATTGAGAAAAATGAGAAGCATATCTATCTAATAAACTTCTTATCACCTTTTGATATTGGCTTCCATGCTTCTGTGCTATTCCCTTAAAAAAGTCAACGCTAGACCGGCTTAAATTCAATGTGATTTTTATTGTATCATCCTTAAACACCAATTCTTCCGGCTTAGGTAAAAAATCTCTTACAATTTCTACTTTTCCTGTTTTCTCATCGCTATATTTTATTTGCTTTTTCATAAATCTCCTTTCCATTTCTCCAATAACCAGCGCCAATAATTCTAATTTTGTTTTTCCTATAAATAAAACGAACTGTAACGATAGTCTCTTTAATTTTTCCAAAGCAATAGAATCTTTCTTCCCTCTCACTATGATCTATATCTTTGGCTATTATCCTTTTTGAATCAAGAAATGCATATTGAGCTATCTCAAAAGAAACATTGTGCTTCTCTTGATTGAGCATGTTCTTATTATCATCCCATTCAAATGTTATTGTATCCATCGCAATATTGCTTCACTTGTATGTCTAAATATACATATTATTGTATGGCATATCAACCACATGTATTTTGCCGCCTTGCCCGCTCACCTGCGGCAGCCAGCGGCTTAATAATGTAATCCCGCATTGCGGGATTACTCTCCGATCCGATCTCTTCAAGAGGTCGGATCGGTTACTCCGGTCTGCTCACCTGTTTGTGACCGTCACCGACTCGGCTTAAACTTTGCAGGTGACGGTCACATACTTATTGTATTTGTTTTTCGCTTCCTCTTCTCCTGCAACCAACCTCTCCGACCGCTCAGTAGGGGCGAGGTCACTTCGCCCCACCAATAGCTATTTCAGCAGCAGTCCCGATAAAAAGAATCGGGACTGCGCTCAAATGATTTCATCATTTCAACATCAACATTTTCTTCACCTGTACGATCTGTTTACTGCCATCAGAGGGGGTGACAATCATTCTGGCAAAATACATACCGCTGGCAAGGCGAGAACCATCAAACGTGGCGGTGTACGATCCGGCTTCTTTCATTCCATCAAACAACACAGCAACTTCTCTTCCGAGGACATCAAAGATCTTCAACGTCACACGTGCATTCATTGGCAGTTGATAACTTATAACTGTTGTCGGATTAAACGGGTTCGGATAGTTCGCCATGATGATTCCATGGTTAGCCGCGAGTCCGGTGCTATCCGTATTTTCATTTGCCTGACCCGCCATGGATTGCAGCTGATTTTGTGCGAAGCTGGCCACTGCTGTATTAGGATAATTCTTCACTATCATTGAGAAACATGTCGCTGCATCACCCGGCTTTTTTTTGTCATAATGCAGTATCAATCCCTTCTTAAACATAGCATCAGCAACCAACTCACTGTCGCCTTTACAATCTTTGACGAATGCATCTGCTGCACTGATCGCGCTATCATAATCCTTCGTCTTTCTATAATAATCCACCATGAAATCTCTTGCCAAGTCTTTTAGTTGGTCCAGCTTACCGTCGGTCATGATTTCATTCAGGAGGCCTTTCATATTCTCGTAATCCCCGAAGATGCCGTAGCCATTTGCCGCCGTTGTCAATGCAACTCCTGCTAAAGGTGATTGAGGATAATTCTTAATGAATGCCTTGAAGTCTTTAGGTACACTCTTATACTCGGCATGTAATTGTTCATTTGTAGATATTCCGTCCTTTTTAGCTTCTTCCTTGATAGTTCTCAACAGACTGAAATAGGAAGTATTCACCGTTGAAAATTCAACTTGCGCTGAGTTGTCGCTTTGTGACTGAACGCTTAACGAAAGCCCTTTTGGCATCTCTGTACTGGGGCAACTCACAGACTGGCTAGTGCAACTATAAGACCCGTCTATCATAACTTTGCCTCCTCTGTTATTAGCGTACCTGGCAATTCCGTTTTGGTAGTAGCATCCGTATGCGTTCATACAGCCATACTGTTGAGTAGTAAAATCATAGTTAACGGATGTACAGAACTGAGAACCGACAGCCTCAACATTTGAGTACGTCGATGTTGCTACACTTGTAAGATTTGAAACGAAATCAGCACCGGATAAAATCTCACCGCTGCTTTGATAAGTCAATAGACCCGAGGCGCCATTATAGAGTGTCCCAGCTTGATCAAAACCAGTGCAGTAGAACAAAGCCACGGCATGCTGGCTGGGGATACCATCTACGGAGCAGAAAACATTTGCAAGGTTGCAAGAGATCATAGTCACCCCATAGCAGTGAAGGGCCTGCACCCAGAGATTAGAACAGCTGGAAAATGATAGGTTCCCGGCTATCGTGGTATTGTCACCAGCCCCTGATATATTCAGGTTGTCTTTGTACGTTGCAGAAACATTTTCATTAAATGTGCCGCTGGGAATAAAAACCATTTGATTGCCGGATGTAGCGTCCACTGTTGCTTGAATCGTGGGATATAATCCAACAATAGTGCCCCCATAATTCTCAAGACGGGCGCCGCTTACATTAGCTCCACTTTGAACTGTAATGGGGCCACCGGTGGAGACCAATCGAGTAACCGTTTAGATATATATTAACACCCGATTTGATTGTTAAAGTTACACCAGAAGGAATAGATAAATTACTTGTCAGAGTTTGGGAATTTGTCACAACAATAGTCTGTCCACTGACGGAAGCAGAGAGAGCAGTCAGAATGGTTGAATAAACTTGTGGAACAAAAAGTGTATGAACTGCTATACCTGCATTAATTCTACCATAACCATATAGAGGATCAAATCCTGGATCACCTAAGTCATCAGAAGATAACTGAATCGCAGTTCTTATTTGAGAAGGTGTGAGATTATTATTTAAAGATTTTAACAAGCAAGCCAAACCGGCAACATGGGGTGCAGCCATAGATGTACCGCTAAGATAATAATAATTTTGATATACTTGATAATTAGCATAATTTGGCAAAGTTGAATAAATTCCATCACCAGGTGCAGCGACATTGATTTCAGGACCACGACTAGAAAAATCAGCTATATTATCATTTGAATTTGTTGCTGAAACTGCAATTACATTGTCATATGTTACTGAATATGCTGCTGGCCATTCAACTATCGAATTAGGATTATTATTTTGATTATAATTTCCTGCTGCTGCCACGAGAAGAACACCATGGTTTTGAGCATATTGGACAGCTGCTTCTGCATAATAAGATGGTACCACTTGACCGCCGCTGTAGTTAATTATTTTTGCTCCGTTATTGATCGCGTTTTGAATACCTTGATAAAAATTATAGTCCCATCCATTTCCCAAACTATCAAAAATTTTCACTACGAAAACTTTTGTATTCCAGCTTACTCCTGAAATGCCAATACTGTTGTTGGTTTCTGCGGAAGCAATGCCAGTGACATGTGTTCCATGACCATTTCTATCTCGAACACCCTGTCCTTCACCTGTATAATCATTTCCGAGGAGAATTCTATTGGAGTTCTGCAAATCTGGATGAGAAAGAGAATTATTTTGCATTGGAATACCACTATCTAATATACCTAATATGACAGAGGAACTTCCTGTTGATATATCCCAAGCGGAAGGAGCATTGATTTTTGGTAAACCCCATTGGTTCCCATAATATTGATCGTTGGAAACAACAGATGCATGAATAGCCACTATGGGTTCTGCACCCTCAATCTCAGCGAAGGATTCAGCAATATCTATTGCATTTTGGATGCTTTTACCATTTGGTATTTGCATGAGAGCCAAACGCTTATCGTCTGGGCCATTTATGATTTCAAAATCAAATGAATGTGCCCTGTTGGTAAAAGCGTCTATAGAAATACCTTTCTTAACTTTTACAACAATTTTTTTATCAGCTATTTCTATTAATTTTCCTTTCCATTGCATTTTTGTCTTTTTAAATTCTTGGGTATAGAGAATGGAGATTGACAATGTTATTGCCATAATTGTAATTATGACTCTATTAATCATTTTATTAAATTTCATGACTGGTTCTCCTTTATTAAATTTAATTTGGTAAATTATTTAGGTAAAATTGCGACAGTATCACGAAGCGTATCTCCGCTACAAGAAGATAGACACGAGGCAATTAAGGTATCTCCTGTTGAGCGTATTTCAAGTTCCCCATTATTAGGGAATGGATAAACTGGGCCACCTAATGGTACACTATTGTAAAAAATGATTGCTCGATAAATGTCGACATCAACAGCCCTCGTTTCACAAGGCCAAAATCCACTTTTAAGTACATATGTTTCTGTATCACCCAATTTACTCGTAATTGTTACACATACTGGTTTGCTGCCTATTATTTGATCTCCCAAATCTTGACTGACTTCTACAACAAGAGAATCGCCAATATGAAATGGACGTTCCCAATAAATAAATTGCGGGCAGGTTGTGGAATCGCTATTCAATCCAGAAGGCGGAGGATATACTTTTGTGGTAAGTCGGCTCAGTAAAAGTACGGCATCTTTTTCACAAGGTTGTTTCGGTGTAGATTGCAAGGATTGATCATTCTTACAACTCATATTTAATGCAAATATTATGATAAATATTATTGTCTTGTGTACCGTTAAAAAATCAAAAGTGTAATATTTTTGTAACATTTTTCCTTTTTTCCTTTCTATACATAAATATCAAATACTCTTCAACTGGAAAAAATATTTTGCTTGATGATCATAAGTTATAATTCCTAATCTTTATGCATAACTACCCGTACGGGTAGTTTTTTGTTTTATGGTATGAGCTGGAACTCTTCGTTTTTTTATTCATCGTGAAGGATGTGCTCTTTGAAAATTTTCGCTATTACTGTTGCATTCTTGTCAACACCGAGTTTGGCTATTTTTACTGAGCGGCGATGACGCAATCATCACCGCTCAGATTTTTGCTTTGTCCAGCTGATGAATTCCTTTCACCTCCATTCTTAAAAGATTACTGTTTCGAATTCCATGAAACACCAAATCCTTTATCTACAAATTGTGTATTACCGTTATTCACATCAACGACATAGAGGTACTGAAGAAAGTTCACCCATTGACCACTACCATAAACCAATTCGTCGAAAGCAATGTACCGTCCATCAGAAGAGAATTCAGGTGGATACCAACTGAATGATAGATTAGAATTTGAATATGGAATTTGTACGAGAATCTTTCTCGTTCCATTTGAAAGGATAGAGAGGCAATACTTACTGTCATTGACGATATTATCGAATTCAATAAAAGCAATTTTTGAAAAATCATTGGACCATTTTACTTGTTCTAATTCACAGTTATGGTTAACAGTCAATAAATCGGTGACATTTTTTGTCGAAAGATTAAACGTGGCGATTTTATTTAGCGAGTCGCTAGTATAGGTAAATAGGAACTCTTGGGTATATGGGTTAAATCCTTGAATAGCCACATATTGGTTTAAGATTTGATGTAAATCGCAGATAAATTCATTAAAAGTTCCGTCTAAATTCGTTTTGTATATTTGATCCCCATCTCCAGTAGAATATAGTAAGGTATAACTATCTTGATAGAAATAGATCGAAACTGCGGAATCATTTAGTATTTTTTTCTTATCACTGCCATCGGCATTCATCATGTATGTTGCCGTAGAACTTCCTAATGGTCTTTGATATGCAAAATACACCTTACCGTTTGGTGCCCATTGCGGATTTGTCGATGCTATACCCCCATCTGATGTCAAATTGGTGTAAGTTTTATTCTGTGTATCATATACATAGACAAAAGGATTGCCGGTACCTGGAATCAAGCTTTGATAAGCAATATATTTTCCATCTGGTGACCACCGAGGATAATCATCATATTGGCCGGATGCTATATATTGGGAAATACTCTGCGGGTTTGTTCCTAAAATATTGTTGATTTTAATTTGTCCATAGCCGCAATAACAAAGTTGGTAATTACCTGCTGAAAATGGTGAAGAATTGGTAATGTGATCTTTACAACCATTCGTAAAACAAATAATTAAAATGAACATAATATAAAACCCCAAAAGTATTTTATTGTTCATAATATTCCTTAATTTCAGTTTGTGAATATGAATAAATAGCTTCAATCAACCGGCGTTCCGATCAGTTTTCTTTGTGAATAATATAAAACATCCTTTGAGTTTGCGCAATCACCCAAATGGGTGATTTTTTATTTTCCTATGTTAACAGGAACTTTTTCATTTTTCCTCTGTATCGAAAAGGATGTGCTCTGTATAAAGTTTTGATACGGCTGCAATCTGGTTGTGCACTTCTGTGGTGTTTGGTTCCTTCGGAACACCTCAAGCGACGTTTGAGTAGGTGATATTTTTGTTGGTTGTATGTTGTTCTTTCCACTGTTCAATGACTTCTAATGGTGTTTGATAATTCAACGCTTGATGAATGCGTTGGGTATTGTAAAAGATTCTGAAGCGTTCGATACGTTCTTTTGCTGTAAGCGGATTATCATACATCGCTCCCCAGACTTCTTCATATTTCAGTGTCTGATGAAAACGTTCAATACAGCCGTTGGTCTGCGGATGACGATACCCTGTGCGCAGATGCTGAAACGGATGGGCGGTGATATAGGCTGAAAACTTTTTTGAGATCATCGCTGATCCATTGTCCGTTAACAGCTTGATCTTCTCAGGCAACGGTATTCCCAATGCTTGTGCTTCGTGCACAGCGCGTTCACAGGCATTAATGAGTGCTGCAGCATTGTGTGTCGTTGACCAGAGTGTTACCAGAACATATTTTGAGTAATAATCAATCACATCGATCACATAATACGTCCCATAGCCTTCCACTGGAACGTGGGTTATATCGGCCTGCAACAGTTCCAACGGTCTGCACGGCTTGACCAAGTATGCTTTCAGCGCTTTGCTTCGCTCTCGCAAGTCCTTGCGCCACGTCGAGGGCAGTAATAAGTTCTTCCTCTTCAACAACTTATAGACCTGATAGAGTTTTACCGCGAATCCTTCTCTGCGCAACAAGGCGTGCAGCTTCCGATGTCCATACAACGGATACTGCTTGGCCAGCACTTCGCAGCGTTCTTCCATGTTGACGGCATCTGCATGTAACACGCTCTCTCGCTTGTGCGAATGGTAATCCTGCATCTGCTTCACCTTCCGGTAATACTGGCTGCGGCTGATATCCAAGACCTGACAGGTATGTCGTAGGGAACGGTGTTCTTCTTGCTGGATCATTCTGAGACGCTCCCACTCAACGGTATCTGGCCTGTGACTTTTTTTAAAAGCCGAATGTCTAACTCTCGTTCTGTGATCTCGTGCTGTAAAGATGCATTCTCTTTCTGTAAGCGCTGAAGTTCTTTGTGTTCATCGTTCTGTTTGGATGAACCGCTCAATCCTGCTGTTCCCCCTTCCACAAACCGGTTGATCCAGTTGTCCAAACTCATGGTGGCGATTCCTCGCTGGCGGCATAACTCCGCTTTACTGCTTTCATTCCGCAGCGCTGCTAACACGATTTCCACTTTCTCTGCTTCACTATACTGTTTCATGCGATACTCCTTGATTCTATCTTGTATGATAATATACTCAAGTCACTCATCGGTTGTTCCTAATTCTTTCAAACACGATAAACTAATACGACAAGCAAAGAAAATTATTTTTACGTACCTTTTACGGTCACGATAACTAAAACGAGAATCCGTTATGTTAGGAAACGATAACGTATGAAAAAAATATTTCTTTCAGTTATACTTACCATTCTACCGATTATCACATTGGCTCAGAACGAAGTAACGTTAAATACCGATCAGGCAATAACGCAAATCAATAAAAACATCTACGGACACTTTGCCGAAGACCTTGGCAAATTGATCTATGGCGGTTTATATGTTGGAGAGAATAACGCTGCGATTCCCAATACTGCAGGTGTTCGGAACGATATTCTCAAAGCGCTTAAAGATTTAAACATTCCCGTTCTTCGCTGGCCGGGCGGATGTTATGCCGATACTTACCACTGGAAAGATGGAATCGGTCCAAAGAGTGAACGTAAAAGCACAGAAAATCTTTCGTGGGGCAATATGCGGGAAGATAACAGCTTCGGCACAAACGAGTTTTTGAATATGTGCGAACTGCTTGGTGCGGATCCGTATCTTTCCGTCAACGTCAACAGCGGCACAGTGCAGGAAGCCGTGGATTGGGTGCAATATACGAATCATCCCAACGGCACAAGTTATTTGACCGACATTCGTGAAAAAAGCGGACGTGCGAAACCATGGAATGTGAAATTCTGGGGCATCGGCAACGAGTCGTGGGATTGCGGCGGCAGCATGACGCCGGAACATTATGCGGATGTCTATAAACAGTACGCAACAGCGATGACGAGTTATGATAACACAGAAAAATTATATCGCATTGCAGTCGGGCCGGGAGACATCGATGCACATTGGACCGATGTGATTATGAAACAGATTTCTGCGAGGCGATTTGAAGGGGTGTCGATTCATCACTATTCCGTCATCAACTGGGGCAACAAAGGATCATCCACCAAATTTTCCGATGAACAATATTTTAAAACCATGCAGCAGGCATGGATTATGGAAGACATTATCCGTGTCAACAGTGAAATTATGGACAAGTACGATCCGAAAAAACGTGTGGCACTTGTTGTCGATGAATGGGGCGGATGGTACGATACCGATCCGGAAGGAAACGGTGCATTGTACCAGCAAAACACCATGCGCGATGCGATCATTGCCGGATTGACGCTCAATATCTTCAACGACCATGCAGACCGGGTTCGTATGGCGAATTTAGCGCAGGTCGTTAATGTGCTGCAAGCCGTGATTTTGACGAAGGACGAAAAAATTATTTTAACGCCAACCTATCACGTGATGGAAATGTATAAAGTTCATCAAAATGCAACGTTAATTCCGGTGCAAGTTATTTCAAACGATTTTATTTTTGGAAACGAACGGATGAAAGCTGTTTCGGTTTCGGCATCCAAAGATCAATCAGGAAAAACCCATATTTCTCTGACGAATATCGACAACAAGAATAGTCAGGAAGTAGCAATCAATTTGAAGGGCTTCGATGGCAAGCATGTAACCGGTAGAATACTGACATCGACGAACGTGCAAGATCATAATACATTCGAAAATCCGATGAATGTAGTACCGCAGACGTTCAACAAGTTTTCTCTTTCGAAAGGAACGATAAAAGTGAACATGCCGCCAGTGTCGGTTATAGTGTTGGAATTGAGTGAGTAGGTAATTTGAATTCCACACTTAAAGATAAAAAGGTCAGGAGTGTTGTCCCTGGCCTTTTTTTGTCGGCTTTCTTAAACGATGATTAGGAATGTTTTTCCTTTGACGTGTGCGAGCACGCCTTGTGCTTGCGTAATGGTGCTCTTGAGTAAAAAATCGAAATGACAAGAGTGATTTTTTCATGGACAGGATAGAGAGATCGTGTCAGTCTGAGCATATCGAAGACAGACCGTCTGCTTTTTCCGTTTGCTCTTCCGGCATTTTTTTTCTTTCTTATCGCAAACGAATACATGAACCAAGAAAGGAATACTATGCAGTACAGGTCATTAGGAAAAACCGGCTGGAATGTTTCCGCCGTCAGTTTCGGATGCTGGGCAATCGGAGGAACGTGGGGAACGGTGAACGATAAAGATTCGCTCGCCGCGCTTCATTGTGCACTCGATCTCGGCGTCAACTTTTTCGATACCGCCGATGTGTACGGCGATGGGCGCAGCGAACGATTGCTTGCGCAGTTGCGGCATGATCGCAAAGAGCAATTTTATATTGCCACCAAAGCAGGCCGGCGATTGAATCCGCACGTGGCATCCGGCTACAACAAAAAAAATATCACGGCGTTCGTGGAAGACAGTCTCCGCAATCTGCAAACGGACGCCATCGATCTGCTGCAGCTGCATTGCCCGCCAACAGAAGTTTTTTATATGCCGGAACTGTTCGATGCGTTGGACGATCTGGTACGGCATGGAAAATTGCGCTTTTACGGCGTGAGCGTAGAAAAAGTAGAAGAAGCGCTCAAAGCAATCGAGTATCCCAATCTTCAATCGGTACAAATTATTTATAATATTTTTCGCCAGCGTCCCGCAGATTTATTGTTTGTTCAGGCAAAGCAGAAGAAGGTCGGCATCCTCACACGGCTTCCGCTTTCTTCTGGCATGCTGACAGGCAAATTAACGCGCGAATCGACCTTTGAGAAAGACGATCACCGTTCGTTCAACCGCAACGGCGAAGCATTCGATAAAGGCGAAACATTTTCCGGTATCGATTACAACATAGCGCTCGACGCTGTTGAAAAAATTCGCCCCTTTGTTCCCGTCGGCATGACGATGGCGCAGTTTGCCCTCCGCTGGATTTTGATGAACGATGCGGTAACGTGCGCCATCCCCGGCGCGAAAAATCCCAAGCAGGCAGAAGATAACATCAATGCAGCGGCGAAGCCCGCGCTTACGGAATCCGAGATGCATGCGATTGCAAAAATCTATTCGGCGTACGTGAAGCTGCTGGTACATCAGTGCTGGTAGTCTTCCAATGATCGAATCGATTTTCATCGGCTGCGGATTTGCATTTGCAGCAGCGGTGCAGCCCGGGCCGCTGCAGGCGTTTCTCTTTTCCAGCGTGATGCACAAAGGATGGAAGCGGACGCTGCCCGCATCCTTTGCACCGCTGCTGAGCGATGGGCCGATTGCTGTGTTGATGATTTTTCTGCTCAATCATGTTCCTTCGACAATGCGCATTGTGCTGCAAGCTGCGGGCGGAATACTCTTGTTATATTTCGGTTATGCAGGATACAAACAATGGAAGCGCCATGCACCGGCAGAAAACAGTTCCGGCGCATCGCCGCAAACACTTCTGCAAGCGTTTACGGTGAACATTCTCAATCCCAACGTGTATATCGGCTGGAGTTTAGTCATGGGGCCGGCAGTAATTTCCGCTTGGCATAATAGTTTTGCACACGCTGCTGTGCTTGTGTTTTCATTTTATTGTACGATGGTTGCGGCGCTGGCGTGTACGATTATCCTCTTCGGTACATCGCGATTTTTATCGGGCAATCGCAAGCGCATGCTGATGCTGGTTTCTGCAATCCTTCTTGCAGCAATCGGTGTGTATCAATTAGGAAGTGTGCTGGTTACCATTTTGTAGAGACTGTCCAAAAAGTACATTACGTCATCGCGATCCCGACACAGTCGGGAGAACACGCCAACGCACCTATTGTTACTTAGTTGTGATTTGCTTTCAGACTTTTTGATCGTTACTGTTCTTTGAACTTAATATAAATGTCTATTGATTCCCCGGTAGTTGTGATTTGCTTTCAGACTTTTTGATCGTTACTGTTCTTTGAACTCTTCTTCACGGCTTCAAGGCAGACATTAAGTTGTGATTTGCTTTCAGACTTTTTGATCGTTACTGTTCTTTGAACCGTTTTCTTTTTTTCACCGGAACCCTTTCAGTTGTGATTTGCTTTCAGACTTTTTGATCGTTACTGTTCTTTGAACAAATAAGTCTGTGATTCATACCTGCCTCGGTTGTGATTTGCTTTCAGACTTTTTGATCGTTACTGTTCTTTGAACTCACCGTGGCGGTATGCCGTGCTGTTGGACGTTGTGATTTGCTTTCAGACTTTTTGATCGTTACTGTTCTTTGAACGTTAGCGATTCAGTTCAATCTACTGAATGCGTTGTGATTTGCTTTCAGACTTTTTGATCGTTACTGTTCTTTGAACTTAAACTTGTATATGTGTTAATATTGTATTGTTGTGATTTGCTTTCAGACTTTTTGATCGTTACTGTTCTTTGAACATCAGATGTAGATACCTGATTGATTGGGATGTTGTGATTTGCTTTCAGACTTTTTGATCGTTACTGTTCTTTGAACAATTGTAAAGAATAATCCCACTCCTCTGTAGTTGTGATTTGCTTTCAGACTTTTTGATCGTTACTGTTCTTTGAACGGACTCGTCATCTCACACGAGCACGCTAATTGTTGTGATTTGCTTTCAGACTTTTTGATCGTTACTGTTCTTTGAACGGTCTCATCAATACGTTCATGCGTGAATGTTGTGATTTGCTTTCAGACTTTTTGATCGTTACTGTTCTTTGAACAATCTTTTAATAATGCCATACTTGACAGCTGTTGTGATTTGCTTTCAGACTTTTTGATCGTTACTGTTCTTTGAACACAATGAGGCATTGCTCGACAATCCGGCAGTTGTGATTTGCTTTCAGACTTTTTGATCGTTACTGTTCTTTGAACCAGATGAATCATTCACCGCAGCATCTGTAAGTTGTGATTTGCTTTCAGACTTTTTGATCGTTACTGTTCTTTGAACAAATTAACCGCAAATGAAATACATGTCAAAGTTGTGATTTGCTTTCAGACTTTTTGATCGTTACTGTTCTTTGAACTGGATGCCATCATCGGTCTATCAATGACTGGTTGTGATTTGCTTTCAGACTTTTTGATCGTTACTGTTCTTTGAACGTACAAAGGCGCCCGCGATTGAAATATAACAACTTACAGACATCTAACGATTGAAAAAAATGCCTCGCCTTCCGGCGGGGCATTTTATATTTTTTGCCTCTTTTACCTGTCCCCTTTTTTAAAAGGGGACTATAGGGGTTAGAAAAACTCCAATTGCTGTGGCGGAGGCCGTAGGTCTTCTGCCGTTCTCCCGTCAAAGATTTCCATCATCCCGAACTGCCTGTCCGTGATCCGCAATATTCCCACATGTCCCTTAGATGGCAAAAAGCTTTTCACGCGCTTTACATGCACGTCGGAATTTTCATAACTCATGCAGTGCCGCACGTAAATCGAAAACTGAAACATATCGAACCCGTCCTTTTGCAGTTTCTTGCGGAATACGGTATAAGCGCGTTTATCCGCATCTGTTTCTGTCGGCAGGTCGAAGAAAACGAGAACCCACACGATTCTATACTCGTTCAGGCGCATGGAGCAATGGATAAGAAATCTTCTTTGTCTCTTGAGCAAAACAGCGTACTAACGAGCTTGTCGTGCTCGTTAATCCTAACAGCATCGGTTTGCGTTCTTCTTCAATCCAGACATCATTCCCGAGTATCGTCAGCAATTGCTTTTTTGTCTCCGGTGAAAGATCGGCATTCTGTCCTTGTTCGGAACAAATTGTTCGTACCACTAAATCCACAAACGGCCTGTACGGTTCCATTAAATCATCGGCAAGGCAAAACGGATTATATTGACTTTTATGGAATAACCCGATGGCAGGATGGAGTCCCGAACCGACAATGGCACGCGCGGTTGCCGCTCGTAAAATAGTATAACCGTAATTCAGTAATCCGTTCGGCGCCATCCCTTCCGGGTCGCGCACAAATCCGTAATCGCCCGGAAAGAAATTCTTCCAGTAATATGCCGCTGCTCGCCCTTCGTAATTATCGGGATCGCCGGAGCGTACTTTCCGTGACCAGTACTCTAATGGCTCTGTGTTGATGCCGAACATATTCAATGCTGCCGCCTGATTCAGAATCTTTGCCTTCATGGTCTGCTGCCAGAGCTGCTTACGCAAGGGAAGCGATGCTTTGATCTGATCTTTTAACACCACAGTGTGTAATGTGTGGCCTGCTAACGGAAGCATCATTCCATCCGGATGATGGAAACTATTGCAGCTAATGAACACCGCATTGTTTTCCATCAACGCGCTGATCGCCGCTTCTGTGATCGTGCACTGATGGCTTTCGATCATTAAAATGCCGATATCCTCAATCGGAACAGAGTGTGTTTCCGTGCCTTGCCCGCCATCATTGTGGCGGGCTTGCTGAATCACAAGCTGGTTGTTTTCTTTTTTAACGTATGCTTGATTGGAAAGAACAATCGTTCGTTTGATCATATTTATCCATTCCATCGCTCCCCTTGATGCAAGGGGAGCTGTCCGATTGAATATCTTTCAATCGGACTGAGGGGTTCTTGAAGAACCTTTGTCAATTCAAATTCTCCATTCTAAATTCTGAGTTCTTTATTCCTTTTCGGGTCTAATACCCCGAAGCTTGCTTCGCCAATATCTTTTTAATATATGCTGTTAATACTCCGCAGCTTGCTGCGGAGATACTTTATTGCCAAAATTATCCGTCCTCTCTGTCCTATAAACAAAAAGTCATCACAAAAATAGTCATGAAAAATAAGCATAGTGTCATTCCCGCGTACGCGGGAATCCAGCATAATGTCAATGTTTTATATTCTCTCCTAATTCGTCCTCTTTGTCGTATCTGTCCTATAACGTCTGGTCATCTGCGTCATCTCTCATTTCTTTTACACCCCTTCTTTGCCGGTGGTTATCTAAGAAACACGATCTCACCATCTGGTCTTAATACAAAATCTTTTCCCTCATATATACAATTTAATTCATTTGGGTTTAGTTCTAATCCAGCTTGATATTCTGTTGCATTAAATTTTTTCTTGCATACTTTATCTATTTCAGGATTTGGGCGTGCATCGATATGGTTCTTAAAATTAACAATATTGTAATACTTGTTTACGCGTTTATCATATGATTCATTGAATTTATAAACGATGAATAATCTTTTATTAAGCTCATTTGCATCTAATTGCTTGAATTCTTCAAATGATTTTTCGTAAAAAATAACACGTTGCCCAACTGTAATGATTCTCTTCAATGGTAGAATGATATTGTCATCAGTTTTATACGCTTTCCATTCTGTTTTACTATAGAGATCATTCAAAGATGTTAATCCTTGTTTCTTGTACTCAAACAAACTAAGTATTTGTAGTTCACGAATAGGAGTTTTGTCCTCAGAATTTTCATAAATTAGGCAAACGAAATTATCCGCTATTTTAGATCGAACATGTTTCTTATACTGTTTGTCAGAAGGATGTGAGTGTTGTTTAAGTTCAATAGTTTTTTCTAAAGATTGATATCCTCGTCCTGTTTTTACCCGGCATCGTATGTGTCGAAGAATGTTCCCCTGGAAATCCGTTATCTTGTCTATCGTTATTCCAGAATCTATTTGTTTCAGAATATGTATTTTTAGTGGTTCATCGACAATAATATCCTTTTCAAAGTCAATTTCCTTTAATGGGATTCGTTTAACAATCCATATTTCTGGATCACCATATTTATCCTTTTTTGTTTTCCATTTTCCATCTTCTTTAATTGAATTACCGTCAGCATCCCGTTCTGGGGGATTAATAGCACCGAGAAATGATTCTTCATTAATTTGGCCTCGTATTGTATCACCTTGGGCTACCATTGGAATCTTCTTGCCGTCCTTATCCAGAATAAATTTGTTGGTCTTTTTATCTCGTAAGAAAACAATCTTTCCTCGTTTTCGTATTTTCTTTTTTGTTTCACTTATAGTCTTATCGTCTGTTACGTGATTGATAAGAACATTGTTTTCTATATCTAAAACATGCGATGCCCGATAATTATAATAGGGGGGAATAGCTCTGTAGGGAAGTTTTTGTTCTTCTGCTATATAATACTCTTTAAGTATGGCTTCTCGTCTTGCCGATCCGGGCATTAAGGTAAGAACAGTTGCGTCAATGGCATGGTGGCTGTGTTTACTTCTATCTTTTTGTTCATCGCCTCTAATGCCATAGATTTTTTTAAACGTGTTGGCTACCGATGCTTTTTGCACATCGACTTTATGAAAGAGAGTTTTTAAATAAGCTCGCGCATACTTGGTAATTATTTGTGTATCGATTAACTGGCTATTTTTCCAACTGTTCGGAAGTTCCTTAACTGTGAATGTTTTAAGTTTCTTATCCCAGTATTCAAGTTCGAGCTCATGTAATCTTCTTTTTTGAATATATCCTTTTTTACTTTCTGGGTCTTGAGCTTTTTTCGTCCGCAATTTGTTATCTTCTATAATCTCTCGTAAATGCTTTACTTTTTCTTCCCACTTAAGAAGTCTTGGCTTTATTGCTGTATACCCACCGGCATCTTTATCGTAGTTCTCCAATTGTGTCGGCAATCTATCTTTCTTAATGTGTTGATTGTAATAAGCATCAATGACAGTTCTGTTTGAAAGTGAATCATCAAAAGAATCACTTATTGGCAAGGTATGGTCTATATTTGTTGCTGTGCCATCGAACAAATCGGTAATGCTAATCATTTTTCCTGTATAAATGCATTGGCATTCTTGGTGCTTCCATAACTTGTATTTTTCTACATCATCCTTTAATGCTTTTATATCCTTATATATTTCTTCGCTGTTAGGTATCTGCTCCCACCACAAACGAACTTGATTAATGTTTTCTATATTGTGCTCATCAATATTGGAGTATTTATCTTTTGCTACACCATAAATAGCTTTGGCAAATTCTTTATTTTCTTCTTCTCGGTAATGTTGGTAGGTTTCAATTGCCCATCGTCTATTGGCGTCATTAAGTTCTCTTGCCATCTCAATAACGATCTTTGTCTCTGGATCAATCTCCCCGATCTGTAACAAATAATTAAGAAGCTTTCTTAGTTCATACATCGTTCGCATCGCCATCGGATTTTTCCATCCCTTGGAAGGCGGTTGAGGGCTTCCTAATTGTTTAACAGTCTTTGTTTCTTCCTGAAGAAGAACTTCTTTTTCTGTTACAGAATTCGGGTTGTACATTTCTATGTCGGAATGATGATAAAGCCGTTGAATCTTTGCATCAGGAATGTGAAATTCTTCTTTGAGTCGTCGCTTTATTTCTTCATTGAGTTGTGGAAGCTTATAATAATCTCTCTTGATTTCTTTTGTTGGTTTTAAAGATGCCTTTTCTTCATCAGCTTGTGTTCCTTCAAGAAATCTAAGATACGGCTCTGTAACAGCTTTTGTATAAGAATTTTTTTCTGCTGAAGGTGCCTTTTGCCATTCATCTTCACCAAACGATTTTTTGAGGTAATCAAGAATATCATTATGAACTTGCTCAATCTTTGTATCAAATAATTTTTGTGACTTCGTTTCGTCGAATTCTACAAAACGTTGCTGGATTAAACCGTTCACAAGAATAAGCGTTTCTTTCTTTTTATCAATGTCATCTTTTAACACTGTAATGACGTTGTATGCCTGTTCATGATATTGTTCGTATTTATCTCCTAATACGTATTTCAGGTTTGCATAAAGAACCGCAGTCGAATAAATATATCCCTGCCGTAAAAAGGGGAGAATCTTCGAGATCGCATTGTAACTGAGTGAACCGTATCCTTGTTGTATGCCAATGTCGATGAATTGATCGATCCTTTTTTCATCCTTCCATTCAAATACCGAAGCACAAAAGTCTTTAAGTCCTTCTGGATTGTCTTTTGTTTGTAAATAATCGAAAAGGAGATGCCAGAGTTCATCCGCATGGAGGTACAGCATCTTTACCTTGTTTTTGTACCTGTACTTTACGGTATATACAAGCATTAAACCATCCCAATTGATACCGATATTGTTATCATTCAAAATGAATCGGTCTTTCCACGTTTCAGAAAACACATTCATCAATCCGGCTGTTATGGGGCAGGTTGAGACACTGGGGTTTTTAAGTAATTCATATTTTCCTTCTTCTCTGAGCTTTCTGGTGTTATACTTTGCATAATTAAATTCGTATCGATGATTCTCTGAGTATTGCTGTACAATGTCTTCAAAAGGGAAGTAACTTCTCGTCGATACTTGACCTTTATTTATTCCGCGCTCGACCGTTTTAAAGAATAAATCTTCAAATATCTTTTTCTTAAGTTGTATCGATATGGGAATAAACTTCCGTGTTCCCGTTTCACGCCATTGAATATTGTTGATAAGTTGAAGTGCGCGAAATTCTTCAAACTTAGGATGGCTAATGGGAATACGCGGTTTTCCTTTCTCGAGAGTGCAAGTCCCAACCAATCCTTTTTGTGTCCCGAGAGGACGGACAAAGTAAATAGCTTTATAAAGTTTATTCTTCAGGTCTTCACTAATCTTTTGTTTTTGGCAAATAGCGTTAAATTCATCCTCGAAATATTTGCGTTGAATAACTCCGCTGGCTCTAAACCGTTCGCCTTTGTCTATTTTTTCTTTTGCAAGTACCGTAATTTGAAAATCAGGATTCTCGGTTTTTAATTTGTTTAAAGTTCCATTTTCTGCATAAGTTGATTTACCACCTTTTCGGTTTGATTTAAAACCTCTCCGTTGAACTAAATGGTATAGTGCTCTTCCGATTTTATAATTTCGTTCCTCTTCGTTTTCTATAAATTTATCAATCAACTCACAACGAACGTCGTATGGGTTTTTTCGTATCGCGTTACCATTTGCTGAAGTACCTTTTTCTCCAAAGTAAATTGGATCAAATGCTAACCATTCTTGGAATGGTATATTGCTTATTGGATAAACCCTTCCAAGATTTTTATTCTTTCCATCAACAATTTGCCAATTGCCAGTACTCCATAATCTTAATTCTTCTTGCGTTAATGGGCACATTCCGTTGTCAATTAATATTTTTAGTAATGCCCATTTTCTATATCGTTTTGCATTATAGAGTCTTCGTTTACCTCTGTTCTTTCTTCGTTCAGCAGCAAGGGAATACTCGCCTGATTTTCCATCGCCAACACCTTTTTTAAATACAGTTACACCATACTTTGCAATTTGGTTATCATCAATGGCTTCGGTATCGCGTATTGACCATCCAATAGAATTGGTGCCTAAATCTAATCCAAGAATTTTTGTTGCCATATCTTGCCCTTTTCAATTATTCATCCTATATTGCAAACGCAAATCACAACAAGGCTATAAGCCGAAGAGCGATTTGCTCTTGAGCACCGCAAACTTCTGTGGTGCTTTTTTATTTCTATCCGGTGTAACAATATTTGTAGTAGTCCTGGCGCAAGCCGGGATTGCTATTTTAGAGCCATCAATCATTTAAGTCTCAATCTTCTCGTCACGAAAATCTTACACCGTCTTGCCTGTAAACCATTCACCAACAACAAATAACTTTTAACTGGCTGCCATTCATGTGTCTTATATTATCCTATCAGTCCTATTCTTCCAGTCCAGTTCCATTTGACCTTAAAATATTTTCACGGCAAATATTTTTCAGTCTTGACCGTTTGCTTGCCCGCCGTCTATTGGGTGGGCTTGCCCGCCGATAGTGGAGTTCTTGGATTTTATCCCGCAACTTCGAAGAAGATTGCGGGAATCAAGAGAAAAGAACAATGCATTATGTAAAGCACAATACTTTTTTATTAATAAGGAATCGTACCTTGTATAGTTATCAGCACCCATACCTCACCGTAGTTCTTCCCGAACGTTTTCTTTTCCCATCCATAGAACTGCACCCATGCCACACCTCTATGTAAAAATATTTTCTTTTTAAAAAACCTGTCTGAGCCCCGTAGAGCGCTCGCCCGAAATATAATTATTCCTATATTGGGATGCAATAAATCTTGCTGTTTTTCTATTGCTCTCGGTAATCCCTTTTAGTAGCTCTCACTATGGAAAGAAAAAGAGGCAATACCCGCCATAACACTATAAGATCATTCGCAATTACATAAATGATCTTAAAAAAAGACATAAAAAATCAAGGATATCCCAATACCTCTTGTTGTGCGAAATCGATCGCAGCTATCGAGCCCGGCAGGAGGAATCATTGTTTGAAGCAATCACACACGATCAAATACTTCATGGTGCTGTAAAACAAATCTCCAGATCAACATTGAGTCCCCATTTTCGATTTCGCCGTCCTTTTCTTTTTGCCTATTTTTCTTTTGGACGAGCAAAAGAAAATTGGCTGTCTGACCTCCGCATTGGTCTTTAACAACAGGAACATAGAAACCACTTCATTTCATCAAAGAAGAATCAAAGCTATGTATCATTCTTCATTCATCTGTCCTATATCGTCCTATCTGTCTTATAACCATGAACGAATAACAACGAACGAATGACCATCCACCATTTCCCTTCTACCTTCTAAATTTTCACACCCTCAACTCGATCTTCTTCTCATAAAATTCCTCAAACAGCGGATGCAATTTCCGCTGGATGCGCTTCTTGGCATTTTCAACGTAGGGAACACTTTGGTGAATTTCTTTCGAGATTTCTTTATTCCTCATCCCGTCAGTCATGTCTAAGAAAATAAGCACAAGAAAGATATCTGTTTCAAGTTGGTGGACACATCGCTCGAGGAAAGAATCGTTCTGATCTTCGAGTAGGTAAGTAGTAGGTGAAAACTCTTCACATGCATCGACGCATCGCTCAAAAAATTCTTCACTCTGCTTGATGCAGTGCTGCTCTTTACCGCAGAGGTTGTCGATGTGGCTTTTGATCAGCAAGCAAAAATAAAGAGAGAAATCGGGATATTTTGTATGGTCCCAACGTCGTTTGCCCGTGATGAACTTCACGAATGATTCATGCACAATATCCTCCGGTGCATAGAGCCGTTGAAGTTGAATGTTGCCGCAAATCTGTAATCTCTTCCGTGCAAATTCCACCCAGCTTCGGGTACTGATTCTTGTGTTGCTGGATCGCATCGAACATAAACTGTCCCTCGTCGTTTTCCATAGTCTGCCAAGCTCCTCCGATGTTCGGTTCTGATATCCGCTCTACGTATATACTCCTAAAGAATGCAATTTTTCCATCTGCTCATTGCTGTCCATCACAGAGCGTGCTCCGGGTAACAGCATGGAGACTGTGTTAAAACCCTAAAAAGTACGGTAGTCGAAACCTTCAGGTTTCGTTTCCAGATTAAAAGCGAGGACTAACTTGTCCGCCGTTTGTTTGGCGGAAGGCCTCGACTATCGCTGTTATTTGACTTTTTACACATTCTCCATGGATTTCTCGCCGATGTCCTTGGTGGAAAAATTCCCCTCATCAAGAGTATTATTCTATAACGAAACGAAAACACAAAATATGAAAAATGTATTCTTCCACCGGTTATCATGTACTTGTTGTTCGGCATCATTCTGTCTCCGGTATGCTGTCTTCAGTATTCTTCAATTCATAGTACTTCCATATATACTTCATACTGCACCTTCGGTTCACCTGGGTATAATCTATAGTTGTTTCATACTCGTTCCATACATGATTTATAGTTGTTGCATAGTACATTCATACAGAAGGGAATATATTCTCGGTAATGCCGGCCGTTCTCCGCCTATGGAACCAATAACGAATAACGATGAACAAATAACTGCTCACAAACAATAAAGGATAAAATCATGGCACAAGTAAATAAATCCGTCATCGGCAAACTTCGCGGTTCTGTCGGTGACCTGGCATTCCGTCAGCGTGATGGAAAAGAAATCGTCTCTGTGCGTCCGGGAACGATCAATGCTCCTGATGATGACGAATCCGTCAATCGACGCTTAAAATTCAAGTTCTCTGCAAAATTGGCCGCAGTGTTGATAGGGATCGATCCGTTGAAAGATGTCTGGCTTGCCAATGCTTCGGCAGGGAATACCCCGTTCAATCAAATTATCTCGGATGATTATGAGAGTGTCTCACCAGATTCCATTTCCGATCAAACACGGTTGACTCCGCTGTTTGGTTTCGGTGTGGGAATAACAAGTGCGGCAGTCTCTTCCTCCGGCATTCAAGTTGTGACCCAGCCCATCGGTACAGATGCGGGCATCGATCTGAATGTGGAAAAAACGATTCAGTTGGTGGCAATTCTTTCGCTGAGCAAACCGTCGGAAAATTCCATTCCCGATTACTATGTCCTGCCGTTGGTATCTGCAGCACAAGCGCTTAAATTGGATGCACCGCTGACATTTGCCGCGGCACTGAGTAATCAGGAAGCATTGGTGTTTCCGAAATATACGGTTGATAAAACGCTCTATGCTTTGCTGACGCTGAATGAAGCAGGCAACGCGGTGCATTATTCCACCACGATGATTGTCGCGTAAGAATCCTATCTGTTGCGCATTCTGTCGGGATTTGTCCGGAAAAATTCCGGCAGAATGTTTCATCGTTTTCCGATAAGAAAAGAGTGCACTGTCCCGTCGGAGAAAATCGCTGATAGAGCCCTCTTTACTCTCTCCTCAATTCTTGTACATTACGATGGAAGACGGAAAGGACAATTATATGACAGAAGAAGAATATCGATTGAAATGGAAAGATGCAGGGCCGATCGAAATTACAATGACCGAGAAATGCGGCAAGTGCAACCATCAGCTTGGCGATACGTTTCAATACAAAACACCATATGAGCGCCCAAACGAAGCCTGCTTTGCACTGCTGCACGTACTGGATTTGTACACGTGGCGTGTGGTGCAGGGATTTCCTTCATGGGAAAAAGACAATCCGAATGTGTACCGCATTCATTGTCCTTCCAAACTTGGAACCGTTTGGGAAATGAAGAAAGTGTAGCCGATGGCAAAAGAAGAATATCCGATCACCACAGCCGTACGGTTTATGCGCGAACACAACATGACGTTCAAGCCGTTTGTGTACCGGTACGAAGAACACGGCGGGACGCATCAATTTTCTGAAGAATATCATGTTTCGGAACACATGGTCGTTAAAACATTGATCTTCGAAACAGAGACAAAACAGCCGCTGATAGTGTTGATGCATGGCGACAGAGAAGTTTCCACCAAACAACTTGCGCGGCTGCTGAACGTGAAACAAATTACACCGTGTGATGCAAACACAGCAACAAAACACACCGGTTATCAATTCGGCGGCACCAGCCCGTTCGGAACACGGCACCCATTGCCTCTGTATGTGGAAAAAACTATATTGGAGCTACCAAAAATTTACATTAATGGCGGCAAACGCGGCTTCATTGTGGAAATGGATCCACATGAACTGGGGAGAGTTTTTCCCTTGACAGAAGTTTCGGCTGCCATCAGCAGTTAGAAAAGGAGACACGCATGGATTTCGGCGTCATCGAGTGGACGACCCAATTGCGGTTTGCAATTGCGCTTGCTCTGGGATTTTTAGTCGGGCTGGAACGCGAAAGCACAAAGGTCGATCGGACATTAGTGTTCGGCGGTGTGCGCACACATCCTATCATCAGCATGTTTGGGTTCGGATGCGCGTTGTTATTCAAAACCGGAGCGACATTTATGCTGCCCATCGGTTTGATTGCTGTTGCATCGCTTACGGGTATTGCGTACATCGCAAAGATTCGCAACGATCGTTTCGGTTCTACCTCTGAATTTTCTGCGCTTCTTACATTTGTTACCGGTGCCCTCGCAATGCTGACGGACGTATGGATTGCTTTAGCGTTGGGAATTGTGAACACAATTTTACTTTCCGAAAAAGCCATGCTTGAATCGTATGTGGAACGATTAAGCAAAGTAGAATTTTTAGCGACGATCAAATTTTTACTTATCACCGTTATTATTTTACCGGTACTTCCCAATCAAGACTATACGCCGTTTCATATTAATCCGGTGAATGTGTGGAAAATTGTGATCATTGTTTCCACCTTGGGATTTGTCGGATATTTGTTAGAGAAAAAATTCGGTGCAAAGCGCGGGTTATGGATATTTGGTATCTTTGGCGGCATTGTGTCCAGTACGGCTGTTACTTTGTCGGTTGGACGTCTTGCGCGAAACAATCCCAACCGTGCCGAAAGCGCTTTGCAAGCAACATTACTCGCCAGCAGCGTCATGTATTTCCGCGTTTGGGTTTTGATCTGGCTCATCAATCCATTTTTTATGACGGAGTTGTGGTACCGGTTTCTTGCGCTGGCAATCATCGGAGCCATTCTTTCATTCAATATTCATAAAGAACAGCCAGCGACCGAGGATGAAACACCAGAACTTTCCAATCCATTTGAAATTCGTCCCGCTGTCGGATTTGCATTGTTGTTCATGTTGCTTTCCGTCATCACCAGTATGGTAAAAACGTCAGTCGGTGATAATGGAATTTTGGGCCTTGCCTCCATCGTTGGTATTGCCGACGTTGTGCCGTTCATTCTTTCTCTTACACAAGGTTCGCCGACCTTTACGCATACATTTATTGCCGCAGTGATGCTTGCTATGTTGAGCAATACAGTCGCAAAAGGAATTTATTTTGGATTTCTTTCGCCCGCGACGAGAAGAGCAACGGTTATCAAATATTCGATTTTTGCATTGCTGCATATTCCATTCATCATCTTCTAACAAACGCTTCGCATATTTCTTCAGAGAGGGAAATTGCATGAAGTTATCATCCTTGGTTATACCGTTAGCAGGAGTAATGCTCGTTCTTGCATCCTGTTCCACGCCCGTCTATCGAGAAGTCTATCCGATGCTGCTCGATCATAAATACGATTCGGAATTTCCGTACCGCGATTGTTCAAAACAGTTGGAAGAAATTGCTTCGACCGTCAAAATGATTACGTGCATTGCATACTATCGCAGTTTGGAATTTCCGCAGGATCGGCGGGTGACGCGCCATGAGATGAACTCTTTATTCACATCGGATTTAGCGTCTCGATTTGTTTATTTCACACGAACGTCGTCCGGCAGCGCGGTGATGGTGACGTATCGTGATAAACACCTTGCGTTGTTAACGTGCGCTCATATTGTCGATTTTCCCGATACGATTTTCACATATTATACAGGTGCTGATAAAAAACCGACACCGTACATTCATTCGTTCGCCGTGAAGCAGCAGCAATCGAATTATGTTGCCGGTGTGGAAGGCGCTGTCGATATGGAAATTCTTGCGAAAGATAATGCGAACGATGTCGCGCTGCTCGGGAAAATTTATAAAACCGATCTTCCGTTCGGCTACTCAACGTTTTCGTATCCGGTTGGCTACGCAAAAGAATTACAGTGGGGTTCATTCATTTATTTGCTGGGATATCCATCGGGACATGAAATTGTAACAAAAGGCATTGTCAGCAATCCGAATAAAGAAAAAAACGGATCGTTTTATGCCGATGCAGTTTTCAGCGGTGGGTTTAGCGGCGGCATTGTGCTGGCAATCCGAGATGGTGTTCCGAATTTTGAATTGGTCGGTATCGTCCGGTTAGTGCCGGGGCGTACTGTTTCGTATCTTACACCGGAGCGCGATGGCGAGCATTTAGAATTGGATACACAAGTTCCGTATTCCGGCGATGTCTATGTGGAACGGCGGAATGATATTGAATACGGTGTAATGCAGGCGGTATCCAGCGAAACCATTATAGAATTTTTATCCGCACATCGAAAAGAATTATCGGATAAAGGATACGATCTATCGCAATTTATAAATAATCGCCCGACAAAAGACAATGAATAGACTGAACTTTTTCGTTTTTCATGCGTAGTATCTTTTAGAAAGCACCAAAAAATAATACGATGGCTGCACGAAAACAAAACCTTGTTCATACGCTTCATGAAATTCTTACGCGCGATCTTACGCGGCAGGAATTCGACAAATTGTTTGGTAACGATACGCGGGGAATGTACGAATTCTACACGCGAAACATGAAATCGATGGAAGGCGAAAAACGCCCCATTCATCGTGCGGTAAAATTTATCTGGAATTTCTTCGTTGCCTTTATGATGAAACTTACGCCGGCACGCCGATTTTTATACGCCATCGCCATTGTATTTTTCTTTATCGCGCTCTTTGAAGGAAAGGTCGAGTCGTCGCTGTACGCGTTTTTCATCATCAATTTTTTACTGGCGTTGGAAGTTGCCGATAAGTTGATGACGAAAGATGAGCTTGCCGTAGCACGCGAGATCCAAGAAGGATTGCAGCCACAAACTGCGACTTCTGCTCCGGGATATGAATTCATTACATACAGCGAACCGGCGCGAGAAATCGGCGGCGATTACCACGACATTCTTTCTCTTCCAACCGGCGAAACACTGGTCGTCGTCGGCGATGTCTCGGGAAAAGGAATTTCCTCCGCCTTGTATGTCGTCAAAGCGCAAACTGCGCTGCATTTGTTTGTGCAGGAATGTTCCAATATCAAAACACTGTTAGTCAAATTGAATCAGCATATTTGCAGCGAGGTGAAGAAAAATTATTTTCTGACGCTGGCGATGGCAAAACTTTTTCCTTCCGGCGATGTTGAACTCTGCCGTGCCGGGCATTTGCCTGCGCTGTTATGGAAAAAAGAATCGCAGACGACCGAATGGCTTAAACCCAACGGTATGGCGGTCGGTTTAATGGCGTGTGCCAATGGAACCGGCAAACAGGAATTTGAGCGCGCGCTGGAAGTGCATTCCTGCAAAATGCAATCAGGAGATTTGTTGGTGTTTTATTCCGACGGCATTACGGAAGCTGTCGATAGAAACGGAAAAGAATATGGACAGGATCGGCTCGCAAGATTTTTCAAAACGTTTGCGGAAGAGCCGTTGGAAAAATTAAAGCAGCGATTATTGAATGATGTAACGTTGTATCGAAACGGCATCGAGTTGCGCGACGATCTTACGTTTGTTTTGATTCGGAAAACATAATGACTACAGCATTCGCCGCCGTAACAGCTCGCTTACTTTTACAAATCGAAATCCGCGCTTCTTCAATCCGGCAATGACAGACGGTAACGCTTCAGCCGTATGCCAGCCGCGGCCGTTTACATGCATCACAATGATCGAACCGTTCTTTGCCGATGAAACGACGTAGCGAATCATTGCTTGAGCTGTAATATTTGTATCGGGATCGCCGGAAGCAAGATCATACATGACCACGTGTAATTTTAAACTGTCGGCAATATCGATCAGCGATGTATTCATTTCCACGTACGGCGGACGAAACAATGCCGGCGTAATGCCGGTGGTTTGAAAAATAATCTTCTGTGTTTTAGAAAGTTCGTCCACAATGTTCTCCCGTGATAATTTCGTCATGTGTGGATGCGAATAGCTGTGATTGCCGAGCTCAAACAACGAATCCGAAGCGAGCCATCGTGCGTCGTTTGGATGTTTGAAGACCCAGCGGCCGCTGAGGAAAAACGTTGCAGAAACATTGGAATCGATCAGCGTCTGGACAATCTGTTTATCGAATCCGCCGTGTGTGGATGAAGGGCATGCATCGAAGGTCAATGCAATAATTTTTTCATGGCGTGAACCGTGATAGAAAGCAGAATCACGTTGCTGCTGTGCGGTTAACAATGACGAAAGGAAAAATGCAAGGAGGAGAAAATGTTTCACAAAGAAAAGGTTTTAAATGATGGCGTAAAATTATTTTCCTTCTAACACCACAAATGCAACAACCGTGGTGTCGGTGTGGGAAATGGAAAGATGCACGTTGCATTTTTCCAGTGCTTTGGAAACTTCGCGGCACAGTAAAATATGCGGAGCGCCGGAAGAATCGTTCACCACTTCAATATCTTTCCAGCGGAATGCGCCGCTCCAGCCGGTGCGCATGGCTTTTGCTACAGCTTCTTTGGCGGCAAATCGTGCGGCGAAATGAATGTACGGCTTCTTTCGTGTTTTGCAGTACGTCATTTCCATGTCGCTGAATACCTTGCGATAAAAAAAATCGCCCTGCTTTTCCAGCACATCTTTCATGCGTGCCACATCCACCACATCCACACCGATGCCGACAATATTGCCTTTGGTTACGACCATCCGTTTTCCTTTTTCACGATTGCAATGAGCTGCGAAATATCGTTGATATCGTAATCGGCATGTGATTCGGTTGTGCCTTTGGTGTCGCCGTACCGCGCAAAGACGGTTTTCATTCCTACCTGCGCCGCGCCGACAACATCGCGCTCATGCCAATCGCCGATCATTAACGATTCCGCCGGCTTGATATTTAATTTTTTTAGAATTTTTTTGAACGGATCCGGATGCGGTTTACGCTTGCCGGTGTCTTCAAACGTCACCACGGCATCGAAGAGATGATGGAAGTTGAGATAGCACAACCGTAACCATGCTTCACGTGCCGGAGCATCGGAGACAACGCCGAGTTTTAATTGCAGTTTGGAAAGTTCGATCAGCGTCATCATCACATGCGGATACGGAACGAGCGCAGCTTCTCTCGCGCGGCGATACGCAATAATGCCTGCAGAAAGAATTTTATAATCGATCTTGCTGAACTCGCGGTACAATAATTCATCGAAGACGCTCTGAAATTCGATTCCGCGTTCTTTGTAAATTTCATCGATGCGCAATTGGATTTCTTCATACGAAAGCATCAAGCCCGCATCCTGCATCGCATGGATCGCTGCATCGACTGCCTGCTTTTTCATCAGCATAAAATCGACGAGCGTATTATCCAAATCAAAAATGACGGCTGAAATCATAATGTGCTATTTCGTTTCTATCAGCGCACTCACAGCGAGCACATAACTTTGAATACCGAATCCTGCAATGACGCCTTTGCATGCAGGAGCGATAACGGAGTTCCGGCGGAATTCTTCGCGCGCATGAACGTTGGAAAGATGCACTTCGATGACCGGCACTTTAAGCGCGGCAACAGCATCGCGAATGGCGTACGAATAATGCGTGAAGGCCGCTGCGTTCAGGACAACACCGCCGACAAAATTATCCAATGCTTTGTGCAAGATGGTGACGATCTCGCCTTCATGGTTGGATTGATAAAATTCAAACTTGACGTCGGGAAATTTTTCTTTCAACATCGTTTCAATATCCCATAACGTTGCGGTGCCGTAAATTTCCGGTTCGCGTTTTCCGAGAATGTCTAAATTGGGCCCGTTGATAATGAAAATGCGCATGGTGTTCTCCTCAAGAATGTCCGTTGTCTCGCCATTCTTTTTCAAAGCGGCGGCTCCTTCAATATCTACATTTCGGTATTCAAAATCCAGAAGCGGCAGGAAAAAAACGAAACGATTTATGCCTTGGCAACTTTTGCCAGTTCGTCTTCGATGTATTCACGCACGGCGGGTTTCAAATACATATCGTCAATGCCGACTTCGGCAAGTCCCTGCGCCAATACCGACGCGCGGCGTGCTGCCATCAGCCGCTTGTTGATGACGATCATGCGTTCTGCTTTCAATACGCAAAACCCGCCTTCAAAATCGCCTTTCTCATAGCGCACCGCAATGCTGCACGCATCAGCAAGTTCTTCTAATTCCGATAAAATTTGTTCGTCAGTCATCGCTATCGTATCAATCTCTTAAAAGTAACTTATCGGAAAATTGATTGAGGTGCAAGATGGCTGCTTTCGTTTGTATGCCATGGTTGTGTTTGATGTTCCCACCACGATTGAATTTTTTTGCCGCTCCAGATGGCGAAGAAAAAGAAAAGAATTCCTCCAATCAAGTCGATGGCGTAATGATAACGCAGATAAATTGTAGAGATGATTAGGAGTGTTCCAAGAACTGTTGCAAGCCATCGGAGTTTTAGTTTGTAATGATGATTGAGATAAAGAACGATCAACGTCAATTCGGTGTGGCCGCTGGGAAAAACATCGCGTTGCACAAGTGCAAGGGCGTTTGGTGTGTTGAATGAAATCGATTCGCCGGCATTCACAAAATCGCGCATCCACGGCGTAAAGAATAAACCGGGGAGTTCTTGATTGATCGCATAAAAATTATGAAGCGTAAAACGCGGGCCGACTGCCGGCAGTAAAAAATATCCGAGATAAGAAAGATAAAACCCGTACACGATAAAGAATGCACTGCGATCAAACTCGGCAAGCGGAAGGCGTCTATAGATTTCGATGCCGAGCATGATGAAAAGAATGTAATACGAAAAATAGGCAATCTGGAAAATCTCTGTGAGGACAGGGTTTGCAAATTGTGCCGCCCATTGTGTGGGATTGACGCCAAACATCCAATGATCGATGGAAATCAGCAGCCGATCGTAATCTGTCGGATGAATCGGTCGAAGCATCAGATAAATTTCTTTGAAGATAAACAAGACAAACAGGTATGCATACCAACGGTGCAAACCGATCAGCAGTTTTGTTTTTCGTGTCTCTGCGAAATGGGCAAGTGAAAAAATAAAACCGACGGCAACAATATTGACACCAATAATTGCTATTCCATAAGGAACACGTCCAAAAAAAATCAGGTTGAGTGCTGTAAGCCATCCTACGAAGAGGATGGAAATACCATCAACGGGAGACAGAACAGAACAATATCTTTTAATTGTCATACTACTTTCGGAGGAAGTGCTTCGATGGCTGTTGTTAAAGAAATAAAATCTGAAACGCTTAATTCTTCAGGGCGTTTTGTTAAATCAAACGGAAGCGTGTTTAACTGTGCGTTGTCTATTCCCATATACTTTAACCCGTTGTGTAAAGTTTTTCGCCGCTTGCCGAACGTTGAACGCACAACATTTCGAAAAACATGGTCGGTGCATGGCATCGCACTTTGTTTAAAATTCAATCGTATGACTGCCGAATCCACATTCGGTTTTGGAAAAAACACATTGCGCGAGACTTTGAACAAGACTTCGCACGATGAATAATAATTTGCATACACTGTTAGAATACCGTATTCTTTGGTATGCGGCTTGGCATGGAGGCGCTGAGCAACTTCCCACTGCACCATCAATATAGCATCTTGAATAAATGCATGTTGATCAAATAATTTGATTAAAATATCGCTGGTGAGATAATACGGAATATTGCCGACAACACGAATCGGCTTTTGAAATCGACGATAAAGCTCTTCAAAGTTGATCGAAAGAACATCCTGATGCAGCAACTCCAATCGATTTCCGAATGAATCCCGAAGCAATGCAATGGCGCGGTCATCGATTTCGGCAGCAAGAAGCGTAATCGGTTGAGCAAGAAGATGTTTGGTCAATGCGCCTTCGCCGGGGCCGATTTCAAACACAACATCACCAGATTGTAATTGCAGTGCGGCAGTAATTTTCCGCAGGATGTTTTCATCCTGCAAAAAATTTTGTCCAAGCGATTTTTTTGGTTTGAGCATCGGCATCATTCTTTCTTTAATATACCGAATGATGGCGGGAAGTTCAAAGACGTTCGTTTGCGTTACACACTTTTCCGAAAACCTTCCATCATCGTATAACGGCGTTTGAGAAATGCGCGATATGTAAATTCAATAGTATGACGCATGAAAAACAGTCCCAGTACGCCGATGGAAAAGAAAATGATTTGCGCGGCAAGAGTGGAAAGAAAATAGTTTAAAAGAATCGCAACAGCCGGCACCAAAACCATGTATGCAATCATCCCTCCACCAATGTACCACGGTGTGTATGATTTGTCTGGTCTATTCTTTAACGAACTCGATTCTCCATCATTTCGAATCACATTATAGGTCGATTGATATAAAGCAAAATGATATGAAACACCCAAGTGAAAAATTATAAATGTGATAATCCAAATAAGTACTCTAAAATTCGAAAGGAGAATTCCCATGGCAAGAGAAATGATAAAAAAGGGAATTAATACTAACGCGCTCAAAAATATTTTTCTTATTAAAAACGATTTCCATGAAAATGGAATGGTCGAAAGTTTATCGAAGAATGTACTTACAAGAGAAAATGCAGCGCCCAAAAAATTTATACTGACAAACATTGTAAATATTGATAACGCCATGATTTGACTTGTCTGCACAATCAATCGTGCATCAATATTTCTCAATGCCGTTATCATGAAGTACAATCCACCTCCGGTGATTACAAATACTCTGGTACGAGTTTGTTTGTTTCTCCAAAACTGTTTCCACTCGAACGAAAATAATGTTATGGTCGGTTGACGGGATTTCAATATTCGTTTTTGTCCCGTCGTTGTCTCGCGATTGATGAGTTTTATAATTGTTCGCGATGTTATAAAAATCAACGCGGCAAGAATTCCGATGGGAATGAGAAAATAAAGTGGCTGCTGAAGAGCATGATTCAATAAAACACTGATTATTGTACCGATCGATAAATATCCGAGATATTGTGCCGCAGCAAGACATCCGATGAATGCAATGACAATAAAAATTTCTTTGATGCCGATTTTCACAAAACTTTTCAACAACGTTATCACAAAGGAATTGATCAGCAGCAGCAACGCTATGAGCAGAAACCAGAGAATGCCGGCATCATGGCATGAAATGGAAAATGCACCCCAGAGAATGAAACCGGCAAAGGTCAGAAGAGAAAAAAGCGATTTCAGTATTACATAATGTGCAATGAATTGTTTCCGAACATTTAACAGAAAATATGACTGGATTATTCCTGTTGGAAGGTTTTTCAAAAAAAATCGCATCATCAAATCGATACAAAGATACGATGCTATTAAATGGTTCGCAGCGGTAAGCGGAGACAACAGCGGTTGCGTTTGTTTCAGTACCAATGGAAGGAAGTATCCGATAAAGGCAAGAATCGATCCGAGAAAAAGATATAAAAACAAATATATTACATTTGTTACAATCGCATTACCGGCATCAGGACGCCGCGTGAAGCTTTTCCATTCGTTGGATAATACATCTTTGTACATAATCATCAATTACTCTTCCGAAAACCTTCCATCATCGTATAACGGCGTTTGAGAAAAGCGCGGTACACAAAATCGATACCTTGACGATAAAATATGATTCCTATAAAGCCCGCTAAAAAGAAAATCGATTGTGCAAAGAGAACAGAAATAAAATGGCTGAAGAGGAACGCAATTAAGGGAACAATAAACATAAAAATTCCGATTCCCGTTTCAATGTACCATGGTGCATACGAGACTCCAGCATAATTCATCCATGGCGAAGAATTATTGTCATACCGAGATGAATTATATGTAGAACGATACAGGAAAATAAAAGAAGAAATGCCGATATGAAATACTCCGAAACAAAGTATCCATGGAAGAATCTGTGGTTTTGAAAATAAAAGAGAAAGTATCAATAGAAAAAATAAAATAAGAACCATGGCTGTGCTTACAACCCTCATTCGTAATAGATATGATTTCCAAGAATATGGAGTTGTCGATAACTTATCAAAGAAGACACTTTCACGAGAAAAGACAAATTGCATCCAAGCAAGAAAAGGAAACATCAAAGTGAATGAAAGGAAAAAGATAGGCATAATAGTTCCATACAAGCCCTTGTCGGGTGCAGTAAAGAGAGAATTAAACAATGCTGGAATAAAAAAGAAGAACATAAATAATTGTGTACGAAACCGTTTATTTCTCGAGAACTGTTTCCACTCGAACGAGTAATATGATATTGTAGTTTGTTTGGTAGATGAAAAACGCGATTGTCGCGCAGTGGTTTCTCGATACATCGATGCAAGAATTGCCCGCGAAGTAAAAATCATCAAGACACAGAGAATGAATATGGGAAGCAATATCCACAACGGCCGCTGAAGTGCGTTTTGTAAACATGTTCCAACAATTTTGCCGAATGAAAAATATCCGAAATATTCTGCAGCGACAAAACCTCCGCCAATGGCAAGAGTGAGAAGAATTCCTTTGATGCCGGTTTCAAAAGAACTTTTAAGAAGAATCATCAGGAACGAATTGATCAAGAGCAATGTGAAAATCATCACCAGCCAGAACAAATTATTTTCATGACTAAACATGGAAAACGATCCCCACAACATCATTCCAATAAATGTCGGAACAGAAAAAAGCGATTTGATTAATAAATAGCCGGCAATATTTTTCTTCGGGATATTTAAGAGCCGATATTGCGTAATAATTCTTGATGGAATATTTTGAATGAAAAATCGAAAAATAATATCCACAAAAAGATAAAACACGAAAATATTATTTACCGTAGTTAACGGTGAACTTTGCAGCTGCGATTGTTTCATTCCGCAGGCGATTGCCCATCCTATGCCGACAGCATAAACTCCACCGAGGAGCAAAAGAACGAATCGAAGTGCAACAGCAATCATTGCATTCTCGGCGCCGGGCTGGCGCACAAAACTTTTCCACTGATGTGAGATAAAATCTTTATACGTAATCATAACCGTGGCGCAAAATAGGTTTCTAATTCTTTGAGCATCGTTTCGCTTTGCGGTAAATCTTTTATCGGCAAACCGTTTTCGATGAGCACAATGCGATCACACACATTGGTAATGTGGATCAGATCGTGGCTGGAAATCAACATCGTTGTTGTCCGCGCCGATTGAATGTTTTGCAGAATGTGCCGCAGCGAAAGCTGTGAGGACGGATCGAGATTGGCGAACGGCTCATCTAAAATAAGAACTTTCGGCTGAATCAACAGCGCAGCGATGATGCCGATTTTGCGTTTGTTGCCGAGCGAATAATCACAGATGTATTTTGTTTCTCCAAGAACTTCGCCGTTGAAAAACTCTTTATACTCATTTACCCGCGTTTGTACTTCTTCGGCGGAAAGATTGTACGCTTTTCCTACGAACAAAAAATATTCATCCGGCGTGAGAAACGGAATCAGAAAATTTTCATCAAGGTACGAACCGGTATATTGTTTCCAGTCTTCACTTTTGGCGACGTCGGTTCCAAACGATGTAATGACACCAGAATCTGCTTGAATCAAATCCAATAGCAGATGGAAAAATGTCGTTTTGCCTGCACCGTTATTGCCAACCAATCCGAATGATTGATGTTCGGGAATGGAAAGAGACTCGATATGCAGTACTTTTTTTTTGTTATACGATTTACTTACATGCTCAACACGTATCATACCTCGGTATCCTGTAATTAGTGATGTGGGAAAACTGCTTGTCATAAAATATAAAAGAATACAATTTGAAGCAAATGGGCGCATAAAGGTTCAAAATATGAATCTTGCATCTGGCTCGAATTTCCGTTACTTTGACTTTATTATAGATCAAAAACATTATGGCAAAATCATCACCGAGTAAAAAAAATCCACAGACGAAAACGCCGTTTTTTTCTGTCATTATTTCGTTAAAGGACGAAGAAGAATCGCTTCGGGAATTATATCAAAAGATCGCCGATGTGATGAAGCGGATGGAAAAGAGCTTCGAAGTTATTTTTATCGATGACGGCAGCACCGACGGTTCGTTTGCCGTGCTTGCAGAATTGCACAAACAGCACCCGGAAGTGAAAGTGATTCGTTTCCGAAAAAACTACGGCAAGGCAGCCGCGCTTTCGGCAGGATTCAAGAAAGCAGCAGGAAAATTTATCGTCACGATGGATGCGGATTTGCAGGACGATCCCAATGAAATTCCCGGATTGCTGGACGTGATGGGCGATCAATACGATTTAGTTTCCGGATGGAAAAAGAAACGGCATGATTCGCCGATCTTCACGCTGCCTTCGCATGCTGCAAATAAAGTCGCGAGCAAGATGTCAGGGTTGAAAATCCATGATCTCAATTGCGGATTGAAACTGTACCGCAGTGAAGTAGCAAAAGAATTGATAATCTACGGCGATTTGTATCGATACATTCCGATTCTTGTACATCAAGCAGGATTTCGTGTCGGCGAAAAACCTGTCGAACATCATTCTCGAAAATATGGGCATTCCAAATACACTGTCGGAAAATTTTATCGCGGTTTTTTGGACTTGGTGACTGTACTGTTTACTGCAAAATATTTTCGCCGCCCGCTGCATTTATTCGGCGTATGGGGATTGTTCGCGGCGCTCATCGGATTGGTGATTGATGGTTGGTTGATGATAGAAAAATTGTTGTATGATGTTCCGCTTGGCAATCGTCCGTTGTTTCTTGTCGGAATTTTGTTTCTCATTGTCGGTGTACAATTTATTTCAATCGGACTATTGGGCGAGATGATTTCGCGGTCTTCACGCAATGACCAAACGTATTCGGTACGGGAGGAACTTTTATAATGGCGAAATCGGCTGCGCCTTTTTCACATGCCAGCATTATTTATTGGTATTCCTCAGGTACTGTTTCTTTTCAAATCCTGAAACGCAAATACGTTCTTTCATGCCCTGATAGAATGAGAAAGAATATATGGATGTAAAAATAGATTGCCGTTTTTTTCGGGGCGAAGTTCCATGCAAACCGCACAAGCAAGAGGGCGTACATTGTGAGAACTGCCCGCATTACGATGCAACCGATAGGAACATTCTCATTATCAAACTGGGAGCTATTGGCGATGTGATACGCACAACGCCGTTGTTGCATCGGCTCAAGAAAGAATATCCTCATGCAAAAATCTGGTGGCTGACACGTACGCCGGATATTCTTCCTATTGAAGTGGATGTACGATTACCGTTTGTGATAGAATCTATCATAGCATTAACAGAAACGCCGTTTGCTCTGGCGATGAATTTAGATAAAGATCGCGAAGCATGCGCGCTGATGAATAAAATTCGCGCGAAGAAAAAAATCGGATACGATTTCGTGAACGGTATCTGTCATCCATTGAATGCGCCGGCACAACGAAAGTTTGAAACTGGATTGTTCGATGACATCAACAAAGCCAATACGAAAAGTTATCTCGAAGAAATTTTTGAAATAGCCGGTTACCGTTTTGAAGGTGAACGTTACCTGCTGCCCTTTAGCAATTGGAACGATAAACATTGGAAGTTTGCAAGTGGGAAAAAGGTTGTCGGATTGAATACCGGCTGCGGCGGCAGGTGGACTTCGCGCCTCTGGCCGGAACCCCATTGGGTAAAACTTGCAATCACTTTAAAGAAACTCGGTTATGATGTTGTTCTCCTTGGCGGTGAGCAGGAACATGAGAAAAATCTCCTGTTGGCAAAAAAAACGAAAGCAAAATATTTTGGCCACTATCCGCTCAATGGTTTCATTAATCTTGTGAACCATTGCGATCTTATTGTTACCGCTGTTTCTATGGCGATGCACTTAACCATCGGGCTGAATAAAAAAATCGTTCTCTTCAACAATATTTTTAATAAACATGAATTTGAGTTGTACGGGCTGGGAGAAATATTAGAACCGGATTTTGAATGCTCGTGTTATTTTTCACCTACGTGTCCCAACAATTGCATGCAGGTACTTAACACCCGAACGTGTCGTTGAAACGGTTCAACGCCTGCTTCCGAAATCATGAACGTACTTCTTCTCGGCACAGCATACCCATGGCGCGGCGGCATTGCACATTATGTTGCACTGCTTGCGAAGCACATGCAAAAGGCGCAGCATCACGTCGATGTGATAACGTTTCGCCGACAATATCCTGCGATGTTGTTTCCGGGAAAAACACAAAATGAAACCGGTGATCCGGGAATTATCCTTTCGACAGAATCTTTGATCGATTCTATCAATCCATTCAATTGGATTCGAGTTGGGTGGCAGTTGCGCAAACGAAATCCAGATGCTGTGATCTTTAAATATTGGATGCCATTTTTCGGGCCTTGCTTCGGCACAATTTGCCGCATCATCAAATTCAGAAGAACGACAAAAGTCGTTGCAATTTGCGATAATGTACTTCCGCATGAGCACCGCCCCGGCGATAAATTGTTTACCCGATATGCGTTTGGTGCAGTCGATGGATATATCGTTCAATCGGATTCGGTGGAGCATGATTTATTAAAACTCGTTTCGCAGCCGCACTATAAAAAAGTTGCGCATCCGATTTATGAAATTTTTGGTGATTCGATATCCAAGCAAGATGCGCGTGAACGACTTCATCTCACCGATGAACGTGTCTTATTATTTTTCGGATATGTCCGTCGTTACAAAGGTTTAGATGTTTTGTTGGAAGCGATGAAGATTGTTGTTCCTCAATTAAAAATGAAATTGCTTGTGGTCGGTGAATTTTATGATGATGAACAATCGTACCGAACGCAAGCAAAAACATTAGGATTGAATGATGTGGTGCAGTTCGTATCAGAGTACATCTCAAACGATCACGTTGCGGAATATTTTTCAGCAGCAGATTGTGTCGTACTTCCGTATCGTTCGGCAACGCAAAGCGGCATCGTGCAGATCGCCTATAATTTTAACAAGCCGGTTATCGTGACTCGTGTGGGCGGATTGGCTGAAATCGTACCGGACGGTGTTGCAGGTTTCACGGTCCCACCGGAATCTCCGCATGCACTGGCAGAAGCAATAATAAAATTTTATCAAGAAAATCTTGAACAGAAATTTTCGGAAGCCGTTCAAAAAGAAAAAGCAAAGTATTCGTGGGATCATCTTGTGCATGCCATTGAACAATTGATCGAACGGCAGAATGGGCAAGAAGTAGGCGGAACAGCGATCTGATGATTAACAATAAACGCATCATCATTGTGCTGCCGGCATATAACGCCGAAAAGACGTTGAAGAAAACGTATAGCGAAATCCCGTTTGAATTGGTGGATGAAGTGATCCTTGTTGATGATGCGAGCCGTGATCACACGCTTACCGTGGCAAAGGAATTGAATATCAAAACGATTCTTCATGTGAAAAATTCTGGGTATGGTGCGAATCAAAAAACTTGCTACAACGCGGCATTAGAAGCCGGAGCAGATTTTGTCATCATGCTGCATCCTGATTATCAATATTCTCCGAAATTGATCGGAGCCATAGCGCACCTTCTTGCGTCTAACGAATATGATGTCGTTCTTGCTTCACGTATTTTGGGTGGAACCGCGTTGCACGGCGGAATGCCATTGTATAAATACATCAGCAATCGTATTCTGACCCTTGTTCAAAACATATTGATGAGTGCAAAACTTTCCGAGTATCATACCGGATACCGTGCGTACACGAGGCAAGTGTTGGAAACACTGCCGTGGCAAAGCAACTCCAACGACTTTGTCTTCGACAATCAATTTTTAGCGCAGGCAATTTATGCGGGATTTCGGATCGGAGAAATAAGCTGCCCGACGAAGTACTTTGCGGAAGCATCGTCGATCAATTTTAGGCGAAGCGTAAAATATGGCATCGGTTGTTTGCTCACAGCATTAGCGTTTCGGTTGCACAAATGGAATTTGATCCATTCACGCCAATTTAACAGTCCAAAACAAAAAGATTGAAGATAGAAACAGTATTGTTGATTATTGTAGAGCGAAATTTATAATGGCAAAAGTAATTACCAAACAAACCAGTCCAACGCAACACTCGGTTGTTGAACACGATCTTATTCCGGGCAAATACCAACATCTTGCGGCAATTGCAATTATTTATATTAGCATTTTGGTTTTCTTTTATGCGATGGTCTTTGAAGGCAAAGTGTATCAATCGTCAGATTCGATTCCCGCATGGGATACCTTTATGAAAGAGGTACAGCAAGAGGGAGTTGCGGCGCTTTGGAATCCATACTTGTTTTGCGGCATGCCCGGGTACGCGGCGCTGATGTATCCCGTTTCGCAATCTTTTGATATTACCACCAATGTATGGGAAAGAGGTGGGCGTGTTGTGTTGTCATACCTCTTCTTCAAAGAAGGCAGTTCTGGTGCCAATTTGCTTTTTTACCTTGTGTACGGAATCGGCATGTATTTTTTCTCATATCGGTTTATAAAACGTAAACCTATTGCGGTTCTTGTTGCTTTAATGGCTATGTACGGAACATACATGGCGATGTATATTATGATGGGGCATGTTACTAAACTTGCCGTACTTGCATGGTTTCCGTACCTCTTTCTTGTTGTGGATAAACTGCGGGAAAAATTTAATCTCTTTCTGGCATTTTTGCTTCCAGTGCTTATCCGTGTGATGTTACATCCGGCGCACATGCAATTTTTATTCTATATTTTTCTTGCATTGGGAATTTACATATTCTTCCTTCTCGTCCGTGCAGTAAGAAAAAAAGAAAATTGGAAAACTGTTCTGGTAAGTGGGGTAACGTTGTTGCTTGCAACAGGGCTTGCGTTTTTGATGGGGGCAACGGAACATTTTTCGACGTTAGAATATAATCCCTATTCTATTCGCGGCTCCAATCCGATTCAAGCTACAGGCGTTTCACCAACTTCACCATCTAAAACTGTTGAAGGCGGTCTGGATTATGATTATGCCACCAATTGGTCCTTTAGTCCCGGAGAAATGATAACATTTTTTGTTCCATCGTGGTACGGATTTGGGCCGCTTCCTTATCAAGGGCCGTTAACACAAAATCAATTGGTAAAATTAAATCTGTACTGGGGGCCGCAGCCATTTGTGGATGGCCCGCAATATATGGGCATCATTGCCGTCGTGTTTGCGCTCATCGGTTTGTACCGCTACAGGCATGAACCGTTCGTGCAATATATGGGTGGAATTATTGCCTTTTCGTTGCTGGTCTCTTTTGGAAAAGAATTTTCGTTGGTGTATGATCTGATGTACCACTATGTTCCTGTCTTTAACAAGTTTCGCATTCCATCGATGATCTTGATGCTCGTACAATTTTTTACACCGATCCTTGCAGGGTATGGAATACTATCTTTCTTGCCGGAAGGAAAAAAGGCGATAAATCCGGCACAGGCAAAACAATGGAAATATATTTTTATTGCTCTTGCCGGAATGTTTCTTGTTGTTCTTTTGGGAAGAGATGTTGTCAAAAGCGTGTACCAATCATTTTTCCCTTTGCAGGAAGTTGGTAAAGCACTCTCACATTCGTACGGCCAGTTGAACGGAGAAGTAATCGAAATGATATTCGAGTTTGTCTTTTCAACGGTAGTTATGGATATTATGATTGCCCTTGTCCTGTTGGGTATTGCCTTTGGTGTGTTTTATTATTACCAAAAAGGGAAAATACAATCGATTGCAGTGTACAGTATCCTTGTTGTGGTTGTCTTGTTCGATCTTTGGCGAATAGCATCTAAACCGCACGATCCGATCACTCCGCAAGAAGCAAATCAAGTGATTGCAACTCCGAATTACGTAACATGTTCTTCAACAGGATACGACACAATATCGTGTGCTGAAATTAGTGAATGGTCAGCCAGTGTATGACAACACGCTTGCCTATTGGAAACTTCACAATGCATACGGTTATCACGCCGCCAAGATGCGCATTTATCAAGATATAGTCGATGTTGCCGGGATGGGAAATCCACTCGTCTGGCAATTGATGAATGTCAAATATCTTATTTCTAATCGGGAAGATTCCAGTTCTATGCTAACGCGAGTGTATAAAGACGGAGAAACGTATGTGTACGCATTTCGCTACTGGCTCCCTCATGCATTTTTTGTGAACAACTGTGAAGTTGCTGATGGCATAACGACACTTAATAAAATTGCTGCACTATCGTTTGATCCCCGCAATATGGCGTATGTGCCGGAACATCTTTCGACAGCACTTGAAACGCCAAAAGAAGGAGCAAGTGCAACGACCACAAGCTATCGCTCACAGGATTTGGAGATTCACGCAACAGCTACAGGCAACAATCTTTTATTTGTAAGCGATACATACTATCCTAAAGGGTGGAAAGCATTTATTGATGGAAAAGAAACCGAAATTCTCCGATTGGATTATTTATTCCGCGGCGTTGTTGTTCCTCCTGGCACACATACGGTTACAATGAAGTTTGAACCGGAATCTTTTACTCTTGGAAAAAGAATAAGTACGCTAATAAGCATTCTTGTTTGGGGAGGATTACTTTTTTTAGCTTTGCGTAGATTAGCAAAAAGGGGAAAAGAAGCCATACTAACAAAACACAACTAAAAAAAATATTTTCCAATGGATATACCGGATCATAAAAACCTTATGAATAACTTAGATTGTTTTGTGTTAGTGACCTTAAAATTTTACCCTTGGTTTTAAAAAGGAATAACAATGCAAAATCAGTTAAACAACGATTTCGATTTAATTATCGAAGCAGGGAAAACCGAAAAACATTATTGGAAAGATATTTGGCGTTATCATGAGCTATTCCTTTTTCTTGCATGGCGCGATATTCTTGTCCGATACAAGCAGACAGTAATTGGAATTACCTGGGCATTGCTCCGCCCATTTTTGACTATGGTCGTATTTACGACAGTGTTTAGTAAGCTTGCTAATTTGCCTTCGGAAGGTGGGGCTCCTTATGCAATCATGGTTTTTGCAGCAACGCTTCCATGGCAGTTTTTTTCCAACGCGTTTTCTGAAGCAAGCCTAAGTCTGATTGGAAATACAAATTTGATTTCAAAAGTATATTTCCCCCGGCTTATTATTCCTGCAAGTTCTGTCATCACAAACTTTATTGATTTTCTTCTTTCCGGTGTTATACTCGTCATTATGATGATGTGGTATAGATTTGTACCTGGATGGGAAATATTTTTTCTCCCCATTTTTATTTTTCTTGCTTTTGCAGCAGCTATGGGATGTGGACTCTTCCTTGCTGCATTAAACGTACGATATCGCGACATTAAATATATTGTTCCATTTTTAGTTCAATTTGGTTTATACGTCTCACCCGTTGGTTACAGCAGTTCCGTGGTACCGGAAAAGTGGAGAATGCTATATTCTTTAAATCCTATGGTAGGTGTGATTGATGGGTTTCGTTGGGCAATTATTGGGAAAACGGATAGTTTATTTCTGCATGGGTTCCTGGTTTCAACAGCAATGATCGCCATTTTTCTTGTAATCGGTATTGTGTACTTCAGAAAGACAGAAAAAAAATTTGCAGATGTCATCTAAGCCAATGCTCACATGCGGAGTATAAACATGGCTTTCAGGAATGTACCGGAGTTTTTATATGTTTGAAAGTCTAGCCAAATTTTGTTATCATTAAACGAAAATTAGAAAAAAGAAATATTAAAATTCTGTTATTAACGTTTACAGAGATAATCTGTTGAAACGCGACACCTGTGTTGTATGAATACTGTTATCAAAGTTGAAGAGTTATCAAAAAAATACGTCCTGAGTCATCAATCTCCAGAACGATACTTAGCATTGAGAGACGTGTTGACGAACAGAGCAAGAAGATTGGGCAAAAAAGCATTTTCTGTTGTCGCGGGGCGATCAGCATCTCGGAATGATTATAAATCACGTGAGGATTTTTATGCTCTCAAAGATGTTTCTTTTGAGGTTAAGCAAGGTGATCGAATAGGAATTATTGGCAGAAACGGAGCCGGTAAATCAACCTTGTTGAAAGTACTTGCGCGAATTACCGAACCTACCTCAGGCAGGGTTTCCACGAAAGGCAGAGTTGCAAGTTTACTGGAAGTAGGGACAGGGTTCCATCCGGAGCTTACGGGTCGCGAAAACATTTTTATGAATGGTGCGATTATCGGTATGAAAAACACCGAAATAAAAGAAAAATTTGATGAAATCGTAGCGTTTGCAGAAGTCGAAAAATTTTTAGATACTCCTGTTAAACGGTATTCTTCAGGAATGTACGTTCGTCTTGCGTTTGCCATCGCAGCTCATTTAGAACCAGAAATATTGATCATAGATGAAGTACTGGCGGTCGGTGACGCTCAATTCCAAAAAAAATGTCTTGGAAAAATGGAAGAAGTCTCTACTCAAAGCGGGAGGACGATCTTGTTTGTGAGCCATCAGATGGGAGCCATTACACAGCTTTGCAACAGCGCTCTTTTACTGGAAAACGGTCGACTTATTAAAATAGGTCCAGTGGCTCAAGTGATAAATCATTATATGGATAGATTATCGGATAGTGGAGGAGTATATGAAAACCGAGATGGAGATCAAAACAGGGAAATTGCCATAATAAAAGCACAAACTTTCGATGCAAAAGGAAACGCCGCAGTCAATTTTACGCATAATCAGGAAATCGTTATTGTGCTTACCTGCAAGATCAACAGGCCCATAAAAGGTTCGGAAGTAAGGGTTGCTGTAAGAGATTCGAAACGGAATGTTTTTACAACAGATACGGAAATTATTATTCCAGGAAACAGAGAAACGAAAATTGTTGCTGCAAAAGTGATTATTCCTGGAGGATTGTTGCGTCCAGAGCAATACGCGTTTACGCTTGTTACCTATTTCCCTAACCAAGCAACCTATCATCTTATTCGCGATGCACTCTCGATTAATGTGTTTGATGGCGGATCTAAATATGCAGCCAGTGAAGGAATGGATTATGGCTGTGTGTTCGTCGACTGCGCTTGGTCGTTTGAACCTGTCGCTTCCCCGCTTCTTTCTTAAAGGACACTTGAATGGCAGAAACGCTTGGCTCATTGTGTGATAAATTAACGATTGTCAAATTAAAACAATTTCATTCGGATAACGAAGAAAAACTTTTCAGTCTTTCCAAACAGGAAGAACAATTACAATCTGAAATCGATGAATTTGTTTCCGCAGCAATCGAGGGCAAAATACCAACCGCGCGACTGACCTTTTCAGCAAATAAAGTATACAAACAAGAAGGCAATGTGGTTGCCGATGTTGGAGGAACCATTGGGGAAGTATTTTCAAAGCTTGCCGATGTTAATTGCAAGCTTTGGCATGAACAAGAACTAGTGTATGAATTCGAAAAAGTTCCCGCTGCCGAAAAAGACGGGGTTGTAAAGAAGCTTGCCGTGCTTAATCTTGAACGCAATAAATGTATTGATCGGATTGATAAAGGTTTTCAAACAAGTATCAAACAAAGACGGAATCATTAATAGGAGTATTTTATGCATCTCATTCACAGAAAAACATGCCGTGTCTGTGGCTCTCAAGCACTGACAAAAGTAATTGATCTTGGAGAACAGTATCTTCAAGGTTCGTTTGTCAAGCAAGGGAAAGAATTGCCGCCCATGCGTAAAATTCCTAACACGCTTCTCCGCTGTGATCCGACGAAAGACGAACATGCATGCGGACTTCTTCAAATGGAGCACACCGTGCCCCCTGAAATATTGTATTCGGCATATTGGTATCGTTCCGGAACAAACAACACAATGCGTTCCCATCTCAAGGGAATCGCTGAAGAAGCGTTTTCCATCGTAAAAAAAACAAAGGCGCGGATACTTGATATTGGCTGTAATGATGGAACGCTCTTTGAATATTATCCAGAAACTTTTGAAAAATACGGCGTTGATCCATCCGATGTCGCTCAAGAAATTAAGCCGCCTATTTCCATCATCCAAGACATTTTTCCCTCCAATGAATTGATTGTCCGGCTACTGGACAAGAAAATCGACATCATTACTTCTATTGCAATGTTTTATGATCTTGAGGACCCCATTAGTTTTACCAAAGGAATCAAGCAAATCTTGTCGCCGGAAGGAATATGGATATTCGAGATGTCTTATATGCCTACCATGTTGAAGATGACTTCATACGACACCATTTGTCATGAACATCTTGAATATTATAGTTTAGCAGTGATCGAATACATCCTTAAGCAATCGGGGATGAAAATATTTAATGTGTCGCTTAATAATATCAACGGTGGTAGTATCCGCTGTTTTGCAACACACATTGATAATTTTACTTATAAGAATGAAGTGTATATGCAAAACATTCAAAATCTTCATCAAGAAGAATTCGATCTTGAACTTGATACAGACAAACCGTATAAAAACTTTCAAGATCGTGTCAACGTGCACAAAGAAGAATTGATTTCGCTTCTTAAAAAACTAAAAAAAGAAGGAAAACGTATTCATGTTTATGGAGCATCGACGAAAGGAAACACTCTTTTACAATGGTGTGGCATTGACAATCGCATTGTTGATTTTGCAGCAGAAAGAAATCCCGATAAATATGGAGCACGAACTCTCGGTACCGATATTCCGATTATTAGTGAATCTGAATCGCGAGCGATGAAACCGGATTATTATCTGGTTCTTCCATGGCATTTTAAAGATGAATTTATCGAGCGGGAGAAAGAAACAATTCAACAAGGAACCAGTTTTATTTTCCCGCTGCCGACGATTGAAGTTGTGACAAAGCAGTCAAAATAATTTCAACGATGAAGTTCTGAGGATATATTGAACCAATAATGAAAACTATTCTTTTCTTAAATCATAAAGAGTTGCAATGTGGGGTTCATGAATTCGGACTTTCTGTACGACAAGTTACTCGAAAAATCACATAAGTACTCCTTTGTATACGCAGAATGTTCTACTGCATCAGAATACTTTCAATTCATCGAATGTATTAATCCCGATGCAATTTTATATAATTATTATTCCTCAACGATGCCATGGCTGACCATAAAAACTGTTCGCAAAATATTCAGGCCGCACATTGATATCATTCATGAAGTTAATCAGAATTTAGCCGATTCTATCGACGATTCTTTTTTTGATTTTCATATTGCCCCTGATCCGACATTGTTATTAAAAAATCCTATTGTGTTTAAGACGGGGAGATTGGTTCCACGATATGAAAATTCTTTTCCACTCCCATCAATTCCTACTATCGGCAGTTTTGGATTTGGGACGTATGGTAAGGGATTCGAGAGATTAATATTGACCGTTCAAGATGAATTTGACAAAGCTTCCATCCGATTGCACATTCCGTTTGCTGCGTTTGGAGATGCAGATGGTAGTTCAGCGCGAGCCATTGCTGAACAATGTAAAGCATTAATCACTAAACCTGATATTGACATTACCATTACTCATGATTTTCTTGATAAGAAACAGTTACTGGATTTTCTTGCACAAAATTCAATCAATGCTTTTTTCTATGAAGAAAATAAAGGTCGTGGAATTTCGAGTGTCATCGATTCAGCGCTCGCAGTCCAAAGACCGATTGCTATTTCAAAAAGCCATATGTTTAGACATATACGAAATGCGAATCCCTCTATTTGTATCGAAGATTCTTCACTCCGACAAATAATAAACAATGGTTATGAACCACTTTCGAAATATCGAGATGATTGGACAAAAGAAAACCTTGTTTGGGATTATGAGCGGATTTTTGATAAAATATTTGCCTCGCAACTCAAAACCCCATTCGAAAAATTCAAAACAAAAGTAAAACGATCTATTCGAAAGACAGAATCGCTCGTTAATAAAAATGCTTGGTCCCCCACAATAAAACGTGGTGTTCAGGAAGATTATATTATCAGAGACGATAATGCCCGTCCTGTTACTATACCCTCCGTTACTTCCTTTAACCGAATTCTTGATAATCAAGCAAGGGCGTTATATAAACCGGTCATTGACAATTTATTTACTATTCTCCCGGATATGATGGCACGGAAAATGCCAGCCGCCAACATTCAACAAGCATTTGTGCTTGACACAGTCTTGCGGTTCATCACTCAAATTAATGCAAAGAAAATCCTATCGATCGGCAGTTATGATGACACTGCGGCGGCGGCTCTAAAAAAATTGGGCATTACATTGGAAGAGATAGACCCCGTTTTAAATTACGATTTAGATACATTTCTCCAAAAACCTACTACTCAAAAGGCAAGTTTTGATCTGGTGTTTTCAACATCTGTGATTGAACATGTTAAAGACGACGAACAATTTGTTGCCCAGATTGCAGAATTGCTTTCGCCCGGCGGGATTTCTGTTATTACTTGTGATTATAATGATCAATATAAGATTGGAGACGCTATACCCAAAGAAGATTTTCATATGTACACTCAAGCGGATATTTTACAACGCCTTCTTCCTAAAGCGTTTGGATGTGTTCTTGTAGACGAACCACGGTGGACATGTTTGAATCCTGATTTTGAATACTCCGGTTATCATTATACATTTGCATCTTTTGTTTTTAGGAAAACTCGCGCGTGAACGCTCTTATTTTCGGTGCAAATGGTCAAGACGGGTATTATGTTTTTCAATCATGTAAACTTAAAGGAATTGAACCAATCGGAATCTCTCGATCCGGCAATTGGATTCATGGCGACGTTTCCCAATATACCCAGGTGGAACAATTCATTAAACATTATCAACCAGCATTAGTGTTTCATCTTGCTGCCAATTCAACGACTCAGCACAAAGCACTGTTTGAAAATCATGAGACCATTTCTACTGGAACATTCAACATCTTAGAAGCAGTAAAACAACACTGCCCTTCTTCGAAAGTGTTCATTACCGGTAGCGGAGTGCAATTCAAAAATATTGGGAATCCAATCTCAGAAGGAGATGAATTTGAGGCAAGCAGCCCTTATTCTGTAGCACGGATTCAAGCGGTCTATGCAGCTCGATATTATCGTTCCATTGGAATACGAACTTATGTTGGTTATCTCTTTCACCATGAAAGCCCATTCCGTAAACCCAATCATGTGAGCAAAATAATTGCGCTGGCTGCACAACGTATCGCTGCCGGTAGCCATGAAATTTTGAAACTGGGTGATCTTTCAGTGAAAAAGGAATGGACATTCGCAGGCGATGTTGCAGAAGCAATGATGTTGCTGGTACAACAAGAAAATATTTTTGAGGCCGTTGTTGGATCGGGGAAACCATATTCTATCGAATATTGGCTTCAATGTTGTTTTAATGTTATTGGAAAGGATTGGCGGGATTACATAACCCTTCAAGAGGGGTTTCACGCTGAATATTCTTTGCTGTTGTCGAATCCAACACTCCTAAAACGTATGGGATGGAATCAAAAAGTAGAAATTGAAGAATTGGCAAGAATTATGGTTATGTCTGGAAACGAACAGACAAGCCAAACCGGGTTACCGGAACGAAATGTTCAGCCATGAAAAAACAAATTAACATATTGTTAGGTCAATTAGGAAGAAGAGGCGACTGTCTCTACGCAACAACGATTGCACGTCAAATAAAACAGGATTATCCTCATTGTCACTTAACATGGGCGATTAGTTCATTGTGTCGTTCGATTATCGATGGTAATCCCTTTGTAGATGAAGTGTGGGAAGTGAAACAACACAATGCTGACAACGCCGTTGAGGCGTGGAATCGGTTTCAGTTAGAAGCCATAGCAAAAAAAGAACTTGGGGAGTATGATGAAGTATTTTTTACACAAGTTGCTCCGGCGAACTTTCATAATTATGACGGGACATCCCGATCATCGCTCTTTCGCAATTATCCACATCCGATTACAGTACCAATTCAACCAGTCATCCACTTATTCGATCAAGAAGTGCAAAGTGTAAAAGACTTCGTTACTAAGAATCAGATTACATCGCAGGATATCGTCGTTCTTTTTGAGTGTGCCTCAACAAGTGGTCAGTCGTATGTTACTCCTGAGTTTGCAATTCAAACGGCTCAAGCCGTCCTACGTAAGAATCATCGTATAAAATTCATTCTTTCGTCAGACAAGAAAATACCTCAACAAATACCCAACATTATTGATGGAAGCATCTTGACTTTTCGGGAAAATGCCGAATTGACTCACTATTGTACCATGATTGTTGGTTGCTCAAGTGGAATATCATGGCTCGCAACATCGGATTGGGCAAAGCCAATTCCGCAAATACAACTGCTTAAAAAAAAAACACGCATGTATGCATCCATGATCAACGATGCCATGTATTTTCATTTACCGACCGATAGTATTCTTGAAATCGTAGATGCTCCTTCTGAACTCGTTAGCAGCATAGTAATATGCAGCGCTGAGCAGGGATTTGCTATTGCAAAAAAACAATTCCAACAAAAAATTCCATTAAAATTTGATTATTATTTAACGCAAATCGACTATGAATTGCTTTCAAAAAAAAAGCATTGGGCGGCTGCACTGGCGATCAAAACGGCATTTGTTCGTTACCAATACGATGGAGATGGAATTGAAGAGTTGCAAAAGATCATTCGTAAAATTCTTACTCCCTACGTGAAAGCACATTGGAAAAACATGAATGAAGAAGAAAAACACGCATTTAAGGAAATTGGCGTGAAAATTGATAATAATAATTTTTTACATACATGGTGTGCGGGTGTTTTTCAATTGTTATTGTTTTCAATTTATGGCGATATGGCCCGAATTGCACGACATATGCTTATTACTACCCTGCGACATTCCCGACGAGGATGGAATGAATAGTGTGGCTATTTGCACCGTTTCCTCGGTAAATTATTATCCGTTTGGGAAAACGCTTCTTCAATCCGTTGCCGCCCAACATGCTGACTGCGATCTTTTTTATCTCTTTGTCGATAAAGACACAAAAGTTATTCCAGTTGAGCTTTGGTTCTCTGTGTTGTTGTTAGAGGAGCTACATATTCCAGATATTGAGCGGATGGCTTTTGTGTACGAAATTACCGAGCTCAATACCGCCGTAAAGCCGTTTTTATTTTCTTATTTACTAAACAAAGGATATAAAAAAGTAATTTATTTAGATCCCAATATCTATGTCTACGACCGACTGGACATTGTCCTGAATGTGCTGGACACCCATGCTGTTGCATTGACTCCGCATGCACTTCATCCCTCTCAAGCACCTAAATCGTTCCTTGACAATGTGCAATGGGAACAAAACATGACATACACGGGGATTTTTAATCTTGGCTTCATTGGAATTTCCAATTCATTAGAAACGTTCGAATTCCTTACTTGGTGGAAGGAGCGATGCAGGTACCTTTGTTTTATGGAACCCAACACCGGCATTTATGTTGACCAAAAATGGGCAGAATTGGCTATAGCATTTTGGGAAAATATATATATAATCCGTAACCCGGGATACAATGTAAGTATTTGGAATCTCCATGAAAGAATTCTCTCAGGATGTTCCGTCAACGGAAAATATAAACTAATATTTTATCATTTCAGCTCTATCGATATGAATAACGATTTGATATTTTCAAAACATGATAAAAAATTTAATTTTAGCAACAACCCTGAATTACCGAATATTTTTGCCGCTTATCGAAAATCTGTCAAAGAAAACGCTTACGTCCGGTATGCAAGTATTCCATACGCGTATAATTATTTTGTTGATGGCTCTAAGATTGATCTACTTGAAAGACGGCTCTATGCGATGGTTGCAGAACAATATCCGCACCCATTTGCATCGAGCAGAAAAACGTTTTACATAAACATCAGACGTTATGCACGATTAGTGCATTTTAAACCCCATGTACAACGAGCGCCGTTGCTCATGAAACTTGCTCCTTTGCTGCTTCGTATTGTCGGGCCAGAAAAATATCGAAAATTAGCGACTTTGCTCACAAAGGCGGCAAATCTAAGAACGCATACTTTTTTATTGAAATGAGGATCACTAATTTCTTACACATAAAAGTAGCGAATCACAAATTAATATTGCTATAAAGTATTTCAACATTATGCCTTCTGAATTATTTACCACCCCAATTCTTTTCATGATTTTCAATCGTCCCGATACAACCGCACGCGTATTCGAACGAATTCGCGGAATAAAACCAAGCCGTCTTTTTGTTTCTGCCGATGGCCCGCGCCTGCAAAAGCCAGATGAAGCAGAACAATGTATACAAGCGCGCGCGGTGATACAAAAGATCGATTGGGAGTGTGAAGTCAAAACAAAGTTTTCCGATAAGAATCAAGGTTGTAAAATGGGGGTAAGTTCCGCGATCAACTGGTTTTTTGAACACGTTGATGAAGGTATTATTTTGGAAGATGACTGCCTCCCGGATATATCGTTCTTTCCGTTTTGTCAGACACTTCTTGAGCTTTATCGAAATGATGAGCGTATTATGCATATTGGCGGCTCAAATTTTCAAGATGGGAAACTGCGTGATGACGGCAGTTATTTCTTTTCCGGAATAAATCATATCTGGGGCTGGGCCACATGGAAACGTGCTTGGAAACAATATGATGTGCAAATCCGATCTCTTCCATCGTTGCGAAACAATGAAATTTTTCGAACGGTCTTTCCAAGTGTGTACGAGAGAACTTTTTGGCTAAAGCAATTTGACCTCGTACACGCAAATAAAAAAGATACATGGGATATTCAGTGGCAATTTACCATGTCTGTTCACCATGGGATCGCTATTCTTCCGAATATCAATCTCATTACGAACATCGGATTTGATGAAAGCGCAACCCACACGATCGATCCATCCAACAAACTTGCCAACCGTCCGGCTGGATCAATAGAATCAATTAAACATCCTTCGGCAATTCGTGTCAACCGTGAGGCAGATGCTTATGTAGTACGGAAGTATTTACATCCAAATAAAATGAGAAAATTATTTCGATTGATTCAAAATCTCTGCCGATGATAATGTACCGAAGATTGTTCTCTTATAAAATTTTTGATCCAAATAACACTTAGCATTCAATATGGCATCTCATAATTTTTATCATAAACTGCAGTTTCAACCGAACGCACTTAGTATTCTGATCAATCCTTTTTATTTGATACGAAGAGGATTATTTCGGGAAATTCGTTCACTGGCCCCGGCACTGTACGGAACCTTGTTGGATTTTGGCTGCGGCCAGAAGCCGTATAAAAATTTATGTGTGAATGCCACGCAATACATTGGTGTCGATTTTCAAAATGAAGGGCATTCACATGAAAAAGAAGACATCGACATATATTATGATGGGCATCATCTTCCATTCAATAATGAATATTTCGATAGTGTGTTTTGTAGCGAAGTGCTCGAACATGTTTTTAACCTTGATGAAGTTTTGAACGAAATCCATCGTGTGATGAAACCGGGTGGCAAAATGTTGCTTACCGTTCCCTTTGCATGGGATGAACATGAAGCTCCGAATGATTTTGGAAGATATACTTCGTTACGGTATAAAAGATATTATGGAGAGACATGGATTTGAGATTGAACAGTTTCAAAAGACCGGCAATTTTATAAAGGTGATAAATCAATTACGAATATTATATGTGCATTACTTGCTTTATTCGAAGAATAAATATATCAATCTGCTTATCAATGTTATTTTTATCGCACCACTAACCGTGTGGGCGCTTTTCGTTTCCGCTGTCCTTCCCAAACGATACACGCTTTATTTCAACAATGTCATCCTTGCGCGCAAACGATGAACGTCCTTCTTCTAAATACATCGGATCAATCGGGAGGAGCCGCTGTTGCATGCCGCCGGCTTTTAAAAGCGTTACGAAAGAATAATATTTCTGCACAATTGTTGGTTCAAGAACAAACGAGCATTGACCCGACAATCTTGTCAACCACGCATTCAAGAATAAAACAGTTCGTTAACGTGTATCGATTTGTCTGGGAACGCTTTCTTTTTTTTCTACATGAATCTTCACGCAATGTGCGGTTTGCATTTTCACTTGCCAATACGGGCGAAGATATTTCCAGCCACCCGGAAGTCCGCCAAGCGAATATCCTGCACCTGCATTGGATTAATCGCGGTTTTCTTTCGTTGCACAGCATTGAAAAATTATTTTGTATGAATAAGCCTATTGTTTGGACGTTGCATGATATGTGGCTGTTCACCGGTGGATGTCATTATGCGGGCGAATGCACACGCTATGAAAAAGAATGCCATCATTGTCCCTTTTTAAAAAGTCCAGCGGCTCATGATCTTTCCAATAAAGTGTTTCAAGCAAAACTCAAACTCTTTCGTTTCGCAGATAAAAATAAAATCACAATTGTTACATGCAGCCGCTGGCTATCTGATGCTGCACGCAAGAGCCGATTACTCAACGGATTCAATATCGTTTCAATTCCCAATCCGATTGACAACACCATCTATTATCCCCAAGAGCGATCTGCTGCACGCACGTTGCTTGGCTTACCGCTTGATAAAAAATTACTACTTTTTGGTGCCGGCAATATTTCGGACAAACGAAAGGGACTGCAATATCTGGTGGTTGCTTTTCAGATCATTAAACAAAAAAATCCTGAGTGGGTCGAACGGATTGAATTAGTTCTTTTCGGGAAATCGAACCAAGCGACCGAAAATGTTTTTCCTTTTCCAGTCCATGGATTAGGCGTTTTAACAAACGAGCATCGCATTGCATCCCTTTATAATGCTTGCGATCTTTTTGCTCTTCCATCTTTGGAAGATAATTTACCGAACACGGTGATGGAAAGTCTTGCATGCGGAACGCCGGTGGTAGCTTTTCGAACCGGAGGAATTCCTGAAATGGTTGAACATTTGCACAATGGATTTTTGGCAGACTATTGCAGCGCGGAAAGTATGGCGGAAGGAATTGTCACGCTTCTTTCTTCACCCGAACAATCGGAATTACGCCGAAACGCGCGTGCGAAAGTCGAACGGGATTATGCTCCGAAAATCGTTGCGGATCAATATCGTGCCGTGTATGCAAACTTATTACGAACGGAAGAATGAACAGACACAAAAAACCTTGAAGATGTGGAAATAATCGATTTGTACAGTTACAAATTCCGAACAGCTATTAATGGATCAAATCCTTCAGGATTAAAGACAATTCCTGCGCAATCGTGTTCCGGCTGAATTGCGCAACGGCAATAGGATTTGGATGAACAGAATCGAGTTGTTCAAAAATATCCACCTTATCGTAATAATAGGGAAATATTTTTCCCGCATTCGCCTTCTGTAAAATTTCTTCGATCTCTTGATTGTCATCACCGAAGCCGATAATTTTATTTCCCGCACGAAGATATTCAAATAACTTTCCCGGCACGTGGCGTTTTTCGGTAGCGCAGAATAACAGATAATCGGCGTTCATCATTTTTTCAATCATTGCAGCATGCGGAAGGAAGCCGAGAAAATCTATGTATGGAGATAATCCCGCGTTTTGTAATTCACTTTTAATTGCAGGACCCACTGTTCCCGTAAAACACAACCGTATTTTTTTACCGCGTTCGATTTCTTGACGTATCGTTTTCCACAACGCAGTTGGATTTTGATAATCGAACATGTTGCCGGCATGAAGAATGGTCTTGTGATCGGTAGATTTGTTTTTCTTTATTTGCGTGAAGGCTTCTTCGTCAAATCCCCAATACAGAACCTGAGATTTGTTTTTTACAAAGTCGAAGCGCCGTTCGTAATCTTCCTTCATACTCTTCGTTACAAATACAATACGAGAAGCATGTTCTAATACCGATTTTTCAAAATGGCGGTCAAGGGCGAGCGTAAGTTTGCTGCGTTTGAGATCTCGATAATAGGAGGCATCCACCCACGGATCGATGAAAACCGGAATGTGCGGCACACCGGTAAATTTGCTCAATCGATTTCCAACAAGCAGCGTGGTATGCGGCGGACCGTTTGAAATAATTGCGTCGAATTTTTTCGATCGAAGTATTTTCTTTCCCTGATGCACGGCATTCCAGTACCAACCGATGCGCGCATCCGGAATAAATAAATTCATGCGAATCCAGATGGCCATACGATGGCGTAGCCCGCGGTTCGTTGTGGAAATGGACTCCGATGCCGTAAGCGGTGCATTTTTTTTCTTCCCTAAAAATCGCCGATAAATATTAAACGGTTCCCACGCGCGTGCATGAACGACTTGAAGATCGACAGGAACTTCTCGCAGCAGCGATTCGTCTGTTTGTGAAAATGTATCTTCATCGACGGTCAATACCGAGGGCTGCCACCCGAATGTTGGTAACTGCTGAACCATGCGCAACGGCCAGTGCAGTGACGCTTTGCCGGACGGTGGCCAAAAATACGTAATGACGAGAACATTTTTCATAATATGTTATGGTTGCTGAAGAATTAAAATTATAACGTAATGTACTGTGAATCTGACGGAATGTCAAAATCTTGATAGGCAAAAGCTATCAAACAATTTTACATAATCAGCACCTTGCTTGCGTGCCCATTTTTGGTTACTTTTTTAACTGTATGTAAGTCAAATAGTATCGTCTTTCTACGAGGAAAAAATCTATGATGCGAGTAATAGGAATTGCTACTGTAGCGCTGTTTATGATGCTGCTCATCGGTTGTGACGCTGATCCAGCAATTGCAACGATCGGTACTGAAAATGTTAAACTCCATGAATTTGAAACAACGTATGCAAAAAGTAACGGCGGGTGGGATTCATGTGCACAGACATCTCTTCAAGAGCGGCAAAAATTTCTTGACCTGATGGTAAATTTTAAACTCAAAGTGCTTGAAGCAAAAAATAATGGCTTGTTACGGGATTCTGCCGTGCAATCCGAATTGGCGTCTTATCGGTCATCTATTTCACAATCCTATATCCTTGAACAAGAAATTGTTCAACCGGCGTTGAAGTTGTGGTTGCAACGAAAAAAAGAAATGATCCGCGTAAGCCATATCTTCTTTCGGTTAATGCCGACTATGACGCCGGCAGATACGGTTGCATTATACGAGCGCGCGCAAAAAGCTATTGCTGCGCTTGCGACGCAACCGTTCGATTCGGTTGTTGCTCACATGTCGGAGGATCAACAAACGCGACCTAACGGTGGCGAGATCGGATATTTTACAGCTGGCCGCATGGTGCCTGAATTTGAAGATGCTGCCTACCAATTGAAAGTGGGTGAATATACCAAAGCACCAGTTCGTACACGGTACGGTTACCATATCATCAAAGTTCTCGACCGGCAGCCCAATCCCGGCGGTGTACATTTGAGTCATATTCTCTTACGTTTTGCGGATGATCACCATGATACAACCACTATTCGGGATTCCGTTTTTACCATTTATCATCAAATAAAAAATGGGATGAAGTTTGAGGACGCTGCAAAAAAATATTCACAAGATCCGCGGAGCACAGGGACTGGAGGCGATATTGGAATCTTTGATCGAGAACGGCTTCCTGCGATGATAGCTGAGAAGGTTTTCAATGTCGATACCGGATCAGTTACAGAACCGGTTCGATTAAATTATGGATATCACATTTTTAAAATTACCGGCAGACAACCATTGCCATCCGACAGTGAGCTTTTTGATGGTTTGAAAAAAACATATCAGGATGTTCGTTATGATTATGACCACCAAAATTTTGTTCAACGGCTCAAGCAGCAATATCCGTTACGTTATGACGGTACGGCAATTTATAAATTGATCACAGCATTGGATAGTACCAATACGCCATCGGCCGCTGGATGGAGCGATACATTGACCACGGAGATTCATTCATTAACTTTGATGACATGCGGCAGTTCTAAACTGGCGGTGGACAACTTTATCGAAAAAGTGAATGCGGCTACCGATAAGCAGCGCATGACGTTTACACCGGCGAATGTTTGGAGTTTGCTCAACACGTTTTCTAATGATATCGTTGTTGAAGAATATGCCAGCCATGCGGAACAGCGCTATCCGGCACTCGCTTCGCTCTTAAAAGAATATCAGAATGGCGTTTTATTGTATCGCATTGAGCAAGATGAAGTATGGAAAAAAATTGCCGCCAATGATTCGGTGTTGATGGTTTATTATGATCAACATAAAGAAAACTATCGCTGGCCAGAACGAATAAATTTTGCCGAGATTTATGTTCCTACCGACAGCATAGCAAAAGTTGCATATTGGCAATTGAAGTATGGCGAAAAATTCTCTGACGTTGCAAAACGCTTTACGATGCGAGCCGGTTATAGCGAAAAAGGTGGTGAATGGGGCTTGCAGCCATTAGACGCCAATGAACTTGCGCGGCGCGCCAGCACGATGGCAGTGGACAGCGTTACACCGCCTTTCCGTTATGAAACGGGCTGGTCGATCATCAAAGTGCTCGGCCGCGTTGCCCCGTGTGTAAAAACTTTTGACGAAGCGACAGCGGAAGTCTCGACGGGTTATCAGGAACAAGCTTCCAAGCAGCGAGAAGAAGAATGGCTGACATCGCTGAAAGCAAAATATCCAGTAACGCTGAAGAAAGATGTGTTGCCCGAAGCGTTTAAAGGAAAGAAGATTGAAGTGCAGTAAATGGCTTTTGCTCTGCGCGGCGATGGCTTTGACAAACTGTCGTCAATCGGAATCGACCAATACCCCGGTGGCGCGGTTAGACAACCATACATTGTCGTTGGAAGAAATTCGCGCGCGAATCGATACTGCGCGCGAACCATCGCAAGCGCAAGTGCAGCAATATATCCAGCACTGGCTAACCGATGAAATATTGTATCGTGAAGCGATTGAGCGCGGCTTGGATCGTTCAGCGGAGATGAATAAAAAAGTAGATGAAGTGCGCCGTCAATTATCGATCAATGCATTGTTGGAACAAGAGATCTATACATCGCCGATTGCAAAAGCGTCTTCCCAAGAGGTACAATCCTATTACGAAACGCATAAGCATGAATTCAATCTCTTGACGGATGTTGCGTTGATTAATTTTGCGTTATTTCCCAATCGAGATGCCGCGACAGAATTTCGCAATGCAATTTTAAAAGGCATGTCATGGAGTGCGGCGCTAAAAGAAAAATCGAAATCGCTTGTTGCTCATGTCGATTCTGCGTATTACACACAGGCGGCAATGGTGCCTGCGGACTTATGGCGCGTTGCAACGAGCGCAACAAACCACGATCCATCGTTTCCCGTTAGTACCGCTCATGGTTATTATGTGTTGACGGTATGGAAATTTATGAAACAAGGACAAACCGCCGATCTGCCCCGCGTTGAGAAAGAAATACAAAGCCGTATCGTCATCGAAAAACGGCAGCAGGCATTTGAACAATTGGTGCAAACACTTCGCAGTAAGCATGCCGTCGAAGTATTTGTGAACACAGCAAACTCTTCGGCCGCAGGACGAACAGGAGAATAAAAACATGAGGAAAATAATTCAGTTGATGTTGGGCTGGTATCTTATTCAAACTGTTGCGCCGGCGCAAACAGTTGTGGATCGCATTGTTGCGGTGGTCGATAAAGAAATTATCACCGAATCGGAATTGCACGATCGTGTGATGTATGCGGCAATGCAAAATCATACCGATCCAGCGAATGCCGATCTGCGTAAGCAAATGTTAGATGGATTAATAACGGAAAAATTAATTCTGGCGCAGGCAGCTATCGATAGCGTGCAAGTAACGGATGAAGAAGTTGCCAGAGCTGTCGAGCAGCGTGTATCAGCGTTCATACGGCAGGTTGGATCGGAGCAACGTGTCGAACAGATTTACGGAAAGCCCGTCAATATCATCAAGCGGGAAATTCGGAGCGATATTAAAAATCAATTGCTGGTGGATCGTGTTCGGCAGCAGCGTGAAGCATCGCTGTCGGTGACAAAACGCGAAGTAGAGGATTTTTATAAAACATACAAAGACAGTTTACCGCCAGTACCGGAAGATTTCGAATTGAGCCACATTTACATCGTTCCTAAACCGGATTCTTCGCTTGAAGCAAAAACGCGGCAGTTTGCGCAACTGCTTTTGGATAGTTTGCGTGAAGGCGCAGATTTTGCAACGTTTGCAAAACGTTATTCTGCCGACCCCGGTTCTGCTGCGACTGGCGGCGATCTCGGCTGGGAGAAACGCGGCGTGTTTGTTCACGACTTTGAAGAAACTGTTTTCCGTTTGAAGGATGGCGATATCTCCGATATTGTAAAAACGCAATTCGGATTTCACATTATTCAGCTGCTTGAGCGCCGCGGTGAATCCGTGCACGCGCGCCACATTCTTTTAAGAATCGATAAAGGGCCGGCGAGCGATTCGAATGCCGTGCAGCAACTTCGTGCATTACGCGAGCGCGCATTAAAAGGAGAATCGTTTGCAACGTTGGCAAGCAAATATTCGGAAGATGAAGACACAAAATCTATCGGCGGCGATCTGGGCGAGTTGACGGCAGACCAGCTGCAGGCAGATTTTGCGGCACAGATAAAAAATTTAAAAGAAGGAGAAATCAGTGAACCGGTACGTACTGTTGTCGGCAGTTCGTATGGTTACCATATTATTTGGGTGCGAAAACGCTTATCACCGCATACGATGACGCTCGACGGCGATTTCCATCGACTGGAACAGTTGGCGTTATATATGAAAAAAAATAAAACGTATGCCACTTGGATCGAGGAACTTAAAAAAACGATTTATGTTGATATACGTTTATAGAAAAGAAATGCTCTGTGAAAAAGAAAATCAAATCGGGAAATGATGTTGAAGTGGTGCAGCAGCTTTCTGTTGCATACAACGAACTCCGTGCCGAAATCGGCAAAGTAATTGTTGGACAAGAATCCATTGTTGAACAATTAGTGATCACGCTATTATCGCGCGGCCATTGTTTATTGATCGGCGTGCCGGGATTGGCAAAGACACTGCTGATTAAAACATTAGCGCAAGCGCTTGATCTGAAGGTACAGCCGTATTCAATTTACGCCGGATCTTATGCCGAGCGATATTACCGGCACAGAGATCATCGAAGAAAACACAACAACAAAAGCAAAATCATTTCGGTTCGTGCACGGTCCAGTGTTTGCTAACATTGTGCTGGCGGATGAAATTAATCGCACGCCTCCGAAAACGCAAGCCGCATTATTGGAAGCCATGCAAGAACATCACGTTACGGCGGCAGGGCAGATGTATGCTTTAGATGAACCGTTTTTTGTACTTGCGACACAGAATCCCATCGAACAAGAAGGAACGTATCCGTTGCCGGAGGCGCAGCTTGATCGATTTATGCTGAACCTATGGTTGGATTATCCGACGTTCGAGGAAGAAGTGCAGATTGTAAAATCCACGACCAGTTTGTATGATGCACAGGTCCACCGCGTGTTGACGGCAAAAGAAATTCTTGAGTTCCAGAATCTCGTGCGTCGTGTGCCTGTTGCGGACAATGTAATCGAGTACCGCTGTACAGCTTGCCAATCGAACGCGCCCCGCTTCTTCCACGGCGCCGTCGTACATTAAGCATTGGGTACGCTGGGGTGCCGGCCCGCGTGCATCGCAGTATTTAATTCTTGGCGCAAAAGCGCGCGCAGTCTTGCAAGGACGGTTCACGCCGACCATCGACGATGTGCAGGTGCTTGCTGTTCCCGTGCTGCGTCATCGCTTGATGACCAGCTTTAATGCAGAAGCAGAAGGTGTAACACCAAAGAATATTGTTGAAAAACTTTTGCAGGATTCCGCTTTGTGAAGAGTGCTGTTTGGGGAACCATCTTATCCTGTGCACGTTGGTTTGTAATTATAACGGCTTGCTTTGTATCTCTTGTCGTTGCTCAGGAATCAACATCCCATTATTGGATTATGTTGCCGAAGAGAGAAGTTCCCGCATCTGTTTCACCTCAATCACTTGGTATTGCCGAACGTGCCTTGCAGCGCAGGGCAAAATCTTTACCGATGGATCGATTGATCGATTCGTATGATTATCCTGTTGTGCCGGCAGCCATCGCTCAGATTGAAAGTTGCGGAGTTGTCGTTCGATTCGTTTCTCGTTGGTTGAATGCTGTTTCTGTGGAAGCAACACCGAAGCAAGTGCAAACGCTTTCCGCTGTGACGAACGCAAAAATTGTTCCTGTAAAAAAACTTATCCGGCACTCTGTAACAATATTGAATACAGCACCATTGTCATCATCGCTTGCTAAAACTTCCGGCGCAACATCATCTCAAAAGGCATCCACGACAACATTAGATTACGGATTATCACTTACGCAATTAGCCAACATCAAAGTAACAAATTTGCATGCACTCGGAGTTATTGGAACCGGTGTGTTGATTGGAATGTTAGATGATGGATTCAACAATTATCGTACGCATCCTGCACTAAAAAATATCAACGTTCTTGCGACGCATGATTTTATTCACAACATCGATGATGTAACGAACCAGCAATGGGAAGATTCAACGCAGGGCAAACATGGCGAAGGGACGCTTTCTGCTATCGGCGGATATGATCCGGGAAATATGATCGGTGCGGCATACGGCGCCTCGTTCATTCTTGCCAAAACAGAAATGGATAGCAGCGGGAATACTGATTTTCACAGCGAAGAAGATACGTACGTTGCCGCATTAGAATGGATGGAACGGCTCGGCGTTGATGTGACATCTTCCTCGCTTGCCTACAAAGAATTTTCCGACACACTTTCCAATGGCATTGGAAGCTACACATGGCAGCAATTAGACGGAAGGACAACAAAAGTCGCGCAAGCGGCAATTATTGCAGCGCGTAAAGGCGTGCTGGTCGTAACAGCAATGGGAAATGAGGGATATCAAACCGGCAAAGGAACTGCGGTTGTTCATGAAGATACCACGTTATGGTCGCCTGCCGATGCTGATAGTATTCTTGCTGTCGGCGCAACGACTTCGGATTTTGAATTAGCTTCGTTCAGCGGTTGCGGGCCAACAGCAGATGGGCGCATTAAACCGGATGTTGTTGCACAAGGTCTCGGAGTATATTGGGCTTCCGGTTCTTCTTCCTACACAAGTGTCAACGGCACATCGTGCTCGACACCGCTTGTTGCTGGAGCAGCAGCATTAATTTTCTCCGCACATCCTTCATGGAATGCGCAAAAAGTTCGCTCGGCAATTTTTAATACGGCAGTTCACTATAACGATGGTACCGTACAAACGGAAACGTATCCCAATAATTATTACGGCTACGGCGTTATCGATGCGCTAAGCGCGGCACAATATTACGGTCCGATTGAAGTAACTACGCCATTGACATTTAAAATATACGCCAACTATCCCAATCCTTTTAATAATGGGACAACCATTAAGTTCGACATGCCGGATATCGGAACCGTGAATATCGATGTTTATAATATTTTGGGGCAACATATAAAGAATATTTATTCTGGATATGCGGCAAAAACAACTATTATCGCACAATGGAATGGAACCAATGAGTACGGACGTACCGTGGCAAGCGGTGTCTATTTCTATCGTGTCAAAACCAACAGCTATATTGCTACACACAAGATGCTGTATCTAAAATAACGGTGAGCAATGCCCACATTGCATCTTTCATCTTCCTTCCATGTTCTTCTTCTTTTGAGTTCGTTTGCTGCGGCGTTTGCGCTCGCATGGTTTTCATATCGCATAACCATTCCGCCGGTCTCGCGTACAAAACGTTTTATCCTGATTGCACTTCGTGGTGCAGGATTATTCTTTTTGATTTTTTTGATCGGTGAACCATTTCTTTCCATCATTCATCACACAACAGAACAACCGGCGGTCGCAGTGTTGATCGATAATTCCCAGAGTATGTCGATAAAGGAAATTACAGGCAGTCGAGCAGCTATACTTCGTTCTGTGATTTCCTCTGATGTGTGGAATGAGTTGAAGAGCAAAAGTGCTGTTTCGTTTTTTTTATTTGATACAAAAACTAAAGAGATCAACACCTTAGCGGCTGATTCAGTTTCTTTGAACGGCGCTGAAACAGATATTCCGCAAGCATTAAAATCGACAAAGAAATTATTTGCCGGCGGAAATTTGCAAGCAACCATTCTTGTAACCGACGGAAATTCTACTGTCGGCTCCGATCCATTGTATGATGCAGAAGATATGGGCGTTCCTGTTTTCACAGTGGGAATCGGCGATACAAGCGAGCAAAAAGATATTCTTATTCGCAAAGTATTGACGAATGAACTCACGTACACCGGCAACCGGCTGCCGATGAATGTTACAGTGCACAGTTCTGGATTTGGCGGTGAGCATGTTCAGGTTACGCTCAAAAGCAACGGGAAGGAATTGGACCAGCAACTGCTGACGTTAGAAACCGGTTCGCGTGAGTATGCCGTGACGCTTTCTTGCATTCCCGATCAAGAAGGCATGCAAAAATATACCGTGGAACTTTCTTCTTTGCCGGGTGAATTGACTCCGCAAAACAATCATCAGAGTGTATTCGTGAAAGTTCTCAAGAGCAAAATGCAGGTAGCGCTGATTGCTGCTGTGCCGAGCGAAGATGTTGCATTCATTCGCCGTGCATTAGAAAGCGATAAGAACATCGATCTTAAAACATTCATCGAGTACGCACAAGATCAACCACAAGTACATATACCTAGATCAAAAATTGTTGATGAATGCGGAATGTGTTATCATCGTTGGTTTTCCGACAACGGAGAGCATTCCGGAGAATATTTCTAAACTTTTCAACACGCTTTCTATCGATAAACCGTTTCTCTTTGTCACAAGTCGTACGACAGATTTTACAAAATTGAAATCAATCGAACAAAAATTGCCATTCACATGGCAACAAGCTGGAACAAACGAGGAACAAGTGTTCGTTTCGGTGAGCGAATCACAACGAACTCACCCAATTTTGAAAGGTGAAACGAATGATGCTACGCAAGAATTATGGGATAAACTTCCACCGGTGTTTCGCGTGCAGAATTACTACCGCGCAAAACCGGAGGCAACCGTATTGGCAACTGCACGCCTTCAATCAACAACATTGAATGACCCTCTGATTCTTGTTCAGAATATTCAACAAAAGAAATCCGAGGCGATCCTTGCGTACGGCGTCTGGCGGTGGCAATTATTATCCGATGCGGGAAGCTCGCAGACGCGATTGTTAGAACAGGTGTTCGTTCACAGCGTCCGCTGGTTGACGACGCGCGAAGATGATCGGCGCATTCGTGTGCAGCCGGCGAAAGATGTATTCACGTCGCAAGAACCGGTGGAGTTCACGGCACAGGTGTATGATGAGAACTACCAGCCCGTGGATGATGCTCAAGTAGAAGTGCAAGCGGTGCAGGGCAAAGAATCTTCAACGCTTGTCTTGAATTCTATCGGCAGTGGGCAGTATCGTGCTGCGTTCGATCAACTGCCGGAAGGCGATTACCGGTTCACTGCGCGCGTGCGATCCGGCGGCAACGAACTCGGCACAAGCAACGGTGTTTTTTCGATTGGCGGAACAAATGCAGAGTTTCTCGAAACCCGCATGAACCAGCCGTTGCTTCAGCAAATCGCTGCGCGTACCGGCGGAAAATATTATATTCCATCAACGATCTCCTCCTTGCCGAATGATATTGCTTTGCTTCCCAATTTTAAATCGCATGAAATGATACACACAACAGAAATAGAATTATGGAATTCCCGATGGATACTCGCGTTTGTAATTTTGCTGTTCTCGCTCGAGTGGTTTTTGCGCAAGCAAAGCGGTATGCTGTAATCCTGAACAGTAGCACAGCGTTGTCCATCTTTACAAAATTCAGACTTGAATTTCATTCTATTTCTTAATTGATTAGAAGAAAGGTATTGTCGTATTCATATCGGGAAATTCATGCTGCGTTCATTTGTTCTATCTTCGTTATTTGTTTCGTCGCTGCTGGCGCAAACCTTGATCGATCCGCTGCATCCGTCGGTACCGGATACACTATTCTTGCGCGTCCAGTTTCCAGCAGTCGATACCGTAAAAACATTTTCTTCACATTACCGCATTGCCGCATGCACGAAGCCAGACGCACGAGCGTTCATCAACCATAAATCAACAAAGGTCTATGCAAGCGGAGCGTTTGTTGGAGTTGTGAATGTTCCTGTGGGCACAAGTTCGTTGCGCTTGACGGTGAAAAATGTAAACGGCGATTCGCTCTGGCACGAGTTTGTCCTTCTGCGTCCCGCACCGATGAAAAATTCTCCGCACGATACACTCATAATCGATCAAGCGTTGATGGAACCTTCCGAGGATATGTGGCTCACCACTGGCGATGTGCTGGAAGTGAAATTCAAAGGAAGCCCGGGATGGGAAGCGCGCTTCGATATCCCCGATGTGGAATCGGGAATTCCGATGCACGAACTTTCTGTAAGTGAAGCAGGCGGATTCACCGGCGTGTATGCCGGTCGTTACACGGTGAAACCAACCGATGATGTTCACGATGTTCCCGTCGTTTTCCATCTGAAAAAAAGTTTTTGGAGCCGTGAGAAACTATCTTCCACAGGAAAAATTTCATTTCTCTCCAAAGAGTTACCGCGTGTTGTTGAATTGGTGGGCAAGCGTCCGTATTTAAATTTTGGATTGGGCACCGATCGATTAGGCGGATCGAAGATTGGATTTCTTGAAGCTGGAGTTCGTGTTATTGTTACGGGTAAAGTCGGAACACAGTATCGTGTAAAACTTTCTGAATCAATGACAGCATGGTTGCCGGAAGAGTTTGCCAAATTACTGCCGCCGGAAACGCCGTTGCCGCATTCATTAGCGGGAGCGGTTACGGCAATCGGCAGTGGTTCATACGATATCGTATCGCTGTCACTCGATGATCAACTTGCTTACAGCAGTCAGCAGTTTACAAATCCTAACGTGCTTGCGGTGGATGTGTACGGCACAACATCCAACACTAATTGGATTGCACAGCAGCTTTCTGCAAAAGGAATCGAGAATATTACTTGGCAGCAGGTTGCCGTGGATCAATATCGATTGCTCATCGCGCTGCGCCATCCGCACTGGGGACACAGCATCGAATATGTTGGTAACACGTTGAAAATAAAAATTCGAAGGCCGCCGGTAATTGCATCGCAAGATTCAGTTCTTTCAGGATTAACGATTGCCGTCGATGCCGGGCATGGCGGGGATAATCACGGCGCCATCGGTGCGACGGGTGTGTTGGAAAAAGATGTTACCATCAATATCGTGCGGCATTTAGAAGCGGCGTTGAAAGCAAAAGGCGCAACCGTTGTGTTGACAAGAACGGAAACCGATGCGCAACAGACGGCAGACCGTATCGATAAAATTTTAGAATCAGGTGCGCAATTATTAATAAGCGTTCATTGCAATTCTGCCGGAGAAGCTTCAGATACCGCTGATGCTACGCGGCGTCAGCACGTACTATCACTTTGCCGGATATCAGTCACTTGCAGATGATGTGTATGATAAAATGCTTGCTATCGGGTTGAAACAGTTCGGCGTTGTCGGAGGGTTTAATTTTGTGCTGAACTCGCTCACGCAGATGCCGAACGTTCTAGTAGAAACCGCGTTCCTCTCCAATCCTGAAGATGAGATGTTGCTATTAGATGATGCTTTCAGGCAAAAAATTGCCGAGCAAATTGCGACAGGATTAGAAAAATACGTACGCGAGCAAACGAAAGTAAAAAGCGATTGAAACATTCGCTCGGAATGCTACACCGAACCCCTGAGAATTCATTACGAAATGAATACTTTTGCTACATCCAACAACATCGAGGGCTGATTCCACAGCGCCGTGCGGAACACACCGCCCACCGTGCGTTTTTCTTCCGGCAGTTTCGATGCTGAGGTCATAATGGTGTTGAATGAATCGTCAGACAAATCAAAAATTGCTTCTTTAATTTTATAAAATACTTCATGGCGCCAGCCGAGGCGTTTATGCCAGCGCTTTTGATATTCAAGAAGGAGTGAGAAATCGTTTTTTTGAATTGCTTCTGCGGCAACCTGGCCTGCGATCATTCCGCCGATCATTCCACTGATAATGCCGCCGCCGGAAACAGGATTCACTTGATGTGCTGCGTCGCCGACAAGCATAATATTGTTCTTCACAATCGTTTCGCATGTTTTTGCGCACGGCACGCCGCCGGCAATTTGTGTGAGAATAGAAGCATCGGGATATTTTCTCGCGATGAATTCCTGTAAATATTTCAGCACAGGTCTTTTCTTTGCCGTATCGACACTGATGCCGAGGCCGACATTGGCTTTGTTGTCTCCCTTTGGGAACACCCAGAGATAACCGCCCGGTGCGACTGCTGAACCAAAGTAAAAATCAAGACAGTTCTGATCCATTTTCACATTGGCGAGTGTCATCTGCGCACAGCTTTCCATATCGTGAATATTGCACACGGTATGGATGCCCGCCCATTTTCCCACACGGCTTTCTACTCCGTCTGCACCGATAATGATTGGAGCATGAAACACCGCTTCTTGTTCTTTTAATAACACTTTGACACCAACAGCTTCGCCGTGATCGTTTTTAATTAAATCATATACATAAGCTCGCGTCGTAACGTCAGCGCCTTTATCGGCAGCGAGACGTGCGAGATCGTAATCGAATAATCTTCGCTCTAAGACATATCCGGGGCCGTCAAGACGCGGAACGACTTCTTCACCGTTTGGTGCAACGAGCCGGAAGTTTGTAACCGTCGTTGCAATCCATTTGGGATCGGGTTTGATGAATTGCGAGACGCCTTCGTCGCTTACCGCTTCCGCACAATGTACGGGATAACCGACATCACGATCTTTTTCTAAAAGCAAAACGCGAGCGCCGCCTTCAGCAGCATAGCGCGCGGCAGTGGACCCGGCAGGGCCTGCTCCGACAACGATCACATCATATTCTTCTTTAAGCATGTTGTTCTCTAATTCAGAATGAAAGATTGATAATTATTGATTCAGATATTGCTGCTGCTGCTGCGGCAGCTCGGCAATTCCTTCCCGATGAAATCGAATCACTTCAAACGGACATGCCCACACGCACTTGCTACAGTTCGTGCAACGTTCGTCTATTATAGAGATGCGGGATTCCATTAACTCGATGGCGTCTTCAGGACAAACTCCAACACAGCAACCGCAGTAATCGCATTTGCCGGGAGTAAGGTAAATCATTAACGGTGTTGTTCGTGGCATAACATTCTTTATGTTGTGGTTCGTGATTGTTCTAATTGTTTCGACATCTGTAATAATTCCTGCTGCCGTTGAAGCAGTGGCATTGTATCATTATGTTGTGCAGCGGCATCGTGCAGTGCGCGCTGATTTTCGTCCATTGCCCGTTGAATCGCTTTGCGCTGTATTCTCCAGATTGCATCACGCGCAATGATCATGGAATCCGGTTCGTCAATATCATGTTCCCAGTTGCGGCTCAATTCATACCGGCTCAATGTCAAATCGCTGATCAAATTTTGCATCATTGAATCCGTGACTTCATGAACGATCAACGCCGCATCAATCGTTCCTCGTTCATCATACGTATTAATTAAAAATTGTGCAAGTGCACGCATTTGTTTATCACCAAACTGATCGACAGAAATATGAGAAAGAATGAATCGAATAATATCGAGATTGCCTTCTAACAATAATTTTACAAGATCGCGTTCTTCAGGAGGAAAATTTTTGGATTGCTGTTCCGGCACAGCAGCTATTTCTTTCTTTTGCAGAGAAGTTTCCACGCGCGGCGCATATTTTGTATGAAATGGTTTTCGTTCATGCACCTGTGTTTCTAATTCGCGGAACAATAAACTTTCGTGTACACCGTATTTTTCCGCGACTTCTTTCACATAAAAATCTCTTTTCAATTCATCTTTCATCTTCGCAATGGATTGCACAAGCGAACGTACCGCTTCTGCTTTTCCTTCCGGCGTTGCAAATGCTCCTGCACGCTGGAAACGCGAAGCTTTGAAATCGATAAACGAAACTGCTTTTGTCAACAGTTCGCGGAATGCATTGCCGCCATTTTTCTGCACAAAGGAATCCGGGTCTTCGTCTTCCGGCAATTCCACAATACGCACATTGAAATCTTGTTCCAACGCAATATCGATTCCACGCAAGGTAGCGTTGGAGCCGGCTGAATCGCCATCATATACAAGTGTTAGATTTTTAGAATACCGACCGAGCAGCGCAATTTGTTCTTCCGTCAATGCTGTGCCGCTGGATGCCACAACATTTTTTATTCCCGCCTGATACAGCGAGATTAAGTCCGCGTACCCTTCCACCATCAACGCTGTATCTTCCTGACGAATTGCTTCTTTTGCATGAAACAATCCGAATAGCACGCGGCTTTTATTATAGATAGGAGTTTCGGGAGAATTGATGTACTTTCCGGCAATCGGATCATCTTCCAAAATTTTTCTTGCACCGAAGCCGATGACTCTGCCGGTTGCCGAAAAAATCGGAAACATGGCGCGCCCTCGAAAATAATCATACAATGAGCCGTCTTCGCGCTTGCGTGCCAATCCTGCTTTTGTCAAATCTTCCGATTTGAATCCTTCTGCCGCTGCAAGCTGCACAAATGAATCCCAAGAGTTTTGTGAATATCCCACGCCGAACGTGCGAATGGTTTCATCGGTAAAGCCGCGTTTGTGCACATAGTCTAAAGCAAATATTCCTTCTTCGGTCTCAACAAGATTTTTGTAGAATTGCATTCCGGCAAAACGGCAAACATCATACAACCGTTCGGTTTCGCTTTGTTCTTCCGTTTGCGGGCGCGTTTCTTCGGGAATCGTGATACCCGCTTTTGCCGCGAGCGAACGCACTGCTTCCACAAACGAAACTTTTTCCATCTCCATCACAAATGTAAAAAGATTACCGCCCTTGCCGCAGCCAAAACAATGATACATTTGCTTTTCTGCACTAACGGTGAATGATGGAGTTTTTTCCGTGTGGAACGGACACAATCCGAGATAATTTTTACCGCGTTTTTTTAACCGCACATACGCTGAAACGACGTCGATAATATCCGTACTGTTGCGAACTTCTTCTATTTTATCATCGGGAATGCGCATGACAATTGAAAGTTAGCCAAATAAGAGGGCACAAGCAAGAATACAAAAACGACAACGCCTTCACAAAAGAAGACGTTGTCTGATTGTTTGATGGGAGAAAAAATTATTCGTGTGGTACAAGCTTGCCGTTTGCGCGTACAGCGAGATGAGATTTTAAAATCGTTTTTTTCTCTTCCGCCGGTGCCGCAAGATCATCTTCCTCATTCGTCAATTTGAAACGCATGAGAAGATTGTCCAATCGTTCGGTGAGTTGATGCAGATTACCTGCGGTCTGAACAATCTGCTGTGTACCGGTTGCCGTATGTTCTGCCGCGACACTAATCCCTTCAATATTTTTGTTGATTTGTTCGCTTGCCGCAGATTGCTGTGCGCTTGCTGCGACAATTTGCATCACCATATCCGTTACTTGTTGCGAAATGACAACAATTTCTTTTAAGGATGTACCTGCATGATCGGCACGCGTGATACCTTGATCCACGCGGGTCGTTCCTTCATGCATTGCTTGAACAGCTTCATGAGCATCCAATTGAATTTTTTTAATTTTGTCAGCGATTTCTTTTGTTGCTTTCGTTGTTCGTTCGGCAAGTTTTCTTACTTCATCTGCGACAACAGCAAATCCACGGCCTTGATCGCCTGCACGTGCTGCTTCGATCGCGGCATTAAGTGCAAGCAAATTTGTTTGGTCGGCAATATCATCAATCACGCTGATAATTTCTCCAATTTGTTCGCTGGATTGCCCCAGCTCTTGAACTTTTTTGGCAAACGTTCGTACCACTTCAGCAATATCGCGCATACTTGCAACGGTATCTTCCACAACTTTCCCACCTTGTTCTGCCGCAACTTTTGAACGTTTTGCCGTATCCGAGGTTGCCGAGGCATTGCGTGAATTTTCATTGATTGTTGCGGACATTTCTTGTACAGCTGCCGCCACTTCCGATACGCGGCGTGTTTCATCTTCCGCGTTCTTGGCAATAGATTGCGTATCCCGCAGAATTTCTTCCGCATGCACCGTTACGCTGCCGGCTTCTTCTTTCACATCATGAATTGATTGACGCAACCCACCGATAAAATCATCTAACCCCTTTATTAGTTGTCCTACTTCATCTGTTCCGCTTTGATCTAATTTGATGGACAGATCGCCGGTAGAAACTAATTGAACACCCTGAATGAGCGGTTTCAATAAACGCATAATTAATCCGACAGCGCCAATACCAGTTAGCGAAAAAACAACGCAAAGCCCGAACGACCACCAGATCATAGATCGGCGGCTCGCTTGCAACGATTCCAAAGAAACGCCGACGCGCACAACGCCGATAGCACTGGCATCTCCTTTTTTCATATACACCGGCTGAACAAACTCCTCGACGGATTGATCATTTGCCAATACTCCCGTTGCATGGGTTGACGTTTTTACGCCAGCTAAGGATAGTTCGGATTTTTGAATGGCACTGCCTCGCAACACGATTTGATTGCCGGTTGCATCATAATAACTTATATGCAACACCTCCACATCACCCGGTACCCGCATCCATTCCCTGTGCTAATTGAGTTGAGTCATGCATTAATACACCGAACCGTCCGGTCGTCGCTAAACTCGTCGCTGCTGCCTCGCCGCGTTTATAAAATTCTGTTTCTGCTTTGGTGCCGACTAAAAAATAATAAACTAAACTTAATGCTCCGGTCAACAACACCAGCAAACAAACGACTGTGAGGAGAATCTTTGATTGTAATTTCATACTGTCTCTATCCTTTTCCGTTTTATGCGGCTATTGAGTTATATACGTTACTTTTTCATCGCCGCCAGGAATATTCGCACCGACAACTTGTGCGATGCGCTGATTGACAAACGCTTTGTACTTTCCGTCTTCCATTGTTACACTGCATAATGCTCCGCCGCTCACTAAAGATTGCTGTGGCACCATAATACCAACGCGATCGGTAAGTGAACTCTCACGAAGAAATTCAAATCCATTGCCGAGCACGATATTGTCATCTGCATCGGGGACGAAAATGACCTGTACTTTATTTCCAACCACTAATTTTCTATAAATTTCAGCGATATCACGTACAGACTTTGGAACACCGATTACGATCTTTAAACCTTGCCCAGTTGCGGCATGTGTCAGGGATTCAATATTTTTTTCTGTCAAGGTTGATCCCATCACACCTATTGTGGTCAATTCTGGTTTCATTCGTTTCAGAATTGCAAATTGCTGGGCATATCCTGCCTTTTGAGCAACGGATAAAGAAGAACTCAAAAAGAGGGTAATTCCCATCGCGACGATATACAAATAATATTTTTTCATATTTTTATCTCCTCATTCAATATCAAGGATTGTACCATAATGTTTATACCCATTAAACAAAGAATGTTCCATGCTATTTTTGTTGATTTATTTCTAAAACCAGCAGTCATCATTTAACTAAATTGAAATTTCCACAATGTACACGTACAGATTAATTGTATATTTGCCTACATGTAGCCACCATCAACGTTTATAACCAGTGCATTGCATAAAACCTTTTCTTTCTCTATCATAATTATGAAGCAAAAGAATATTTATCATGGGAACAATAATGCACCAACGAATTGATTGGCATGACTATTTTATGAGAATAGCAGAAGAAGTAGCGACGCGAAGCACATGCAACAGAAGGCACGTCGGTGCGGTCATTGTGCGCGACCGGACAATTCTTTCTACCGGTTATAATGGAAGTTTACGCGGCGCTCTGCATTGCGATGAGGCAGGACACGATATGGAAAATGGACACTGCGTTCGCACCGTCCACGCAGAAGCAAACGCTGTAGCGCAAGCAGCAAAGAATGGTGTACGCCTTGACGGCGCAGAAATATATATTACTGCATCGCCCTGCCTTACGTGTTTTAAGCTGGTTGCAAATTGCGGAATTACAACGGTGTATTATAAAGAATTTTATCGGGATGAACGCATTACCGAATACGCAAAACAATCCGGCATTAAACTCGATAAGATGGAAGAACCTTCTGAGAAAAAAGAATGATCATCATAATTGTTCGATCACTTTTACTAACTTATCCATCGAAATGGGTTTCTGGAGAAAAGCATCCACATTTGCAGCAAGAATTTCTTGCGGGGAATGAAACGCGGCATAGGCGGTGACTAAGATGATGGGATAGTTCGGATTTTTTTCTTTCACGCGCTTTGTAAATTCCAATCCATTCATCACGGGCATTTCAAGATCGACGATAGCCGCTTGCGTTGGAATTTTTTCCATGACTTTCAATGCTTCAGTACCATTTTCTGCTTCCACCACGCGGAAACCATGCTCGCCCAACACTTCTTGCACGAGTTCGCGAAAAGTGGCATTATCTTCTACTATTAATATTGTCGATCCGATCTTCATCGTTATTGATAGTGTATTTTAAGATACGATGCAAGCCGATCGATAGCAAGAAAAACCTTATACGAGAAACGGTCTTTTTCTTTTTTGATGAAAATCTGCTACGATCTTTGTAATTTATCAAAAGCATTTGTATCTTTTAAAAATACATTTACTTCGTAAAATTAATTTGAACATATTGATAATGGAGATTTTCCGTGGCAACATCAACACTTGATCTATTGTGTATTAACACTATCCGTACGCTTGCGATGGACGGTGTGCAAAAAGCAAAATCCGGACATCCGGGGATGCCAATGGGCATGGCACCGGTAGGATATTTGTTATGGACAAAATACTTACATCATAACCCGCACAATCCCAAATGGAAAAATCGCGACCGATTCATTCTTTCCGGCGGACACGGATCGATGTTGATCTATAGCTTGCTTCATTTGACCGGTTATAATCTTCCGTTGGATGAATTAAAAAAATTCCGCCAGCTTGGAAGCAAAACTCCCGGACATCCAGAGTACAAACATACCGACGGCGTAGAAATGACTACCGGCCCTCTTGGACAGGGATTTACCAGCAGCGTCGGGTTAAGTATCGCGCAGCAATTTCTCGCCGCACGGTATAACAAGCCGGGTTTCGATATTTTAAATTACCACGTCTATACTTTTTGCGGCGATGGCGATTTGATGGAAGGCATTTCTTCCGAAGCTGCATCGCTTGCAGGGCATTTACGACTCGGCAACCTTATTTGTTTTTATGACAACAATCACATTTCAATCGACGGTACCACGGAACTTTCTTTTACCGAAGACCGTGCAAAACGATTTGAAGCGTACGGCTGGCACGTGCAACAGGTGGAAGACGGAAACGATCTCGATGCAGTCGGCAAAGCGCTGGAACTTGCTAAAGCTGAAACTTCGCGTCCATCGATCATCATCACACGCACACATATCGGGTTTGGAAGTCCGAATAAACAAGATACCAGCGAAGCGCATGGTTCTCCGTTAGGCGATGATGAAATTAAATTGACGAAGAAAGCTTACGGTTGGGATCCAGAAAAACAATTCTTTGTTCCGGAAGAAGCACGCAAGCACATGCAGTTACAAATTGAAGTGGGTGCAAAAAAAGAAGCAGAGTGGAATGAATTGTTCTCTGCATACAAAAAACAGCATCCCGAACTTGCTGCGGAATTAGAGAAAATTTGGAACGGCGATTTCGGCGACGCATGGAAAAAAGCGCTGCCGGTATTTACCGAACCAATGGCAACACGCGATGCCTCGGGCAAAACACTTGCAGCAATTTTCCCGCTGCTTCCGACGATGCTCGGCGGTTCCGCAGATTTAACACCATCCAACAACACATTCGTCAAAGGTACGCAGGATTTTCAAGCGAACAATCGTGCCGGACGGTACATTCGTTATGGTGTGCGTGAACATGCCATGGCGGGAATTATGAATGGTATTGCATTAACGGATGGAATGATTCCGTATGGCGGAACATTCTTCGTCTTCTCGGATTATATGCGTGGCTCGATACGGCTTGCATCGATTATGGGCATTCGTCCGATTTATGTTTTGACGCACGACAGCATCGGTGTCGGCGAGGACGGCCCTACACATCAACCGATCGAACATCTTGCATCGTTGCGTATTATTCCGAACATGACATTGATTCGTCCTTCTGATGCTAATGAAACAGCAATGGCATGGCGCGTAGCGATTGAACATAAAACCGGTCCCGTGGCACTTGCATTGACACGCCAAAAACTTCCGACGTACGACAGAACAAAGTTTGCTTCTGCCGAAGGTGTTGCAAAAGGCGCATACGTGTTGATAGAAAATTCTTCAACACCAGAAATCATTCTTATCGGTAGCGGCTCGGAAGTGCAATTTGCTGTTGCTGCGTATGAACAATTAATCAAAGAAAATGTAAAGGCGCGTGTCGTCAGTTTCCCATCGTGGGAATTATTCGAGCGCCAGCCAAAGGAATATCGCGATTCCGTATTTCCGCCGTCTGTGAAAAAGCGTGTGGTTATCGAAGCCGGTGTTCCGTTCGGCTGGGAGAAATATGTCGGCGATGCAGGAAAGATTCTTGCTATCTCGACATTCGGAATCTCGGCACCGTTTGAAGCAGTGTATAAACACTTCGGGTTAACGGCAGACAATGTTCTTGCTTCAGCAAAAGAATTATTATAAGCAGCTGGCTGTTGTTCTTCCGCATGAGTTTGTAATCATGCCGGAAGAACATTCCGAAAAGGAAACATATTCAAAACAGCAAAATCACTTTCACAATACACCAATCTTTCACCATTTATGATTTCACCATCTGATCGTCTCGTGCATAGCCCGGAGTTTCGTCGTCGCCGCGCCATTAATTGGCTTTCTCTCGGAATGCTGTACGCGTTTTTTTATGCAACGCGGTACAATTACACTGCCGCGGCACCGTTTCTTGCCGATACGCTTGGCTGGAAAAATACCGATCTTGGTGTGTTTGAAACAATGATGCCGCTGGTGTACGGGCTCGCTGTGGTGTTGAACGGTCCGTTTGCCGACCGCATCGGCGGTAAGAAAGCATTTCTCTTTGGCGCTGTCGGTGTCGCAATCATGAATTTTTTATTTGGCATGACAAGTTTTGCCGTTGTTTCTCCTGCGGTGTGGGAAGGAACCGGAATGGCAGAGCATGTTGTGACACCAGCCGTGTTGAATTACGGATTATCCGGCGGTATGCTGCTGACCTTGATGGCGGTTGTTTGGGGCATCAACGGATATTTTCAATCGTTCGGCGCACTGTCGATTGTCAAGGTGAATGCGCAATGGTTTCATGTTCGTGAGCGCGGAACCTTTGCCGGAATTTTCGGTGTGCTGATTCGCTTCGGATTGCTGCTGGCGTTTCAAGGTGTGCCGCTTATTCTTCTCGGTTTGCCATGGCAGTATGCGTTCTGGATTCCAGGCGCATGCGTTGCCGTCTTCTTTTTGATCAATTTAAAGTGGATGGAAAATTCTCCGAAGGATGCCGGACTTGGCGAGTTCGATACCGGAGATGAAGTCGATGATGACAACGAAACTCCGTCTGTAAAAGAAGTATTGCAAAAAGTATTTGCTTCGCGTGCAATGTGGATGATTGCACTTGGTTCGATGATGATCGGCTTTGTGCGCCGCAGCGTCGTCGATGCATGGTGGCCGAAATATTTTGTGGATTATTATGGTGCGAATAAATCCATGTTTGCGACGTATCTTCCGTATGTTATTGCCACATGGGGCATCGCGCTCGCGGGCATCGCCGGCGGATTTGTGTTCGGTATTGCTTCCGATAGGACATTCGGTGGAAGACGTGCTCCGGTTATTGCGTTCGGGTTCCTCGGTATGGCAATTATACTCGCACTTTTTGGCGTTTCTGATATGCTGCATCTTGGTCCGATTGCAGCTGCGTGCTGTCTTGTGCTGCTGTCGTTTTGCGTGAATGGTGCGCACGGGATGATCGGCGGCGCGGCATCGATGGATTTCGGTGGAAAGAAAGCAGCAGCAACTGCTGCCGGATTATTTGATGGTATGCAATATCTTGCCGGTGCATTTGTCGGCGTTGGAGTCGGTTATATTACCACCAATTGGGGATGGGATGCATGGCACTGGGCACCAATTCCGTTTGCGCTGATCGGTGCATGGATTATGTCACGCTTGTGGAATGTTGTTCCAAAAAGTAACACGGGACATTAATAATTAAGAGAATGGTTACAAAGTAAATTGAAACTGTACCATTTCTATTGCATACATATTATATTTTCGCCTTGCTCAACCATTGCATTCAATATTTTGTTTCTGATTCCATTGTCGTTCCATTTCTTTTTGTCGGGTGATATCTAAAAAACTTCCGTGAACTTCTATTAGCTCTCCATTATCATTAAATTGTCCGAAAAAATTAGCGATTACATATACCGACCCGCCATTCTTACGCTGGAATTGAAACTCTGTGTCTTGAACCGTCTCATGCTCATAAAGAGATTGAAGCATCGTTTGCAGTACCGCTAAGCTTGGAAAGAGTTCGGCAAGGTTCAATTGTTGTGCATCGTTGACCGATGCAAATCCGAACATCTTTGCAAACGCGCGATTACAAGAACTGATATTGCCACCGGGGGACGATACGCAATAGCCGGTAACACTTTCTTCAAAGAGTATGTGATTTTGTTCTTTCGATACATGAAGCTGATCTTGTAATGTTTTGTATTCCGTTCGATCGCAAAGTAATTTCATAAAACCGCGGAGTGTACCGGACTCATCATAGAATGACGTTAAGATAACATGGGCATAAAAGCTTGTTCCATCTTTTCTCAGTCGTAGTCCGTCGTCCTCAAAATGTCCAGAGGCCAGCACAGTACAAAGCGCATGGTGGTGGCGCCCATGCCAAATATCTTCTGCCTGATAAAATCGTGAAAAATATTCACCGAAAATTTCTTTTGCACTATATCCTAACAGACGCTCGGCACCGGCAGACCATTTTACAATGCGCCCTTCAGTATCCAGCATCATTACTGCATACTGTTTTATGTTTTGCTCGAGCAAGTCAAACTGTCTTTTGCTTAACGATAATTGATGTTGGAGGTGTTTCAATTCGGCATTTTGTTGTTGAAGACGCGCTTCTAAATCTTCGCGAATCACGCGGAGCATCTCGGATGCTTGTTTCGATGGACTGATGTCATAGGTGAGAGCAAATACACAATTTTGTTCGGGCAAAAAATAAGCATTCCAACTGATCCATTTATAGGTATCATCTTTGCAGCGGAATCGATTTTCAAAAGTAATCGCGGCGCGTCCTTCCATTGCCCTGATCAACGCCTCAGAAATTCGCGATTGATCATCAGGATGAAGAAATTCTAAAACCTTTGCCGATAAAAACTCTTCTGGTGTCCATCCGAATTGCAAAGACCATGCAGGATTCACACGATCAAAAAATCCATCGGGTCGTATGTAACAGATCATATCTTTCGAGAGGTTAAAGAACTGATGGAAATTTGTTAATTCTTCTTTCATAATCTTATCTCCAGATCAACGATGTTCTAAAATGATATGGCATAGTAGCACACATCAACAATTCACACGTCTCCTCTCTAAGAGCATACACATATTAAAATTAAAAGCATGTCATAAAATTGCCGATTTTCATGTCATATTTTTATGACATGAAAATTCTCATAAATGGCAAGCATGAAGGGATAAAATGTTTTAAATTTGAATAAATAATGGGGTTTATTTTTAGTGCTTGAGGATGAAAGAGATGTGATTACTTCATTGAAATAAAAACTGACGTAAAGTTCGTCGAGATAAGGAATTGCCGACGATGAACATGCCTTAGCCGGTTTTTCCGACAAGGCCGTTTTGATAGGCATAGCTTATAAGTTCAAGATTGCTTTTTGCATGCAATTTAAAAAGCAGTCGCCTGCGATATTCATTCACGGTGCTGACAGTAATTTTGTATTCAATGGCAATATCTTTTGTTGTTTTGCCTTCTGCCAATCGGCGTAGAATTTCAAACTCACGGTCGGATAATTCCGAATGCTTGGGATGTTCGACAACTTCATCGATAAAGGACGGCATTTCTTGTTGGACCTGCGGACTGAAATATTTCATGCCGCGCACCAGCAACCGGACTGCATGAATAAGTTCTTCCGTAGGTTCGCTCTTGGTGATGTAACCTGTCGCGCCTGCCTGCAACACGCGTTTGAGATATTGAGCGACAGGAACCATGCTTAGCACCAAAATCGGAACTTTTGCATCGAATCTTCTTACCATCTTAATTAATTCCAAACCGCTGATATCTGCAAGATCGATATCCACCACCATGAGATCCCATTTGGTTTCTCGAGCGAGTTTCACTGCATCGTTATAATTGCCGGCGCGCGCAACTTTGGTAACGCTGAATGCATCGCTTAAAATGCCAATCACACCCTCGCGTGTGAACTCATGGTCATCAACAACCAATATTCTCATGGTTTCTCGCGCTTGTCTATCGGTTCTTCAATGTGCTGGAGAGGAACATCTAATCGAACGCGTGTACCATTGCCCGGACTTCCTTGAATTTCTACCGTTCCATGAATAATTCGCGTGCGTTCTTGTATGCTTAACAACCCTAACGATTCCGGATGATGCAGCAACGTATGGTCAAATCCTTTTCCGTTGTCGGCAACTTCCGCATGAAGTATTTCGTTTTGAATTTGGATGGTGACATGAACAGATGTCGCTTGAGAGTGCCGGGCAACATTGGTCAGTGCTTCCTGGATAATGCGATACACGCCGGTGGTAACAGATTCATCTAAGGAGGGAAGTTTCGAGATTTCATGAAATTGCGCATCGATACCGGTGCGCTTTTTAAATTCACCAACATGCCATTCCACAGCAGCAGATAATCCGTACATATCTAATATTTTCGGCCGCAGGTCGGCAGAAATACGCTGAATATTTTTTGTTGTAGCATCGATCATTTCTTTCAGTGCGGCATAACGTTTCGGTATTTCACCGCGCTTCGGCAAATAACTGGCAAACGAATGAACCGAATATTTGATGCCGGTCAAGGCACCGCCCAATTCATCATGCAGTTCGCGAGCAATACGCTTTTGTTCTTCTTCTCGCACTGTCTGTAATTTTTCAGAATATAATTGCATTTGCCGAATGCGCTCTTGCTGCGCTTCTTCTATTTTGCGATGGGAACGTACCATCATCACGACAAAAAATGAAAAAAGCCCAATAATGACAATGGTTACGCTAAATACTGCAAACAAAATTATATTTGTTTCTGAGGACATAAAAAGCCGATAGTGAAAAGAACGTTAGAAATAATTGAAACAATCCAAGTAATAGACCAAGCTATAAAAAGTGCTTTTTTGGATTGGACAAGAAGTATATCCTGTAATGCAAAAGGCATTAATGTACCGCAAGAATTTAGCACGAATGAAAGTAATATCCAAAATCGTTTATCGTTTCTCAAAGTTCCCAATCGGTTTTCAACTACAATAAATAAAGTATATCCAGCGCTTAGTACAAAATAATTTTTGATACACTTCCTACAATAGAATACAGTTGTGTGAAATGTCCAGTTGTAAATCTTGCAAAAATCCAAAACAAAACGAACAAAACAACTATCATTTGTAACAGTCTTTTTACAAGTGATGACTCTTGCCACAACATAACAATGTACATTACAAAAAGCAGTTCAAGTAAAAGATAAGTATAGGAAATTTCATGCAAATACACATCATAGCGTTTCCAGACGGTAACGAAGTCAATCAAAAAACCTATTAAAAGTAAAAAAAATAATGTTTTCAAATCTTTACCAATTATTTTCCAACCACGAATGCCTGCCATAATAGGAAATATTGAACTGAGAATCGCTATGTATAAAAGTCCTGTGTAAATATATGAACTCACTTTCTGAAAAATTGCAGTGGCGTTGCGAAGAAAAATCAACACCACTGCATTTTATATTCATCTTAATGTAGCAAAAGCATTGTCTTGTTTCAACTCTGAGCCTTCTGCGCAATCACCAGGGCAAGGCATTGCTTGTTGCATTACGATTCCTTTTGTCATATCGTTACCGCTGTGGTCAACACCAACGATTACCAATGTGGGTGAACCATCTGCATGTTTTGCATAGTCCATACGTAATCCCACACAGCCGGGTTGCGCAAGCGTTGCTTCAAGCGCGTTCTTTCCAAAATATTGTGCAAGAATAGCAGTGGGCGGTGCAGAATGGCGAAATGCTTTGGTCAATGTTATACCTTCTTGCAGCGTTATAAAATGGTTTTCGGTTCCTGTATATAGTTTTTGTTCTGCACTTACCGGACGATTGATAAGCGGATAAACAACGAACGTGCAAAACAGAAGTGCAAAAATGGATGCACAAAGGATAATGTTCTTTTTGGTTAACATGATTTTTTCTCCTCAAAATGGTTTTGTGTACACTTGGACATTCCATGTGTATGTGAAAATTAAATGTGGATAAGAGGTCGTACTGCTTAGCAGCCGGTGGAGAGTGGTTATAGAGTATGTTAAAAGTTGCAGACATCGAAGCCCTTAGAGAAAGACTTGAAATCAACATTTGTCAAAATAAATCAAGCAATTCTATCGGCTTTCGGCTAACAAAAAACCGTTCTAAAATTGTATTCTTTTGCATTATATTTTTTTTGCTGTCATTATTTTGTAAGGAATGCTATAGTATTTTTGCCGAATTATCTGTCGTAAACTATCGGTTCGAGGTCGAAATAAATACTACAAAGGGTGTCACAAATTATCGGTTTTTTGTCGGCAAAAGTATGACAAAGAGTGTCGTTCTTTGTCGGTTTGTTCACAAATAAATCGATAGAACAATGTATATAAACGAATCATATTTCCGGATTCTTGTGTTGTGCAAACGATTGGAAGATCGGGATAAATACATCCCTTATGAAAATATCAATACATCTTTTTCATTACGGAAGTTCTATTGCATAAAGTTTGGTTTTTCAAAAGATAGAATCTTCAGGCGTAAGTTTTATTAATGAACCATGCAATGTGCAGTTTCTTGCTTTTTTTCAAGAAATCACCTATATATACGCATACGTATATGTTTAACATCCTATACGTTCACGGATATAATAACGCGAGTCCCACATGAGCAATCTTTTTACGTTTTCCGAGTTAGCACAACGCACAGGCGTTTCTGAACGAACCATGGCAGAATGGGAGTCGATAGGGATTCTCAAACCATCAGCAATTTCCGATGATTCTTCTCTTCGGGAGGCCAAAAAAAGAAAGAAAGAAAGAAAGAAACAGTTTTTTTTTTTTTTTTTTTTTTTTTTTTTTTTTTTTTTTTTTTTTTTTTTTTTTTTTTTTTTTTTTTTTTTTTTTTTTTTTTTTTTTTTAAATGAATGATGATGA
>CAWBMS010000006.1:0-21923 GCA_963790045.1 Ignavibacteriota bacterium | reverse complement strand
ATGTGCTGCTTCACCTCCTTCCGTTACTGCAAATATATCATTTTGATTAACGCCTCGTTAGATCATCGATAGTATATGACATTCCTGTGTTAATCGTATATAATCCTATAGCAACCGAATCACCGAATGTGAACCTCCGCAAATCACCACCGGCAAGATATATGAATGACTAATTATACGTCCATACCGAAAGAAAGGCAAACATCATTGCAGGATATGATTCAAATGGTTTTTGATTATCATACAACGTTGACCAATTGGTGCCGTTATATTGCAGAACGACACTTTGACCGGTAACTTCATTATATCCTGTTGCCCAGATATGGTTTGCGTCGGTACCATAAATATCATCCAACTCTCCCGTCGTGTTGCTCGTCATCAAACTCCAACTACTGCCGTTGTAATGAGCGATGAGCCATTTGTACCGACCATATAAAAATTACTGCTGCTTGTTCCCCATGTCTTCATCACAATTCCTAGGAAGTTAATGTTAGATGATATTGTTGTATAGTCACTGCCATTCCAATGTATTCCATTACTAAACCAAATATCACTTGTACTAAACGCATAGATAGAATAAATTGTGATTACCCGCTTGTCCATTGTAGTATGCCGGTATTCTCTTTGGTGTCCATTTTGTTCCATCCCAATGTGCGGCGTTGTAGAGAACGTTCATATTCGGTTGCCCGTCGCTGTCGTTAAGGTAAATTTCTCCCACCGCCCAGGCATCGGTCTTAGAGAAGACCCACACATCGCGTATCACACCTTGCGAACCGAGCGTATCGACCATCCATTGCACAACGTGGCTCGTGGTATCTACTCTAGTGGTATTACCGGGGCCTACAGGATTGTGCTTGCAATCAGTATTGGTTAATGCAATAAAACAAAAAAGCGAGAACGAGAAAGTGCAATGGTTTTTTCATAGGCATGAGGTTTTAGGTGTTGGGTACAAAGAATGCAAAACTGAAAATGTTTTCTGCCGCGAACGGAAAACCTTTTAAATCTTTTTTATTCAAAGTGTACTTCCTCCTTATTGTAAAGAGTAAAAGAGTAAAAGTAAAAACCGTGATACGCACGGCACTGAAATAGGATAGAGCAGGACATTTTCATTGTTATCAAGTAAAAATGATCGAATCGTCAAGGGCTTCTGCACCCTTTACACCAATAGAGTTATAACAATACAAAATAAATTGTCTGTCATATTTTTGCCGGTTTTCATGTCAAATATTTTTATGACAGAGAAATTGAACGAAAAACGGGGAAATTTATCTTCGGTAAAGGGGAAAAAGGTAGTGGTGAAACGGAAGAAGGCAGATGGAAAAAAAATTGCAATATACCCGATCTGGCGGTATTGACTCTGGATGCTGCAACGGTACATTTGCATCGGGCAGATTTATTTCTGGGTCAAATAACAGCCCCGTAGGGGCGGAAAGGAGAATGAGCAATGGCTTATTCAAACTTATCGGTTGTTATTTCAGATGAAGCTGTTGCAGCTATCAACTCTGCTATAGCAACCATCGATGCAAATCTTCCCTTCCTGATCAATTTACCTGCCGACACCAAGAAGGCAATGGTGAAAATGGGAGAAGGATCGGAACCATTCGTTGAAAAAGCTCTTAATTACGGCAAGACCACGAAAGAAATTGTCCTGGCATACACGAATCTGGATGAGCTTTCGCGCGATCTTGTTGCCGCCAAAATCATTATCCCCGATTGCTGCTGAGTTGAATAAACTTGCCGGCAAAGGCGGATGATACCACGACGGCATTAGGAAGCGAAGCAATGCTGGCGGCATTATCGATTTACAATACTGCCAAGTATGCAACCAGAGCCAATGTTCCTGGCATTAAGGTCATTTATGATGACCGCGTTCCCGTTTTCTCCGGGACACAGCTCCGGCGATAATAGCGATACCAATACCGGCACAAACAATAAACAACCGTCTAAATAAACCGTATTAAAATCCACCGGATAGGGGAGCATTCACCCAGGCCCGAAAACGATACTGCTCCCACTCTTTTATGTCAAAATCACACGATGCTGTTTTCTCTTAAATTTCGCTGAATGCTGAAATCTTACAAAATTTGTGTGTTTTAGGGCATCGGAAGCCCCCATGGAGCATTAGAACTCCGGTGTCACAGTGTTTTACTCTGACACCGAATCTTTTTGCTCCGGCTTCGGAGTGGTGAACTCCGGCACCGAACCTTTTCACTCCAGAATCAGAGTTAATTACTGCGGTTCTAAACCGTTTTGCTTCGAGATCGAGGAAAAATGCTCCGACACCGCATATTTTTACTATGGTTTCAAAGTAATTCACTCCGATGTTGAAGTACTTTACTGAGAAGCGGGAGATTTTTTTATGGAAGCGCAACTTGAAAGTTGCGGCTACCTTGTAATTTTACTTTTCACACAGTCTGAGTATAGAATCCATGCAAAGGTTCTGTCTGCTGCGGGCAAGCTTGCCACGGTGTGTAAGAAAAACCTTTGCAAGGTTGCACGAGATTTTTTACAGGGGCAATAGCTGGTGCTTAAAACTATCGATTGCTATTTCGGTGTTTAACCACCGGACAAATTCCATGCCGTATTTATTCAGAAAATATAACATGTTGATTTGGCGTTCTTGCATGTTGGAATTTGGAAAAAGGTGCAATGCAGTTTTATCTAATTGGCGCAGGTACACTTCGTGCTGACGTTTTTGCGCTGCGATAGTTTTTTCCTTGAGAACGTTTATCGATATTTGAATTTTATTCAACGTTGTTTCCATTGCCGGAACCAATGTTGCATCGATTTTTTCTAATCCACCACGTAAGCTTGTAAGATTCTCTGCAATTGCCCCCGAAGTACTTGCGAATAATTCATCGACTTTGAAATCAGATATTTGTTCTGCGATATGTCGCTTAATTAATTCGACATCTGAAAAAAAATCTCTGCTGCTCAATCCGAATTTTGTCAGCACTTTTTGAACACGATCTTCGACGATGGTGATACTTGCACGCGGATAAATAATCGGCTCGGGAATTCCAAATGATTCGTACACCGTTTTGAATTGAGCAAAGTACGCTATCTCGCCAGGACCAGCAACGTATGCAACAGTAGGGAAGAGAAAATCCTGACAGATGGGTCGCAGCACGACATTGGGGCTGAATAATTCCGGCGTTTCATCGAGGATTTTAAGTAACTCTTCTTGTGTATAATGCTGCCGAATTCCTTTCAATGCAAAACCATTGGGATGCGGTTCGATACCGTAACGGCCGCCGCGTTGAAACATAAACAAATTTACAGGGCGTGGTTTTACTTGTGCGTGGTATTGCTGTTCTAATGATTCACTTTGATGGACAACCAATTGACACGTTTGCGAAACATTTTGCAGTTCCTGTGCAAAGACCGGCTTAAGCAATTGCTTCAATGCAGTGTCATGAGGGTTGACAAAAATAAGCCCTGAATTTTCCAACAAGACATTCATCAAGTGAACAAAGGCGCGCGTGAACGTCATTCCTTTTTGATATGCTGATGTGAAAAGTTCCATCACTTTGGGCGTGAATTCTGTTTTTAGCAATTGCTGATTTAACAGCGTCATTATTTCGGCGATTGCTGTTTCATCGATCACAACTTCACCTACCGCACCGACATTGGACGTTGGTTCTTCGGAAGTTTTTCCGTATTGCAATCCGAGGAGTTCATTGGAAGCCGTAACAACATGTATGTGTGTCGCTTCATCAAAATCGTGATCTTCACCTTCCAGCCAAAAAACTGGAACGAAATGATATTCGGGATGTTGAGCAGAAAGTTTTTCGGTAAGTTTGATCGCGGTTAATGTTTTATAAAGCGTGTATAACGGACCGGTGAACAACCCTACTTGCTGCCCGGTAACGACCGCCACCGTGTTGTCGTTGAGCAGAAGATCGATGTTGGCAAGCGTCTGAACGCCGCATTGAAAATCACGATTCTGATTTAATAATATCTGTGCAAGTGCATGACGTTGAATTTTACGATTGCTTACCGATTGAATCTTTTGTTTCCATGCGGATTCGTTTCGATAGTCAGCAGCAAAATAGGGCTGCACACGATCAAAGTTTTCGATGTAATCAACAAAGAGACGAGAGAATCCTGTTTCTTCAGAAGCAAGTTCACTAAAGGGTATCATATTCATAGGTTCACCGAATTGACAAAACGACATTTTCCATAAGTGAAGTAAATGTTTGCTTCACTTGGTCAGCCGTTTCTGTTACTTCCTTATGCGTTAATTTGGTTGAAGAAATTCCTGCTGCTAAATTCGAGATAAGAGAGATGGCGGATACTTTCATTCCTAATTGATGTGCTGTAAGTATTTCAGGAACCGTGGACATTCCTACCGCATCGACTCCAATACGCTGCAACATTTGAATTTCGGCAGGTGTTTCGTACGAAGGGCCTTTTAACCAGCAGTACGTACCTTCTTGTAAAGGAATATTTAAGTGCTGAGCACAGGAGCGAATCAAGTTTTCCGTATCAATATCGAATGGCAATGATTTTGTTTTTTTCATCTTCTGTTCGGACTTAATTCTTACATCCACAAAGGTAAGGTTCAAAACATCTCTAATTAACATAAGATCGCCTGCGGAAAAATTTTTATTCACACCGCCAGCAGCATTTGTGACAAGCATGCGTTTGATGCCTAACTGCTTTGCCACGAGAACAGGAAAAATTATTTTTTGCAGATCATTTGTTTCGTAATAATGAACTCTTCCCTGAAACACAAGCAACGGCACAGATTTTTGTGTTTGCGTTGTTATATGCCCAAAAATTACTTTTCCCGCATGTCCTACGACAGATGAAAGAGGATAGTGGGGAATGTCGGCGGCATGAACAATACACGATGGAACAATTCGTGAACCAAAATCCCCAAGACCAGAACCGAGAATAAGCGCAAGCGAGGGTTTGAAGTTCGTTTGAGAGCGAATGTATTTTACGGCATCGCTTACTTTTTGTCGCTGATCCATAAAAACCGTATGATTTACTCCACGCGAGGTTGATGACACTTGCGGCAACGTGCTTCATAAATATCTTTTGCGCCCACAACGACCAAATCATGCTGAGTATTCTTGCGTTGCGTTCGATCTGCAGGGTTGCCACACACAACGCAAATTGCGAGCGTTTTAGTGATATATTCAGCGATAGCAAGGAGTTGTGGCATTGGTTCAAAGGGCTTTCCACGATAATCTTGGTCCAATCCCGCGACGATGACGCGTTTGCCTTGATTAGCAAGTTCTTCGCAGACATCGACGATGTTGGCTTTGAAGAACTGTCCTTCATCAATACCGACAACTTGTGCATCGCCTACGGTTTTCAAGATTTCCGTCGCATCCTCAACAACGTGGGCAATGAGCGATTGCTCGCTGTGTGAGACAATATGTTCTGCACTATAACGATTATCGATTTTCGGTTTATAGATTGCAACTTTTTGCTGTGCGATCTGAGCACGGCGCAAACGGCGAATGAGCTCTTCAGTTTTACCGCTGAACATGCAGCCGCATACAACTTCGATCCAGCCGGTGTCGCGGGGAATAAGATGTAAGGCAGAAGTATCCATAAATTATTTTTTCGATTTGTCGGTCTTCAATAAATCACTTGTTGTAAACGCTAACGGTAATAGTGAAACGAGTTTAACGATTTTTGTTTTATCGTTTCCATCAACCATAATAAAGTCAATGTTTCCCGCTAATTCCAGCAACACCTGCCTGCAAGCGCCGCATGGCGGTGTGAACTTTTTGCTATCTGAAACAATTGCCATGGCGGTGAACTGTGTTATTCCCTCGGAAACTGCTTTGAAGGCGGCTGTTCGTTCCGCGCAGATTGTCAATCCAAAAGAACTGTTCTCGATATTACATCCCGTATAAACGGTACCGTTTTTTGCCAACAATGCTACACCGACGCGAAACTTTGAGTATGGAGCATACGCGAGATTCTTTGCCTGCTTTGCCTGTTGAACAAGTTCGTGATATTTTTTTGAAATCATTCTTTCTTTGCTGTCCGATTTTCAAATGTTGATGAATATAGAGAATGTTGCGTTGAGAAGCAATGTAGCTATTCTAAGGGTAGTGTCTCATTTTGATAAAATCCATTTCAAAAAGCAATCAGTCACATTGCGTTTATCGAAATGTGACTGATGTTCCCTCGTCAGTCTTCGATAAACTCAGACTGACACTATGAGAACTTCAAAGTGAGACACTACTATCCTACGGCTACATTTTTTTCCAACGTTAATGAAAGTTGTAAGTCACACCAATTATTTTTATATTTTTAGTATGAAGTTTTCGTGGAAAGAAAATCGGCATCGATTCATGCCGGCGGCATATATGATTGGTGTTGTGATCGTCCTCTTTATTGTTTTGGATATGATTGTAATGCCGTGGTATGTTCAAAGCGGGAAGACCACACAGGTTCCTGACGTTGTCGGATTAAAGTTTGAAGAAGCACAAAAAGTTTTGATGGCTGCGGGATTGGCGCCAAAAGAATATGAACACAAAATGGATAAACGTTATTCCATCGGTACCGTGACTTTACAAAATCCGCCTGCAGGTACCAATGTCAAACCCAATCGAGGTGTGTATTTAACAATCAGCGGTGGGGAAGTTCTTACCGTCGTTCCGAATCTTCGCGGCAAATCGATGAGAGATGCCACATTCAGTATGGAACGGTATGGACTTCGCGTAGGCAATGTTACGTACGAACCGTCCGATGATATTATTGCCAATACGATTATCCGGCAAGCAGTTGCGCCGGGTGAAAAAATACATAGTGGTTCTGCCATCAATATTGTCGTCAGTCAAGGAAAAGCAACCGACAAACGATTAGTTCCCGATGTGGCATTGAAACCTTATACAGAAGCTGAGAAGAAAATTCTTCAAGAAGGATTTAAGATCGGCAAAGTAACATACCAAGTCAGTCTTGATTTACTGCCCAACACCATCATTGAACAATATCCGCATGCAGGCAGCATGGCAGATTTTGGACAAGGAATTGATTTGATTGTTGCACAAAAGGGCGAATCGCCATCGCCATCGGAAAACTGAGATGAATAAAATTAAAATTGCGCCATCGATACTTGCTTCAGATTTTTCACGTTTAAGAGAAGAAATCCAAAACGTTGAACGTGCAGGCGCCGATTGGATTCATTTAGATATTATGGATGGGAAGTTCGTTCCCAATATCACATTCGGCCCACCACTTATTCAATCAATTCGCTCCTGTACGAAACTTCCATTTGATGCGCATTTGATGATTCAACAGCCGGAACAATTTATAGAAGAATTTCGAAGGGCAGGTGCCGACTGCATTACTGTGCAGCAAGAGGCATGCCCACACTTGCATCGAGTCATTCAAAACATTCATGAGACAGGTGCCAAAGCCGGTGTTGCCGTCAATCCTGCCACACCAATTTCGTTGCTTACAGATATTTTAGAGTTTGTTGATTTAGTCCTTATCATGACTGTGAATCCGGGATTCGGTGGACAAAAATTTATTTCTTCCGCCTTACGGAAGGTTCAAGAAATAAAACGAGCCATTGAGAAGACAGGAAAGGATATTGCTATTGAAGTGGACGGAGGAATCGATGCAACCACAGCACCGCTCGTGATCGAAGCCGGAGCCGATGTTCTTGTTGCAGGTACTTCTATTTTCCATACACGGGATTATCGTTCTGCACTTGCCGCGTTAAAGATGCATTAGGCCTATTTGTTCATCAGTGGAAGCACCAAAACTCAGTGTTTATTGTTTTTTCTTTCTTGACATTGGTGCATATAAATATTTAATTTAGTAACGTATTAGCTCTATTAGCTTTGAAAAGTGAAGTTCTAATGATAATTTTCGTAAGGAATCTTGTATGTCTTCATTAGATGAAATTGATCGCCAAATTATTGATATCATTCAAGACGATGGCCGTATCAAACGAAACGAGCTGGCATTGCGTGTTAATTTATCTTTGCCTGCTGTAAGCGAACGTCTCCGACGACTAGAAGAAGACGGTATTGTGCTGGGCTATACCGCTCTCTTAAATTATAAACGCCTCGGCAAAGATATAACAGCGTTTGTTTTTGTGAATGTCGATTCATCGAAACACTTTCAAACGTTCGTGGAACACGCACAAAAACTTGAAGACGTTCTCGAATGTCACGCTATCACAGGCGATGGCACACATCTCCTGAAAGTACGTACTACGAATGCGGAAAGATTAGAAAAGCTCCTTGCTAAAATCCAATCGTGGCCGGGCGTGTTACATACGCGAACCAATGTTGTCTTATCTTCTCCGAAAGAATCGACAAAGATCAATGTAATCGATACACCAATACAGCATAGCGGAAAACCTCTTTGAGTTTTTGACTCATTGCGTAGGAAGTTGTCTCACCAAATCGCGATGGCGTTGTCAAACTCCTTCCACGCATGAGATGATATATGTTGACGCTCCTTTACAATCAATATGCAAAAAGTCATGAAATAATTATTCATTATCAAACGAACTAAAAGAAATTATTATGATAAAACAACTTGGACATCTCTGTCTATTTTCTGATAACATTACCGCAATGGTACATTTTTATTCGCAGCAGCTTGGACTTAAGGTTGCGTTCACGTTAGATGCGGATAACGGAAAACCATTTGGATGGTATTTTCAATGCGGCAAGATGACTTTTGTCGAAATCTTCGACCAAGCAGGAGACTGTTAAGCAATGGGGCGGACAGGTTGAGGCATTAGCATTAACACATGACAAACGATTCCGGCATCTTTGTTTTGAAGTGGAGAACATAGAATCGTATCGGGAACAGCTTACCAACGTCGGCGTTACTGTTTCACCTGTTACTGTCGGCATGGACAACTCTAAACAGGCATGGATCAAAGACCCCGATGGAAACGATATTGAATTGATGGAATACACGAAAACCAGTTTTCAAGTTGGAAAATCGTAGAAGGAAGGTGTGTGATGGATCAATTACACTGTTGATTGGGTCGTGGGCAGAAGGATAGATATTTCTTTACCATGATTTGAAATAGACATATAAGACGACCTTCATCGGTTACCTTGCTTCTCCATCAAAAATCCAATACCATGAGAATAGAAAAACTATAAGGGATGGATATGGTGAATAAGAAACAGGGAAGAAATATCATCAACAGAATATCAATGCCGCAACATCAACGCGGGGAAGATATATATAAAAAAACGGTATTGTCGAACGGCGTACGGGTGGTAACGGAAGAAATTCCGTACGTGAGATCGGTATCGGTGGGATTATGGTTCGAAACGGGATCACGGAATGAGACGCCGGAGAATAATGGTATTTCGCATTTCATCGAGCACATGGTGTTCAAAGGAACGAAGAATCGAAGCGTTAAAGAAATTGCTCAAAGCATCGAATCGGTCGGCGGATATCATAATGCATTCACCAGTAAGGAACATACATGTTATTATGCTCGTGTGTTGGATGAACATGTTGAGCTTGCCATCGATGTGCTTTCCGATCTTGTAATCAATCCCTTGTTCCCGGCGAAAGAATTAGAAAAAGAAAAAGGCGTTGTCCTGGAGGAGTTAAAACAAATTGAAGACGATCCGGACGATGTGATTCATGATTATTTTGAAAAAGCGATTTACGGATCGCATCCGCTGGGTATGCCAGTTATCGGTACAGAACAATCTGTAAAACAATTCGACCGAAAACAATTGCTCAACTACTGCGACCAGCATTATACGGCGGACAATCTTGTTGTTGCTGTGGCGGGAAATGTTCAACACGATACGGTCATTAAGTTAGTCAACAAATATGTCTCCGGATTGAAACGTTCTTCTGTTCAGCATATCCCTGTTCCGAGCGGTGATTTTACCGTTTCGATGAGCAAGCTTTTAATGGAACGGCCGATTCAACAGGCACACATTTGTATGGGCGGTGTTGCGTACGGCATCAAAGATAAACGACGGCATGCGTTGCAAGTATTAAACACACTGCTGGGTGAAGGGATGAGTTCGTTGCTGTTTCAAAACATCCGTGAGAAGTACGGATTCACATATTCCATTTACAGTTATCATAATATGCTGATCGATACCGGTTCGTTCGGCGTTTATATCGGCACAGATAAAAAACATATCGATCAATGCATCAAGCTTGTGTGGAAAGAGTTGAATGAATTGCGCCGAAAGCCGATCTCTCAAAAAGATTTAACGAGAACGAAAGAGCAATTGAAGGGCAGCATAATGCTGGGATTAGAAAATATTCCCAACAGAATGATACGGCTGGGGAATTCCGAACTTTATTTTGGCGAATTAACTTCGCTTAACGACATCATTCGGCATATCGATGCGGTAACGGTTGAAAACGTTCTTGAGGTGGCGCAAGATCTTTTTGTAGAAGATCGCTTCGCTTCGGTCATCTTTACGCCAAACAAGTCAGCTTTACACTCGGAACATTGAAAACGGGAACGGATTGAGTTGGTTTTAACGTTTATGCTTGTGAACGATGACATACCTTCAGCAATGATCATCGACTAATAGTAAAAAATCAAATCTGCAATAAATAAAATATCTGTAATGACGAAAATTACGATAGACGATAAAGAATTTGAAGTTGATCCAAAGTTGACGGTGATACAGGCAGCACAACAAAACGGAATTAAGATTCCTCATTTTTGTTGGCATCCAAAATTATCTGTAGCGGGTAATTGCCGAATGTGCCTTGTAGAAATTGAGAAGATGCCGAAGTTGGCAATTGCCTGTGCAACACAAGTTGCAGATGGAATGGTGGTAAAAACCAAAAGCGAACGTGTTGTCAAAGCACGAAATGCTGTGATGGAATTCCTCCTTATCAACCATCCGCTTGACTGCCCGATTTGTGATGAAGCAGGTGATTGTAAGTTACAGAAATACAGCTACAAATACAGCACGGGTTACAGCCGTTTTGAAGAGAATAAAGTTCACAAACCAAAACGTGTCGAACTTGGACCGCATGTCATTTTGGATGATGAACGTTGTATTATGTGTTCACGCTGCATTCGATTCTCTGATGAAATTTCCCACCAGCCGGTTTTAACATTCACCGAACGCGGAACACACGTTGTGCTTCGAACTTTTCCAGGAACCCAGCTTGACAATCCTTATTCGATGAACGTGATCGAACTTTGTCCTGTTGGTGCTCTGACAAGTTCAGATTTTCGATTCAAAGCTCGTGTTTGGGAAATGTCTTCCACTGAAAGCGTTTGTATCGGCTGTGCGCGTGGGTGTAATACTAACATCTGGGTGCGTAATAATGAAATTTTGCGAATCACTCCCCGCAAAAATGACGCGGTGAATTCTTATTGGATGTGCGACCACGGACGGTTAGATACTTTTAAGCATCTTGCTGGCGAGAAACGGTTGAATGGCCCGTTGGTGCGTCGATTTGGTACATTAGTGGAAGTTGGATGGGATGAAGCAATAGCACGCGTTGTATCGGAATTGCGCACGTACCGCAAGCATGAAATAGCGGCACTTGGTTCAGCGTATGCTACCAACGAAGATAATTATGTGTTTGCGAAATTTATGAGGGATGTCATTGGCGTTAAAAACATCGGCTTCCTTCCGCACATTGATGAAAACGATAAAGATGATTTTTTGATTCATCACGATAAAACGCCAAACAGTGTCGGTACTGCTGCCGTTGGATTGACAACGAAAGGTGCTGAAGAAGTAATTTCTGCAATTGAAAAAGGAACAGTAAAAGCACTCTATATGCTTGAAGACAATATCCTTACCGATAAAAAATTCGCATCGATTCTCGCCAATTTGGAACTGCTTATCGTTCATTCGTCTGTGCGAAATGAGACCACTGCCCGTGCAGATGTTGTTCTTTCGTGTTCTACCTATGCCGAAAAACATGGAACCATTACCAACTTTGAAGGACGGATCCAGCGGATTCGTCCGGCAGTAGCAACGATGGATCAAGACCGTGCGCTCAATAATTTTGAAATGAGTCGCTGGAATAAATTTGCCGCACAGAATGATAAATGGGAAAAAGGATCGAAGAAAGATGCCAGATCAACGGTTCGAATTATTGCAGCGATTGCAAGCGCTATGGGAATGAAATGGAAATATAATTCCATGGAAGAAGCGTTTAAAGACCTGACGGAACATGTTCCGGCATTCAAAGGATTGACGTATGAAAAAATCGGTTCATCAGGAATTCTTATCAAAGAATTAATAAATACCGCACCAAAAAAAGTTAGTGCACCAGTATGAACAACGAGATAATCATTGGACTTGTTATAGCATTAGGAAAGATCGTCTTTCTCTTTACATTCCTTATCTTAGGAGCAGCACTGGCGGTTCTTGCTGAACGAAAAATTAGTGCATTTATTCAAGAACGGTATGGACCTAATCGAGTCGGACCTTGGGGTATCATTCAACCGTTTGCAGATGTTGTAAAGTTAGTGATGAAAGAAGACATCGTTCCTCAAGCCGCCAATCGTTTTATTCATGATCTCGCGCCGATTATTTCCATCAGCGTTGCGTTAAGCACATTTGCCATCATTCCGTTTGGCGATACGATAGAAATATTTGGTCAGCAAATCAATTTGATTGTTGCCGATGTGAATATTGGCATTTTGTATTTACTTGCGCTTACATCGCTTGGTGTGTATGGAATCAGTTTAGCGGGATGGTCGTCCAACAGCAAATATTCGCTGCTGGGAGGATTGCGTTCGTCTGCACAATTGATCAGTTATGAATTATCGATGGGTTTGTCTTTGATTGGCGTGTTGATGATTGCAGGAACACTTCGCTTGAACGAAATTGTTTTTCAACAAACGGCATATATTGGTGGATGGCTGCCGCGGTGGAATATTTTTTTGCAGCCCTTAGGATTTATAACCTTTGTCGTCGCTTCCTTTGCTGAAACTAATCGTTTGCCGTTCGATTTACCGGAAGCAGAACCGGAATTGGTCGGCGGCTATCACACGGAATATACCGGCATGAAATTCGGTTTATTCTTTCTTGCTGAATATGCCAATATGATTACCTCTAGTGCTGTCATTACAACATTATTTTTTGGCGGATGGAGCTTGCCGTACATCGAACATCTTGGCTTATCTGTATTCACGCTGAGCATTTTACATGTGCTAACATTCATTGCTAAAGTTATCGGCATCATGTTTTTCTTTATTGCAGTACGATGGACCATTCCGCGTTTTCGATATGACCAGTTGATGCGTCTTGGCTGGAAAGTGATGTTGCCGCTCGCAATTATCAATTTTTTATTGACCGGTATCGGAATGTTATTCCTTTCATAAAAGATTATGAGTTCAACAGGAAAAATAATACGGCGAAAAAATTTAAACATCTTACAGCGAATGTACATTCCCGACATTCTCAAAGGATTACGTGCAACCATTACGCAAATGTTCAAGCCGCGATTTACGTCTCAATTTCCAGACGAACGATATAAACCGCAGCCATCATTTCGCGGACGGCCAGTCTTGGTAGAAGAAAACGGAGTAGAACGCTGCGTTGCCTGCGGATTGTGTTCACGCGTTTGTCCAGCACTTGCTATCGAAGTGCAGGCATCGGAAACGGAATTGGAGAAAGAACGGTACCCCGTAAAATTCGAAATCAATATGGTGCGCTGCATCTTCTGCGGATTTTGTGAAGAGGTTTGCCCGGAAGAAGCGATCATTATGAGCAATGAATATTTGCTTGCGTTTTCAAGTCAGGAAGAAGCATTGTTCGGGAAAGACAAGCTGCTTAAACCCGCCGAGCTAATGCGCGAACGGCTTGATTACTTACGCCAGCATCGTTAAGATACGATTAATATTGGCAGAATTTTCTCGATTTTTTCTTTGAGATTAAAAATATTTTTCGTAGGTTTTGATGTAGTCGGTGTGCGCGGTATGCGGAAGATGAAAATTATCATTTGCAGAGATAACGTATGAACGTTCGACGTGAACATGATTTATTGGGTGAGTGCGATGTGCCCGCCAACCGGTACTACGGCATTCAAACACTGCGTGCGTTAGAAAATTTTTCCATCACCGGAATTCCTATCTCACATTATCCGCGATTGATTCAATCGCTCGCGTATATCAAAAAAGCAGCCGCTCAAACAAATCAGGAATTGGAATTATTGCCTGCACGAATTGCGAACGCTATCGTTGCAGCGTGCGATGAATTGCTTGATGGCAAATTGCATCAGGAATTTGTCGTGGATATGATTCAAGGCGGCGCCGGTACATCGACCAATATGAATGCCAACGAAGTTATTGCCAATCGCGCGCTCGAGCTTCTCGGTTATCTTAAAGGACGATATGATATCATTCATCCGCTGACCCATGTGAATATGTCGCAATCCACAAACGATGTGTACCCGACTGCGTTACGATTGACCTTGAGCCAGAAGATGGACGGACTTGTGCATGAGATGGCAGAATTGCAACAAGCATTGTTCGCCAAGAGCAAAGAATTTTCCGACGTCATCAAAATGGGGCGCACGCAATTGCAAGATGCCGTGCCGATGACGCTTGGCCAGGAATTTGGCGCGTATGCCGTTATGATCGGTGAAGATGTGCAGCGTGTGCGTGAGGCACAAAGTTTAGTACACGAAATCAATATGGGCGGTACTGCAATCGGAACGGGTTTGAATGCGCATCCGGATTATGCACGCATCGTAACGGAGAAACTTTGTACGTTAACGGGTATTGCTATTATTCAATCGGAAAATTTAGTGGAAGCAACGCAAGATGCCGGCGCATACGTTCAGCTATCCGGTGTACTCAAACGTGTTGCGGTTAAGCTCTCAAAAATTTGTAATGATTTGCGATTGTTATCGTCTGGTCCGCGAGCAGGATTAAACGAAATCAATTTACCGCCGATGGCTCCTGGGTCTTCCATTATGCCGGGCAAGGTTAATCCGATCATTCCTGAAGTTGTCAACCAAGTTGCGTTTGAAGTTATCGGTAATGATCTGACGGTAACAATGGCAGCGGAAGCGGGACAATTGGAATTGAATGTGATGGAACCGGTCATTGCATACAATCTTTTTAATTCATCCGATATGCTTGGGCGCGCGTGCCGAACTTTGACGCAGCGATGCATTACCGGCATCACAGCAAATAAAGAACATTGTCGTGAAATGGTAGAACGAAGCATCGGATTAGTGACGGCGTTAAATCCCGTGATCGGTTATGAAAAGTCAACAGAGATTGCTCACGAAGCATTAAAAACGGGAAAATCTGTCTATGAAATTGTATTGGAAAAAAACTATTTAACAAAAGACGAATTAGATGAACTGCTGCTGCCGGAAAAAATGACACAGCCACGATATATTCCAGGAAGTCATAGGTTATAATTTGATACATTAAACTTGGAAGGGGGTTGTATGTTTTCACTTGTCTATAGTGCTGCAACGTTCGGCGTCAATGTGTACACGGTTGAAGTCGAAACGCATATTGATACCGGCTTAGCAAATTTTTTTATCGTCGGGCTGCCGGATAATGCGGTCAAGGAAAGCAATCACCGCGTTACTTCTGCAATAAAAAATTCAGGGTTCTCGTTTCCGTATCGTAAACTCACAATCAATCTTGCACCTGCCGATGTGAAGAAAGAAGGATCGTCGTACGATCTTCCCATTGCCATCGGAGTGCTTGCTGCATCAGAACAAGTTCAATCAGAAATTCTTCATGAATTTTTCATTCTCGGTGAATTAGCTTTGGATGGAACGGTACGTCCTATTCATGGAGCGTTGGTTATCGCATTAGAAGCGAAGCAACAAAAGATGCGCGGAGTTTTAGTGCCGGAAGAAAATGCACACGAAGCGGCGATGGTGGAAGGGATCGAAGTGTATCCTATCAAATCGCTTCGTGAAGCAGTCGAGTTCCTCAATGGCGAGTATCAACTTCTCAAACCATTTCATGTGGATTTGGACGAAGTGTTTTCTGTGGATCAACATTATGAACTCGACTTTGCCGATGTGAAAGGACAGGAGAGTGTGAAGCGTTCCATGGAAGTTGCAGCAGCAGGCGGACACAATATTTTGCTGATAGGGCCGCCGGGATCCGGAAAAACCATGCTGGCGAAACGGCTGCCGACTATTTTGCCGCCGATGGTGTTGGAAGAAGCATTGGAAACGACGAAGATTCATTCTATTGCCGGCTTGCTGCCATCGCATACGGCGTTGGTGGCAACGCGCCCGTTCCGTTCTCCGCATCATACTATCTCTGATTCAGCGTTGGTAGGCGGCGGAACAATTCCGCGGCCGGGAGAAATATCGCTGGCGCATCATGGAGTTTTATTTTTAGATGAACTGCCGGAGTTTGCACGCAATGTGCTAGAAGTTTTACGCCAGCCATTGGAAGATGATAAAGTTACGATCAGCCGTTCAAAGATGTCTGTGGATTATCCTGCAAACTTCATGCTTGTGTGCGCGATGAATCCGTGCCCGTGCGGCAATTACGGCAATCCGCAGCAGGAATGCACATGCAATCCATTGCAAATACAAAAATATGTGGGGAAGATTTCAGGCCCGTTGCTGGATCGGATCGATATTCATGTGGAAGTACCCGCAGTGAAGTATGACGAACTCTCATCCAAGCGAAATGGCGAGCCATCTGCATTGATACGCGAGCGTGTTGTGAAAGCGCGCGCGGTTCAGGCAAAGAGATTTTCGGGAAGTGCCGGATTGTATTCTAATGCGGACATGGAATCCAACGAGATCAAAGAATTTTGCCAGATCGATTCTGCGGGAACAGAGCTGTTGAAAATGGCGATGAGCCGTCTCGGACTTTCGGCACGAGCATACGACCGCATTTTGAAAGTCAGCCGGACGATTGCAGACTTAGCAAGCAGTACAGATATTCGCCCCGAGCATCTGAGCGAAGCAATTCAATACCGGAGCTTGGATAGAAACTTTTATGCGGGGTCAGGTTGATAGCTTTTAGTGGTGTCTCGTCACCTGCAAAAGTTAAACCGAATCGATGACGGTTACAAGCCCCGCCAGACAAGCAAGCTTGGTAGCGAGAGATTGTGTAACGACTAAAAAAGGAGCGTATTGTATGAAAACCATTGTCATGTTCTTAGCGATCGTTTTTGCATTCACAATTTTATCTTGTCAGAAACAAGGGGCTCCAAGTGAACCGCCAAACAATCCCCAGCCCTTTCACAACGGATACTACGCATCCGGGCAAATTGTTGCAAGTTTTGCAGACACCGTTACTCTTGCTGAAGCTAAAGAGTTTATTCAAACTCTTAATCTGACACCAATTAATTTTGTTGGCTTTGAAACCGATCCCCTTCATTCAGGAATCATTGGTGTCCCAATCGGAAAAGAACAGTTGTGGGTGGATTCACTCAACACCTATACATTGATTATCAAGAAGGCGAGTCGACTTGCAGTAATCGAAGCATCTTAGGATGTTGCAATAGTTAAACAAATTCAATGTTATGAGAAAAATATTTTGTGTGCGATGTATGAAAGGAAGCGGAGCTCCCGAAGAAATGTGACCGTCACCTGCAAAAGTGTAAACCGAGTCAGTGACGGTCACAAGCCCCGCCTAAAGACGTGGCGGGTAAAAGAGCTTGGCAGCGAGAGAAATTTGCATTACGTGGAACATATTGACGGTGAAGGCCGAAGCGCTGCTTCGGAGAAAGACAATGAAGGAATTGAAGAGAAAAATATTTTATGTGCGATGTATGAATGGAAGCGGAGTTTCCAAAGAGAAATAACATAACGATTTTTATGAAATCAGAACATCATAGAAAATCAATTCGATTAAAAGGATATGATTATACATTGCCTGGAGCGTATTTTGTGACGGTATGCACAAAGGAACGCAACAATATGTTCGGAGCAATTATTGACGGTGTTATGGTGATGAATAATTTTGGAAACATTGTTCAGGAAATATGAAATGATTTACCGAATCATATAAAAACCATCCAATTGAATACGTTTGTCATTATGCCTGATCACATTCATGGAATAATCAATATCCTTGATTCTTCTGTAGGGGCAGGTTCAGAACCTGCCTCTACAGGGAAAATGTTTGGATTGCCGGAGATTGTTCATCAATTAAAAACATTCTCTGCAAGGCGTATCAATCAATTGCGGAATACACCGCAGCAATCCGTTTGGCAGCGGAATTATTATGATCGGGTTTTACGCGATAACAAAGAATTGGATGCGGCAAGAAAATATATATTTTATAACCCGTTACAATGGGAAATGGATAAAGAACATGCACATGAAGAATTTGAAATATTGAAGGAAGAACAGAAAGAAATGTGATCGTCACTTGCAAAGTTTAAGCCGAGCCGGTGACGGTCACATGCAGAACCGAAATACAATACTATAGAAGGAATATTATTATGCGCAATTTTATGATTCTTATGATCGCAATTTTTTCGTTTCTCGCATCTGAAAGAATGCTCGCTCAAGAAGATACCGTAGGAAGAGTCGGCATTGGTATTAGTCTCGACCCGACACGAAAAGAATTAGGTTATACGCAGTCAACGTATGAAAATACTCGCACCATGCCGGATGCGTTTTCTACTGCTGTCTCATTGTATGTCCCATTGAATGTAGCGCCTCATCTGCGGTTGGAGCCAAACATCGGTATTTCGTTGTATAAAAGCGCTACCACTGAAAATTACTCCACATCAACGGAGCAAGATCAAACCGATGAGTCTATCATCATTGCAGGTATTCGCGGGTTGTATATTATTCCTGTCTCATCGTCGGTTTCCTTCTATGCCGGCCCGAAGATTGAATTGAATTTTGTCTCTTCGACACAAGATTATTGGAGTATAAATACCGGAAATCCAAAATATGGATCCAAAATAGTGACCACGGAAACGGATGTCACCATTGGAGGAGTCTTCGGAGTAGAATATTTTCCCGTGCATGCGTCACAAAAACACCGGCAAAGGCAACTTGTTCGTCATCTTCGGGGAGCCGGACATCACTCTCCTCCCGGAGAAGGACGGCAAGGTCCGCGTCAGGGTCAACGGCGTGGATGTGTTCCACCCGCAAACGGGTGAAGTTCGCAGCGACAATGCCGAAGGCATTGCCTGCTGGTTCATCGACACCGATTACAACGAGGAAAGCTTCTTCGTCCGCCACGCCTACTTCCTGGGTGCGAACGACCCTTACACCTCACTCAAAACCACTCTCAAAGCCGAAATCAACGAGGAAGCTTGGGCCACGCTTAATAGCGATACCTCGCGAGCCTTCCCCAAACCAAAATCTGGCCGTATCGCCGTGAAGGTCATCAATCACCTAGGCGACGAAGTAATGAAGGTGTTCCGCGTATGAGCCATCTATGTATAGAAACAAGAGGAATTGCGAGTTGGCGAGAACGATTGGCAGACCCAGAGACTCAGTGGAGACGAAAATACTCCGCATTTGAGACAGCAGTTTCGTGGGAAGGTGCGTCCTGTAGCGATGCTGGTCTGCCGCAACCGATTGCCGACTTGTTCAGAAATAGTATCTTCGGCCAGCCAACACTGTTGCTATCCGTTGCTGAGCACAAAGTGCCCCTTAAAGGGAGAGGTGGAGATTCTCAATGCGATGTCTGGGCTCTCGTTCAGACGGCGAACGCAGGGATTGTCTCGCTATCCGTGGAAGCCAAGGCAAAAGAACCATTCGGCAGTGGAAATGAGTCTCTCGGAGACTGGTTAGATGTCAATTTATCGAAACAGTTTTCGAAGAGCGACCCAGAGGTGCAAGAGCGAATTGAGAGTTCCCGTAAGAATCGCCGTGAGCGTTGGGCTCAAATCGAGCAGAATCTTCCCAGATCAGAAAATGACGGCTATCTCCAGGTGCCTTATCAACTCTTGCACCGGTGCGCTACTGCCGTTATTGAAGCGAAGCGATTCCGAATTTCAAGCGCAGTGTTTATTGTTCAAGCGTTCAAGTCACCCTCCGAAAGTCAGTCCAGCCTGGAGAATTTCAGCGCATTTTCGTCCTTCTGTGACGCCCTTGGAGTAAAGGCCGAGCATGGGCGTATGCAGATTACGACTGTTGAGAGAGTGCAACTTGGCATTGGTTGGGCCGATTGCCCCTTTGCTACAGATGAGCAGGTGGCCGCAGTGGTTTGAGACTCTAAAACTCAAGTCCCCAACCACTGACGCCGGAGAGTTATTGGTTCCGATCAAATGAGCATGGAATTCCGAATATCGGACACCTTCACAGATAGCCTTGCGCGAATGTCCGGTGAGGAACAAAAGGCCGCAAAAACTGCTGCATTTGACCTACAGCTGAACCCCGCCAATCCCGGGTTGCAATTCCATAAACTAGAGAGAGCGAAAGACCCGAATTTCTGGTCCATCCGCGTGAGCCGTGACGTCCGGATCATTGTGCATCGAACGGGAACGAGCCTTCTGCTTTGCTATGTGGGCCATCACGACGATTCCTACCAGTGGGCGGAACGGAGAAAACTGGAAACCCATCCGAAGACAGGTGCCGCGCAGCTCGTCGAAATCCGGGAGAGAGTCCAGGAAATCACCATCCCCAAATATGTGGAAGCGGTTGAGACAGAGCCTAGCCCGAAGCCTTTCCTGTTTGAGAGTTATTCGGAGGACGAGTTGCTCGGCTACGGCATCCCTGCCGAATGGTTAGCCGATGTGCGGAAGGTGAACGAGGATACGCTACTCTCGCTTGCTGATCACCTTCCGAAAGAGGCAGCGGAAGCACTTCTGTCGATTGGAGAATGATGATTGCCCAGGGCCACCGACAACCATCCGCAATCCAATGAAACGAAAACCATTTCAGCCAGACACACCCGCCGACCTGCTCCGGCAGGATTTTACCGGCGACTGTTATCGTGCCGCTTACCAATGGGCCTCTGCGTCGAAAGGGCAAGGCTGGACGTTGGTTCATGGCACAGTCCTCAGCGAACGACTGGGAAAGCGAATTGGCCACGCCTGGTGTGAACGAGGCGAAGACATAATCGACCTTGCCATGCCGGTTGGCGTGAGAGATTTCAAGCGGGACAAGTATTACAAGACCCTGAAGCTGAAGTCAGCAAGAGATACTTGATGAACATGCCCATTTTCGTTCCTACGGAATTGGCATTTCGGACCTTGGGAGGAATCAGAGCAACTTCCTGAATCGCTGCTTGCCGAAATTGGCAAGGAACGGCTTGGCCATCGCAAGTCGTAGCGACCGCTGCTCGCTAACCACAAGCCGGTGTAGGTCGGCCAAGACTTGCCAGCACCTTGACCAGCGAACTGGCTGAGGTCCGTATCCTACCATTTGGGTATGGCAATTTTATGACGCCGCGGACATGCTGGATGTAGTTGGCGTGCAACGAGGAAGGGCCGATACACCGGGTTTTTGACCGCTGGCCCGAGAGGGAAAGGCGGCAGGTAACTGAGGTCGGCGTATCACCTCTCCCTCACACGCAAACAGAAGCCCGCTTCTACTTCTCTGGCTTTTGTCTTCTTGGAGGTGGGCTCTCCGGTGTCGCAGCATTGCCACTGTCAACGAGCAACGCCGCAGGTTGGGAGTACCAGCCCGAACTTCTACGCCTTCTTCCGTGACCGTAGTGTGTTTTAGGAAAAGTGATTGAAGGTTGGTCAAGGTCGTGAGGTGCCCCAACCCTCTGTCAGTCACCTGTGTGTTGTTCAGATACAAAGTTTGCAGGTTGGTCAACCGTTTCAGATACAGCAACCCGCTGTCCGTAACCTGGGTGCCCGTCAGGTTGAGTGATTGTAATTTGGTCAATCCCTGGAGATGGGCTACTCCGTGGTCGGTTATCGTGTTGTCCATCATCAGGTTCAACGATTCGAGGTTGGTCATCCCCTTCAGGTATGCCAATCCGCTGTCGGTCACGTTGGCATCCATTGCCAGTCCTAACAATTGCAGATTGGGCAGTCCCTTGAGCCCAGCATCGGTGATTCTGGTTGCCGTCAAATGCAGCGATTGAAGGCTGGTCA
>CAWBMS010000005.1:0-22408 GCA_963790045.1 Ignavibacteriota bacterium | reverse complement strand
ATGCAACACAGCGAGAAATATTAACGCTTGCATCGATTATCGAAGCTGAATCCGGACTCGACGGTGAGCGCCCGATGATTGCCGGTGTGTACTGGAATCGATTACACAAACCGATGCGCTTGGAAGCTGATCCGACGATTGAATATGCTCTTGGTGAGAACCGCCGTCTTGATAATAAAGATTTAGCGATCAATTCGCCTTACAACACCTATCGTCATGATGGATTGCCGCCAGGGCCGATTAATAATCCGGGAAGAAGGGCAATTCTTGCAGCGCTGTATCCAGAACATCATAATTATTTATATTTTGTTGCACGCGGAACAGGCGGCCATTATTTTGCCAAAACATTTTCCGAACACCAGCAAAATATTCGCAAGTATCATAAAGCAAGGCGGGCAGTGCAACACTCGGCAAAAGTTTCCGGATAGATGATAGTATGAAATATTATTTTACAGTATTTAGTTTGAGTGTCGTTTTGTTTTCCGGATGTGCCAATCAGGGCGGATTGCAAGGAGGCCCACCGGATTTGGTTCCGCCGAAGATCGAATCTACGTATCCTGAAAACGGTACGATAAATTTTTCGGATGACAAAGTTCGTATCGCCTTCGATAAATATGTCGATCAGGCGAAGGCGGCAGAATCTATTTTTATTTCACCGCACATCGGTACTTTAGAATATGATTGGAACGGATCCGATTTGAAAATCAGTTTTGATGAAAAACTCCATGCGAACACAACCTATGTCGTCAACATTGGAACGGATGTCGTCGATTTGCATAATAACAATCGCATGGCGCAAGCATACACGCTGGCGTTTTCAACAGGATCAGCTATTGACAAAGGTGTGATTCAGGGAAAAGTATATCCGATGAATGCCGGTGAAGCTGTTTCCGGAATCATGATTTTTGCATATCGATTGGATGGCATCAATGCCGACACGCTCAATCCGAAAAAAACAAAACCGGATTATATTACACAAGCAGGAAACAATGGAGATTTTTCGTTGACACATATTCCGTTCGGTACTTATCGTGTCATTGCGGTGAAGGATGAGTATCGTAATTATGTGTACGATCCGGAAACCGATCAGTTCGGAGTGTTGACGGAAGACGTTCGGTTGACATCGGCGGATACGATGCGTACAGGATTGTTGATGCGAATGGCGGTCGAAGATACCACTGCGCCGCGTCTGATTAAAGTAAGTGCATTAGATGACAGCCATGTTCTTGCAGAGTTTTCTGAACCGATTCTTTCCCAAGGCGTACGGTTGGAAAATTTTGCGATAGAAGATACCGCGGCAAAGAAACCGCTTGACGTGATGAAGTTGTGGGCGACGTACAACAAACCTTCAACGGTCACAATGATCACGGCGCGTCAGGATTCTAATACTGCTTACCGATTGTTTGTGAAGGATATAAAAGATACCGTGGGAAATATTGTCAATCCAATCGCAAATTCTTTGGCGTTTACTGGATCGTCGAAACACGATTCGCTTGGATTTCGATTACTTTCTGTTTCCTTGAAAGACAGCATTCGCGGTATCGATGTGCAGCCGACACTGACACTGGAATTTTCTGACGCCATTTCAAAATCTATTTCCTTAGATTCGATCATTCTGCTTTCAGCAAAGAAAGATACTATTGAGATTGAAAAACAAATTCTCAATGATGCGGTCGTTACCGTGCGGCCAAAACAAAAGTTACAATCCATGAGTTGGTACGCGCTGCGAGCCGCATTGCGTACGATACGCAGTTGGAATGATGTTGTGTGCCGCGATTCCACAAAGCGCTGGCGATTTGAAACGTTCGATCCAGAAGACCTGAGCAGCATCGAAGGCCAGGTGTTCGATCAAAATGAAACCGATCATGCTGGAACTGTTTATGTCACTGCGTCGACGATCGATACGAAAGGCGGCGCCAGTTATACTGTTCCTGCGGATGCCACGGGACATTTTTTCATTCCAGCAATTCGGGATGGAAGATATGTGCTGCAAGCGTTTCGTGATCGCAACAACAATGGCAAGTTCGATGCTGGGCGTCCATTTCCATTTGTGCATTCAGAGCGCATCAGCGGCATCAGCGATACACTCAAAGTGCGCGCACGCTGGCCGTTAGAAGGTGCACGAATAAATATGCGTTAAGGAATTCTTAAGCACGTTCTTGTGTTTTAGTACTACAGCGATGAAAAAGTCAAACAATATAGTTGTGAATCAAAAGCGATAAAGAATTCATCCGTATGATAGAAAGTTACCTTCCGATATTTTTAATGATCTGCTGTGCCGTTGCTTTCGGCGTGTTCATGGGCAAGATCAACGAATTGGTTGGCCCGCGCCGGACAAACGAAGAAAAAATTTCAACGTATGAAAGCGGCATGGAGCCGGTGCGTACAGCGCGCGAACGATTCTCTGTAAAATATTATATGGTGGCGATGCTCTTTATTGTCTTCGATATTGAAATCGTGTTTATGTATCCGTGGGCAGTAACGTTCAGGCAGCTCGGTGGTTCCGGATTTATCGTGATGTTTGCCTTCGTGTTCGTTCTTCTGGTCGGGTATTATTATGTCTGGAAAAAAGGAGCATTGGAATGGAATTAGAATCAGCGATGGGCGATGGTTACGTCGCAACAAAATTGGAAGCGATCATCAACTGGTGCAGGAAAAATTCTTTGTATCCGATGCCGATGGGAATTTCATGTTGTGCGATTGAGATGATGGCGGCAGCAGGCCCGCGATTCGATATTGCGCGCTTCGGTTCTGAAGTTATGCGCTTTACTCCGCGTCAATGCGATGTGATGATTGTGGCGGGAACGACAACGTACAAAATGTCGAAAGTCGTACGAAAAATTTATGATCAGATGCCGGAACCCAAATGGGTCATCGCAATGGGTGCATGCACATCTTCCGGCGGAATGTACCGCACGTATTCTGTCGTGCAGGGCATCGACCAGTTTCTTCCGGTGGATGTGTATGTGGCAGGGTGTCCTCCGCGTCCGGATAATTTATTGAATGCATTGATGATGCTGCAAGAAAAAGTACAGCGAGGCGAATCAAGAGGAATGTCACCGGCGCTTATCGGTGATTTCGGAGGGCGCTTGCCCAAAGCGGTGAGTGCATAAGAACAATGGAAATGGCTAACGGAAAAATATTAGAACAACTCAAATCAAAGTTCTCCGATGCGATTCTTGAAGCTGCAGAATTTCGCGGCGAATTAACAATCGTTTTTCCTAAAGGACGTATTGTCGATGCCTGTCGTTATTTAAAAGAAGATGAAACACTCTCGTTCAATCTTCTTGCCGATTTATTCGGTATCGATATGGCGACGCCGAAAAATCGATTTGGGGTGATCTATAATTTATATTCACTCAAAACGAAACAGCGTATTCGTCTCAAAATATTTACGGAAGAAGAGAATCCCAAAGTGCCGACGGTTACCGGTATCTGGAAAACCGCAAACTGGCATGAGCGCGAAACATTCGATATGTTCGGAATTGTTTTTGAAGGGCATCCCGATCTTCGCCGTTTGTATATGCCGGAAGAATTTGAATATCATCCGCTGCGAAAAGATTTTCCGTTGATGGGAATTCCTGGATCGCTGGAGTTGCCGACAAAATAAATGCATGAATCAACCGACTGAACATATTTCACACAAATCAAAAATTTTGGAAGCGCTTGAGAATGAGCACACGACCGTGACGTTCGACGACCCGCTTGAAAGTGAAATGATTCTGAATATGGGGCCGCAGCATCCGGCAACGCATGGCGTGTTGCGCTTGCTTTTGAAGTTGGATGGCGAAACGATTCTTGCGACTGTACCGGAACTGGGATACTTGCATCGCGGTTACGAAAAGCTTGCAGAAAATATGAATTATCACGAATTCATTCCGCACACCGACCGGCTCGATTATATTTCTCCGATGTCCAATAACACGGCGTATGTGCTGGCGGTGGAAAAACTTCTCGGCATCGAATGCCCGCCGCGTGCGCAATACATTCGTGTGTTGATTTCGGAACTTGCGCGTATATCGTCACATCTGATGTTTATGGGTTCGCTCGCGATGGATGTCGGTGCGTTGACGGTGTGGATGTGGACATTCCGCGAACGAGAAAAGCTTTACGATATTTTTGAAAACATTGCCGGCGCGCGCTTTACCACAAGTTACACTCGCATCGGCGGCGTAGCGCAGGATGTTACGCCGGAAATTCTCAAGATGATCGATACGTTCATTACAGAGTTTCCGAAAAATCTGCATGAAAGCGAAGCACTGCTGAATACCAACAACATTTTTATCGGACGCACGGACGGTATCGGCGTTATTCAACCGGAGCAAGCAATCGATCTTGGAATGACCGGGCCCGGCTTGCGTGCGTGCGGCATCGAACATGATTCTGCGGCGCGATAATCCGTACTTGGTGTATAACGATTTGGATTTTCAAATTCCAACATACGAAGGCGGCGATTGTCTTGCACGGTATTATGTTCGGTTGGATGAAATGAAAGAAAGCGCAACGATCGTTCGGCAGGTGCTTCAAAAGATTCCAGCAGGCGATGTGCATGCATTTCAGCCGAAAAAAGTTTTGCCTCGCAAAGAGCGCATCTATACAAAGATGGAAGAACTGATTCATGATTTTATGCTCATCAATGCCGGTGTGGAACCGCCGGTTGGCGAAGTGTATCACGCGGTTGAATCGCCGAAAGGCGAACTGGGATTTTATATTATGAGCAAGGGAGAGGGCCATCCGTGGAGAATGAAGATTCGTTCGCCGTCGATGGTAAACCTGCAATCGCTTTCCATCATGGCAAAGGGCGCAATGATTTCCGACGTCGTTGCGATCATCGGCAGTATCGATCCGATTATGGGAGAAGCGGATAAGTAGATTTTCAATTGAATGATTGTTTGAACCTTATTTATTGTGATTTGATGATTTAAAAAATTATGCTGAACGAAACGAATCTAAAAAAACTTGAAGAACTGCGGAAGCGATATCCGACATCGCAATCGCTGGTACTGCCGGTGTTGTGGATGGTGCAGGAGCAGGAAGGATATATTTCCGAAGAATCGATGAAGTATGTCGCGACATTATTGTCTGTACCGTACAGCCACATCCTTGGCGTTGTGACATTTTATACGATGCTGCATGACAAACAAGTTGGCAAACATCATATCGAAGTGTGCACCAACGTTTCCTGTATGCTGCGCGGTTCTGAAAAAATTTTAGAACATCTGGAACGCCGTCTCAACATCAAAGCCGGAGAAGTTTCACCGGATAAAAAATATTCGATTGAAGAAGTGGAATGCATGGGCGCATCCGGTAATGCGCCGATGGTTGCTGTCGGCGAAGAATTTTATGAGAATTTGACATTAGAAAAATTAGACAAACTTATCGATAGCTTGCAATGAACTTTCGGCCCGAAGATAGTGAAAAACTGACTGCATGGAATCCCGTCATTCTTCCACAAATAACAGATTTGCACAAGATCGATGTATGTCTTGCAAACGGCGGATATGAAGCGTTCAAAAAAGCACTCACCATGAAACCGGAAGATGTCACAGATGAAGTGAAGAAATCCGGTTTACGTGGACGCGGCGGCGCATGTTTTCCTACAGGATTGAAGTGGACATTCATGCCCAAACAAACCGATAAACCGAAATATCTTTGCGTCAACGGCGACGAATCTGAACCGGGTACGTTTAAGGATCGACAAATTTTTGAATTCAATCCGCACTTGTTGATTGAAGGAACACTGATTGCGTGTTACGCGATGGGCATTACGACGGCGTACATTTATATTCGCGGCGAGTACGGTAAATGGGTACGAATGCTGCAAGCGGCATTAGATGATGCGTACGCTCGCGGTTTTGTCGGACAAAATATTCTTGGGACAAATTTTTCCACGAACATTTATTTGCACAAAGGCGCAGGCGCATATATTTGCGGAGAAGAATCGTCGCTGATGAATTCGATAGAAGGGCAGCGCGGGTATCCGCGTGTGAAGCCGCCGTTCCCGGCACAGTATGGTGTGTGGGGATGCCCCACGACGATCAATAATGTGGAAACGATTTCCAATGTTCCCGTGATCATCAAGAACGGATGGGAATGGTATTCTAAGATCGGTTATGCAAAACATCCCGGACCGATTCTTGTCGGCGTGAGCGGGCATGTAAATAATCCCGGCGTGTTTGAAATGCCGACGGGCGAATCGCTGTTAGAAGTAATTTACAAATGGGCGGGAGGCGTTCCGAACAACAAAGCGATCAAAGCCGTGATCCCCGGCGGTTCTTCCACGATGATTTTGCGCGGCGATCAATTGGAAGGAATTCGAATGGATGCGGATTCACTCAAAGCGGCGGGTTCTTCCATCGGTACAGCGGGCGTGATCGTGATGGATGAAGATACGGATTTGATAAAAGTGATTGCACGCATTGCACAGTTTTATTACCACGAATCCTGCGGGCAATGCACACCGTGCCGTGAGGGAACAGGATGGATGTATAAAATTCTCAATCGCTTTGAAAACTATCAGGCGCGGATGGAAGATTTGGATGTGCTGTTAGATGTGGCAAACAACATTGAAGGCAACACCATCTGTGCGCTGGGCGATGCTGCTGCGTGGCCTGTGCAGGCAATGATCAAACGCTTCCGCGAAGAATTTGAAAAACGGGTCTATGCTTCTCAGCCGCGCATTGCGGTGGGGTAACGTTTTGTCCGGTCATTGCGAACCGTCAATGGCGAGGAAGCAATCTCATCTTATAAATAATCGGCAGGCGACTGTCTTTGAAATAACTTCTACCAATTCTGTCATCATATCGTTTTCTTATAAAGTATTGTTGGATTTTTTATAAATAAATAATTAAGTATGAGTCGATCAATGCGCTTGACAATGCGGCACAATTTACGTAAAATAGTCCCACAAAAAAATTCGGTCTCGTTATAAATACAGAATCGAAAATTTTGCGAAAGGTCTATTATGAAAATGTTTCACAATATCGTGATGTTGGTTTTCGGCGTCCTGATTGTATTGGCGTTTCAAAGCAGTTCTGCCTCTTCCGGCAGTGCTGCAAGCACAGCCGCTTCTGACGGTACTGCTCACAGTATAGCGCCTTACTTTACGCCGGCCACATCGTCACCAAAAGCGCCGGACAAGGACGGCTTTCTCCAGCGCTGGCTGCTTCTTGAGCCGATTAACAAACCAAACCGTAGTAATGACGTGTTCACCGACAGCTATGTCCGGAACGCTCTCAATACCGAGTACTTTCCCAACCAGTTCACCGTGGTTCCGCATGATGGCGATAAGGTAACGGTTGCCGGTCAGGAACTCGCATGGCATGCACTGGAATCCACTAGCTTTAACGTCAAGCTCTTTCGTTTCGCTTATGGCCTGAACAAACAGACTTATGGCGTCCTGTTCTGGGCTGTTACCATCGTCAATAGCCCGCGGGAGATGAAGAACGTTCGCATGGCTGTTGGCTCCAATTCAGCATCCATCTGGTGGCTTAACGGTAAAGAAGCCGTCGGTCTCTTCGGCGATCGGCGTATGGTTATGGATGACTGCGTCTCTAAATACATCACGCTCAACAAGGGCCGGAACGTTATTCGTGGCGCGGTTATTAACGGTCCCGGCTTAAGTGATTTTTGCGTTCGATTCATCGATGAGAATGGTGAACCGATCAAGGATATCACTCTAAGTCTTGAAAACACTGAAAATTAATGAGTCATTCTATTTTTGTCTCAATCGTTTTGTCCTTGGAGAATTTATGAAATCCCGTATTTTTACGGCAGCGATATTCTATCCTGCTTTCTCTCTGTTTGTTTAGTCCGGTATTTGCTCTGGACGGCAAACCCTACATCCACGATCCTTCGACCGTCATATATTGCGACGGTAAGTATTATACTTTCGGCACCGGCAGCGGAGGATTGATCTCCGAAGATGGCTGGACATGGAATAGCGGAGCTGTGCGCCCCGGCGGCGGAGTGGCCCCCGACATCATCCACATCGGGGATCGTTATTATGTTTCTTATGCCAAGGGCGGCGGCGGAATGTCTGGTGGACACGCCAGCAATGTCCATGTTATGTGGACCAAAACGCTCGACCCTAAATCCCCCGATTTCGGATTTAAAGATGATTCCGTCGTTGCTTCGTCTGACGGCATTGAAGATTGCGATGCTATCGATCCGGCGTTTCTCCTTGATCCCACTGATGGCCGGTTGTGGCTTTCCTACGGAACATTCTTCGGCTACATCCGGATTATCGAGCTTGATCCAAAAACCGGATTGCGTATGCCTGGCAACCAGCCCATAAATATTGCCATCGACTGTGAAGCCACTGCCTTGATGTATCGCGACGGTTGGTATTACCTTCTGGGCGATCACGGTACGTGCTGCGACGGATCCAACTCCACGTATAATATCGTCGTGGGACGTTCCAGAAAAGTGACAGGACCGTATCTTGACAAAATGGGTGTGGACATGCTCAAAGGAGGCGGCAAACTCTTTGTAGCAGCAAGCGGACGCTTTGTTGGGCCGGGTCATTTCGGTATGATGGATCTGGGCGATGATGTACAGAAATTCTCATGCCATTATGAGGCCGATCTGGATAAAAGCGGCTATAGTGTGCTGGATATTCGCCCCATGCTCTGGAAAGATGGATGGCCCGTTGGCGGAGACAACTTCAAGGAAGGCACTTATGAAATTCAATCCGAACGAAGCGGCTATGCGCTGGAACTGGCTGTGGATTTCGTGCGGATGAATCGCGGACGCGGATTTGGACCAGGATTTGGACGCGGCGATGTCGGGCCTGTAACTTCGATTCCGTTTCAAAGTCTTGCCGAAGCGTCAAAGAACTGGCCGGCCGGTAATATAGGCATTCGCATGGGCGATTATTTGTTCCGGCCCCATCAGAAGTGGACGATTACACCCGTCGCCAACGCTGGTGGCTATCTTGGCTCGCCTTATTTCAAGATCACTATCGAAGGAACGGATCGTGCACTTGCCGCTACAGCAGATAATGAGGTTATAGCGGTTCCGGCCTTTACCGGTGGTCCCGAACAACTCTGGCGCATCGACCAGTTGACCGATGGCACTTACCGTATTATGCCCAAGTCTATGTCCAATTCCAAGGAACCCTTGGTTCTGACTGCGGTGGGTGGCAGCACACCCACGCTGACCAAGTTCGATCCCAAGAGCGACAAATCGCGCTGGAACTTTAAAACGCTGTAAAAAAGATTGATCACATAATGCGATGAATAATGCCATGTGATATAAGGCATGAGGAACATCATCGTCTGAAGTCGCATAGTTTGAAAAGATAAAATTCGAATCCCCGCGGTAAAAACTGTGGGGATTTTTTTGTAAAAATTCCCAATTCTCTCTCCATCAACATTAAACTGGAAAGTATAAGAACCCTTCTCCAATTTATCAAAATATACACTTGTCGCTTGCACTGTAAATATATCATTACCGATTATATTCTACGCCGTTGCCGTTCCAGAATATACAATATATGGATTGTTGTCACTGTATCAATATGAAATGACAAAGAAATTACTCCAGCGAAGCTGAAGTAACGGTTGCCATTCCGCCGCATCCATTTTTTCTGAAACACGCTTGCGCTTTCTTTGAAATAGTTTTACTTTTCCCACATCAAAAAAATAATTAGGAGGTCACAGTGTTTGAGAAATGTCTGATGGAAGCTGAAGCGATTTTGAGCAGCAACAAAGAACCGTTTGTTCCTGTGAGCGTCGTGTGGGAAGAAATGGTAAAGCGTTCTACAACAAAAGGGTTTGAAGCCGTTTCCTTATCTGATTTTACGGCATTGTTGGAAGGCGATCAGCGGTTCCAAATTCTTCCTGCAAAAAAAGAGGACGATGATGGAGTGGTAGATGAGGAAAATTATGATAATCCAGAAATGGAACAAATGGGATTTTTTCCTGAAGATCGTGTGAGACTTCGCTCTACCAGCATCGAAGAAATTGTAGAACCGACGGAAGAGGAAGAAGAGATAAGCAGCATTCGTGTACGCGGCATCGTAGGCAAAACAAAAAAATCTACTGCAGTGATACAAAAAAAAGAAAAACCTATCGCAAAGAAAAAAATCAGTATCAAGAAAAAACCGGTCGCAAAAAAGTCCAACCCGGCAAAGAAAAAATCTATTGCAAAGCACTTCACTGCCAAGAAGCGAAAGAAATAAGGTGTATGGTGGGCGAGCAGGGAAAGAACTGGACGATCCGCGACTTGATGAAAGTTTCCATCGACCATTTTCAAAAAAAAGGAATTGAACACGCCCGTCTGAATGTGGAGTTGCTTCTTGCGCATGCGTTGGCGTTGCCGCGCATTCAGCTCTATGTGAATTTTGATAAACCCCTTACACAATCTGAGCTTGCACAATTTCGTACAGTTATTCGAACGCCGTTTGAAGCGCGAGCCCGTGCAATACATTATCGGTACTGCCGGATTTATGGGGTTAACATTTAAAGTCGATCCTCGTGTGCTGATCCCGCGCCCTGAAACAGAAACGTTGATCGAACAAGCGATCCTTTTTTCACAGACCATAAATATAAGCCATCCGGTTGAGATTCTCGAAATCGGGACCGGCAGCGGAAATATTGCCGTTTCGCTCGCAAAGTTCATTAAACGTTCTCATATCACAACACTTGATATTAGCAAGGATGCCTTGCAGCTTGCAAAAGAAAATGCCAAAGCGTATAGCGTCGAATCGCAGATTGATTTTTTCTTATTCGATGTCTTTGAAGATGTCCGTGGTGTGTTGCAGCCATCATACGATCTTATCATCAGCAATCCGCCGTACATTGCGCGAGATGAATGGGAAGAGTTGCAACCGGAAGTGCGACAGTTTGAACCTGCAACCGCCTTGACCGACAATGGCGATGGATTGCTATTCTATCGGCGTATTGCAGAACTTGCTCCGCAATATTTAAACGAGGACGGAAAAGTTTTGCTCGAAGTTGGATCCGAACAAGCGCACCAAGTTGCGGCGATGCTGCGTGAATCGGGATTCCCGTATCTTTCTATCATCAATGATTTGCAAGAGATACCGCGCGTGGTAAGTGCCACCCGCCAAGCCGTCGATGCCAATCAATTTCCCTTAAATTAAATTTTATGCGTGCCTTAATCCAGCGAGTGAAACGATGTTCTGTAACTATCGATGGAAGAATTGAAAGTTCCATTGAGCAAGGCATGTTAATTTTGTTGGGTGTAAAAAAAGACGATATGGTAGATGATGCACTGTCGCTTGCCGAACGCTGCACTACGCTCCGTATTTTTGAAGATACAAACAGCAAAATGAATTTAAACGTGAATAATATTCACGGGCAAGTGATGGTGGTTTCGCAATTCACCTTGTACGGTGATACGAGTAAAGGCAATCGTCCTAGTTTTATTCAAGCTGCACCTCCAAAAATTGCCGCGCCATTATATGAGCAATTTGTCGAACATCTTGCAGCATTAATGTGGAATAAAAAAGTGGCAACCGGCGTGTTTCGTGCGATGATGGATGTGGAACTGGTGAATGATGGTCCGGTGACGGTGACGATAGAAAGCAAATAGCGAACGGCAATGGAAAATCATGGAGAAGATAATTTTAAAGTTGTCTTTTTGTTCTTGGATGGCGTCGGCATCGGAAAAAATAATCCAGCGATCAATCCAATGTTACAAGCGAATATTCCCGCGTTGCGTCGGTTATGCGGTGGCGGATTTCCAGTACAGCCGTTTCATAAAATACAAACAAATCATTCCTATGTTTTATCTGTTAATGCAACACTTGGAGTTGCAGGGTTGCCACAGAGCGGAACAGGGCAGATTTCAATTTTTACCGGCGTGAATGGTGCAAAGAAATTCGGAAAGCATTTTGGACCATATCCGCCGTCGCTGCTGCATCCCATCCTTGCAAAAAAATATTTGCTCTTCCAATTGCAGCAGCTTGGTAAACGCGTAGTATTTGCGAACGCATTTCCAAAAAGATTTTTTGAATATACAGAATCTGGTACACGCCATCTTTCCGTTACATCGCTCGGCTGCAAATTATGCGGCATTCCTCTGCTCACCATCGATGCATTATTAAAGAACGAAGGTATCTCCGCGGATTTTACACGTGAACGATGGTGCGAGCTTGGACATCCCGACGTTACTGCTATTACACCGGAAGACGCAGGAAAGCATCTGCACCAAATTTCCTCGCAGCATGATTTTACTTTGTTTGAATACTGGCTCACTGACCACGCGGGTCATAGCCAGGACATGCAATTTGCCCAAAAAGTGTTGGAACAGTTCGATACATTTCTTGCGAGTTTTCTTGTATGCACTGATTTGAAAACAACGATGATAATTCTCGTAAGCGACCATGGAAATCTCGAAGACTCTCTCAACGAAGTCGCACACACGCAACCGTGTTCCGTGTATTGTGGCAGGTGCGCGTTGTGAAGAAATTGCGACACGCATTAAAAGTTTAACGCAGATTACTCCTGCGTTGTTGAGGTTGTTCAACAATAAATAAGGGGCAAGTGTGATGGGGAAACATCCAGCCGTGCGGGTTGTGTGCTTGCTTGCAGCAGGAATTCTGCTTGCACATTATTTTGTTCCTTCCTTTGCCATCCTCATTATCATTCTCTCTGCGTGTTTGCCGATGTTGATTGGTGCGTTTTTTCTTTCCAAGCAAAGTATTGTGAAAGATGTAATTCTTCAGTTCCTTATCGTTGCGATGGGGTTTGCTTCGCTTGCACTTCAACAAGAAACAGCCATAAGCAAAAAACTTATTCCTGCTGTAGATGATGAATCGATAGCTTTGAGTGGTATTGTGGATTCCGATATTTCGCGGAAAGGACAATCCATAACATTTGTGGTGAAGACGGACAGTATTGAACGGCATTATCTTAAAAAGAAAATCGAACGACGCTTGCTTATCCGCGTGCATGTAAAATTGGAAAGCAATGCCTTAACGAATTTGCAATTCGGTGTACGTGTGGATGTGAAAGGAACACTCGATCAATTTCCATTTCAACGCAATCCGGGTGAGTTTGATTACGGGAAATATCTTGAATTGAATGACATTAATGGCATCGTAACTGTGCCGACGATTTATAGTGTGTGTCCCCATTTATCTGAATTGCCATTTTCATTTTCAGTGATGGTTGCCGATGCCCAGAAATATGTCTTTCATATTTTCGATGTGTTGCATTCTCCGGAAGAGGCAAATTTTCTGAAAGGTATTATCTGGGGCAATCGTTCAGATATTTCTGATGAAGTGAAACAATCATTCATCGATACTGGAACGATTCATATTCTTGCGGTTTCCGGTTCCAACGTTGCTTTTGTTACGCTGGCAATTTATTCATTGCTTGGATTTTTCCGTCTTTCCAAACGTCGTATTATCGGTATCACGATTGTTGCCTTGATCGCGTATATGTTCATTACCGGATCAAGCGCGTCGGTTGTGCGAGCAACTGTTATGGCAATTGTCATTTTGATCGGCACCGTCATCGAACGGCGAACAGATATTTACAACACCCTTGCTGTTTCTGCGCTCGTATTGCTTCTCTGGAATCCGAATAATTTATTTGATGTTGGATTCCAACTTTCATATTCTGCTGTGATTTCTATCGTCTATTTTTATCCGCCGTTGAAACAACTCATTCAAAAAGTTCCTGATCGATACGAAGAAATAAAATTTATTGAGCCGGCATTGGAATTGTTTGCCGTGTCGCTTGCCGCACAGATTGGTACCGTTCCGTTCACGGCATATTATTTTGGAAGGTTCTCCTTTATCTCTCTGCTCGCTAATATTCCGGTTGTCCCGCTGAGCGGATTGAATACATTTGTCGGTTTTATAGAAGTGATAGCATTTCCGATTTCTCATCGGCTTGCATGGGTCTGTGCGGCCGTGAATGATGTCCTTGTATGGCTGCTGTTGAATTTTGTCAAAGTCGCTGCAAGTGTTCCATACGCTGTTGTGGAAGTGGGAACACTCAGTGTGCTTTCTGTGATTACGTATTATTGCATCGTGATTGGATTGTTTGATGCAAATCGTCATCGCGGTTGGCGAATGATACTCTTTTCCACTCTTATCTTCTTCAATATTCTAATCTATCAAAAATTATTTGAGTCACACAATCATACGATCACACTTGCGATGTTAAATATCGGTCAGGGTGATGCACTCTTTCTACAATCTCCTCAAAACAAATGTATGATGATCGATTGCGGGCCGATTACCAAACATTCTGATGCAGGGAAGATGACGATTGCTCCATTCTTGAAACAGCAGGGACTCAAAAAATTAAATTACGTTCTCATCACGCATCCACACGATGACCATTACGGTGGATTAATTTCGTTGCTCGCATCGGTAAAAATTGAAACGGTGCTTGTTTCATACGGCGTTGATAAACTTGCTTCACTTCCGCCGTTTCTTCATGTTCCAGATGGCATGCATGTGCCAATACAATATCTTGGCGCTGGTACGAGAGTTCCGCTGGATGATAATATGCGTGTCTATGTTTTGAGTCCACACAAACACACGGTACCGGAACACAATTTTAACAATGCATCACTTGTAGTGAAAGTAGTGTATAACAACTCAACCGCGTTACTGACAGGCGATGCAGAATTGCCGATTGAGCAACAGATGATAGCACGGTATCATTCTTTTCTTGCATGTGATATTCTGAAAGCCGGCCATCACGGCAGCATCACTCAGTACGTCAGAAGAGTTATTATCGATGGTACATCCATCTATCGCATTAATTTCTGTCGGGATGCACAATAAATTTAATCATCCTTCATCAATTGTTCTTTGGCGACTTACAAAACGGCATATAGCTATTCATCGTACGGATAAAGAAGGTGCAACGGAGCTTCAAAGCGACGGCAGGGTATGGAAAATAATTATGTGGCAATAAAATGTTTCTGATATAAATTTTGAATTTCCTTTTCAATCTGCGTATATTAATTTGTGCGTGTCACAAAAACAGAATTGAAATATCTGCGCTCGCTGACGGTGAAAAAATTCCGTGACGAAGAACGCAAGTTTTTATTAGAAGGATGGAAGCCGCTTTATGACGCTCTCCATTCTGATTTCCATGTCGTTTCTATTTACCTCGTCGAAGCACGAACACCATCAAACGAACAGGAAGAAATTCTTGCCTTTGCAGAATCCCAACAAATCTCCGTACAAGAAGTTTCTGAAATTGAACTTCATCAGATTACCAATACGGTGAATGCACAGGGTGTTGTGGCAGTGGTGGAACAACATGAAAAACCAGTTTCTGCTGAAGTTCTCCGTGAGGCAGTGTTTATTGTTGCATTGGATGAAGTAGGTGATCCGGGAAATCTTGGGACGATTTTGCGTACGTGCGATTGGTTTGGTGTTGATGCGGTGCTGTTGAGTAAAGGATGCGTTTCATTGTATAATGAAAAAGTTGTGCGTTCGACTTCGGGCTCAATTTTCCATTTGCCGATTTATGAAGATGTGGATTTAATAAAAACGTTACCAGAATTAAAGAACAATGGCTATACCGTTATTGCTACAGGAATGGATGGTGAGTTGTTGACACAAACATTGCTGCCAAATAAAACCGTGCTTGTACTTGGCAATGAAGCACACGGAGTAAGTGATGCAGTTAAAAAAATCTCGGATCATCAGGTAAGCATTCCGCGATTTGGAAATGCCGAGTCATTGAATGTCGGTGTTGCGTGCGCCGTGTTCTTGTCGCAGTGGCGGCTGGCAATGAAATAATTTTGCAAACTACCATTTTTCATTCATTTGAATTGGATCAATTTTCGTTTATCTTTTTAAGGCATAACGATGGTCACTGATTCCGTTCGGCATCGAACATCGAAATTTCTTCATCACGTTTCGCTTGAACGCGCTCTTTCGAAATTAGGATTTTGTTCCCGCGCACAAGCGGGGAAAATTATTTTAGAAGGCCGCGTGACGGTAGATGGAAGCTCGGCAACCAATCCACACCGCTGGGTGAACCTTGAACAGCAGAAAATTTGTGTGGACGGCAAAAAGATTGTTCAAGAACGGTTTCGATATTTGATGTTCCACAAACCTATCGGTGTTGTTACCTCGCATGCGGATGAGCGCGGAAGAAAGACTGTCTTTGATCTTCTTGGTGCTGAAGCGAAGGGACTGAAAGCGGTCGGCAGATTGGATAAAGATTCATCCGGCTTGTTACTGCTGACGAACGATCATCGTCTTGCTGATGTGCTGATGAGTCCCGATTCGCATGTTCCAAAAACATATCTGGCGCATGTTGAAAAACCATTGACGGCGGAAGAAATGAAACAGTTGTCATCCGGAGTTGAAATCGATCTCGATGGAAAAGTGTATCGAACACAATCGGCAGTAGTAACGCAAGTAGGCAAATTGGAATATCGAATTGTGCTGACGGAAGGAAAGAATCGTCAGGTGCGTAAAATGTTCCAAGCTGTCGGCAATAAAGTGTTAACATTACAACGTACGGCTGTTGGATCGATCGATCTTGGTCCATTGCAGGAAGGCGCGTGGCGCGAATTGACAGAAGAAGAAGTAGGACCATTACATTCATCGAAACAAAAAGAATATGGCAAAGGTCGTTAGTGAAATTGTAGAAGTGTGCGTGTTTCGTCGGTCGGCAAGCGGCGCGGAATACTTGTTGCTGCAGCGTTCAGCAAATGAAGATTTATATCCGGATATGTGGCAGATCGTGACAGGAACGTTGCAGCAAAATGAGACGGCATTGCACGGTGCCTTGCGCGAATTGTCCGAAGAAACAAATTTGCCAGTGTTCCGTTTATGGAGTGTGCCCTACGTGAGTTCGTTTTACGTTGTCTCGAACGATACTGTTCAAGTAGCACCGCTTTTTGTTGTGGAAGTAGATTCGAAATGCGAAGTAAAACTTTCACATGAACATCAGAAATTTAAATGGATGCCGTATCACGAAGCGTACAAGCAATTAGTGTGGCCTGCGCAACGGCGCGGATTAGAAATTATTCATGAATATATTGTCGGCAATAAAGAAGCCGCATCGGTAACAGAAATTCTTCAACCCCAAAGAAAGGATTGAGACGTGAGTGTATTGATTGTTGGTTCTGTGGCATTGGATACGGTGGAAACACCATTTGGCAGTGTGAACGATGCGCTGGGCGGCTCTGCCGTGTATATCGCGGCAGCGGCAAGTTACTTTACCGCGCCGGTGCGCATCGTTGCTGTTGCGGGTGGCGATTTTCCAAAAGAGCATTTACAGTTTTTGGAATCGCGTAATATCGATACGGATGGTTTGGAAATTGTGAAAGACGGAAAAACCTTTCGATGGGGTGGAAAGTATCATTACGATCTCAATAACCGAGATACGCTGTTTACGAATTTAAATGTGTTTGAAAAATTTGATCCAAAGATTCCGGCTGGATATAAAAACTCAAGTTATGTCTGCCTTGGCAATATCGATCCGGTACTGCAATTGCAAGTACTGCAGCAAATAAAGAAGCCGCGCCTTGTGGTCGGCGACACGATGAATTATTGGATCGAGACAAGGCCAAAAGAACTTGCCGAAACGATGAAAGCGATGGACGTTATCATCGTGAACGATTCGGAAGCACGGTTGTTGACGAACGAACCGAATCTGATTAAGGCCTCGAAGAAAATATTTAAAATGGGGCCGCGCATCATCATCATCAAAAAAGGCGAGCACGGCGCAATGTTAGTAACGGAAGACACGATTTTTTCTGCGCCGGCGTATCCGTTGGAAAACTTGTTCGACCCGACCGGTGCCGGCGATTCATTCGCAGGCGGATTCATCGGCTGGCTGGCACGCACGGATGATTTGTCCTCAGAAAATTTGCGCCGCGCCGTGATTTACGGCAGCACGCTCGCATCATTTTGTGTGGAACGCTTTAGCGTCGATAGCTTACGCGATTTGAGTTATTTAAAAATTCATTATCGCTTTTTATCGTTCAGAGAACTTTCAAAATTTGATGACGAGAGGCAGTAATGGTAAAGCCGTTGGAATGGCGAAACGGCACACTGCGATTTCTTGATCAAACAAAACTTCCTGCCGAAGAAGTTTATATCGAAACAAACGATGTGCTCGTCGTGGCGGATGCCATCAAGCGGTTAGCATTGCGTGGCGCACCGTTGATCGGTATTGCGGCTGCGTACGGTGTTGCGTTGTGTGCGTTTAAGAATTCTACCTCTTTAAATTATTTTCAAAGATTAGAAGAATCAATTGCGCTGCTTGCGGCAACACGCCCGACTGCGGTCAATTTATTTTGGGCTTTGAAACGCCAGAAGCAAATCATTGCTGATAATAAATCACAATCGACGGCTATTATCACACAAAAATTAATTGATGAAGCGCTGTCCATTCATCATGAAGATATTGAAATGTGCGAACGCATCAGTGCGTTTGGCGCAGAATTATTTCTGCCATCATCAACGATATTGACACATTGCAATGCCGGTGCGCTTGCAACGGGCGGGCGAGGGACAGCGCTTGGCATTATCGCCAAAGCATGGGAATGTGGAAAATGTTCTCATGTGTTTGTCGATGAAACGCGTCCGTTGCTGCAAGGTGCTCGACTGACGGCGTGGGAATTGAAACAACAAAATATTCCATTCACACTTCTTACGGATAACACCGCGGCATACGCAATGCAGCAGGGAAAAATATCTGCCGTCGTCGTCGGTGCAGACCGCATTGCATGCAACGGCGATGCTGCAAATAAAATTGGAACATACAACGTTGCTGTGCTTGCCATGCATCATCATATTCCATTCTATATTGCCGCCCCTATTTCTTCAATTGATTTTTCGATTGCAAGCGGAAGAGAAATTTCAATTGAGGAACGAAGCGCAGACGAAACAACGACGCTTGCCGGAAAACAAATTGCTCCAGCCAATGTTCACGTTTATTCACCGGCGTTTGATGTAACGCCGAATGAACTTATCACTGCAATCATTACTGATCGTGGTGCACTTCGCGCGCCATATCTCGATTCAATTCTTCGATTGAAACCATAGATGCTTGTTAAAACCGATGCCATCATATTGAAATCCATGAAGGTACCGCGACACGAGTAAAATCGTGACGTTTTACAGCAAGGAATTCGGAAAATTTAAATGCGTTGCAAAAGGCGCGCGTTTGTCAAAAAATAAATTCGGTGCATCATTGGATCCGCTGACGTGTTCGTATGTGGTGTTGTATAAAAAAGAACAGCGCGATCTTCATTTGCTTTCGCAGTGCGATCTCGTGCAGCCGTTCAATCGCTTGAGAGAAGATTTTGATCGGATGTCGGTCGGCTTTTCGATTATCGAGCTGCTCAATCAAATTGTGCATGAAGAAGAACGCAATGAACCGCTCTATCAACTTCTTCTCGAAACACTTTCTGCACTCAACGAAAGCGAGAAAAATTATTTTCATTTTTTGCAAGCATTCCGGTTAAGATTTTCTATGCTTTACGGCTTCGCTCCGAATTTCGAAACGTGTATAAAATGCGGTAAATCAGTGAAAGCAGAAGACGGCGAGAAAGAATTTGTATTTCAGATCGAACGCGGCGCAGTTTTTTGCGCCAATTGTGCAACGCCACGCGGAACCTCTGCGCAGAATTTCACGTCTTATGATAAGAACGCAGTGATCTCGGTTCAGGGGTTGCAAATACTGCGCAGGTTTGCAACCGCACCGATGTCCTCGTTAAGCAATTTGATGTATGCAGAATACATCGGGAACGAAGTAGATGAATTCATTCGTTCTTATTTACAATATCATTTTGAAGGATTGAAACCGTTGAAATCAATCGAACTGTTGCAAACAAAACGATGACAGGAGAGAATACAATGAAAAAAATGTCAATGCGATCCGTCGTAGCGGCGGTGTTTTTAATTAGTCTGGGAATTATTTTCGGCGTGGTGCTGGTGTCCAGTTTCAAAGGCGTGGATCTTTCGTTCGCCGGTGAAGATGTGAAGCTCGGTGCAAAGCAAGCACCGGTGAAACCGAATACAATGCTGCAATCATTAAATGAAGCATTTCACAGTGTCGGAGAAACCGTGACGCCCTCGGTTGTGTACGTGGAAGTGGTAACGGGAGGCGGTGAATCGGATGAAGGTGGATCGGATGAGGGAGGATCGGATGATCAATCCGAATTTTTCCACAGATTTTTTGGACCGGATTTTAAATTCGAGATGCCGAAACAAGGTCCGCAACAAGGTGTCGGTTCCGGTGTCATTGTAACCGATGATGGATATATTTTAACTAACAATCACGTCGTTGCGAATGCAAAAAAGAACGGTATACAAGTAACGCTTTCCGATACGCGGAAGTTTAATGCCAAACTGATCGGTACAGATAAATATACCGATCTTGCTGTGATTAAAATCGATGAAAACAATTTGCCGGTAGCAGCCCTTGGTAATTCGGATGAAGTACAAGTCGGTCATATTGTTTTTGCTATTGGCGCACCGCTTGGGTTGAAATCTACCATGACGCAAGGCATTGTCAGTGCACTGGGAAGAAATATCGGTATCAATGGCGATCAATATGCGATCGAGAATTTCATTCAGACTGATGCAGCTGTGAATCCCGGCAACAGCGGCGGACCGTTGGTCAATATCAGCGGACAGGTTGTTGGTATCAACAGCGCCATTGCGACAACGAATGCACGTTATCAAGGATACAGTTTTGCCATTCCCATCAACCTTGCGAAGAATGTTGCAATGGATCTCATAAAGTACGGGAAATTCCGGCGCGGATTTCTTGGGGTCAGTATTCAACAAGTAGATGCTGTAACGGCTAAGGCAGCCGGACTGGAAAAGGCAAAAGGCGTTTTGATTCAATCCGTAACGAAAGATGCAGCCGGTGACAAAGCCGGATTACAAGAGGGAGACTTTATTTTAACCGTCGACGGAAAAGAGGTTAATTCGATGCAAACACTGCAAACACTGATTGCCAGCAAGCATCCAGGTGAAGTTACTGTGCTTAAAGTCTGGCGAAATAAAAAAGAAATAGAAATAAAAGTAACGCTCGGCTCTCGCGATAATACTACCGAAACAATCGCCGAATCAAAAAATGAAAGGGACAATAACGATTCGGAGGTCGAGAAATCGAAGTCAATCGCGGTAAAAGAATTAGGTATGACCGTGAGTTCATTGGATGCAGTCGAAAAAAAGAAATATGATGTTCAAAAAGGAATTCTTATTTCCAACCTTGAAAACTTCGGCATTGCACAAGACCGTGGATTGCAGAAAGGAGATGTGATTATTAATGTCGGTGGAGAACCGGTTTCTTCACCAACGCAATTTCAAAATGTCGTGAAAAAACTTAACCCCGGTGATGCAATTATGCTTCGCGTTAAAGGTCCGGATAAAAAAACGAGATTTGTCGCGATCGAAATTCCGAAATAAAAAATCTTTATACATCAAATTGAAAAAGCGTGATCAGAAAAAATCTGGTCACGCTTTTTTGTTATACCATTTGTATCTCCTTTGAAAATTTGCGTTATTAAAAGTGAATGAAGATTACTTCAAGAATCGATCGAGGATAAAACAGCAATGATCCGATATTTAACAGCAGGCGAATCGCATGGAAAAGCGCTCATTGGCATTGTGGAAGGAATTCCCGCCGGTGTGGAACTCAACAGCGATTACATCAATTACCAACTCTGGCGGCGGCAGCAGGGATACGGCCGCGGCGGAAGAATGAAAATTGAAACCGATCAGGTGGCAATTCTTTCCGGCGTGCGTTTTGGTAAAACCATTGGTGCGCCGATTGCGTTAATAATCCAGAACAAAGACTGGCAAAACTGGACAGATCGTATGGCGGCAGACGGCGATGGTGCAGGCATCGAAAAAATTTCTGTTCCGCGTCCCGGCCATGCGGATTATGCCGGCGCGGTGAAATACGGATTTGACGACATCCGCAACGTCATCGATCGCTCCAGCGCGCGTGAGACAGCGATGCGCGTTGCCGTGTGTTCGATTGCAAGAAAGTTGTTGGAGGATTGCGGCATCGTCATCGGCAGCCACGTGTTAAGCATCGGTTCTGCCATCGTGAAAAACGACAAAAAATTTCATACGCTCGTTTCATCATTGTCCGTTTCGGAATTGGTAAGCAATGCGGACACATCGGAAGTGCGTATGCTCGATAAGACGGCAGAGAAAAAAGCGATTGAAGAAATTAAGAATGCCAAAAAACAGGGTGATACACTTGGCGGTGTCTTTGAAATTCGCGTTGCCGGTTTACCGGTTGGATTGGGAAGTTATGTGCATGCCGACCGGCGATTGAGTGCGCAGCTTTCTGAAGTATTAATGTCGATTCAAGCGGTCAAAGGTGTTGAGATTGGCAATGGATTTGCCAATGCGCAAAAGCCCGGCTCAGAAGTGCATGATGAATTTGCACTTGATGGCGAGAAAATTACGCGTACAACA
>CAWBMS010000004.1:0-18673 GCA_963790045.1 Ignavibacteriota bacterium | reverse complement strand
TCAAGAATAAGCGCTTCGACTTCGCTGTCGGTAACAGTGAGTTCTACATCGACAACTTTGGAAACCATCGCATCGGTTTTTGGATCCGGCGTTCGCGATTTTTGAAAATACTGACGCACTCGATTACGAAGACTTTGTGCTTTCCCGACGTAAATAATTTTTCCGTCGGCATTCTTGAATTGATACACGCCGGGCTTCGCCGGCAATGCATCAAGCTTTTCCGCAAGTGTCAAATCTGTTGCGGAAACATGAACATTCGATTGTCTCTCGTGTTCGTCCATTGCTATTTCATAAAGAGCAGTTTTTTTGTCGAAGAACTTTGCATGCCTGTTGCGATATTTACAGCATCCAATCGATAAAAATAAATGCCGGTTGCGAGTCCAATTGCATTCGCATTGAACGGTGTAGTATAGCTTCCCGTCGAAAATATTCCATTCGACAATACAGCAACCTGCCTGCCCGTTACATCATATACACGTAATGATATCATGGAAGGTGATGATAATGTATAATGAATGACGGTGCTGGGATTAAATGGATTGGGATAATTTTGATCGAGTGCAAAGAACTCTGGTGATGTCGCAGGTGGATTGACACTGGTAATTAACGGCAAAGTCGGACTTCCGGCATTAAGCCATGCTGTGTAGAGATAGCTGCCGTACATTTGTGCAGCATTTTGTATTTGTTGTTTTGTGAAACCGCCTACATTACTCCAGAGCGAAGAATAATAGGCAGTGCTTGAATTACTGCCAGTGGTTATCCGTGCCAGCGAATCAGCAAAATAAATAGAGTCCACGTAAGTGTTAGATTTGTACAAGATATTGAATGCTGTTGCAAGAGGATTTTTAATTGAATCAATAGAATATGCAGTAACAGTGATAGAAGATTGATACTTGCCGAGCATTGTTGTTTCATACCGTGAATGAACGCCGTTGCTGCCGGGATATGTCGTTTTGCCATCATAGTATTGTGTAGCATGCAACGGCTGGTGTGCATCGCCAACATAATGCCCAAGGTCTGCTGCAGTGCTCCAAGCTCGCGTCCAGTTTTGTCGTTGAAATTGTGCCGTGAGTGAATCCATAGCAGCGACAATCGCCCAAGGCAACGTACCATTTTTTAGAACAGTGGATGAACCATATTTTGCAACAAGAGAATCATAATTTTGTATAACCGATTTAGACGCAAATTCTGGATATGCATCGATATCTAAAAAATGTTTTGGGCTTTCTGAAGGATCAACATTTTTACGGTTGTCCGCATTGGAAGAAGAATCAGACATCATCTGTGACCGGTCAATCAATCCTTGCATTGAGCTTGGAAGATATTCTGCGCCACCGTAATTGATAATCGCATGCCCGACTTTCCCCCATCCACACAACAGCAATGACACCAAGATAAAAAGTAACGGAATGTATTTTGAAACTTTCATAGAAATCCTTACATCAGTATTTTTTTTGAAACATCAATCGAACATCACGTGCATTAGCAATGATGATGGAACCCAACACGATTGCTGCGCCGATACCTTCTTCAAGTCCAAACACCTCGCCCATCCAGAGCACACCGATAATCAACGCAACAACCGGCGTGATGAATGACATTAACGACAGCATCACTGCTTTGACATGCTGAGCGAGCCAGAAATATGTTACAAATGTTGCAACCGTACCGAATGTTCCGAGATAAAGCAACGAAAGGATAGAAGGAGAATCGAACATCTCCATAGAACTATGTTCAACAAACGCACTGGCAATCAACAAAACTATTGCTCCCAACAGCATTGCCCAAAAATTCATAACGATAGGATCGATATGTTCTCGATATTTTCGCAGAATGATGAGAGCAGAACTTTGAATGAAGGCACTGCACAAAACGGCCCCCATGCCAAGAATCAAATTCGTATTGGATTGTGAGAAACCTGTATGGAAAATAAGCACCACTCCGATAAAACCAAACACTAAAGCGATCCATTGAATACTATCGACACGTTCTTCTGGTAAAAATAAACGCGACAACAGTACTACCCAAAATGGAAATGTTGCAAATAAAATCGATGCCAGTCCAGATGAAATCTGTGTCTGTCCCCAATATATAAATGCAAACGGTACACTGAACGAAGTTGCACAAATCATCAGGATCAACACCCAAACATTTTTACTGCGCGGGAACGGCAATCCTTTGACGGCGATCCACACACCAAGTACGACACAGGCAATACAAAAGCGAAGCGCCGCAGACAACAGCGGCGGGATAGACTGAACACCGATTTGCACAGCAGCCCACGTCGTTCCCCAAATCAGACAGACAACTAAAAATCCCGCAATAATCTTAAGCCGCAAGCTCATTCTTTTGGTGTGTGGCTGTGATATCCAAAACGGCGCAGCAGTTGTTCATTCTCACGCCAGCTATCACGAACTTTGACGTGCAGTTCCAGATACACAGAACGCTGGATAAACGATTCGATGGCAAGGCGCGCTTCTTGTCCGATTATTTTTAATGCCTCTCCCTTTTTTCCGATCAAAATTCCCTTTTGCGAATCACGCTCGACAAAAATATCTGCGCTGATAAATGTTTTGCCGGCTTCACGTTCTTTAAATTCTCGTATCTCGACGGCGGTAGAATACGGTATTTCTTCTCGGTATTTTTCAAATATTTTCTCGCGAATAAATTCTGCGACAAAAAATCGCTCCGGCTGCTCGCTTAAAATATCTTTTGGATAAAATGGTTCGTGTTCCGGCAAATAGTTGACAAGCGTTTTGAGAAGATCGTCGATGTTGTCGTTCTTTAATGCTGAAACGGGAATTACTTCTTTGAACTTGTTCATTTTAAGAAACGCATCGAGCACTGGAAGCACTTCGGGCTTGTAAATCGTATCAACTTTGTTGATGACTAGCAGTATCGGCTTATCAAAATTATTGGTGAACAATCGATCTGTAACTTGTTGTGGCAATTCAGTGCCACGCGAAATTTCAGTTACTAAAAGAATGACATCTGCATCGCTTAAGGCAAGTTCTGCATGCTTCACCATTTCCTGATGCAAGCGATATTTGGGTTGAAGCAAGCCGGGTGTATCGAGAAAAACAATCTGCGCATATTCTTCATTATAAATTCCAAGAACACGCTGACGTGTAGTTTGCGGTTTGCTGGTCACGATGGAAAGTTTTTGCCCGAGTATGGAATTCAAGAGTGTCGATTTTCCAACATTCGGTTCGCCGACAATTGCTACGTATCCGGCTTTATATGATGCTATTTCATTTTGCATAAGACAAAAAAGCGCTCCACTGATGGGAACGCTTCGTACACTCTTTCATTGATGATCGATTACAAGGCGTCTTCGCCGGATTCTTCCGTACGAATACGAACTACATCTTCTACCGGCGAGATAAATATTTTTCCATCACCGACCTGCCCTGTGCGAGTAGCTTTCATGATAGTGGAAAGGACAGATTCGACGCTTTCATCCTTAACAACGACTTCCACTTTAATCTTGGGCAGAAAATCCACTTTGTATTCTGCACCACGATACACTTCTGTGTGGCCTTTTTGTCTTCCGTATCCTTTCACTTCGGAAATTGTCATACCGCGTACCCCTGCTTCGGAGAGCGCTTCACGAAGGTTGTCTATTTTATGCGGGCGGATGATGGCTTCAATTTTTTTCATAAGCGAATTTTCCTTTAATGACTAAGAAACACCGTGACAATTCTTATATTTCTTTCCGCTACCACAAGGGCATGGATCATTTCTACCGACTTTGGGTTCAGCACGAATTTGCTGTACCTTTTGTCCTTGCGGCTGTTGTTGCGCACGGCGAGGATTATCGGAAGACGACACAGCTTCTTTATTGGGAGCAAATCCTGCTCCATCAGCTGAATCATGAGAAAGCACCATTTGTATCGGGCGGCGCATACGCTGCGACGGCAATTGTTCTGACCGTTCAGGATAAAGTTTGAATACCATATCGAGAACATCATTGGAAATAAATTCCATCAACTCCATAAACATTTTGAAGGATTCGGTCTTGTATTCCACCAGAGGATCGCGCTGCCCATATCCACGCAAATGAATGCCTTCTTTCAAATCATCCATCTCACGAAGATGGTCACGCCATTTCGCATCGATGACTTGCAGCATCGCCATTTTTTCAAGCGTGGACATCAGCTCAGTGCCAATTTGCTGCTCTTTGCGCAGATAAAATTCTCGTGCTGATTTCGCCAGTTCATCCGCAAGACCTTGTTCGCCTAATTTTTCAAATTGTTCCGGCGTAAAATTCGGATCGATGAGAAACTTTGCGCGAATTTCATTTTTCAAACCTTCGATATCGCCTTCGGAATAATGCGCTCGCACGATATTATCGATCGAATCACGCAGCATATCAAAAATATCATCGCGCAAATGTTCGCCCATCAATGCATGACGGCGGCGTGCATAAATTACTTCGCGCTGCTGGTTCATCACGTTGTCATATTCCAGCAAACGTTTACGAATGCCGTAATTATTTTCTTCAACTTTTTTCTGTGCGCGCTCGACAGAACGCGTAATCATCGGATGCTGAATGACTTCGCCTTCTTCCAATCCCATGCGTTCCATAATGCGCGCTATACGCTCGCTGCCGAATAAACGCATCAAATCATCTTCCAGCGAAAGATAAAATCTCGATGCCCCAGGATCGCCTTGACGTCCAGAACGACCGCGCAATTGCCGATCAATACGTCGAGCTTCGTGGCGTTCCGTTCCGACAATATACAACCCGCCGACCTCTTTGACACCGGGGCCGAGTTTAATATCGGTTCCGCGTCCCGCCATATTGGTTGAAATCGTTACGGCACCGGGCAATCCCGCATGTGCAACAACTTCTGCTTCACGTTGATGCTGCTTGGCATTCAAGACATTGTGCGGAATGCCGCGCCTCTTAAGCATGCGGCTGATGGTTTCCGACACTTCGACGTTCGTCGTTCCAACTAACACGGGTTGTTGCTTTGCGCGCAATTGCTCAATCTCTTCGATAACGGCATTATACTTCTCGCGTTTCGTTTTATATACTTGATCGTCTTGGTCATCACGGCTCATCGGACGGTTGGTAGGAACAACCACAACATCCAATTTATAAATATCAAAAAATTCTGCCGCTTCGGTTTCTGCCGTTCCCGTCATACCGGCAAGTTTTTTGTACATGCGGAAATAATTTTGCAGTGTCACGGTGGCAAGCGTTTGAGTATCGCGTTCAACCTTTACGCCTTCTTTAGCTTCGATAGCTTGATGCAATCCTTCCGAATAACGCCTGCCGGAAAGCAATCGTCCGGTGAACTCATCCACGATCATAATCTTGCCGTCTTCGGAGACAACATATTCAACATCTTTCTCATACAACGCATACGCTTTGAGAAGCTGCAAGATGGTATGAATGCGGTCACTGCGTTCTGCAAACAGTTTATTGATATTGTCTTTGCGTTTTTGTTTTTCTTCAAACGGCAATATTGCATCGCCTTCAACAGCGCTTAATTCTGTACCGATATCGGGAATGATAAATAATTCTTTGTTGTTGCCAGGTACGCTTGAGCGAGAAATTCGCGTCCTTTTTCTGTAAGATCGATAAGATGAGATTTTTCGTCGATGTTGAAATAGAGTTCGTCATCAATCTCATGCATGCGCGAACTGTTGTCTTGCATAAAATCACGTTCGGTTTTTTGCATCAACATTTTATTGGTCGGCTCGGCAAGAATTTTCAGCAGCCTTTTATTCTTCGGCAACCCGTGATTTGCACGCAGAATTAAAATTCCGGCTTCCTCTGTTTTATTCAATTCCAAAAGTGATTCCGCGTCGGCAGTAATTTTTGCAACAAGATTTGTTTGTGCTTTCACCAATCGATCGACGTACGGTTTCATCTCGTCGAATTTATGATCTTCCGAAGCAACCGGCCCGCTGATGATCAACGGCGTTCGCGCTTCGTCAATCAACACGGAATCGACTTCGTCCACAATCGCATAATTAAATGGTCGCTGTACCATTTCATCTGTCTGCACCACCATATTATCACGCAGATAATCAAAACCAAATTCGTTGTTTGTGCCGTACGTAATATCTGCCGTATAGTGAATGCGCCGCTGATGCGGATCCATATTGGACAATATGCAGGAGACTGTCAATCCTAGATATTCAAATATTTTTCCCATCCACTGGCTGTCGCGCAACGCAAGATAATCGTTGACCGTAACAATGTGCACGCCTCTTCCGCTGAGGGCATTGAGATACGTCGGCAACGTTGCAACAAGAGTTTTGCCTTCGCCGGTTGCCATCTCTGCAATTTTCCCTTGATGCAAGACAACACCGCCCATCAACTGAACATCGAACGGCACCATATCCCAAACAATTTTATTGCCGGCAACATCCCACGATTGTCCGAGAAGGCGGCGGCAAGTTTCCTTTACAACGGCAAATGCTTCAGGCAGAATATCGTTCAACGCATCTTCAATTTCTGCATCCACTTGTTTATTGAGTTCTTCCAAACGCGTGTACATCGCTTCGTGTTCATCGAACGATGTGGATTCTTTCAATGCCGTGCGAAGTTTTTCGATTTCCGCAGATGTTTCAGCAATTCGTTCGCTGATGCGCGATTTGAATTCGGCGGTCTTCGTTTTTAATTCTTCCTCAGTCAACGCTGCGAGAGATGAAAAGTGCTCGTTAATTTCTTCGACCAACGGAAGCAATGCTTCGGTATCGCGTTCGTGTTTCGATCCAAATAATCTTTTAAAGAATTGCAGCATGAATTGACTCGTTTGATAGCGTATATTTTTGTTCAATATACCCATTTTTCAAAGAGATAGCAAGGTAACATACTTTCACCGGTACCTTGCATGTTTGATGTTTTCGCGGGACATTTTTAATGAAACAAGTTTTATATTTATGAAACAACTGACCATCATTTTATTGATTTGCTGCGGGCTATGGGGATGTGTATCAACCTCTTCCCTATCAGTGCAACAACTGCAACAATCTCCAACCGAAAAGTTAAAATCTGATATTGATAAAATTCTTAACGTTCCATTGTTCATACCATCCCATGTCTCCATAAAGGTTGTTTCAGTTCGAACGGGCGAATCATTATATGAACACGACAGCGAGTTTTTGATGAACCCTGCCTCCAATGTAAAATTGTTCACATCGGCAGCTGCCATCGGAGTGTTAGGGAAAGATTTTCAACTTAAAACATCTGTCTATGCCGACAGCATTATGCAAAACGGCGTCGTGATCGGAAATTTGTACCTCAAAGGTTTTGGCGATCCGCTTCTTTCAACAAACGATCTTGATTCGCTTGCACGCTTTCTTGTGCAAAAAGGAATCACACGCATTACCGGCGGCATCGTTGCCGACAATTCTTTTTTCGATGACAGACATTGGGGATTGGGCTGGACGTGGGACGATGAACCTGATCCTGACGCGCCATTTATCAGCGCATTGACGGTCAATAAAGGATGTGTGTCTGTTGCAGCTTTTTCCGACAGTGCAAAAGTTTTTCTTTCTCTTACTCCTGTATCATCATTCATCCGCGGCGTGAATACCGCAACGGTAGCGCGTGATAGTATAATGAGACCATTGAAATTACGGCGTCCGATTCAGGATCGGCCAAACGTAATTATTGCTGAAGGCGAATTGAATGCATTTGCATCCATCGAACAGATGCTAAGCATTCGCCGGCCGGTATCTGTATGCAGCACAATTATTTTCGGAAGCATTACAGCGCCATAACATTATTGTGCAAGATGAAATATCTTCCGGCACCATCCATTTCTCATCGTATGAAATCGCGTCGTTTGCACATACACTCGATACCGTTGTCACAGAGATGAACAAAACGAGCAATAATCTTTCTGCAGAAAATTTATTAAAGATTCTTGGAGCATCGAGATACGGAATTCCCGGCACAGCAAAAACTGGCTGCTATGTTGTCAATAGTTTTCTTTCGAGCTTGGGCATCGATACAACACAATTTAATTTCGTGGATGGCTCCGGTGTATCCCGTTACAATTTGGTATCTGCGGATATTATCGTCCAGCTGCTGACAGCTATGTATCGATGGAATTCATTCTACACGTTGTTCTCTTCTTCTTTGCCGATAGCAGGAGTAGATGGCACGTTAAGCACAAGAATGATTTCGACATCAACAAGCGGTAATGTTTTTGCCAAGACCGGTACCTTGAGCGGCGTAAGCTGTCTTTCGGGATATGCAAAAACAAAAAATGGCGAACTCCTTGCTTTTTCGATGATGATGCAAAATTTTCTTTCATCGTCGGACAATTACCGACAGGTTCAGGATAAAATCGGTACTGGACTTACTTCGTTTTCTCGGAACAATTAAATTTTGAACTATTCCACGCAAATAATTTAAGGGAGAATTTTATGAATTCCACATCATCGTTTGGCGTGTATGAAACAGGACGCATCATCGTTCCCGGTTTTTATTTTGCTTCACTGGCCGCATTGCTCTATCGATTTTTTCTGATACACTATTTTCCTTATCCATTAGATACTGCGACACTTTTGCTTTTGTTTGTTTTGATTTCACTGATTGCAGGATTGACCATGTATGCGCAAGAGACACCTAAACGTCGACGCGCGTTTGTAGAAAACCAACCGAGCAGCTATGTGCAAAACATTGCAAGGACATTATCCGACACAGAATTATTGGAAGATACAGAAGCGCGTCAACTCTATTTTTATATTCTAAACAATTACATGCCTGCATCGTTTCATGAAAAGATATTTTTCTTCGGAACGATTTATCATATCATGACTCAAATCCGGCGCACTTCGTTTTGGTTCGGCATTGTGTTTCTTACAGCAGTCGCGGTACAAATTGCTTCCGGCGTATTTATGCAAAACGGAACATTGCTGATCGTTGCCTTACTTGTGTGGATCGTGTATGCGATGAACGTGCGCTATAACAAAGCAGATCGCAAGATGCAAGAGAACTATCAAGATCAGATTTATTGGCTGGAACAGAACAGCGATATTGTTTTAACACTTCTCAAAAAACAACGGAATAAAAATCGGAAGAAATAAATATGAAACCGCGTCATTGGTATCAACTTACGTTTTCACTACCTGCAAATTATCAGGACTTACTCATCGGGCAATTATCGCTTCTCAAACTCAACGGATTTTTACAGGAGGATCAAAAGCTGCATTGTTTCATTCCGTCCGTTCACTGGACAAAATCATTTGAGAATCAACTTAATAATTCTCTTTCGCGGTTTAACAAAGAATTTCCATCCGTGAATCTACAATATCAACGCAGCATGGTAAAAGATCAAAACTGGAATCGTAAATGGGAACAGCAAGCGGGAATTGTGGAAGCCACGGCTCACATCTGCATCAAACCATCGTGGGCAAAACTGCGGAAAAAAGATGCCGGGAAATTAGTGTTGCACATTGATCCGAAAATGTCGTTCGGCACGGGGCATCACGAAACAACACGATTGACGTTGAAATTGATTGAACGATATTTACAACCGGAAATGCATGTAATCGATTTCGGTTGTGGCACAGGCATTCTCGGCATCGCATGTACAAAACTTGGAGCACAATCTGTGTTGATGATCGATAACGATCCATGGACAAAACCAAACGTGCTTGAGAACATCAAACGCAACCATGTAGGGAAAAAAGTAAAATTTGTATTAGGAAGTGCAGGCAAATTGCCGCGCAAACGTGTCGATCTTATTGTTGCAAACATCGATTACCGCACCATCACACGATTCATCAAAACATTGCGAGAACACCTTCGCGCTTTCGGCATTATTATTTTTTCCGGGATATTGGTAACAGATATTGATTTGCTGCTGCCGGTTTTTAAAGCGCATGGATTGGCGCCATTAGAAGTTCTAAATGAAAATGAATGGATAGCTCTTGCACTGGTGAAAGCATAATGAGAATTTCAGCGATCGATATTGGCACCAACACCATCTTAATGTTGATTGCAGATGTGCTTCCAGATGGTACTATCACAGTTGTTCGTGACGAACATACGATTGCGCGTTTGGGGAAAGGTGTTGATTCTTCAAAAAGAATTATGCAGGAAACATTTCAACGTGCGTTAAACATTCTTGCAAAGTTGAAATCAATTTCTAAGGAAGCTGGCTCACAACACATCGTTGCATGCGGAACAAGTGCCCTGCGTGATGCCAATAATCGCGAAGAATTTATTGAATTCATTCGCACGAAGTTAGATATAACGATTCAAATTCTGAACGGCGATGAAGAAGCGCGTTTGACGTATTGGGGCGGTGCATCGAAATATTTTCATCGTAATCCCGACAAATCGTTTGCATACTGGATATTGGCGGCGGCAGCACAGAACTCGTTGAAGGACATGGTAAGGTCGTTTTGCATCAATGCAGCATGAATATCGGAGCGGTACGAATCACAGAACGATTTTTGTACTCAAGCCCGCCAACAATTTCGGAGATTCAAAACGCACAGGCAGAGATAGAAAAGCATCTTGAATCGTCCTTCCTTCTTTCTCAATCGACACAACTGATTGGCGTGGCAGGAACTGTTACGACGCTTGCGGCGATGGATTTGCAGCTTGAAACATTTTCGGCCGAAAGAATTCATGGCTACCGACTGCCGCGGGCACGAATCGATCATTTCTTCAATCAAATAAAAATTCTCTCTGTTGACAAAGTTCGTACTATTCCTCAGATACTTCCCATGCGTGCCGATATTATTCTTGCCGGAATGATGATCTTACGTGCAGTGATGATAAGAAATAATTTGGAAGAAATTATTGTAAGTGATCGTGGATTGCGGTACGGTTTACTATTCTCAGAAGCAGAACGATTACGGTAAAACATTACTTCATCGTTTGTAACACATCCTGCAACGCATCAACAGCATAATCAATTTCTTCTGCTGTGGTAAGATGACTGAGGGAAAATCGAACAGTGGCACGTGCGGTTGCTTCATCTCTTCCCATTGCTATCAAGACATGTGAAGGTTGTAAGCTGCCGGAAGTACAAGCCGAACCACTGGTCACAGAAACGCCGCGCACATCGAGTCCCATAATCAATGCGTCGCCATCCAATGGCCGCTTCTGTGAATCAAACGAAACACTGACAATGTGCGGCAATGTTTGCAATGAATCGCCGTTAATGATCAACCCTTCGATTTCGGTTGTGAGACGATGTAATAATTGCTGCTTGAGAATCTGAATATGGTGTGTACGCTTTTCATGTGCTTCAAATGCTAATTCGGCAGCACGCGCAAATCCTGCCGCCAAAGGAATCGTTTCCGTACCCGCCCTTCTGTTTTGCTCTTGCGCGCCGCCAAAAAGGATAGGATGTAAAGCAGCTCCCTTTCGCACATACAGCGCGCCAATTCCTTTCGGTCCATAAATCTTATGCGCCGATATTGAGAGAAGGTCAACATTCAGATCGTTCACACGGCATGGTATTTTTCCAAATGATTGCACTGCATCGACATGAAACAACACACCTTCCGATTTTGCAATCTTGCCGATTTCTGCAATAGGTTGAATCGAACCGACTTCATTATTTGCATGCATCACAGAAATCAAACACGTGCGATTCGTAAGTAATGCAGCAACATCTTCTGGATGTACAATACCATAGGAATCGACCGGTAGAAAAGAAATGTCAAATCCATGTTTTTGCATTTCCTTCGCTGTATGCAATATTGCATGGTGTTCAATAGAACTGACAATGATATGATTTTTTCCTGTCGCAGCACAAGCAGTTCCTACGCCGCGAAGTGCGTAATTATCTGCTTCGGTACCACCGCTGGTGAATACAATTTCATCGTATGCTGCGCCGATAGAATGAGCAATGCATTCGCGGCTTTCCTCCAATGCATATTTTGCCTGCCGTCCATGCCAGTGAACAGACGATGCATTACCGAAAGTTTGTGAAAAGTACGGCATCATCGCTTCCAGTACCACCGGATCCAATGGTGTGGTGGCGCTGTAATCTAAATATACTCGTTGCATTTTCATCATCTCCCTAACAAAAAGCCGACATTGTTCGTGCCGGCTTTTCACTGTCCTCTATATGCACTCGTTATTATTGCATACGTCCCATACGTTCTCGTGTCATATCGCGAAGCACTTCCCGCAGATTCTGGTTGAATTTTTGTTCGAAGACGAGATATTCCGCAACTTGCTTTGGGGTGAAAATATCTTTCAATCCATCGATAAATTTTGTCCTCACCTCGGCGATCTGTCCTTCTAATTTTTCGTAATTCTTTACCGCGGATTCAATTTCCCCGGTTGATGCGTTTGCTTGAAGTTTGTCCTTCATTTGTTTCACAATCGCGTTGCGTTGCCGTTGAATCTCTCGCATCTCATCCATTTGTTTGTTGTAGCGGACAAAGAACCGTATGGACGTTTCTTCATCTAAATGCATTTCTTCTATAAGACGCATTTTCTTGTATTGTTCAACCTTATGAGGCGCCGGCGGTGGCTCCGGCAACGGTTGATCTTGTGCAATTGTTATTGAGATAAAACAAAACACAAGAACTCCGATCATAATAAATCGATTCAAAATATTCATAAATTTTTCCTTTCTCCAAGCTGAGCAAGAAGATGATTCACCTGATCACTATCGAATTCGTCAACAGCTTTCTCCAATTCCGTATTAGAAAGAATCTCTGTTTCAGAGTCACTTAGCAATGCTTCCTTTATAAGGTGATCTTTATTCAGATGCACATCGACAATTGCTGAAGTGAACTCATGATTTTCTGCGACCAATGAAGTTTTGTCTTGTTCAACAGCGACATCGGTGATCTCGTCGTTCGGTGTATTATTTAAAAGAGCATGCAATCCTGAAGAATCCGTAGAATTATTCGTTCGGGTGGGCAAGAGGAGAATGAACAGCATAATCACTACTGTTGCAGACAAAGGCAATACTAAGCGCGTCGTCTTTCCCCAGAGTGACTGCCAAAATGGGATGTGTTGATTTTGACGCTGGCGTATCATCGGCAGCAGATTTGTAAAATAGAATCGATCCGGTTCAGCAACATGGCTTTGCTTGAGAAGCGCAAATGTTTGCTGTAATTCTTCATAGTCTGCAGCACACGTCGGGCAATTCGTGAGATGTGATTTCACGTTGCGTCGTTCAAGATCGGAAAGCGCACCTGTAATATAATCCGGCAATAATTGATTAACGTGTTTCATGGCTTTTGTGTACTTGTTCTCCAATTTTTTTTACGGCGTGAAAATAATTTGCTTTCAAACCGCCGACAGATGTTTTTAAAATCTTCGCAATTTCTTCGTAGGGAAGTTCTTCATAATATCGTAAGACAAAAACAGCTTTTTGTTTTTCCGGCAATGTCGCAACAGCTTGTTCGATTAATTCCTGCTGTTCCTGTCTTTCATAAATTTTATCCGGCTGTTCATCCGCATCGGATTCAACATCAAAAAATTCATCGATTCTAAAAAATTCTCGAACACGTTTCCGCCGGATATGGTTCAACGCATAATTGACGGTAATCCGGTACAGCCACGTATAGACGCTTGATTCGCCTCGAAATTCTTTGAGCGCCTTATACGACTTGATAAACACTTCTTGAATAATATCATCTGCAACATCATGATCATTGACAAATCGCCGTGCAATCCAGTACAATTTTTCCTGATACCGTAATACCAATTCATTAAACGATGCCTCGCGGCCGTTCTGAAATGATTCAACAAGTTCGCGGTCGCTGAGATTGCTCATACAATCGTATCATCTGTTAGACATTATTGTCGAGAAAGAAGTTTAACAATTTTACCAAAGTCCTATTTGTGCACCAAGCGTAAATTCAAATTGCTGATGAATGTTTTGTGCAGGATTTGCATCGTCGGCTATCGTATGAAATTGTGCTTTACCATCAAGAAAAACATCTCGCAGTGGCTGATAATGCGCTTTTATTCCCAAGATTCGTTCTATATGGTGTTCGCCATCAAGGAACGAAAATCCTTTCTGATCTGCTGCATATTGATCGGCAAGCGGCATGGGGCTTCCCTTGCGATAGATTTCTTGAAAGGCGGAAAGTTTCAACGAGCGCATCGGACGGTACGTGACCGAAAGATTGGCGTTGTCAGCGTTTTGTCCGATCCAACTTCCAAGGACATAACCATTATTGGTATAAGTTATGGCGGGATATTTATGAGAATACACTCCAGGATTTGCGCGTGTATATTCCGCTGCCAACTCGATGTTCTCTACAAAAAGATCATAGGTATGGCCTCCAAGTGTAAGAGCAACTTGCCTGCGTGAATCATTGGAGTCAAAAAATTTATCGGTATTCAATTCATCGATGAAAAAAGAAAGATAAAAATTGGTCTGCTTAACGACATTAAGGTTTAGACTTCCAAAGATCTGACAATTATCTTTATCGCCGTTGTAATGTTCCCCTGCTTTAAAAAACATAACGGGGATAAGATACATCAATTCCGGACCACGATCGCTATAGACAATCGATTCTCCTAACGATAAATCAACACCTTTCCATATCCTCATATCAATTTGATGCGCGGCAAGATATTTTACATGATCAACCTCGCGAAGCGAAGAAAATCCAAGGTAATTAACGTAATAGCTATTGACAGAATCAATGACGCGTGAATTTAAGGAAGCATGAAAGTATATAAAGTCGATGTCATCAGTAATGTGGACACGCATTTTTACTTGCGGATACGATGGCGCTTTATTGGATAGAATGATATTGTCGTTTTCGCCGTATCCCCAGATGTCGTTCGATTTTTCTAACGAGAAAGTAAACGCTCCCACCTGCCATGCCAACTGCGCATCGATTTCGTCATAATCTAATTCCGACGCATTGGGATCAGGCAACGGATGTATATCTAACGAATAGGTCGGGAGATTGAATCCGCCTTGTGAGTTGATAACACCTTTTTCCGGTGTGTTCAAGCGATAGTAATTGAGATTACTTCCCCATTGTTTATTGTCGTCGAAGTTAAAATAAAATCCGACATCCTTAAAAGCGTAACCATAAAATTTCAAATCTTTTGTACTCAGCGTATTTTTCAAACTGCCATCATTTTCTGCGGTTAACGCATACCCAACATCAAAATTAATGAGACCTTGGTCGAAGCCCTTCGAATACAAATGCCAGCGTGTCTCGCTTGGTTCAGGATCGCCGGCAAGCGAAAGCAGTTCATAATTAAATTCCGTTTTATAAAATTCATAGGTCGCACGTTCAACTGATGTCATCTTCTCGCTGAACGGTTCAAGCTCTTTGAGTTGCTTCGCAAGATACATCCTGCTTAATGGTTTCGCTGCATCTTGGTAATTCGATAAATATCCTTTTGCAGCCATGCGTGTTAAAAAATCATAAACCTCATTGGACGTCGGCAGATAGACGGTTTGTGCATGTAAAAGTATTGGAAGAAGTATGAAGATCAAATAACTGCGAAATATTTTTTTTTTCATAATTTCTCCAGAAGCACTGTGTGTGTGCAAATCAGTGTTTCCATAAATCTTTCCATGAATGTGTTTCTTCTGTTTTAGGATACTGTCGTGCGGCTGAACCGGTGAACAAGTATCGCAGGTCATTATAGATATGATATCCTACAGTTGTTGCTAAATGTTTACTCAACCGCCGTGTAGATACTGTTGCTTTTACGTGCGAATCAAAAACGACTTTACCTATTTTAGAAATTCTTCTGCTCAAATCCAAATCTTCCACGATGCCAAAATCTTCACGAAAGCCGTTGACGTGTAAAAATTCTTCCCGCCGGTACGCAACACAGATACCGGGAAATAATGGAAGATGAAAGACGAGAAAGAATTTCACTAACCAATAAGTAGCGCGGTACACAAATCGCTGCGGTATTGTACCGTCGTATGCTCGTGCAATTCCTGTAACACCGACAATTTTTGAATTCGTAAATTGCGTGCTGAGCATTCGTAAAAAAGACGGATGCAGCAAAGCATCCGCATCGACAAAAACAAAAATATCTCCTGCTGCAGAGCGAGCGCCGCGATTGCGTCCGAGTGCGATGCCGCGTTCATCAGTGACAACAATTTTATCTGCGAGTAGTTTAGCAAGATCACGAGTTCGATCGGTAGAATTTGCATCGGAAACGATGACTTCATATTCAGAACGATCAATGTCTTGCTGAAGAACCGATTGCAGGCATGGCACAATATATTGCTCTTCGTTATAGGTAGGAATAATGATAGAAAATTGCATGCGTGGTTATCGTACTTTCGCTAATTTCTGAATGACTTCTACATTTTTACCACCAAGCTTTGAAATGACTTTGTAAAAATAAATTCCATTGGCAATGGAACTGCCGTCGCGGTCTTTTCCATCCCAAAGGATTTTATTGAATCCGCCGGATAGATCGGATTGCGGCACACGAATATCCTGTATCAATCGTCCGGCAATCGTGTAAATTTTTATATGCACTTCGTCGGGCAGGGATTCTCCGGCAACATCAAATGTAAAATATGTTTCTGATGCAAACGGATTAGGATAATTATAGACCTCCAACAGCTTCGCTTCAGTTTCAACGCGAAATGTTATTTCTGTTGCAAGCGAATCAGAATAATTGCCGCTTGCATCTTTAACGCGAACGGACAACACATGCGTCCCTGAAGAAAGTGACGGATGATATTCAACCACTGCTTTTTCAGTTCCTGTACCAAGCGATGTAAATAAACTGTCTGGTGTTACCGTACTCAAAGGAACACTCCGGCCATCGAGCACCAATGATATGTTGTTAGGATTGGTAACGGACAAAGGACTGTTATCATACATTGCAATTCGAATAACCGGTCTTGCTAAGACATAATCATTGTTGAGAATCCTCCTGCCGTCAAACGTTACATTCACCGTTGGGATTGTTGTATCTGTTTGAACAAAAAACGGAAAGGAATAATAGTTGTTATCCTTATACAATTCGTTGATCAATGTATCAGGATCAATTTTAATCTGAAGATTACGTCTTCCTATTCCGAGCAAGGTATTGTATGTGGCTTTTATTTCCTTATACGAACGAATTCCAATTGAGTCTATTATAATATTTGTGATCTGTTCAGTATTATTATTGTCCCAGACAGATTGAATTACTGTGCCAACATGTTTAGCAGGCACACCACCAACATTGTACACGCGAGCAACAATGTCGATTATTTCTCCTTGCAAAACAGAATCACCCGGAGATAGTTCCTTAACTTGGTTTCCGTTCTGATGAGCAAAACATTTCACTGTTTGATAATTTGTTCCAAGCTCCGGTAAACTGTTATAATTAACTTCAAGGGACGAAATAGATGGAGATGGATCGCTGGCCCCTCTTTGCATCTGACCAACAATTTTTATCGATGGATATTGTAGTGCATTAATTGCGGAAATATCTAGAATAGAATCGACACTGCTCCAATTTTTTAAGGTATCTAATGAATTACTGGTAGAAACACCTACAACCTTTAGGGCAATATTGCTTGGATTATTCTCGGAAAATTGCAGTCCAACATTCTTCCACCCTGCCACAGGGCCAATCCTTCCTGTTTCGAAGGTACCAGTTGTATTGGGTATATTTATTGTTGTATCTATTTGAACACGGCCTTGAAAAACGGGAGAAAATTTTTCTGGAACACTTCCTGGTTTTGCGCCTTTACGCCCGATAAGTGCCCACGAACCTCTGTATGTTACGCTATCAATATATATACTTCCCAATGTTTTGATGGATGCTTTTAATGCCGTCGATAAATTCATTTCTCCTTCTTCTGTAATCGCGATCACAACAATATAATCTGAGGTCAATGTATCAATTAGAGTTTTGTAAGGACCGACCATGGAGGCATCGTCGCGAATATCAAAATAATTATAGCTGATAAAATCTAATGTAGTCGCATTAAATAAACATACATGATGGCCGCGATTATAACTTATTGGAATATAGTTTTGACCATTCCTTGAAATGACTGCTGTTCTTCCATCATTAAATCCTGCCGAAATTGCACTAAGGACTATTTTGCTCGTATCTAATATCAATTTGTTTTTCAGGAAACTCAATTTGTCCATTGTTACTGCAGAAAACGAGTTACTATCATTGAGTAGATAATTGTCTTTTGTTCCGACAAAATAAGAATAAGCTAATCCTTCAACGTCTGAATTGTTGTATCTCGGTCGTATCCAAACTCTTTTCCCATTCAAGATCGTATCAAATGAAAAGCTTGTATAAAATGTATCGTATGGAATTGTATAACTTTGGCTTTGCGCGAATGACTGTTGAGAACTGACATCTACTGTAAAAAATGATTGAGATGGACTGATCGATGGGTTCAGAAAGAGAATTTGACCTTTCGTTTGGTTGGCATTAGTGGTCAACGATATGTTCCTGATGCTACTGCTTGCAACGACTAATTGATATACAATCGAATTATCGTTTTTATAAATCTCATTGATTTTGTTCAATGGATCTGCCGTAAGGGCTACCGTATGTTCCCCGGGCTTTCCTTTCACAGGAATAACAACAAGGAGCGAAGGGGGGGGGGGGGGGGGGGGGGGCCCCCCCCCCCCCCTTTTTTTTTTTTTTTTTTTTTTTTTTTTTTTTTTTTTTTTTTTTTTTTTTTTTTTTTTTTTTTTTTTTTTTTTTTTTTTTTTTTTTTTTTTTTTTTTTTTTTTTTTTTTTTTTTTTTTTTGTGCG
>CAWBMS010000003.1:0-36432 GCA_963790045.1 Ignavibacteriota bacterium | reverse complement strand
TACGGTAGCCGCAGGACCAGCCAAACGGCGGGTAAATTTATTCCTGCGCTCGCAACCGTAAATGTTGCGGCTACCTTTGGTAAAGAACCTTGCGAAGGTTGGGAACCTTCGCAAGGTTTTGTACGGCTTGACAAACGGTCTGTGTCTTGCTATATTAAAGGTGTAAGTTGCGCAAGCAAGTTACACGAATTGAAAACTTAATTCGAAAATAGCCTCTTATAGAGAAAGGCAGAGGGAACAGGCCCGTTGATGCCTTAGCAACCGGTCCCGATAAAATCGGGATGCTGGTGCTAAAACCTGCCCCGGCATTCGTCGTGGGAACGATAAGAGAAGATGCTCAAACGCCTCTTCAGGAAATCTTCCCGACGAGGCATTTTCGTTTTAGAGAAGTTCTATCTAAAGCAGGAGTATCGCATGAGAACCAAAGTAACCGTTTGTTTGCTGCACGGGCGCAGTGAACACAAAAAGATTTTATTCAAAGAAAGCTGCGAACAATGAAAATTTTAAAATTCGGCGGCACTTCTATCGGCAGCGCGGAAAACATTCTCACAGCTGTCGGCATTATAGAAGAAGCGCAGCAGCGCGGCAGCGTTGTTGTCGTGGCGTCGGCAATGTCCGGTGTTACCAATCAATTGATCGAAGCAAGCCGCCTTGCGCACAAAGGCGATGAATCGGTACATTCAAACGCTGAACAACCTGCATCTTCTTCATAGCAGTACCGCCACAACGCTTCTTGGCTCAGAAGATTCGCCAGCCCTCGCATTCATCGATAAAGCATTTGTCGAGATAGAAGATTTTATAAAGGGAATCTGGATTTTAGGAGAACTGACAAACCTGTACATTAGATTATGTGGTCAGCTACGGCGAACAGCTTTCGTGCAATATTCTTGCAGCAGCGTTAACGCAGCACCATATTCCTGCAGAGTATGTCGATAGCCGGAAACTCATCAGTACAGATTTGAATTATAGTTCCGCATCGGTCAATTTTGATTTGACGAACTGGAATATTCTGAATTATTTTCGGGATAAAAAATCCGTTCAGGTTGTTACGGGATTTATCGCACTCGGTCCAAACAACGAAACCACAACGCTCGGCAGAGGCGGCTCGGATTATACGGCTTCCATTCTTGCCGCCGCGCTTCAAGCAGATGAGATTGAATCCTGGAGATATGTGAACGGCGTTCTCACCGCCGATCCGAGAAAAGTTTCCAATGCCTTCTCTCTCGAATCGCTGACCTTTGAAGAAGCAATTGAGCTTTCCCATTTCGGCGCAAAAGTTATCCATCCGCCGACAATGCTGCCCGCCATGGAAAAGAATATTCCCATCCGCATCCGCAATACGTTTGAAAAAGAATTTCCCGGTACGGTGATTTCCAAACAGGCGCAGGAATCCGACCGCTTCCCTGTGAAAGGCATTGCCTGCATCGATCATGCATCGTTGTTGAAAGTCAGCAGCGAAAGCTCGCTGCAAATTTCCTCCATCGCATCGCGCATCTTTGAAACGCTGGCGCGTCAGCAAATCGATGTACTGCTGACGACGCAATCTTCTTCCGAACCGAGCATCTGCATTGCCGTTGCGCCGCAAGACGCGCGCACCGCCCGCGAATTATTGCAAATTGAATTCCGCGTAGAATTGCACAGCAGGCAAATTCATGCCATCACATCGGAAGACAATCATTCTGTCATCGCCATCGTCGGCAACCACGTGCAAAATGTCCCGGACGTAATCGGAAAAGTTTTCTCCGCGTTGGGGCGAAACGGTATTACGCCGGATGCGCTTTCGGTACGGTTCCTCCGACCGCATCCTCGCACTCGTTATTGCACAGCGCGATCTGAAAAAAGCAATGTCGGCACTGCACGATCAATTGTTTCTTTCCAATTATAAAACGCTCAATCTGTTTCTTCTCGGTCCCGGATTGGTGGGAACAGCGCTGCTCAATTTATTGCGGGAACAATCCGACTATACACGCATGGCATTGCGAACGCATATCAACGTCATCGGCATTGCCAACAGCAAGAAGATGGTTTTTGATGAACAAGGAATCGATCTTACTGACTGGCATTCGTTGCTCACAAAGAGCAGTGAGCAATCCGATCTTGTCGTCTTTACACAAAGAGTAAAACAGATGAATGCGGCAAATTCTGTTGTTGATAATCGATTGCACGGGTATCGGAACCTACCGTACAGCATTATCTTCCGTTTTTGGAAGCAAGTGTTTCCCTTGTAACACCAAGCAAGATCGCCAATACAAAATCGTACAAATTCTATCAACAGTTGCGTGAATCTGCGCAGCGCCATGGCGTTCAATTCCGGTACAGCACAAACGTCTGCGCCGCTTTGCCCGTCATCGAATCGATTCAGAACATTATTCACAACGGCGATACCATCGAGAAGATTGAAGCGGTACTTTCGGGAACACTCAGTTTTATTTTCAATCAGTTCAAGGCAGGGACCTTGTTTAGTACAGCGGTGATAGAAGCACAAAAGCGCGGATATAGTGAACCCGATCCGCGGATCGATTTGAGCGGAACGGATGTTGCTCGCAAGCTGTTGATATTGATTCGCGAAGCAGGATTCCCAATGGAATACGAAGATATTCATATCGAACCATATTTACCGGAGGCCGTGTTCACCAATAATGATTTTTCCGCCGCTGTTCAAGGTGCAGATGAAGCATTGCAACAGCGCAAAGTACACGCCGAACAATCGGGCAATTACTTGTGTATCTTGCACGATTTCAAAATGGCAAAGCGACCATCGGCCTGGAAGAAATTCCGAACGACCATCCGTTCGCACATCTGACCGGCAACGACAACATCGTTGCGCTGACCACACGCACGTTGTATCGCATGCCGCTGGTGGTTCGCGGCGGAGGCGCGGGCGCGCCGTTGACTGCCGCCGGAATTTTTAACGATTTGTTGTTCTTATCGCATTCTATCAATTGAGGATTGTATGAGCGTTGTCATTCCCAAAAATCATCATGCACGCACAACATTGGAACAGCGCGGCGTCATCTGTCTTTCAGATGACGAAGCAAACCGCGCAGATATTCGACCGCTGCGCATCGGCATCCTCAATATTATGCCCAAAGGCGAAACGTACGAGCCGTATCTCCTCTTTCCGTTAAGCAGAACGATTATCCAAATCGAACCTATCTGGCTGCGGCTGCACACGCACAAATATAAAACGACGGATCAATCGCATCTTGATAAGAACTACGACTATTTTGAAAACACGATTGCGCATGCACCGTTAGACGGATTAGTAATAACCGGAGCACCAGTCGAAGAATTGCGGTATGAAGATGTGAATTATTGGAATGAAGTTACGACCATTTTGAATTACGCTAAAAACAATATCACCTCCACGCTCGGCATTTGTTGGGGCGGGTTGGCGCTTGCCAAAATGCTGGATATTGAAAAAGAAATGTACCCGAAAAAACTTTTCGGCATGTTCGAAACGTATAATCTTGATCGCACGCATCCGATCACAGGCGAAATGGACGATGTGTTCTGGTGTCCGCAAAGCAGACATTCGGGAATTTCCGACAAAGTATTAGAGGAAGCACGGATGGATGGACGGATTAATTTGCTGGCACATTCGGAACATGGCGGCTACTCGATTTTTGAAAGCGCCGATCGACGATTCTTGATGCACCTTGGTCATCCGGAATACGAAGCATTGCGATTAGTGGAAGAATACAAGCGCGATGCAGCGCTGGGACGGACTGATGTTCTGCCTCCCGCGAATGTTGACGTTGAACATCCGCGCAACCGCTGGCGCAGCCACGGGTTAGAATTTTTCTCGCAATGGGTTCGCTACATTTACGAACCGACACGCTGGGGAAAATAATTATTTTCTGCGATAATACTTCTGGGAACCACTTCAATATATATCCTCTTATTTATTGCAGCAATCATCGGCGGCTTTATTGATGCCATTGCAGGCGGCGGCGGACTCATTACGCTTCCTGCATTGTTGAGTGTGGGAATTCCTCCGCAACTCGCGCTCGGCACAAATAAATTTCAGGGAATGTTCGGAAGCTGCACTGCTGCAATTTACTACCATCAAAAGAATTTATTCGATATCCGTAAAGAAATTCTCGGTATTGTATTTACGTTTATCGGTGCTGCAATTGGCACATGGGCTGTGCAGCAGATGCATACAGAAATCCTCAGCACACTTATTCCTTTTCTTCTTCTCTTCATCGCGCTCTATACTATTTTTTCTCCATCGCTCGGCAAACTGCAAACACGGCCGCGAATGAAAGCAAATCTTTTTTATTTTGTGATCGGTCTCTCGCTTGGATTTTACGATGGATTTTTCGGCCCGGGCACCGGAACATTCTGGGCAATAAGTTATATGACCTTGATGGGATTTGAAATTACGAGAGCAACCGGCTCGACAAAGCTGATGAATTTCACCAGCAACATTGTCTCCGTTGCCGTCTTTGCTTTTGGTGGATCGATTTTATTGTTACAAGGAATCGTTATGGCTATAGGACAAACCATCGGCGCACAACTTGGCGCGCGCTTTGCTGTGAAAAAGGGAATTGGAATTATCCGGCCGCTGTTTATTCTCGTCGCGCTTGCAACGATTGCGCGGCTATTGTATCTTCGATTCTTCTAAAACTATAAACAGTCCGACCCCTTTAAGGGATCGGACTGTTTCGTTATTTATTTGTTTTCCACTGCTTCTTCTTTTTTCTTCCCTGTGATCGTGAACGACACGATCAACGCTAATAATGCATGAAAGAATACCAGCGTGTATCCCGTCGGTAAATCGAAATTGTACGAAACGGCAATCGAAATAAGATTGACAACTGTTCCGACAATCCATGCCACCAAGAGCAGTTTCCATTTATTCAATCGAATGGCAATCAGCGCCGGCGCAACGAGAAGCGCAAAAACGATCAACACGCCCGCTAATCGCACAGAGCTTGTTACGGTTGCAGCAAACGACACGAAGAAGAGTGCATCTTTCCAGAATCCTTTCATACGCGGATAAACGAACACAAGAATCGCTCCGAGCAGCGTATAAACAATCGCTGTCTCAATAATATCCGGCCATGGCGTAAATAAAATATCCGACGCCATCAGCTTATCGAACATTTCCGTTCCGTGTGCCGACTTCGATAACAAAATGAATACGCCGGAAATGCCGAACGCGTACAACAATCCGATAAACGCTTCGTGCGATGCCGTGCGTTTTGCTGCAAGTGCAATCAGCAGTCCCGCAAGCAATGCAAAGCCGAGTGAAATCGGATAAAGGTATTGCCCGTCGAAAAATAAAATAGAGCATGCCGCGCCCAATGCCGACATTTGCCCGATAGCAAGGTCGGTAAAAATAATTCCGCGGCGGATAATTTCCAATCCGAAGAAGGAATGAATGCCAAGCAAAACAACCGAGAGAACAAATGCCGACAATAATATATCAACCATTGGTCAATCTCCTTACGATTTCATCGAACACGCTGAAGACATTATCCGCTTCTTTCACTGCACCGACATCGTGCGGCAGAATGATCATTTTGATATTCAGCTTCTTCGAAAGATACGAGGATGCATCCTGCGGATTATAGACGTCCTGCAAAATATATTTTACGCCTTCCCGCTGAATCAATTTTTCTACATCCGCAATGTGTTTGGTCGTCGGCGGAATGCCGGGCAGCGGCTCAATCGTTCCCACAATCGTGAATCCAAATCGGTGCAATAAGTAATCGAAGATTTTATGGTACTCGACAACCTTTTCTCCTTTCAGCGGCTGCAATTTCGATTCCCATTGTTTCATTTTCTGCTGCCAATAATTATACAGTTCTTTATTGTTCGCTTCATAGAACGATTTGTTAGAAGGATCGAGTTCACTCATTCGTGCGGTAATCGCATTGGCAATCACCGGAATATTTTCCGGATCCATAAAGAAATGTGGATTGCCTTCGGGATGCACGTCGCCGAGTTCGCGCGAAACACTTGTCGGCACATCGATCAAATGTACGTGCTGCGAGAGATCGAGGAATCCTCGCTCACCTGGTTGCACCGCGCCATTATTTGCCTGTTTGATAATTTGCGGCAGCCATCCGATTTCCAATTGCCCGCCGTTAATAATGAGTAAATCGGCATTGCGGACTTTGGCAATGTACGACGGTTTGGGAATGATGATGTGCGGATTGTAATCGCCGCGAGCAAGAGCGATTGTTTCCACACGGTCCTTTCCGATTCGTTGAACGATGTCGTTGATGTATCCGTATGTTGCAACAACGTGCATCTTTCCCGCAAATGCTATCTGCACTGCGAGCAGGATCAAGAATATATATTTTAGTTGTTTCATGATTAATTACTCCATTAGATTAAAATTCATGTTCATTAAAATGCATGCGCACCATGCGCACCGATAACAAAATTTGCCTGCAGAGAAACTTGCGAGTACGGTTGTTGATTCCATCCGCTGGATGTTTGCACATAACGGCTTTCGTCTCTATCGACTTCCAGCCGCAGACGAGAAAATTCCGTCGGGAAGAATTCGATCATTGCAGAATACCGCGGAAGATTTGTCGGTAAATTCTGATTGACACCGCCAAGTGTCACATCGTTCTGCATCAATAAATCGTACCGCACACCCGCTTCCCACTGCTGGTCGAGCTTTGCGACAAATTGCGCGATACATGCCTGAATGATGTTTATCAATACCGAGGGATGAAACTGCATTCACAGAATCCCGCACATATTCCGTACCGTTCATCACACGGTACATATATTCGCTTTGCAGAGAAATAAACCGAATTGCATCAAGCGAATATTTTACCGTCAAGTCACCGCCAATGATATCGGTGTTTGCGTCCACAGCACTGCCGGCTCCATTAGAAGTTGAAAAACCTTGATCTGTTCTAGTTTTACCGACTGCGTTGGAAACTCCTAAGAGAATCGATGCATCTTCGATGTCGAACGATGCACGAACGAAGTTCACAAACAGATTCGGCCCTTGAATTGAATTGACGGCAACACGCCCTGCCGGATCATTGATGCCGGTCGTACCAAAGCTCGCTTTATTTTCACCATTCAACACTTCTCCGCCGAGCACAAGATAAAAATCTGTCGGCGCAACCCATGTTAATTGCGCACCGATTTCATTCAATCCATCTTCGCCGAATAATGCCGTGGCAATCAACGGGCGATTGGCAAAATCCCAGTAATGTTCGTGCTGTTCATTCACTCTGCCGAAACTGGCTAGAAACTTTCCCGCTTTGATTTGAAATCCGTACGGAAGTTTCCGTGTTGTGGTATATGCTTCTTCGATGGAAGCGCCGTCCGGCGAAACATCGAGCACGGCAAATAAATCGAAATACGGATCGACGACGGAATACAGTGACATTTCTCCGTAATTAAAATTCCATCCGCGCTTGGCATTGATACCGGACGGATCTGTCAGCTGCATACCGGGGTAACTATAACCCGGCGTGGAAAGTGCAAAATATTTTTCGTTCGTAATATCCCGTGCAACTCCCGACACATCTAAAATAAATGCTATATCCGGGACAAATTTGGATTGGTCGAATGCCGATCCTTCTTTTTCTTGCGTCCGAACCGAAGCAACGGGCAAGCATAATATTATCAACAATGCCGAAAGGCATGTAGTTTTTAAATGCATAAAAACTCCTTCAAGTAAAATAATGTTTTTAAATGTGATAAGCGATCTTCATTACCACGTTTCGTGGCTCTTCAAAACTCGCCGCACTGAAGTACGCGCCTTTAATTAAATGTTCATGATCCAGCAAGTTGGTGATATAGATCGAAGGCTCAAATGTTGAACCTCCTGCCAAATGGAAAGTATATCCTCCACCGAGATTGAAAACCCATGAAGGCGTTGTGTGTGCTGCTTGATTAAAATCAAACAACCCTGTTCCAAATGAGATGGCGTTTCCGTTCGTAAGGCCTGATCCATATATGGCAACAAAATTGGCAAACCAATCTTGCGGTTGATAATTAAGTCCCGAGACAATGGAAAGTCGTTGATCATGATCGAGATCCGTTGCCGGCCCATCGTTATCCAGCGGTAAAAATCCACCGCTGATGACGCCACTTCCATAAGCGTGAATGATCGATGTGTTTATATAGGCGGAAAAAGGAATGATAGGATCGCTGTAAGAAAGTCCGAGTTCAATACCCGTTGTCCGCACCTGTGCAATGTTCACGGGAGTTTTGATCGCAGACGATCCGATGGTTTGATCGTCCACTCCCGGCGTGGCATATTTGTAGAACACGTCGGCCTTACTGCGCAAGCCGAATGGAAAGAGATGCGTGTACACCGCTTCATAAAAATCATCCCGCTCCGGCAATGTTGGCATGAGTGTAACGTCTGAGCCATTGAAATTGACCGCAATAGATTTCAATCCTTCGATATTGTTTGGCATGAACATGCGTCCATAATATAGATAAGCCGTATTATCTTCATCAATTAAAAAATTCCATCGTATGCGTGGACTCACTTGACTTTGAAGAGGCATATCCGGAGCAATATGCTGGTCGTATCGCCCGCCGAATTCAAACGAAGTCCATTCCATCGGATGCCATTCTGCTTGCAAAAAAGCACCAAAGTCCGATCCGCTAAAATTAGTTACCAGAGAATGCCCTGCATTGCCAACAGAATCTTTTGAAGTAAAGTTTTCTGTTCCAGTCGTTGCACTGAAATTAAAGCCAGCTTTGTACATAAACTCGTGAGAAAACCTTTTGTCATATGTTGATCGAATACCTAATGTCGTGAAACTTCGATTCTCCGCGATTAAATATTGGTTCGTGTCTCCTGTAAATTGCGAGAGCGCAGGATCATTGCTTCCAGGAGTGTACATCAAACCGCCTTCTCGCGCATACACACCCGCAAAGAAGTTTGCTTCATGATCCGCTTCAGAGTTGATAGTGCGGAAATAGGAAAGAGTCTGAAACGAATTCGTCGTGGTCTGCATATCATTAGCAATTTGCTCCACAGAATCAAACGGGATTTGCGTGTTTGTTCTTCCGAAATTTAAATTTGCAGTTATATAATCAACGTCGCTCAAAACATAATCGGCTTTGCCGTACCAGAAAATAATCCTGACCATGATCATGGAAAAGATTTTCAACCGGCTGATCAATGCGGCGGTCACTTTCCTGGCGTGAACCTGAAATAAAGAATCCGAGATCATCAACGTGATCGCTCATCGATAATGCCTGCCCGTTGGAATTTAAAGCACGAAACGGTCCTACTCTTTCCGATTCTTCGGATGGATCAGAAGTTAAATAGCTTCCCACAAATGTCGCTGCGTCAAAATGAAATTCTCCTGTCGGAACCCGATTTTTCAGATCAATAATTGCAGCATTTTGTCCTCCGTACTCCGCAGGAAAGCCTCCCGTAATAAATGTGGCACGATCGATAACTTTTTGATCGACAACATCATTGAGTCCTCCGAAAACACCGAGCGGGACAGGAAGCCCATCGACATAGTATGTAAATTCTCCATGCTGGCCTCGAATGTGTACCTCACCCGTCGGAGCGCGTGCCGCCCCCAATATATTTTCCTGAACCAAGTTTGTCATCTGAGCAGACGGCACTGGATGAAAAGTTTCAGACTCGAACACTTGATTCCCCGTAATAAGATTAATGCTTGTAACAGTAAGTTCTCGTTGACCGACTATTTCCTCTTCTTTTTCAGAGCTTCCCTGTGATCGTAAAACTATTTGATATGTTGTATGATTATTGTCTATCGTGATTGAATCCGTAAATGTTCTGTAACCGACAAACCATGCCTGTATAACATAATTGCCTGGTACAATATCGCGAAATCGTGCTTGCCCTGTGGGTGTCGTTGCTTCTTCCGAAATAAATTTCCCATTTCGTTTGAGCACGACGCGTGCCAGTTCAATCGGGCCATTTCCATTTGAATCGCTGACAGTTACTCTCCATTGAATGCCGCGCTCGTTTCCTATTGGATTTAAATTTGATTTTTCCGGCGCTTCGGACGATGGATTCATGATATAAGAATGATTTGTTTTTGGTCTCGATGAATATTGTGCAAAAGAAAAAGTGACAAATACGACCATGGTAGTAAGAATAAAAATTAAACGCATATTGCTTCTCCTCAATGAATTAATATTTAAAGATGTATAGAAATTATCCACACCATCTAATATTATAATGCTACTATGGCATACAATATCCAATAAACCGAATTCTGTCACACTCAATAGAAGTGGACAGAACCAGTATTTTTTGTTAGATGATCAGCTAACTTGAGGAGGAGCGTGAGACGCAAAGATTGAAGTATGGAACGGAAGTGTGATCCGTTCTGGAAGATCGATAATGGAAAGTTGAAGAGGTGCATCACAAAGCTTGAAACTCGATGTTATATCAAGAGACAATGTGAAAGATGATGCTTGAAATGTGCAAATAGCGCAATTGTCCGGATTCGCACAATCATGATGATTGTGAAACGCGCTGATGCCGATACTTCCAAGCAGCAGCACCAACATCAATGCCGGAACGATTGTTCCGAGAATACGGCGATATGTGATTCCGAAAAATTTCATGCTGCTTTTATATAATAACGATTCCTGTAACCATTATCAAATCACCAAATCATTAAATCAAAAATTACAAATTAAATAATTCTTCACTCATGTTACGTATGATTAAGAATAGCGCCTAACAAAATAAAGTTGTAATGCCCGAATTCTTTAGTCGGGCATCCAGTTTTCTGGATTCCCGCCAAAAAATTGCGGGAATGACAGTTGTTCTTTTCTTTTTGCGTAACATCAATTCTTCATTTAATAAAGGTATCGTTCTGCAATTCGCGTATTGCTGTCGTAATTTCTTCTTTCGTATTCATTACAATCGGGCCGTACCAGGCAATCGGTTCTTTTAACGGCTTGCCGGAGACAAGCAGAAACCGGATCCCCTGTTCTCCTGCTTGCACGGTTATTTCATCGCCTCTGTCAAATAAAATCATCGATCGATTGCCGAGTTGTTGTTGTGAAGCCGAGGTCGTGCCGACAAGTTCCGTATAAACTCCTTGCGGTGACGACGCAGAAGGAAACGTTCCGCTTCCTTCAAAGATATAGACGAACGAATGGCGAAATGTTTCCACCGGCAATGCTTTTTTCTTGTTCGGCGGAATAGAGACATCTAAATATTGCGGATCGGCGGCAATACCTTCTACTGGTCCGGTCTTGCCCCAGAAATTTCCACACACCACGCGCACACGTGTGCCGTCATCGTCGATCACTTCGGGAATTTCTTTCGCTCCAATATCTTGATACCGCGGATCCGTCATCTTCTGCGACAACGGAAGATTTGCCCAGAGCTGAAACCCATGCATCCTGCCGTTCGGATCGCCTTTCGGCATTTCTTGATGAAGTATTCCGCTTCCCGCCGTCATCCATTGTACATCGCCTGCGGCAAGCGTACCTTTATTGCCTAAACTGTCGCCGTGCTTTACAGTTCCTGCAAGCACATACGTGATTGTTTCAATACCGCGATGCGGATGCCATGGAAATCCCGCAAGATAATCTTCGGGATTCTCATTGCGGAAATCGTCGAATAATAAAAACGGGTCGAATTTTTCTGTGTCGTGAAATCCGAATGCGCGCTGTAATTTTACGCCTGCGCCTTCAATGGTGGGCACTGGTTGTATAATTTGTTTGATGGGGCGCAGAGACATTTATTGATTCTTTCGTTTCTACTTCTAACAAACCCGCACTTCTGTGCGTTCCTCTCTGCGGCAATTATAAAATTCTCTTCTGCTATTCGTCTATCTCTACGAAGATAGACAAATCTTAATGGAGCATTCGCATATTCATATACAGATTCGTGAATTCTCATGGAACATTTACATATTCATATACAGATTCGCAAATTCTCATGGAGCATTTGCATATTCGTATACAGATCCGTGAATCCTCATGGAGCATTTGCATATTCGTATACGGATTCGTGAATTCTTATGCAACATTTGCATATTTGTATATAGATTCGTGAATTCTACATGGAGAATATAAATATTTTCATTTGGAATATGCGAATTTATCCTAAAATAGCCATTTATTATAAAATAAAATACTAATGCCGGAATTAACTTCAACGTCCTTCAATGGATTGTATAATCTTATAATTGACATTTTCAAATCCAAAATGTATCTTTGATATAGCGGTCGGAGAGAAACAGAACCTCGAGTGGTTTCGGCCATCTCCGGGCAAATAACCAGATAAGCCCACGAATGTATTCGTGGGAAAAATTTTTACGAACAACATTCCGCCGAGAAGCGGAAGAATAACTCACGAATTGATTCGTGAGAGTGAGAACAGAATAACAGTTCGGGAGAAGTTATGTCTCACTCGATGTCGGCAATCTGGGTGCACGCATTCTTCGGAATCAGGGATGATCAATCCGGTATCGATCCGGACATCGCACAAAAATTGTTCGCACACATGTGCTCTTCGGTAGAACAGGATTATCCATGCCAGCGCTCCCGTTATTAGCGGCGTGCACGACCATGTGCATATTCTGTTTCAGCTTCATCAACAACATTCTGTCCAGGAGGTTCTGAGATTTATCAAAGGCGAATCGTCGTTGTGGTTGAACCGGCAGCGTATATTTGCACATCCGTTTACATGGCGAAGGGGTTATGGCTCATACTCGGTAAGCCCGAAAGAGATCCAGAGTGTAGAATATTTCATTCTCCATCAACAGCAAGTGCATGAGCGCATCACGTTTGCAAAGGAATTTTCTGTTCTCATGGCTGCGTACACACATACGGCATTGCACAATGTCGTTTCTCCTAAAATAATTCACCGGCAAGCTCCATTAAGGAGCGCCGTTCTTTCAACAATCACCGGAGGAACATCCCATGATTAAATACCTACGGTCCATTAGCGACCGGCTAACAGCGTTCGTAAGCGGCGTTGGAAAATTCGCAACGCGCTGGACGCCTCACAGCATTACGGCGGCCGACATTCAGGCGAAGATCGACCAGACCGCCGCGATGGAAAAAGCGGTGGAGGATCAAAAGCAGCTTCTCGCCGATAAGCAAACGGAAGCGCGTACGTTGCAAGGTGATATGGAAACATATCTGAGTCAGTTAGAAAACTTTGCGTACACGATTCATGTAAACGACCCCGAGTGCCTTCAGGACTACGGGTTGGATGCGCAAACATCTCCCGCCTCGCGTCCCATTCCCACGACAAAATTGTTGGTCACGCTGGAAGACGACACCGACGGCGTCGGGTTCATCGTTTCCACCGACAAGGATTACAATGCGTCGATGTACGAATGGTACAAAGGCGTCGGTGCGGATGCGAGCAAGACGGACGTGATTCCCGCCATGTCGTTGTTCAAGACCACACAGAAAACTACGTTTGTGGACGACGACGTTGTAAAAGGACAGCGGACGTTTTACAAAGTGCGCGCCGTGAATGCCGCCGGTGTCGGTCCGTGGAGCGAGCCGGTCAGCCGCGTGCAATAATCCGCGTTACCAGTCCGATCGCTTTAAGCGGTCGGACTGGTATTTACATTCATGCAGGCGGCGATACATACCGTTGCCTGTGGTGGTGTGTTTGGTAGGACATCCATTCCTGGATGTCCTTATGGTGACACACAAGTCACAACGTGATGGGCTTCGCCAAATGTTTGTCCTACCATTTTTTTGTACCGTTGTAGGGAACACGGCATGTTTACCCGCCTTTTGTATGGCGGGCCGTGTCCCTACGAGTATAATGCAACACCCTCGTAGGGGCGAGTTCCGAACTCGCCCCTACCGGATATAATTTGTTATTCCGGGCGCGATAAATCGCGCCCCTACGGGATGTATTTTTTTCTTGCTTTTGTTGCGAGGATTAAAGAGATTGTGTGTAACGTTTTACAAATTTATTTTTTCAGCAAACAATTTAAGGAGTGGTGGTATGATGGGAAAAAAAGGAGGATATCGGATTAACCCTTTTTTAGCTGAAATCTAACATTAAATGAAATAGCGTATAGGGAAGTTTAGGTTTATGTTCAGATTTATAAGTTTCATCGTGTGTACACAACTTGTCAGTGTTTTTAGATAATATTTGATTCTTATCTAAGGTTGTAGTTATTTCATCATTTATCTTTTTGACTATTGCCGGAATTTTCCCTTCAAGAATATATCCAATCATACACCCACGACCTTTATATATTCCATTAATATATTTTCCCATGCCGGCATCAGAGATGTACTCCCTTACAAGAGCATCGGCATTTCTTTTATCATAATCATTCTCAACAAGTACTTTCGCTTCAACTCCGTATTGAACTCGGTTTTTTACATCCCAATTTGCAACAGCAAGATCAAATTTTTTAACAGCTTGATGTTTTTGGGTTCCATTGAGTAACGGATTTGTAACCTCAGAATATTCCCACGTAACACTACACAACAACTCTTCTTTAGAAATTATTCCATCCAACGCCTTATACAACATAGCACTTATTTGTGGTTCTGAATAATTAAATTGATTGTGTTGGGATATTTTTAAACAACTATATGCTCTACCAATTAAATTTATGGAGAATAACTCGAAAGCTTGAAACGCTTCCTCAGATGTAACAACCGGAACATAACCCACAGCTTTTTCGATATTTTCTGCTCCAGTTAAAATCCCCATATCGCAATCATTGTTTCATAAAGTCCAACAGCAATTCATCAGCATCATTTAACGCTTGTGAAACAGACCAGAAGCGTCTCTGATTGGGTTTAATAATATAGATGCAATCGTTTTTATAATACTTGATGACCTTCCGATAATAAATACTCTCTGAATGTTTTTCGTAGATATACTTGTTAATCTCATCTAATATCGAATCAATTTTTTCAGTTGATATAGATTGTTTCTTGCCATCAAAATGTATCACTACCACCCTTAGCGGTGTTTTATGGCTTTGGCTATCGGGTGACTTCAACCAAACAGTTTTATTACTATATTTTAGTAAAGAATTTACCGCTTTAGTGAATGCATTTGAATATGCATTAAGGTTCTCAATGTATTTTTCAGCTTTGCTGTTTAGGTATCTATTTTTTAGAGCAATGCTATACTTTAGCACATCCTCGATTGTAGATCGCTCATTACTCGTTATATTTAATTCACGATAAAGAATCTCGTCTATTTGTTTTTGAATCAGCACAACTGATTCATCTGGCTCGTCGTTACCATTCTCTTTTTTTATTTTAATGATAGCATCAACTTTATTTGCTAATTCATTAATAACACCCATATCTAAACTATATGGAAATGCTGGGAAATTCTTTGCTTCATTTCTTTGTATCTGACCTCCTTTATTTGTTTCCCAACTAGATCCCGTTAGAAAGAAATAGTAGTTGCCTATGGCAGAATTATAACAAGCAACAAGTGCCTTATGAAAAGCAGCATTCTTATTTTTTAACTTTATTCCCAAAACAGCACTAAGATACGCACACTTATAGTCAATAAAAGCACTACATACACTGTCGTTTTTTGTACCTTCTTTAAATAGAATAAGCGGAGGATCAAATATATTTCTATCATCCTTTCTATACATTTCATGCATATCGCCAAATTTACTTAATCCTTTTTTCTCTGTATAATATGGTTGGATACTTTCTGCTTTAATGAATAAATGACGAGACAGTCGTGCATTTCCCTTTTTGGAAGCATCTTTATCATTTATTAATCCCATACCACTTTCTTGCTTTTGATATCATTGAATTAAGCGAGGGATATTCTTTTAATTTGTTGATGAGCTTTTGGTCTCTAACATTGCCCCACATAGCAATTTTAAAGACATTTGATCCTTTTTTTACAATCTCGCTTCTTGATATATACTTAATTTCAGACGCATCGATAACTATCGATTTTCTATTTTTAATCGTCTCAGTGTTTTTTGGTGTACAATATATTATTCTACTATTATGTTCGTATTCTGATTCTTGCTTGAAGGGTAAATAGATTATTACCGCGGCAGGGGTTTTTGCTTTTTCAAAAATTACATCGCGAAGAATAGAAAAGTTAATTATCGCTTCGATATTATTATTATTAAAGAAACGTTGTCTAAACGATTCGTATATCTTGCCTGTATTAAAAAGTAATTTTGCCGTGCTCACTAAAGCAATTTCCCCGCTTGGAATTATCCTCGACATTTTATCCAAATAGGCGCACATTATTTGATCTGGAAACTTATGATCATTAAGATACTTACCCACCAATTCATCTAATTGGTTGCGTTTCCACGGAGGATTACCAACGACAAGATCAAAGGTGTTATTATATACATCTATTTCAGGATCAAAGGTGTTGTATTGAAACAAATTATTCCCAGTGTCTTTACCTTTATGTTCTGCTATTTCCTGCTCATTACTCCATCTAATTAATGGTTTGAAAAATTTAACGTCAGATAGAACTTCTTTTGGATCGGTATAATTTAGCATTGTTAGGTATAGACTAAATGCTGCAACTTTAATAGCATCAGGATTTATTTCAATTCCATAAATACTATTAAGCAATAATTTTTCAAGTATATTTTTGGTTACTTTCACAGAAGGGTTGCAATATTTCCAGCGCGCAATCAACCGCTTATAGCTTTCGACCAAGAATATTCCGGACCCGCATGCAGGGTCGAGAATTTTTAAATCATATCGTTTATTATCCTCATCTGGCCATGGCAATACTTCATTTAAGATAAAGTCAACAAGCATTGGAGGTGTGTAAAAAGCACCACTTTCCCGGATTATATTACGTTCGGGATCTTCTTGACTCATAAATTCTTCATAAATAGAACTAATAAGTTCTATAGGTATGTATTGGAATTGAAATACAGGCCAAAACTCTTGTTGTTGACTTATAACATCAATACCATAGAAACATTCACGAACTTTTTGAAGAATCGATGAGGCGTTTCTTCCTTCTTTGATTTTTTTCGTTTCCTCTTTCGATATTGGGAACAGGTCACCATTAAATTTATTCTTTAAGTACTCAAACCGCGAATAAATATCATGAGGTGTTGCAACAATATCGAAAAAACTCTGTTCACGATTGATGTCTTCCGGATATATCCTTCGATCCTCCAAATACAAAGCAAAGAGACTTCTACCTAATAAATCGTGAATAACAGGAAATGGTAGATTATACTGCGTATGTAAAATATTTCTTGTATTAGCAAGATTTTTGACTAATCTACGATCAACCCTATTTTGAATCTTTAACTCTGTGCCAAGTTGCCCCGATTCCCAAATCTGGCCCGAATCGATTTTTGCTTGATGAAGCAACTCACATAATCTCGATAAATCCTCCTCTGTGTTCGTAAATTCTCTAACAGATCTAAGTTCCTGTTCAGGCTTTGCAGGGACATCATAACAGTCGTAGAAATTAATCTCACTTGGAGTAACAATAGCTAATAATGGTGCTTGACCTTCATTCCATATTTTACGTTGAAGGTTGGTACAAGGGTTGGATCAAACTCGGAAAGCTTTTTGAAATATATGAACGGAAAATTTCCAGAAAAATATATTGCATCAATTGAAGGATCGTTCTTTGGAGTATTGAAAACAGTACGTGCTATTTGCTTTTTATAAGAAGTGAGTAACGGTGATTTTTCAAAATCATCGTCCTTCTTTACTAAGCCATATTGCCAACCGGCTTGAGTAACGACAGCTTCAAATAATAAATTGGATTGTGTTGACATACGAACGAAAGCACGTTTTCTTATGGGTAATGTAGATAAAAGAATAATGAATTACAAGAATATGTATAATCAACGCTGGTCGTGCGAGAGATGTTCTCCCGAACAAATCTGTTGCTATAAACATTTTCCTCGCCAATTGCATCCCTCCCACCTATTGGCTACATTTGTAATAGGATGATTACCGGTTTAAAAGATATTCACATGCTTAGAGCAAAGCGCATTGCTACTGTTGCAGATTCACATAAAACGACATTCGGGCAGTATCTTACACCCGCGGGTATTGCGGAGTTTATGGCTTCACTGTTAGAACGGTATGAAACAAAAGAAAACGTAATTTCTCTTTTTATACCGGGTGCGGATTGGGAATTTTATTCAGTTCGTTCCTCGAAAAAAAACTTGCCGAACAATATCAGGGCAGCATCAACATAGATGCATACGAAATCGATACGACCATTCTTCCGCAATTGAATGAAGTGATAGAACGATTTCGCAATCGATCAAAGATTCATACAACGATCATCCAGAAAGATTTTATACAAACAGCAACGTACGAACTATGCGCCGGAACGCATAAAACGTATTCCCACATTATTATGAATCCGCCGTACAAAAAAATTGCCAGCACATCGGATTACCGCTCTTGCCTGCGGGATATTGGCGTTGAGACGGTGAATCTTTATTCTGCGTTTGTTGCCGTTGCTGTACGGTTACTCGCATTGCAAGGTGTGGTCGTTGCCATTATACCGCGAAGTTTTTGTAATGGGCTTTACTTTTTACCGTTTAGAAAATTCCTTCTCAGCAAAACGGAATTAGTGACATATCCATACATTCAAATCGCGAAAAGATGCTTTTAAAGACGAAGATGTATTGCAAGAGAATGTGATCATTGTTTTACGAAAAGGGATACAACAACAGCCGCATGTTTGCATCAGTTCCTCTGGCGGAAAAGATTTTAGCGACTATGCAGAGCATCCAGTTTCATTTGAAGATGTTGTGAAGCCCGGCGATGAACAGTTTTATTTTTCAATTCCGGCGAATGGAACAAATGGAAATCGGTCTTATAATTTCTCGACAACGTACAACGACCTTGGCGTTGAAATATCGACCGGGCCGATTGTCGATTTCCGGATGAAAGAAAAATTGGTAGAAACAATATCTGACGATTCTATCCCTCTTCTTTACCCGGTACATTTTAAAAAATGGCTCGTTTTCATGGCCTGTTCAATCGAAGAAACCGAATTCCATTGTTCTCACCGAACAGGAAAAAGAAAAGATTGCATACAAGCGCGGAACGTATATTCTTGTAAATCGATTTTCTGCCAAAGAAGAAAAGAAAAGAATCCGTGCCTCATTGATTACCGAAAGAGAAATCGAGACACCATATTTTACAGTTGAGAATCATTTAAATGTCATCCACACATCAAAGAACGGACTTGATAATGATTTAGCCGCAGGGTTGTTTGTGTATCTGAACACGAACTACTTTGACCAGACATTTAGAGAATTTAGTGGACATACACAAGTGAATGCAACCGATCTTCGCAATATGAAGTATCCGACAAAAACACAATTGGTCGAAATGGGGAAACAATATTTTGCAGCACCACAAACCGATAAAGAACAAATATTTGATGAGGTGATGAGCAAGTATGACAAAAAAAATTAAAGAAGCGTTATCGATTATTGTCGATTTAGGATTGCCGAGGGGGCAACAAAATGAACGCACAGCATTATGCCTGTTAGCATTAACAGAGGTCAAGAAAAATAACAAATGGGCAGAGGCAAAAAGTCCGCTTGTCGGCATCACGCCGATGATGGAATACGCACAAAAATATTATCAAAAGAAATATGCACCAAACACGCGCGAAACATTCCGACGCCAAAGCATGCATCAATTGGTGCAAGGCGGTATCGCTCGTTATAATCCTGATGATCCGAGTCGACCGGTCAATAGCCCTTATGCTGTTTATCAGATCACACCGGAAGTATTAAATGTTATAAAAATGTTTGGAACCGCTGAGTATGTAACGGCATTAGAAAAATTTAAAAAGAATGGTGCGGCGCTTGCAGAACGTTACTCAAAGAAACGGGAAATGGAATTAGTGCCTGTTATAATCAAAGAAGGGCGGGAAATCAAATTAAGTCCCGGGGAACATAGCCGGCTTATCAAAGATATTATCGAACAGTTCGCACCTCGATTTCTTCATAACGCTCAATTATTGTATGTTGGTGATACAGGAGAGAAGTGGGGATACTTCGATGAAGAAAAAGCAAAAGAACCTGGAATGATTGTTGACGCTCACGGGAAAATGCCTGATGTCGTCTTCTATCTGCCAGAGAAACAATGGTTAATACTAATCGAATCCGTTACAAGCCATGGCCCTGTGGATAGTAAAAGGCATATTGAACTTCAAAAACTATTTCAATCATCAAAACCGGGAAAAGTATTTGTGACGGCATTTCCCAATCGGCAGATCATGGCAAAATACTTACCGGATATTGCATGGGAAACAGAAGTTTGGGTTGCAGATAATCCGACACACATGATTCATTTTAATGGCATACGGTTTTTAGGACCATACGAATAGCGATCTAAGTAACTTTCATCACCCAAATGCTTTTTTGTCTTTCCCCACATCTCAACACGTCCCTATCGGGATGAACGTGAATCGCCGTTAGCGAATAAAGTTTGTACGCAGGGGTTCTTCCCGCGCGGGCAACGCAACACCGGCGTTGGCTCCGGCTTCCTTGCATTTTAAGAACCACGCCATATTTCTTGCCAGCGTGCGCATGGTTTGCAAACCCTCTTCATCTTTGCGCACATCTTCCGGCGTTGCGCCGTGAACCATGTTCCAGGACTTGGACGAAATAACCGGCATCTCAGAAATCGTAAAATACTTATTAAGCTGATCGAGCGCTGCCGTTGTTCCTGCTCTTCTGGCGGAAACAACTGCGGCGGCAGGTTTAAGATAAAATATTTTCTCTCCGGAGGAGGAAGCGCGGAAGGCGCGATCCATAAACGACGTAATGGCTCCGTCGGCAGCGGCATAATGCACAGGCGAACCGAAGATATAGCCGTCGTATCCACCGGCAATTTCTAAAAAGTCGTTGACCTTATCCGAGAAACCGCAGCGTCCATTCTTTTTTGTGCTGCATGTGTTACAGGCAATACAACCGGCAAGCGGTTTCTTCCCCAGTTGGAAGATTTTCGTATCAATCCCTTCGGTGTTCAGCGTCTTCGCTACTTCTTCCAATGCCGTATAGGTGCATCCGTCTTTGTGAGGACTTCCATTAACCAATAATACTTTCATTTTCAGATCCTTATGAAACTAATTTTGCAGATGGTGTTTAAATTCCTTAGGGCTCATGCCGACTTCTTTTTTAAACAGCCGAGAAAAGTACGGCGGGTTTTCAAAGCCAAGCTGATAAGCGATCTCGGCAATGCTTTGTTCGCCTGCCGTAAGTAAGTTCTTCGCTTCCGAAACAACATAAAGATGAATAAGCTCCAGAGCGGTCTTGCCGGTTTCCTGTTTCAATAAATCGCTTAAATATTTGGACGAAAGATGCAGCTGCGAAGCCATGTAATTTACCGTGGGCAATCCTTTTTCTCCTGTGCCCCCTTCTTCGAAATACGTATTCAGGCATTCGGTGAATTTTGTCATCGTAACGCCCGAGAGCGGCTTGCGGTCAATGAATTGCCGCTTATAAAAGCGCTGGGCATACTTCAACATAGAATCGAGATGCGACAGGATAATGGATTTGCTGAACTCATCCGGATTATTGTGATACTCTGCTTCCATCTTGTGAAACAGCGACCACATAATCTCTTTTTCCCTCGGCGAAAGGTGAAGCGCTTCGTGTGTTTCATAATCGAAGAAAGAATATTTTTTAATATCCGTGAACAATGGATGCCCGGTTAAAAAATCTTCGTGCAGATGAATCACGAATCCTTTTTCCGCCAGCTGAAGTCCGCGGGCGGTGAGCATCTGATTGGGCCTGACAAAAAACATGTGGCCTGTATCGTGATCATATTTCGTTTTTCCATAGATCAATTCGCCGGATTTTACTTTTTTAAAGCAAATGATATAGCAATTGCATGTGAACTCTATGTTTTTTGTGATACACGAGGTCTTGTCGAGGACGTTCAAACTGAGTAATGGATGCTCGGGAGGAGTAAATCCTTCTGCCTTATCCAATTCGCTAATAGTTTTAAAGTGTATCATACATTTTCAACCTTATGATATATATATATATATATATAACGTTCATCCAATATATTATCTGGTGTGTTAGATATTAAGCTTCCTGCTCCCCAGCCATTTCACCATTGCCGGATCACGATGATCGAAGAAGCTGCTCTTCTTCATATCTAACGATAGAATCAAATTCATATCTTCAGCGCTCAATTCGAAATCAAAGATATTGAAGTTTTCGATGATCCGGTCTTTGTGAACAGATTTTGGAATAACCACAACGCCTCTCTGCGTGAGCCAGCGAAGAATGATCCGTGCAACAGACTTTTTGTATTTTCCAGAGAGAGAAACCAATAATTCGTTGTGAAAAATATTATTCTTGCCTTCGGCAAAGGGGCCCCAGGATTCAATTTGAATATTATTTTCCTGTAGAAATTTTTGTGTTTCGATCTGTTGATGGAACGGATGCGTTTCGATTTGATTCACCGCAGGAATAACCTTATTGAAAACAATCAAATCCATCACACGGTCAGGATGAAAGTTGCTGATACCGATTGCTCTGACTTTCCCTGCCTGATAAAGTTCTTCCATCGCGCGCCAGGAACCATGAACATCACCGTACGGCTGGTGGATCAGATATAAATCCAGATAATCGAGTTGTAACTTTTTCAGCGACTTCTCAAAAGCCTTCTTTGTACTTTCGTAACCGGCATCCTGAATCCAAAGTTTGGTGGTGATAAAGAGTTCTTCCCTTGGCACTCCACTTTTTTTGATTGCTTTGCCAACTGCCTCTTCATTCATGTAGGCAGCCGCTGTGTCAATCAACCGATAACCGTTATGTATCGCTTCAAGAACGCTTCTTTCACATTCTTCAGCATTTGGTACCTGATAAACACCGAATCCCAAAACAGGCATTTCTACGCCATTATTCAACACTACCTTTTGCATAAAGATTTTTCCTTTTTATTTTTTCACAAACTTATTTTCGCGTGCGCTGTACCGCGGCCCGACATTCGGATATTTTTTTACGATTGTTTCAATACCTTCCAAATCTTTTGTTGTCAACGTTACATCTGCTGCACCGGCATTTTCTTCCAGATATTTTCTACGTTTGGTTCCGGGAATCGGAATAATATTGTCGCTTTGTGCCATCACCCACGCAATTGCCAGCTGCGCCGGTGTACAGTTTTTTGTTGCAGCAAATTCTGCAAATGCAGCGGACAGTTTTTGATTATTGTCTAAGTATTCTCCCTGATAGCGCGGAAGATTCGCTCGAAAGTCGGTAGCAGCGAGTGAACTTACATCTAATTTATTACTCATCAACCCGCGGCCTAACGGGGCGAATGGAACGAACGTTATACCCAGCTCTTTGGTTAATGGTAAAATTTCCTTTTCGACATCACGGAAAAGCAGAGAGTATTCGCTTTGCAGTGCAGTGATCGGATGAACAGCATGTGCTTTCTTTAAATCTGCCGCAGTGCACTCGCTTAATCCTAAGTACCGCACCTTTCCTGCTTTTACCAGTTCAGCCATCGCACCGACGGTTTCTTCAACCGGAACATTCGGATCGACACGATGTGCATAATAAAGATCGATGGTATCTATATTTAGTCGTTTTAAACTGTTCTCAACAGCTTGCTTCATCCATTTTGGCGAAGCATCCACATACGTCTCTCCGCCGACAAAAGCATCGCCACTGCCGCCTCTTACGCGGAATCCGAATTTCGTTGCAATAAATATTTTTTTACGATTTGGCACAAGAACTTTGGAAATCAATTCCTCGTTTGCACCATTGCCATACACATCGGCAGTATCCCAGAAGTTTATACCTAACTCCAATGCATATTGCAGAGTCGTAATACTTTCTGTATCGTTCGGCTGTCCATAGGCCGAGCTCATTCCCATGCATCCCAAACCGACAACTGATAATTTTTCTCCCGTCTTCGCTAATTCTTTATATTTCATGATGTCACACCTCCATCTCTCTATATTTACAAAAATTCTTTTATTCCATTACTCCGGCACTACTTCATTTAAACATCGTATTGCATTTAAAGTTCTCGGATATCCTACATACGGTAATAATTGAGTAACTGTACTCAGCAATACTTCCTTATCATTTCCAACATTAAGATTACCCTGTATGTGTCCTTTTAACTGCGGCTCACATCCGCCCAACGATAAAATGCATGGAAAAAGTTAAGAGTTCTCGCGTCTTGATATCCAATCCTTTTCTCGTTACATAATCGCCAAAACAGTTTGCCGATAAATATTTTTGAATATGAATCTGGTTTGCCGGTGATGTTTTGTACATTTCATCAATCATTTTTCCGAAAATGGATTTTTGCAACGCCAATCCTTTTTCCAATCGTGTTTCCGGTGAAGTGGTTGATTGTCCTTCTAATGGCAATTTGATCCCTCTGTTTGTCAATAGTTCATTTGTGGCATGAATGAAATCGAATACTTTGGCAATTCCAACATACGGCACCGCCTGATAGAGAATTTCTTTCACTTCAATCGGAGTTACGCCGATATTCAATGCACCGACAAGCATCACTTTATATTCACTTAACGTTTGGCTTGCAATCATTGATCCCAGAATCATCATCAATCGCGTTCTGGCATCTAACGTTCCATATTGAAGTCACTTCATCAAACGCAAAGTTGTCGAATACTTCTATCAACTCCGGGTCTGTGACTTTTAATGTCGATTTGTAGTTGGGAAATAGTTCCTCATGATTTTTATTTGCTGTTTCACTGATACTCATAGATTTAGCATTCTTCCATATTCATTATACTGCTTTGCCGATTTCGTATGCCTGCTTGAAAGCAGCGCTTTTTTTAATATCACCTTTATTCCATGCGCCGGTTCCGTAGATAATTCCTTTTTCTTTTGCCCCATCAAGGCAATAAGTAAATCCACGAAATTCTTCGATGGTTCGTTCCATGGCATTCTTGTTTCCATCGGCGGCGGTGACAATGAAATAAAACTCCTTATTGTTGATCTCGGTATAACGGGCACAGGTTCTATCGATCATCGTTTTCATCTGACCGCACATCGTATAAAAATACACGGGCGTTGCCATCACAATCACATCAGAAGCAATCATCTTCTCCAGCACTTCTGCCATATCATCCTTTTGAGAACATTTTTTTGTGTTTGAACATGTTCCGCATCCCGTGCAGTAATTTATTTTCTTTTCACGCAGCGAAATCTTTTCTGCTTGATGTCCGGACTCCTGCGCGCCTTTGATGACCTGATCGCACAGCAGTTCGGAATTTCCATTTTTCCTCGGACTAGAGGATACCACTAATACATTTTTATTCATTTGCTTTTTTCTTTCATTCAGAATTTTAATCTGATCGATTCATCATAAAACTAAGTCAAAATTTGTGATACTAATATATAGAGAAAACGTTCATAAGACGAATACAAAAGGCGGGATAACAGATACACTTTTACACATGGAAAACAGAACATATTCCGCAACTTTCCATGCTGCTACCGCACAACGAGTAAGGAAGATTCGCGTTTTCAAAATTCAATGTCTATTTTGAATCTCAGAGCTGAATTCCTTCCTTTTTTATAGATTTTTCTGCTGTTCCTCCTCATTTTTCTCAAACGAATCACCCGCCCAGAATTTTTATATTTTCTTTATATAGATTCGGTGAAAAGATTCGTAAATTTTGGTTTGTGCATTATGCACCAGATAAATGTTTGTTTCGAGGCCATAAAAACCTAATGTTGAACCAACGAAAGAATCATTGTGAAAAGTCTTAAAGAATTATTGATCGGCAAGCCGCGAGATTTGCACGATCCGAATCTGTTTCATAAAATTTCGCTGATTGCGTTTATGGCATGGGTTGGACTTGGCGCAGACGGATTAAGTTCATCAGCTTATGGCCCTGATGAAGCATTCCGTGCATTGAGCGGTCATACCGAGCTTGCCGTCATCCTTGCACTTGCCACAGCATTTACCGTGTTTATTATTTCTTATGCGTACAGCCGCATCATCGAACATTTTCCATCCGGCGGCGGCGGATATGTTGTTGCAACAAAATTATTGGGAGCGCCGTTCGGCGTTGTTTCCGGCAGTGCGTTGTTAGTCGATTATATTTTAACCATCACTGTCTCAATTGCCTCCGGCTCTGCTCAAATCTTCAGTTTTCTTCCTCTTCAATATCAATATCTCATGGTTCCCGTTGACATGATCGTCATCATCGCGCTTATTTTTATGAATATTCGCGGTGCAAAAGAATCCATTGAAATTCTTACGCCGATCTTTCTTTTGTTCCTTTTAACGCACTTTATTGTCATCGTTGGCGGCGGATTTAAATATTTTCATCAGATCCATGTCGTTGCTTCGCAGGTACACCATAATCTTTCGAGCGGGATCAGCACATTGGGCGTTATGGGAATGTTGATGATTCTTGCGCGTGCATATTCTCGCGGTGCAGGAACCTACACTGGTATTGAAGCAGTTTCCAACGGTATCCAGATTATGCGCGAGCCGCGAATCCCGACAGCAAAACGTACGATGGTGTATATGGCTGTATCACTTTCCGTTACTGCCGGCGCAATCTTATTATTGTATCTCTTAATGGGAGTCAACCAACAAGTAGGAAAAACGTTGAACGCTGTGATGATTGAAAGCGTAGGATTGGGTTCGTGGTTTGTAGTTCTGACGTTGATTGCAGAAGCGGCGTTGTTGTTCGTTGCGGCGCAAACAGGATTCATCGATGGACCCCGCGTGATGGCCAATATGGCAAATGATCGATGGCTGCCGCACAGATTCAGCGCGCTGTCCGATCGGCTGACCATGCATTACGGCATTATTTTGATCGGCTGCGCTTCCATTGCAACGCTTCTTTATACCGGCGGCAATATCGATGCATTGGTCACAATGTACTCCATCAATGTGTTCATCACATTTTCTTTAACAGAAATCGGTATGGTTCGGTTCTGGATTACCGAACGCCGTACACATCCTGAATGGAAAAAATCGTTGCCGATTCACTGCATCGGCCTCGTGCTTTGCCTTACCATTCTTACCGTTGTCATTATCGAAAAATTTGCAGAAGGTGCGTGGATGACCGTGGTGATTACTTCCTCATTGATCCTTTTGTGCACATTGATCCGGTATCATTATCATGTCGTCGCAGGTAAAATGCGAACATTATCGGATATTTTAAAAGATATTCCGTCGGACGCTGAGCCGATGGGCGCGGTTGCACCGCTGAATCCACGGTTCCCTACCGCTGTATGTTAGTGGGTCCTATGATGGTCTCGGCATTCATTCGTTCTTAAACGTCATGAAACAATTCCCTGGATATTTTAAGCAGGTTGTCTTTGTTTCTGTGGCTGTGGTTGATTCAGGAAGTTTTAAAGGAACTGCAGAGGTGGAAAATTTAGAACGTGAAACACGCAGCGCATTAGAACATTACGTTTCGCTTTCACGGCATCTTGGATTGCCCGCTGAATTCCGCACAGCAACCGGCACGGAAGCCGTGGAAGAAGCAGAAAAGTTATGCCTTGCCGTGGCAAAAGAATTTTCCATTACTGTTTTCTTTGCGGGAAAATTAGTATTCCAAAAAGAAAAATGGTACCAGCGAATATTACATAACGAAACAGCGCAAGCCATCCAACAGCGATTGCAATGGGAAGGCATATCGATGGTGGTGATGCCGGTGCGCGTGTGGAATTAAAATAAATTTTTAACCGATTGAGCTCATATTCATATCAAAGCCCTGCAACAATCAGGGCCTTTTTTATAAAAGGAAGAGAACGAAACTTCCTCGGAACTTTTATAGCGATACGTTCGTCTTTTTATCAAATTAAACTTATGAACAAGACAAAGAGTCTAATTATTAAATAATAATACGTGTGGAGGAATTATGGCGCACAAAATTATTTCAATCGCTTTCCTGCTCGCCGCTCTCGGTTTTGCCGGATGCGCATCTGAACGATATACACAAAACACCAAAGATCATGGCGCACAGCAAGACACACTTAGACGAATGTCGAAGCAGGATATCATGAATCTATCTAAAGCCGGTGTAAGCGATAGTCTTATTATTGGCATGATGGATGCAACAGACACCTGGTTCCAATTGAAAGCGCAGGATGTGATCGATCTTCGAAATGCCGGCGTCAGTGAAAAAGTGATTGCAGCGATGATGCAGCAACCGACTCAGACATCAAACCAGCAAAGCAATGCCGGTACGGCAAAGTATTATGGTTATCCGCCATACTATTGGTACGACGGCTTTTATCCTTACTGGTATTATCCGAGAATTTCTGTAAGATTAGGCGGCTTCTACGGATTTCATCACGGAAGATTCCGTTAACAGACTTTCATAGTTTGGTAAAAGTAAAATCTGTTGCCAATAAATAGGTGTTGTTTCCAAAATTTTCGGGTTATATGATTCGAGGGAGAGGATTACTGTCTTCTCATTGTTCTTCGTATATTTTTTTGTTATCATCTTGATAAGTGGACACATCAGGTGGTTTTGTTCTAAACATTTTTTTTCCTAAGAAGCTATTCTTGAATCTTGGGATGTTCAACAATCAAGAAGGAACTTAATTGTATATACGACCGTTGAGCTTGATATGAATAAATATTTCTCTTTTCTTGTTGTTGCTCTTCTTTTTCCACTTTCACAACTATCATTTGCACAAGAAAAATATACGCTCAGCGGTACGATCAAAAACGGTGAATCCGGAGAAGTGCTCATTGGAGGAGCCGTCATTGTCAAAGAACTTTCAGGAGTAGGCGCTCTTTCCAATTCATACGGCTTTTATTCATTGACTCTTCCTGCAGGTCATTATACGTTTCAAATTCAATTTATGGGATTCAAAACGCGGATTGACTCTATCGATTTGACCCAAAATAGAATTATAAATTTTGCACTTGATCCGGAACTCGTCAAAATGAACGAGGTGGTGGTCTCCGGCGAACATTTAAATACCAATGTGACATCAACTAATGTGAGCACAACGAAACTCGAAATGAAACAGGTGCAATCGATTCCTGTTCTGCTGGGAGAAAAGGATATCCTGAAAACGATTCAACTTCTTCCCGGTATTAAATCTGCCGGTGAAGGCAGCACGGGATTTTATTCACGAGGCGGCGGCATCGATCAAAATCTCATTATCTTAGATGAAGCTCCCGTGTACAATCCTTCTCATCTGTTGGGATATTTTCGGTGTTCAATGCCGATGCCATCAAAGATGTTTCGGTCGTAACCGGTGGTATGCCTGCCGAATATGGCGGACGGCTTTCCTCGGTCGTTGACATCCGAACAAATGACGGCAATGCGAAAGATTTCGGAGGGTCAGGAGGAATCGGCTTGCTCGATTCACGGCTGATGGTGAACGGCCCGATTGTCGAAGACCGCGGATCATTCATCATTACCGCACGGCGATCCTACGCAGATTTATTCCTCCATTTATCGCGTGATACGACCATCAATCAAACAAGTATATTACTTTTACGATCTTAACATGAAAGCGAATTACACGCTCGGCGATAAAGATCGTATTTTCCTTTCCGGTTATTTTGGAAGAGATAATTTTTCTTATCAGAATGTTTTCGGGTTCAATTGGGGCAACACTACGGCAACGCTTCGCTGGAATCACATTTTCGGCGATCATCTTTTTTCCAATACATCGTTTATTGTAAGCGACTATGAGTACACCAACTCTATCTCATCCGGCACGAGTCAATTTCAAATTACGTCCGGCATTCAGGATTTGAATTTTAAAGAAGATTTTCAATATGTTACCGGTTCTCAGAGGTACATTGAAATTCGGCATCAACTCAATTTATCATACCTTCGTCCCGGGAACGATTACGGGCGGAACACCAAGCGGACTTATTAATGTCGATATTGAACATCGCTTTGCTCTTGAAAACGGAATGTATTTTTCACATGAGCTTAATGTTTTTCAAAAACTTAAAATAAATTACGGCTTGCGATTTTCTACATTCAGTTTGTTAGGCCCCGGACATTTTTATTCATACGACAGCAACGGCAATGCCATCGATACTGCTGTGTATGGTTCCGGCAGTGCCATTAAGACATTCACAAGTTTTGAGCCGAGGCTTTCTCTAAGCTATTTGCTTGACGAAGCAAGTTCCATCAAAGCATCCTACACGAGAACGACACAGTACCTCCATCTTCTTTCCAGTTCGACCTCGACAAACCCAAGCGATCTTTGGATTCCGAGCAGCAATAATGTGCCGCCGCAATATGCCGATCAAATCGACCTGGGATATTTTAGAAATTTTGACGACAACACTTTTGAAACGTCGCTTCAAGTTTATTACAAGAACATGCAGAACATGATCGATTATAAAAATGGAGCAGATTTGCAACGCAATCCGAATATTGAAGCGCTTCTTCTGTATGGCAGGGGCTGGAGCTACGGTTCGGAACTTTTAATTCGAAAGCGATATGGGACGATCAGCGGCTGGATAGGATACACACTTTCTAAAACAGAAGAACAATTTCCGCTCATCAATGACGGGCAGCCGCTTTCCCGCCACGCAAGATCGAACGCATGATATTTCTGTCGTTGTTATTTATAATTACAGCGACACGTGGACGCTCTCTGCAACGTGGGTGTATAATACAGGAAATGCTGTAACATTTCCGAACGGAGACTATCGAGATTATTTCGATCAACGAGTGGTTCCCTATTATACAAATCGAAACGGTTATCGTATGCCTCCTGTACCATCGTTTGGATTTATCTGCCACATGGGAACTTTAGGGCCGCATTCCAATTTGAATTTTTCAATCTATAATGCTTACGATCGGATGAATGCCTATTCCATTATTTTTCGACAGGATCCTAATAATCCTTCTCAAAATCAAGCCGTACAAACAACAATTTTCCCGATCATTCCGTCTGTGACATATAATTTTACTTTTTAATGTCGGTGTCTGATGAAAATATATACCTTGATTAAAAATCACCTGACCTTTTTCATTATTCTGGCAACAATAGCTTGTTGTGTTATTTCCTGTCAGAAAATTGTTTCGGTTGATTTGAACGACGCTGCGCCGCACATTGTCATCGAGAGCGTTGTTACAGACAGTCTGGGGCCATATTCTGTTATTTTGAGTATGACGGGGAACTACTTTGCATCTTCATCGTTTTTTCCGCCAGTCTCTGGAGCACTTGTTATTATGACTGATTCTCGGGACCAACAAGACACATTGAAAGAACTTGTGAGCGGGACATATCAGACTTCAACAATAAGCGGTACGCCAGGTATAAGTTATCAACTTAAAGTTGTAGCACAGGGCAAAGAATATGATGCGGCTTCTTCTATGCCGCCGAAAGTTTATATAGATTCTTTATACTTTATGGTTCGAAAAGGATTCGGCGGTTCGACAGGTTATGATGTTTATATAACATTTAAAGGATCCTCCGCAATCAGCTGATTACAATTATTATCGCGTCAATGTTCAAACAAACGCTGTCATTCCAACCGATTCGATTGACGGACTCCGGTACCGCCTCTTCACCGATCAACTGACAAAAGGCCAAGAAATGACCGTACGGATACGCACGGGCGATATGGTTACTAAAGGCGACACGCTTACCATTTCGTTATTATCGATTGACAAAACGTCGTATGATTATTTCCACACGCTTTCCAACATTCTTTCATCCGATCAAAGCCCGACTTCGCTTGCTCCGCAGAACCCCACAACAAATTTCAGCAATGGTGCCTTGGGATATTTTACAGCATATACTGTTGATACAAGAAAAATTGTTTTGCAGTAATATTTTTTCGATGAGAACTTACAACTTCTTTCGTAATCAAAGAATAAAATCCGTGGAAAGGAAATTCGAGGTTCTCTCTTTCACAATTTCACCGATGATCTTTTTATTCAAATCGCTTTCTTTTGCCGCGACGAGTGTGCGGATACTGAAGACACGAAGCGCATCGGATGCAGAAAGCGTTCCTTCGGCAGAATCTTTTCTTCCGGTGAATGGAAATGAATCCGGCCCGCGCTGGCACTGGCAGTTGATATTGACTCTGCACACCTGATTCACTAACGGATCGACAAGGCGCGCAATTTCTTCCGGATCTGTTCCGAAGATACTCGCCTGCTGTCCTACATCCGACGAACGGATATATTCTACCGGAAGATTAATGGAGTCGAACGGCACAACGGGAATGATGGGCCCGAATTGCTCTTCGCGATAAATTTTCATCGCCTCATTTACCGGATAAAGAACGGCGGGAAAGAATAACGATGCGCACATCGCTCCGCCGCCTGCATTCACAACCTTCGCACCGTTTGCCATAGCATCATCAAGATATTCTTTCATACGGAGTGATTTGTCTTTTTCCGGCAACGGCGTTATGGCGACACCGGATTCCCATGGCATTCCTGCCTTCAACGAAGAAACTGCCTCGGCAAATTTCTTCAAGAAAACATCCACAATATTTTTGTGAACGAAAATAATCTTTAAGGCGGTGCATCGCTGCCCGTTGTACAGATAAAGAACCGAGTAAGCATTCTTTTACCGACAAATCAATATCTGCGTCTTCTAAAATAATCGCCGGATTTTTTGCACCAAGCCCCAGCACACATTTCAGCCGGTTCGGTTTTGGATGCTGCTTCTGAATTGCATTCGCTGCATTCGCAGAACCAATCAATGCCAGCACATCGATTTTTCCGGAAGACATAAGTGGACCGGTAATCGATCTTCCATCTCCGTAAATCGTATTGACAACGCCTTTTGGAAAACAATCTCTGAACGCTTCTAACAACGGCCGGAAAAACAGCGCACCGTATTTTGCGGGCTTGAATAAAACTGCATTTCCCATGATTAACGCTGGAATTAATGTGGTAAATGTTTCATTCAGCGGATAATTGAACGGCCCCATGCACAACACCACACCGAGCGGCGCACGGCGTATTTGTGCAAAGATTCCCTGCTCAAAAACAAATTTGGATGAAACTCGATCAAGCTTTTTAAGTGAGTTGATCGTCGCGTCGATATATTCCACTGTTCGATCAAATTCTTTTTCTGCATCGCCCTGCGTTTTACAAATTTCCCACATCAACAGCGTTACAACTTCTTTCCGCTTCTCCCGCATGCGGAGAATAAATTTTCTCATGCATTGAATGCGCTGTTCCACGGACATCGTGGGCCACTCGCCACGCCCATTATCGTATGCCGCAACAGCGGCGTTCAATCCTTCCAAGACTTCCTTTTCACTCAAACGCGGGTAACTTCCGATCTTGATCTGCTCAAGCACGCCGTTGGTGCGCACACAAATCGGCGAATACACCTCGCGCACATCGCCTTCCCATATTTTGATGACGCCATTGATAAGATATTCTTTTTGATGAATCGGTTGCAATCGATATTCCGGAGGAATAGAATTCGTCTCTGGAAATAACATTTGAAGATCGGTCATATTCATAGAATCTCGCCCCTTGCGAGTAAATTAAACAATTGTTTCAGAATACCGTTCAAAATATCTCACTCTGCCGTTTGAGCAAGCAAGGTAATATCTCTATTGCCAAGAGTTCGTTTTGAATAATCATTCAGCGTTACATGAATCATGGCAAGACCGACTTCTTGCAATTTGCATACACGGTTTGGAAAAAAGAATTTCCACAGCGGATACGGCCATGCAACTATTTTAAAAATCGGCTTCACGTTTTTTTGCTCTTTCGTCGGCTTCATCAATCCGGGTCGAAATAAATACACAGCTTTGAAAGGAAGTCTTGACAAATCATTTTCTGTTTTTCCTTTGACCCGCGCCCACATCAATCGTCCATGCTCCGGACCGTCCGTGCCGTCGCCGGAGACGTAACAAAAAATCATACCGGGATTGAGCTTCGATAACGTCGTTGCAACATGTATCGTCAAAGTTGTACGTGATGCGTGTATATTCCGGTTCTTTCATTCCCACAGAAGAAACGCCGAGACAGAAATAGCATGCATTGCATCCTTTGAGCTGTTCTTCAAGAGAAGAAATATTGTAAAAATCGTGATGAACGATTTCTTTTAATTTCGGATGCGTAACATTACATGGTCGTCTGCCGATAACTAATACGGACTCAACTTGCTCATGCCCGAGCGCCTCCAGCAACACGCCTTCACCAACCATGCCCGTAGCACCGAATACTATTGCGTTAATCTTCATATTTTTACTCCCAACATGAATTATAATTTTTCTAAAATGTAATCCGTGATCGTCTCGAACAAATGCAACCGCGTGTTGCCGCCGTAGATGCTGTGATTTTTATTCGGATAGAATATCGTGCGAAATTGCTTGCCGGATTTTTCCAGCGCATCGATCAACTGAATGCTGTTTTGCCAGTGCACGTTGTCGTCTGTAGTGCCATGAATAATAAGCAGATTTCCCTGTAATTGATCGGCATAAGTAAGCACAGAACTTTCCTTGTAGCCGTCAGGATTATCTTTGGGCAATCCCATAAACCGTTCCGTATAAATATCGTCATAGAAACGCCAATCTGTAACTGGCGCAACCGCAATTGCGGTTTTGAAATATGTACCGCCGCGCAAAATTGCCGAGACCGCCATATACCCGCCGTAACTCCATCCCCAAATACCGATGCGACTCGTATCGATGTACGATAGTGTTGATAAATATTTTACCGCTTCAATCTGGTCATGCACTTCCCACTTTCCCAGATCGTGATAAATAACGCTCGCAAATTTCTTTCCACGTCCACCCGTACCGCGCCCATCGACTGACACGATGATATATCCTTTTTGCGCCAGCATCTGGTACCATAAATATGTGCCGCCGCCCCAAGCGTTGGTGACGCTTTGAGATTTCGGCCCGCCATACACATCGAATAGCACCGGATATTTTTTTTGCGGATTCATATTCAACGGCTTGATCATCCAACCATTCAGCTTGACACTATCACTTGTGGTTAAGGTAAAGAATCCTTTTTGCGTAAGTGTGTATGGTTGTAATGCCTTGATAGAATTTTCTTCGATGATGCGAATAAGTTTTCCATCGGATGAGCGCAGAGCAATTTTCGTCGGTGTAGAAGCGTTGGAATAATAATCCAAAAATGCATGCGCACCGGACAAATAATTGATCGCGTGCGAATAACCGTTTTCTGTCAGTTGTTTCGGCACGCCGCCATCAAGCGAAACGACGTACAGCTGTTTTTCGAGTGGCGTTACAGAGTCAGCAGTAAAATAGACAAGCCGCTTTTTTTCATCGATACCAGCAATGCCGGCAACTTCCCATTTCCCTCTTGTAATCTGCCGGATCAATGTTCCATTAGAATGATATATATACACGTGCGAATATCCATCGCGCTCCGATGTCCACAGCATTTCTTGTTCGGATTTCAAAATGCGCAGATCGTACCGTTCATCGATCCATGTTTTTTCGGAATCAGCAAACAGAATGTGTGCGCTGCCGGTTGCAGCATTTGCTTCCAAGATTTCGATTTTATTTTGCAATCGATTTAATCGTTGAATAGCGAGACGCTTACCGTTAGGAAACCATTGCATGCGAGGAATATAGATGTCATCATCAGTTCCCAAATCCATCCAAACATTTTTTTTTGTCTCTACCGGGATAACGCCAATGCGTACGATGGAATTCGGATCGCCAGCTTTCGGATATTGCAGCAGCATCACATCATCGCGTAAAGTCATAAAATCCATGAGATGAAATTCCGGCACACGGGTTTCATCCAATTGCCAGAACGAAATCGATTTGCTGTCCGGCGACCACTGCCAGCCGTCAGCAATACTGAACTCTTCTTCATACACCCAATCAAATTTTCCGTTGATGATATGTTCCGCGCCGTCAGTTGTCAGTTGCGTTTCGGCTCCCGTTGCCAGTTCCAGAATATAGATATTGTTGCCGCGCACAAATCCGAGCTTTGTTCCGTCGGGAGAAAATTTCGGATTGAACATCGGTTCGCTCACGTCGGTCAATTGCCGGAGTGTTTTGAGATTTAAATCATATAAAAAGAAATTTCCGGCGGGAGTTCGGCGAGAAAAATATTGTTTGAACGGCGGCTCCGAAACAAAGAGAATCGACCGTTCATCCGGCGACCATTGATACGAACTGAACGCCAATGCTGAAGAATCATTGGAGCGCGCATGCAATTTTGAAACATCTACGATAAGTTTTTGCTTTCCGCTTTTCACATCGTACAAAAATATGTTTTGTGCGTGCACAGCAGTATCATATTGTGTGAAAGAAAATTGGTTTCTATCGTTCATCCACTGCACATCCGACAACGATTTGCCGTAATATTTTCCTGATCCAAAAATATCGTTAAGATCCCAAACAGGTTGTTCCGTTTGGGCAACCAACATCACCGGCACACAGAAAAGGGTCAAGAGTCGTTTCATGTTATTCCTTTATCACCATAACCATTCGGTACATTCAAAGTATCAAACACAAAGTGGAAATTCAATACGACGGGCAAAAAAGAACCCCGACGCATACATCACGTCGGGGTCAGGGAGGCTAACTAGGACCGTCCATTGTTGGGGGTGT
>CAWBMS010000002.1:0-13556 GCA_963790045.1 Ignavibacteriota bacterium | reverse complement strand
AGAATATCATCGGCAATTGCCTCAGGGGATTTTGCCGCAAGCAGCGCCCCGCATGTCGGGCAGTGCTGCTCTCCGGCTTTGGCGTACAGCAGCCGCAGGTAATGGTAAACCTCGGTCAGGGTGGCGACGGTGGACGCAGCGCCTGCCCGGGAGAGGCGCTGCTCTATGGCAACTGTCGGCGGAATGCCACTCAGTGAATCAACTTCCGGCCGGTCCAGCTGTTTTATGTACTGGCGTGCATAGGGTGAAAGCGTTTCCAGAAAACGGCGCTGGCCTTCGGCAAACAGAATGTCAAAGGCGAGGGTTGATTTGCCGGAACCGCTCAAACCGGTTATGACAACGACCTTTTCCCGGGGAATGCTGACGCTGATATTTTTCAGGTTATGCTCGCGCGCGCCGCTCACCACGATGTGATTGTTTGTGTCTATCGATGCAGGCACCTCCGGCTCATTCACGGGAGCGGGCACTGCCGGGGCAGGATCTCCGCTAAGATAGCTTTTGAGAAAAGCGCCGGTAAAGGAGTGCTGTACGGCGGCAATCTTCTCGGGTGGCCCCTGTGCAACCAGGTAGCCGCCTTCGTCTCCGCCTTCCGGCCCCAAGTCAATAACGTGGTCGGCACACTTGATGAAGTCAAGATTATGCTCCACAACAATGAGCGAGTGCCCCTGCTCCAGCAGCAGGCTGAAAACATCAAGAAGATTTTTTATATCTTCAAAGTGCAGCCCGGTGGTCGGTTCATCAAACAGAAAGAGGGTGTGGCCCAGCTGCCCGGTCTTTATGATGGCGGCGATTTTCAAGCGCTGTGATTCGCCGCCGGAAAGCGTGTTCAGGGGCTGGCCGAGCCGCAGGTAGCCGAGCCCGACCATCTCCAGAAGCTGCAGCTGTGCGGAAAGACGCGGCGACGACGAGAAGAAGACGCGCGCTTCGGATACGGTCATCTGCAGCACGTCGTGAATATTTTTATCCTGATACGTTACCTCAAGGACCTCCACGGTGTAGCGCTTTCCCTGGCAACGGGAGCAGCTCACGTAGACATCGGAGAGGAACTGCATCTCGATTTTTTCAAAGCCTTCCCCCCGGCACTGCTCGCAGCGCCCGCCCCTGGCGTTGAAGGAAAATGTCGATGCCGTGTACCCGTGTTCACGAGCGCGAACAGTCCGGGCAAATAGCTTCCTGATTTCATCAAAAAGTTTCATGTAGGTGGCGGGATTGGAGCGGGGGGTCCTGCCGATGGGGCTCTGGTACATCAGCAGGACCTGGTCCAGAAACTCCGCGCCGTCAATCGGGCAGGCCGGATCATTGGCGCTGCCGGCGTTACCCTTCTTTTTCAGCAGCCCCTGGTACAGCACGTTGTCCAGCAGGGTTGATTTGCCGGAACCGGAAACCCCGGTTATGCACACCAGCAGCCCCAGCGGGATCGAGAGGGAAAGCTGCTTCAGGTTGTTGCAGGACACGCCCTGAAGCGTGAGGCTGCAGTTCGGGCGCGCTTTGCGGCGCCTGCGCGGGACCGGTATCTGCAGGTCACCGGCCAGATAGCGGCCGGTCAGCGAGTGAGCGCTGCGCACGATGTCGCTGGAGGGCCCGCAGAAGATGAGCTGCCCGCCCTGTTCCCCGGCTTTGGGACCAAGATCAATGACATGATCGCTCGCCAGGATGATCTCAGGGTCATGCTCAACAACCCACGATGCTGTTGCCCGCGTCCCGCAGGCCTTTCAGGATGGAAATGAGCCGCTGATTGTCCCGTGCGTGCAGCCCGATGCTCGGCTCATCAAGAATATAGAGGGTGTTGACCAGGGAGGAGCCAAGGGCTGTGGTGAGGTTTGCCCGCTCCACCTCTCCCCCGGACAGGGTTCGCGACTGCCGGTCAAGGGTGAGATAGCCGAGGCCGGCTTCCTTAAGATAGCTGAGCCGCCCCCGGATCTCCTGCCGAGACTGTGTAAAAATTCAAATAACAGCGGTAGTCCTCGTTTTTATTCTGGAAACAAAACCTAAAGGTTTCGACTACCGTACTTTTTAGGGTTTTGACACAGTCTCCTTCTCGACGCGCTTTTCGGTACCGGAACCGGAAGAACCCTTCCCTTATCAACTACATCGTTCGCACTTCACGCTTTCTTAGAGTGATAGGTTGTTTTTTTGTTCTCGAAAATGTTCCGTCCCCTGTGAATACTGTTCCAGCAGTTTTACCATCGCCTCGTCCCCGCGGAATCTCCAGCTAATATACTCTAACAGTTCGTCCGTCTTTTGCAAATAAAATTCTTTCCATTCAAAAAAATGTTCATCAGAATCTTTGTCGGTATCAAATGCATCGAGAATCGTTTGTTTATCGAATGCCGATACACACCGCCGTCCTATGGAAGCTAAAAGGTACAGCAGAACGGCGTCTTCACCGGAAAAGGAAAGTCGTTCCGGCAAAGGGTTTTGTTCCGTTGGAGCATATTTATGTAAACACGCTACGGTTTCTTTGAGTGGTAAAATTGGTCTGGGTCCGCCATCTGGAAAATCTTTTACCTGTTTCTGAATGAGAAAATATGGGCCTAAAACTAAGGTCATAAAAAACATATTCATTGCGCCCTCACCCCAGATTTCGACGGTCCGCGCATCAGGATTATTCTTTTGCCGGTAATCTTTAAAATGTTGATATAATGCTTTGGTATCGTTATACGAAGATCGTCTGTCATCATCGGTCATCATGGCGCTGGCTCCGTTGGTTGTGATTGTTCCGTAGATAATGTTTCGAGGAAATCTGGCTGCGTGTCCAATCCAAGATACTGCACCATCATCTGTACTGTTGTCGGCTGTGCAGATTTATGGACAAGCTGCTGTAAAAAAGCATACGCTTCCAGCAACGGCATACATCCGGCTTCTTGAAATAATGTCCGCAAGGCAGGATTCGCTGTAAATTCCGTCGTCATAAACGAACTTAATCTGTCCATTGCAAGAAACGTTTTATCCTGTTTGGTAATACCCGCAAGTTCTTGAAGTTTGATTCCCTCGGGCGTTCCATTTTGTGTGACTAATAAAAATGTTTGTAATAATATCGAATGTCCGACAATGATAGCACGAAAATAACCGATCTTATATCCGAAGATACTGTACTCGAAAAGAAAGGTACGTTCATCGAGCGGTAGTACGGCAGGGTTATTCATCGAAAGATAAATATTGACATGGGTTACAGAAATGGAAAGACAATCTAATCGTTCGTGCATGCGCTGCAACGCATGGAACTGAATAAACACCGGATAAGAATCTTGCTCTTTCGGCTTTCCTAAAATCTCTGCAGCAATACGTACAGCGCAGATTCCTGTGTCTTGCACAATCCATTCAACCGGTATCGCAGATCTGTTTTTTCCTTCGACGCAAAAGGTCTTCTGCAGCATCGTATGACGATGGATCGATAATACATATTGCAGTCGTATTTTCCCCAGAATAAAATCTGCCCTCTTATGCGTCAGCCAGTACAACCCGCCGGTGTACGTGCTCATTTCCATAGAAAGTATTTCCATGATCTCATTGACTTTCTTGAGTACTTCCATCATAAAAAAATCATCATGGACTAATTTCTCGAGCTTTGCCTTTACTGCTTCTGCGTTGGAATACTCGTTGGGGGTTAGCTGCTGCACATACAATGATAAGGCAAGCCCAACGGAATAACCGGTACTCAATGGAATTTCCGGTCCGTTCGGATAGAGTGCCACCATGGTTTCCTTCATCATCTGCGGAAGATATTCCCGCATTGCGGCAAGAACTTTGTCCGGTACGCCGTCGCCTTCCTGTGCAAGCACCTGCATGGGCAAAACACGATTTAAAAATATTCCCACCCGGTCCCGTACGGGTATAAGCGGATACACACCTGTTCCCGCTGTAAGAGTGCATATCTCTTCAAGGTGTTGGAAAAATCTGTTCCGGAACTGCTCTTTCGCAATCCTCTGTTCCTGATAATGATTCCGTTGCTTCATCTCTTCTCTCTATGAACATGTTGATGATAACAACTATTGATTTTATGTTTTAAGTATCTGTCTCACATTGTTCAGTGCTATTTATTGAGCAACCAATATATTCTACCCACTTGCTGTTTGAATTGCCATCTGGAATGTAACATTTCTTCCGTCATTCTTCAACAATCTGAGCAATCATTTCAACACAAAGCATGTGGGCGTCATCTGCTTTGTTTGTGCAGCGGCAAGTGTCTGACACCTGCCTGAGCATAAACCGAGGAAGGTGTCTGACACTTCCGGATTCCCCGCGGCTGCTGAATAATTTCCCGAACACGGCACCACATCATTCCTTCTATTTTCTCGTTCGCTTTTCGTACCGAAGCCAGAAGATATTATTCAGCATCCGGAATCCATAGATAAAAAAATACGTCCCGTAAATGCTCAGGATCGTTACAATAATCACGGTAACATCGATAATGATGTTCGTGATCCGTATATCGTTTTTTGCAAATGGCATCGACGATAACCGGTCCAGCGCGTAACGGATAAAGATCGCCTGCACATAGAGAATGCAGGAATGGAATATCTTTTCCCCCGCTATCGCAATTTGCTTCCGGTGCTCATCATCTTTTTCGCTCTGTGCCATACCGAACGAAAGCGCCGCAAGGACGGTGATCAGGGCAACGCCGGAAAGCGCCACCGGAACCAATTTTTCCGGCAATTCCAATGCCAGTTGGATATCAAACACAACCGCCACGGCTACAAAAATAACAATCCCGATTCCCTTACTGATGTTCGAAGCTATTTTTCCCAAAATGTTCAGCATACGGTTTCTTCTCTCTTCCTTTTTTCAATTCAAAATAAAGTACCATATTCGGCGTGCTTAATCAAGCATGATGGAACAACCTCCCGATGAAAAAGATGACTGAAGAATCTTTTCTTCGCAGCCACTCCATTCCTTCGTTCCGCAGCCGGAGGCGTTTTACAATCACACGCGATAGCGTGTGTCAACTTCCTACCAGCAAAGGTTATCGAGGCAAACAGGTCATATTTTTATTGGCAAAAATTATTCATGCCCTAACAACTGCACTCAAGTGCTTCTCAAAGCTTCAGATCAACATTAAGCCCTTGCTTTCGAATTCGCTGGCGTTTCTTTCTGTCATTCTCCCCTTAAGAATAAGGGGAGATGTCACGATGTCCAACATCGTGATAGAGGGGTTTCTTTGCGCAATCAAAGAAAGCGACGCTCTGCTTTTAATATTTTGGCATAAACTAATATGCCCTACCGGAAATTGGATTACCCAATCTTCTCATTGAGAATATCCTTTGCAGTTACCTCACTATTCTTTCAGTCAGTGAATTCGTCGGCAGTTTTTTTTATAATGGCATTAGAAAAATGAACGTTTAAACAATGAGATTCTAAAACCTTAACCCTACTTTCTATCTAATAGCTTTTCACTGCTCTCCCCAGTTTTCTTCGAATCCTCTTTTTTGTATTCTCCACCTCTTTCACCGAAATCCCGAGATCATCCGCCACTTCTCTATTTCTTAAATCCTCATACAGATCAAGAAACACCAATGAAGCTGTATCATCGCCTTCAAGATGCTTCAGGCATTCCTCCGTAACCAATTGTTCTGTAAATGTTTCTGGATTCACATCATCGATAAATTCTTGCTCCAAATTTTCTAATGATACTTTTTTGCTTTCATGCCGTGCAAGGTTCCGAACAAGATTGCGAATCAATAATTCCACATACAGTTGAATATTGGTATATTTAATCGGATCCCAGATACGTTTTCCCGTATAAAAATCTTCAAAGATACTCTGCAAAATATCTTCACTGCTGTAAAGATAATTGATATGGTATTGTGTAAGCAATCGTTCTGCGTGTGCAGCCCAACATCGGTGAACCCACAAATCGAATGTTGTAAACAAAATACAAATACCTTGTAACTCTTGAGATAACTGTGCCATATCCCCTCCTATCAAAAGTTTTTTAATTTTATTTTTTAAAATTGATTAAAAAGTCTTTTTGTTTTTCGGTTGCTCTGTGTATTCCATTTCCCGTCGTGACATGCACTGTCCTGAACTGTTCTTGTTCTCTTATATTTATGTACAAACTCACATCAACCGGCAATTTTGCCGTCCGGGTACTAAGGCAAAATCGTATCACCATGTGAGTTCTGTATATATGATGTTCAAAAATAAATATTTTTCTCAATTTTTAGCAATGAACTATATCACATTCGTTTCTATTTGTCTTCAAAGTGTTGCTGGTTGCGTTTGCATTCCATATCTCATCCATACTCTTTTCATACCGCAGCCATACCCTTGGCATACCGGTTTTATACTGGTTCCATACCGGAAGGTCTATATGCGTTCGTTCTCTTGTCGCTTTGACCATAACAAACTTGGTATATACTTGCGGTGTAATTTCGCTTCCTTGCCGTTGCAGCATTGCCACTCACACAACTCGGCAATATGTAAAATTCGCCCTCCCCCCAGCATCAACAAAAAGTATGTAATAGGATATTAATCAACAAGTTATAATCATTAACAAAAGGAATATTACTATGGGCACCATGGTAAAAACAGTTCTCGGTCGTCCGAAAGGGACCGTGGGCGACGTATCATTCCGTCTAAAGAATGGCAAAGATTATGTCGTTTCTCTCCCAGGTTCATTTACTCCGGGACAGGATGATGATTCTGTCGAGCGCAGAGCGAAGTTTGGTTTTCTCGTTCGCCTATCATCTGGAATCAATGCTATTGATCCGTTGCAAAAACTGTGGTTTGCAAGTAGTGCAAACGGTAATTCTGCATTCAACCAGATTGTCAGTGATAATTACAGCTTTGTCACCCCTACTTCGGTCACAGCACAAACTTCGCTGGCGCCCGGTCTTGGGTTCCGTACCACAACGACATCGCTGAACATTGCGAATACAGGTATCAATGCAGTATTTGAACCTATTGGAACAAATAAAAAAATCGATCTGACAGTGGAAAAATCGATTCTCATGGCATCGATTATATCCTTAAGTGATGGTACGAACGATAAATTTCCTGGTTTCTACATCATACCGCTCGTTTCAGATTCTCAAACATTGGTACTGGATACGGCATTGACATTTGCTATCCCGTTTGATGATCAGGAGTCCCAACTGTATGATATGTACAAGACTCGTAAAACGCTCCTTGTTCTTATCACTCTTGATTCTGATAATAACCCTGTCCATTCATCAATCACACTGCTGGGATAATTTCTGTGCAGCCGCCATCGTTACAAGGTGGCGGCTGTATGTTTTATACGGTCTATCTTTATTGCGTTCCAAAATATTGCAATTGCACATCCCTTTAGCTATCTTTGTTCTGTTAGGAAACGCACAACATGGCGTTGGAAAAGAGTATCGTGTCTCGAACTATTCACATTATCCTTTTATTGATGTTGCCCGTAATACTGTGGAGCCAATCGGTGACGGTTCTCAAGTTAGACGGAATGATTAATCCCGCAACCGCGGATTTTATCCATTACAGCATTGAGCAGGCACAAGCGCATCACTCAGAATGTATTGTCATCGAATTGAACACGCCCGGTGGTTTGCTCAAATCTACTCGTATAATCATCACCGATTTTCTGGAATCTAAAATTCCCGTTGTCGTGTACGTTGCACCCGGCGGCGCACAAGCTGGGTCGGCAGGCGTCTTCATCACCACAGCGGCACATATTGCTGCAATGGCTCCCGGCACCAACATCGGCGCGGCGCATCCCGTTGAAATGCAGGGCCAGATGGATTCTGTGATGAGCAAAAAAGTAACGAATGATGCAGCAGCATTTATCCGCAGCATCGCAGAAAAGCGTCACCGTAATCTCGTTTGGGCGGAAGATGCCGTGCGCGAAAGCAAATCGATTACAGAAACTGAAGCGCTGAAAAATAATGTCATCGATCTTATATCCCCCAATCTTGATTCACTGCTCCGTCAGATCGATGGACGTATCGTTGTCGTTCAACAGGATAGTGTGATGTTGCATACGAAGGATGCACATATCGAACTTGTCGAAATGGGCTGGGGCGAATCGCTGTTGAATGTTTTTAGCGACCCGAATGTTGCGTATATTTTGATGATGCTTGGTATGTTCGGATTATTGTTCGAACTGTATAATCCTGGGTTAATCTTTCCCGGCATCGTTGGCGTCATTAGTTTAATTATTGCTTTTTATTCGATGCACACACTGCCCATCAACTATGCGGGTTTGGCATTGATTATCTTCGGTGTTGCATTATTTATTTTGGAGATTAAAATTGTGAGTCATGGATTACTTGCTATCGGCGGCGTCATTTCGTTCTTTTTCGGATCAGTGATGTTGATTCAGACGCCAAGCATTTTGGAGTTCGCAGAAATTTCGTGGTCGGTCATCACCCTCACCACACTCATCACCGCATTCTTTTTTGTGTTCCTGCTTGGATTGGGATTAAAGATTCAAGGGCGCAAACCAATGAATGGCAAAGAAGGGCTTATCGGAGAAATCGGCGATGCAATAACGGTACTCAATCCAGATGGAACGGTGAAAGTGCATGGAGAACTCTGGCAGGCAAGCACCACAACGGAAAAGATTGCCAAAGGTGAATCCATTCGTGTCACAGGAATAACAAACTTAAAGTTACAAGTAGAACGGTATAAACCAACAAAGGAGTAAGTATGGAATCGATGGGTGTATTAATATTTGTTCTCGTTATATTTTTTATCATCATTGCCTCGAACTCGGTCAAAGTATTGCGGGAATATGACCGAGGTGTGGTCTTTCGTCTTGGCCGGATACTCGGCACCAAAGGCCCCGGCATTATTTGGCTCTGGCCCGGTATCGACCGTATGGTGAGAGTCAGCTTGCGCACAGTCGTGATGGACGTTCCTCCGCAGGATGTCATCACACAGGATAACGTTTCCATTAAAGTGAATGCTGTCATCTATTTCCGCGTTCTCTATCCTGAAAAAGCAATTGTGGAAGTGGAAAATTATTTATTTGCCACATCACAGCTTTCACAAACAACATTGCGCAGTGTGCTGGGGCAATCGGAACTCGATGATCTGCTTTCACAGCGTGATAAGATCAATCAAAAGCTCCAACAGATCATCGATGCACACACCGAACCGTGGGGCATTAAAATTTCCAACGTGGAAGTAAAACAGATCGATCTGCCGCAGGAAATGCAGCGTGCGATGGCAAAGCAGGCAGAAGCCGAACGCGAACGGCGTGCCAAGGTTATTGCTGCCGAAGGCGAATTTCAGGCATCGCAGCGCCTTGCTGATGCAGCAGGCATTCTCAGCGATCAACCAAGCGCACTGACGTTGCGCTATTTACAAACGCTGCGCGAAATTGCTACAGAGAATAATTCCACGACCATTTTCCCTGTGCCGATCGATTTATTGAAACCGTTCTTAGCGCCACAGGAAACAAAGAAGAAGTCGTAAATGGATTCGCTGCTCTACGGACATAATCCCGCAGAGCGCGTGGTCGCTGTGCATCAACTCAGCGATCAAACGATCCGGCTGTTCAAACGTATCGAAGGGAAGATTGTGCATGAAGATGCAGAATTCTTCCCTTTCTTTTTTCTTGCCGACTCTTCCCTGCTCTATGGATTTCCCAAACATCACTGGCTCAAAGAATTAGAAGGCAAAAATTATTATAAATTCATTGCAGCGTTTTCCTGCTGGAGTGAAATGTGGGATGCCGTTCAATATGCGCTGCGTGAATATAATAAATCTCGTTTCCCAAAAATTGCGACGTGGCAAGAGCTACAGGAACTTCTTGTTCGTCCCGATCCGGCTCGTCAATTTTTAGCGCAATCCGGTGTTACGTTGTTTAAAGGGATGAAGTTTGACGAACTTATTCGGATGCAGATGGCAATTGCTTTCAAAGCTGATATTATTCCGCAGCTAAACAAAAAACATTCATTCAAAAAGGAATTGCATGCAATCGGCATTTCGGGAAATAATGGGAAAGTCCATATCTTCGAAATCAAGAAAAACAACAAACCGGAAGTGCTGGAACAGATTATTCAAAAGATACAAGAGCTCGATCCCGATGTCATCGAAGGAATCGATCTGTTTTCCAATATTCTTCCAGCGCTTCTTCAACTGGCAGAAGAATGTGAAACCACATTAACCATTGGCAGAGACAACAGCGAAATTCGTTATCCGCATAATCGTACGTCCGATAGTTTTGCAGATATTGAATGGCTCAATGTTCAGGCATTAGGCAGGCATTTCATCGATCTGCGAACGCTTGCCCAAAACGAGCTTTCCGATTTCGACATAGACAAACAACACGATCTTTCTTCCTTACTAAAATTATTGGGCATTGCTTTTCCAGAGGGTCACATTCCACAAAAAGAAATTTCGGTAAAAAAAGAACTGCAGTGACCATTTACAGCTCCTCAACATTCTTAGTTCAACTCTTTCACCGAAATTGTTTTCGCTCACAAAATGGTGTCCGTTCAATTATGGAATGATAAACCATTTGAGCGCGATGTCGAAGGTTGAATCTTTACTGTTTCGCGAGTACATTCACCGCAAATATTCGGTGCCCAAACCGTTTGGGCAATTCTCACTTGCAACACTGCCTGTGGAAACATTTTACGCCGGCATTTTTCCTAATGTCTTATGGGTGTCTCTTCATTTGCTTTCAGCACGGATAGCAGTAGAGGAACATATTGTTCCGCGTACCGATCAATTGAATATTTTTAGTGCTTTCCTGAAGGAATTATTCCAAATTGTTTTCGATAAAACTTCTTCGAACGATCATCAATTGCAGGAAGCGGCAACAGATTTACTGGCGCTGTTTCCGGTCTATCTTACCCATCCCAAAGGATTGTTTAATGACCCAAAGTGTGCAGAACAACTTTACATCCTTCAATCCACAGCAATGGAACAATCGCTAAAGCAATTCGAACCCTTCAACACCACAGTTATACATTATGACAGCGATGGCTATTATATACAACTGCCGGATAATGTGATCGGTGCGGCAAATATCGAAAAGTTTCTTGAACGTCTCTCGGTGGATCTGCCTTACGGAACAAAGTTCGTAGCACAGAAAGCATTTCAACAAATGCTCGCATACAATCGTCGCAATTTTATTTTGATGGATGAACAGCAGCGAATCATTATCCGTGGTTCTGCGTTGCAGCATCGAGGGATGGAACGGTTTCTACGTGTACTGGTCCATCGAACCGTTGAATGCTTGTTCACTCATGATGTGACACGCATTCATCACACGTTTGCCTCAGCGCATACACAGATAACACATCATCAATGGTCACCGATCGATTTCTGCAAAGTAGAGACAGTTAAAGACTCACTCGATGTATATCAGCAAACGGTGGCAACCGGCAATCGAATAAGAACCCCAGCGATGGAAGCAGCAATCCGCGCTGGCTATTTTGTCAAGACAGGCGAAAAATTGTGGTACTATCTTACCGGTACTGATTTAGAGACAGACCCGTTACTCATTTCAAAATTAGGTTCAGAATGGGATCCGAACACACCTGATGAAAATACTGCACATTATTTAAAACGCTTACAGGAGGCGATCGAAAAATTTCAAATATTCTTTGAACCCGTCGCGTTTCAACATCTCATTTCTCTCGATGAATTATTTCCTTTTTCCCCTGAGGGTATTGAAATCATCGAACGCAAACTCACTCCAGACACCGCTTCTCCAAAACTTGAAACCGATGGTTACGGAATATGGCTTTCTGACTCAGAATAATCTTGCATCAGCAATAAATTATTTTTCTCACTTGACATAGTAAAAAACCCTGACGCACTACCAAGCGTCAGGGTCTAGGGAGGCTAACTAATGTATCGCCCATAAGGATAAGCGATACAAGAATAAATTACTATCGCATTGATTCATAGTCAAGTACTTTAGAATTATTTGCTCTTGGCAATGGACGTAATGATGACAGATAGTATTTTTCTTCACGTCTTAAAGTTTGTGGAATCCTTCAATGCAAACTTTATCCATTCCACCACTCGATTTTTTGCTACCGGTGGTAATAATGATTGTTTGGCATGGAGGACGGTTTTTCGAATCTCATCCGTTGAGTGTTCTGGAAATTCTTTTTGCACAAGTTTGATTAGCAGTTCCCATTGTACCGGATCTTTTTCATCAATAAACCAACTTTCACTTGCCTGCAATAATTTTTTCTCTATTTCTGTCCATCTCATATCCAACGTCCTTTTTGGATGATTAAAATGATTCGCTAATGTTATGTAACGAACCGGAATCCCGCTTCGCGGGACTTGTCTGTCCAGCATGAGTAAAAACAACAGAAAGAATTTACAAAATAAAAGAAGATTGTCAAACTGATTGTCGAATAAAATGCTTGAAAAAAGAAGACACATTCTTCGGAGAATGAGAAATGATGTGTTTCATCTTTCTATTTATTGGTGATTGTGTGATGCAACTTTTTCAATCAATCAATGGTTATAAAAGTTATGAAGCTACATAATTCAATTCTATACTTATTAGAAAGGTACCTATGAAAACACCAACCACCACAACATCTCGAATCATCAAATTGATTCTCTGTGTTGTCATAATTCTTTCGGCAGGAATTGACGTGCATGCCGCTACCTTCGTCATCCAGTTCGGCGGTTCATTAGGCGAAACGTATTCTCCCAACACTCTCAATGTTTTGGTTGGAGACACAATTCAATGGATGGGCGATTTTAGCATGCATCCATTGAGTTCAACGAGTGTTCCGACTGGTGCCTCGACTTTTCATCAGGGTTCCGGTAGTACATGTTTCTTACATCGCCACCGTTGCAGGTACATATCATTATCAATGCGACTATCATTACAGCTTGGGAATGATCGGATCATTTATCGTGACAACGCCGACAGGGGTTGTGAAAAATCAAACATCTGTCGATCCGAATGTTTTTCGTCTTAATCAAAATTACCCGAATCCTTTCAATCCCACAACTATCATCTCATTTAATCTTCCTGTGCGTGCACACGTATCCTTAAAGGTGTATGATCTGATAGGACATGAAGTGGCAACGATTGTAAATGAACCTATGGCAGCCGGAAGTCATTCGGCAGCTTGGAATGCTGCTTCTCTACAAAGTGGAATATACTTTTATATGTTAAATGCTGGAAGCTATACGGAGACGAAGAAACTTGTGCTCTTGAAATAAATCATTTCATGAGACATTCTTGTTACTTTCGTATGTATGGAATTTTTATGTTTCGAATTTTTGCCCACTTACCTATCGGGCACGATTTCGTTAGAATGACCTACAAGGGATAGAGAATTATATTCCTTCAAAAAAATTATTGCCGTTTGTATCTCGCTTGAATCTCACCGAGCGAATCACCGCCGAACTTTTCCAACAGCGCGTTTGCCAGCACCGGAGCAATCACCGCTTCTCCGACAACAGATGCTGCGGGAACAGCGCACACATCGGAACGTTCGTAGCGTGATTCCACCAATTCGCCCGTTGCAAGATTCACAGATTTTAACGGATGTGCCAATGTAGAAATCGGTTTCATTGCCGCGTGAAGCACAAGCATTTGTCCGTTGGTCATACCGCCTTCCAATCCACCGGCGCGATTT
>CAWBMS010000001.1:0-48055 GCA_963790045.1 Ignavibacteriota bacterium | reverse complement strand
TGGCCATTACAAACGCTTCGTGATCGATGTCCTTGTGCGGGATGTCAAGGAGAAACAGTGTTGTTGCGAACATATAAACCACAATCAAGCCCGGCCTTACCGGGAAAATATGAATTGCGCGGCGCTGAAACAATTGGTCATTATGCGCTGCAGATTTCATGGGGTGATGGGCACAACACAGGAATATATCCATGGCCAGGACTGAGAGCGATGTGTGAATGCCCGCTCTGTTTCTCAAAAAAAATATAAAAGAAAAAAAAATCCTCTTGCGTTCTCAAATAAAAATTGCTACTCTTGTGCGCAGGTAAAAAGAGTTTGGATTTGGAATTACTGAATAAATTCATGGAGTGACTCAGGAGTCGTTGCAATGAGAAGAGGAACATTTTATATTGCTCTTGCCATATTGATGACAATGCAATTGAACATTGTCAATGCACAAGACAAAGGTAGCTTGTATGACAGCGGGTTAAACAAAACCACCAAAGGTGATTACTATGGAGCAATTTCAGATTTTACCAAAGTGATCGAACAGCAACCAACGGAACCAAAACCGTACTATTACCGCGGCATCAGCAAATTTAATCTTAAAGATTATACCGGCGCTATTTCGGATTTTACGATGGCGATAGAATGTAATCCAAAATATGCCGATGCATTTTATATGCGCGGAATGGCAAAGGTTGGAATGAAAAAAAAGAAAGATGCTTGTGAAGATTTTAAAATGGCGGTCAAGCTGGGCAATTCTCAGGCATCTTACGCTTTAGATAAATATTGTAATTAGGTTGCGCGAGTACGGAGAGAGCGCCTACACGGTCTTCCCCTTGCGCTGTGAACAAAGTGTTTGTATATTTTACTACAACAAGTAAGGGCGCTTAGCTCAGCTGGTTCAGAGCGTACGCCTCACACGCGTAAGGTCACTGGTTCGATCCCAGTAGCGCCCACAATTATTTTTAACGACGGGTAACGGAAAATGTTACCCGTCGTTGTTTTTTTATTTCCCGCAAATACCTCATCTAATAAAATTCATATTAGCGTATATTGTGTAACAAGATTCTCTCTGAATTTGTTAAAGAATGAATGAAGAACACGTCTTCTTATACTGAACGAACACATTTGTCCTTTCCTACCTCCATTAAAGAGATGCGAGCATTGGGATGGGAACAAGCGGATGTGATTTTGTTCACGGGCGATGCATATATCGATCATCCATCGTTCGGTGTTGCGGTGATTGCACGCGTGCTGGAACATGCGGGCTATAACGTTGCCGTTGTGCCGCAGCCAAACTGGCGCGATGATCTTCGGGATTTTAAAAAACTCGGAATACCCAAATTATTTTTCGGTGTTACGTCCGGCAATATGGATTCGATGGTGAACCATTACACGGCAAACAAGCGGTTACGTTCGAATGATGCATTCACGCCGGGCAATGCATTCGGCCAGCGTCCCGATTATGCCGTGACGGTCTATTCTAAAATTCTCAAGTCATTATATCCGCAAGTGCCGCTCATCATCGGCGGCATTGAAGCATCACTCCGTCGCTTGACGCATTACGATTACTGGAGCGATTCGTTGAAGCCGTCGATCTTGATGGATTCTGGCGCCGATCTTTTATTGTATGGAATGAGCGAAAAATCTACCGTTGCTGTTGCAAATGCAATTCGTGACGGAAATGAAATTGTAAGTATCACCAGTATTCCGCAAACAGCATACCGGACAAAGAATCTTCCTGCGGATAAATCGTTGTTGATGCTTGCTTCTTCTGAAGAATGCGTGAAGAATAAAGAAGCGTTTGCGAAAAATTTTGTCATCACGGAAGAAGAATCAAATAAACTGCAGCAGCGTCCGCTTGCAGAAAAATCTGGCGATGAATGGGTTGTCATCAATCCATCGTTTCCGCCGATGACGCAGGAGGAAATGGATGACGTGTATGCGCTGCCGTTCTCAAGGTTACCGCATCCGCGATATGATGGAAAAGAACCGATACCAGCGTTTGAGATGATTAAAGATTCTGTTACGATTCATCGCGGATGTTTTGGAGGATGTTCATTCTGTACTATTTCAGCGCACCAAGGAAAATTTATTGCGAGCAGATCGAAAGAATCTATTCTGAATGAATTGAAAACTATTGTCGCTGCACCGACATTCAAGGGGCACATCTCGGATCTCGGCGGGCCATCGGCAAATATGTATCAGATGAAAGGTGTGAATGAACAGCAATGTGCAGTATGCAAGAGATCGTCCTGCATCTTTCCCGTTGTCTGCAAAAATTTAGATACCGATTGCACGCCGTTGATGGAATTATATCAAGAAGCGCGCGCAGTGAAAGGCGTTAAAAAAATTACCATCGGCAGCGGCATTCGATACGATTTAATTCTTGATCCGAACAACAAGCCGGTCAATGCTTCCGCAATAAAATATCTTGAAGAACTTGTTGTGCATCATGTTTCCGGTAGATTAAAAGTTGCGCCGGAACATACATCGGAAAAAGTATTGAAGCTTGTGCGCAAACCGCCGTTTGCAAGTTTTGTTCAATTGCAAAAACGTTTTACCGACATCTGCGAAGCGAACGGATTGAATCAGCAGCTGATTCCATATTTTATTTCCAGTTTGCCGGCAAGCGACCTGGATGATATGGCAGAGCTTTCCATCCAATTGCGCAAGCTGAATATGAATTTAGAACAGGTGCAGGATTTTACTCCTACGCCGATGACACTTGCTTCTGTGATGTTCTATACTGGCATCAATCCGTACACGATGGAGCTATTTTCTACACCGCGCTCCATTCCGGAAAAGAAATTGCAGCAATTATTTTTCTTCCTCTACAAAAAGGAAAAACGGATAGAATTGAAAAATGAATTACGGCGGCTCAAGCGATTCGATTTAATCGAACGATTGGAACTTTAAAGTTTAAAACGAACCACACATCAGCGATATTCAAAAATAAAACATTCTCAGTTTTGAACTTTGTGTAGAATTAATATTTTGGCTCTCATAATTTTGGGATTATTTTCTTATCTTACATCTACAAAACAGGAAGTATTTGGAAGTGACTATTTATATTTTGTAATAGGAATTTTAAATTCACGATTATTGAATTAACCAACGTTCGAATAATAAAATTATTAGTTAGCAAATAACCTATCCGTCACCATCTGCGGCGCATTTTTGCGCATGCAATTTGTCCAAACTTACCGGTTGTTCGTTTCATTTTGAATAGGAATACGAATGTCGCATAATATTCACAATGCCGAAGATATTTCGCTTGTCGGCATAGTTCAGAACCGAACAGGTATTTCGGTGGAACGGTGTTATCAATGCGGAAAATGTTCTGCCGGATGTCCTGCCGCTTCGGAAATGGATCTCGCGCCAAGTGTTGTTCTTCGTCATCTGCAAACTCGGAGTGCAGAATCCGAAACGCGCGTGCTCGGCAGTTATAGTATCTGGTTGTGTCTTTCCTGTCAAACCTGTATTGCACGCTGTCCGATGGAAGTCGATCTTCCGAAAGTCATGGATGTTCTCCGTGCAGAATCTCTCAAACGCAAACTTGTCAATCCAAAAGCAAAAGATATTGTATCATTTCACACTTCGTTCATCGACACGATCAAGCATTTTGGAAGAATGTGGGAAATGGGAATGGTCGGCGAATACAAATTGCGCACCGGACATTTTATGCAGGATATCACTGTTGCGCCCGTGATGTTTCTCAAAGGCAAGCTTTCATTGTTTCCCGGTTTCCGTAGAAAATTCGTCAGCAAAATTTTTGCAGCAAAGGAGCATGCCTGATGAAAATGGGATTGTATCCGGGATGTTCGATGGAAGGTTCAGCGCGTGAATATGCAGAATCTTTACACGCGATTGCTCCCAAACTTGGATTGGAATTAGAAGAAGTGGAAGGATGGAATTGCTGCGGTGCAAGCTCTGCTCATGCAGTCGATCACACGTTGTCGCTGCGTTGTCGGCAAAAATTCTGCGCAGGCAGAAGTGCAGCAGATGAACGAACTTGCCGTGCCGTGTGAGTGTTTACTTCGTTCTGCATCGACAAGAGTTGAACCGTGGGCATGATGAATCCATGCGGATGAAGATTGCGAAGATTGTCGATATGGGATATGTCGCATTTATTCGGGGAAAATATTTTGCGGTTTACGCCGCTTACACCGGAAGTCGTAAAAACATTTCCGCGGTAGATCTCCGCGCACAAAGTTGTGTGTTATTACGGATGCTTGCTTGTTCGTCCGACGAGCGTGATGCATCATACGCGTATGGAAGATCCGATGGAAATGGATGAACTGATGAAGCGCATCGGTGCAACGCCGTTAGATTGGGCGAATGAAGACTGAATGCTGCGGTGCAAGTTTTTCCATTACGCGTACGGATATTGTTGGAAAGCTTATGCGCAAACATTTTGGAAGATGCAACATCGCGCGGAGCGGAAGCAATTATCGTTGCTTGCCCGATGTGCCATTCCAATCTCGATATGCGCCGTGCAGAAATTGAGCGCGTCAGCGGAAAAAAATATTCAATTCCTGTTTTATATATCACGCAGGCAATCGGTCTTGCACTGGGATGTTCACCGCAGCAGCTTGGAGTGCAGCGGCATTTTGTTCCGGTGAAGATTGAAGCGAAGATGAAAGTTCAGCAAACAACACCTGCCGCAATTGCGGTAGTGTCTTAAACGAGTAAGAGTCTTACGATGTCCCGATTGGAGTATTCATCTGCCATTGCGGCGAAAACATCGCAAGCGCGGTTAATTGTGAAAAAGTAGCGAAACTTGTGCAGCCATCCCCGGTGTTGAGCACAGTGTCGATTATAAGTATATGTGTTCAGAGCCGGGTCAAAATCTTATCCGCGAAGCGATCAAAGAAAAAAAATTGACCGGTGTTGTTGTTGCCGGATGCTCTCCGCGCATGCATGAGCCGACATTCCGCAAAGCGTGTTCCGAGATGGGGGAATGAATCCATATCTTTGCGAAATGGCGAACCTGCGCGAACATTGTTCCTGGGTTCACGCTAAAGGCGACGCAACAACGGATAAAGCCATCGATCTTGTCTCGATGATGGTCGAAAAAGTTAAGCGGAACAAGCCGCTGAATCCGATTAAAGTTCCGGTGACGAAAACCGCTCTTGTTATAGGCGGTGGTATTGCCGGCATTCAAGCGGCGCTGGATATTGCCAATGGCGGACAAAAAAGTCGTTTTGGTGGAAAAGGAACCCTCCATCGGCGAACACCGCGCAGCTTTCCGAAACATTCCCGACGCTCGATTGTTCACAATGTATTTTAACGCCGCGGATGGTGGAGGTTGCCCAGCATCCCAACATTACCTTATATACTTATGCGGAAGTAGAAGGACTGGATGGTTTTATAGGAAACTTCACGGCACGCATCCGCAAAAAGGCAAAAAGCATCGACGAAACAATTTGCACCGGATGCGGCGAATGCATGACGGCATGTCCGATCAAGAAGAATCCGAGCGAATTTAATATGGGATTAGGTCAGCGCAGTGCGATCTATGTTCCGTTTCCGCAGGCAGTTCCCAATAAACCGGTCATCGATCGCGAACGTTGTTCATATTTTAAAAATGGTAAATGTAAATTCTGTGCAACGAAATGTCCCGCGCAGGCAATTCGCTTCGATCAAAAAGATGAAATTGTTGAAATCCCGGTTGGTTCTGTTGTTGTCACTACCGGCTTTAATGTAAAGGATACTGGATTCTTTCCCGAATACGGTTACGGCAAATATAAAGACGTTGTCAACGGACTACAGTTTGAAAGATTGCTTTCTGCATTAGGCCCTACTTTGGGTGAAGTGAGGCGTCCATCCGACGGAACGGTACCTAAGAAAATTGTATTCATCGCATGCGCCGGCTCACGCGATCCTGCAAAAGGTATCGAGTATTGTTCAAAGATTTGCTGTATGTATACAGCAAAGCATGCAATGCTGTATAAGCATAAAGTGCATGACGGCGATGCAACGGTGTTTTATATGGACATTCGTGCCGCTGGAAAAGGCTATGATGAATTTGTTCGCCGCGCAATTGAAGAAGATAATGTTAAATATGTCCGTGGACGTGTGTCGCGAGTTTTTGAACGCAATGGAAAATTAATTGTACACGGTGCTGATACGCTCCTCGGCGCACAGCCGGTAGAGATTGAAGCCGATATGGTTGTGCTTGCAACCGCAGGTGTTTCCAATCCGGGTTCAGAAGAATTGGCGCAGAGTCTTCATATAAGTTATGATAAGCATCATTTCTTCTCCGAAGCACATCCGAAATTGAAACCTGTCGAAACGAATACGGCAGGAATATTTCTTGCGGGTGCATGTCAGGCGCCAAAAGATATTCCCGAAACGGTTGCGCAAGCATCTGCTGCAGCAAGTAAAGTCTGGCATTGTTCTCGCGAGATGAATTAACACGTGAGCCGGTAATTGCCGTCGTAAACCGAACAACGCCTCCGTTGTTTTCAACATGCGCCGGATGTTTTATGTGTCAGACCGCATGCCCTTACAATGCTATTGAGCGTGAAGAGATAAAAACACGCGATGGCAAGCTAATTAAATCTGTGGCAAAAGTTAATCCCGGTTTATGCCAGGGATGTGGGACGTGTGTTGCATTCTGCAAGTCGAAATCGATCGACTTGCAGGGTTTCAGCAATGAACAAGTGTATGCAGAAGTTATGGAGTTGTTGAGTTAAAATGGAAGAGAACACATTTGAACCGAAAATTCTTGCTTATGTCTGCAACTGGTGCACGTATGCCGGTGCGGATTTAACTGGCACTAGCAGAATCAAATATGCGACGAATGTGCGTATTGTGCGGTTTCCATGCACTGGGCGTATTGATTACAATTTGCTGCTAAAGGCATTCGCTCTTGGCGCCGACGGCATTATCGTTTCAGGTTGCCACCCGAATGACTGTCATTATACATCGGGAAATTTTCATGCTCGCCGTCGCTGGATTGTGTTCAAGCAGATGATGGAGTACATGGGTGTCGACATGCGCCGCGTGAAATTTTCATGGGTTTCTGCCGCAGAAGGGGCGAAATGGGCGGATGTCGTGAATTCAACGGTGAAAGAAATCCGTGAGCTTGGTCCGGCAAATGAATTTGCTACGATGAATAAAGAAGTGACGATATAGACCATGAACCGAATTGTTTTCAACATATCGAACACTATTTATACAATGCTCATTGCTTGCTTTGTTCTGACAGAAATTTGTTTTGCACAAGGCAATTACAAAACGTATAACGTGAATAATGATCTTGCCATAACGCAAATCTCCGAACATTGTTATGTTCATATTTCCTCGCCATGATGGGCTCGTGGGGACGCATACCTTCGAACGGCTGCATTTGTGTTGATCACCATGAAGCACTACTGTTCGATACACCAGTTTCGGATTCTTTAACGGCGGTGTTGATTCATTGGATTCAGGATTCGTTTCGTGTGAAAATTATCGGTTTCGTACAAAATAGTTTCATGATGATTGTATGGGCGGATTGAATGCCGTACACCGCGCGGGCATTCATTCCTATGCCAACATCCTTACAAAAACAATTGCGAAAGAAAAGAAACTTCCTCTGCCACAAACAACATTTCAAGATTCGTTGTTCTCACGGTCAGTTCTTTAAGAGTCGAATGCAAATATTTTGGCGCGGCACATACAAAAGATAATATAGTTACATGGATCCCGTCGGATAAAGTGTTATTTGCCGGATGTATGGTGAAAGAACTCAAAGCGACTTCCATCGGTAATATTGCAGATGCAGATTTGTCCGCATATCCAAAAACATTGATGAAAGTATCGAAAGAATTTCCAGATGCCGTGATCGTAATTCCGGGTAATGGCGCAACCGGAGAGTGCAGTTTGATACAACACACATTGACATTGTTGGCGAAATAAAAATTATGCAAGCATTACATCAAAAAGTAAAAGAATTGTTAGAAACCGGAACGGTGCAAGTGGTTATCGGATACGGTGAAGGAAGCAACGGTAAAGCCCGACCTGTGTTTATCCGCAGCGCTGCCGATGCAGAGAAACTTATCTGGGACAACCGCTGTCATCAAAATCTTGCCGTGTTTATCAACAAGCCGGAAATCAAAAAGATTGGCAAGTCCGCCATCGTTGCACATCCCGCGGCAGTGCGTTCGATTGTTCAAATGATTGCCGAACATCAATTGCACAGCGATGCGCTTGTAACGCTTGCTGTTGAAAACGATACACTGGAAGTGCTGACGGATAATCTTTCGTTAGAAAAATATGCACAAACTCATCCGGTGTATTTCCCGCCGTTCGTGGTCAAAGAAATTGAAGACATCGCGAAGATGTCGCTGCCGGAGAAATTTGAATTCTGGCAGAAAGAAATGGACAAATGTTTTAAATGTTATGCATGCCGTGCTGCATGTCCGTTATGCTATTGCGAACGATGCATTGTGGAATGCAATCAGCCGCAGTGGGTCAGCGTTCCATCGACAGCACAGAGCAATTTCCAATGGCACATGAATCGTGCTATGCATCTTGCCGGCCGCTGTATTTCATGCGGTTCGTGCACGATTGCATGTCCGGTTGGCATTCCCATCGGTTTATTGACGATAGAAGCATCGCGCATTACGCAGGCGGAATTCGGATTTGAGCCGGGCATCAGCTGCGAAGCATCGTCAGCGATGTCCACATTCCGCAATGAGGACAAAGAAACGTTCATCCAATAGAAGACGAATTGAAATTGAAATGAATTCACTCACACATCAAAATCTTTTACGATTGTTAAGCACACTTACTGTATCCGGCAAACGGTTGTATGCACCGGTTCGTAAAGGGCAGAAAATATTTTTCTCGACGGTCAGCGACGTGCAGCAGATCGTGTTCGATTACATTCAGACGACGGAATCCGCAAAAGAAGTTTTGTTTCCGAAAACCGAGCGTTTAATTTCTTTCGAATATCAGGGTAAAGAAATTTCTGTGACCGATCACGCGACAACGCAGCCCGCAGAGATTGTCGTCTTTGGAACCCGTCCGTGCGATGCAAATGCGATCGAGCGGCTGGCGGATTTTTTTAAGCGCGATTATCCTGATGCGCTTGTGACAAATCGCAAGAAGGCGTTAACGGTCATAAGTGTGAGTTGTGTGAAAGCAGATGCAGATTGCTTTTGCACATCGACCGGAACATCTCCCGGCGATACAACCGGCAGCGATATTTTATTGACGCCGATAAACGGAGATCAATACCTTGTTGAAGCGGTGACAGAAAAAGGGAAAGCAATTATTGAACAACAAAAAGAGTTGTTCGGTGACGCGCCATCGATCAAGAAAGAAGATGTTCTGGCGAAAATCGATAAAGTGTTTTCGCACGAAGAAATCACAAAGAAATTATCGAAAACATTTAACCACAATATCTGGAATGATGCTTCGCTTCGCTGTATCGGCTGCGGTGCATGCGCATTTGTCTGTCCGATGTGTTCATGCTTCGATATTCAGGATGAAGGTACTGCAAAGAAAGGCGATCGCGTTCGAAGCTGGGATTCCTGCGGTTTCTCGCTTTTTACACTGCACACGTCGGGGCATAATCCGCGTCACAATCAAACCGAACGATGGCGCCAGCGCGTAATGCATAAGTTTTCGTACCAGCCGGAGCGGTTGGAACTGCTCGGCTGTGTCGGATGCGGGCGCTGTTCACGCGCGTGTCCGTCCGATATGAATTTAAAAGAACAGCTTATCGATATTCAAACAAACATCGAAGCTGTGTAATTGTTCTTTTTTATATACCTGTGAATCAGCTTTTTGAACATATAATCATCAGTCAGGAAAATCTTCCGGCTGATCTGGAGCAGGAATATTCGCACTGCACATTCCGCTCATGCGATTTTACGAATGCAGATTTTATTTCTGCACGATTAGAAGATTGCACTTTCGATTCCTGCAATCTTTCGATGGTGAAATTTAAGGGCACCGTGTTGAATGATGTTCATTTTAACAATTGCAAAATTGTCGGCGTGGATTTTTCCAAATGTTCGAAGATGGCTTTTTCTTTGACATTCGACAATTGCATTCTTGAGTATGCAATCTTTCATAAAAATAATTTGAAGAACTTTATTTTTACCGAATGCCGGATGAGCGGAACAAGTTTTCTGGAAGCGAATTTGACTTCAGCAATGTTTGTTCGATGCGATTTGTCGAAAACAATTTTCGAACGGTCGAATCTTGAGAAAGCAGATTTCACATCGTCCCGGAATTATTCCATCAATCCCGAAACGAACAAATTGAAGAAAACAAAATTTTCATTGCCGGATGTCGTCGGACTTCTTGACAATCTTGATATTATTATCGAATAAAAAGAATACGCATTATGTGCACCAAGAATACATACAATCCCTATTTGATGCAGATTGAAAAAATAACGAACGAAGCGCCGGGTGTGAAAACCTTCCGGCTCAAGTTCACCAACGATGCTGACCGCGAATCGTTTTCCTTCAAAGCCGGACAGTTTGCAGAATATTCTGTTTTTGGAGAAGGTGAATCCACGTTTTGCATCGCTTCGTCGCCGACAAAAAAAGACTATGTTGAATGCACTTTCCGTCAGGCGGGGCGCGTAACCTCTGCGCTTGCACGAAGAGAAGAAGGCGACATCATCGGTTTCCGCGGGCCATACGGCAATACGTTTCCATTAGAACAATGGAAAGGGAAAAATCTTTTATTCATTGCCGGCGGTATTGCGCTTCCGCCGATGCGCTGCGTTATCTGGAACGCGCTTGATTTGCGTGATTGGTTCAACGATGTAACCGTATTATACGGTGCACGAACCGTTGCCGATCTTGTCTATAAACATGAGCTGGATGAATGGGGCAAGCGTTCCGATATGAAATTGGTAACGACGGTCGATCCCGGTGGAGAGACGCCGGATTGGAAAGGCAAGGTTGGGTTTGTTCCGAAAGTTTTGGAAGAACTTGCGCCATCAAATGAAAATACCATTGCGATTGTTTGCGGCCCGCCGATTATGATTAAGTTTACCTTTCCGGTGCTCGAAAAATTAGGATTCTCGCCGCAAACAATGTTCACGACGTTAGAGAACAGAATGAAGTGCGGCGTAGGGAAATGCGGACGCTGCAATGTTGGTCCGGTATATGTTTGTAAAGATGGTCCGGTGTTTTCGTACGAACAATTGCAGCAATTGCCGCCGGAATATTAGTTGACATATCTCGCTGTGTTTGTTTTCCCCGCCACAAGAGAGCGTCTCTGCAAATAGCAGATATTTGTATGTTCAACAGTAGCTATAAATAAAAAAAAATCATATTTTGACTAACGATATTCTGTAACACAACATTTATTAATTTCTCAGGTCTATTTTTTCATCATTCAAGAAAGAGAGTGCAATGGATAACTCAACGCAGAACGAACTTGGCGCAAGAGGATTTTATAAGTTATCGTGGCTTACGCGCATCGGATTTGGTGCCGGGGATTTAGCGCAAAATCTTATTTATCAAACAGTCGCCACCTATTTGCTTTTCTTTTATACGAATGTATTCGGGATTGGCCCGGGTGCAGCGGCATTCATGTTTCTCATCGTCCGTTTAGTGGATGTTTTGTGGGATCCATTTGTCGGTGCGTTTGTTGATAAGAGAAATCCCAAACTCGGGAAATATCGTTCCTACTTAATTCTCGGCGGTATTCCTCTTACCGGTCTGGCTATTCTATCATTCTGGAACGGATTTTCGGGGCAACTCTGGTATGCGTACGTTACCTATGTTACTCTCTCTCTTTGCTATACGATGGTCAATGTGCCCTATGGTGCTTTGAATGCATCGCTCACTCGTGATACCGATGAAATTACTAAATTAACTTCAACCCGTATGTTCATGGCAAATATGGGCGGCCTTGCGGTACAGTTCGGTATTCCGGCATTGATTCAACACTTTTCTCCCAACAATGATTGGTCCAAACCTGCTGCATCATCGACTTGGTTTGTTGTCATGTCTATCTACGCCCTTGCGGGTTTCAGTTTGTTAGTCTATTGCTTCACACAAACGAAAGAACGTATTGTGATGGATTCTAGTAAAATGGAGACTGTCAAATATTCGGATCTTTTTACAGAGTTTGTCCGTAACAGACCGCTTCGTATTTTAGCTTTCTTTTTTATTACCGCGTTTGCTATGATGGCTGTGAGTAACTCAGCGTCTGCCTACTATATGCAATATAACATTGGTCAGGCACAAGCGTTGCCTATCTTTAACGCCTTTGGCTCTATCCCTGCTTTTATTTTTCATGCCGATGGTGCCGGCGATCAAACGAGCAATAGGCAAGAAGAATCTGTTCTACGTGTTTTTAGTGATTGCTATTATCGGAATGGGGATGTTGTATTTTATCTCGACAGAGCCATCTCTGAAAAATCAATTGTGGTTGATCTACATCGCACAATTTATCAAATCAACAGGTGTTGTTATCGCGACCGGTTATATGTGGGCATTAGTACCGGAAGTGATTTCCTACGGTGAATGGAAGACAGGGAAACGAATTGCAGGTGTGGTGAATGCATTAACAGGTATTTTCTTTAAAGCTGGCTTTGCTCTGGGCGGTGTGATTCCCGGCATCGTTTTAGCCATGACGCAATTCGATGCGTCGCAGGCTCAACAGCCAGTGGCAGCCCAGCATGGTATTTTATCTTTGATGATTATCATACCGGCGGTCCTTCTGCTTCTGGCAATGTATATCATTTCCAAATACGAATTGGACGATGCCAAAATTGATGAGATCAATCGAGAGATCGAAGCCAAGCATCTAAGTCATTGAAATAGACAACTATTCTGAATGATGGTTGACAGTCATTCAGAATGATTATTAATTTTTATCAGGCGATCATCCGATCGCCTTTTTTATCGCAGTTATATGAAACGCATCGAAGTATCTCAACATATTCAAGGATTAATTTTTGATTGCGATGGAACGCTTGTCGATTCCATGCCGCTGCACATGAAAGCATGGGAAGACGCAATTAAACATGCAGGCGGTGAATGGGATTACGATTATATCTTTTCAAAAAAAGGTATGCAGTCTAAAGATATTCTTGCATTGTACAATAAAGATTTTGGCGCAGCGTTAGACGTAAAAAAAGTTGTCAAGATGAAGCAGGTACATTTCCGCAATCATTATAAAGAAATGCAGGAAATAAAAGTGGTAACGGATGTGGTACGCCGTTATGCAGGAATATTGCCGATGGCGGTTGCATCCGGTGGCTCATGCAGCAATGTGACACTGCAGCTCGAACTTGCCGGAATCAAAAAATATTTTTCCGTTGTCATCACCGCAGATGACGATGTGAAGCCGAAACCATCGCCGGATATTTTTCTCGAAGCTGCACGACGCATCGGTGTTAAGCCGTCGCTTTGTCAGGTGTTTGAAGACGGCGACATCGGACTTCATGCTGCCGTTGCCGCAGGGATGCTTGCGACAGATATTCGTCCATTCCTCTAAAAAATAACATTTTCATTCGACGGATTAATATATGCTTTGATAACAGCTTTGCTGCTTTCCTGATCGATTGATTATGATGTATGGAATAACGCGCGCTCCTGCCATTGACTTTCCATCTAAGTTTCTTTATCTTTTAAAGCAAAATATAACAAAAACGGTATGATTTTTATCAAAATGAGAGTGTTTTGAGGTAATTTATGGCAACAACGGCAGATTTTAGAGTTGGGATGGTTATTAAATTTAATGGCGAGCTTCACCGAATTGAAGAATACATTCACCGCACACCGGGTAATTTACGCGCATTCGTTCAGGCAAAGTTGCGCAATCTAAAAAGTGGGCGCGTGACTGAAACACGGTATCGTTCCGGTGAAGAGGTGGAAGAAGTGCGTCTTGAACAAAACGAATACCAGTACCTGTTCCATGACGGCGACAGCTATCAGTTTATGGATAAAAAGAGTTACGAACAGATTCCTGTTTCGGAGATAATGCTTGGCATCGGCGCAAAGTTTATAAAAGAAGGTGAAACCGTTGTCTTAAACATTGTTGAAGGCGTCGTTGTTGGCGCAGAATTACCGCATAATGTGGAATTAAAAGTTATTGAGACCGTTCCCGGCGTTAAAGGCGATACCGCAACCGGTGCTTTGAAACCGGCTACTGTTGAGACGGGTGCCAGCGTCAACGTACCGCTTTTTATTAATGAAGGCGATGAGATTCGTGTCGATGTTACCACGGGCAAGTATTTAGAACGTGTGAATAAATAATACATGACAAAGACGGGATCAGAAAAATCACAGATAGAGAATGGAATGACTATGGACCTTTCCTATGTGAAAAAGATCATCAAGCTCGTGGAGCACAGCGAGATTGACGAGTTAGAGTTGGAAGAAGAAGGGAAGAAAATACGTGTTGCGCGCAATCGCAAAGTGGAAGTTGTTTCGCAAGTTCCACATTCTGTTCCTGCTGTGCCGCCGGTAACGACTGTTACTGCGAGTGCAATCGTTGAAACTCCTCAAGCGTCTGTTGCAGCAATGGAAAATGGGAAGCACTATCATGAAGTTCGCTCGCCCATTGTCGGAACGTTTTACCGAGCGCCTGCGCCAGATGCCGAAGTTTATACTGAAATCGGTCAAACCGTGAAAGTTGGAACCGTTCTGTGCATCGTGGAAGCGATGAAGTTGATGAACGAAATCGAATCCGATGCCGATGGCGCGATTATAAAAATTTTAGTAGAAAACGGAAAGCCCGTCGAATATAACCAGCCGTTATTCTTGATTGAAAAATCCTGATAGACGGATTTTACATGCTTATTGTTACAATTCCTTGTTTAAAAAAATTCTAATAGCGAACCGCGGTGAGATAGCATTGCGTGTGATTCGTGCTGCGCGCGAGCTTGGCATTAAAACCGTTGCTGTCTATTCGGAAGCCGACCGCGATTCATTGCATGTGCGTTTTGCCGACGAAGCTGTCTGTATCGGCCCGCCGCCAAGCAAAGAAAGTTATCTTAACATCCCGCGTATCATTGCAGCTGCGGAAGTAACGAATGCCGATGCCATCCATCCTGGCTACGGATTTCTTTCCGAGAATGCAAACTTTGCTGATATTTGTGCCTCGTCTGGCATTGCTTTTATCGGTCCCTCTGCCGATGCAATTACAGCGATGGGTGATAAAGCGCTTGCGAAAGAAACGATGAAGAAAGCCGGCGTGCCGGTGGTACCGGGAAGCGACGGTGTTATTTCGGATTTGAAACAGGCAGCAACGATGGCGCAGGACATTGGTTTTCCTGTGATCATCAAGGCGACAGCGGGCGGCGGCGGACGCGGCATGCGCATCGTGCGTTCTGCAGATGAATTGGAAAACGCGTACCTCACGGCAAGCCACGAAGCGGAAACCGCATTTGCAAATCCATCGGTGTACATCGAAAAATATATCGAACGTCCGCGCCATGTAGAAATACAAATTATGGCGGATAAATTTGGAACGGTGCTGCACTTTGGCGAACGTGATTGCAGTATTCAGCGCCGTCATCAAAAATTATTGGAAGAATCGCCGTCACCTGCCTTAACGCCGGAATTGCGTGAAGCAATGGGAGCGGCGGCAATCAAAGGCGTGAAGAGTGTCAACTATCTCGGCGCCGGCACGATTGAGTTTTTGCTCGATGAAGATAAAAAATTTTATTTTATGGAAATGAATACGCGCATTCAAGTCGAACATCCGGTGTCGGAAGAAGTGATGGGCGTCGATCTTTTAAAATTACAACTACAAGTAGCGGCAGGCGAGCGGTTGAAGAAAATTCAGGCAAAGCCGCAATGGCATGCCATCGAATGCCGCATCAATGCGGAAGACCCGAGTAAAAATTTCCGGCCAAGTCCAGGAAGAATTACCGGCTTGCATTTTCCCGGCGGTAACGGTGTGCGGATCGATTCACATGTCTATGTAGGATATGTCATTCCCCCGTATTACGATTCACTGATTGCAAAGCTGATTGTCAAGGGGAAGACAAGAGACGAAGCGATTGCAAAAATGTCCCGCGCGTTGGATGAATTTATTATTGAAGGCATTAAGACAACGATTCCGTTCCATAAAAAATTAATGCAGAACCAACAATTCCAAAGCGGAATTTTCGATACAAAATTTATTGAAACATTTGCGTTTGATGAGTAAATCATGCAAATTCTCAAGGGCAAAAAAGTGAGAGCATTGTAGTTGTGAATTGCCGATTATTTTTGACTTTGAATATATGAGGATATTCATGAACATTCCTGAAAATCTTAACTACACAAAAGAGCATGAATGGATTCGTGTTGAAGGAACTTTGGGCTGGATCGGCATTACCGAGTATGCACAAAGTGAACTCGGCGATATTGTGTATGTGGAACTCCCTGCGGTCGGCAAAAAAATTGAACAGGGAAAGTCATTCGGAACCATTGAAGCCGTCAAAGCTGTTTCGGATTTGTTTGCGCCTGTTTCAGGAGAAGTGGTGGAAGTCAATCAAGAAATACAAAATCATCCTGAAGTAGTGAATAAGGATCCATACGGATTAGGATGGATCGCAAAAATATCGATAGCAGATGAAAGCCAAATGAGTGCCTTGCTAAGTGCGGCAGCATACAAACAGTTAATCGGTAAATAATTTTTACTGCAAGCGTGGTCTATTTTCCATGAAGCGTGCAGAAGAATGGTCGTGCACAATATCGATCACTCATTTGGGATCGCAAATGGATGTTCGTGAACGAATTGATAAACGGGTAAGATGAACGAACGTGAACAAAAATATTCTGAGGTGTTGGATGTCGAGAGAATTTATTCAACCATTCTCCAAAAAATTATTGCACGTTCACGCGCTGATGTTGCGGCGATTCTCTTAATCGATGATGGAAGAAAACAAGGTCGATGGTGCGCGATGCAAGGGAACGTTGTATTTCGGCCCACGGACTCGTTTCCATTGGATGCTGAATTGCATCAAGCGCTGTACGGAGAAGGACCACGGATGTTTTATCCCGAGCGAATCGGATTTCTCGTTCCTCCCTCGCTGCATCAACTTGTACAAGAGGAAGCACTGCAGGCGGTATGTGTTGCTGTGATGCAAACGGGCAACCAGCCGCAAGGAATGCTGTTGGCAGGGTACCGTCAAGAACAACGCGCATTGCCTAACGAACAACACGAATTGAATTTGATAGCCGAACAGTATACGCTTCCTGTTTTAAGCGTGAAGTTGTATCATGAACTGATGCAACGGGAAAAAGATATGGTGACCCTTTCCACTGTCCGGGTGGCTGTGCAGGAAGAGGAGCGCCACCGTATTGCACGGGAAATTCATGACGGGCTCGGACAGATGCTCACAGCAATCAAATTTAATCTTGAGATTCTGGAAGATACCATCAAAGCGACCGATGAAGAACGTGAACGCATTCGCGATATGAAAGAATTATTAGACAGCGTTATGAAAGAAGCACGCGAGCTTTCGTACAATTTAATGCCGAGCGTTTTAGAAGATTTCGGGCTTATTCCTGCGTTGCAATTGCTCACCGAACAATACGGCAACAGGACGGGAATCAAAACGACATTTTATGCGCATGGATTAACCGAGCGAGTGGATCCGCAAATAGAAGTGGGACTGTACCGCATTGCACAGGAATCATTCAATAATATTTCCAAGCATGCTCATGCCACGGAAGTCAATCTCCAAATCATTTGCCATGACAACGTCTTGCGGATGATCGTTGAAGATAACGGCAGCGGCATGGTGCTGCCGCAAGTGCAAACAACAGGAAAAAGCGGTATCGGGTTGGTGAGCATGCGTGAACGTGCGGCATCGTTCGGTGGAGCATTTATCATTGATTCGACCGTGGGAAGCGGAACGATGTTGAGTGTGGAAATTCCTTTGGTGGCAGAGAAGGTATGAATAAAATCAGAATTTTAATTGCTGATGATCATGCATTAGTACGAAGCGGGCTGATCAAGTTGTTGGAATCATTTAAAGAAATTATCATTGTCGGTGAAGCGAGCGACGGCGAGGAAGCCGTGGCAATGACAAAAAAAATGCAACCCGATGTGCTGGTGATCGACTTGTCGATGCCGAAACTTTCCGGTATCGATGCGACACGACAAATTTGTGCCACCATGCCTTCTGTCAAAGTCTTGGTGCTGACGATGCACGATAACGAAGAATATGTGTACCAAATTCTGAAATCGGGTGCAAACGGTTATATGCTTAAAGACAGCGGGCGCGAAGAACTTGCCATGGCAATTCGTGCGGTTGCCAGAGGGGAAACGTTTTTCAGCAAACGAATTTCTGATTTAGTGTTGAATGGATATCTTCAAAAAGCCAATGCTCCTCACGATACGAACATCGACGATGATTTACCTCTCACCAAACGCGAGAAAGAAGTTCTGTATTACATCGCTGAGGGGTTAAACAATTCTCAAATTGCTGAACGGCTCTTCATCAGTCCGCGCACCGTGGATACGCACCGTACCAATATTATGCAGAAGCTCGATATTCATGATGCGCCGAATTTAATCCGCTTTGCGCTGCATAAAAAAGATTTGCTGTTGCGTTCAAGTTCAATCTAATTCCTTCGACCGATCTTCTCATCCGTTGATGAAGTTTGTCTTCGACGAAAAGGAATGAATGGTTTGCGAGAAGTTTCTGTGGGTGTATAGAGGATCCATCGTATATACAGCGTGGTTGATCTGTGGATACAACGAGGGTAGAGTATCATGAGAGTACAATGACAGGACAACGAAATAAGGGGAGTTACAGACGGAGCGGATATTGAACGGCTCTGAAACGGCTTTAATATGGCTTTAATCCTTGGTTGTTGTCTTTCCATAAAATACGGACAAGGTTGAACTTCCCACCAAAGCTGAGATGCCTTCAAGTACAAACCAATCGTTCGGATGTTCGAACGATTGATGTTCGTCTTGCTCAAGAACGTTGTTGTGACTTTTTTTGACATTCATTCCAATGTGGAAATTCTTCCACTGTACATAACAATTAATAGAATACCGCTATTACGGTAAAGACCGTAGATACTACGTAGAACGCAGTATTTTCGGAATTACGCTCTTCGCTTGATTTGTAATTCTCTCTTATTCCTTATTTTTCTGATGCAAAAAACATAGATCCAAAGATGGAAAGTGTGTAATGAAAAAATTAAAAGTATTGATTGCTGATGATCACCGCGATTTTCGACGTGTGGTGCATTCCTTTCTCAGCAAGTTACCGAATATCTCTGTTGTCGGCGAGGCGAATGACGGCAGTGAAGCGATCGAGCAAGTCGAGAAATTATTTCCCGATGTTGTGTTGATGGATATTGCGATGCCGCGCATGAACGGACTCGATGCGACACGCATCATCAAACAACGCTGGCCGGAAACAAAAATTTATATCGCCACATCGCATGATGATCCTGTGTATCGCTTACAAGCGATCGAGGCAAAAGCAGACGGATTTATTCTTAAGTCGGTACCTCAAGCCATCGTTGGAAGCAACCTTTTGCGTTTCCACGGCAACTGTCGTGCAGGCGCCCCTTGAACCAATAAACTCAGAAATCAACATCTCTCATAATCCACAATAGGGATGTACAATTATGCAACCACTCAAAATCTTACTTGCCGATGACCACGAAAGTTTTCGTAGGATTCTACTGGCATTTCTCAATGCACAATCCGGAATTGAAGTTGTCGGTACGGCAAGCGACGGAATCGATGCCGTTACGTTGACGAACGAACTGCATCCCGATGTTGTGCTGATGGATATTCACATGCCGAGACAAAACGGTATCGATGCCACGAAGGAAATTAAAAACCGCTGGCCGTCGATTAAAGTATTTGTATTGTCGATGGATCCTGGCGAGTTTTATCGCCGCAATGCACAATTATTTGCCGATGGACTTATTGCCAAGACATCAATGAAGAACGCTCTCTTGACCGTACTGGCAAGCGAACAACAGACACACCTTGATTCTTTTGCCGGCAATGTTGCTGCAGCATAGTAAAACGATGTGTCTTTTTATTCTCGATATAATTTTTGATTGACAATGTTGAAAAAGAAATTTTACATATTGCGATTTCTCATCGTTCTGTTGACGATAGTTGTGCTGATTGTTGGGCTTGGGGCGACAGCAATGGCTGCAACAATCAGCAGTACCGCAACCGGTGGTGCATGGGCAACTGCTGGAACATGGGTTGGAGGTGCAGTTCCCGCAGCAACGGATAATGTAATAATTGTCAGCGGAGCTACTGTTACTGTTGGCGCAGCTATAACTCAATCCGGCACTGTGGAAGTCACCGGCACACTTACCGCCACTGTGGCTAATGTCACAACCGGCGCACTTACAATAGATGCCGGTGGCACAATTAATTGTTCGCGTATCTTGACTGTAAACGGAACCACAACCGTAAACGGCACATTAACCATGCAGACTACCGCCAGGGCGAACGTATTCACCGGTCTCGTTACGATTGGTTCTACTGGCAACTGGAATGAAACTATTGCTATCACTCCTACTTTTAAAGGAGGGATAACAAATAATGGTGGAACTTTTACCGCGAGCACAGGCGTCCATACATTCAGCACCAACGCTCAGTCGCTTAGTGGGACATTAACTATTCCGAGCGTTACTGTAACAACAATCGTATTAACAAACAACGGGACATTGACTGTTGGCACCGCACTTGCCGGAACGGGTACACTCACCAACAGCGCAACAGGCACGCTGAATCTCGGTGGAACGACCGGGACATTCACAATTACCGCTCTTACAAATGCAGGAACGATAGCGATCACGGGGAGCGGTACCAACACCACTACACTTGCGAACTTTACCAACACTGGTACAGTTGGCTGCGGTGGCACGGGGACAATTCCAGGAATTACCAATAACGCTGGCGGCATAGTGAATGTAACAAACACTGGAACTATCACTAGCTTGAATAATGCCACTTCCACAAGCACGGTTATCATCAGTTCGCTTACATTCACGATCACTACGTTTACTGTTAGTACAGCTGGAAACACCGTTAATTATACTGGGGCAGGTGCACAGGCGATCAAAGACCAAGCCTATGGAGGTAATCTGGGAATTTCCGGTGGTACCGGAGCAAAGACATGGACCGAGACAGCAGCAAGAACCATCGGAGGCAATCTTAGTGTTGGCGCTGGTACAGCTCTGAGCTATGCAGGTAATTTTGCGTCGACCGTTACGGGCACGACTACCGTTGACGGCACTCTCAGTTTCACTACTGCCTATACAAGGACATTCACAGGCGCCGTGACGATCGACGCGGGCGGAACTATTTCAGAAAGCGCGGCGGCGGGCTTAACATTCAGTAGCGATTTCACAAATAATGGTACGCTGACTGAGAGCGGAGCGGCCGCAGTCGGCTTTGCTGGAAACTTCACGAACAACGGAACCTTCACAGCCACAACAGGTACACACACTTTTTCTGGGACTGCGGAGACTATAAGTGGGAGTGCGACCACTTCCATTCCAAGCGTGACGGTAAGTGGCTCGTACACAAGCAGCGGAACATTAACAGTTGCTACGGCGCTCAGTGTCACAGGTACTCTTACTAACAATGGAACCGTTACGGCAAGTACTGCACTATCAGGAGCGGGTAGCTTGACAAATACCGGCACACTGAACATCGGCGGAACTTCCACAATTACTACGCTCACTGCCACTGCAACAGGTAATACCGTGAATTACAATGGTACCGGTAACCAAACAGTGAACGCAACGGATTATTATAATCTCACATTTAGCGGTGGCGGTACAAACACTCTTCCAACAACCAGAACAACAACAATTACCGGTAACTGGACAAACAATGGAACGACGATTGCTCCGTCAACTTCAACAATAAACTTTAATGGCAGCAGTGCACAATCCATTGGCGGTACAAGTGCTTCAACATTTAATAATCTTTCCGTTAACAATGCAAGCGGCATTTCTTTGAATGCTCCTGCATCGGTTGCCGGAACGCTTACACTTACCTCTGGTATTCTCACAACAACGTCCACAAATTTATTGACGATAACGAATACAGGAAGTATTACAGGTGCGTTGTCCACATCATACATCAATGGTCCATTGGCGATGACGTTGCCAACAAACATTACATCTGATGGAACGACATACACATTTCCTGTAGGAGATATTTCGAATTACAAACCGTTGGCTTTAGTAAATATTCGGACAGGAGCAACAGCACCGGTTATACAAGTAACTGAAAACCCAACTGGTGCAACGACAGGTGATGGATCGACGATCACAAGTATTGCTTCACGTAATTGGTATGTGCAAACCACAAGCGGAAATTTTACCAGTGCAACGATTCAACTTACCGAAAGCGGATTGATACCGACGAATGTTATAGGAAAATCCACTGCGCAAGCAGGAACATATTCTTCCATTGGCGGCACGAACATCGGTGCATCGGTAACCTCAGTTCAAACGGTCTCATCGTTACCGGTATATTTCGCGATCGGTATCTCAGCCATCAAGCCGTTGTATTCTTATCAATCTGGCAATTGGGATAGGACAACGACATGGACAACTGATCCTTCCGGTTCGTTGTTGAAAAATCCGAGAATTCCAACCTCAATGGATAATGTCATTGTTCTTAACGGAAGGACAGTGACGATCAGCGCCAATACTAAGCAAGTCGTTTCGTTAACGATGAATGCCGGAGGTGTTCTTGATCTTCAATCGACAACCGGACATAATTTGGGAACAGTAACCGGACAGGGAAAAATCATGCCTAGTTCCAATAACTTTCCCGGTGGAACGTTCACAAACTTTGTCGCGGCAGGCAGCGGCACGATTGAATATTATAATCTTAACAACGTAAGTTTAAGTACGACACAGTCAACATACAATAATTTAATTATCTCGAATACATCGACGAGTGCAATTACATCGTATCTGCCTGCAACAGCAAATCCAACGACGTACACGATCAATGGAAACTTCAACGTAAAAAATTATTCAACAGGATCGAATACAGCTTCTTTCGGTAATTCAACCTCATCCAATAACCTTATCAATATGACGGTGTATGGAGATTTTACTGTCGATGCCGGCTGTTATGTAAACGTAAATAATTTTGCTTCATCTCAAACCATTCCCCATCCGACGACGGCAACAAGTACCGCATCGTATCCTGTTCATACATTGTATTTGTACGGGAACTTGACCAATAATGGTTCGATTCGGTTTACAGTGCAAACATCGCCTGTGCAAACTGCATACTATACTGCAACAACATCTTTGGGTGCAGTTCAAGTGTATTTCAAGGGTGCCACCAATAATACCGTTACTTGTAATGGTGTAACAGATTTTTATAGACTGGTTGAAGAAAAGGGAACGGACAACACCTACATCTTAGAAGTAAATTCATCCGATACGAGTCACTTTGCTCTTTACGCTCCAAATGATCAGGGTAACAGCGTGAATATGGGACTTCCGGAAGGATTTGGATACGGTGCCTATTACAAAGCGCTCTTTATCCATTACGGTACATTGAAATTGGATACCAATATTGTCATTCATTCTTTGACCGAGGGTGGAGAGGATTTTAATATTATCCCTACTGCCGGATTATGGATTAACGGAGCCAATGTCGAGACATCAACAGGGAACAACGGGATATACTATCAAGCACTGACCGTCTATGGAACATTAAAAATTACGGGAGGAACATTAACCACAAAAAAAACTTCCGGTATTACATTAGGGACTCTGGGAACGCCTGTGTTGAATATTGGCGGAACCGGCTTGTTGGATGCCAGCCAGATATGGACACTTACAGGCGGAACGAACAAGATGAGCTATATGCAAACCGGTGGAACAGTCAACATGCGTTTGAGTGGTCAAAACTCAGCTGATACCGTGTTTAGTTTAAGCAATACAAATTCCGTCTTTGTGATGAGCGGCGGAACGATGAACTTTACAAATACTGCCAGCAGCGATACTACTATTACACATATTATCGATGTAGAAGCTCAAAGCGGAAATTATCAAGTTACCGGAGGCACAATTAATTTCAATCTTACAAGTATAAGTTCAGCATATATTTGTAACTCTACTGTACCGCTTTATAATGTGAATATTACTCGAGGAAGCGGAACGGGTAAGGTAACAATGCAATGGGCATTACCAAGCCCATTAACGGTGTTGAACGATTTAACGATCGGTAGTAATTGTGTGTTGGATTTAAATACCTATAAGGTTGATCTTGGTGTCGGCGGCGATTTTACTATTACCGGCGGTGGAACCTATACACCATCGACAACCGGAACGACAACATTTAACGGAGCTACGGACCAAACGTTTAGTAATGTCGGAACCATTACCGGCAGTACATTGAATATTTTAAGAATTACAAATTCATCTGTTACATTGATTACCAATGACCTTACCGTGGATAGTTTGTTGATCGATAGCTATTCAACGTTGAATGATAACGGCAAGTACGTCAACGTGGGTGGAAGTGTCATCAATAGCGGTGAGCATGTCGGTTTGATAGGTACAACTACCAGTGGTATCAGAATAAATGGTACGGCGGCGCAAACTATAGGCGGTGATGGAACCGGGGTTTTTGACAATCTTATTATTAATAGTACCAGCACCACAAGTGTTGCATTGAATGCGAATATAGCAGTAACCGGAAACTTGAGATTGGTCAACAGTACGAACTTCAACATCGGATCATATTCGCTTTCGTTAGATACAAGTGCCAATGTCTATACCGATATGGCAACCACACAGAGCTATAATGCGACGCACATGATTACGACAACCGGCATTGCAAGTGACGGTGGTGTTGCGAAGATATTCAGGACGACGGCAAAAACGTTTGTCTATCCGATTGGAACAAGCGGAAGGTATCATCCTGCAAAAATATATTTTACTTCCGATCCGGCACAATATGGTTCCATTGCGGTACGCACGGTGCCATCACAACAGCCGCTTGAACAAGATACGACTAAAGCGATTCGATGTTATTGGAAAACAACGAGCACGGGATTTTCCGGAATTCAAAATAATAGCGTTTTCCAAATCTACTATTATAACAGCGGTACTCCTGATGTTCCCAATGGAAGTACGGAAAGCAGTTTTATTCCTGCCGTGTATCAAGCGCCAAGCTGGAACACGACAGTTGATTCAGTTTTGGAAACATTGTCTCCTCGAGAAATTCATTTTGGCAGTGTAAGTTATTTAGATGGTGAATTTACATGCGGTGTGTCAACGGCATTTGGTACGATTACAACATTATATAGTATTGCAAATGGTTCGTGGAGATACAGCGGCTAACATGGTCAACATTAAGAGGAGGCGGTGCAGGAACAATCACTCCGTCGCTCTTCCACGGTTGTATATATTTGTAATGGATATACCGTTAATGTTGCTGCAAATAATGCAGCATCGAGCAATTTGACTATTGAACCGGGTGCGACACTTGATGTTCAAACTTATACCGGGCATACTTTGGTACGGTTGTCAATAATTCAACAACCGGCAGCGGAACCTTACGAATTGCAAGTGCCACGTTCCCCGGCGGAGATTGGGGCGGATTCCTTGGAGCCAATGGCGGCACAGTAGAATATTATCAGCCGTCTTCGGGATCATCTTTTACTATGCCGGCGAGTGTTACGACGTACTGCAATTTAAAAACATCACCCTACGGTGGATTGACGATCTCGTTGCCGAATACAAATTTGAAAGTATATAAGAATTTTACTATAGGTAGTTCAAGCACGACCAGCGGAACGACGCAACTCAATATCGGTGCAACCTCGACAACATTGGAAGTCCACGGGCTTCTTTCAATCAATCAGTATGGCGTTTTACAGTATATGAATAGCACTGCGAGTATTCCGCAATATGCTATTGCCGATAGCGATATTGTTATTGCTGCAGGTGGTGCATTGCAAGTTCGAAATGGCGGCAGTACTGTTGGTAATACTCTAACCGTCTATGGTAATATCACGAATAATGGAACGCTCGATTTGAATCCTAACAGCGGCACGAATTATTGTAATTTGATATTTACTGGTAAGTTCAGCAAATCTCTTACAAGTACCTCGACACCGACACTAACACGATTATATGCCATTACTGTCAATAAAGGAACGACAAAAGATTCCGTTCTTAATGTCAACATCGATCCAACGAACTTTTCAATAAGTTCCGGCGGTATAACATTGCAGAACGGAACATTCCGGTTGACAACAAATACGGCTGTTACTGTTTCTACGGGAGCATTTACTATTCCTACCACAGCAAGTCTTTCTGCAAACGGCGGTACGTTAAATATTGCAACGGGATCGGCGTCAGCAGATTTAGCTCTTAATGGACGTTTGGAAGTTTTAAATGGAACGGTGAATGTCGGCTCTTCTTCGTATGCAAATAATATTGTATATGCGACTGCGGGGACACCGGAGATTATTATTGGAAGTGGAGCATTAAATGTATATTCACAAATTCGCAGGGGAACGGTCAATACATCCGGTTCATTAAACTATACACAAACAGGCGGTACTGTAACAGTCTATGGGAAAAATCCTGCAACAACGACACGAGGCATGTTTGAAGTGCAAAACACCGGGAGCAAGTTTGTGATGAGCGGCGGTACGCTAATTCTTGCTAATGGCGGTGTCGTTACTTCGTCACCTGTACGATTTTGATCTTGAGCCGGATAGTTACAATGTTACCGGCGGTACGATTAAATTCGGTCTATCCAGTGTGACAACAGCCAATACATTGTTTTATTTCCAGGCCTCATGTCCATTCTGGAATCTTACACTCGATACGACAACAAATGCATCTGCTATACAAGAAATTCTTAATTCGACGATTCTGGGTAACCTCACGATTGGCGGTACATCGAGCTACTATAATGCAAACGGACTCGATCTTGAAATCGGCGGCAGCATGATCAACAATAATACCGACACAACAAGGAACAGTCTTACTGTCGGCGGATTCCGCGTGCGATCGCTTACTCAGACAACTTCATTCCTTGGTACTGCCGACCAAACCATAACCGGTACTTCCACGAATAAAACAAACTTTGCAAACCTGGAAATTGCAACGGCTTCGGGACATACGACTTATCTGAGCAGTGGAACGATACTCTCGTGGTAAACGGCGATCTAACGTTGACTTCAGGAACATTGAACGACAGCAGCAATTCGATTTATTTATATGGCGATGTCAATAACAATGCTGTTCATATCAGTCCGAATACAACAACTGGCGGAATGATTTTCGTCGGCTCATCCAATCAAGGAATGACGGGCAGTGGCAGCGGAGTCTTTGGCAATATCGAAATCAATAACACCGGTAACGGTGTCAACATGACCGACAACACGACGATCACCGGACAGATCAAACTGACAAACGGCTATCTTTACATCGATGATTATGCTTTGACATTAGGATTGAATGCTTCAATTAGCGGTACTCTTAATGCGTCGAATTCAATTCACTTAAATGGAGTATTGAGCGATAAAGGTCTAACGAAGATTTTTAACGGTGTTTCATCGTTCACCTATCCTATCGGTGCAAATGGAAAATATACGCCATGCACATACAATTTCACAGCCAACGGCAATACGAATGGATCAATAAAAGTAATTCCGGTTGATGGAATACAGCCAACAATCGATACAGCCCAGAATCATAATTACCTTGCATATTATTGGTACGTTGCTTCGTCGGGTTTTACAAATGCATTTACTAATACGGCCACGTTCACCTATGTCAGTACGGATGTTGTTGGGACTTCGACAAATGTCGAACGGTATGATAATTCTGCGGCAACGTGGTCAACAGTGACAGGAACAATTACTTCGCCGACATTTACCTTTGCGAGTAGTACTTTTATTGATGGTTCATTTACCATCGGCGATGCATTTACGGGTTTGCCGACACTGTATAGTCTTGCTTCCGGCAGTTGGTTTAGCGGTACGATATGGACTCGTGATACCACTACCGGTACAGCTTATGGCAAAGCACCAAACGGAAATCCTGTTTTTATTCGAACGGTACACAATGTAAAGCTTGATGCCAATGGTGCCAGCGCTGCTTCTGTCAAAATCAATGGTGTGCTTGATGCTCAAAATACTACCCAGCACAGTCTTGGACAGGTTTCCGGCGGTGGAAGAATTCGTATCTCGGCAACGAGCAGCAATATATTTATCTTCCCGGCGGGCACGTATGATGCATTTTTAGCGACGAGTGGAAGTACGGTTGAGTTTTATGGAAGCATTAATGGACGTCTTCCATTGGATCCCGGAAACACCACAAAGCCGTATCAGAATGTTGTTTTCTCCGGTTCATCGACAAAATATATCAGCAGTGTCGATATGAAAATTATCGGCAACCTGACGATCTCTAGTGGCAGTATATTAGATAACACGCAATACAATAAAGATGTTTACATCCTCGGCAATTGGATCGATAGCAGCACGACAACCACGACTGCCGGATTTGTTCCGGGAACCGGTGCGGTAAGTTTTTCCGGAACGACACTGCAAACGGTGGTTATGACCGGCAATTCGGTAACGGAAACATTTTATAATCTTGCCATCAACAATGCCGCAGGGCTTACATTCCAAACGGGAAGTGCAAATGTCAGCGGTCAATTAATTCTTACTTCCGGCAACATCAATACGAACAGTACGAACGCACTGACGATTACGAATACGAGTTCAAATGCAGTCTCCGGCGGCAGCAATAGTTCGTTTGTCAACGGTCCATTGAAGAAAAGTATTCAAAGCGGATCGAACTTCCAGTTCCCTGTTGGCGACGCAGTTTCATCAGGACGCAATCGCATTGGTTATGTATCTGTTAATAGTACTTCCACATCTGGTACACAGATTTGGACAGCACAATTCTTTGATAAAAATGCAGCAGTCGATGGATATGATATTACAAAAATTACATCACCATTAAGTTCTGTTATCCAGAATGAATACTGGAGCATCTCTGGCCCATCCGGCGGAAATGCGAATGTCGTGTTGGCATGGGATTCACTGACAGGTATGAATAGTTCTTCATCAAAACGTGCATTGGCTCGTGTTGCTGAGTGGAATACTCCGGCAGCATCAACTTGGAATTCTGTCGGTGCATCGGTAACCGATAACGGACAATATTCCGGTACAGTTGCCACTTCAATTTTAGTCGGACTTGATAGCCACATTTTTACCATCGGTGCTGCAATGAATGCTATGCTTTTTACCGCCGTGACAGGCAGTAACTTATCATGGAACAACGCTTCAACGTGGGGCGGTGCAGGCATACCGGGGCTGAACGATACGGTAGAAATTGCAAAAAATAGTAGTGTCGTTTTGAATTCCACTGTGTCCATCGCAAAGCTTATTATCGATAGCAGCGGAACATTTAATAATAGCAGCAGTACATTGACGCTTTCCGGTAATCTTGTTATCAATGGTTCGTGGATAGGATCGGGCGGTAAAATCAGTCTGACGACTGCCTTGGATACAATTTTTGGAGCAGGCACGATGACCGGCAGTACGTTGGAAATTGCCGGCAATAAAGTGATCGCTGCAACTGCAATTCTCTCATTAGCGACAGTTTCGATTTTAAGTCCCGATACATTGTTTAATTATGGTATTGATACGATTAATAGCTTAACGGGCACCAATGTAACGACATCGGTCTTTGTCAACTTACCCGGTTCGACATTGTTCTTCAGCGGTACAGGATTTATCGACACTCAACCTGGTTGCTAATCAATGCAGCAATACAATCAATTATAATGGGACAGTAAGCCAAACAGTGAAGCCGACAACATACTGTAATCTTACTGTTGGTGGAACCGGAGCTAAGGCCATCAATGACGGAGCAACAATAACAGTTCATGGCGATCTTACACAAATAGCGAATACACCGTTTACGATTGGCATAGCCACAATTCAAATAGATGGCAATCTCAATACGGGCGATGGATTTGTAAATAACGGCAATATCAACATAGGTAATTAAATTGCAGAATCGGTTACAACATAGAATACAGAGAAGTATGAAGCAAGAGACAGTCGGTGCATTGTCTCGGCTTGTTGGAAGGATATATTCCCTTCTCTTTGTATTATTTGTTGCTGCTGATGTATCGCTTGCACAAAATTGGACGCACACTGGCACGGTCACCAATAATGGAGCGGTAACGATCAACGGAAATATTGTTAATTCTGGAACCGGAACATTAACGGTAAATGGAACCGGAACATTAACTTTCATTGGAACTACTGCCGGCAGCCATAGTATTCAATGTTCCAATCTTACCAACAAGTATCCGGTTGTTTTGAATAATGCATTGTATATGACCGGAAGCCGTGTTACAACTCTGAATACACCGACGACGGTGAACAGCGGCTTGGGGATCGGAAACGGTACCGCATATACAGCTACGGGTAACGGATTTTCTATTGGGACACAGACTTTAACCGTTGGTGGAGCGTCTTCCTATATGGCCACGAGCACTGCTGCGCTGACATTCAGCGGTGGCACGGTGAATTATACTGCGGCAAGCGGAAGCCAAACGGTGCTGGTAGGAAATACGACGACAACGTATGGAGTGTTAGGGTTAACCGGTAATGCCAATATGACGATACCGAATGTTCCTGCAGGTTCGGTTTCCATTGCGACATTGACGCATAGCGGTACAGGTACCCTGACGGTGAATGATAGCACAACGATTACGACCAGTGCTTCTATTGGAACTTTGGCAACAGTTGCCAGCGGCAAACTGTTGAGAATTTCAGGAACGGCGTCCAGTTCCATTGCAACTGTTTCAGCAAATGCCGGAACGATTCAGAATTATGTCAATCAGCCGCTGGGCATTACAACCGTTACCACGAATGCGGGTACCATTGATAATAATAACAGTGGAACATTGACTATCGCAACACTTTCCGGCAATGCAGGAACCGTTAGCCAATCCGGAGCATCGGGTACAATTTCGTTCACCAACGCTGAGCGAGTACCGGAATGATAACCAATACATCGACGGGCACGATTACGTTTGTAAATAATCTTTCCGGAACAGGAACCGTGAGCCAAACTGCAAATGGAACGATGAATATTGGCGGTTCATTTACGCAAAACGCATACACACTAACAGGCGGAACAGTGATCTATAATAATGCCGCCGCACAAAATGTTGTCGGAACAACGTATAATAATTTAACGATCACCAACGCAACCGATACAACCATCGCAAATTATAAAACTGCAACCGGTGCAATCACTGTCACAGGAGTATTGACTCTCAGTGCCGGTAACACGCTTGATATGCAAGGATATAGCACTTCAACGTTTGGCTCTAGTTCGGTCAACTCTGGAAAAATAAAGTGGAACGGCAGCAATGCATACATTGGCGGCAGCGGTGTAACGGAATTTTATGGATCAACGGCAGGTACTATTGCAGCCGGAACAAATTATGGTTCACTGCTTCTCAGCGGTACTGGTTTAATGACATTAAGCAGTTCGACAGCGGCAACAGCCACAGGAAATGTGACGGTTAATTCCGGTGCATCGATTACCATTTCGAGCAGTGCGACATTACAGGTCAATGGAGTATTCAATCTTAACGGTACAATCACGAATAACGGAGCTGTTAATCTAGGAAATTAAAACTATGAAAAATCAATCACAACATATCAAAGGAGCAACTCGAAATATAACAACAATTTGTAAGAGCCCGTTATCCTTGGGTCAACGGAAAAAGGATAATGATTATTCTCTGAGCAAGAATGATCGAGTAAATAAAAAAACAACTACAATCAAAACGCATATTATACAAAGGAGCAATATCATGAAAACAAATCTTGCTAACACATTCGCAAACCGGGGAATGTCTCTTATCATTCTTCTCGTCTTGTTTGCAGCTATGGCTTTTGGACAGGGAACTTTTGTTATCAGTTCAGGAGCAAGTTTCCAGCCATCAACTGGTACATATACCGTTAAAGGAAATATTACGAATGCAGCCGCGACGTCAGTTACTGGTATAGTAACAATGGCAGGAACAGCAGCGCAGACAATTGGTACATCGGGAAACGGAACACTTACTTTTCCAACATTAAATATAAACACTACTTCCGCTACGACAACGGCAAATGTCTCAACCACCGTTAGCGGCGTATTGACGATTGCCACAGGGAGTACTTATGATATTGGTGCGACCACATTAACGCTTGGTGGCACGCCAGCAACTACCGGAACGCTTAATGTAAGTAACGCTAGCGGTACTGTTGCATATACTGGTGGTTCTGCTCAGACAATCTGGGGCTTGACTTACGTAGGTGCAGTAACCTTATCAGGTGCAGGTGCAAAAAACCTTTCGGGTACTACAAGTGTTGCTGGTACATTTACGCATTCTGGTGGCAATTTAACAGTTGATCAAAACCTGACTATTTCTTCAACCACGCCATCCTTTGCAGCAATTACGAATGTTGTCTCTGGAAAATCACTTACACTTTCTGGAACTGGTGCAAAAAGTATTACCACTGTAACAGCATCAGCAGGAACGATAACGAATACAGGTACTACCGGATTGCTTACTGTCGGAACTCTTACTGCAAATACCGGATCGATTCTTGGCAATGGAAGCGGAATAACATTTACAAATGCTGCAGCAAATGCCGGAACAATTACTGGCGGTGCAGGACTCATTACATTTAGCAGCACACTTTCCAATACGGCGGGAACTGTTACGGCAGGCGCTGGTGGTATTACCTTTACAGGCGGTGTAACTCAAACTGGCGGGTCGATTGCGTCATCTGCTTTAGCTAATCTTTTGAAATTTTCAGGAAGCTATTCAAACTCCGGCGGTGGAACACTGGATTTGACAACTACTGGTGCCGCAGAATTTGATGGAACGGTAACAGCAGGTACATTTAATCTTGCCACCGGTTCAACCGTTACCTACGGAAGCAGCACAGCAGGCCAGTCAATTGCTGATTTGAGTTATGGAAATTTAATTTTAAGCAACGGAACAAAATCTTGGACACTTGGTGCTGCGAGAACAATAAATGGGAGTTTGACTGTGAATTCAAGCAGTGCAGCGACATTAAGTGGTGCTTATGCATTAAATATCTCAGGGAACGCAACACTTGCCAGCAACGTAACAGTAGCCGGTTCTGTGGCATTTGCTAATGCAGCAAGCACAGTCAGCGGTGCAGGAGAAATTGTTGGTTCGGTAACGCGTACCAATATGGCATCTGGAACAGCGTATGCGTTTAATAATGAAGCGACAACGATAAAATATACCGGCGGTACGCTTACGAGTTTTACGCTTACTACAACACCAGGATCCATCAGTGGAACCGGATATTTGGCTAACCATACCGTTGCGCGTTTAATTTCACAAACCTTTACAGGAACATCGCCAACGTTCGATATTCAACTTGGATATTTAAGTGCTGAAGCGGGAACAGCGATTCAATCACGTTTGCGAGATTTTGCCAATGGTTCCGCCAAAGCTAATTTACTTGCAGGAACATACACAACTGGAACATCGGCTAATGGATTTAAATATGTTAATTTAGTCGCGAGTGCAACGTTAACAACCAGTCAACAACTTGCATTGGATGATCGTTTCTATTCATTCAATTCAATTGCTTCAACAGACTGGAAGTTAGGTTCAACATGGGATCAGAGTGGTGCAGTCCCAGGTCTATATGATGATGTTAATATCACAGGTATCCATAATGTTACAGTCTCTGATGCTGAAGCGGCAAATAGTGTAACAATCGTTTCCAATAGCACCGATGTTAACACCTTGACAATCAATAACGGCGCCAATACATTTGCAGTCGGTGCTGGCGGATTAACGGATAACAATACACAAACTGGCGGCGGTCTTGTTGTTACAGCCGGTACATTGCAGGTTACGACTGGTAACCTTACAGTCAATGGTAACATTACGAACAATGGTACAATCACAGTTCAATAAAGTATGAAACGAAGGACAATAATATGGAATTGGATGCTCAGATCATAATTCTATAGAGAAAAATAATATGCGAACAAGGAATGGCGGGCGTAAGCTCCTGCCCGCCTTCCTGATTTTGAAGAAATAAAATAATGGTGAAGAAAATGTCGATGTCTGAGTACAGAGAGTGCTTGCAAAAAAGTCGGAACAGGATTTCATCTTGGAACTCCCGATGGGAGAATCAATATAAGATTCTGTCTGGTTCGCAAGAACAGTATGCAGACAGTGAGATGGAAAACACGATTGTTAGATCTCAACAATACTGTGTCACTCCCGATTGTTTCTGTCGGGAGTCCAGAGGCCTGGATGCCCGCTTACAATCCGCGGGTATGACGAAAGGATGATTAGAGAGGACTATTTTTGAGATGACTTGTAGTTAATAGAATGATGAATGAATGTAACACGAAACGAGAAAGGAAATAACGGACAAGGACGATACGGAGCGACAGCGAGCTTTTCATCTTTGGAGTCGAAAAAACAAAGATGGTGTATTTATTCTTGAGCAAGGATAAACGCACGTAATAAATTTTATTGAAATGTAAAAAAGGAGAAACACGATGAAACACCCGGATGATTTACCCGGCGGCAGCGATGCCAAACAAGTTGTAAAAAGTAAAACAACAAATAATAATTTTTTAAAAAGGAGCAATGTCATGAATTACAATAATTTATTTAAAAACGTGGCAACAGTTTTAGTTGCCTTATTTCTTGTTGCCACAATGGCGATGGGACAAAGTTTAATCGTCGGTGACGGATCGACATACGGTGGTTCCGGTACCTACGTTATCAAAGGCAGCATCAGAAATACAGCGGCAACTGCTGCAACAACTATCCATGGAAATGTGACGATAGGTAATACATCAGTCAAAGATACCATTGGAACAGGTTCCAAAGATATAAACTTCGAGACACTCGTTGTTAGTAACAATTCTACGTATCCGACATTGATAGCTGTTCCATCTGAAATCAGCCAGAACTTGAACATCGGTGGTTCAAGCGTTTTGAATACCGGCGCCATCACATTAAAGGTTGATGCAACATCAACTTTAAATTCGACCGGCACACTTTCTCCGGGAATTGGCAGCACTGTGGTATTCGATGGTACCAGTGCACAAGATGTTCTTGCAGGTGTTACGTATGATAATTTGACATTAAGTGGTTCTGCAACAAAAACATTTCCAACAGGAACGACGAATGTCAATACATTGCTCACTGCAAACAGTAATATGACATTAACCGGTACTTTGGCTTTTGCTGCTGCTGCAAATGCTAACATCGCCGGTAATTTTACTGATAACGGAACATTTACTGCTCCTACAACGGGCACCGTTACCTTTACTGGTTCTACAATCAGTGGCACGCCAACAGGTGGTTTAGCATTTAATAACCTGACCATTGGTGCATCAAATGGAGCTACGACAAAGACATCGAGTACGGATTTCAGTATTGCAGCAGGTGGTCAGTTGAAACTCTATGAATCTCTTGCTATGTCAAGCTCTACATTGACAATGAAGAATGGAACCGGTATGCTTCAACCAAGCTTTCAAACCAATTCGAATGGCTTAGTCGAAATCCAGGGAAATATGACATGGGAAACACCTACTGTAGGGTCCTATACGTTTAACAATGCAAGTACGAACGTGAATTTCAAAACTGCCGTTGCCAGCCGTACATTTACACTTAATTCACAGCCAAATCTGATGCCAACCGGAACTACGACGAATCCTTCTGTTGCTGGACACACTGTTAAACGTACATATACTGTTGCATATTCCAATTTGGGAGCTGCCGCAGATTCACTTGATCTACAGTTAGCATATCTGAATAGCGAAGTGGGTGGTGCATCAGAAGTAAAGCTAAATGATTTCCAGAATGTCAATTTAGTATCCGGCAATGGAATTAGCCGTGCAGATAAAATTGCAGGACGTCCGGTTCGCCTTGCTTCCAGCTCAACCACTTTTGGAACTGTGCAATTATATGGCCTATCATCTTTAACGTTAACACCGAACAGCAGCAATGCTATTGCACTTGATGATCGGTTCACCATTTACAAATCGTTTGCTAACGCTACAACGCCGACAACCAATTGGAGTTTATCAACAACTTGGGATGCCGGTTCTGTGCCAACTGCACAAGACGAAGTTGAAATTACAGTCGCGCAACCTGTAACTGTGGATATAGCAACAGCGGCGGCATATAAAGTAACCGTTGACGACAATACCTCATTGACAGTATCGAGCGCTAATACGCTTGCAGTCGGTAATGGCGGTTTGATCAACAATGCTGCTGAAACTGGAAAGGGTCTCATTTTAGCAGGAACGACTTCTGCACTTAGCGTCAGCGGCAACCTTTCCAACAACGGTGCAATCACGAACGCCGGAACGATTACAGTCGGTCAATAATGAACGGACATAAAATAATGATTTCACGGTTTGTTTGAATAATGAATAAATCGAGAAAATAAATATGAAACGCAAAACCATGATAGTGTATCGTTGTCAGAGTTCTTTGCTCCTGTTGCAACAGAAAATGCGAGATAGATATTTCTCCTTAACTCGCATTGGCTGGATACATTGGTGCCGAGAGACGCTATACTTTATCCGTCTATCATTGGATATTTTTTCTGAATATTATTTTCAGATAATTGAAAACGGATATTCGCCGAAATTGGTTATGCTCAACGCTAATTCCGGAAGTTAAATAGAAACGCCGGTCAGGCGGGTTGTTGCTCCTTCCCGCCTGACCTGATTATTACAACTAAGGAGCATGAGCGCTATGAGAAATAGAATAGGAACTATTGGAAGAAAATAAGAAGAAGAGAGATGTAAGAAAATTATAGTAAGATGATGTAATAAATAATGAAAGAATATTATGCAAAACGTGAAACGCAGAACACATGTTTGATTTTGCTGAACATATATTTAACAATGCCGATTTTCATATTGGTGAGAGTTTGTCAGACGTTTATTATGGGCTATTGGAGTTCCATAGAAGTCCGTTAAGTTTCCAAAGTGTCTTGATAAAAGTGCATTGTACGCATTCAGAAGTGCAAAATACGCCTTCAAAAGTGTGTTGTACGCTTTCAAAAGTGCAAAGTACACCTTCAGAAGTGTATTGTACGCACTCAGAAGTGCAAAGTACATCATCGGAAGTGCATTGTACGCTATCAGAAGTTCAAAGTACGCCGTCGGAAGTGCGTTGTACGCTATCAGAAGTTCAAAGTACACCATCGGAAGTGCGTTGTACGCTTTCAGAAGTTCAAAGTACACCATCGGAAGTGCATTGTACGCATTCAGAAGTTCAAAGTACGCCGTCGGAAGTGCGTTGTACGCTTTCAGAAGTTCAAAGTACACCATCGGAAGTGCATTGTACGCATTCAGAAGTGCAAAGTACATCATCAGAAGTCCGTTGTACACTGCCGTATTTTGATAAAAATCGGTATAATTGGCGTAAAACAACCAAAATGATGTATCGGAATAAAGCAGAAAATATAAATAGTAGCGCAAAATACGATTTTTTGGATGGCGGTCGATTTAGGAACGGACAATCGAAATATTATGGTAATAGTAATTGGTTTCTGGAATGTAAAAATTTTTCTGGAACCGATCTGGAATTGAATTAATTGAGTTAATGAAATAAGTAGAACGTTTTGGAAATAGAATATTTAAAACAATGAAAGAATGGTTGTCGATAGGGCTGTCTTATGTTCTCTGGCATTTCCGAATACCGGAGCTGCGAGAGAAGATTAGAATGTGGATGTCTTTCATCGGCGAAGCTCGATGGAGTATCGAACAACGATTGTTTATATTAACGGATGGTGACGGTATGATGGTCACAAAAAAATTATATACAAGATGGCGCGGCAGTCCCGGAAGAAAATTCAGGATTGGTGTGCCGGTGATTCTGCTGATGCTGTTGTGCATCGGCACAGATGTGCTGCACGCACAGGGTTCGTTTGTGAATGCCGGCACGTTGAATAATATCGGAACATTCCGAGTAAAGTACGCAGCGACCGGCTTGCCCGATACGATCGGCGGCACGTTCGAATATTTCGGCGGCAACCAAACGGTACCCGCAAAGACGTACACCTATTTGACGTTAAGCGGCGATTCGACCAAAACATCGTCCGGTAATTATGCAATTCTTCAAACTGTTTCCGTTGCGCAGGATGTAACGATGAATGTGTCTTCCGGCACGATGACGTTGTCTCCATCAACAGGACGATTGACAGAGAACGGCGCCGTGCTTGGAAATATTTCCAAGACCGTGAATTTTACTAAGTCATCCGATACTTCCGACGTCGGAGGGATAGGCCTGTCCATTTTGTACAGCGGTACGCCGCTCGGCTCAACGACCGTACAAAGGACTTCAAGTACATCGTCAGGAATGAATGCAATTGGGCGTTCATTTACCATTACGCCTGCTGTTAGTACTGGATTTAATGGTACGTTGCAATTTAAATATGCAAACGATGAAGTTACCTTCTGGATTCGATAAAACTGCATTTGAACTCTGGCGTACTGTCGATGGAGGTCATACATGGAGGCGCCAGCGATCGACGAATAATGCCGGCAATATGCAATTATCTTCCTCAAGAGGATTTATTGCCGGAATATGGACAGCGACAGATACGTTGCATCTGCTGGGAAGAAAAAATTATGAAGGCGATCCGGATTCTATCTTTGCTGTTGGCGCAGATTCGCTGAGAAGCAAGACGAACAAATTGCTAACGCCGTTCGCAGCGCGAATTACGGATGTGTATGGAAATGTGATAAAGAATGCAAAAGTACAATTAGCGATCAGCAATGTTCCAAGCGGAGCGACGGGCCAGACAATTACGGATACGCTCGGCAATACGTTGACGAACAACATAATGTATTCAGATAACAACGGATATGTGAAAGTTGGAATGAAGCTCGGCAGCAAACGCGGTTCGTATTATTTGACGGCGAAGGTCGATTCTATTTCGTCTCCGCAAAAAATATTTATCGGCTATGCTGATCCAGCGGCTGCTGCACTTGCAGCGGTAACTGTTCCTGGTTCAGATTCAGTGCATACAACACTTTCACCGTTAGTCATTGCGGCGAAAGGATCCGACAGTTCTCTTGTGCCCGATGTAAATGTGAAGTTTGAAATTTATTCGGCACCGGGCGGAGCGAATACACAAGCATTCGTTTCCGCTGATACAATAACCGGTTCTGCAGGAACAGCACAGGCAATACTACGGCTTGGACAAAAATCCGGTATCTATACTTTGAAAGTTTCATCGTCTGATATCGACAGTTCGACAAAATATTTTAGTGTTCTCGCTCAACCTGGCAAGGCGGCATTAGTTTTGCCGTACGCATCGACATTGATTGATACCATCGGCAGTGTGTTGAATCAATTTACGTATGTCGTAACGGATCGCGATACCAACGGCGTCAAAGGCAGATCGATATCCTTTGTGACCAATAGCAAACCTGTTGGGGCAACGGGCGATTCTCTTATGATTATCAACGCGGTTACTGATAGTCTTGGAAGAGTAGCGGCGCGGCTGCGCCTTGGTACTAAAGCCGGACAATATCAAGTTGCGGCAATGGATACGGGGCTGGCAAATTCTACGCGCTTGTTTATTGCAACAGCATTACCGGGCAAGCCGATGCATTTGAATCAGATATTTGCATCAGGTACCAGCCGATACGATTGGTACAACGTTACCGGTCTTCGGCGCATCCATTACCGACCGAGCAAGCAATGTCATCAGTGGATTGCCGATGAAGTTCGTGTTGTCATCGAGACCAGTTAGTGCTATCGGCGCTTCATTTGCAGCCGACAGCGTGACAACAGATTCAACTGGTACGGGTAAGACACGCTTCACATTGGGTAACAAAGTTGGACAATATTCTGTTCTGGCAAGTTCGCCGTCGTTGCAGGGTTTGACTCAGACATTTACATTTACTGCAACGCATGGCGTACCGCAAATTTTTGCGATCACAAGCGGCAATAATCAATCGAAACCGATTATGTCGTCGTTAGATTCACTCTTGAAAGTGAATTTGATGGATAGAGGGAGCAACGCCGTTGCAAACAATACAGTTGTCTTTACAGTAGCTGGCCCGACCGGAGCGGCAGGATATTCACTAAGTAATTATCGGGCATTAACCGATTCTACCGGAACGGCAGCCACGCTCTTGTCACTGGGACAAAAAATCGGCACGTATAAAGTAGTTGCAACTTCAACATTGCTTGGTGTTTCGGATACATTTAATATTACCGCATTGCATGGTGCAGTTTCAGCGCTTGTGTACCAATTGGGTGCAAACCAGAGTAAACAGATTCTGTCGCTGCTCGATACATCGTTTGTTGTTAATGTGCGAGATATAGGCGGCAACTTTGTTGCCGGTGCCGGCGTGAAGTTTGCAATCCTGACGAAACCTTTTGGAACTTGGGGCGATACGTTGACAATAGATTCCGTTGGAACTGATTCCGTCGGCAATGCTTATACGAAATTGAAGTTCGGTTCAAAAGTCGGCGCTTATACAGTTATTGCAACATCGCCGTCCTTAAAAGATACAATTCGCTTTACCGGTACTGCATTGATCGGCAAACCGACGTTCCTTGTGAAGCAAACCGGTGATGCGCAAGTCGGACAGATCGGCGATGTGCTGAAGCCGTTCATTGTACAAGTTCAGGATACAGGTGCGAATACTATTCCTAATACCTTGGTAACATTTACACTTGTTCAAAAGCCGGCGTTAGATACTGCTGCGTCGATTGTGCACGATAGTGTAAAATCGGATGCCGCAGGTTTTGCTTCGACAATCATTACACTCGGTAACAGGCCTGGTGTGTACAAAGTCCGTGCATCAGTTCCAGGAAGAATCGATTCGCTCTTCACGGCGCAAGCATTGTTGGTTGAAGGCGATGCAAACCATGACAATCAACAAAATATCGGCGATCTCACAGCGATTCTCGATCATATTCTTGGGAAACGAAAATTGACCGGCTATGATTTCATTCGTGCTGATATGTATCCAGTGCATGCCGATGGTTCTGTGGGCGATGGAGTTATCGATATTCGTGATGCCATTGCATGCCGCGATAGCTTGCTTGCCGGCGGATGGGATCCGACTCGAAATGATGTAACGATGGCTTCAATAATTTCGCCGAAGATCAATCTTTCGGTGATGAGTACAGTCCACGCCAACGGATGGCAATTCGACTGTTGCGACGAATATTCAAAGCGCTATTGAGATGACACACATCGGTTCACGTTTTGTGTTGAATAACACCCTTCCGATCAAAGGATTGCAGGCAGTGATCTATTTGAAACAGCCGGCAATTTTAGATACCGCCGATCTTGTCTATGCCCGCGCGCAAATGATGACGGTGAAAGTAAAAAGTGTCGGGCGTATTGTGAATGTTATTTTGTATAATGTGAATAATACTCCAATCGATACCGGCAGTACACCGATCTTCCGCCTGCCAGTGCAACTATCGGCGAACAGTATTGATTCAGTGAAAGTAATTGCCAGCGTGGATACCAATATTGCGCAAGTTATTCCGTGGGCAGCGGAAGATATTCGTAATGAAATTCCAAGCACGTGGATGCTTTATCAAAACTATCCGAATCCGTTCAATCCAACGACCACGATTGAATTTGACGTACCAGAAATTACCGGATCGTTGCCGCGTGTTGCAGTTCAAATTTTCGATGTCCTTGGCAGAAAAGTGAAGACAGTTGAAAAAGATGTGAAAGATGCCGGACGCTACAAAGTGGTATGGGATGGAACGAATGAAGATCATGTTCGTGTTGCCACCGGCGTGTATTTCTATCGTGTCCTTGCCGGCGGTAATTATGCGGCAACGAAGAAAATGCTATTGCTCAAATAAGGAGATTGTGGTTGGTTGATTCAAGTTGTGAAACGAACTACAAGAAAAAGAGATGAAAAGAAAAAAAATATTGTTGTTGTGCAGTGTAGTCATTGCCGTGATCGTGAGTGGTTGTGCGACCACGACGTCGTTCACGCCGGGGAGTGGAAATAAATACCAATATCTCTACTCGTTGGTGTATCCTGTGCGGACAGATAATTTATTGTTCCGTGACAACAGCGTCATCATCCAGTTCAAGTTTGATGAAGCGGCGATACGGTTTCAATTGCAAAATATTTCCAGCTCCACGATCCACATTGTGTGGAATAAAGTATCCTTGCATCAGAATGGACGGTTTGTTTCCATACGCCATGCCGACAACTTATATACCGATCGTTTAGATACAAATGCTTCGGTGTTGCTGCCGCCGTTGGGTTATATTCGTGATCTGGTTATTCCGCGCAATCATATTTCCTTCAACGGAAAAGAATGGGTGGAAGATGATTTGTTTCCCACGACCGATAACCGGAATGCTGCTTTGCGCACGTATATTACGCACAGCGCGGGGCAGCAAGTAGGATTGATTTTACCTGTCGCATTTGGATCATTGATTAAAAATTATGAATTCGATTTTCAAATAGATTCTGTACAACAGATACCGTGGAAAAATTATCATCCCATCAAACGTATTCCAGAACCGCCCGCACCACCATCGCATCCGAAATTGGATAATGTAACCACGGCGATCATCGTTGTAGGTGTTCTGGGATTTTCTGCATATCTTCTTACAGCGAAAAAAAATCCGCCGATTGAATAGGAGGACATTCATCATGAAAAAAATATTATATAGTTTTGCTGCATTGGTCAGCGTGTTTTGGTTGACTGGCTGTGCCTACACGCGCGAGCCGATGCAAGCCAGCGATGAATTTTTTACACCGGTGACATCGGTGCCTCATCGTATAGCTGTGAACTACAACTATTCCTCATCGGACTTGGACCAACTACGTCAGCAGCTTGCCCAAGCAACGCAAGCCTCAAAAGAACTACGTGATTCGCTGACGGCGATGACCCGCTATGCCGGTTCGTTGCTCGCATCCACCCGCACGATGATGGAAAAAGTTAGTGAGTTGGAATCTCGAGAATATCTTGCACTGACGCGGCAAAAACAATTGGAAGAGAATGTCGAAAAACTAAAAGCCGACAATGAAAAGATCGGCAATCAAATGTCGGAATTGCTTGCCAGTCCAACTTTACAGGCGCCGCGTACTGTTATACCGATCACTTCAGACGCTGTCCCGATCTCAGAAGCTTATGCGCGTTATTCCCATGCGCTGTTATTGTTTGCGGAGAAAAATTATGATGGATCGATACAAGCATTGAATTCTCTTTTACAAAGTGGTAATGGAAAAGACTTAGCTGACCATTGCATCTATTGGATGGGCGAAGGGTATTTTGCGAAATCGATGTATAAAAATGCTGTTACACAATTTCAAAAGGTTTTGAAAATAGAATCTTCGAATAAAAAGGCAGATGCATATTTTATGCTCGGCCGTTCGTATGAAGCACTCGGTGATTTCAAGAAAGCGCGCCAAGCGTATGAACAAGTAGCGAATCAATTTCCACTTTGTTCCAATGCTCCGCTTGCATGGATTCATTTGAAAGCATTGCAAAGCCATTTGTGATAATAATACGATGGATGTTGATAATAAGGATCGAAGAAAGGGCTGAAGAAATTTAGCCCTTTTCCTTTTGCATTTCAGGCCTCTTCTTTCTACTTTCAACAACAACGATAAACAAGAAAGAATTATGAATATACGATTTTTAGGCGCAGCGAGAACAGTTACCGGTTCCATGCATTTACTATCCGTCAACGGCAGCCGTATTTTGTTTGACTGCGGAATGTTTCAGGGCAAACGAGCGGAATCCTACGAGCGCAACAGAAATTTTTCCTTCGATCCCAAAACAATCGATGCCGTGATCTTGTCATGCACACATTGACCATGCAGGAAATCTTCCGAACTTGGTAAAGCAGGGATTCAAAGGACCGATCTATGCAACGAATGCTACGCGCGATTTGTGCAACATCATGTTGTATGACAGTGCATATATTCAAGAGCGGGATATTGAATACGTGAATAAAAAACACACCAAGCGAAAAGAACCGCTTGTGGAACCGTTGTATCAGTGTTCGATGTGACGGATGCGATGAACCAATTTATCGGTATCAATTATAATCAGCCAGTCACGGTGGCAAAAGGTGTTCAAGCTACGTTATTGGATGCCGGACATATTTTGGGTTCGTCCGTTGTGGTATGCGATGTAGAAGAAAACGGAAAAACGAAACGCATCGCATTCACCGGCGATTTGGGAAGGAAGAATGCTCCCATTTTGCGCGACCCGCAGCAATTGGATGAAGCAGATGTGCTAATTTCCGAAAGCACCTATGGAGGAAAATTTTCATGATCCTATCGATGGAATGAAAGATTCTCTTGCCGCAGTGATTCAACGCACGGTAGATCGCGGCGGCAAAATTATTGTGCCGTCGTTTAGTGTCGAACGAACGCAAGAAATTGTGTATCTGCTGTCGGAACTATTTGATGAAGGGCGTTTACCGGTTATTCCCATTTATGTCGATAGCCCGCTGGCGGTTGATGCAACAGATATTTTTCGCATTCATCCCGAATGTTTTGATCAGGAAACAATTGCACATATCAATGCGCATCAAGATCCCGTTCGGCTTTCATCGACTCATTTATGTGCGCACCGTCGATCAATCCAAAGAGTTGAACGGATTGCGTTCGCCATGTATGATTATTGCTGCATCCGGTATGTGCGAAGCGGGGCGCATTGTGCATCATCTTGCCAACAATATCGAAAATCCGAACAACACGATTATGATTGTCGGGTATCAAGCGGAACATACGCTGGGCAAACGGATTGTAGAAAAAGTTCCTGAAGTGACGATTTTTGGCGATGTCTTGAAGTTGAATTCGGAAGTCGCCGTGCTCAATTCATTTTCTGCGCATGCCGATCAGCCGGAACTGGTCAGTTATATAACAGGAATAAATCCGAAACGGTTAAAAAAAGTATTTTTGGTGCACGGTGAAATTGAACAGGCAGAAAAATTGGCTGCAAAACTCAAAGAAAATCATACGGACAATATTGAAATTCCTGTGATGGGACAACAATTTGAATTGTAAGATGATTATGCGCGTCATTGATACGAAGGATATTGCATTTGTGAACCATAGTGCAATTGAAGTGATCATCCGTACGTCGAAACAAGGGCATGAATAAATCCGATAAAATAAGAAATATTCCACGGCGTGAATTTACATTCAAATGCAAGAGTGATCCCAAAGAAGTGAAAAATATTGAAACGTTCCTTAAGAAAGTGAATGCGTTGCTCCGACTTGATGATGGCACCATGTATCGGTTGTTACTGTGCTGCACGGAAGCGGTGAACAATGCCATTCTTCATGGTAACCATTCCGATCCATCGAAAAATGTTCACTTGCGGTGTGTCATTCAAAAAACGTCTCTGGTCGTAACGGTGAAAGATGAAGGCAGAGGATTTGATGTGAACAATCTTGCTGATCCTCTGGCGAAGGAAAATCTTTTGAAAGAAAACGGACGCGGCGTTTTTCTGATGCGCTCGTTAATGGACGAAGTGAAATACACGCAGGCGAAAACAGGAATGACCGTGCGGATGAAATTAAATCTGGCCTCGTAGTGCACGCAAGTTGATGAAAAAGAAAAACCCGTCTCAGAAATTCTGAAGACGGGTTTTTTTATTTACGAAGGAAAAATAACTAGAAACTATAACCGAAGTTCACGCTGGCAACATGTGCCGTGCAATTATATGTTCCTGGAAGTGCTGAACCTGTTGCGTTTCTTTCAGCAAACAGGACGAGCATATAAGCAACATCGACATGGAAATTAGTGCTAATTTTATAACTTCCACCAACAGTAATATCGGTACGATCGCCATCGGGAAGCATCGGTTCGGTCTTGCTCGGCGGTTGTGGAGATAAATCTTCAACTCCTCCGGCACGGACCGTCCATTGGTCATTGATTGTATACTCTGCACCAATGCGGAAAAGATAACCATCATTCCAGTTCTTGATAGAAGTATTATTACCTTGTCCACCAGTAACAGCAGGTGTCAAGTTGATTTGAAGCTGATCGTATGAGGACCATTGTACCCATTGGAAATCACCTTCAACTCTCAAATCTGGTTGCAATTGATATGCTACGCCAAGATATAAATTTCCCGGCATTGGAAGTGTGGCTGTCCCTGTGCCACCGGGATATTTAGATGAAACTGCATTCCAATAGCTCAAACCTGCGGGATATGGGGGGGAAGGAAGATATAAGGTAGTTGGAACATCAATATTAGTGAATGTGGCATTACCAGAGAAATCGATCTTTGTCGTCATACGATAAGATAATCCGAAGGAAAGTTGATCGGTAGGCTTGTACATTACACCAATGTTTGCATTAAATCCGTTTCCTGTTCCATCTAATTGGCTTTTAAAATATCCACCAAAGGGACTCGGATTGGTTTGGCTCATAGAAACCGTCCCATAGACATAGCTAACGCCGAGGCCAACAGACAATTGATCATTAATTTTATAGGCAATTGTTGGATTAAAATAATATGTTGCAATGCTCGCATTTACTGAGCTAGCACTTCCAACATAAATGCCATTTAATGCTTGTCCCCATTTATCTGGCCACTGAGTTCCAAGCCCAAAAGGATTATAGATTCCAAGACCGACAACGATTTGATCATTTACTTGATATGAACCATATACATTGAATGGAGTGAATACTTGTGAATTCGTTTTTGTTTGGACAGCCATTTGAGTACCGGAACCGTCAAATGTTTGCGATGGCATAATAAAATTAATACCGCCAAGGATGTTAATTCCGTTTTGGAACGCAAGGCCGGCTGGATTAAAATAAATTGCAGAAGGATCGGAAGCTGTTGCGACAAAAGCTCCGCCCATACCAACGGCACGAGCATTTTGTTCATTTAATTGATATCCGCCACTCAAGGCAAGCGAACTACAGATAAGCCCAAGAATAGCGATACTTGAAATACGTACAAAAAATGTTCTCACAGCGACCTCCAATAAAGTGAATAAATTTATTTTGAACTATTGCTATAGTATAGCCAGCAACCGCTACAAACATAATAAATGAGCAAATAAAATGCAATATTCAGAAATTAAATTCAGAAAATCGTAATTCATTTAAGAAGGCGGAAGTACGAAAGAAAGTTACAGGGTAAGCTTTTGAATATTCGTTTTCACATCGGCTGCGGATTGATTCAGCGCTGCCTGTTCTGTTGGTGTGAGTTTAATTTGTATAATGTCCTCAACGCCGCTGCGGCCAAGTTTTACAGGAACGCCTACCACTGTATCGTGAATATCATATTCACCTTGGAGATAAACGGCGCACGGGAGAATGCGTTTTTTGTTTTTTACGATCGCTTCAATCATTTGAACAGCAGATGCTGCTGGTGCATAAAATGCGCTGCCGGTTTTAAGAAGGTTGACGATTTCCATACCACCCTCGCGTGTGCGTTTCACAATCCGATCAATAGCTTCTTGATTTATTAAATCCGGAATCGGAATGCCGGCAACAGTAGAATAACGCGGAAGCGGTACCATCGAATCTCCATGTCCACCTAAAACGAACGCAGTAACATTTTCCACCGAGACACCAAGTTCCATGGCGATAAATGTCCGCATACGTGCGGAGGACGATATCGACTTTCTTAACGCGGTAAAAATTATCCGGCTTCCTCTGATGAAAAGCAGACGCGTCGCCGTCCTCTCCCGTTCCGGCGGGCATGCTGTTCTAACTGTCGATGCCTGCGCCAAATTCGGCTTCTCGCTGGTTGATTTTCCCCCGGCTTTTATCGAAACGGTGAAAACAATTTATCACACGCGGGTGATTGCCCATCAGAATCCACTGGATCTGGGAGAAATTTTCGATTACACGATCTTTACCAGAATTCTTGAAGAAGCTCTGAAACTACCCGATGTCGACGGTGTTCTATTCAATCATCTCTATGTGTCCACTTATGAATCTGAAATGTCGCGTGATTTCTTAAGCAATGTCGGCAGACTGGTGAAACAATATCAAAAACCGGTCGCCGTAACCGTGAATACCGACGCCCCTGAATTGCTGAATATCTCGAAGAACCAGGGAT